>CAXTIU010000004.1:0-261901 GCA_964244495.1 uncultured Beijerinckiaceae bacterium
CAAGGCCGACCATGAACTAACATCCAACCCGGACCACCCGATGGGGGCTGATCACCCGCAACAAGCGCCGCAAGAAAGCAGTGCAAAGTTTGGCCGGTACAAATCAGAGCGCCTCGGCGCAAGATGACGAGGACGGACCGGGTCTCTACCGTTTCTCCTCCAGCATCCCGTCCAAGCGGCAGAAGACAAGAGCGTCTTGATCCCCGATCAATGCACGCTGACAAACGTACGGCAGCGTATGTGGAGTAGCGCGCCCTTGACGCTAAAGTAGGCGCACCTCATGCTGCCGGAAATCACCGACGACGTTATCGCCAAAACGGTTCAGACCCGTCGCATGATGGATGCGGGCTGGGGCTATTGGCAAGATAATCGCGTCCGCCAACTCGTCCATGTGCCGAAGAGCGGCGCGATACGAGCGCTGGTCCAGGGCGGGGACATCAGTCCCTACGACGTCCGGCTCCGCTTTGTCGGCAGCGGCAATGCGCTGCGTGTGTTCGGTTCCTGCACCTGCCCGGTCGGCGAAGGATGCAAGCACGTCGCTGCGACCCTGTTCGCGTGGCGGGCGGAGATCGGCCGCCAGGATTCCCTGCGTGCAGGCGGGCGGCCCGTTTCCCCTCACCAGTCCGAGCCCCTACCCGCCGCCCTGTCGCATTGGTTGACCGCGATGCGACCGCTGCGGTCGCAGGCCGACGCTGTCGCTGCTTCCCACAACGCCGTGCTCTACGTGATCCGGGCGCAGGCGTTATCGGGCAGCGCCCGCGCGGGGGCGAAGCGACCCGCCGCGTCCCTCGCGCCCGCGGGCTCGCCCGTGCGCCTCCACGTGGAAGCGTACCACGTCGCCCTGGATCGGTCCGGCCGTCCCCGAAGCGCGGGCACCCGGGTGCATCCTCCTCTCGCCTCCTACAGCCCGATTGTCGAGCCCGCGTATCTGACGGGCGAGGACAGGGTGCTCGTGCGACGCCTGCAGCTCCGCGTCGGCGAAACGGACCATGACGGCTGCCTAGCCGGCACGGGCGGGTTCGATCTCCTCGCCCGCATCCTGGCCACCGATCGCACCCGCTGGGGCGGTGTCGACGGCCCGGCGCTGCGCGAAGAGAAGACCCGTTCGGTCGAACTCGGCTGGCGCCACGACGACGGCGGCCGAACCTGCCTGTACCTTCCGGAAGTAACGGAGGGCACGGTGCTGGGCCTGGTCGCGCCACCCGTCCTCATCGACGTCGCGAGCGGGGGCGTCACGCCGCTCGACATGGGCGTGGCCGCGCCAGTCGCCGAGCAGCTTCTCCGCCTCCCGCCGGTTCCGCCCGAAGCCGTGGCGACGCTGGCCGCAGCATGGTGCGCAGCCGTCCCCGCCACCGTTCCTCCGCCGACCCCGCCCGCCATACGCGATATCGGCCGACGCGCGCCCAGGCCCACGCTGACGCTCCTGATCGACCGGGTTGAGGTCGAGGAGCCTGTCGGCAGGGGTTGGGGTCGACGGCGAAAGGTCGGCGCGGACTGGGCGCTCGCCCGGCTCGGCTTCGACTATGGCGTGGCCACGGTCGACGCCGCATCGGGATCGGACCCGATCCTGCTCGTGCGTCACGGCGGCGGCCTCGTGCGCCTCACCCGCGACCTTCCGGCGGAGAGAGCCGCGGAGGAGCGGCTGGTGCAAAGCCGGTTGATTCCTCTGGATGACTTCGACGAGGTTCACCCGTCCCCTTCACAAGCCGGAGACTACGCGCCGACCGCCTTCGCCGAGCCAAGAGATTTCGCCGCCTTCCTGCTCCTCGACGTCGAGCCGCTCCGCCGCGACGGGTGGCAGGTCGAGCTGAGCGACAGCTTGCCGTTGACGCTTCTCGACGCTGATGCCGACAGCGCGGAGGCGGTGCTCACCCCCTCGGGCGTGGACTGGTTCGACCTCGAGCTCGGCGTGCGCGTCGGGGAGGAACGGATCGATCTCGTGCCGGCGCTGCGGCGCCTGCTGTCCTCGCCCGGCGGTACCATCGCCGACCTCCTAGCGCGCCCGCCCGAGCCCGGCGCCACCTTGCCGGTGGCGCTCGGCGACGGGCGCGTGATCGCGATGGACGCGGATCAGCTGTTGCCCATGCTCCGCGCCCTGCTGCTGGTCGCCACGCACGAGGGCGACCCGGACCGCGATGCGCGCCCGGGGCTCGCACGCCAGAACCTCGGCTTGCTGGTGGAGCTCGAGGCCGCGACGACATCCCTGCGCTGGCGGGGCGCGGAGGTATGGCGCGGGCTGGCGCGGGCGCTGAGCAGGCTGGCGTTCACGCCCACGCTCCTGCCCGACGGCTTCAGGGCAGAACTCCGGCCGTACCAGCAGACCGGGCTCGACTGGCTGCAGGCGTTGGCGAGCGCCGGCCTGGGCGGCCTCCTCGCCGACGACATGGGCCTGGGCAAGACGGTGCAGGTCCTGGCGCACATCGCCGTCCAGAAGGCGCAAGGCTCGGACAAAGAGCCGGTGCTGGTGGTGGCGCCGACCTCGGTGCTGGCGAACTGGCAGGCCGAGGCCGAGCGCTTCGCGCCCAACCTCAAGGTCCTGTTGCTGCACGGGCCCGACCGCCACGCTCGCCGTTCCGAGATGTCCTGCCACGACGTGGTGCTCACCAGCTATCCCCTGCTGACCCGCGATCAGCGCGCGCTCGTTGACGCGCGCTTCAGCCTAGCGGTGTTCGACGAGGCGCATACCCTGAAGAACCCGCGCACCGCCACCTACGCGGCGGCGCGCTCGCTCCGCGCGGAACGCAAGCTCGCGCTGACCGGAACGCCGGTGGAGAACCGCCTCCTCGACGCCTGGGCGCTGTTCGACTTGGTCGCGCCGGGTCTGCTGGGCAACCAGCGCAGCTTCGCGCGCACCTTCGGCGACACGACCGCCGCCGACGGCGACATGGATGGCCGGGCGCGGCTGGCGCGCAGAATCAAGCCGTTCCTGCTCCGTCGCACCAAGGAGGCTGTCGCCGCCGACCTGCCGCCCAAGTCGATCGTGTCGCTCTCCATCGCCCTCGAGCCTGCCCAGATGGCGCTGCACGAGAGCCAGCGCGTGCTGATGCAGAAGCGGGTGCGCGCCGAGATTGCCCGGGTGGGGCTGATGCGCGCCCAGATCATCGTGCTGAGCGCCATCACGCGCCTTCGCCAGATCTGCTGCGATCCCCGGCTGCTCAAGGACGAGGGCGGTCAGGACGTCGGATCCGCCAAGCTGGAGCGGTTCCTGGCCCTTCTCGACGAGATGATCCCGGAGGGACGCAGGATCATCCTCTTCAGCCAGTTCACCAGCATGCTCGACCTGATCAAGCCCGAGCTCGACCGTCGCGGGATCGGCTGGACCGAGCTCACCGGACGGACCAAGTCCCGCAAGACGCCAGTCGCCCGGTTCCAGGCGGGCGAGGTTCCGCTCATCCTGGTCAGCCTGAAAGCCGGCGGGGTCGGGCTGAACCTGACCGCGGCCGACACGGTGCTGCTCTACGATCCCTGGTGGAACCCCGCCGTAGAGGCGCAGGCCATCGATCGCGCCCACCGCATCGGCCAAACGAAGCCGGTGTTCATTTACCGCATGATCGCCGCCGGGACGGTCGAGGAGAAGATCCTGAGCCTGCAACGACGCAAGGCGGCGTTGGCGGAGGCGCTATGGAGCGAGGACGCGTCATCGCCCGCCCAGCTCAGCGAGGAGGACGTCGCCTTCCTGCTCGGGTGACCTCGGGGCCGGGCTGGTCCTGCACCTCGACGTCTGCAAGCTGCGGATCGAGCACGTTCTGTCCCATAGCTGGCGCGAGCACAGGGGTGTGGAAGGCGGGGAAGCGGTCCAATCCAGGATCTTTTCGATGAGCATGATGGCTAGCCTCGCCGTTCTGGCTGGCAAGCCGGCGCCCGGCACCCTCAACGGACCTCGGACGACGGCCGAGGCAGGGCCGATGAAGAGAATGGGTCGGACCAGCATGCCATGCTCGCCCGTGATCTCTCATCGCGCCCGAGAAGATCGATGCGCTTTTGGGGATCACCGTCGATGCGCTCATCGGTCAAGCCTCGTGCCCTGCTACGGTCGCGGGCGTCTCGACGCGCGGACGGCACGCGAACACCCTGAAAATGCGCCACAAGAGGAAGTCAGGCATGGCAGGTAGGAAGCGGAGCGCCCCAGCGCAGGATGTCGGAGAGGCTTCGGGTTACCTCCTGTACGCCCGCGTTTCGACCAAGCGGCAGGACGACAAGCAGCTGTCGATCCCCGACCAGTGCGCGCAGATGCATGTGCATGTGGCCGCGCTGAACGGGCTGGTCCGGGGCGAGTTCCGCGAAGCGCGCACCGCCACGGACGACCGCAGGCCGCAGTTCCAGGAGATGGTCGAGCGCGCCTGTAGCGGTGGCGAGGGAGTCGTCGCGATCGTTGTTCACTCCTTTTCGCGGTTCATGCGCGACGCGCACATGTTCGAGACCTACGCCCGCCGGCTCGCCGCGCACGGTGTCCGCATCATCAGCATCACCCAGCCTACCGGCGAGGAGGAGAGCCCGCTGGCGAGGCTCGCGCGCGGGGTGATGACGCTGTTCGACGAATACAGCAGCTTGGAAACGAGCAAGCACGTCGTGCGCTCCATGAAGCAGAACGCCGAGCAGGGATGGTGGAACGGCGCACCCGTCCCGCTCGGCTACCTGCTCGTCACCAAGGAAACGCGCGGCAACAGGGCCAAGCGCGTGCTTGCCGTCGACGAGGTCGGTGCCGAGGAGGTGCGGCTCATCTTCCGCATGTACCTCTTTGGCGCGGACGGCAGCGGCGCCATGGGCGTCAAGTCGCTCGTGATCTGGCTCAACGCGCACGGTCATCGCACCGGCACCGGCGCCACCTGGGGCACGGGCAGCCTCTATCAGGTGCTCACCAACGAGACCTACGTCGGCCGCGCTTGGTTCAACCGCCGCTGCGCCAAGACCGGCCAACTCAAGCCGGAGCGCGAGCACGTCGCGATCGCCTGTCCGGCCATCATCGACCGGGACACCTTCGACGCCGTCCAGCGCACGCTGGCGGCGCGCAACCCCAAGGTCGCCGCCCCGCGCGAGACCACCGGGCCCATCCTGCTCACCGGGCTCACCGTGCACAAGCCGTGCGGGGGCGCGATGACGCTGCGCACCGGCACCTCGCGCAGCGGCGAGGTGCACCGCTACTACAGCTGCTCGACGTGCGGGCGGAAAGGCAAGCTCGCGTGCGAGGGCCTGGCCATACCCATGGCCAAGCTCGACGGGCTGGTGGTCGATCACCTGTGCCGTCGCCTGCTCGCGCCCGCGCACCTCGCCCTGCTCCTGTCCGGCATCGCGGAGCGCCGGCGCGCCGAGGCCGCCACCGTGCACACGCGCGTCCAGGCGCTGCAGGCGCGCGTCACGGATGCCAAGGACCGGCTACGCCGCCTATACCGGCTGGTGGAGAACGACGCGGCCGAGGTCGACGACGTACTGCGCGCGCGCCTTGATGACCTTCGCGCCGAGCGGGACGGGGCGCAGGCCGCGCTGGACCGCGCGCGGGGCGACGCCGCCCCGTTCATCGCGATTGATCCCGCGTTGGTGGAGGCGTTCGGCACCGCCATGCAGGCCAACCTGACGGAGGGCACGGTCGCGTTCCGCAAGGCCTACCTGCGCGCCGTGGTGAGTCGCATCGAGGTTGACCACGACCTGATCCGTATCATCGGCCACAAGGATCGGCTCGAGCGTCAGGTGCGCGACGGCGCCGGCGCAGCAGACAACAACGGTTCGCAGATGAGTACTGAGTGGCGCGCCCCGTAGGAGGGCTGAGCCGAGGCAAGAAACCAAGCAAAAACAGTGTTATAGCGCCGCGCTTATGTGCGACTTTGTACGACCGAGTAGTGCTTGGGTCAAGGTTTGCTGGCGCTGGCGCCGTAGGTTGCTCAAGGGGTCAATTATTCGAGACGTGACACCCCGCGACGAAAGTCGGCGCTTCCCCCCGTCGCCTTCGCCGGGATTAGACATTCCTCCCTGGCCATGCCGAGGCCGACTTGTGATACCCACCGCCACCTCGCCGAGCTGTCGCCTGTACACCGCCGCGACTCCTCCTTTCCGTGTCACCACCGATCAACGGACGATGATGGGTGTTGACAAGTCCGCCTGACTGCTCCAGCCTTGGGCCATTCCCTGGAGCTGCCGGTCATGACCGCCTTTGTCGCCTACTGCCGCGTATCCACCGACAAGCAGGGCCGGTCCGGGCTCGGCCTTGAAGCCCAAGACGCCGCGATCCGCGCCCACCTCCGTCCCGGAGACACGCTGCTCCAGCCGTCCTACGTGGAGGTGGAGAGCGGCAAGCGAGAGGACAGGCCGAAGCTCCAGGCCGCGATCGAGCGGTGCCGGCGGACGGGCGCCACCCTCCTTATTGCGAAACTGGACCGCCTCTCGCGTGACGCCCACTTCCTCCTCGGCCTGGAGAAGTCGGGCATAGACTTCGTTTGCGCCGACATGCCGAACGCCAACCGCCTCACCATCGGCATCATGGCCATTGTGGCGGAGGAGGAGCGCCGCATGATATCGGCCCGCACCAAGGCGGCCCTCACGGCTGCCAAGGCCCGTGGAACGGTGCTCGGCGGGGATCGGGGCTACAGGCCCGATGCGGCGCCGGATGCCGCGCTGGCCACGGCTGTTCGCAAGCGCAAGGCGGACCACGCGGCCTTCGCCGTGCTGCCGGTGGTGGAGGGGCTCCAGGCCGAAGGGGTGGAGAGCCTCAACGCGCTTGCCAAGCGGTTGAACGACATGGGCCACCGGACGCCGCGAGCGGGTGAGTGGACCGCAACGGCGGTGAAGCGCCTGCTAGCGAGGGTGGCGTGATGGACTTGCCGGTCCTCCTCCGTCTGTTCGCGAGGCGTCCCGCCCCGGCCACTAGGACCGCGCCACGCCAGCTCCCGCATGGCTTCAAGTCCATGCCGCTGGTGCGCTCTTGGGCGGTCACCGGTGATCGCGGCGACATCATCCATCACCAAGTAAGCCGATGCTCGACCACACACCTCACGATCCATGCGTCCGTACCGTATGCCGAGGGTGGTCCAGTGACCGTGAAGGCTATCCGCAGGCTGCCCCGCTGGTCCAAGGGGTTCTAGCCAGGTAGTCAACCGGGTGCGAAACCCCGAAGCTAAGTGGGTATCCATGTGGCCCGGTGGTGCCGAAAGTAGCTGCCCTAAGTATCCGGCTAGCCCAGCAAGTCACGTCTTGTTTTGTCCTCACAATATGCACGGGCTCTATCTAACGTTATAGGCTTCTCCTCTTCCCATCCTTGATCTAAACCGAAATCTTAGGTCCTACCAAGGGTGACACGACTGAGGGTGTGTCCTTGGGAGAGCTGTGCATGTCGCGCCGGGGAGCCTCGCTTTTGCCATCGTGGGCGATTGCGCCTCCCCGGTGCGGCAGGTGGGCGCGAGCGGGGGAAAGCCGGCGTGACACTCGACGAAGCTTTGCGCGAGACGGTGGCCCACCGATGGGCGGGGATGCGGAGCTTGAAGCGCAACCTGTCTCAAGCGGGGATCGCGGTGGCGACCCTGGAGCAGCTCATCACGGGGACAGGCTCCGCCGCACCGCTGCCCAGCCGCATCGCCAAACGCAAGCTCGACGGCTCGACGGTTCGCGTGGAGGACGTGCGGAAAGAGCACCTAAAGCGAGCCGTCCACGTTTGGCGCGGCGAGGGTGCCCAGGCGGCTACCATCATCGCCCGGCTCAACTGCCTCTCGGCCATGGGCCTGGACGTACAGGGTTGCCGCCCACGCTTGCCGAGGAAGCTCCAGTGGTGGCTCAATCCCGAGCAAGAGGCCACCGTCATCGCTCACCTCCGTGGGCAGCCCGGCGGCGGTCCCGACAACAGCGACACGGCGACCAATTGCGAGCGTCGCACCGAGGTGGTGATGGCGGGGGGCTTTGCGTTCACGTTGACGCATGGCAGCCTGCCGCCCAAGCCACCGGCCACCGCAAGGGCAAACGTGCGGAAGCTGGCACTTGCCGACCTTATCGTCTTCATCGGGCAAACCGGATTGAGGGTGGAGGAGGCGCTCGCGCTCAAGTGGTCCGACATCCTGGAGCGCGGGGCAGATGTCAGCATCATGGTGAGGGGCACGAAGACCCAGGCGGCGCAAGCTGTCATCCCGATCACTGCCGAAGCGGCCACGGTGTTGGGCCGCCGCCGGACGCTTGGCGGTGGCAAGGTCTTCGGGGTGCATTACCACGAGATGCAACGCGAGTGGGTTGAGGCCCGGAAGGTCCTTGGCCTGGAGGACCCCTCCGCCGCCACGCTCAAGGCCCTCCGCCGCACTGCCGCCCGGACGCTTCACGCGGTCAAGGGAATGCCGCTGGACATTCTTCGGCAGGTTCTCCGCCACGAGCGCATCAACACCACCATGGGCTACCTCCGCTTGACCGGCGGCTACGGCGAAACTGAAATCCGGCGTTGGCTTTGACGCGGGACCGGCCCGCTTACAGGGAGACCACCATGCTTGCCCGCCTTTTCCTTCTCGCGCTCTTGCTCGGCGCCACCACTGCCTCCGCCACCGAATGCCGTGACGGAACCGAGAGCGGCTCCTCCGGCAGCGGGACGTGCAGCCATCACGGCGGCGAGGCGAACGGAAGCCGCTAAGTCTTTCTCCCTCCTCGCTGATCGCGATGGAGGGCTCGGTGGAAATCATTAGGCGTAACTATGAAGGCAGGCCGCCCCGGGCTGCATTAGGCTCTTGCACCCAAGGCTGACGCGGCGCCGGGCGGCGGCGACTACGCTTCCCGGTTCCAGGCGGCCTACGCGGCGGTCGGCGCGGCCAAGCGTTCGGGCGACCGCGATGCCATCTCCAAGGCCGAGGCCGCGCTGGAGGCTGTCCGCAAGGGCCGCAAGTAATCAATAGGCATAGCTATGAAGGAAGAAGCGCCAAGGCTCCCCTGGGTGCATTAAGGGCCGCAAGTAATCAATAGGTGACAACTATGAAGAAGCACCCTCGGCCCCGGCTCTAAGCCAATCTCCCGGATGGCTAGGTGGGTGGCTTGGTGTGGGACAGGGGATGGTCTCCCCTCACCATCTACCCCGTGCGTGAGACACCATCTGTCCCATGCAAGTCGGACACTTAGCGCATAGACTGAGGATGAGGTGGTCTTCATTTGCGGTGCAAGCATCCGCTTAGCGGTCTTCCTTCCACACCAAGCAACCCACCTCGCCACCACCCGAAGCACCCACCCCGCTAGACCACACCCCTAGCCGCGCGGCTTCACCCTCACCACCGAGCCACCCACCAAGCCCAGCCCGAAGCAACACCCCGCGTCCATGCGGTGGTGAACGCTGCCTCGCGCCTTGGCTACGGGGCTGGGCATCACGGCAGGCACCAAGCCTGCCCTCCGACGATCCTTTTCGCTCACCTCAGGGAGTTACCACATGGTGAACACGCCACGCTTCGCACCTGCCGAAGCCATCACGCACCTTTCCGCATGGGCCAACGCGGACCCGCATGGCCGCGACGACACCTTGCTCCTCCAGGCCTACGCGCCTTCATGGATGGGCGGTCTCGTGGAGCCGCCGCACGTCCGCGACGTGTTCCAGGGCGGTCCCGCCATTCGCATCACCTTGGCCAAGCCGGGGAAGGAAGGCCCGACGCACCGCGACTTGGACCCCGAGGGTTTCGCCCTCACCCTCGCGCTTTGCATCCCCGGTGGGAAGCTCCGCGTCGAGCGCCAAGGCCCCGAAGGCGAGTTTTACTATCTCCGCCTGGAGACCGACCACCATCCGGGCTTCAAGGGTCACCGCCGCACGAACGTCCTTGCGCTCGTCTCGGGGACGCCGATCGGAAATCGCGCCCCGAAGCAAACCGACTACCACAGCCTCCGGCGCTGCGACCTCCGCTTGAACAGCTCCCGCTTTGAGGGCGCCTTCGTGCGGGCCAAGGGGTACGCCCTGGACCGCTTCCGCGAGGTGGTCTCCATGCGGCCGGACGCCTTCCCGGCGGGCTTCGACGCGGATGCCTACGCCCGGTTGCTCGACGCCATCCACGCCCGGCTCAAGGCCGTCCCGCTCGGCCAATCCCCGTACCGCTCGGGCAACTGACGATGGACGATCAACTCTTCACCCATCTCGTTGCCCAGCTAGACCAACGCTCGGCAACTTCTCCGCAGACGGCTCAAGGCAGCGAAGCCCCGGCACCTCAAGCTGGCCAGCCGTCACCCATCTCCGACGAACTCTTCACCCACCTCGTTGCCCAGCTAGACCGGCAGGCACCGCAAGCCCAGCCTCAAGCGGATCGAAGCGCTTCGATGGTCACGGGGCCGTTCTCGGCGGCCCTTTACGGGCTGCCCAATCCCGATGACGCGCCCGAGGCTCAAGGCGGTTCCTTGGCAGCCGCAGACGGGCAGCCTCAACAGCAAGCCGAGCCTAACCCGTGGCTCAACGCCCTGCCCACGGGTCCGGCCGAGGCGGATGCTTCCGGCACGTCCCAAGCGCCCAACGGTGAGGTGGACGGCCCGAACCTCCCCCCGGTCGGTTCCCCCGAGGCCTTCAACCCGGCGGGCGGGCAGCCGGGCCTCAACGAGCCGGGGCTATCCGACCCGACCCGTGCCCTCCTCGATGCCCCCGTGGCCGGAGCGGTGGAGGCGGTCTCCCAAACCAAGGACTTCCTCACCGGGGCCACCCCGCAGGACCAGAAGTCCGACCTCCGCAAGAACGCCGAGGCCACCCGCCCGGACGACGGCTTGGGCTACTCCCTGTCCAAGGGCGTGGCGCAATTCGGCTTAGGCTTGCTCGGCGCCGGCAAGCTGCTCAAGGCGGCGGAGGGCGTGGAGGCCATCGGCTCGGCGATCGGCGCGGTGCGCGGTGCGCGTGGTGGTGCTGCCGCACTGGAGAGCGCCAAGGCCGCCTCCGTGGGTGCCATCGCGTTCGACCCGCACGCCGAGCGCCTGTCCAACCTGATCCAGTCCTCCCCGGCGCTGGCCAACCCCGTCAACGCCTTTCTCGCGGCCAAGCCCGACGACAGCGCGGCGGCGGGACGCCTCAAGAACGCCATGGAGAGCCTCGGCATGGACGCCGCGCTCATCGGCGTGGTGGGCGGGACCATGCGGGCCTACAAGGCGCTCGGCGCGTGGAAGCAGGGCACCGGGAGCGCGGAGGAAGCCGTCAAGGCCACCGATGGCATCCAGGGCGCGATGGACGACCACAACGCCATCAAGGCGCGGCAGGAAGCCCAGGCGCCGAGGCTTGATGCCAACGGCCAGCCGGAGCTTACGGTCACCCCTCAGGCCCCGGCGGCGGGGGCGGGTGACGGCAAGTTTCCGGTGGTCTCGGATGCGACGGGCGAGCACGACCCGAACGTGCCGCTGGAGGGCGAGGTCTTACCACCCGGCTCCCCGGAGGTCGATGTCAGGGGCAACGACACGTTCAAGCGGCCGGGGCCGGGGATGGACTGGGAGTACCAGCCCAAGAGCGAGTTCGACCAGCGCCCACTTCACCCGGACGACCCCCGCCACGCGGACAATTGGCACCTCGCGGGGAAGACCACGGATGAAATCGCGGCCCTTCCTGCCGAGGACCGGGCGCCTCCCCCTCCCGAAGTCCACACGGACCTATCCGGCCGGGAGTTCACGCGAGGCGCACCCGAGCAGCCGCTCACCCTCAAGGCCGCCGAGCAGCCCGCCCCCGAGCCGGAGGTGGTGGAGGCCAAGCGTGTCGCCTCTCCCACGGCCGGCGCACCCGAGGGCGGCCTCCCGGCCAATCCCTCGGAACTTCCCGTCCTTCCCGAGGAGGCCCGCTCCATCTACGAGGGCGCCGCCTCCGACATGGAGGCGTTCCAGAAGTTCGGAACGTGGGAGAAGGCGCTCGACGGCGGTCACATCTTCGGCAAGGGCGGCTCCATCCCCTACCAGAAGCTCGTCGGCGGGGCCGGGCCGGGGCGCACCGAGCTGGGCGCCTTCGTGGACAACATCGCGGAGCAGCTCGAGCCGCAGTTCGACGCGGCCAAGGGAGGGGCGGTCCTGTCCGACGCGGCCTTGAACCGGATGGTCGGGCAGCGTGCCCAGCTCTACGGCGAGGACCCGGCGGCCCTGATGGGCATCCTCCAGCGGGCGGGCGACCAAGCCAACAGCCTCGCGGCGAACCTGGAGGCGAGCTACATGGTGGCCCAGCGCGGCTACCAGGACGCCTACGCCCTCGCGGCCCGGATCAAGGCAGGCGACCTGTCCGGCTTCGACAACGTGGAGGGCGCGATGGCGGGGCTCCGCCAGCGGCTCGACCTCGCCGCATCCGCTTGGGCTTCAGGCCAGTCCATGCGGGCGGCCATGGGCCGGGGCATGCGGCGGCTGCGGGGCGACTTCCGCGTCCAGCAAGACCAGCTTGACGCCATGAAGGGGATGGACCCGGACGCGCTGGTGGAGCTGCTCAACACCACGGGTGGCGACCCGAGGCTCCTGCACGAGGCCACGCGGCCGGCGATGCTCCAGCGGGTGAAGGATGCGGCCCAGTTCCTCTACACCAACAACCTGCTTTGGAGCTTCCGCACCCACTTCATCAACTTCTCCACCAACTTCTACATGGTCGCGGCGCGGCCGGCGGAGCGCATCCTCGGGAGCCTCGTGCAGACGGCGGTGGCGGCCCGCGCGGAAGACCACGACCTTGCCGAGGCGGCGCTCCAAACGAGGCGCGAGGCGCTCCAGTCCTACACCTACATGGCCGGGACCCTTACGGACTCGTGGAAGTCGGCGGTGGAGGTCTTCAAGCAAGGCGACAGCATCATGGCCCCGCACAGCCCCTCGGAGCTGGCAACCGGGGCGGGCGGACACGGCGACATCGGACGCCGGATAGCCCAGATGAAATGGCGCCCGTGGGATAGCCTCGCCAACGTCACGGCCAACGCCCTCATGGTCGCGACGCCCAAGGCCATCGGCTTGCCCTCCCGGACGATCGGGATGGTGGACGAGTTCATCAAGAACATCTCGTACCGGTCGAACGTGATGGCCAAGGCGCACATGGAGGGGGTCTCCAGCGGCCTCATTGGCGACGACCTGTCCGGCTTCGTGCGGGATCGGCTCTACGGCGCCTTCGATGATGCGGGCCGCGCGGTGGACGCCAAGGCGCTTCAGGAAGCCAAGGTGGCGACGTTCCAACAGAACCTGTTGCCGGGCAGCCTCGGGGCGGGGCTCCAGGGCCTCACCGGCAACGTCCCGTGGACGCGCTACATCCTGCCTTTCGTGCGGACCCCGACCAACGTGCTCCGCTACGGGTGGAAGCTCACACCGGGCCTCAACGTCCTCCAGGGCGAGTACCGGAACATGCTTACCGGGGGGATGGGACAGGAGCTACAAGCTCAGGCCATCGGGCAGATGGCGATGGGCTCGCTCTTCATGGGCGTGGCGGCGATGCTCCACCACACGGGCGCCTTGACGGGTGGAGGGCCGAGCAACCCAGTGGACCGCGCCAAGCTCCGGGCAACCGGATGGCAGCCCTACTCGTTTGTCATCACCACACCGGACGGGGGCCTCACTTACGTGCCGTATGGCCGCTTCGACCCGGTGGCAATGCCCTTCGGCATGGTGGCGGACATCGGGGACGTGCTGCACGCCCACGAGGACGATCCTAACAGCAAGATCGGGCAGTCCATCGGAACCATGATGCTCGCGGCGGGGACATCCATGGCCAAGGCATTCTCTGAAAAGAGCTACCTCAAGTCCGTGGATGACACGGTCCAGTTCGTCTTAGACCCGGACCGCAAGGTGGATAAGCTAGCCGGGCAGTACGCGGCCAACTTCGTGCCGGCCTCCTCTTTGCTTCGCAACACCAACCCCGACCCGTACCTCCGCGACGCCCGGACGTTCCTCGACAACGTCATCAAGGACATCTCCGGCTTCTCGGAAACGGTGCCGGCGCGGCGGGACGCCTTCGGGGACCCGATCACCGCCCATCGCGGCCTGTGGATCAACTCCCCCGGCGACCTCGTGGACGCGGAGCTTCGCCGGATGGGTGAGGTGCCGGACCCCGAGGGCAAAATCCTCGGCCCGCCGCCGGCTCGCTTCAAGGGCGGGATCGACCTGAGGGACGTGACGATGGTGAGCGGGCAGAACGCCTATGACCGCTACCAGGAGTTGGCCCGCCAGCCCTCACCCCGCGCCATGCCCATCAAGGACGTGGTGGCGAAGGTGATGCAGACGGACGCCTACAAGCGGGCGCCGGACGGGGACAGCGCCACGAAGGGCACCAAGCTGTGGATCATCGCGAACCCTATGCGGAAGTACCGGGAGGCGGCCGAGCGCATCATGATGGCTGACAAGAACGTGCGAGAAGCGGCCTATAAGAAGCAAATGGCTGCCGCGTCGGCCTACGCGAACCGGGCGGGGAACCAGAACCCGACGCCGGGCAACGCTCAGAACGCGGCTTTAGGCAAGCTCCAGGGCGCCTTTAGCGCGGCGCTTAACGGTCAACTCCCGCCTCAACAGCACTGACAGAGACAGGCAGCAAGGGCGGCTTCACCGGCCGCCTTTGCGCTCCGCCGGAGACCACCGCAGCCCCCGTACCACCGCCGGAGCCTCCAGCCGTGCGATGGCTTCCGCGAGGGTCTTGAGCCCGAAGCCCTTGCCGTAGCTCCGCCCGACGCCACCGCCCGCGTGTCCCGTCAAGGCGTCATGCACCTCCTCCGGGAGGTGGGCGTCGCGGGCCATGCGCTTGAAGGTGTGGCGGAAGGAGTGGAACACCTTGGCGCGGTCCTCCACGCCCGCCTTATCGCGGAGGTGGCGATTGAACCACTTGGACCAGGGGGCGCCTAGCTGCCCATCGGCTTCGGACTGGACGTGTGGCCACAGCGGGGCACTCTCCCCCGCGCCGGCTTCCACCAGCGAGCGGCGGTAGTCCAGCAGGCCCGCCCGATCCAACTCGGGGTGAAGCGGGACCTTGCGCCGGGATGAGGCGGTCTTGATGTTGCGGCCACCGGCCGTGCCGATGTCGAGACACCAAACGCCCGTCTCGGGGTCTTGCATCAAGTCGGCGATGCGGAGTTGCACCAGCTCCCCGAGCCGGGCGCCCGAGAGGAGGGCGGCGAGGGGCAGCCAATAGGCGGCCTCGCCACCGCCACCGCGCGGCCGATCGCCCGCCGTGTAGACCCCCGTTCCGAAAATGGCCTGGAGGTCCGCCGTGGAGAACGGCTGCCTCTCCTCCTCCGCCCGCGCGTCCACGGCGAGTTTCACGCCCCGGAAGAAGTTGCGGAAGCCGGGCACCGCGTCGAGCTTGCCGGCTGCCTCCGCATGGCTGACGATGGCGCCGAGGATGTTGAGGGACTTGTTCACGGTGGCGGCGTGGACGGGCGGGTAAGCGCCGAGGTCCTTGCGCTTGAGCAGCTCCCGGATGGACAGACGCCGGACCTTCTCCGGCAGTCTCGCCGGCACCGCCGCGAGGGCGTCTCGGAAGCCCCGCGTCTGCTCCCGCGTGATGGTGCCAAGGCGCACATCTCCAAGCCACTCTTGGAGCCGGGCCACCGCGTGCGCTGCCTCTTGTAGCGTCCGCTCGCTTGGCCTCTTGCTGCCTCGTGTGCCGCTGCCCGCCTTCCACGCCGCGTAGGCTTCGGAGACCTTCGGCCCCTTGTCGGCGGCGCTCGGGGCAGGGGTGGTGACGACTTCCCCCCGTTGCCTCTCCAGCATCAGCCCGTGGGCGCGGCGGTGTGCCCTGAGGATCGCGAGACCGGCTTGGCGGTACGCCTCCGAAGTCGGGTCGATCGGGACGCCGTGCTGCTTGAGGTAGGTCCGGGTTTCCGCGTCCACGATGCGAGGGTCCGACCTGGAGAGCGCCGAGCGGTACTCCGCTTCCAACTCCTCCAGCTCGGCGCCGTATGCGTGGTGGAACTCCTCCGCCATGCCTTTGCGGCCGAACTCCACGGGCACGAGGTCCGGCCACCCCGCTCGCTCCTCCGGCGTTTGGAGGCGCTTGCGTTCGTCACCATCGGAGCGGATGCCATCGTCGTCGCCCAGCAGCGCCGCGAGCACGTCCCGCTCCACATCATCGAGGTTGATGGTGCCGAGTAGGGGTGGCCGGGAAGCCGGTGCCTCGCCGCGCCTCGATCGTTCGGCCGCGTCGAAGTCCGCCGTGCAATCCGCGAGGCAGCGTGCGGCGGCCCGTTTGGCTTCGGCGGGTAGCTTCGTCCCGAGGCTGGCCTTCCACTCCGTCTTGCCGGTCCATGGCGGAGGCATGAAGGGACGGAGCGCGGGTGGGATGATGCGACGGAAATAGTAGGTGCCGTGCCGATCGCTAGCCGTGTAGGTCATCAGAGCCACTTTGTACCACCCGTCTGTGCGACCGGCGGCGTCTAAGGCACTGTTTTAACTAATCTTCCTTGCCAAGCAAGAGCTTAACAAATGCTGGCGCGCCCCGTAGGATTCGAACCTACGACCCTCGGGTTCGAAGCCCGATACTCTATCCAGCTGAGCTAGGGGCGCATAAGTTTATGGTAGCCGATGCCCAGGGATATGCAACCATGTCGGCCTCGGAGAAGACCAAAGGGCGGGCGCGCTCGGCGGGGCCGGCGATCCCACGGCGGCGGTCGGCGGTTGTGTGCGGGTGAAGGGTGTTGAACGTGCGCAAGCTCTATCTCGCCGGTCCCGACGTCTTCCTGCCGGACGCGCTGGCGGTCGGCGCGCGTAAGCGGGCGCTGTGCGCGGCTCACGGTTTCGAGGGATTGTTCCCGCTCGATGGCAACGGCGTGGAGCCGGAGGCATCCGCGAAGCGCATCTACGACGCCAACATCGACCTGCTCCGGCGCAGCGACGGGCTCGTCGCCAATCTCACCCCGTTCCGCGGCATCAGCGCCGATGTCGGGACCGTGTACGAGGTCGCTTACGCGCTCGCGCTCGGCCTGCCGGTCTTCGCCTACACCGAGGATCCCGCACATCTCGGAACCCGCATCCGCGCCGCCTTCAAGTCCGGGGCGGATACCGCCTATGCCGGGGACGGCATGATCGTCGAGGATTTCGGACTGCCGGACAACCTGATGATCGCCGAAGGGATCAGCGCCCAGGGATGGCCGATGATCGTCGGCGCACCGGGCGATGGAGACCTCAATGCCTTCGTGGCTTGTCTGAAACAGGCGGAGACCCGCTTCGCCGAGACGCCCGGTGCCAAAGCGACGTGGCCGGTCGGTGCGGCACGGACGGCACGTTCCGAACTCGAATGATCCGGCTCACGCACCGCGCGAGACGTCACGCGCGCGTACGGATCAAGCCTTCCTGCATCACGGTGGCGACCAGCTTGCCGGCTTGATCGAAGATGAGGCCGCGGGTCAGGCCCCGGCTGCCCGACATGTTGGGGCTATCCTGCGAGTAGAGCAACCATTCGTCGGCGCGGAACGGACGATGGAACCAGAGGGCGTGATCAAGGCTCGCCGCCGCCAGGGTCGGCTCGAACAACGTCCTGCCATGGGGTGCCAGCGCGGCATCGAGCAGCGTCATGTCGGACAGGTAGGCGAGGACCGCGCGGTGCACCGCCGGGTCGTCGGGCAAGCGCTCGCTGGCGCGGACCCAGACCTGCTGCCGGTTCTGCGGGACCCCTCGCCCGTCATAACGGCCGATGTCGCAGGGCCGCACCTCGATCGCCTGCTTGCCGAGGAACCAATGTTTCAGCCCAGGCGGCATGAGGTGGCCGACCACGGCCTCCAGGTCGGCGCTCGAGGGTAGGTCGCCGGGATTCGGCACGTCCGGCTTCGGTAGCTGATGCTCGAGGCCACGTTCGGTGACTTGGTCGGCGGCCTGGAACGAGGCGAAGAAGTCGAAGATCACGCGACCGCCTTGGACGGCGATGCAACGCCGGGTCGTGAAGCTGCGGCCGTCGCGGACACGATCGACCTCATAGACGATCGGCTGCGATACGTCCCCCGGCAGGATGAAATAGCAGTGCAGCGAATGCGGCACGCGATCCTCGACCGTGCGCGAGGTCGCGACGAGGGCCTGGGCGACGACGAGCCCACCGAAGACCCGCTGGCGGTTCCCCAAGCGCGGCGGGGAGCGGCCACGAAAGATGTTCTGCTCGATCCGCTCCAGATCGAGCGCGCCGAGCAGTTCGCCAACGTCATGTGCCATGGGTCAGGTCCGCTTGGAAGGATCACATCACCCCTCGATCGGGCGCGCTTCCTCGGGCAGCATGATCGGAATGCCGTCACGAATGGGATAGGCCAGCTTCGCCGCCCGCGAGATGAGCTCTTGCGCGCCCGCGTCGTACTCGAGGACGGTCTTCGTCACCGGACAAACGAGGATTTCCAACAGGCGAGGGTCGATCCGCGTCGGCGCGACGGTCTCGGGCACTGGCGGCACGAACGCCGTCTTGTCGATCTCCAAAGGCTTGTTCCTTATTGGAGGGAGGAGGGCGCGTTCTTGCCGCGCGCGAGTTCGATCTCGGTGATGGCGACGAGGACCTCGGCGCGCCCTTTAAGATCCATGGCCTCGAGCAGAGCCTGTTTCTCGCGCGGTCCGAAGGGGCTCATCATCGCCAGCGCGTTGACCAAGGCCTCGTTCGGCGCCTGATTGATGCTGTCCCAGTCGATCTGGAGGTTGTTCTCCTCCGCGAAATCGCGAAGCGCCTTAAGCACGCCGTCGCGGTCGACCCGTTCCTCCCCGACGCGAGGTTTGAAGTCCACGGCGAAGCCGGAAAAGTCGGCGCGACACTGCCGGTATGGCCTCACCGCCGTCACTTCTTCGAGCAGCGTGAACCTGGACACGCCGGTGAGCGTGACGACGTAGCGACCATCTCCCGACTCGGCAAATTGCGTGATGCGCCCGGCGCACCCCACCTTGAACAGCGCGGAGGCGCCCTCCGTCTCGCCGTCCGGCTGGATCATGCCGATCGTGCGATGCGAACGTAAAGCGTCATCGATCATCGAGAGGTAACGCGGCTCGAAGATGTTCAGCGGCAGCTGTCCCCGCGGTAGCAGGAGCGCGCCCGAGAGCGGAAAAAGCGCCAGGACGCTCGGCATGTCATCGGGTGCATCGGGAATCGTGAAACGGGTCATGGAATGTGCCCCGGCGTCCGCCAAACGAACGCCTCTCGCTCAGGAAAATAAGAGCGTCGACAGCTTTCTGCGAGCCGCCAGCGTCACAGGGTCCATCAAGCCCCATGCCTCGAAGAACTGGAGCAGCTGCCGACGGGCGCCACCTTCGTTCCACGTCCGATCCCGCCTCATGATGGCGAGGAGTTGGTCGGCCGCCTCCTCGCGCTTGCCTTGTCCACCGAGGCCGAGGGCGAGATCGAAGCGGGCCTGATGATCGTCCGGGTCGGCGTCGACCTTCTTCATCAGGTCCGCGAGGTCGCCCACGCTGTTGGCCTGTTCGGCCACCTCGAGCGCGGCGGCGGCGGCTGCGATCCCTTGGTCCTTGGCACCGGACGCCGGGACCTGCTCCAGCACGCCGCGTGCCGCTTCGAGGTCGCCGAGCGCGACCAGGGCACGGATGAGGCCGCCCAAGGCGGCGAGATGCTCGGGATCGGCGTCGAGAACCTCGGTGAAGATGGCGGCGGCCGTTGGCGGATCGCCCGCCGCGAGGGCCGCCTCCGCTTCCGCGATAGCCTCTTCGTTGCCGTCGCCGATCGGCCCGACGAGCCGCTCGACGAAGCCTCGGACCTGCGGCTCGGGCAACGGCCCCATGAAGCCGTCGACGGGCTGACCGCGCTGGAAGGCGTAGACGGCCGGGGCGGCCCGGATGCCGAGACGGCTGGCGATCTGCGGGTGCGCCTCGATGTCCATCGTGACGAGCTTGAACTTGCCTTCGGCGGCCACGGCGACGCGTTCGAGCGCGTCCTGCAACTGTCGACACGCCTCACTGCGCGGCGACAGGAAGTGAACCAGCACGGGCTGACGCGATGAGGCCGCGATCACGTCCGCCGAGAAGCCGGCCGCTGTCGTCGCCTTGACGGCACCCGACGCCGTGCCGCTTCCCACCTGCAAGCCGTTGCCAGCCAAATCCACCATGGTCGATCCGCAGCCTTCTTCGATGTCCAGCCAGCGTTCAAGATGGGCTGTCGCGCCTTCGAGCGCAACCGCATCCGACCCGGCGAGGCAGGAACCGTCGCCGCCGGGTCGGGTGACCGGGGCACTCCGGCTCGTCAGCCCCCGCGAGCCGCCTCGTCGCAGAACACGTAGAACTCGCCCTGCGGATCGATGAGGGAGGCCGGCAGCGCCGGGTCCTTGCCGAGGACGCGATCCAGGATGTCGCGCTTGCCCGCGCCGGCCACCAGGAACGCCGTGACCGCGCTGGAGTCGAGGATGGGATAGGTCATCGAGATGCGCGGCTCCGGCTTCGCGCCGACGATGCTGGTGACCCACTTCACCCGCTCCTCCAGCGCCGCCGTTCCGGGGAACAGCGACGCGGTGTGTCCGTCCTCACCCAAGCCCAGGAGGGTGAAGGCGAAGAGCGGACGCGGAATGTCGAGGGTCGTCTTGCCATAGAAGGTTTTCAGCACCTCCTCGTAGTCGGCCGCCGCCGCCTCCGGGGAGGCCATTCCGGTTCGCACGGGATGGACGTTCTCCTTCGGAATCGGCACTCTGGCGATCATGGCCTCGTCAGCCATGCGGTAGTTGCTGTCCTCGTGATCATGCGGCACGAAGCGCTCGTCGCCGAAGAAGACGTGGACGCGGCTCCAGTCGACGGCCCCGCGGTAATGCTCGCTCGCCAGCACCTCGTACAGGCGCTTGGGCGTCGAGCCGCCCGACAGGTTGAGGGCGAACGGGCCGGTCGTCCCGGCGATCCGGGCCACGATCCACTCCGCCATCCGCGTCGCGAGCGACGTCGCATCGGGGCTGACGTCGATCTTGGGCGTCGTCATGTATCCCGACCTTTCGCGCGAGGAATGATGAAGTGCTCGACCGCCTCCGCGAAGCCCTCGCTGTCGCAGTCGCTCGTCACCGCGTCCGCCGCGCCCTTGACCTCGTCGTCGGCATTGCCCATCGCGATCGCGAAGCCGCCTTTCTCGAACATGGCGACATCGTTGGCCATGTCGCCGATCGTGGCAATCTCTTCGGCGGGGATACGGAGACGCCGGACCAACTCGTCCACGACACCGCCTTTGTTGGCATCGGGATGGGTCACGTCGAGGTAGTAGGGCTGCGACAGGGCGGCCGAGACTTGATGGCCGAACGTGTCCTTGACCGTCTTCGCGCATCGGACGATGCGATCGTGGTCGTCGCTGACGCCGACGATCTTCACGGCCTGTTCGATCCTGTCGCCGAAATCGTCGACGACGATCGGCGGGAAGCGCACCGTCTTCTGCTCGCGGGCGACGTGCGGCGCATCCCCCTTGTGCACCAGCCAGTCGTTGCCGGCGTAGAGCCATGCGTCGAGGCCCGCGGCCACGATCATATCCACCACCTGCCGGGCGATGTCGCCCGGCAACTTGCGTTCGTCGAGCGTCTTCAGCTTGGCGTCGGTGTAGAGACCGCCGTTGAAACCGGCGATCGGGGTGTCGATGCCGAGCGGCTCGATCATCATCTCCATGCCTTTGGGTGGGCGCCCACTCGTGATCGCGAACAGGATGCCGGCCTCGCGCAGGTCCGCCACCGCCTGCTTGGCGCGCTCGGTCAGTACCTTCTCGTGGGTCACCAGCGTGCCGTCGACATCGGCGAGCAACAGGGAGATCTTACCGGGCTTGCGACTCATGCCGATCGCTCCTCAACGCCGGACCGACGAAAGGAACCCCTCGCGCCGGGAGGGATGTCACGTTCGACGGCCGCGCCGAGTCCGCCAGCCTCAAGGTCCCGCGCGACGGAAGCCGGTGCCGTCAAGGCGCCGATGCTGTTTTCGGCGGCCAACGGGAACGGCGCGCCATCGACACCCGGCGCGAGCAGGAAAGGTCGTTCGGACGAGGAACGGCTCTTCACAGCGCCAGCCACTTGCGCCCGTCCCGCGCCAGCAGGTCGTCGGCTTCCTTCGGACCGGCGCTTCCCGCCTCGTACCAGTGCACCGCGTCGTGGCCTCCGGCCCAGGCGTCGAGCAGAGGCTGCACCACGGCCCATCCCGCCTCCACGTTGTCGGCCCGCTGGAACAGCGTGGCATCGCCGACCAGGCAGTCGTAGATCAGCGTCTCGTAGCCGGTGGAAGGCGCCGCCTTGAAGTAGTCGGAGTAGTTAAAGTTCATCTTCACGTCTGACAGCCGGACCTTGCGGCCGGGCTGCTTGGCGGAGAACTGCATCTGGATGCCCTCGTTGGGCTGGATGCGGAAGATCATCCGCGAGGCCGAGAGCTGCCCCTCGTCGATGTCGCGGAACAGCACGCCGGGCGCCTTCTTGAACTGGATCGCGATCTCGGTCTTGCGCGCCGTCATGCCCTTGCCGGTGCGGATGTAGAAGGGAACGTCCGCCCACCGCCAGTTGTCGATCCACAGCTTCAGCGCGATGTAGGTCTCGGTGCGGCTCTTCGGACTGACGTCGGGGGATTGGCGGTATGCCTGCATCGGCTTGTCCTTGACCTCGCCGAACACGTACTGGCCGCGCACCGCGTTGTTGACCGCCTCCTCGGCGGACACGCGCCGGATCGCCTCGATCACCTTGGCCTTCTCCGCCCGCACCGCGTCGGCATCGAAGGAGTTCGGCGCCTCCATCGTCATCATGGCCAGCAGTTGGAACATGTGGTTCGGCACCATGTCGCGCAGCGCGCCGGTGCGGTCGTAGAACTTGCCGCGCGTCTCGACGCCGACCGTCTCGGCCGCCGTGATCTGGACATGGTCGATATGGTCGCGGTTCCAAATCGGCTCGAACATGAAGTTGGCGAAGCGCAGCACCATGATGTTCTGCACCGTCTCCTTGCCCAGGAAATGGTCGATACGGAAGATCTGGCTCTCCTCGACGATGCCGAGGATCTGCTCGTCGAGCGCGCGCGCGGAGGCGAGGTCGGTCCCGAAGGGCTTCTCGATGATGATCCGGCGGAACTGGTCCTCGGCCTGTTGCGTCAGCCCGGCCTTGCCGAGGCCTTCCACGGTCGGCCCGAAGAACTGCGGGGCCGTGGCGAGGTAGAAGACGACGTTGCGGTGAGACTTCTCCTTCAGAAGCTCGTCGACCTTGTGCCTGAGGTCGATGAACATGCGCTCGGAGGTGACGTCGCCGGCCATATGGAAGATCCGGTCGTGCAACCAACCCCTCGCCGCCTCGTCGACCTTCTGCCGACCCGCCTCCCCGCCGCCCGCCTCGATGATCTCGGTCATGGACTTCAAGAGGTTGGTGCGGAACGTCGCCTCGTCGGGATCATTGCGGTTGATCCCGAGGATGGCGAAGTCGTCGCTCAGCAATCCCTCATTGACCAGATTATAGATGGCCGGCATCAGCAGCCGCTTCGTCAGGTCGCCGGAGGCCCCGAAGATGACGAAGACGCAGGGCGGGGCGACGACCGTGGTGCCTGGCTTACGCGGCGCCTTGAACAACTGATTCATCGTGCCCTCGCTCTCATGACCTCGACCCACTCGAGGCGAACCGCCGCCCCTATTTGGGTTCGACGTGACCGCCGAATTGGAAACGCATGGCCGACAGAAGCTTCTCGCCGAACGTGTGGTCCTGGCGCGACCGGAACCGCGCGTAGAGCGCCGCCGATAGCACTTCCGCCGGCACCGCTTCCTCGATCGCCGCCTCGATCGTCCATCGCCCCTCGCCCGAGTCCGATACGGATCCGGAGAAGTTCGACAGCGTCTCGTTCTCCGCCAGCGCGATGGCCGTGAGGTCCAGCAACCATGATGCCACGACGCTACCACGGCGCCACACTTCGGCGATGTCGGGCATGTTCAGCGTGAAGCGCTGGTTCTCGGGCAGATCGTGCGAGGCCTTGTTCTTCAGGATGTCGAAGCCCTCGGCGTAGGCCTGCATCATGCCGTACTCGATGCCGTTGTGGATCATCTTGACGAAATGCCCCGAGCCGGCTGGCCCGCAATGCAGGTAGCCTTCCTCGGCGCGCGGGTCGCGGCCCTCGCGACCCCTGGTGCGGTCGATCGTCCCGATGCCGGGCGCCAGCGCCTTGAGGATGGGATCGATGCGGTCGACGGATTCCTTCTCGCCGCCGATCATCATGCAGTATCCGCGTTCCAGTCCCCAGACGCCCCCCGACGTGCCGACGTCGACGTAGACGATCCCCTTCCCGCGCAACGTCTCGGCGCGGCGGATGTCGTCCTTGTAGAAGGTGTTGCCGCCATCGATGATGACGTCGCCCTTTTCCATGAAGCCGGACAGGGTCTCGATCGCCTGCTCGGTGATGTGACCCGCCGGCAGCATGAACCACACCGTCCGGGGCGCTGCGAGCTTCCTCACCATGTCCTCGAGGCCGGCCGCGCCGGTCATCCCCTCGCCGGCGAGCTTGTCGACCGCCTTGGCGTCGACGTCGAACACGAAGATCTCGTGGCCGGCCCTCGTCAACCGCCGGGCGATGTTCCCGCCCATGCGACCCAGTCCAATGACGCCAAGCTGCATCGTTCTTCTCCTTCATGGCGCCGCACGATGGCCCTGCGCCCGTTCCCTTGGCCTGGCAAGCCTCGCGCCTGCCGGCCCCGTGTCAGTCGCCCGATGTCACTCGCCCGATTCAATCACCCTGGTGGATCTCGATCTGATGACGCGCGGCCTCCAGCACCTTCTCGGGCGTGAAGCCGAACTTCTTGAGGAGTTCCTTGAGGGGCGCCGAGGAGCCGAAGGTGTGCATGCCGATGATCGAGCCCGACGCGCCGGCGTAGCGGTCCCAACCCATGACGGCGGCCTGCTCGACCGTCACCCTCGCCTTGATCGCCGGCGGCAGGACGCTGTCGCGATAGGCCTGGTCCTGCTGCTCGAACAATTCCCAGGACGGCATGGAGACGACGCGGGCGCCGATCCCCTCGGCCTTCAGGGTCTCATAGGCGTCGACGCAGAGCGAAACCTCGCTGCCGGTCCCCATCAGGATCACCTTCGGCTTGCCGTCATCGGCGTCGGCGAGGATGTAGGCGCCCTTTTCCACGCCGCGGGCGGACGCGTACTTCGTCCGGTCCAGCGTCGGCAGGGCTTGCCGGCTCAGGATGAGGACGGCCGGGTTGTGCGACAGGTTGCAGACGATGCGGTAGGCTTCCGACACCTCGTTCGCATCGGCCGGACGGAACGTGTAGAGACCCGGGATGCACCGCAGGCTGGCCAGCTGCTCGACCGGCTGGTGGGTCGGGCCGTCCTCGCCGACGCCGATCGAATCGTGGGTGAAGACCGTGAAGTTGTGCAGGTCCATCAGCGACGACAGCCGGATCGGCGGCCGCATGTAGTCGGCGAAGACCAGGAAGGTCGAGCCAAAGGCGCGCAGCCCCGCCAGGGCCAGGCCGTTGCAGACGGAGCCCATGCCGTGCTCGCGGATCCCGAAATGCATGTTGCGGCCGCCGGGCGTCGCGGCTTCCAACGACTCCGCGTCCTTTATGTTGGTCTTGGTGGAGGGGGCGAGGTCGGCGGAGCCGCCGATGAACCACGGGCAGACCGTCGCGATCGCGTTGATCACCTTGCCCGACGCGTCGCGCGAGGCGAGCCCCTTCGCGTCCGGCGGGAACACCGGCAGCACCTTCTCCCAATCGTCCGGCATGGTCCGCTTGTTGATGTGCTCGATCTCGGCGGCCAGCTCCTTGTGCATGGCGCGATACGTGTCGAACGTCTTCTCCCAGGCGGCCCTCAACTCGGCGCCGCGACGGCCAATGCCCTCGTCGAAATGCGCCCGCACGCCGTCCGGCACGAGGAAGCTCGAATCCTCCGGCCAACCGTAGGCTTTCTTCGCGCCCTTGATCTCATCGGGACCCGGCGCATCGCTGTGCGCCTTGGCGGTGCCGGCCTTGGTCGGGAAACCGTAGCCGATGACCGAGTTGACGACGACCATGGTCGGACGCTTCGTCTCCGCCTTGAAGCCGTCCATCACCTTCAGGAAGCCGTCCGTGTCGTTGGCGTCGCGCAGGTGGAGCACGTTCCAACCATAGGCCTCGAAGCGCTTCGCCACGTCCTCGCTGAAGGACAACTCGGTGTGGCCCTCGATGCTGATCGTGTTGGAATCGTAGATCCAGCAAAGGTTGGAAAGGCCGAGGTGGCCGGCGAGCGAGGCCGCCTCGGAGGCGACGCCCTCCTGCAGGTCGCCGTCGCTGCAGATCGTGTACACGTCGTAGTCGAACAGCGTGGCGCCGTCCTTGTTGTAGTGCGCGCCGAGCCAGCGCGGCGCCATCGCCATGCCGACCGAGTTGCCGCAGCCCTGCCCGAGCGGGCCGGTGGTCGTCTCGATGCCGACGGTGTACCCGTATTCCGGATGGCCCGGCGTCTTGCTGCTCATCTGGCGGAAGTGGGTGAGGTCCTCGATTGTCAGCGCCACCTCGTTGCTGCCGACCTTGGTCTTGATCCCCGCAAGGTGGATGAGGCTGTAGAGCAGCATGGAGGCATGGCCGCAGGACAGGACGAAGCGGTCGCGGTTGGGCCATTGCGGGTCCGCCGGGTCGTAGCGCAGGACCTTGTTCCACAAGGTGTAGGCGATCGGCGCCATGGCCATCGGCGTGCCGGGATGGCCGCTCTCGGCCTTCTGCACCGCGTCCATCGCCAGCGTGCGGATCGTGTTGATCGCCAGCATGTCCATGTGGCCGGCCTCGGGCGTCGTGGCGCTATCCGGCTTGACTGCTGCTTGTGCCATGAAGACCTCCTGGTCGTGCGACGAGACGGCGACGTGCCCCGATCGTCTGGTAAGTGTTTCGTCCGCGTCCGTCCGGAACGGCAACTCCAAGGGCAAGAATCGGTCCGCGCCTTGGCCACGTCATCGCGACGACGCGCAATCGCCCGATCGGTGCGCTGCCGCCGGCTGCCACCGGACTAGGAACGTTCGATGTCGAGGGGGATTTCCGCCCTCAGCTCGAAGCCCCCCGGCGCGTAGCTCGCCGACACCTTGGCACCGATCTGCTGGGACAGGACCCGCGTCAGGATCATCGAGCCGAAGCCGTGCTTGGCCGGTTCGGCGACCAGCGGTCCCTCCGCCTCGATCCAATGGCAGGTGAGCACGCGCTTGTCCTTGGCCGGCCTCACCGTCCACCGCACGGTCACCCTGCCTTTGGACGTGCTAAGCGCGCCGTGCTTGAAGGCATTGGTGGTCAGCTCATGGATCGTCATCCCGAGCGGTACCGCGAGTTGCGAGGGCAGTTCGACGTCCGGTCCCTCGAGCACCACGCGATCCGTGACGCCGTCGGCGTAGACGCCCACCTCCTGTCTCAGCAGGTGAGGGAACGAGACGAATTGCTGGATCTCCTCCGTCAGGAGCGAATGCGTGCGCGCCAGCGACGAGATCCGTCCGCTGAACGCCCACTGGTAGTCCTCGATCGTTTCGGCGGTCCGCGCCGTCGAGTTCATCACGCCCTGAACGGTCGCCAGCGTATTGCGGACCCGATGATGGAGTTCCCGCACCAGCAGCGCCTGCGAACGCTCCGCCTTGACATGGTCGGTCACGTCGTTGCCGTCGATGAAAATCCCGACCACGCGGCCATCGTCACCGACGATCGGCTGAAAAACGAAGTTGATGAAAACCTCTTCCAAAGGCCGGCCGGGGTGGCGCTCGAACTCGACGCGCATCTGCTTACCCACGAAGGCCTCGCCGCTCCGGAACACCTTATCGAGAAGCTCGACGTAGATCTGTCCCGCCGACTCGGGGATCGCTTGGTGGAACGGGTGGCCGAGCAGGTCGCGCTCACCGACGAGCTGGGTGAAGGCGAGGTTGGCGAGCTCGAAGCGGTAATCCGTGCCGCGCAGTACGCACATGAAGCTCGGCGCGCTCATGAACAGGTCGCGCAGCTGCGTGCTTTCGGCGAGCAGGGACACGTTGAGTGCCTGGATGCGCTTGGCGCGTTCCATCACGGTCGTACCGACGATTTCAACCTCGTCCCTGTCCGGAACCTTGTCCGGGTACGCCTTCGTCACGTCCTGCGAGTTCTGCAGGATGGAGACGACCTTGCCCTCGCGATCGCGGATGGGCATATGCGACACGCTCCAACACCGGCCGGCGCCTTCAACCGCGGCGGCCATCGGGTGGAACAGCATGGGCAGGACATCGACCTCGCCGGTCGTCACCACGCGCTGGACCGAGTCCCGCAGGATTTGCAGGGTTTCCCCCAAGTCGGGAAAGGCATCGAAGACGTTGTGTCCAACCAAGTGGTCGCGGTCGCGCCCTACGACATCCAGGTAAGCGGCGTTCATGTCGAGAATGGTCATGTCCCGACCCATGATCATCACGGGCATCGGAACGGAGTCGAACACAGCCCGGTAGTCGATCGCCTCACTCGCAGCCAAGTATCTCTCCCAAACACACTCGGACCCGCGATAGTCGTGATTATGAGGTTTGTACGGTAGAGTACGAAGTGGGTATCTGTCGTCGGTGGTTCGGAAGGCAAGATGTCGCCATTCACGATCCGCCAGATGTTAATCTGTGGCAAAAAACCTCGCGTGCGCAGGATCGTTCCAGCGGAAAGGATGACGAGCTGGTGTTCTCGCCAGGATACGGAGCCGTCCCGCGATCGCGGCGGCGCCGCACGATCGATGCGGGACGATTGCCGAGCGCGCTGAGCAGGCGCGTCTTCCTCGCGGCGATCCCCGCCGTGCTGGGCGCCCACGCCGTTGCCTCACCCGCCCCGGGAGCGACGGGCTTCGACGCGTTTCTCCGATCCCTTTGGCCGGACGCGCAAGCGAACGGCGTCGCGCGCGACCTCTTCGACGAGACGCTCGGCCGCCTCGTTCCCGACGCCGGCGTGCCCAAGGCCTCGGACCGCCAGCCCGAATTCGAGAAGCCCCTGCAAAGCTACGTCCTCGAAGCCGTCTCGCCCGGCCGCGTCGCGCGGGGGCAGTCGCTCCTGGAGCGATACGCGTCCACGCTGGGCGCTGACGTCGCCCGCTTCGGCGTGCCGGCGGAAATCGCGATGGCCGCCTGGGGCATGGAAAGCGACTACGGACGCGTCCGCGGCACGCGCGACATCGTCCGCACCCTGGCGACGCTGGCCTACACGCGCCCCGATCGGCCGGCGTTCCGCGACGAGGTGGTCGCGGCCTTGGTCATCCTCCAGCACGGCGCCGTCCCGCGCGAGCGAATGGTCGGGTCCTGGGCGGGCGCGATGGGCGATCCGCAGTTCCTGCCTTCGGCCTACCTCAAATACGCGGTCAGCGCGGACGGCGGCGCCGCGCCCGACATCTGGGCCAACCCCGCCGACGTCCTCGCCTCCATCGCCAACTTCCTGCGGATGGAGGGCTGGGCACCAGGCCAGCCCTGGATCGAGGACGTCGTCCTGCCCCAAGGCTTCGCGTTTCCGACACTCCACGCCGACGCGTCCGAATGGGCACGCCTCGGATTGCGGCGCGACGACGGGCGGCCGCCGACCGGCGAGGGGCCGGCCGCGCTGTTCCTGCCCGCCGGCGCGGTGGGGCCGGCCTTCCTGCTGTTTCCAAACTATTTCGTGATCAAGCAGTACAATAACTCGGACGCCTACGCGCTGTCGCTCGGCGAACTGGCCAGGCGCATCGCCGGCGCGGCACCGGTGGCGACGCCCTGGCCGGCGCGGCCCGTGTCGCTGTCGCGAGCCGACAGGGTCTTCGTCCAGGACCGCCTCGCGGCCATCGGCCTCTACGCCGGTGCGCGCGACGGCAAGTTCGGTCCGAAGGCGCGGGACGCCGTCCACGCTTACCAGAAGCGGGCCGGCCTCCAGCCCGCGGACGGGTTCGCCACGCCCGCCTTCGTCGCGAGCCTTCGCCGCCCTTGAGCGTCACCCGTCGGCGGAGCTGATGTCGGGCGCTCGACACCGAGACTGGCGTCAGGTCTTCGGGGCGGGCCCGCCGCCGAGGCCGGGCGCCACCGGTCCGCCGATCTGCGGCACCGGCTTGCCGTCGACGCGCGGCGCGTTTTTGATCGCGTCGGTGTTCATTTCCAGGCAGGTCAGCACCTCGACGTAGCTCGGGCTCGGCGTGATCCCCTGTTGCACGCAGTCCTGTCGATCCTTGGGCCGGAACGTGCCCCAGCGCTTGGCCAGTTCATTCCTGGCATTGGTCTCGTCCTGCATGCAGCCCTTGTACGCCGACTTGCCGTCGTCGGTGCTGAACTTCTGGGCATCGCTGCACGAGGTCTTCACGTCGAGGTTTGGGACGCCGTCGCCGCCGCGCTGGGATCGCGCCCGCGCACCGCCGGACAAGCCGATGGCGATCGCCGCCGCGATGATGATGGTGCCGCTTCTCATGCTGGGTCTCCGTTGCCGGGACAATGCCGGGTTGCCGCCAGGGTTCAACAGCCGTCGGCGGCCTCATGTCCCTGCCTCGCTTATCGTGCCGGCGGCGCCTTCCCTATCCATGCCTGCGCCTGCCTTGCCAGCGCCGCACAAGCCTGCTTAGCCTCGCCGCGCTGGCCCGCGACCGTTGCGCGGCCAATCCCATGGGAGCGACGTCATGCGTGCGGCGATGCGAGCCTCGGCGATCCTGATCGGCTTGGCGATGGCGGGGCCGGGCTTCGCCGCGACCTGTCGCGATCCGGCCGGCTTCCCGGCGTGGCTGTCCAAGATCCGGCAGGAAGCGATCGCGCAGGGCATTTCCGCCGGCGCCGTGGACGAGGGGCTGTCCGGCGTCGCCTTCGACCAGAACGTGGTCCGCCACGACCACGGCCAGGGCGTGTTCCACCAGAGCTTCGAGCAGTTCTCGCAGCGCATGGTGCCGCCGCGCCTCGGCCGCGCCAAGGCCCTGGAGAAGCGCTACGCCCCCGTCTTCACCTCCATCGAGCAGCGCTACGGCGTCTCCGCCCCGGTCCTCCTGGCGATCTGGGGCCTGGAAACGGACTTCGGCGCGGTGAGCGGCACGTTCCCGACGATCCGCTCGATCGCGACGCTGGCCTACGATTGCCGGCGCTCCGACATGTTCAAGGCGGAGCTATTCGACGCGCTGCGGATGGTGCAGCGCGGCGCCGCCTCGCCCGCCTCGCGCGGCGCCTGGGCCGGCGAGATCGGGCAAACCCAGTTCATGCCCTCGACCTACATCAAGTCCGCCGTCAGCTACGGCGGCGGCGGGACGCCCGACCTCAACCACAACCCGTCGGACGTGCTGGCCTCGACCGCCCACTTCCTCCAGCAGCACGGCTGGCAGCGCGGCGCCGGCTGGGCGCCGGGCCAGCCCAACTTCGCCGCCATCCAGGAGTGGAACAAGTCGTCGGTCTATTCGCGCACGATCGCCTACTTCGCCACGCGCCTCGCCGGCGGGTCGGAGGACGGCTACCGGGGCGGCGGCGAGGACGCGCCGCGCGCCGCCCGGGCGCCGCGCCGCTCCGAGGGGTTCGGTGGCCGGCAGGGCGGCGACATGGACTACGACGTCGATCCGCCGGACGGCCGGTAAGCCGGCCTCGCCAACGCGGCTCGCTTCCTGGCCTTCCGGCCCACTCCGTCCCGATCTCCGGTGACGGCCGGACGCTCGGCGCGCCATTGTTCAAAGCGGGGAGTCGGTTCAAGGGGTGGCTCGACGAGCCCGCCTACGTCGCCGTGGCGATGAGGGCCGAGAAGCGCGTCGCCGCGTCGCCCCTGAACTGATCGGTCCCGACGTGGGTGATCCGGCTCCGCAGGTCCAGCCAGATGTCGCCCCCGAGCGCGCGCCAGCGGCGGCAGAAGGCGTAGTCCTCGCTGAGGTACGCGCCGGTCTCGCGATCGATCTCCGGGTCGAACAGGGCGCAGAGGTTCTCGCTGCGGGGCTGGGCGCCGGCGAGCGTATGGACGGCGCGGAAGCGCAGCTCCGGGTGGCCGGCGACCATGCGCTGGAGGACGCACCGCTTGAGGAGTTGCAGGCCGGTGCCGGCGTAGCGCGCGGTGGCGAAACCATCCTCGACGCGGGCGTCGGCGCCCTCGAAGGGCGTCCCCACGTAGGTCAGGCCGGCGCTTGCCAGCGTCTCGCCCGCGACGACCCGGCGCGGCACCGCCGCCCAATCGACCGATTTGATGGGGTAGAGACCCGCCACGAAGTCCCGGTCGAAGCGCAGCATGCGGATCACCTGCTCCGGCTCGAAGGCGATGTCGGCGTCGACGAACAGCAGGTGGGTCGCCCGCGCGTGGTCGAGGAAGCGGGCGACGAGCACGCTGCGCGAGCGCGTGATCAGCGCGTCGCCGGCCATCAGGGCGAGGTCGACGGCGAAGCCCTCGCCCGCCGCGCGGTCCATGAGCGCGCAGATCGACAGCATGTAGCCGTGGTGGACGAGCCCGCCGAAGCAGGGCGTCGCGACCAGCAGGACGGGTCGCGCGGGTGATGCCGGCGGCAAGTCCGCCGCGGGTGGGCACATGGGCGACATCCTTCGGGGGCCGACCTTCTTCAGGAGCCAAGCCTCTTCAAGAGCTGGGCCATACTTGCATCGCGGCGGGGTCGATCGCCACCCGGCACGGTCCCGGCCGCGCCTCGCGGCCCGGGTCGACCGTCGCATGAACGAGGGCGTCGCCGATCCGCAGGGTGAGGCGGCGCCGACCGCCCCTGGGGTCGTCGGCGTGCAGAAGGAAGGCTTCGACGCCGCCGGTCGCGCGTAGCGAGACGCCTTCGGCGCGGATCGACCAGCCCACCGGGCCGGCCGCCAGCGCGGGTCCGGCGACGGGGATGTGCACACCACCGCACACGATGCGATCGGGGGCGACGGCGATGCCTGTCGCCACGTTCTCCGCGCCCAGCAGGCGCGCGGCGAGCTCGCCGCCGGGACGGCGGTAGACCGCCTCGACGGGACCGTGTCGGAGCACGCGGCCGGCGTCGAGCAGCACGATCTCGTCGGCGAGCAGCATCGCCTCCGCCGGATCGTGGGTGACGAGGATGGTCGTCGCGTCGATCTCCCGCTGCAGCGCCAGCATCTCCTCCCGCAGCCGGCCCCGCAACGGCGCGTCGAGCGCGGAGAACGGCTCGTCGAGCAGGAGCAGGCGCGAGGGGCGCGCCAGGGCGCGCGCCAGCGCGACACGCTGCTGCTGCCCCAGCGACAGCTCGGCCGGGCGCCGATCCTCCAGGCCGGCGAGTTCCAGCCGGTCGAGCCAGTGCCGGGCTCGCCTCGGGTCGCAGCCGAGCGCGAAGCGGACCTGCTCGGCGACGGCGAGGTGCGGCAGGAGCGCGTAGGATTGCGGGACGTAGGCGATGGCGCGCGCGTGGGCGGGCAGGGCGGACAGGTCCTCGCCGTCGAGCCGCAGGGTGGCCGCGTCCGCCCTGTCGAGGCCGGCGATCAGGCGCAGCGTCGCCGACTTGCCGGACCCGGACGCGCCGAGGATCGCGAGGCGGCGCGCGTCCGTCCGCCAGGCGACGTCGAGCGCGAAGCCGTCAAGCCGCCGACGGTAGGCCAGCGCCAGCGATCGCGTCCGCGCCGCGTCGAGTGGTGCCAACAGCCCGACCGGCGGCTCGACGGCGACCGTCCGGGCGCGGCGCGCCCTCGACCGGCCGAGGCCGACCTGGCTCGCCGCCATCACCAGGATCGCCGCCGCGAGCGTCGGCGCCAGGATCGGCAGCATGGCCGGCAAGCCTTGGGCGCCGAAGGCGACGTAGGTGTAGACCGGCAGCGAATACGGGTGGTAGGCGAGCATGACGGTCGCGCCGAACTCGCCGAAGGCGCGTAACCACGTCAGCAGCATCCCGGCCCAGATCACCCGCCACGCCAGCGGCAGGCTGACCCGCCGGAACACCGCCGCCGGGCGGTGGCCGAGGGTCGCCGCGACATCCTCCAGCACGGGATCGACGCCGGCGAAAGCTGAACGCGCGGCGATGATGAGAAAGGGGGCCGAGACGAAGGCTTCCGCGAGCACGATGCCCGCGAAGGAGTCGGTCAGCCTGCCACCGGCGAGCCGGCCGAGCGGGCTGGCGTAGCCGAACAGGAACAGCAGAAGGATGCCGCTGGCGAGCGGCGGCAGCGCCAGGGGCAGCTGGACGACGAAGCCGAGCAGGGCCGTGGCGCGCCCGGGCCGTCTCGCCAGCAGGTAGCCAAGCGGGATGGCGCCCAGCGCCACCAGGACCGTCGCGAGGCTGGCGCTGGCGACCGACGTGACGCCCGCCCGCCCCAGGCCGTCGAGGTCGACGCCCCGCCAGTCCGCGAGGCCGACCTCGCCCAATCCCGCGACGAACGGCGCGGCGAGGTAGAGGACCAGCAACCCGGCGAGCAGCGGCAGGGCGACCGGCAAGCCGGCGCGGGAGGGCCCGGCCCGGACCAGGCTCAGGGGTGTCGGGATGGCGTCATCCGCTCCGGCCACGCTTACTTCAGGTGGATCGCTCCCGGCATCGCCGCGGCGTCGCCGCCAACGGCCGGCGTGATCGTGTCGAGGCCGTGCGCCTTCATGATGTCCCGGCCGGGTGCGCTCAGCAGGAAGTTCACGAACTTGGCCGCGCCCGCCGGGTTCGTGGCGTCGCGAAGCACGCTCACGGTGTAGTGCGCGCCGAGCGCCACGTCCGGCGGCAGGGACACCGCCGGAATCTTGAGGTCCGACGTTTCGGTCGAGTAGAAGAAACCGGCGTCGAGCTGGCCGGACTGCAGCCGCCCGACGAGGCTTTCCTCGAGCTGCACCTGATCCGGGTTGTCGGGTGCGCCGAGCACCGCCTTCGCCAGGCCCGGCTGGCGGTAGACCTGCTCGGCATGATCCATCAGCTTCACGGTCAGCGCACCCTTGGGATCGAGCTTGGGGTCGGTGCGCCCGACGCGGAGGCCGGGCTCGCGCAGCACCTCGTACCAAGGCTTGGTCTTGAAATTCGCAGCGAAGCGGCTGGCGGGATTGTAGCCGATGACGACGGGGGACTCGGCGAAGCCGACGTACCACTTGACCCAATCGCCGTTGGCGCTCCCCATCAGGGTGTCGTTGACGTCGGGGGTGGCGCTGAGGAACACGTCGCCGCGGCGCAGCTTGCCCTTGATCTGGTTGGCGAGCCCGTTCGATCCCCCGGCGAAGCCGTGGAAGGTTTCGCCGCTCGCCTTATCGAAGGCCGCGCCGACGCCGTGCTCCATCAGGTTCACCAGGGAGCCGGCGTAGAGCACGTTGACGTCCCCCGCCACGGCGGCACCGGACATCGGCAGGGATGCCGCCAACAGCAGCGCAGTCGTCCGAAGCATGGTAGGTCCCCGTGGCGGTGGTGGTAGCGAAAGCTATAGCCGCAAGGACATAACGCGGCAACGCGCGCGCCGGGGATGGATCGGCGCTCTCCAGGGTCGGCGGCCGGGGCCGGTGATCCGCGCTATGATCGACCATCGATAACGGCTTGATCCGACCACCTGCGGCACGGTGGGCGGCGCCGCCGCCGGCGATTGGTTTATGCCGTTCGTGGGCTATGATCGGCGGGTCCACCACCCCACCAGGGTCCCGAGAATGTCGTCGCTCAAAGTGCGGATCGATTTGGACACCGGCGCCCGGATCGGGCACGGGAAGATCGACCTCCTCGAGCAGATCGCGGCGCTCGGCTCGATCTCCGCCGCCGGGCGGGCGCTCGGCATGTCCTATCGCCGGGCCTGGGAGCTCGTCGAGGAGACCAACCAGATCTTCGGCGAGGAGATCATGGAGCGACAGGTCGGCGGCAGGGGCGGCGGGGGCGCCACCCTGACGCCGCTCGGCCTGACGCTGGTGTCACGCTACCGGGCGATCGAGCGCGCGGCGTCCGATGCGGCGCGCACCCACATCGAGGCGCTGGAGGTCGCGGTTCGGAAGGGCTGACGCCCTAGGCGCCGACGAACAGCTTCTGCCCGATGAACTCGCCCTCGCGAACGCCGCCCGGACAGGCGAACAAGGCGCTGCCGATATGTGTCGCGTACTGGTTCAGCAGGTCGAGCTTGGACATCGGCTGGAACATTTGGGTGAAGCCGGTGCGCGGATCACGCTGGTAGGCGATGAACAACAGGCCGGCGTCGTAAGCGAGACCCTGGCGCCAGGGCGGCCAGCGCTCGGCGATGAATGTCAGGCCGTCGTTGTAGGAATAGGCGCGTCGCATGATGCGCGCGCCGGTCATGGCCGCAGAGGCGAGCCGCACGTGAGCGTTCTGAGCGATGACGGGGTTGCCGTCCTTGTCCACGGCATCGAGGTCGAGGGGCGCGAACTCGCCGCCGCCGGTCAGCGGCGCCCCGGTCGTCTTGCGCCGGCCGATCACCTCCTCCTGGAAGTCGAGTTCCGTGCGGTCCCAATGCTCCAGCGCGAGGCGGATGCGGCGCATCACCATGTAGCTGCCGCCGCGCATCCAGTCCGGCCCGTCGTCGGCCCAGACCACCTCGTCGAAGCGGCCGGCGCCCTCCGTGCGCCCATCGGCGGTCTCGGCTGGATGCGGACTGCCGGGGTTGATCGTCCCGTCCTTGAAGCCGAGCAGGTTGCGCGGCGTGCTCCCGTCCGGACTGTCGGGGATGAAGCCGGTCTGGATCCAGCGCAGGGTGGCGATGCCCGGCGCGGCCTCGTGGTGCCTGCCGTGACCTTGCGCGACGGTGTTCCGGGCGTAGGGGTCAACGGTCGCGAGGCTCGCGAGCTGGCGGATGGCGTGGAAGGCGACGAACTGGTCGTCGGCGCAGGCCTGGACGCACAGGTCGCCGCCGCTGAACTTCTCGTCCAGCTGGTCGCCGGTGAAGACGGGCAGGTCGGCGAGCGCTTCGGGACGGCGCGCGCGGAGCCCGAAGCGATCCCGGCCGTTCTTCTCGAATAGGCCGGGGCCGAAGCCGAAGGTCAGGGTGAGCCGGCGAGGCGGCAGGCCGAGCACCTCGCCGCTGTCGCCGGGTGTCGACGCGGGGTCGTGCGTCGATGGGGCGGCGGTCTGACCGGCGGTGAGGCGGGCGCTCGCCAGCGTCCAGGCCTGCAACACGCGCACGAGGTCCTTCACGTCGCCCGATGTGACGTCGAAGGCGGCGAACACCGTGTTGGCCTGCTGCTTCGTCTGGATGCCGCCCTGATGCGCCCCGTAGAAAGGCTCGCGGGCGTCGAGGCCGGTCTGGTCGGCCTTCGTGTCTGTGGTCGGGTTCCCTTGAGCCGCGGCGGCCCGGCCGGTGGCGGCCGATGCCGCGATGGCACCCCCGACCTGCAGGAAACCGCGACGCGTGGAGAACGGGCAACCGGCCACGATGGAGACCTCTCTTTCGATGGTGTCATCTAGTCAAGGATCGCCGAATACAAAACGATTTTGTGAGAAAATCCGTTACTTTGGATGCTTTCCAAACTGTAAGATCGGCCCACGCCGTGGGCGCCGCGCGACCGCGTCGGCGCCAACCGCGCCCGGACCTTGCGGTGGTGGCCGGCTCGGAGTAAAGTACTGCTACCCTTTGCTGGTCTGGGGCAGCCGCGATCCCGCCGGGGATGACGCATGACGCGAATGACGCTAGAATGTGCGCGACGGAGATTTTCGCGCCCGGCCGGTACGGCCGCCGGACGACGGCCCACGATCATCGGGCCGCCACCCGCGCCCGACCGTCAATGCGCCTGCACCAGCGTGTTGACGTCGTCCTCGACGTAGTAGAAGCCGTCGCCCTTCGGCGTCATCGCGATGCCGAACAGGTCGCCGTTGCCGGGCGGCTGCTGCGCCTTGTCGGTATCGGCCCAGTAGGCACCGAGCTGCTGGCCCGTCGCCGGGTCGACCTCGACCACCTGACCGTTCAGCCCGTTGGTGACGAGGAGGTGGCCCCCCGGCGCCGCCGCGATCGCGAGCGGCCGCTGCAGCATCCCGTCCTTGGTGACGACGCGGCCGGTCCCCGCGCTGTCCGTGCGGGTCACGGCGTCGGGGATCGCCGCGAGGGCGTTGCCGATCGCGTCGGACACGTAGAGGGTGCCGTCGCCGCCGAGCGCCAAGCCGGTCGGCCCGATGATGAACACGCCCTTGTCGGCCTGCTCGCCGAAGCCGTCGGCGATCACCGTCGCCGCCTTGAGCACCGGCGTCCTGCCCTGCGGGATGGCAAGGTCGAGGCGCACCACGTTCGCCTTGTCCACGACCGGCGTGTCGTCGGTCGGCGCGCCGACGCCGAAACCCGTGTTGCTGACGAACAGCGTCGCCGTGTCGCCATGGTCGATCACCGCCATGTTGCCCCATGGCCCGTCGATGGCGGCGTTCGTGAGCGTGCCGGCCGTCCTGCCGTCCGGCCCGAGGACGATCAGGCAGCCTTGCCCCTTGGTCGCGGTGGTGCCGTCGGTGCTCGGCAGGCTGCCGACGATGATCCAGCCCGACTTGAGCATCACCATGGCCGTGGTCAGGCCGACGCCGCCGGGGCAGCCGGCGAGGGTCCTGGGCACCGCGGCGACCTCCGTCGTCGTGCGGGTCGTCGGGTTGTAGTCGACGATCGTGGTGCCGCCGCCCTGGAGGTTGGACTTGTCGTTGAAGTTGTCGATGAGGACATCGTCCTTGGCGATGCGGCCGGCGGAGACCGGCGCGACGAAGATCGCGTAAGGGTTGAGGTCGCCGTTGCCGGGCACCGTCGAGGTCAGGGTGGTCTGATGGTGGATGGTGGCGAGAAAGCTTCCCTCCGCGTTCGCGGCCGGCGCCGGGGAGAGTTGGGCGAGCCAGGACGCCGCGATGGCCAGGGTGGCCAACCCGGCGCTTCGCGCGCGGCGTGCTTCGAACGTGGTCATGGGGATCCTCCGCTTGGGGTTGACCCAACGGTTGGGGCAGGGCCGATCACGCGGGCGCCGCCTGCGGAACGGTGTCGTCGACCGGCACTCGGCTGGGGCGGGGCGGCACCGGGCGGCCGTCCGCGATGGGCCGGGCGAAGGCCACGACCTCGCCGTCGACCGCCAAGCGCACCGCGTCGCCCACCCGCGGTCGCCGCTGTCCCTGCACCCGGGCGGTGACGCGGGCGCCTTCGCGATCGGCGAGGTCGAGGATCACCGTCGCGTCGTGGCCGTAGAAGGTGACCGACCTGACGACCGCCGCGACGCCCTCGCCCTCCGTGAAGCCGATCTGCTCGGGCCTGATCATGGCGTCGACCGGGCCGTCCGGCATGCCGGCGACGAGGCGCAGCCGGCCCAGCGCGCAGGTGACCGTGTCGCCGGATGCCGTGCCGGGTAGCAGCACGGCCTCGCCGACGAAGCGGGCGAGCTCCGCGTCGACCGGCTGCCGGTAGAGGACGTCGGGCTCGGCGATCTGGGCCATCCGGCCGGCCCGCAGCACGGCCACCCGCCGGCCCATCGACAGGGCTTCGGCCTGATCGTGGGTGACGAGCAGGGCCGTGGCGCCGGCCTCCGCGAGGGCGTCGGCGACGACGCGCCGCGTCTCGGCGCGCAGGGCCGCGTCCAGGGAGGAGAACGGCTCGTCGAGGAGCACGATGCGCGGGCGGGGCGCGAGCGCGCGGGCGAGCGCCACCCGCTGCTGCTCGCCGCCGGACAACGCGTTGGGCAGCCGCGCGGCGTAGGAGGCGGGCAGGCCGACGGTGGCGAGCAGCCGGCCGACGACATCGCCCGAGCGCCGCTCGCCGCGCGGCAAGCCGAAAGCGATGTTGGCGGCGACGCTCAGGTGCGGGAACAGCGCGCCCTCCTGCGCCACGTAGCCGATCCGGCGGCGCTCGGGGGCGAGATGGAGGCCGGGTCCGCTGATGATCCGGCCATCGAGGGTGATCGTGCCGCCGTCGGCCCGCTCGAAGCCGCACACCAGCCGCAACAGCGTGGTCTTGCCGCTGCCGGACGCGCCAAGCAGCGCGACGAGCGTACCGGAGGCGACAGCGAGGTCGACGTCGCGCAGCACGGGATCGCGATCGTAAGTCTTGCCCAGGCCCTCGATGACGAGATCCGCCACGGCTCCGTCTCCTAGAGCGCGGGCGGGGCGCCGACGCGGCCGAAGCGGCCGGCGAGGAGCCAGGTGGCGACGAGCGAGATCCCCGTCATCAGCGCGGCGTAGGGCGCGGCGGCGGCGAAGGCCAGCGTCGAGGCGTTGGCCCAAACCTGCGTCGCCAGCGTGCGGGTGTCGATGGGAGCGAGCAGGAGGGTGGACGTCAGTTCGGTGCCGATCGAGACGAAGACCAGCACGGCGGCGGCGCCGATGCCGGGGCCGGCGAGGGGCAGGGTCACGCGCCGGGCGGTGGCGAGCGCGCCGAGCCCGAGGCTGCGGGCGGCCTCTTCCAGCGCCCGCTGCACCTGCGACAGCGCGGCGCGGATCGCCACGATCGCCAGGGGGATGAAGAGGATGGCGTAGGCGACGACCACGAGCGCCGCGCTCTGGTACAGCGGCCGGGCGTGGCGGATCACCAGGGCCACCAGCGCCAAGGCGACCACGATGCCGGGCAATCCCTGCGCCAGGAAAGTGGACCGCTCAGCGAGCGTCACGAGGCGGCGCTCGCCGTGGCGCACCACGAGCATGGTCAAGGGAAAGGCGAGCGCCGTGGTGACCAGGGCGCCGACGAGGCCGAAACCGACCGTCGCCACCGTGGCGGCGCCGAGCGCGGCAAGGGACGCCTGCGCCGGCGAGATCGCGTCGGCCCCGTGCCGCGTCATCCAGTAGGCGATCATGCCGAGCGGCACGCCGACCGCCGTCACGGCGAGCAGGGCGAAGGCGGCCAGCACCGGCCAGCGCAGCCGGCCGAGTTCCAGCGGCGTCGTCGCCCGGCTGGCGCCGCGCGCCACGCGGGCGTAGCGGCCGCGACCCCGCACCTGCATCTCCACCAGCAGGCACAGGAGGCACAGCAGCAGCAGCACGGAGGCGAGCAGCGAGGCCTCGGGCCCGTTGAAGCTCGTGCGGTACTCGGCGTAGATCTCGGTGGTGAAGGTCCGGTAGCGCAGCAGGGCGAAGGCGCCGAACTCGGTGAGCGTGTTGAGCGCGACGAGCAGCATCCCTCCCAGCAGGGCGGGCCGAAGCTGTGGCAGGACCACGCGGGCGAAGCAGCGCCACGGGCCGAGGCCGAGCGACCGCGCGGTTTCCTCCAGCGCCGGATCGAGGCCGCGCAGCGCGGCGGCCACCGGCAGGGTGACGAGCGGGTAGTAGGAGCAGGTGACCACCAGCAGCGCCCCGGCGTAATCCTGGAGCAGGGGGCTGATCGACACCCAGGCGAAGCTGGTGACGAAGGCGGGGATCGCGAGCGGCACGGCGGCGAGGCCCGCCCAGACCCGGCGTCCCGGCAGCCGCGTGCGCTCCACGCACCAGGCGGTGGCCGTCCCCACGACGGCGGAGACGGCGGTCACGCCGACCACGAGCAGGAGCGTGTTGACGAGCAGCGCGCCGACCAGGGGCCGGAACAGGATGGCTGCCGCCTCGGTGGCGCCGACCCTCGCGGCGCTGACGAGCGTGTAGGCGATCGGCAGCAGGACCAGCAGCGGCGGCAGGACGGCGACGACGACCAGGGACGCGGGCAGGCGACGCGCAGGTGTCCCCCGCCGCTCGGCCCCTGCCACCACCGTCCTCATCAGAGCAGGCCAGCCTCGCGCAGGAGCTTCGCCGAACCCTGGTCGTCCCCGAGCTTGGCGGCGGGAAGGTCCGGCGGCTGCAGGCTGTCGAACGGCTTCAGCAGCGGGTTGGCGGCGACGTCCTTCACCAGCGGGTACTCGAAATCGACCGTGCTCCGCGCCAGCATCTCTTGAAGGGGCTTGCTGACCATGAAGGCGACGAAGCGCTGCGCCTCGTCCTGGTGCTTGGAGGATTTCAACACGGCGGTGCCCGACACGTTGACCAGCGCGCCGACGTCGCCGTTGCCGAAATGGTGGATCGCGCTGTGCGTGCCGTCGGGGCCGACCTCGGTGTGGAGCCGCGCCCAGTAGTAGTTGTTGACGATGCCGGTCGCCACCGCCCCGCGGTTGACGGCGGCGACGACGCCCTCGTCGTCGTCGAACACCTGGGCGTTGGCCTTCACGCCCTTCAGCCAGTCGAGCGCGGCGGCATGGCCCTTGAGCGTCTCGATGGCGCTGACCAGGGGCAGGAAGTCGGCGTCGGTCGGGGCGACCGCCAGCTTGCCGCGCCACTCCGGCTTGGCGAGATCGAGCAGCGAGGGCGGCAGCTCGCCCTCCTTGATCATGCCGGTGTTGAAGGCGAGGACGTTCTCCCGCGCCAGGACGCCGATCCAATCGCCGTCGGGCGCGCTGTCGCGCGCCGGCACGGCGGCCAGGGTCTTCGGGTCGACCTTGGCCAGCAGGCCTTTCTCGTCGAGCAGCACGAGTTCCGGCGAGTTCTCCGTGAAGAGCACGTCGGCCGGCGAGGCGTCGCCTTCCGTCGCGATCTGGTTGGCGATCTCCGGCGCCTCGCCGCTGTGGATCCTGACGGGGATGCCGGTCGCCTTGGTGAAGGCGGCGGCGATCATGTCCGTCATCTGCTGGTGTTGCGCGTTGTAAAGGACGATCGGCGTCTTGCCGGCGTCCTGGCCCGCTGCCGGATCCGCCGCGCAGAAGGCCAGGGCGGAGACGGTGGCGGACAGCGCGGCGGCGCGGGCAAGGTGCTTCGCCCGATCATGCGACATGGATCAAACCTGTGCGTCAGAAAGAAGAGGCGGGAAGGCAAGCCGTCACGCGCCGACGATGTCAAGCTTCCATGGGCCGGCGAGGCGCAACCTGGAACGACTTGAAACTGGATCAACAAGACAGTCGCAACGAACACTTTAGAACGGTTGTAAAATTCTTGGTGCTCATCAGCATAAAGGAGGGTCGCGTGTTCGCCTTCAGGGTGCCTTGCAGACGTGGGCGGACGCGCCTGCCGCCATCTGTTAGGGAGGGAAGGCGTGAACACTTGACGCCGGAAACAGCCGGGCGGATCAGGCGAGGAGGCCGGGCGACCGGGGTACCGAAGCACCGCCGACCGGCGGCGTGCCCTCCCGCTAGGGGATGGCGACGGCTAACCCGCCGTTAACCATGACGGCCTAGCCTTCACGGGAGCGGCGACCGTCGCGGAACCTCGAGGTTTGAGTGCCGGCGCTTTCCGACCAACGCGGGCTTCTCGCCTCGGTTTCCGCCATGGTCGTCGCGCTCGGCCTCGCGTCGGGGCCGGCGGCGCTGGTGCTGGGGGTGCGCCAGGCACGCGCGCAGGATGCCGGACTGCGGGGCCTCGGCGACGGGGACGGCTTCCCGACATCGCCGACGAGCACGCCGTCGCCCGAGGCGCCCGGATTTCCGGCGACCACGGCGCCCTCAGCCGGCGATCTCCAGCCGATGCCGCCCGACGAGCGCTCGCGCTCGCAGACCGCGACGCAGGCCGCGACGCAGGCCGCGGAAGATTCGGGGGCGCCGAACTACGGCAAGCCGCGCAAGACGAGGCCGAAGCTCTACAAGCCCGATCCGAAGGCGTCGCCACCACTCGCGCCCCTCGTCCCGTATCGCGGGGCGTCCAACCTGCAGCAAAGGCTGCCGATCCCGCGTCCGGCCGACAGGACAGTCCCCGACGCGGAACAGCCGGGACCGACGGTGGCGACGATCCCCGCCCCGCTCCGCCCGCGCCCGCGCCCGGTCGAACTCGATCCGTTCCAACCGCTCGGGGTACGGATGGGCGAGATGCGGCTGCTGCCCTTCGTGGAAACCAGCGCCGGCTACGAGACCAACCCGAACCAGGTGTCGACCGGTGTCAAGCCCTCGGCGGCGCTGCGCGTCGACGGCGGCTTCGACCTCGCCTCCGACTTCCCCACCAACAGCCTGACGGCGAGCCTGCGCGCCGGCTACTCTGAATTCCCGTCCAACAGCAACGCCGACCGTCCGGACGTGAACGGCGTCGTCAGGGGGCGGATCGACGTCGATCGCCAGGACACGATCGATGGCGAGGGCCGCCTCACGGTGGCGACGCAGACGCCGGGTTCGCCGCTGCTCGCCGTTCCCAACAGCGTGTTCATCACCAGCCGCCCGACCATCGTGTCGGAGGGCGTGACGCTGGGGGCCACGCACACGTTCAACCGGCTGGCGGTCAACCTGCGCGCCACCTTCGATCGCACGGAATACGGCAACGCCTCGCAATCGGACGGCTCGACCTTCCTGTACTCGCAGGACAACTACAACGACATCGGCGGCGTCGCCCGCGTGTCCTACGAGCTGACGCCGGCGCTGATCCCCTTCGTGGAGGCCGGCGGCGACACCCGCGTGCGCGACACGGCCGTCGACCTCAGCGGCTATCTCCGCGACTCGGTCGGCGTCACCGCGCGCGCCGGCTCCGCCTTCGAGTTCACCCGGCTCCTCACCGGCACGCTGAGCGCCGGCTACGCCGACCGCCACTACGCCGACCCGCGCCTGCCGAACCTGCGCGGCCCGACGGTCGACGGCGCGCTCGTCTACGCGTTCACGCCGCTCACCACGATCACCGGGCGGGCCAGCACGTCGCTCTCGGAAACCACGCTGGCGGGGGCGTCCGGCGCGATCTCGCGCTCGTTCGGCGTCGAGCTCGCGCACGTGTTCTTCCGCAACTTCACCGTCACCGGCATCGTCACCTACCAGCCCAACGAGTACCAGGGTGTGCCGGTCAACGAGAATTTCCTCCAGTTCACGCTGAAAGCGGCCTACAACATCACGCGCGACATCCAGCTGATCGGCAGCGCGTCGCACCAGGAGCTGCACAGCACGCTCGTCGGATCATCGTTCGACGACAACATCTTCCTTCTCGGCGTGCGGCTGCAGCGCTAGGCTCCGGCGCTTCTCGCCGCCATGCTTCGCCGCACCTGAGGATCAGGGATGACGTCCACCATCATCGTCGCCGCCCTCGTCACCCTCGCCGTGCTCGGCATCGGCGGCGCGCTGACCACGGTGGGGCCCTGGTACCACAACCTGCGCAAGCCGGCCTGGAACCCGCCGGACTGGCTGTTCGGCCCGGCCTGGACGCTCATCCTCGGCCTCGCCGCCTGGTCCGGCGTGCTGGCCTGGACGCGCGCGCCCGATGCCGCGACCCACCGGGAGATCGCCATCCTGTTCGGCGTCAACATCGTCTTCCACATGCTGTGGACCCCGCTGTTCTTCAACCTGCGCCGCCCGGACTGGGCGCTGGTCGAGGTCGTGTTCCTTTGGGCCTCGATCCTCGCCATCATGATCGGCGTGGCGCCGCTGTCGACGCTGGCGGTCTGGCTGCTCTCCCCCTACCTCGCGTGGGTCGCCTTCGCCGCCTTCCTCAACCTGACGATCGTGCGCATGAACACACCGCTGGCAAGGGTGCCGGCCGCCGAGCGTTGAAGCAGCGCCTCTGAGCTGTTATATTTCCTCCGAGATCTTGAAGTCGGCTGGTCCGAACGGCTTGATGTCAGTATTCTCGAACGGATTGCGAGAAGTCGAGATCATGATGCCGATGTTGGTCCGAGTGGAGCGTGTCAGCATGGCGGCGGCCAGGGTCACCGATAGGGCCGAACAGCACTTCCATGCCGATCGAAATGAAACCGCTTGCGTGTTGGACTTGATCGTGTCGTACGACGGCAATGTGTCCAACTGTAAAGACTGGCGCTTAAGGCTTTCATCCGCAGCTAGTCAGGAACGGTATTGGCGTGATCGCAGGAATGAGCTTGAGCAATGGATGTTGCCGAATATGAAGTGAAGCCGACCGACAACTTCCTTTTCAAGTTTTGCGTCGGTATGCTGCTCGATCAAGCTTGCGCGAATATTGAACTGGACGTCGAGGCTACCAGGCGAATGGCAGAAGCCGCCGGTATAACATTCCCTATTCCTGAAGAACTTGGACAGTCCTGCCATAACCAGATGCTGAAAGCATCAGCGTCCGTTGCGATGATGAACGACGCGGGAGGTGAGTTCCCATGTGTTCGCGTCGGCGACTTGTTCGGATCTGATCCCAAGTCTGAGTGGGCTGCCCTCATGAAATTGGTCGGTGCGTGCTAGGGTTCCCGCGCAACGGCTATTTACCCACAACTTCGACCTGCGCCTTGAAGTAGGTGACACCGGCTACAATCGCGTGCTTGAACCAGTTCGGCGCTCGTTCATACTCTCGGAGTACGCTTCGGCCGTTTTGCAAACAGTGCCGCTTGCTTCCGGCTAAGCCTGCCTCGACATTCGGCATGGGTCGGACGTCGTCCGCTTTGCTCTAAGACCTCGCGCAACGGCTTCAGACCCGGCATCGTCGACCTCTGCTGGCGCGTCAGTGCGCGCCGATGCCGATCAGCTGACCGAGGTCCTTGAAGAAGATCCGCACGTGCGCGATGGGCCTGGTGCGCTTGATCTCCTTGTTCATGTAGGACTGCCAGGTCAGCTCCTGGACGTCCTTGTCGCGGCAGATCGCCACGAACTTCTCGCGCCGCTTGTCGCTCGAGTACCAGAAGTACTGCATGATCCCGAGCACCAGGAACACCGTGCCGTGCGCCTTCATGAAGCGCTTGCGGGCGGAGGCCAGCGCGCGGCCGTTCCCCGTGGCGAGCATCGCCTCGACCGCGTCGGCGGCGAAGCGCGCGCAGGCCATGGCGTAGTAGATGCCCTCGCCCGACGCCGGCGCGACGACGCCGGCCGCATCGCCGACGAGGATCACGTCGCGCCCGTTGTCCCAGCGCTTCAGCGGCTTCAGCGGGATCGGCGCGCCTTCCCGGCGCACCGTCTCGCACCCGTCGAGGCCGGTGCGCGCCCGCAGGTCGGCGATCGCGTCCTTGAGGCTGAACCCCTTGTTGGCGCTGCCCGTGCCGACGCTCATCGTCGCGCCGTGCGGGAACACCCAGGCGTAAAAGTCCGGCGACATCGCGCCATCGTAATAGATGTCGCAACGCGACGCGTCGTAGGCCGCGCTCGGCGCCGCCGGCGCCTCCACGATCTCGTGGTAGGCGAAGACGAACTTGCCGCGCTTGTAGTTGGGGATCGCCCGCCGGCCGACGGCGGAGTTGGCGCCGTCGGCGCCGACCACCGCGCGCGCCCTCGCCTCGCCCGCGCCGTGCTCGCTCGCGTAGTGCACCACCGCCGTGCCGTCGGGGTCGCGCGTCAGGCTCGTGAAGCTGCCCTTGACCCGGGTCGCGCCGTGGTCCGCCGCGCGCTCGCGCAGGAACTCGTCGAAGTGCTCGCGGTCGACGATGCCGACGTAGCCGCCGGCGTTGATCGGCATGTCGACCGCCTTGCCGGTCGGCGACACCATGCGGGCCGACTCGATCCTGGCGCAGAGCAGCCGGTCGGGGATGGCGAAGTCGCGCACGAGGCGCGGGGGGATCGCCCCCCCGCAGGGCTTGATCCGCCCGGCCTTGTCGAGCAGCAGCACGGAGCGCCCGCGCCGCGCCAAGTCGTCGGCGATCGTCGCGCCGGCGGGACCGCCGCCGACCACCGCCACGTCGAAGATGTCGGACGCCGCCATCACCTCATCCCCCCAAGGTTCGCACGGCGAAGGCGCTCGCCAGCATGCCGAGTACGTAGGGCGGCACGCCGAAGCCGCTGTACCAGAGCGCCCGCTCGCTCGGACGGGCGAGGAAGCGCGCCATGAGGACGAGCTGTGCGAGCAGGAGCCCCGCGACCACGGTCGCGTGGACCGGACGATGCCACGCCGCGAGCAGGGCGATCACGGCGACCTGCGGGACCGCCATGGCCGCGCAGGCCACGCGCGCCGCCCCCGCCTCGCCCAGCATCACGGGGAGCGACCGCACCCCCATGCGCCGGTCGCCGCCCACCGCCTTGAAATCGTTCAGCGTCATGATGCCGTGCGCGCCGGCGCTGTAGAGGCCGGCGAGCAGGAGCGAGGGCGTGGCCGGCAGGCCGCCACCCACCATCACCGCCGCCCCGGTGATCCAGGCGAGGCCCTCGTAGGAGACCGCGCAGGCGGCGTTGCCCCACCAGCCGTTCGCCTTGAGGCGCGGCGGCGGGGCGCTGTAGGCCCAGGCGAGCGCGAGGCCGGTGCAGCCGGCGACGAACACCCACCGGCCGAGCGTCGCGGCGACCGCGAGCGACAGCAGCGTCCAGGCGCAGGCGATGGCGAGGCCCCAGCGGCCGGGAATGCGGCCCGACGGGATCGGCCGATCCGGTTCGTTGATGGCGTCGACGTGGCGGTCGTACCAGTCGTTGACCGCCTGGCTCGCGGCGCACACCAGCGGGCCGGCGAGGACGATGCCGGCGAGCGCCGCCGCCGGATGGTCGGCGAGCGGCCGACCCGACGACACGAGCCCGCAGCCGAAGGCCCACATCGGCGGGAACCAGGTGATCGGCTTGAGCAGTTCGAGCACGGCGGACGGTGCGGGATGCGACCGCCCGCGCTCCGCCCCGCCGAGGAGCCCGGCCCTCACGCCGCCATCTCGACGGTCGGCTCCGCGATCCCTTCGAGGCGGTCCTCCAGGTCCTCGCCGGCGCGCTGGAGCGCGGCCAGCGTCGCCTCGTCCGGCGTCCAGAAGTTGCGGGCGTGCGCCTCCATCAGGCGGTCCGCGACCTTGGCCGCCGCCGTCGGGTTGAGGGCCGCGAGCCGGTCCCGCATGACGGGGTCGAGCAGGTAGGTTTCCGTGATCTTCTGGTACACCCAGGGCGCCACCCCGCCCGTGGTGGCCGACCAGCCCATCGTGTTGGTGACATGGGTCTCGATCTGCCGCACGCCCTCGTAGCCGTGCTTCAGCATGCCCTCGGTCCATTTCGGGTTGAGGATGCGGGTGCGCGTTTCCAGCGACACCTGCTCGCCCAGCGTGCGCACCGTGCCCTCGCCGCGCGTCTGGTCGCCGATGTAGACCGGCGCGGCGCCGCCCTTGGCGCGGCGCACGGCGCGGCTGATGCCGCCCAGCGTGTCGAAGTAGGTGTCGACGGACGTGACGCCGAGTTCGACGCTGTCGAGGTTCTGGTAGGCGAGGTCGACGCCCTCCAGCACGCTTCGCAGCAGCGCGCCCTGCGCCATCGGCCGCCCGTCGCGGCCGTAAGCGAAGCTCTTGCGGCGCGTGTACGTCTCGGCCAGCTCGTCCTCGTCCTCCCAGCGTCCGCTTTCCAGCAGGTTGTTGACGTTGGACCCGTAGGCGCCGTCGGCATTTCCGAAGACCCGCAGCGAGGCGGTGGCGAGGTCGCACCCGTGCTCGGCCTGGTAGGCGAGCGCGTGCTTGCGGATGAAGTTCCGGTCCGTCGGCTCGTCGGCGCTCGCCGCGAGGAAGCAGGCCTCGGCGAGCAGCCGGATCTGCATCGGCAGCAGGTCACGGAAGATGCCGGACATGGTGATGACCACGTCGATGCGGGGGCGTCCCAGCTGAGCCAACGGGATCAGCGTCGCCCCGGCGAGCCGGCCGTAGCCATCGAAGCGCGGCCGCGTGCCGAGCAGGGCCATGACCTGGGCGAGCGGCGCGCCTTCCGTCTTCAGGTTGTCGGTGCCCCACAGCACCACCGCGACCGTCTCCGGCAGGCCGTTGCCATCCGCCGCGTGGCGCGCCAGCAGCCGGTCCGCCTGGCGGGCACCGTCGTGGCAGGCGTACGCGCTCGGCAGCTTGAAGGGATCGAAGCCGTGCAGGTTGCGGCCGGTCGGCAGGATCGCCGGCGTGCGCAGGAGGTCGCCGCCCGGCGCGGGCCGGGTGAAGCCTCCGTCGAGCGCGTGCAGGATCGCCGGGATCTCGGTGTCGTGGGCCAGCATGATGTCGAGGGCGCGCAACGCCTCGAAGGCGGTGACCGTCGGGGCGTCGGCGGCGAGCCCGGCGGCGGCGATCGAAGCCTCGATCGTGTCGCCGCGCACCAGCGCGTCGGTCGCGGCGCGGGGCAGGCGCAGCCCGTGCGAGGCATCCGCCACGGCCATGAGCTGCTCGGCCCGCTCGTCGGGCGACGGAGCCTGCCCGACGGCGTGGAGGCCGTGCGGGATCAACGTGTATTCGAGTTCGAGCACGGCGGCTCCGAGGGCGGCGATGCGCTCGTCCGCCTGCCCGCCCCAGGCCGGCTCGGCGGCGGCGAGTTCGACGGCGGCCGCCTGCGCCTGGATGAGGAGGCCCATCTCGCCGCGCTGGTCATCCGACCCGGGCGGCAGGGCGCGGTACCGGCCGATCGACGCCTTGAGGTCGACGAGGCCGCGGTACAGGCCGGAATGGGCGACCGGCGGCGTCAAGTAGCTGATGAGCGTCGCCGCCGCCCGCCGCTTGGCGATGGCGCCCTCCGACGGGTTGTTGGCGGCGTAGAGGTAGAGGTTCGGCAGGTCGCCGATGAGCCGGTCCGGCCAGTCGCGGCCGGACAGGCCGGACTGCTTGCCCGGCATGAACTCGAGCGCGCCGTGCGTGCCGAAGTGCAGCACGGCGTCGGCGCCGAAGTCCTCCCGCAGCCAGCGGTAGAAGGCGGAGAAGGCGTGGGTCGGCGCGAAACCGCGCTCGAAGAGCAACCGCATCGGGTCGCCCTCGTAGCCCATGGAGGGTTGGATGCCGACGAACACGTTGCCGAAGCGTTCGCCCAGCACGAAGATCGAGCGCCCGTCGCTCTGCTGGCGACCCGGCGCCGCGCCCCACTGCGCCTCGATCTCGCGGAGGTACCGCTCGCGGCGCACGTGGGTGTCGACGGGGATGCGCGCGTGGACGTTGGCCATCGCGCCGTGGGTCGCGGCGTTGCCGCTGACGACGCGCTCGCGAAGCGCGTCGACGTCGGCCGGCACGTCGACCAAGTAGCCCTCCGCCTTCATCGCGAGCAGGGTCCGGTGCAGCGACTCGAACACGGACAGGTAGGCGGCGGTGCCGGTGTTGCCGGCGTTCGGGGGGAAGTTGAAGAGCACGACGCCCACCTTGCGCGCCGCGCGCGCCGAGCGGCGCAGGGCGACGAGTCTGGCGACGCGCCCGGCCAGCATGTCGGCGCGCTCGGCGCAGGCGTGCATGGCGCGGCGACGCTCGTCGGCGGGGAAGGAGCAGGCGCGCTCGCAGCCGTGGCAGGTGCCCCCGGCGCCGTCCGAGCGGCCGCCGAACACGATGGGGCCGGTCGCGCCGTCGATCTCGGGGATGGCCACCATGATCGTGGCCTCGACCGGCGTCAGGCCGCGATCCGACCCGCCCCACTCCTCCAGCGTCTGGAACTCGGCCGGGTGCGCGGCGAGGTAGGGGATGTCGAGGTCGGCCAGGACCGCCTCGGCGGCCGCCGCGTCGTTGTAGGCCGGGCCGCCGACCAGCGAGAACCCGGTCAGCGACACCATCGCGTCGATGGTGGGGCGGCCGTCGCGCTTGAAGAATTTCGCGATCGCCGGGCGCGCGTCGAGGCCGCTCGAGAAGGCCGGGATCACCCGCAGGCCCCGCGCCTCCATGGCCGCGATCACGCCGTCGTAGTGCTCGGCGTTGGCGGCGAGCAGGTAGGAGCGCAGGACCAGCAGACCGACGGTGCCGGCGAAGGGACCATCCTTCACCCCCGGCAGGGCGGCGGCGTCGTCGGCGACCTTGCCCTCGAGGCGAGGGTGATAAACGCCGACGTCGGGATAGTCGATCGGCGGCTTGGCCTCGACCACCTCGCGCAGCGTTCGGCGCGGCCCCTCGGCGTAGCGGCTGACGAGCAGCCGCACCATGTTGCCGAGGTTCTCCTGACTGCCGCCGAGCCAGTATTGAAGGGTCAGGAAGTAGGCGCGCATGTCCTGCGCCGTGCCGGGAATGAGGCGCAGCATGCGCGGCAGGCGACGCAGCATCGCCATCTGCCGCGAGCCTCCCCGCGCGCCGCCGCCGGACGCCCCCGCGGCCTTGGGCTTGAACTTGCGCAGGAACGCCAGCGCGCCGCCGGCGCCGCCGTCCATGGTGAAGCGCCCGATCCGGGTGAGGCGCACGACCTCCTTGGCGGACAGCGCGCAGACGAGGGCGTCGCACGTTTCGCGGCGCGCCGCGAGGGCGTCGAGGATGGGGAGGAAATGGTCCTCCATGAACAGCATGCCGCAGATGATGATGTCGCCGGCCGCGATGTCGGCTCGGCAACGGTCGAGGGCGCGGGCGTCGGCGCTCCATTCCGACGCGGCATGCAGGGCGAGGTGCAGGCCCGGCATTTCCTGGACGAGGTCGACGCTCGCGCGTTCGACGGCCCCCGCGAAATGGGTGTCCATCGCGACGATGACGACGTTGATGGGCGTCGCGTTGGTCGCCGAGAGTGTCTTCAGCATCGCTTCGTCCCGTCGGTCGAACGGTGGTCACCGCCGATCCGCAAGCTAGCCTACTCGCGGCAAGTGTCAACCAAAGCTGACGTAAACTCAGATGTTGTGCCGTTCGGGCCGGGACTCGTGGTCTTGCTCCGGCGAACGGGTAAATCGTCCGTGATCGCTTCGGCTGGGAATGTTTCGCGTGCGAGTTGAACGTGACGCAAGGTTATGCTTGGGATTGCGGATTGTTCGACGCCGTATGTCTCGTCCGATCGAGGACAGGAATCGATTTGCCATGTCCCATCACGCACTTCGCGCGTTCGACGAACGGTCGGAAACGTCCGACGGCTCCATCCTGCATCCCCTGATCCGTCGGCTGGAAACGTTTCGCTTCCTGGCGGCGGCCGACAGGGACGTGCTGCTGAAGGCGACCATGAACATGCGCTCCGTCGCGGCGCAGACGGACCTGATGCGGGAGGGCGACGCACCGGACGTCGTCCGCGTCCTCGTCGAGGGGTTCGCCTGCCGCTACAAGATCGTCGACAACGGCAAGCGCCAGATCGTCGGCTTCCTGGTTCCCGGCGACATCTGCGACGCGCATGTCCTCACCCTCGGCCACACGGACCACAACGTCGCCGTGCTCACGGACTCCCAGCTCGCGACCATCCCACGCGACGCGATGGAGGCCATTCTCGCCGCCCATCCGGCGATCGTGCGCGTGCTGCTCTGGTCGTCGCTGGTCAACGAGTCGATCTCGCGCGAGTGGCTGGCGAACATGGGCCGCCGCTCGCCCAACAAGAGGATCGGCCATCTCCTGTGCGAGATGCTGACGCGCCTCGGCGCGGTGGGCTTGGCGGATAACGACCGGTTCGCCTTCCCGATCACGCAGGCCGACCTCGGCGACACGGTCGGGCTCTCGACCGTGCACGTCAACCGGACCTTGCAGGAACTCAAGGCGAAGAAGCTGATCGCGTCGAAGCGGTGGCTCTTCGAGGTGATCGACGTCCCCGCGCTGATGGCGTTCAGCGACTTCGATGCCGCCTACCTGCACCTTGATCCGGGACCGGCCGCCGGTCGGCCTGGATCGTGACGGGAGGCGCGGGCGCGCTCGTCCGCCCCGCGCCCGCTCTTCGCGCGGCGCTTGGCCGACCCGGCCGGGTCCGAGGCGGTCGCCGCGCCTTTTCCCGCCGACGTTTCATCTTCGCCCGCCGCGTTTAACGGTCGATTTACCCTGCTCGCGGACCATGCTTGCCAAGCGGACGACCACGCCCGCACTCGAGGCCGCATGTCCTGCACCATCCTGATCGTCGACGACGACCCCGTCCAACGTCGTTTGCTGGAGGCCCTGGTGCGACGCTTCGGCTTCGCCGCCGAGACGGCGGAAAGCGGTCACGACGCCTTGCGCCGCCTCGAACCGTCCGCCGCCGCGCCGGTCGACCTGATGATCCTCGACCTCGTCATGCCCGACCTCGACGGCATGGCGGTGCTGACCCGGCTGCGCGAGAGCGGCCGGTCGGTGCCCACCATCGTCCAGACGGCGCATGGCTCGATCGAGGCGGTGATCTCGGCGATGCGCGCCGGCGCCCTCGATTTCGTGGTGAAGCCGGTCGGCGCCGAGCGGCTCCAGGTGTCGATCAAGAACGCGTTGCGCGTCGACGCGCTCGAGGACGAGGTGCGCCGCCTCCATCGTCGCGCGTCGGGCTCGCTCTCGCTGAAGGACCTGGCCAGCAAGAGCGAGGAAATGGAGCGGGTCGTCCGCCTGGGCGAACGCGCCGCCAAGTCCGCCATCCCCGTCCTGCTCGAGGGCGAATCGGGCGTCGGCAAGGAGCTGGTGGCGCGCGCCATCCAGGGCGCCTCCGACAGGCGGGGACGCGCGTTCGTCACGGTGAACTGCGGCGCCCTGCCGGAGACGCTGGTCGAGTCGATCCTGTTCGGTCACGAGAAGGGCGCCTTCACCGGCGCCACCGAGAAGCACGCCGGCAAGTTCGTCGAGGCGCACGGCGGCACGCTGTTCCTCGACGAGATCGGCGAGCTGCCGCCCGGCGCTCAGGTCAAGCTCCTGCGCGCCCTCCAGGAAGGCGAGGTCGACCCCATCGGCGGCAAGCGGCCGGTGAAGGTCGATATCCGGCTGATCTCGGCCACCAACCAGAACCTCATCGAGCTGGTGAAGCGCGGGTTGTTCCGCGAGGACCTGTACTACCGCCTCAACGTGTTTCCGATCACCGTGCCGCCGCTGCGCGTCCGCCGCAGGGACGTCGCCGACCTGACGCGCCGCTTCGTCGCCCGCTTCGCGGCGGAGGAGGGCAAGCGCCTGCTCGGCGTGAGCGCCGAGGCGCTGGCGATGCTGACCGCCTACAACTGGCCGGGCAACGTCCGCCAGCTCGAGAACGCCGTGTTCCGCGCCGTGGTGCTCGCCGACCACGACGAGCTGACCGTGGCGGAGTTCCCGCAGATCGCCGCCCAGGTCGATGGTTTCGACGTGCGCATTCCCCCGGTCGCCGCCATGCCCCAGGTGACGAGCGCGCCCGAGCGCGAGGTGGTGCGCGTCGAGGTCCGCGACCCCAACGTGCTGGCGCTTCTCGACGAGCGCGGCGACGTCCGCCGCCTCGATGTGCTGGAGGCGGAGGCGATCCGCTTCGCGCTCGCCCACTACCGGGGGCAGATGTCGGCGATGGCCCGCAAGCTCGGGATCGGGCGCTCAACGCTTTATCGCAAGATGAAGGAATACGGCTTCTTCGGAACCGAGGTGACCGAACCGGGCGAGGAAGCCGCCTGATCGCGGCATCGGCCTCTTGTGGCCGCAGCGCCACGGGGCACGGCAAACCATGACGTGTCCCCCGGTCGCCGGGCCGCGCGATTGCTTTCGCGGGACCCGGCGCCCAGATGCACCTTGGATCCCGGACCTCCGGTCGATCTTCAGCACTACGGGGCTGGCGTGTCGACGTCAGGAACACATGCGCGCGCGCTTCAATCGGGCTGCCTTCACGGCGGCGATCCTCCTCGGCCCCGTCGGCGCGGTCCACGCCGGGGAGATGGACGGCTTCTTCGCCGATCTCGACGCCCTGGCCGGAGCCGGGCCGGGTGGGGCGGCGACGGTGCAAACGGGCGGTCCTCCGACGGTCGCGCCCGCTCAGCCGCCGGTTGCGGCGCCGGGGCGTCCGATCGGCGCGGCGGCGCCGGCCGTTTCCGATCCGCTCGGCATGGACGCCCTTTTCGACGGGGGCGGCGACGATCGCGGCCATGACGCGGCACCGATCCATTCCCGGGTCGTCGAGGCTCTACCGCCGGCCCCGGCGGCGGCGGCCGACGCCAAGCGCGGCGATGCCGCGCCGCCCGACATCCGGTCCCGGGTGCTCGCCCCGACGCCGGAGCCGCTGGCCGCGCCGGCCAAGGACTCGGCCACGGGCAAGGCGGACATGGATCCGGAGCCGGACGTGGCCATCAAGCCGCCGGCCGCGACGCCCCCGCTCGATCCGTTGGAGACGCCTCGGGCGAGCGGCGCCGTCGAGCCGGTCGCCCCGACGCTGCCCCCGCTCAACGCCGCGATCAAGGCCGCGCTCGACGAGCGCGGCACGCTCGGCATCCGTGGCGCCAACGCGCGGGAGCGGCGCAAGGAGCGCGAGGCCATCGCCTTCTTCTACGCGGCGCACGGCTTCGCGCCGGTCTGGTCGGACGGCGGCCACCCTGTCGCCGCCGCCGAACCGGTGCTGGCGCGGCTGGCGCGCGCCGGCGAGGACGCCCTGAGCGTGCCGGCGCCGCCGAGGACCCTGGCGACGGACGGGACGCCCGACGCGATCGCCGCGAGCGAGATCGCGCTGACCGACGCCGTCGTCGCCTACGCCCGCCAGGCGACCGGCAGCCGGGTCGATCCCCGCGCCATCGGTCCCCTGATCGGCAGCAAGCCCGCGCTCGCCGATCCCGCCGAGGTCCTGGCGGCGGTCGCCGCCGGCGGGGCCACCGCCGGCGACACGCTGCGGGCCTTCAACCCGACCGAGCCGCGCTACGTCGCCCTGCGCGAGAAGCTCGCGGAGACGCGGGCGGCGCACGGCCGCCCCGTCCCGGCCGGCCCGTCCCTCAAGGCCGGCATGCGCGACCCGCGCGTGCCGGCGCGGATCGAGGGCACGCTGATCGCCAACATGGAGATGTGGCGCTGGATGCCGCGTGACCTCGGGCGGGACCGCATCGAGGTCGACGTGCCCGCCTTCACCGTCACCGTCTTCCACGACGGCGTGCCGGCGGCGCACAACCGCGTGGTGGTCGGCAAGCTCGACACACCGACGCCGCTGTTCTCGAACACGATGAAGTTCCTCATCGTCAACCCGGTGTGGAACGTGCCGGAGTCGATCATCGACAAGGAGTTGCTGCGCAAGGACGGTGACGCCAGCGGCATCCGGGCGCGCGGGTTCGATGTCAGCTACCGCGACGGCAGGCTCGTCGTGAAGCAGCCGTCGGGCGAGAAGAACGCGCTCGGCCGCGTCAAATTCATGTTCCCCAACGACTACTCGGTGTACCTGCACGACACGCCGTCGAAGGCGCTGTTCTCCACGTCGAGACGAGCCTACAGCCACGGCTGCGTGCGTGTCGACCAGCCCTTCGACTTCGCCGAGAGCGTGCTCAACGACGGGGTGGCGGACGGGGGCAAGGCGTCCTGGAGCCAGGAGCGGCTGCGCAAGCTGCTCGGCGACAAGGAGCGCTACGTGTACCTGCCCAAGCCGCTGCCGATCCACATCGAGTATTTCACCGCGACCGTCGACAACGACAGCCAGCGGCTGCAGCTGCGCGACGATGTCTACGACTACGCCCACAAGGTCGCGATGGCGTTGGGCCAGGAGGAGCAGGGCGACGGCGTCCGTTCGAGCCTCGCCAACGCGCGCCGCCACCCTCGCGCGATCGCGTCGGATTAACCACTCGTCGGGTTCCCGCGCGACGCGGCGGGGCGTGACTTGCCTGTGGCCGCGGAACATCAGCCGCAATCTTAAAATCTACAGGACTTCTTCACCCTTGTGCGTAACACTTCGGTCGCCATAAAGCTGGGGCCTGGCGTGTTCAGGGGTGTTTCTTTGCGACTCTTCAAGCACCGCGGACGCGGGCGGCCGCTCCGGCTGACCCTGGCCAGCATGGCCGGCTCGCTCTGTCTCTGGATCGTGGCGCCGACGGCGACCGAGAACGCCGTTGCCAACGGCGACACTCGCACGCTGCATTTCTTCCACACCCATACCGGCGAGACGATCGACGCGACCTACCGCGTCGACGGGCATTATGACGCCGCCGTGCTTCGTCAGCTCAATCACTTCCTGCGCGACTGGCGCAACAACGACGAGATCGCGATGGACCCCCGGCTGTTCGACGCCGTGTGGGAAGCCTATCGCACCGCCGGCGCGACGGACCGCGTCCAGATCTACTCCGCCTACCGCTCGCCGGAAACCAACGCCATGCTGCGCCGCCGCTCGCGCGCCGTCGCCGAGCATTCCCAGCACATGCTCGGCAAGGCGATGGACACGACGCTGCCGGGCTTCCCGATGGACCGCATCCGCGACGCCGGCATGAAGCTGCAGAACGGCGGCGTCGGCTGGTACCCGTCGGCCAACTTCGTCCACCTCGACGTCGGCGGCGTGCGCTCCTGGCCGCGCATGCCCTACGAGCAGCTCGCCCGCCTGTTCCCCGACGGCAAGACGGTCCATATCCCCGCGAACGGCCAGCCGATGGCCCGCTACGAGGAGGCCCGCGCCGAGATCGCCGCGCGCGGCGGCGCCGAGCTTCCGCCCTCGCAGGAATCCGGCGGCTTCTTCGCCTGGCTGTTCGGCGGCGGCGGCACGGCGAGCACCGCGAGCGAGGACGAGGAGGACCGCCGCGCGCCCGCGCCGGCGCCCACGCCCAAGCCGGCCAAGGTGGAGATCGCCCGCGCGCCCGCACCGCCGCCGGCCCAGCAGGTGGTGGCGCTGGCCTACAACGAGCCGACGCAGGATCGCGAGCCCGAGGTCAGGGCACAGGCTCCCGCGACCCCGGAAGCGAACCGCGTTGAAGCGGACCGCGGTGCGGCCGACGAGGCCGCGCCGGGCGGCGCGATGCGGGACGCGGCCCCGGCATTGAGCGCGCCGCTGCCGCCACGTCGCCCAGCCTCGCTCGCGGCGATCGCCGAAGTCCCGCTCCCGCCGATCAGGCCCCTCGCGCGGTTCGCGAGCGCGGCCGGCGACGAGGACGGCATCGACTTGCGACCGCGACGGCGCGACGCCATCGCCGGCCTGATCGCCACCACCGCGTCGGGCGTCCCGATGATCCGCCGTTCGAGCCTGCCGGCGATCATCACGCAAGGCACGGCGGATCGTCGCGCGCTGCCGTCGACCGTGCTGGCCTTCGCCGCGCCGGACCCGGCGAAGGCGGACCTTCGCCCGATGGCGCAAGCGCCGGCCGCGTCGAAGCCGGCGGGCCTGCGCGGCGTCGCCGCCCTGCGCGGCAAGGCGAGGCGTCCGATCGTGGAAGCGCAGGCGGGCGAAGGGATCGTGCCGGAGCCGGCGTCCCGCGTGATCGGTCTCCGCCGCGCGGCCAAGTCGCTGACGGAGAAAGCCTCGCTCTGAACCGTGCCGGCCCGTCCGCGTCGAGGCAACCGCCCCGTTCGCATCGAAGCGTTTGACCACGTGTCATGCGAGGCATCGCGGGCGGATCCGGAGCGCGGTGGACGCCTCCCGGGCCCGTGTTCATCTCGTCCGATCCGGGATAGCGGACCGAGCCGTCCCGGGCTGCCGATCAGGCGTTTTCCAGCGCCCGCTCGATGTCGCTGATGTGCTGCCCGGTGAGGTCCTTGGCGATTTCCTTGACGATCTTGTCGGCGAACGCCTTGTGATAGTGCTTGCGGAGTTCGCCCAGCGTCCGCGGCGCGGCGATGACGATCGCGTGGGCGAAGTGGTTGCCGATGGCCTGCTCGTTCAGCCATTTGGCGGTCGCGGCGGCGAACACGTCCTCGCCGTCCGTCTTCTCGTCGGGGTTGGAAGCGCTGCTGTGGTGACGGCTGCCGCCGCTGTGATTGCTGCCGCTCAAGGGCGCCGCGTCGACCGGCTTGAGGTGGGGCTTGGCATCGCGCCCGCTGGTGCGGAACAAACTGAGCTTTTCTCCGTCGGCGACGGCGACGAGCGTGTCGGGTGGGATATCCATGGCAGGGCCTCCTGAAAGGGTTCGGACGGCCAATCGCCCGGACCGCGGCTTGGTTCAGAGCCTCGCGCGGGTGGCCGTCACGCGCCGAGGTTGACGCCGGCCAGCGCCCCCGCCAGCAGGGCCAGACCGAACAGCAGCACGCCGGCGGCGGCGCCGAACTCCACGAGGCGACCGACGATCACGGTTCGCGCCGATCCGGCACCGGCGGTCAGCCGCATCGCGAGATCCTTGGCCATGACGGCGAACGCGGCGAGCGCCCCGGTGGTCAGCGCGGTCCCGGCCGCCATGGCGAAGGTCGCCGCGACACCGGCGAGGAAGACGCCCTGGGCGAGGGCGAAGACCAGGACGAGGATCGCGCCCGAACAGGGCCGTGCCCCGGCGGTCGCGATCGCGATGGCCGCCGCCCGCCAGTCGAAGCGATCCGCCGCGAGCACGCGGGGATCGGGCATGTGGTGGTGGCCGCAGGCGCAACCGGCGTCGTGAACACCGGCCGGTGCCGCCGTTCCGTCGTTGCTGAAGAAACGTCCGCGCCGGGACAGCGCGACCGCCGTGTCGAACCGCATCGAGGCTGCGGCGGGCGTCATACCGAAGGTGGCGGGTGCGCCGAAGGGGAGGGGGGCGAGCGAGGCGGGCGCGAACGGGCGCGCGCCCGCCTCGCGCATCGACCGGGTCGCCGCCCACAGCGCCCGCCCTTTCCGCCAGACGAGCAGGAGGCCCAAAGCCACGATGCCGAGGTAGCTCGCGAGCTCGATGGCCCGCGAGATCGCGGTCATGCGGCCCGCCGTGGCGTGGAAGGCAACCGCCGCGATGCCGACGAGGGCGACCGCCACGGCGCCTTGCAGGAGGGCCGCCAGCACGGCGATCAGCAGGCCTCGCCGCAGGGCCACCTCGTTCGAGACCATGTAGGACGTGATGACCGCCTTGCCGTGCCCCGGGCCGGCGGCGTGGAAAACCCCGTAGGCGAAGCTGAGGGCGATGAGGCCCGGCGCGCCGCCGATGCCGTCGCGCGTCGCGCGGATGGCGCCGGTGAGCTTGAGGTAGAAGCGGCTTTCCTGCCCGAGCAGCCAGGCGCCCAACGCGTTCTGGTGGCCGACGGCGCCCTCGTTGGCGCCGACCGCGAAGGGATGGTGGGCGAGCTGCGCGAGGGCTTGCGCGTCGGCGAGCGCCAGGACGCAAAGGGTGAGGCAGGCGGTCGGGAGGAGCGTGGCGGGCGTGCGCAAGGAGAAGCGGTTCCTAGGAGGTGGCGACCTGAGGGTTGCGACCGCCGGACCTGGGACGCGAAGCGCCGGATTCAGCTGCTTCATGGGCAGGCGACGATGACGCGGCTCGCCATCTTGACCGCGAAGTCGTCGCTGGGCGTCAAGCCGGTGTCGAAGGCCTTCGCCAGCGTCTTGCCGTCCTGCACGACGAGCGGGTTGGCGCCGAGCACCGTCTTGGAACAGCCCGCTGGCGCCTCGGCGAGACGGACCGGATCCTGCGCAGCCAGCTCGAAGTCGACGAAGTAGGTTGGGTCGTAGATCTGAAGCGACATGAACCGTCCGGTCTTGGCGGGTTCGAGCAGGGGCAGGGTGAAGTGCAGCACCACGCGCTTGTCCGGCCGTTCCTCCAGCGCGTAGTCGGTCGGCGGACCGAACTTCAGCAGGTGCCCGTTGACCTTGGCGTAGGTGAAATAGTCGAATTCGGCCAGCGACTCGACGTTGGTCTTGGCGAGCGGCGCGAGGTCGGCGGCGCTGGCAAGCTTGCCGTCGCGCTCCAGCCCCTGCACGGCGAAGGCCGAGTACATGTCGTCGAACAGCCAGTCGTTGTGGATGCCCGTGAGGAGGCCGGCCTTGTCGAAGAGGATCTGCTCGCGCGCCTCGACCCAGACGTGCGGGTGGGCGTGGGCGGACGTGCCGGCAAGGCCCAGAAGGAGGCCGTACAGCGCCGCGCTCGCCCGGATCGGCAGTTGCATCCTTCAATCCCATGCTCGCGACCGTGCTTCGCCGTTGAGGCGGGCTCGCCGTGCGCGCCGATGACGGGGAAGCTGTGGGTGAAGCTTCGGGCCAAAGCGAGGCGGAGGATGCCGCGCCCACCTTCTTGCGGGACCGGCGCGTCGATGGGTGGCGTGACCTTCGCCGCGGCGAAGGTCAAGGCCGCTCAGTTGGTCGTCAGCTGCGCGAGCACGTAGCCGATCAGGGCGGCGATGAGCAAGGCGATGAGGGGACGCGCCTTGACCTCCTCCCCCAGCGAGTGCAGCGCCTTGCCAGCCGACTCCGACACGTCGGCGAAGGACTCGCCCAGCGTATCCTTGGCCTGCCCGTAGACGTCCTGGGCCGCGCCGGCGGCCTGACGGACGCGGCCGGTCGCTTCCGTGCTGTTGTCGCCGACGGCGTCGCCGATGGAGGCTTCCGCCTTGCCGAACGTTTCCTTGGCGGTTCCCTTGATCCGATCGGTGTCCATCCTGTCCTCCAATGCCGTGGCCTGACGCCAGGCGCTCGATATGGCGCGATCACCGAGCGGAGCAATGGCATGATCGACCTCGGTCGTCCACGTGGCGACGCCCGTCCGCGCGTGCTTGACCCGGCCGGCCGGATCGATTGCGCTGCTATGCCATCGCTTGTGAGGGACGCGGAAGCCCTATATTCCCAAGCATGACGACGACCTTCGACGCGACGACCCGACGCCCGACCCGCCGCCTCGCGCCGCCGGTTCCGACCCCCAACGAGAGGCAATTGCGCCCTCTGGCGTTCCTGCGCACCCTGCGCCGCAACCCGATCGAGACCTGGACCCGCGCGCATTTCGAGCAACCGATCCTCAGCGGGCGCGGCCTGCTCGGCATCGGCGCCGTCGTCAGCCATCCGCCGGCGATCCGTCGCGTGCTCGTCGACAACGCGGTCAACTACAAGAAGGACGCGCTGCAGAAGCGGGTGCTGGCGCCGGGTCTCAGCGACGGGCTGCTGACGGTCGAGGGGGCGGAATGGCGCGTCCAGCGCCGGGCCATCGCGCCGATCTTCACGCCGCGCATCGTCGCCGCCTTCGCGCAGCCGATGGTGCGCCAGGCCGATGCCCTCGTCGCGCGATGGGCGCGTATCCGCCCGGGTCGCGTCATCGACGCCCAGAAGCACATGGCGCGCGTCACGCTCGACATCCTCGGCGACACGATCTTCTCCGGCGGACTGGAGCGCGACCCCGACGCGTTCATGGCGGCGATGGGCCAGTTCTTCACGTCGGTCGGCACCCTGGACCCGGCCGACCTGCTCGACTTCCCCGACTGGGTGCCGCGCATCGCGCAGATCCGCAGCCGGCCGGCGATCAAGTTCTTCGAGGAGGCGGTCGACGCCATCATCGAACGGCGCAAGGCGTTGCTCGCGTCCGGCGCCGCGGCGCCCGAGGACCTCCTGACCTTGCTGCTCAAGGCGTCCGACCCGCTGACCGGCACGGGGCTCTCCGACGACGAGGTGCGCGCCAACATCATCACCTTCATCGGGGCAGGCCACGAGACCACCGCGAACGCGCTGACGTGGTCGCTCTTCCTCCTGTCCCTGTCGCCGGAATGGCGCGAGCGTCTGGGCGCCGAGGCGGACCGCGCCCTCGACGGGCCGCCGGAGACGGCGGCCGAGCGCCTCGTCGAGACGCGCGCGGTGATCGAGGAGGCGATGCGCCTCTACCCGCCGGTGGCGAGCCTGAGCCGCGAGGCGATCGGCCCGGACGACCTTTGCGGCCGGCGCATCCGCAAGGGCGCGCTGATCATCGTCTCGCCCTACGTCCTCCATCGCCACAAGCGGCTGTGGGACGATCCCGACGCGTTCGATCCCACCCGCTTCCTACCGGGCGAACGCGAGAAAATCGACCGCTTCAGCTACCTCCCCTTCGGCGTGGGGCCGCGCGTGTGCATCGGCGCCACCTTCTCGCTTCAGGAAGCCGTCATCATCCTCGCCTCGGTCATGCGGCGCTTCGAGCTGACGCCGGTGGACGGTTTCGCCGTCGTGCCGGTGCAGCGCATCACGCTGAGACCGCGCGACGGCATGAAGCTGGAGCTGCGCCGCCGGCGGGGAAGCTAGCACGCGCCAAAATATGTTCGATCCACACATTCATGCGTCAGCTGCGTCATGCGTCATCTTCGAAAAGGACCAAGGCCGCCTCAGCCGGGGTTTGATAGGTAGCGATACCTTAGGGCCGCGTCCCCTCGGCCGCAAGCCTGGGCGGCCGGGTCGGCTCCTCGCCGACCGGACCACGCCGCGCCCACCACGCGGTCCGATGTTTCAGCGCATCGGCGCCGAAGGCGGAGTCGGGTCCATGCCCTCGAACGTCCCGACCCCCAGGGCTTCGAGCGCCCGGAGCATGTGGGAGGGAACCGGAGCCTCCACCGCGATCGCCGGCGCCGTCCTGGACAGCGGGACGACGATCGCGCGGGCGTGGAGATGCAGGGGTCCCGCGCCGTTGCCGTAGATCGGGTCGCCGACGATCGGCCAGCCCAGCGCCGCGCAATGGACCCGGAGCTGGTGGGTGCGGCCGGTCAGCGGCTGCAACGCCATCGCCGCCCGCCCGCCGCCGCGCGCGAGCACCGTGTAGCGCGTCCGCGCCGGCTGACCGGCGGGATCGACCTTCATCCACCAGCCGCGCGCGGCGTCGAGGCGCCCGAGCGGCAGGTCGATCAGGCCCTCGTCGTCGCGTGGCTCGCCTTCGACGACCGCCCAGTAGGTCTTGGCGATCCTGCCCTGCTTGAACAGGAGGCCGAGCTTCTCCAACGCCTTGCGATGACGGCCGAGCACCAGGCAGCCCGACGTGTCGCGATCGAGGCGGTGCGCCAGCGCGGGGTTGCGCGGCAGCCCGAAGCGCAGGCCGCCGAACAAGGCTTCGAGGTTCGCGCCGCCCTTCGGACCCTGGTGCACGGCGATGCCGGCCGGCTTGTCCAGCACCAGCATCAGCCCGTCGCGGTACAGGAGGCGCCCCGCCACCGCAGCCTCGTCCCAGGTTTGGCCATCGGGGATGGCGCCGTTCAAGGTTTCGTTGTCACGTTCCGCCGGCATCGCTCCACCGCGTCTTCGCTCCGGCCCATGAATCCGCTATAGCTTGCGCCGACCGGAGTTTCCCCTTGGGCCACGTCACCCGTTTCCGCCTCGCGTTCCTCGCCTTGGGTCTGCTGGCCCTGCCGCTCGGCGGGTGCGGCCGGCGCGGCCCGCTCGAACTGCCGGCGGGCGCGCCGAGCGGCCAGACGCCGGCCGCCGCCGAGGCGCAGCAGGATCGCGTCCTCAACGACGGGGCCGCGCCCGGCCTGATCCAGAGCCGCGACCAGGTCCTCGAACCGACGCCGGCCGCCCAGGCGCAGCAGTTGGCGGCGCGCGCGTCGAGCCCGGTCGCGCCCCGCGCCATCAACGCGCCACCGGGCGAGAAGCGAGGCACCTTCTTCCTCGATCCCCTGCTTCAATAAGAACCAAGTCACGGACCATGCACCATTTCGCCATGCGCGAGGGCGTCCTGCACGCCGAGGACGTCGACCTGTCCGCCTTGGCGGACCGGGTCGGCACGCCGTTCTACTGCTACTCCACCGCGACGATCGTGCGGCATTATCGCGTGTTCAAGGACGCCTTCGCCGGCCTCGACACCCTGGTCTGCTACGCGATGAAGGCCAATTCCAACCAGGCGGTGCTGACGACGCTGGCCCGCGAGGGCGCCGGCATGGACGTCGTCTCGGGCGGCGAGCTGCGGCGCGCGCTCGCCGCCGGCGTCCCGGGCGAACGGATCACCTTCTCCGGCGTGGGTAAGACGGAAGCCGAGATCCTCGCCGCGCTCGACGCCGACATCCTGTGCTTCAACGTCGAATCGGAGGCGGAACTCGCGACCCTGTCGCGCCTCGCGCGCGCGCGGGGCGCCACGGCGCGGATCGCCCTGCGCGTCAATCCCGACGTCGACGCGCGGACCCACGCCAAGATCGCGACCGGCAAGGCGGAGAACAAGTTCGGCATCCCCATCGCGCGCGCCCGCGCCGTCTACGCCGCCGCCGCGCGCTTGGCCGGCATCAGGGTGACCGGCGTCGACATGCACATCGGTTCGCAGATCACCGACCTCCGACCTTTCGACGACGCCTTCGCCATCCTCGCCGGCTTCCTCGACCAGTTGCTGGCGGACGGTCACGCCATCGCCCACGTCGACCTCGGCGGCGGCCTTGGCATCCCCTACCAGCCGGATGACCATCCCGACACCTACCGACCCGAGCGCTACGCGGCAATCGTCGCCGCGCGGCTCGGGCGCTTCGGGCTGCCCCTCATCTTCGAGCCGGGCCGGCTGATCATGGGCAACGCCGGGGTGCTGGTGACGAGCGTGATCCTGGTGAAGCCCGGCGAGGCCAAGACCTTCGTCGTGGTCGACGCGGCGATGAACGACCTGATCCGCCCGACGCTCTACGAGGCCCACCACGAGATCGTGCCGCTTCGCGCGCCCGACCCCGCGTGTCCGCCCGCCCCCGGCGGCGCGCCGGTCGACGTCGTCGGCCCGGTCTGCGAGACCGGCGACTACCTGGCGCAGGGCCGCGCCATGGCGGTCCCCGCGCCCGGCGACCGGCTCGCCCTGATGTCGGCCGGGGCCTACGGCGCCGTGCAGGCCGGGACCTACAATACCCGGCTCCTGGTCCCCGAGGTCATGGTGCGCGGGGCCGACTACGGCGTCGTGAGGCCGCGTCCGACCTACGAAGACTTGATCGGGCTCGACAAACTTCCGGCGTGGTTGCGATAACACTGGCTGGGCCGCCGCCCCGGTGACGGCGGCTGGAGTGCCCGCGTGAGCGATCCCGCCGACAAGCGTCCCAAAGACCCGCGTTCCCCGGCGACCGCGCCCGCCCCGCGAAGCGCGTCCGCGCGGCGCCTGTCGCTGCTCGTGCGCCTCGCCACCGCCGCCGACCTGTGGGAGCGGGCTTGGCGCGCGCTCATCCCGCCGCTCGTCGTCGTCGGCCTGTTCCTGTGCGTGTCGTGGCTGGGCGTCTGGCTCGACGTGCCCCACCTCGCCCGGCAGATCGGGGTGATCGGCTTCGGCCTCCTCCTCCTCGCCTCGTGCCACGGTTGGCTGCGCGTGAGGCGCTTGTCGCGCCGGGACGCCCTCAGGCGCATCGACAAGGCGTCCGGGCTCGGCCACAGCCCGGCCTCGCTGCTCGAGGACGCGCTCGCCGATCCGGGCCGCGATCCGGCGACGGACGCGCTCTGGGCGCTCCACAAGCGCCGGGCGGAGGCGGCGGTGGCGACGCTCAAGGCGGGGCGCCCCTCGCCCCGCGCCGTCGACCTCGATCGGTTCGCCTTGCGCGGCGGCATCCTCGCGGCCCTCCTCGCCTGCGCCGTGATCGCCGGGCCGCAGCGCTACGCCCGCGTCGCGGCGGCGTTCGACTTCGCCACGACATCCGTCAGCGGCACCAGCACCCGCCTCGACGCGTGGATCGATCCGCCGCCCTACACCGGCAAGGCGCCCGTGCTGCTCGACCTCGCCTCCGCGAACGCGCGTGACGCCGCCCATCCGCAGCGGCTGGCGGCGCCGGCCGGCTCCGTGGTGGTGATCCGATCCTCCGGCGGAGCCCCCGTCGCCATCGAGACGAGCGGGCCGCTGCTGCCCCCCGCCGTGCCGAAGGACCCCGCCGCGGCGCCGGGGCTGGAGGGGGGCGACAAGGCGCCGTCCGTGCCGGGCGAGGCCGAGAGCCGGTTGGTGCTCCACGGCGACGGCCGGCTGACCTTGCGCCAGAACGGTCGCTTGCGCGGGGTCGTCGATCTCGTCGCGGTTCCCGACAGGCCGCCCAAGATCATGCTGCGCGAGGTTCCCAAGGCCAATGCCAGGGGCTCGCTGACGCTCGCCTACAGCCTGAGCGACGACTACGGCGTCGCGAGCGCGGAGGCGCTGCTCGCCCATCCCGCGATCGACGGGGCGGCCAGCGAGGCCAAGCCCTTGGTCGCGGCGCCGAAGGTGCCGCTCGCCGTGCCGGGCGTCACCAACGGCCTCGGCGATGGCGAGACCACCGCCGACCTGTCGGACAGCCCGTGGGCCGGCGCGCAGGTGGAGATGACCCTGGTGGCGCGCGACGAAGGCGGCAACGAGGGCCGCAGCGAGCCGGTCACGTTGACCCTGCCGCAGAAGCCCTTCGCCAACCCGCTCGCCCGCGCCCTGGTCGAGCAGCGGCGCGACCTCGTGCTCAACCCCGGCCGCCGCGCCGACGTGGGCGCGGCCCTCGACGCCCTCACCGTGGCACCCGATGCCTTCGGCACGACCGCCTCCGTCTACCTCGCGCTGCGCTTCGCCGCCGAAAGCCTCGCCCACGCGCGGACCGACGATCAGCTCGTCGCGGTGGCCGACTTCCTCTGGGACATGGCGCTGCAGCTGGAGAACGGCGACCTGTCCGACGCCGAGAAGGCGCTGCGCAACGCCGAGAAGGACCTGCGCGACGCGATCGAGCGCCACGCGCCCGACGCCGAGATCCAGAAGCTGACGGAAACCCTGCAGGCGGCGATGAACACCTTCCTCAAGGAGTTGGCCCAGCAGCAGAAGGACGGGGATCAGCAGCAGGCCGAGGACGGCAGCGGCAGGCCCTCCAAGTCCATCAGTCCCAAGGATCTGCAGAGGCTCATCGACAGGCTCAAGGAGCAGGCCCGCTCCGGCAACCGCGAGGAGGCCAGGAAGGCGCTCGACGAGCTGCAGGACGTGCTCGAGAACCTGAAAACCGCCAAGCGGCAGAAGCCCGACCCGCAGTCGCGGGCCATGGCCGAGGGGCTCAACCAGCTCGACCAGGCCATGCGCGACCAGCAGGACCTGCGCGACGAGACCTTCAAGAAGGATCAGCAGGGGCAGGATCAGCAGGGGCAGGGCGAGCAGGGGCAGGGCGAGCAGGGACAGGGCGGCGACGGCGAACGGGACGGCCGGATGCCCGCCGGCCGAGGCATGGGGCAGCGGCCCGGCCAACGATCGCAGGGGCCGCAGGGCGGAGGGCAGCAGGGCCAAGGGCAACAGGGTCAAGCGCAACAGGGGCAGGGACAGCCGGGGCAGGGGCAGCCGGGGCAGGGGCAGCCGGGACAGGGGCAGCCGGGACAGGGGCAGCCGGGACAGGGGCAGCAGAGTCTCGGCCAGCGCCAGCAGGCGCTGCGTGACCGGCTCGCCGCCATCCAGAAGAAGTTGAAGCAGGTCGGCAAGGGCGAGTCGTCGCTCGACGAGGCCGGTCAGGCGATGCGCGACGCGGAGCAGGCGCTGGGACAAGGCGAGGGGTCGGGCGAGCAGGCGGTGGACGCCCAGGGACGCGCGCTCGACGCGATGCGCAAGGGCGCCAAGAAGCTCGCCGACGCGATGAGCAAGCAGGGCGAGGGCGAGGGGCAGGCCGACGCCGACGGCGAGGGTGGCCAGGGTTCGCAGGGCGGCGACCGGAACGGCGACGCCGATCCGCTGGGGCGACCGCGGGGTGGGACCTCCGTCACCTCGAACTCGCGTTTCGATCCGCTCGGCGTGCCCGCCGCCCAGCGCGCCTCCCGCGTGCTCGAGGAACTGCGGCGTCGCCTCGCCGATCCGGCCCGCGCGCGAGGGGAGATCGACTACCTCGAGCGCCTGCTGCGGTCCTACTGAGACGCGTCGCGAGCCTGCGGCGCCCTCCCAAGGCCTGCGGCGCTTCGGCTCCCATATCCGGTCCCGGCGGATGAGCGTCGACGGCGGCCCGCTCCCAGCCGCCTGGGCCGATGGATGGACCTTCGGTGCGTTGCCATCCGCGGCATCATGGGTATCGTTCCGACAGCGTCCACCGAGGTGAAGCCATGGTCGTCTTGAACCGCATCTATACCAAGACCGGCGATGCCGGCACGACCGCGCTCGGCACCGGGGAGCGGCGCCGCAAGGACGATCTGCGCATCGAGACCTACGGCACGGTGGACGAGGCCAACAGCGCGATCGGCGTCGCCCGGCTGGCCACCGGCGCTGATCCGGCGCTGGCCGCGCTCGATGCCATGCTGGCCCGCGTCCAGAACGACCTGTTCGATCTCGGCGGCGACCTTTGCACGCCCGACAAGGGCGAACCGCTGTCCTACGAGCCCCTCCGCATCCTCGACGCCCAGGTGGAAAGGTTGGAGGGCGACATCGACACGCTGAACGCCGACCTCGCCCCGCTGCGCTCCTTCGTGCTGCCGGCCGGTTCGCCCGCCGCGGCGGCGCTGCACGTCGCGCGCACGGTGGCGCGCCGCGCCGAGCGCCTCCTCGTCACGCTGGATGCGAAGCCGGACGAGCCGGTCGGCGCCCCGGTGCTCAGATACCTCAACCGGTTGTCCGACTTCCTGTTCGTCGCCGCCCGCTACGCCAATCACCACGGGCCGGGCGATGTCCTGTGGGTGCCGGGCAAGTTCCGCTAGGCGTCGCCGCCCCGGATGCTCGCGCCGGATCCAGGGTGAACGGGCCACATTGACGTGCCCGCGTTGACTTGCCCGCGTTGACTTGCGTTTGTGGCGTGACTACGAATTTCGCGTGATTTGAATTCGCGTGACTTGACGTGATTTGGCATGCGCGCGACCTCGGTGCCCGACCGGAGCCGGCCAGGTCGGACCTGACATGCCAAGCCGTATGGGGTGGAGCGAGCCGTTTTGAAAATCCTGGTGCCCGTCAAGCGGGTGGTGGACTACAACGTCAAGATCCGGGTGAAGGCGGACGGGTCCGGGGTCGATCTCGCCGGCGTCAAGATGGCGATGAACCCTTTCGACGAGATCGCCGTGGAGGAGGCGCTCCGGCTGCGCGAGGCCGGCACGGCCACGGAGGTCGTCGTGGTGTCGATCGGGGCGCAACAGGCGACCGAAACGCTCCGCAACGCGCTCGCCATGGGCGCCGACCGCGGCATCCTGATCAAGGTCGATGGTCCCGTCGAGCCTCTGGCCGTCGCCAAGATCCTGAAGGGCGTGGTCGAGCAGGAGCAGCCGGCGCTGGTGATCCTCGGCAAGCAGGCGATCGACGACGATTGCAACCAGACCGGCCAGATGCTCGGCGCCCTGCTCGGGTGGGGGCAGGGCACCTACGCGTCCAAGGTCGCCGTCTCGGGCGAGAGCGTCACCGTCACCCGCGAGGTCGACGGCGGCGCCCAAACCGTGACGCTCAAGCTGCCGGCGATCATCACCACCGATCTCCGGCTCAACGAGCCGCGCTACGCCTCGCTGCCCAACATCATGAAGGCCAAGAAGAAGCCGATCGCCGAGACGACGCCCGACGCCTACGGGGTCGACGTCGCCCCGCGCCTGACCATCCTGAAGACCGCCGAGCCCACGGTGCGTTCGGCCGGCGTGAAGGTGACCGATGTCGCCGACCTCGTCGGCAAGCTCGACACGATCGGAGTCCTGTCATGACCACCTTGCTCTTCGCGGACGTCGCCAACGGCAAGCTCGGCGACCTCACCGCCAAGGCGATGACCGCGGCGCTCGCAGTCGGCGCGCCGGTGCACGTGCTCGTCGCCGGCGCCGGCATCGAGGCGGCGGCCGCGCAGGCGGCGAAGATGTCCGGCGTCGACAAGGTGTTGACCGCCGATGCCGAAGCCTACGGGCACGGCCTCGCCGAGCCGCTCGCGGCGTTGCTGGCGCAGCTCGCCGCCGGCTACGACACGATCATCGCGCCGTCCACCGCCTCCTCGCGCAACATCATGCCGCGCGTCGCCGCCCTGCTCGACGTGATGCAGCTGTCGGATATCTCGAAGGTGGTGTCGGCCGACACGTTCGAGCGGCCGATCTACGCCGGCAACGCGGTCCAGACGGTCCGCTCGAACGATCCCAAGAGGATCGTGACGGTGCGTACCGCCGCCTTCGCCGCGACCGGCGCGAGCGCCCAGGCCGCGCCGGTCGAGCCGGTGGGCGTCGCCGCCGGCGATCCCGGCGTGTCGCGTTTCGACGGCGACGTGATCGCCACCTCCGAACGGCCGGACCTGACCGGCGCGCGCATCGTGGTCTCGGGCGGCCGCGCCGTCGGCAACGCGGACGGCTTCGACAAGCTGATCCTGCCGTTGGCCGACACCTTGCACGCGGCGGTCGGGGCCTCGCGCGCGGCGGTCGACGCGGGCTTCGCGCCCAACGACTGGCAGGTCGGGCAGACCGGCAAGATCGTGGCCCCCGACCTCTACGTGGCGGTCGGCATCTCCGGCGCCATCCAGCATCTCGCCGGCATGAAGGACTCCAAGGTCATCGTCGCCATCAACAAGGACGAGGAGGCGCCCATCTTCCAGGTGGCGGACTACGGCCTGGTCGGCGATCTCTTCACGGTCGTGCCGGACCTGACCCAGGCCTTGGCCAAGAAGATGGATTGAGGCTTCGTTCGTGGGGCGTCGATCGGGATGGCGGGGGCGGCGGCCGGCGAGGGTCCGGAGCGGGGGGTGTTGAAGTCGCCGCCGTTTGACGTCATGAATGCTTGAAGTCATGGACGCTCGACAGACATGGACATAGTCAAGATCGGCGTCATCGGCGCGGGACAGATGGGATCGGGCATCGCGCAGGTCTGCGCCCTGGCGGGCCTCGACGTGCTGATGCACGACGTGTCGGACGCCAAGACCCGGGCCGGCGTCGAGGCGGTCAACGCGAGTTTCGGAAAGCTCGCCGACAAGCAGAAGGTCCCGGCCGAAGCCGCCGCCGCCGCGCTCCACCGCGTGGTGCCCGCCCCCGACCTCGCGGCGCTGGGCTCCTGCGACCTCATCATCGAGGCGGCCTCGGAGAACGAGGAGGTCAAGCGGCGGATCTTCGCCACCCTCTGCCCGCATCTCAAGCCGGAAACGATGCTGGCCTCCAACACGTCGTCGATCTCGATCACGCGGCTCGCCTCGGCGACCGATCGACCGGAACGCTTCATCGGCATCCACTTCATGTATCCCGTCTTCAAGATGCAACTCGTCGAGCTGATCCGCGGGATCGCCACGGAGGATTTCACCTTCGAGGCGGCCAAGGCGCTGATCGGCCGGCTCGGCAAGGTCGCCACGGTGTCGGAGGACTTTCCGGCCTTCATCGTCAACCGCATCCTGCTGCCGATGATCAACGAGGCGATCTACACGCTTTACGAAGGTGTCGGCTCGGTCGAGGCCATCGACACCGCGATGAAGCTCGGTGCCAACCACCCGATGGGCCCGCTGACCTTGGCCGATTTCATCGGCCTCGACACGCTGCTCTCGGTGATGCAGGTGCTGCACGAGGGCCTCGCCGACTCCAAGTACCGGCCTTGCCCGCTGCTCGTGAAATACGTCGAAGCCGGGTGGCTCGGCCGCAAGACGCAGCGCGGCTTCTACGATTACCGCAGCGGAACGCCGGTTCCCACCCGCTGACCATCGCTCGCGCGGGCGATCCTACAGGAAGACGATCCGTCCCCGTGCGACGGTCGCGATGCTCGACTTCTCGATCGGCGTCATCAGCTCGGAATGGCGGATCGCCAGGTCCGCGCCGGGGTGAAGGACGACCGCGATCTGCGTGAGGTCGTGAAGCGTGCAAACCGCCCGGTCGAGCAGGAAGCTCTCGCCGTCCAGGGCGCGCCGCAACAGGTCCTTGGCATCCGGCGCTTTGTGCCGCTCCAGCATCGTCGCCCCTTCCCCTTGAATCGCGGCCGTCGACGCAAGCCTCGCCGCCGGAGCTTGCGCGAGGCGTGTCACGGCCCCGCCGATCCCGGCCGCTCACAGCATCTCCAGCGCCCGCCGGCGCGTCGGCGGCGCGAATTCACCATCCAGCGCCGCGAGGTCATCGGCCGACAGGTGGAGGTCGGCGGCCGCCCTGTTCTCGCGCACGTGCGCGACGGAGGCCGCCTTGGGGATGGCGATGGCGCCGTCCCGCATCACCCAGGCGAGCGCCACCTGAGTGGGGGTCACGCCGTGCGCCCCCGCGACGCCCGCCAACGCCCCGCCGCGCGGCAACCGTCCCTGCTCGACGGGGCTGTAGGCCATCGGCGCGATGTTTCGACCGGCGAGCCAGGGGACGAGATCGAACTCCACGCCGCGGCGGGTCACGTTGTAGAGCACCTGGTTCGTCACGCAGGACGACCCGCCCGCCGCCACCAGCTCCTCCATCGCGTCGACGTCGAAGTTGCTGACGCCCCAGGTGCCGATCTTGCCGGCCGCGACCAGGGCCTCCATCGCCTCGGCCGTCTCGCCGATCGGCACGTTGCCCGGCCAGTGCAGCAGGTACACGTCGAGGCGGTCGGTCTTCAGGCGTTTGAGGCTGGCGTCGCAGGCCACCGGCAGCCGCGCGCGCGACGCGTTGCGGGGATAGGCCTTGCTGACCAGCACGACCTCGTCGCGCCGGTGCGCAAGGACGGCGCCGAGGAAGCTCTCGGTCGCGCCCTCGCCATACATCTCGGCCGTGTCGATCAGTGTCATGCCGGCGTCGACCCCAGCGAGCAGCGCCGCCGCCTCGTCCTTCGCCCGCGCGCGGTCCTCGCCCATCCGCCACGTGCCCTGGCCGAGGATCGGCACGCTCAGCCCACCCCCCATCGCGACCCGTCGCATCCCGCAGCTCCCTGTTCGCTCCGGCAGGGGCAACGGCCGGAGCGGCCATGCGATCCCTCCGCGCGGGTGGGCGTCGACGTGCGGACCTCGGGAGCCCTTAAGCCGACGCCGCGCGCGGGGGCCGGACATCGTGCAGCACCGACTCGGGCGCGGCCAGGTACTCGTCCTGGACGGGGCTCTCGGTGCGCCCCACGACGAGGCGCGCGCCGCGCCCGTAGGTGAAGAAGGCCCACGCCCAGTTGGTGAACACCATGAGGCGGTTGCGGAAGCCGATCAGGAGCAGGAGATGCACGAGCGACCAGGCGAGCCAGGCCACGCGCCCGGTCAGCTTGACGCCGCCGATCACGGCGATCGCGTGCGAGCGCCCGATCACCGCCATCGTGCCGAGGTTATGGTACTTGAACGGCCCCGGATGCTTGCGCCGGCCGATCCGGCTCGCGACCACCTTGGCGACGTAGGCGCCCTGCTGCTTGGCGACCGGCGCCAGGCCGGGCAGCGGCTTGCCGTCGGCCGCCTTGTAGCTCGACACGTCGCCGATCGCGAAGATCTCGGGATGGCCCGGCACCGAGCAGTCGTCCGTCACCTCGATGGCGTTGTTGCGCGCGGCCGTCGCGCCGATCCATTGCGCGGCCGGATTCGCCCTGGTCCCGGCGGCCCAGAACACGTTGGCGGCGTCGATCCGTTTCCCGTTCACGACCACGCCGCGCGCGTCGATGCGCTCGCAGGAGGCTTTCAGGTGGACCTCGACGCCCAGCGCGCCGAGCGCCGTCGCGGTGTAGTCCGACAAGGCCTGCGGGAACTCGGCCAGGAGCTTGGGCGCCATGTCGATGAGGATGATGCGGGCCTTCGTCGGATCGATGTGGCGGTAGTCGCTCTTCAGGGTGGAGCGGGCGAGTTCGGCGAGCGAGCCGGACAGCTCGACGCCGGTCGGGCCGCCGCCGATGACGACGAAGGTCGTCAGCGCGCGAACCTCGTCGGGGTCGGTGCGGCTCTCGGCCCAGTCGTAGGCCTCCAGCACGCGACGGCGGATCTGCAGCGCGTCCGGCAGAGTCTTGAGCACGGTGGCGTAGCTTTCCCACTCGTCGTGTCCGAACCAGGCGTAGGCGCATCCGGTCGCGAGGATCAGGTAGTCGTAGTCGATCGTGCCGGTTTCGCGGACCTGGACCTTCTTGCCGGCCTTGTCGATGCCCTCGACCTCGCCGAGGATCACCGACACGTTGGGGTGGTGGCCGAGCAGGGTGCGGATCGGCGAGGCGATGTCGGCCGGCGACAGCGCGGCGGTGGACACCTGGTAGAGCAGCGGCTGGAACAGGTGGTGGTTGGTGCGGTCGATCACCACCAGTTCGATGTCGAGTTTGACGAGGTGCATCGCCGCCTGCAGGCCGCCGAAGCCGCAGCCGACCACCACGACGATCGGCTTCTTGGTCTGATCGCGATCGAAGAGGATGGCTGGGGTTGCTTGTGGCATCGGTTGTGATCCTCATGGTCGGCTGGGCAACCGCGAAAACCGACTGATCGTCAATCCGTCGCATTCCTGACCTTCGTCATAGTATCGCGGATGGGCCGCGCGGTCGATCACGGGCGCCGGCCGGGCTGCGTTGCGACTGTTTCAGACCACGAAGCCGGCACGCTTCAGCGCGCCGGCTCGAAGGCCAGGATCTCGTCGGTGTAGTGCTCCTCGACCTCCGAGAAAGCCACATGATGGGCGTCGAACAGGACCGCCCGATGCTCGAACAGCACCGGCGGCATCGCGAGCGCGCGCTCGGGATGGTCGGTCACGGATGCCCCCATGTCCCAACCCGGCGGCAGCACGGGCCAGAGCGTTCGCGCGGAAAAAGTTTCGCGGGTGACGCCGAGCGGGGCGACGACGGTGCCGAACGACGTGTCGGTCGTGTCGAGCAGCTCGTTCATGGCCGGCGTCAGGCGGGAGGGCACGTACCAGTTGTCGGCGTCCGACATCACGTGCGTCCCGCAGGCGAGCCTGACGTGCCGGTAGCGCACCGGCTCCAGCGGACCGATCGCGAGGCGGGCGCGCCGCGTCGCGTCGAGAGGCTTGTCGGGGCCGGGCACGCGCTCCGCCCGCAGCCTGGGGTCGGCCGCCATCGCGTGGTCGGCGCACCAGGCTTCCAGCGTGCGCGTGGCGCTGCGGCTGGCGAGCAGGGCGGCGTCGAGCGTCTCCATCGAGGCCAGCGCGCTCACCCGCGCCAGGAACGTGTCGGGGCGGGCGGCCCCGGGTCGAGCGACCGGGTCGGCCGGGGCGCGCGACGCGAACGCGCAGAACGCGAGCGACGCACCCACCATCGCACTATATCGGTTGACGCGCCGCCTCGGTATCATGCCGTCGGAACCCCCGTCGGCGTGCCGGCCTTGCCCGGCACGCCATTTCCCATCGCGCCATTCACCATCGCGGATCGCCCGAGGCAACAATGCGGATCGGCCTCTTCGTCCCCTGCTACGTCGACGCCTTCTTCCCCGAGGTCGGCGTCGCGACGCTCGAGCTGTTGGAGCGGCTCGGCTGCGACGTCGACTACCCGTTCGACCAGACCTGTTGCGGCCAGCCCATGGCCAACAGCGGCTGCCAGGCGGAGGCGGCGGCGACCGAACGCCTGTTCGCCAAGAACTTCGCCGGCTACGACTACGTGGTCGGGCCGTCGGGCAGCTGCGTCAACCACGTCCGCTCCAAGTTCAACGCGGTCGAGCAGACCGACGCCGTCCGCGCGGTGCGGGCGCGCACCTACGAGCTGGTCGAGTTCCTGCACGATATCCTGGAGGTGCGGGACTTCCCCTGGGCGCGCTTCCCGCACAGGGTGGGCTACCACAACGGCTGCGGCTCGCTGCGCGGCCTCGGCCACGCCAGCACCAGCGAACTCAACGTGCCCGCCTTCTCCAAGCCGCTCGACCTGCTGCGGGGCGTCGCCGGCATCGAGTTCGTGGCGCCGGCGCGGCCGGACGAGTGCTGCGGCTTCGGCGGCACCTTCTCGGTGTTCGAGGAGGCTGTGTCGGTGAAGGCCGGCCAGGACAAGATCGCCGACCACGCGCAGGCCGGCGCCGACTACATCGTCTCGGCGGACACGTCCTGCCTGATGCACCAGAAGGGCTGCGCCGAGCGCGCCGGCGCCCCCATGAAGTTCATCCACATCGCGCAGGTTCTGAACGGAGCGAACCAATGACCGACCTCCTCCACAAGGATCTGCAAGCCGACGACGACGAGTCCGTGCGCGGGCAGGATGGAGGGCGCCTTTCCCACGGGGAGTCGCTGTCGAGGCCGATGCACCCGGTTCAGAAGCGGGAAGCGCAGCCCAAGGGCGCCGTGATCCGGGCCGGGCGGCGCGTGGACCACGCGGAGGCGGCCAGGCGCTTCCTCGCCGCGCCCGAGCACCAAGCGTTCCACGACGAGCGGCTGTGGGACCTGCGCAAGAAGCGCGACCGCCAAGCCTTCGCGATCCCCGAGTGGGAGGCACTGCGCGACCTCGCCTCGCGCATAAAGGAGCACACGCTCACCCATCTCGACACCTACCTCGAGCGGTTCGAGGCGGCGGCCAAAGCCAACGGCGTCACCGTGCACTGGGCGGCCGACGGCGACGAGCACAACGCGATCGTCCTCGACATCCTGCGCGACCGCGGCGCCAAGACGCTCATCAAGTCGAAATCGATGCTGACCGAGGAATGCGGGATGCGCGAGCATCTCACGCGAAACGGCATCGACGTCGTCGAGACCGACCTCGGCGAGCGCATCCAGCAACTAGACAACGAGGCGCCGAGCCACGTGGTGGTGCCGTCCGTGCACAAGCTGCGGCGCGACGTGTCCGACGTGTTCGCCCGCACGCTCGGCTCGGACGCCGGCAACGACGATCCCCATTACCTCGCCGAGACGCAGCGCATGACGACGCGCCCGCTGATCCTGGAGGCCGACGCCGGCATGACGGGGGGCAACTTCATCGTCGCGGAGACCGGCGCGGTCGTCACCTGCACCAACGAGGGCAACGCGGACCTGTCCGTCAACACGCCCAAGCTGCACATCGCCTCGGTCGGCATCGAGAAGCTGGTGCCGCGCACCAGCGACCTCGGCGTGTTCATCCGCCTCCTGTCGCGCTCGGCGCTCGGCTCGCCCATCACCCAGTACACCTCGCACTTCAAGGCGCCGCGTCCGGGCGCGGAGATGCACGTCGTGCTGGTCGACAACGGCCGCTCCAAGCGGCTCGGCATGGAAGAGTTCTGGACCTCGCTGAAGTGCATCCGCTGCGGCGCCTGCATGAACACCTGCCCGGTCTACCGCCGCTCGGGGGGGCTCTCCTACGGCTTCACCTACGCCGGGCCGATCGGGCTCGTCATCGACCCGACCTTCGACAAGCACAAGTTCTCCAACCTGCCCTTCGCCTCGACGCTGAACGGCTCCTGCACCAACGTGTGCCCGACCAAGATCAACCTCCACGAGCAGATCTACGCCTGGCGCGAGGTGATGGCGAAGGAGCACGAGGTGCCGCTGGCCAAGAAGACGGCGATGGCGGCGGCCGGCGTGGTGCTCGGCAATCCCAGGCTCTACCGGGCCGCGATCTCGACAGCCGACAGCGCGCTGATGCACCTGCCGCGCTTCGCCACCTACAGCCGCTTCAACGCCTGGGGCAAGGGCCGCGAGAACCCCGCGTCCGGCCGCCCGTCGTTCCACCTGTGGTGGGCCAAGAACCGCGCGGGGAAGCGTCCGGCTGGTCGGAACCTGCCCGGGGGAAGCCGGTCCGGCGGGGACGAGGGGGACCGGGCATGAGCAGCCGCGAGTCGATCCTCGCCACGATCCGCGCCAACAAGCCGGCGCCGCGCCCGCTGCCCGACGTGCCGTTCTTCGACGAGGGGCGCGGCGACGACCTGCTCGGACGCTTCCTCGCCGCCTTCAAGACCATGGGCGGCACCGTCCTCGACACGGTCGAGGGCGACCCGTTGGCGAGCGTGCGCGATCGCATCGCCGCGAAGGGCGGCCCCGTGGTCTCGACGGTTCCGGAGGTGGCCGGCAACAGGGTGCTCGACCCCCACGCCGCGTCGTCGAGCCTGCACGATGTCGAGACGGCGGTGGTGCGCGCCGCCTTCGGCGTCGCCGAGACCGGCTCGGTGGCGCTGACGGAGCGCGAACTCGTCGTCAACACGCTCGGCTACCTCGCCCAGCACCTCATCGTGCTGCTCGATCCCGCCGACATCGTCGTCAACCTCCACCATGCCTACCAGCGGCCGGAGTTCGCCACCGCCCGCTACACCGTCCTCCACACCGGGCCGTCGGCGACCGCCGACATCGAGGGCGTGCTGATCCACGGCGCCCAGGGCGTCCGCTCGCTGGCGATCCTGCCGCTCAGTCGTTCGTCTTGAGCATGCGGCTGCGGCGCGACATGTAGATCGACAGGATCAGCACCAGGGTCAGGCCTCCCAGCACGCCGAGTTCGATCATCGAGTGGTCGAACGGCGCCTTTGGTCCGGCTTCGCTCGACAGGCCCGAACTCTGCAGCGTCACCACCAGGACGCGTCGCACGCAAGCGATCAGCCCGACGATGAGGAAGGGCTCGATGGCGAGCGTGTGGGTGGAGATCGCGGTCCGCACGGTATGCAGGATCTCGACGAGCATCAGCACGAACAACAGCTTGTCGACGATGGAGAAGACGCTGCCCGTCTCGGGCCATTGCCGAACGCTTCCCCACACCTCGACCACCGAACTCGTGAGCACGAGCAGGGTCGCCGCGATCAGGATCACGCCGAGCCCGATCGTCAGCCAATGCTCCGCCTTGATGAACGCCTGGATCGCGAAGGCGTTCTCGTGGGCCGCGTCGTTATCATCCGTTTCCTTCGTGACCCGTTCGTCCATGATGTCACGCCCCGCTTAGATCCATGCGGTAGAGCATCAGCTTCACCGAGAACCACCGCGCGCTTCCCGGGCTGATGCCCTAGCATACCGCGGAAGCCGAGGCGTTGACGAGGACGATCGGCTTCGCCGAACGGCCGGTCACGGCAGGATCGCGAACACGCGGGCGGGAAAGCCGAGCCCCGCCTTCGGCTTGGGCCAGGTCGCGACGACGATGGCGCCGGTCGCCGGCACTTTGTCGAGGTTCGCCATCGCCGCGATCTGGTAGTGGCCGGCGCCCAGCACGTAGGTCTCGCCCTCCATCGTGTCCGTCACGTCGGTGTCCAGGCTCTCGTGGCCGATCGCGGTGATGCCGCGCTGCTCGAACAGCATCTTGAGCACCGGCAGCGTCCACGCCGGGAACGGGCTCCGCGCGTATCGCGCCGGGTCGTCCCAGTCCTTCGACAGGTCGGTCCGGAGCGCCACGAACGACCCCTTCGGCACGGGGCCGTGCTCCTTCTCCCAGGCGGCGAGGTCGCCGAGGGTGAAGGCGTGCGCCGGATCGCCGTTCAGGTAGGGCGTGTCGTCGAGCACGACGAGCGGAAGCATCATCTCGTCCACCGGGATCTCGTCGAGCGTGCGGCCGGTCGCGGCGAAGTGGGCGGGCGGGTCGACGTGGGTGCCGTACTGGCCGACCATCGCGAAATAGGTCGCGCGGAACCCGTCCCTGGCGATCGTGTAGGCTTCCAGGCTCGTCGGGTTGACCGCCGGCGTCATCTTGGCGTGCCCGAAGCCTGGAGCGACCGGCGTCGTCGCGCCGAAGGCGTGGGTGAGATCGACCTTCGGCTTGGTCGCGATCAGCGCGAAGGCGTCGGCGAGCGAGCCGACCGGACCGGCGGCCATCGCCTTCGGTTGGAGCGTCTCCGCCCGCGCGCCCGGCCCGGTGGTCAGCAGGAGGGCGGCCGCGATGGCCTTCACGGTCCCGCGCGGACGCGCGACGCCTTTCCACCTCCCCCGCGTTGTCTTGGTCATGCGCGTTGTCTTAACCATGTGCGTTGTCTTAGCGCCGTTCCCGATCGCGTTTTCTCGTATAGTGTCAGGGGCGCGGGCGCGAAAGCCGTGGAGGAGCGACGAAATTCGCGAACACGGTTCTCTCCGCCGGCGAAACCGCCTACAAGAGTCCGGCACGCCCTCGCGCGCCCAGAAGGATCGATGACGCAGACTCGAGCGATGGAAGACGAGCCCTCGGCCGGCACCCCGTCCGGGCGCGAGGTCCGCAAGGCCTTCGTCAAGAAAGCCTTCGTCAAGTCGTACGGCTGCCAGATGAACGTCTACGACGCGCAGCGCATGACCGACCTCCTCGCCCGCGAGGGGTACGGCGAGACCGGCGACATCACCGAGGCCGAGGTGGTCGTCCTCAACACCTGCCACATTCGCGAGCGGGCGACGGAGAAGATCTTCTCCGAACTCGGCAAGATCCGCGTGCTGAAGCGGGAGCGCCGCGCGGCCGGGCGCGACACGACGGTCGTCGTGGCCGGCTGCGTCGCCCAGGCGGAAGGCGACGAGATCTTGGCGCGCGAGAAGGCGGTCGACGTCGTGGTCGGGCCGCAGGGCTACCACCGCCTGCCGGCCCTGCTCGCCGACGTGGCGCGGGGCCATCGCCCGATCGACACCGCGTTCGAGCTGGAAGGCAAGTTCGCCGCGCTGCCGGCGCCGACCCGACCCGCGATCCGCGCCCGCGGCGCGAGCGCCTTCCTCACCGTGCAGGAGGGCTGCGACAAGTTCTGCACCTTCTGCGTCGTGCCCTACACGCGCGGCGCCGAGCTGTCGCGGCCGGTGGCGGCGATCCTCACCGAAGCCGAGACGCTGGCCGCCGCCGGCGTGCGCGAGCTGACCCTTCTCGGCCAGAACATCAACGGCTACCACGGCCTCGACGAGCGCGGGCGTCCGACCCGGCTCGCCGATCTCTGCCGGCGCCTCGCGACGATCCCCGGCCTGGTGCGCCTGCGCTACACCACCAGCCACCCCAACGACCTCGACGACGAGCTGATCGCCGCCCACCGCGACATGCCCGCCCTGATGCCGTTCCTGCACCTGCCGGTGCAGTCGGGGTCGGATCGCGTCCTGCGCGCGATGAACCGCCGACACGCCGCCGCCGCCTACGTCGACCTCGTCGCGAAGGTGCGCGCCGCCCGCCCCGACATCGCGCTGTCCTCCGACTTCATCGTCGGCTTCCCCGGCGAGACGGACGCCGACTTCGAGGCCACGCTGGCGCTGATCCGCGCCGTCGGCTTCGCGTCGACCTTCTCCTTCAAATACTCGCCGCGCCCCGGCACGCCCGGCGCGGACATGCCCGGCCAAGTGCCGCCATCGGTGATGGCCGAGCGCCTCGCGCGGCTGCAGGCCTTGGTCGAGGGGCAGCGGCAGGCCTTCAACGCCGCGACGGTGGGGCGCACGCTCGACGTGCTGCTGGAGCGCCGGGGCCGCCATCCCGGCCAGCTCACCGGCAAGTCGCCCTACCTGCAGCAGGTGCAGGTCGACGGTCCCGAGACGCTTATCGGTGAGGTGATCCCCGTGACGATCGAGGCGCTTGGTCCCAACAGTCTGTTCGCAACGTCCGCCGCCCCCCGCGCGAGGTCGGTGGCTTGAAGGCGCCGAACCGCCCAACCGTGCCCCAGGCGACCCTGGTCAGCGCCGTGCCCGGCGAGCTGGCCCTGTCCTTCCCCGACAACAGGCACGCCTCGATGCTGTTCGGCCAGTACGACCAGAACCTGGCAAGGCTGGAGCGCGGTCTCGGCGTCGTCGCCAACGCGGTCGGCAACCAGGTCGCCATCAAGGGGCCGCCCGACGCCTGCGAGCGGGCGCGCCACGTGCTGCAGATGCTCTACGACCGCATCAAGGTCGGTCAGCCGATCACGATGGGCGACGTCGAGGGGGCGATCAAGGAAGGGCTGCTGCAGGGCGTGCTGTTCCCGGTCGGCGCGGACGGCAGCGAGGGAAAGACCTCCTTCGACCAGATCGCGACGCGCAAGCGCGGACCCGTGCGTGCCCGCAACGCGGCGCAGAACGTCTACCTGCGCGCCTTGAAGAAGCACGAGCTGGTCCTCGCCGAGGGTCCAGCCGGCACCGGCAAGACCTGGCTCGCGGTCGGCTACGCCGTGTCGCTGCTGGAGCAGGGGATCGTCGAGCGCCTCATCCTGTCGCGTCCGGCGGTGGAGGCCGGCGAGCGCCTCGGCTTCCTGCCCGGCGACATGCGCGACAAGGTCGACCCCTACCTCCGCCCGATCTTCGACGCGCTGAACGACTTCATGGACCCGCGCCTCGTCGAGCGCGGCATGCAGACCGGCATGATCGAGGTCGCGCCGCTCGCCTTCATGCGCGGCCGCACGTTGGCCAACGCCTGCGTGCTGCTCGACGAGGCGCAGAACGCCGCCTCCATGCAGATGAAGATGTTCCTGACGAGGCTCGGCGAGAACTCGCGCATGATCGTCACCGGCGATCCCACCCAGATCGACCTGCCGCACGGGCAGCGCTCCGGCCTCAGCGAGGCCATCTCCCTGCTCGCCGGCCTGGAAGGGATCGGCCACGTCGTTTTCAAGGAGGGCGACGTCGTCCGCCACGACCTGGTGCGCCGCATCGTCGGCGCCTACGAGGGCGCGGCGCGTCGCTCGGCGGAGGCCGCCGGAGGCGGCGGTCGATCGGACCCGGCATGAACCCGTCAGCCACGAGCCTCGCCGTCGACATCGCGGTCGAGCACGACGCCTGGCGTGCCGTCGCCGGGCTCTCCGCGCTCGCCGAGCGCGCCGCCGCCGCCGCCCTCGCCGAAGTCGATGACGCGCCCGGCGAGGCGGAAGTGAGCCTCGTGCTGTGCGACGACGCCTTCATCCGCGCGCTCAACAGGACGTGGCGCGGCAAGGACCAGCCGACCAACGTCCTGTCGTTCCCGACCGACGCGGAGGCGCCCGACGCCGGGCCGGCGCTGCTCGGCGACATCGTCGTCGCCTACGAGACGAGCGCGCGCGAGGCGGACGAGGAGGGCCGGAGCCTGGGCGCCCACCTCGCCCACCTCGTCGTGCACGGCATGTTCCACCTGCTCGGCTACGACCACGAGGACGACGGCGAGGCCGACGTCATGGAGGGCCTGGAGGGCCGCGCCCTCGCCGCGCTCGGCATCGCGTCGCCTTACGGAACTGACGGCGAGTCGCGGGGCGCGGAGGACGCGCGCGCCCATCCATGAGCGCCCATCCATGAGCGACCATGCCGTGACCCGCCCCGAGGCGGACGAGGAGGTCGCGAGACCCAGGCTGATCGACCGGCTGCGGGCGCTGTTCGGGTTGGGCGGCGCCTCCATCCGCGACGACATCCAGGACGCGCTCGAGGACACGACCTCGCAGACCGACTTCTCGGCGCAGGAGCGCACGATGATGAAGAACGTCCTCGCCCTGCACGAAGTGCGGGTGGTGGACGTGATGGTGCCGCGCGCCGACATCTTCTCCGTCTCGCTGTCGATGACGCTCGCCGAGGTCCTCGCCACGTTCCGCACCGCCGGCCACTCGCGGCTGCCGGCCTACGGCGCGACGCTCGACGATCCCCGTGGCATGATCCACGTCAGCGACTTCGTCGACTACATCGCCGGCGCCGGGAAGCCCGTGCCCCGGGCCCAGGTCCCGAGCGCCGCGAGCGAGGGGCCGCTGGCGTCGCCGGAACCGGACGTGTCGCCGGAGAAGGTGGTGCGCTCGCTCGGCTCCCTGAACTTCGACCTGCCGCTGTCGGCCGCGCGCATCCTGCGCCCGGTGCTGTTCGTGCCGCCCTCGATGCCGGCCCTCGACCTCCTGGTGAAGATGCAGGCCACGCGCACCCACATGGCGCTGGTCATCGACGAGTACGGCGGCACCGACGGGCTCGCCTCCATCGAGGACATCGTCGAGATGATCGTCGGCGACATCGAGGACGAGCACGATGCGATCGACGCGCCGCAGGTCGAGGCGAACGAGGACGGCAGCTTCTTCGTGGGGGCGCGCGCCGCGCTCGACGAGGTGTCGGAGGTCCTGGGCACGGACCTGGAGGCGATGAGCGACGGCGAGGACGTCGAGACGGTCGGCGGACTCGTCACGGCGCTGGCCGGCCATGTTCCGGTGCGCGGCGAGATCGTGGTCAAGGGCGGTTTCGAGTTCGAGGTGCTCGACGCCGACCCGCGCCGGGTCAAGCGCCTCAAGATCTACCCCCACGTGGGGCGGGGCGGCACCGCCGCGATCGAGGGCGGCAGGCCAGCCTGAGCCGATGGCGCGCCCGATCGCTCCCCCTCGTGCAGGGCTTCCGCTCCCCCGTTCACGGGATCGTTCGTTCCCGGCGCTCGGCGAGGCGGTCGCCGGGGCGACCGGTTGGCGTCGCCGGCTCGTCGCGCTGCTGTCGGGGGCTTTCGGCGCCCTCGCCCTCGCGCCGGTCGGCTTCGGCCCCGCGCTCGTCGTACCGATGGTGGCGGCGGTCTGGCTGCTCGACGGCTGCGGCCCGGGCGCGCCCGCCGAGGGCGTCCGCCGGCCTTGGCTCGACGGGGGGGCGCTGCGTCGCGCGTTCGGGACCGGCTGGTGGTGGGGCTTCGGCTATTTCCTCGCCGGCTTCTGGTGGCTCGGCTCCGCCTTCCTCGTCGATCCCGAATTCACCTGGGCGCTGCCGCTCGGCGTGCTCGGCGTGCCGGCCGTCCTCGCCCTCTTCACCGCAGCCGGCTTCGGGCTGGCGCGCCTCGCCTGGATGCCGGGAGGCACACGGATCTTCGCGCTCGCACTCGGCCTGGGATCGTCCGAGTGGGCGCGGGGCCATCTCTTCACCGGCTTCCCCTGGAATCCGCTCGGCATGGGGCTGGGCGGCACGCTGATCACCGCCCAGACCGCCTCGCTGGTCGGCCTCGACGGCCTGACCCTGGTGACCATCGCCTTGTGCGCGGCACCGGCGACGCTCCGCGATCGCGGGCCATGGAGCGTGCGGCCGACGCTGATGGCGCTGGGCGCCCTGGCGGTCATCCTCGGCTTCGGCGGGCTCCGGCTCGCGCGCGGAACGCCGGGCGACGTGCCGCGCGTCGTCGTGCGCCTCATGCAGCCGGGCCTCCAGCCCGACGCCACCTTCAGCTACGCCCGCAAGGACGAGATCCTCGCCGGCTACGTCGCGCTGTCGAAGCGCTACGATGCCGCCCAGCACATCGCGCTGGCCGATGTGACCATGCTCGTCTGGCCGGAGTCCGCTTTCCCCTTCATCCTCAACCGCGAGCCGGAGGCGCTGGCCACGATCGCCGCCGCGCTGCCGGCGAAGACCACGCTCGTCACCGGCGCGGCGCGCGAGGAGGACGTGCCGGCGGGGGACGGGCGTCCCGAACGCAGCGTTTACTACAACGCCATCGAGGTGATCGACCGCAACGGGGCGGTGCTCGACCGCTACGACAAGATCCACCTCGTCCCTTTCGGCGAGTACCTTCCGTTCGAGGGGCCGTTGCGCGCCCTCGGATTGCATCATTTCGTGGCGATCCCCGGCGGCTTCGAGCCCGGCGGCCGCCGTCGCCACGCTTTGGTGATCCCCGGCCTGCCGCCGGCCTCGCCCACCATCTGCTACGAGGCCATCTTCCCCGGCGCCGTGAGCGCCGGGCCGACCCCGTCCGGCGCCCGGCCGCGCTACCTGCTGAACGTGACCAACGACGGCTGGTTCGGCACCACGGCCGGTCCCTCGCAGCATTTCGCCCAGGTCCGTCTGCGAGCGATCGAGGAGGGCTTGCCCCTGATCCGCGACGCGGCGACCGGCGTGTCCGCGATCGTCGACCCCTATGGCCGTGTCCTTGGCGCCCTGCCTTTGGGGGCCGAGGGCATCCTGGATGGCGCTTTGCCCGACGCGATCGCGCCGCCATTCGCCGCGCTCCATGGTGGCGTGACGATGGCGTTGCTCTGGATCGGCACGTTGTTGTGTCTAATTCGGACAAGAAGGAAGCGCCTCGTATGACTACGCAACAGTGTCGGCGCGAAGCGATAATAAAAATCTCGTAACGGTTGCATTTCACACATTCGCCGGTTCAAGGTCGCGTCAACACGATAGATGGTCTCCAAACCGGACTGAAGGCTTGCTTGCGTGAAGAAGATACCCAACCCGATTGACAAGCACGTCGGAGGTCGCGTGCGCATGCGCCGCGTCCTTTTGGGAATGAGCCAGGAGAAACTCGGCGAAGCCTTGAACCTGACCTTTCAGCAGGTGCAAAAATACGAGAAGGGCACCAACAGGATCGGTGCCAGCCGCTTGCAGCAGATTTCCAAGACGTTGAACGTTCCGCCCGCATATTTCTTCGAAGGGGCGCCGGCCTTCGGCGATGGCGCCGACGGGAGCCAATCGGCCGTGGCCGAGAACGGCAGCGCCTACGTCGTGGATTTCCTGTCCACCACCGAGGGTCTGCTCCTCAACCGCGCCTTCGTGCGCATCCAGGACGCGAAGATCCGTAAGCGCCTCATCGACCTCGTCGTGTCCATGGCCGGCGACGAGGATGTGCCGGATTCGCCCGACATACCCTGAGGGATCGGCCCGACGGGCGCGCGGCGGTGCCCGGACACGCCGATGGCGCGGGACACGTTTCACCCACGGCGCTTTTGGACTAAAGAGGCGTACCGACATGTCCGGCTCCCCAGCCGGGCCTCGTCGCAAGTAGGGGGTCTCGTGCTCGCGATCGACAAAGCGGAGTTGGAGGACCTGCTCCTGGCGGTGGCGCGGCGTGACCGCACGTCGTTCCGCCGGCTCTACGACCTGACGTCGTCGAAACTTTTCGCGACCGTTCTCCGTATCGTGAAGAACAAGCCCGCCGCGGAAGAGGTCTTGCAGGATGTCTACCTGCGGATCTGGCAGAACGCGGGGAGCTACGTCCCGTCGACGGGCCCGGCGCGGGCCTGGCTGAACTCGATCGCCCGCAACAGGGCGATCGACGTGTTGCGTCAAAGGAGCTTCGCGTCGGTGACGTCCGCCGAGGACGGAAGCGATTGGTACGAGCGCGTGTCCGAGGATCGTGATCGCGAGGCTGACATGGTCAACAATGCTTCATTGCGGCGCTGCCTCGCGGCGATCGACGAGCAGGCGCGGACCTGTATCCTGCTGGCGTATTACGAGGGCTACTCGCGTGAGGAACTGGCGCGGCGCTACGACCGTCCGGTCAACACCATCAAGACTTGGCTCCATCGCAACCTCGCCTCGTTGAGGGATTGCCTGGACGGGTCGTCGTCGTGAGCGATGATCCCGATATGGTCGCCGCCGAGTATGTCCTGGGAACGCTGGCCTTCGACGAGCGTGCGACCTTCGCGGAGCGGCTGCGCGACGACGCGTGGGCGAGGCAGGCGGTGGCCGCCTGGGAGCGGCGCCTCGACGGCCTCGCCGACCGGATCGAACCGGCCGAGCCGCCGTTCCGCGTGTGGGAGGGCATCGACCGGGCCGTGCAGGTCCCGGTCGCCAAGATGCACACCTTCAAGGTCATCGACGGCGGCGGACGGGGTGGCGCCTCGGCGGGTCTCCTCGCCTCGCGCAACCGGTGGCGGGCCGGTGCCTTGATCAGCGGCGTCGTCGCGGCGGCCCTGGTGGCCTACATCGGCAACCACCAAGCCATGATTGCCGGCGCGGGTGGCCGGACGTACCTCGCGGTGGTCAACCGGGGCGGTGACAAGCCCGCCATGCTGGTGAGCGTCGACCTCGCAACCCGCAGCGTCCGCGTGCGGCCGGTGACCGCCGTCGCCCCGGCCGGCAAGAGCCTGGAACTCTGGTACGTCGCCGAAGGCAAGCCGCCCCGTTCCATGGGCGTGGTCGATGGTACGATGACCCGGCCGATGCCGCGGGAAGCGGACTTGCCGGCCAAGGATTTGACCACCAAGGATCCGGCCGCCACGTTCGCCGTATCGATGGAGCCGACCGGCGGCTCGCGGACCGGGGGGCCGAGCGGTCCGGTGGTCTATTCAGGACAGCTCATCCAGGAGTAAGGTGGGGGCCGTCCGCGAACCCGACCGAACCAGCTTGACCGCCACGCCGAGACGAACGCGCAAGATCGACCCCATCGCCGGGACGGCGACGCAGGCTGCGGACGCGGCTGCCGACGCCCCGCGCCCTTCGGCCGGCCGATCGGCGAGTCAGATGCCCGGCAACGTCGTCGAGTTCACCGTCGCCGAACTGTCGAGCGCGCTGAAGCGCACGGTGGAGGATCGTTTCGGCTTGGTGCGCGTGCGCGGCGAAATCTCCAACTATCGGGGGCCTCACGCCTCGGGTCACGCCTACTTCTGCCTGAAGGACGAAGCGGCCCGCATCGACGCCGTGATCTGGAAGACCGGCTTCGCGCGCCTGAAGACGAAGCCGCAGGAAGGCCTTGAGGTCATCGCCACCGGGCGGCTCACGACCTTTCCCGGCAAGTCGTCCTACCAGATCGTCATCGACACGATTGAACCCGCCGGGGTCGGCGCCCTCATGGCCCTGCTCGAGGCGAGGCGTCGCGCGTTCGCCGCGGAGGGCCTGTTCGACGACGCGCGCAAACGGCGGCTGCCGTACCTGCCGGCGTCGATCGGCGTCGTCACCTCGCCGAGCGGCTCGGTCATCCGCGACATCCTCCACCGGATCGCCGACCGCTTCCCGCGCGATGTCCTGGTCTGGCCGGTCCGCGTCCAGGGCGAAACGGCCGCCGCCGAGGTCGCCGCCGCGATCGCTGGCTTCAACGCGCTCCCGCCAACGCCGCCCGGAGCCATCGCCCGGCCGGACGTGCTGATCGTCGCTCGCGGCGGCGGCTCGCTGGAAGACCTGTGGGCGTTCAACGAGGAGGTCGTGGTGCGCGCCGCCGCCGCCAGCGCCATCCCGCTGATCGCCGCGATCGGTCACGAGACGGACTGGACGCTGATCGACCACGTCGCCGACCTGCGCGCCCCGACCCCGTCGGGTGCCGCCGAGAAGGTGGTGCCGGTTCGCGTCGATCTGCTGACCGCCCACGCCGACCTCGCCCGCCGGCACGATCTGGCCGTGGCGCGGCTCCTCGATCGCCGGCGCGGCGACGTGCGCGCGCTGGTCCGCGCCCTGCCGGCGGCCGAGATGGTGACGGCGGCGGCGCGGCAGCGGCTGGACCGGGCCGACGAGAGGGCGGGCGCCGCCGCCGTCGGGGTCACCGCCCGCCGTCAGCTCGACCTCGCGCGCCTCGGTCACCGCCTCGCCCAGCAGGCGCCGCTGCGCCGGCTCTGGCAGCGACGGCAGGAGCTGGCGTCGATGGAGCAGAGGCTCGTCTTCTGCGCCGAGCGCGACGCCGAGCGGCGCACCCGGCGGCTCGCGCAGGGAACGCAGCGGCTCGGCTCCGCCAGGCTCGAGCTGGCGCGCGACCTCCGGCACCGCCGCGAGGCGCACGAGCGGGCGGGTGCCGCCCTGGCCCGCGTCCTCGCCGCCAGCATGGCCTCGCAAGGCACCATGGTGGAACGCTGCGGCAAGCTCCTGGACGCGCTTGGCTATCGCCGCGTGCTGGCGCGCGGCTTCGCCCTCGTCAGGGACGCCGCCGGCGCGCCCGTGCGCTCGGCGGCGGCGGTCAGACAGGGGGCCACGCTCGACATCGAGTTCGCCGACGGGCACGTGGATGTCCTGCCGGCGGCGCGCGGCCGGGTCGCGGCATCGAGGTCGCGGCCGCGGCGGGATCAGGGAACGTTGTTTTGAGCGTTTCGCACGCCGCGGCGCTCCGTCGGGTGCGCGACGGCGAGGCGCGTCGCACGAAGGAGGCGTGAGCCGTGAACCGTTTTGAACGCCCACCGGCGTCGCCGAACGAGGCGACCCTCGAATACCTCGACGGAGACTTCAAGGTGTTGCGGCCGGGCGCCTTCGTCCGGTGCGCCTCCACGGGGGAACCGATCCCCATCGAGGTGCTGCGCTACTGGAACGTCGATCTGCAGGAAGCCTACGCGAGCCCCGAGGCCAAGATGCGACGGCTGGGGATCAAGCCGCCGTCGGCGTGACGGCCCGAGGCCCGCTCAGCGGGGCGCGCGCTTGGCGAGGATGCGCTGCAGGGTTCGCCGATGCATGTTGAGGCGGCGCGCTGTCTCGGACACGTTGCGGCCGCAGAGTTCGTAGATGCGTTGGATGTGCTCCCAGCGAACCCGGTCGGCCGACATCGGGTTTTCCGGCAGGGCCGCCTTGTCGTGCTGGCTCGCCATCAGCGCGTTGAAAATCTCGTCCGCGTCGGCAGGCTTGGCGAGGTAGTCGAAGGCGCCGAGTTTCACCGCCGTCACCGCCGTGACGATGTTGCCGTATCCGGTCAGGATGATCGCGCGGGCGTCGGCCCGCCGCCCTTTCAGCTCCGACATGACGTCGAGACCGTTGCCGTCGGCGAGGCGCATGTCGATCACCGCGAAGGCCGGCGCCGCGCTGGCGATCGCGGCGAGGCCTTCCGCGACGGAGGCGGCGGTCACGACGGTGAAACCCCGGTTCTCCATGGCCCGCGCGAGCCGCTGGCAGAAGGCCTTGTCGTCGTCCACGATCAGGAGCGACTTGTCCGTCATCGACTCGAGGCCCAGCACGCCGGGGTCGATCGTCGCATTCGCCTGCAAGCTCATATCCATCGCGTCGCTCCCCGGCGGTCAGACCGCCTCGTTGATCCGGACCCGCCGGTCCTCGGGGGCGAACAGCGCCCGCGTGGAATGTCCCTGCTCGAAGTCCGACCGCTGCCAAAGTAACGTCACGCGCGCCCCCCTGGCCGGAGGAACGGCGTTCGTCATCGAGACGCTCGCCCCCGAGCGCTCCAGGAGCGTCTTGGCGATGAACAGGCCAAGCCCGAGTCCCGAACCATCCTCGCCCTTGGCGCGGCGATCACTCTTGTGTGTTAGATAGGGCTCGCCGAGCCGCAAGACAACGTCGTGCGCGAAGCCTGGGCCGTCGTCTTCCACAACAATCGCGACGATCGTCTCGCTCCAGCGCGCGACGATGCGGACCTCGTCGGCGGCGAAGTCGATCGCGTTCTCGATCAGGTTGCCGATGCCGTAGAGCACGCCGGGGTTCCGCTTGGTCTTCGGTTCGCCGCCGGTCCCCTCCGTCACGATGCGGATGGCGACGCCGAAGTTGCGTTGCGGCTGCACGACCTCCTCCAGCAGCAGGCCCATGGTCAGCGTGCCGATGATGTGGCCCGGCTCGCTGCCGAGCGAGGTCAGCGTGCCGAGGATCGTGCGGCAGCGCTCGACCTCCTGCATCAGCAGCGTCAGGTCCTCGCCGGTCGGGCCTTCGCTGGGGAACTGCTTCTGCAGGTCCTTGGCGACGAGCTTGATGGTGGCGAGCGGGGTGCCGAGCTCGTGGGCGGCGGCGGCGGCGAGGCCGTCGAGCTGCGTCAGGTGCTGCTCGCGCACCAGGACCAGTTCCGTGGCGGCCAGCGCGTCGCCGAGCCGGCGGGCCTCCTCGGCGATGCGCCAGGCGTAGGCGGCGGCGAAGCCCGTGCCGAGCACGATGCCGCCCCAGACGCCGAGCCGGTACAGGACCGGTAGGTGGAACGCTTCGCCGGGAAACCACGGCAGCGGCCGATGGTAGAAGGTGAGGGTCGTGGCGCAGACCACCACGAGGAGGGTGAGCGCCGTGGTGTAGCGCGCCGACAGCGACACCGCCGCGATCATCAGCGGGCCCAGGAACAGCATGGCGAACGGGTTCTCCAGCCCGCCGGTCAGGAACAGCAGCAGGGAGAGCTGCAGGAGGTCGTAGGCCATCAGGCAGGCGGTCGGCCGATCACCGAGGCGGTCGTTGTGCCGGAAACGCAGGCGAAGCCCGATGTTGACCCAGATCGAGAGGCCGACGACGAGGACGCATTGGGTGAACGGCATCGGGAAGCCGAGCACGACGTAGGTCGCCAGCACGGCCGACATCTGGCCGGCGACGGCGAGCCACCGGCCGCGGACCAGCGTGTCGACGCGCGGCCGCCGCGATCGGACCCCGAGGTCCAAGGGACGATCCATCACATCGGACAAGGCGGGCGACACTCCATATAAGACCGACGGACGGGGGCACGATGAACGCAGTCGACGCGACTTTCGCACGGGACGATCGCCGAAGGGACGTGGCAATTGAGCTTGTCGCGCTCACCAAGAGCTACGGCGGCAAGGTCGCCGTCAAGGCGTTGACGCTCGCGATCGAGCAGGGCTCGGTGACCGGGCTGCTCGGCGGCAACGGGGCCGGCAAGTCGACCACCATCGGCATGATCATGGGCCTCGTCACGCCGACCGTCGGCACCGTGCGCGTGCTCGGCGCCGACATGGCGACACACCGCTACGACGTGCTCCACCGCATGAACTTCGAGAGCCCCTACGTGGACATGCCCCACCGGCTCACCGTCAGGCAGAACCTCACGGTGTTCGCGCGCCTGTACGGCGTGGCCGACGTGGCCGGCGTCGTCGCCCGGCTGGCCGAGACGCTGGCGCTCGGCGACTTCCTCGATCGTTCGTCCGGCAAGCTGTCGGCCGGGCAGAAGACGCGCGTCGCTCTGGCGAAAGCCCTCGTCAACGATCCCGCCGTCCTCCTGCTCGACGAGCCGACCGCCTCGCTCGATCCCGACACCGCCGATTGGGTGCGCTCGCGGCTGGAGGCGTATGTCGCGCGCACGAACGCCACCGTGCTGCTTGCCTCGCACAACATGGCGGAGGTCGAGCGCCTGTGCGACCGCGTCGTCATGCTGCGGCAGGGGACCATCGTCGACGACGGCTCGCCGGCGCATTTCCTGGAGCGCTACGACCGAAGCTCGCTGGAGGATGTCTTCCTCGACGTGGCGCGCGGCCGGCGCCGCGATCTGGAGCCGGCATGAGCGTCGACGTGTCGACGAGCCCGCCGGGACGCGGCGCCGGCGCCCTCCCCTCGCTCGCCCGCGTCGCGGCGATGGTCTCGCGCTACCTTTACCTGCTGCGCTCGTCATGGTCGCGGATCGCCGACCTCGTGTACTGGCCGACCTTGCAGATGATCACCTGGGGCTTCCTGCAAAGCTACCTCGCCAAAGCTCCGCAGGGAAACGTCACGGGTCACGCCGCGATGGCCGCCGGCACGTTGATCGGCGCGATCCTGCTGTGGGACATCCTGCTGCGCGGGCAGATCGGCTTCTCCGTCACTTTCCTGGAGGAGATGTGGTCGCGCAACATCGGCAACCTGCTGATGAGCCCGCTGCGTCCGGTGGAGCTGCTGCTCGCCCTGATGACGATGAGCGTGCTCCGCCTCGCGGTCGGGCTCATCCCGGTGTCGGTGCTGGCGATCCTGTTCTTCGGGTTCAACCTTTGGGGCCTGGGCTTGGCGCTGGCCGTGTTCTTCGCCAACCTGATCCTCACGAGCTGGGCGATCGGCGTCGTGGTGTCGGGCCTGATCCTGCGCAACGGGATGGGAGCGGAAAACGTCGCCTGGACGGTGACCTTCATGCTGCTGCCGCTGTGCGCCGTCTACTACCCCGTGGCCGTGCTGCCGGTCTGGCTGCAGCCGGTGGCCTGGTGCCTGCCGCCGACCTACGTCTTCGAGGGCATGCGCCACGTGCTCGTCGACCACGCGTTCAGGGCCGACCTGATGGCGGAAGCCTTCGCCCTGAACGTCGTGCTGTTCGCGGCGGCGTCGATCGCCTTCCTCCTGCTGCTGCGAAGCGCGCGGCGGAACGGCTCGCTGCTGCAGATGGGCGAGTGATCCGCCGACCGAGAAGGCACACGCGCTGAAAAGTGAGTGAAAATACTCCATGAAGTAACTTTTTCGCCGAAAGGCGGTAGTGCTATCGGCGTCGGGCGATCATATTGACGTAAAGCTCGGATTTCGGGGGCTTGATCGGTCTCCACCTGCCAGGGCATATTCGGGGATTGCGTGCACGATCATGAATCCATTGACTTATCAGCTCCACGAGCTTGGTTATCTCGCCGCCGGTCCCGCCCGCGCCGCTTCCGATCTCGCCCGCTTCTGGGCCAAGACCCCCTTGGTCGCTCCGACGACCATCGGCCGCACCGTGGCGGCCTCGGCGGAAATGTTCGAGCGGATGACCCGCCGCTACAGCAAGCCGCGTTTTGGCCTCGATCGCACGACCGTTGAAGGCCGCGAGGTCGCGATCGCCGAAGAGGTCGTCTGGGAGAAGCCATTCTGCCGTGTGCTGCGCTTCAAGCGCGACTTGCCGTCCGGCACGCCGCAGTCGAAGCTCCTCATCGTCGCACCGATGTCGGGCCACTACGCGACGCTCTTGCGTGGCACGGTGGAGGGTCTCCTCCCCCACCACGACGTCTACATCACCGATTGGGCGGACGCCCGGATGGTACCGCTGGCGACGGCGCGCTTCGACCTCGACGACTACGTCGACACGCTCGTCGAGATCTGCCACGCGCTCAAGGCGGATGATGCGCCGCTCCATACGCTCGGCGTGTGCCAGCCGGCTGTGCCCCTGATCGCCGCGGTGGCGCTGATGGAGAGCGCCGGCGATCCCCACGTGCCGACCACCATGACGCTGATGGGCGGTCCCATCGACACGCGGCGTTCGCCAACCGCCGTCAACCTTCTCGCGGAGAAGCGCGGCAGCCATTGGTTCCGCGAGAATTGCATCCACACCGTGCCTTTCCCCTATCCCGGCTTCGGACGCGAGGTGTATCCGGGCTTCCTCCAGCTGTCCGGTTTCATGGCCATGAACATCGACCGGCACGTCGATGCTCACGTGGAGATGTTCAACCACCTCGTGAAGGGCGACGACGACGGGGGCGAGAAGCAGCGCACCTTCTACGACGAGTACCTCGCCGTCATGGACCTCACCGCCGAGTATTACCTGCAGACGATCGACGTCGTCTTCGTGGAGCACCGCCTGCCCAAGGGGACGATGACGCATCGCGGCGAGCCGGTTGACCTGACGGCCATCCGCCGCGTCGGGTTGATGACCGTCGAGGGTGAGAACGACGACATCTCGGGCGTCGGCCAAACCCATGCCGCTCACGACCTGTGCTCGAACCTGCCCGACAGCCTGAAGGCTCACCACCTCCAGAAGGAGGTCGGCCACTACGGCGTGTTCAACGGCTCGCGCTTCCGTCGCGATATCGTGCCGGCGATCGTGGACTTTCAATCCAGGATTGCTCAGGTTCCCGAGATCGCCCAACCGCGCGCCCCACAGCCGCGGGCCGCGTGACCTGATCCGCGCCGCGTGCTGCGCCCGGCGCGGCACGCGCGCCGCGAGGGTGCATCAACGCTCGGTGCCCTGCCGTTCGGCGGCGAGCAGCGCGTCGAGGTGGATCGCGATGCGAAGCTGACCCGCTTGGCGCGCCAATTCCGCCATTTGGGCGATCATGTCGAAGAGGTAGTCCAGCGTCGCGTCCTGGGATGAAGGCAAGGCTTGGCTTTGGCCGTTTTGCATCGTTCGGCAATCCAGATGCGCTGACGAGGCGTCACCTTAGATATGCAACCGCAGGTTTAATCAAGATAGACTCTGCACCTCGTTGAGGCCGTGACCTCGCATGGTTTACCCATCGTCAGGTGCCCGACGGCCCGAGTGAACAGGACCGCTCGCGACCGACCTTGCCCCACCCTTACGTCGCGCGCGTCCGGGAACCGCCGCGCACTTCCCGGTCCGATGCCCTAATGGATGGCCTTCTGTCGACGGCGCTCGACGGACGAAGGGATGCGCATGCTTTCGCGATATTTCGCGACCGTGCGGCGGGCGATGTCGATGTTGGCTTCCTTCAGCTTCTCGACCAGGGCGTCGTCGGACAGCACCTCGCCGATCGCTTCGCGTTCGATCATCTGGCGGATCCGGAAGCGGACCGATTCGGCGGAATGGGCGTCGCCGCCGGAGTTCGAGGCGATCGAGGCGGTGAAGAAATACTTGAGTTCGAACAACCCGCGCGGGCTCGACAGGTACTTGTTGGAGGTCACGCGGGAGACCGTCGACTCGTGCATCCCGGTGGCCTCGGCGATCGCCTTGAGGTTGAGGGGCCGCAGGTGCTCGACGCCGTAGGCGAAGAACGCGTCCTGCTGCCTGACGATCTCGCTCGACACCTTGAGGATGGTGCGGGCGCGCTGCTCCAGGCTCTTCGTCAGCCAGTTCGCCGTCTGCAGGCATCCCGAGACGAAGCTGCGGTCGGCCTCGCTCCCCTTCGTGCGCGAGATCTTCGCGGCATAGGTCTGGTTGATGAGCAGGCGCGGCAGCACTTCGGTGTTGAGTTCGATCAACCATGAACCGTCGGGCGCGAGGCGGACCATGACGTCGGGGACGACCGGTTGGATCGCCGCCGACCCGAAGGCGCGTCCCGGTTTCGGGTCGAGGCGCCGGATCTCGGCGATCATGTCGACGACATCCTCGTCGTCGACGCCGCACACCCTGCGAAGACCGGCGAGGTCGCGCTTGGCGACCAGATGGAGATTGGCGACCAGCGCCCTCATGGCGGGATCGTAGCGATCGCGGTCCCGTAACTGGATCGCCAAGCATTCGGCGAGGTTGCGCGCGCCGATGCCGGAGGGGTCCATCGTCTGGATCGCGTCGAGCACCGCACCGACCCGCTTGGGCGGTGCGCCGAGGCGATCCGCGACGTCTTCCAAGGTATCGGAGAAGTAGCCGGCGTCGTCGATCCCGTCGATGAGCGCGCGGCCGATCAGGCGGTCGCCGGCCGCCGCCACCGCGAGCGGCAACTGGGCGAGGAGGTGATCCTTGAGCGACAGGCGCTCGGCGAGGTAGGCCTCCAGGTTGGTGTCGCCGTCGCCCCCCGTCGAAGAGGAACCCGACCACGAGGTCGAGGAGAGGCCAGCCTCCGCGATGTCGTCGCGCGGCGCGCTAGGCGTCGGCGGACGGTCGTCATCGAAGCTGTTGCCGAGTTCCGTGCCGAGGCTGGACTCCATCGCACCGCGATCGGTGGCGAAGGTTTCGGCGCTCCAGTCGGCGTCCGCGCGGTCGTTGAACGCGTCGCCGAGGGTCGCGTCGGCCTCGACGCGGGGCTCCGCGTCGTTCGTGGGGAAGTCGCCGACCGGCTCGTCGACCCTCGCTTCGTCGGCGCGTTCGAGAAGCGGGTTGCGCTCCAGTTCCTCCTGAACGAAAGACGCCAGCTCGAGGTTGGAAAACTGCAGCAGCTTGATCGCTTGCAAGAGCTGCGGGGTCATTACCAGGGACTGCCCCTGGCGCATCACGAGCTTGGTAGACAGAGCCATGCCAACGCCAACACTGCGAGAACGGACCACCCGGCCCACTTCTTGCTTAGCATTCCTCGGCGCCCCTGTCTCGGGCTTGAAGCGGGTTTGTCCCCGCATGATTACCTTGCGTGATCCGTCCGCCGCGCCGCCGGGCCGCTGGCTGGTCAGCCCCGGTCGGTCAAAGGCGGAAGTCCTGCCCAAGGTACAGGCGGCGAACGTTGGCGTCCTCGACGATTGATTCGGGCGTGCCGGACGTCAGCACCTGCCCGGCGTGGATGATGTAGGCCCGGTCGATCAAACCCAGCGTCTCGCGGACGTTGTGGTCCGTGATCAGCACGCCGATGCCGCGCCGCTTCAGGTGCTGCACCAGCACACGGATATCGCCCACCGCGATTGGATCGATGCCGGCGAACGGCTCGTCCAGCAGCATGAAGCTCGGCCGATTGGCGAGCGCGCGCGCGATCTCGCAGCGTCGGCGCTCGCCGCCCGACAGGGCGACCGAGGGTGACTTGCGCAGGCGGGCGAGGTCGAACTCCTCCAGCAGGCCGTCGAGCTCGCGCTCGCGCTTGCCCTTGTCGCCCTCGGAGATTTCGAGGACCGCCCTGATGTTGTCCTCCACGCTGAGGCCGCGGAAGATCGAGGCTTCCTGTGGCAGGTAGCCGATCCCGAGCCGCGCCCGACGGTACATCGGCAGGCTGGTCACGTCGTGCCCGTCGAGCGCGATCGTGCCGGCGTCCGGGCGCACCAGGCCGGTGATCATGTAGAAGGTGGTCGTCTTGCCGGCGCCGTTCGGGCCGAGCAGCCCCACCGCCTCGCCGCGCCGGACGGTGAGGCTCACGTCCTCGACGACGCGACGGGCCTTGTAGGCCTTGCGGATGTGCTGGATGGCCAGCACCCCGTCGCCCGCCTCCGACGCGACGCTGAAGCGGGATTCGCGTCCCCCCGGATCGGCCGGCGCGGGAACCGGAGCGGCGACCGGCGGAACATCGGCGAGGGTCAGCGCCGGGCCGGACACCGTGGCGATGCCGCCCGGAGCGGGATGGGCAAGCCGTCCCACCATGCCTTTCGCGATCTGGAACACGCCGAGCGGCCTCACGTCCAATCCCCTGGTCTGCTCAATCTCCGGCCTTCCAAGCTCCACCGCGGGAGCATGTCCACGCCCGCGCCGTCCGCCTGCCGTCAGCATAACCGAACTCGGCGGTTCTGGTCACGCCGGTTTCTTCGTCACATCTTCCGTGATCGGCCGGGTTCGCCCGCTGCGCCGCCGGACCCTGTCAGCCGCCGCCCCTGGTCCGCGTCCTGGTCTTCTTCACCGGCTCGTCGGCTTCGGCCGTCCCGCCGCCGTTGCTGCTGGGGATGAACATGCTCTTGACGCCGCCGCTCGCGCCGCCTCTCACGACGGCCTGGCCGCTGTGCAGGTCGTAGATCAGCTTCTCGCCCTTGGTGACGTTCGGGCCCTGGCTGAGCGTCACGTTGCCGGTCAGGATCACGGTGTTGGACGCCTTGTCGTAGACGCCGTTGTCGCCGGTGCCGACCTGGTCGCGCTGGAGCAGGACGACCGGCCCGGCCGCCAGCATGCGTTGCACGGAATTGCTGCTGGACGCCGACGCGTCCGTGCCCTTCGGCGCCAGGAAGATCGTCAGCACGCTCGCCTTCAGCTTGGAATCGCCCTGCGTCGCGACGACGTTGCCGGTGTAGATGAGCTTCTGCTCCTTGTCGAAATAGTCGAGCTTCGCCGCCTCGATGTTGATGGGCTGCTTGGAATTGCCGCCCGGCAGGATGGCCGCCGCGCGTGCCGCGCCGGTCGCCGCCGCGAGCGTCGCCAGGGCCGTCATCGCGGCCGCCGCGAAGAAGGTCGCCGCGCCGCCGGGCGCCGTCATCGCGAGGCCGCCCCGTCCGTGTCGGCCATCACCTTCGCGGCCGCGTCCGGGCCGTCCGGCGGCGGATCGAACGTCGAGGCGATGTTGCCGCGGAAGGCGACCACGTGGCCGTTGTTGCTGATCGCGAGGTCGTCGGCCGCCACCTGTCCGCCTCGGATGTCGACGCGCAGGCGCTCGTGGGACGACAGGATGCCGGCCTTGAAGTCCATGGTCGCCTTGGACATGTTGAGCGTGTAGCCGCTGGTGTTGGCGATCCTCACGTCGCCGCTCAGCCCCATCGTGTCGGCCTTCGAGTCGTACAGCCCGTGCGTCGACAGGATGTGGGTGGTGGTGGCGTCCGCCATCCCGACCGAGGCATCGACCCCGATCAACTCGATGACGGATGGCGTCAGGATGTCCTGGATGCCGGTCGTCGCCTTGATGTCGTAGGGGCCGCCGCCCTGCTGGACCCCGGAGATCTTGGGCGAGTCCATCGTGATCTTGGTTCCGTTGACGCCGACCCCGGACAGGCTGACGCTGCTTGGCAGGTGGCGCAGCGGATCGAAGATGGCGACGATCGCGATGATCGTGACGCTGAGGACGGCGCCCAGGATGATCGCGCGGCGAAGGAAACGGACCCGCGCGGTGTGCCGGTCGGCGGCCTTGAACGCGCCGAACCTGGGAGGCGGCGTGTAGTCCATCCCGGCCCGGGACGTTTCCCTTCCGTCCACGCCGCTCGTCAGATCCGCCATGCCGATGGAACCAAGACCCGAGCTCGAAGAGACGCCCGCATGGCCGTGTTTCTGCGCCGCGAGAGCGGCGAAGACAAGGCGGCGCCGCGCGCCACGCGGCGCCCCGCGCGTCCGCGCCGCCCGGTGTGACGGATTTGTCCCTGGATCCCGTCACTCCCTGGCGCCGTCACGCGTGGGCGAAGATGTCCGTCTCCGCCCAGCCGTCCAGGTCGAGCTTGGCGCGCGTGGGCAGGAAGCCGAAGGCGGCGCCGGCGTAGCCGTCCCGGCCCTCGCGCGCCAGCATGGCGTCGAGCCTGGCGCGGATCGCGTGGAGGTGGAGGACGTCGGAGGCGGCGTAGGCGAGCTGCGCCTCGCTGAGCGCCTCGGCGCCCCAGTCGGAGGATTGCTGCTGCTTGGACAGGTCGATGCCGAGCAGCTCGCGCGCCAGGTCCTTCAGCCCGTGGCGGTCGGTGTAGGTGCGGGCGAGTTTCGACGCGATCTTCGTGCAGTAGATCGGCGCGGCGACCGTGCCGAACGCCTTGAGGAGGATCGCGACGTCGAAGCGGGCGAAGTGGAACAGCTTGGTGCAGGCCGGGTCCGCCAGCAGGCGTTGCAGCACCGGCGCCCGCGTCTGCCCCGGCGCGATCTGCACCACGTCCGCGTTCCCGTCACCCCTGGAAAGCTGGACGACGCAGAGCCTGTCGCGGACCGGCACCAGCCCGAGCGTCTCGGTGTCGATCGCGACCGCGTCGCCGAACACGTAATCGTCCGGCAGGTCGCCGCGATGGAGGCGGATGGTCATGGGGAGGGTCCGGCGGGGCGGGGCGGAGGGCCGCGCTTAGCATCGACGTGACTTCGCGACAAGCCGCGCGGACATCGCGGTGCGGCAGGGCGGGGCGCCTAGGACGTCTGCCCGGCGAAGGCCGGGTCGGCCAAGCCGTGCAGCCGGTGCGCCGCGAGCTGGGCGAAGCGCAGCGTCACCATGCGGCGGGTCGCCGGCGACAGCCGATGCTCCGGCGCCTCGCGGACCATGGTCGCGCCGTAGGCGTCGGCGACGATCAGGCCGGCGTCCTCGGGCATGATCGCCGCCGGCACGCTGTCGGGGATGGCGAAATACAGCCTGTCGCAGTGCTGGCGGTAGTCGCGCCACTTGCCGTCGGCGCGGAAGTCGGCGACCGACGACTTGATCTCGACGATGGCGATCGCGCCGTTGGAGCCGAGCGCGACGAGGTCGGCGCGCCGGCCGGAGCGCAGCGCCATCTCGGCCACGCTGGCGAAGCCGGTGGCGCGCAGCCAGCGGCGCGTGCCCCGCGCGACGAGCAGCGCGGTCTCCGATTGGCGGCCGTCGACCGGCAGGACGAGTTCGGCGGTGCGCAGGGCCATGGCGATCCGGGAGCAGGTGTCGCCAGGCTAGCATCGTCGGGGAGTCGCGGGGAAGCCCCGGCGAAAACCCTCAGCGCAGGTCGCGCTTGAGGATGAGCGCGTGCGAGGAGGCGCCCTCCAGCGTCCGGTAGTACGAGGCCCGCTCGCCGACCTTGGTGAAGCCGAACCGCGCGTAGAGGGCGAGCGCGTGGGTGTTGCTCACCTCCACCTCCAGGAACCACGATTTCGCGCCGCCGGCCTGGAGGTCGGCCATGTTGGCCCTCATCAGCCTGCCGGCGATGCCGAGGCCACGCTTCCTCGGCTGCACGGCGATCGTCAGCACCTCCGCCTCGTCGGCCGCGAGGCGCGACAGGATGAAGCCCTGCAACTCGCCCGCCCTGCCGCAGGCGGCGTTGGCGTAGGTCGTGCGGGCGAGGAGCAGGGCCTCGAAGTCCGGCTCCGGCCAGGGATGGCTGAAGGATGACGCGTGCAGGCTCGCGCAGTCGGCGGCGCGGTCCGCCTCGAGGCGGGCGACGGCGGGTCCAAGGTCCTTCTCGAACAATCCAAACATGGTGGTCACGTCGGTTCGGGGACGGCGGCCAGGGCCGGGCGGGTCGGCGGCTTGGCGTCGGGCGCCTTGAGGTAGAGGGGGCGCGGCGGCGCGCTCGCGGGGTCGGCCAGCAATCCCAGCCGCGCGACGAAGGTGATGTCGGGAACGATGCGGTCGCCGACGATCTCCGCCGCGATGCCGCGCTGCCACGCCTCGATGGCGAGGATCGGCGCCCCGGAACCGGCGAGCCGCAGCGGGCCGTCGCCGACCGCCTTGACGGCCTCCTCCTTGGAGGCGAAGCGCGGCAGCTGGAAGATGCGGCCGTCGGCGTGGAAGGCGGCGAAGAAGACGTGCCCGTGGCGCGCGTCGACGGCGACGACCACCGTGCCGGGCTTCTCCTCGAGGATGAGCGGCGCGGCCAGCGCGGCCAGCGTGGACACGCCGACCGCCGGGATCGACCAGGCCAGCGCGATCGCGCGCGCCGCCGCGATGCCCACCCGCAGCCCGGTGAAGGAGCCGGGGCCGACCGTCACGCCGACGCGGTCGATCGCGGCGAACCCGCCCACCGTGGCGCTCATCACCCGCTCGATCAAGGGGATCAGCGCCTCCGCGTGGCCGCGCTCCATGCCGAGCGTCTCGGCGGCGTCGGGCTCGACCGCGCCCTCGGTCAGGACGCAGGCCGAGACGGCCGGCAGCGCGGTATCGATCGCGAGAATCCTCATTGCCGCGACTGTGACCGTTTTGCGGTCGGCGATCAATTCGCCGTAGGCGAGGCGCGGAGGATTCTCGCACCGACCGCGCTGCTGGAGAGGGACGATGCGCGGCGACGGCGCCCGGCAACGAAGGCGGCGGATCGGGCGTTCACCACGGGCGACCAGGAGACGGCACGTGGGCGAAGACGAGGATAGGACGCGCATCCGCGCCGAGTTCGACGCGGCGGTCAACATGACGCCGAAGACGTTGGAGGTTTGGCTCGCCACCGACGAAAGCCGCTCGGTCGGCCAGAGCGAGGACGGCGGCGAGGCGATCGGTCACAAATCCGGCCGCGAGATCGTCGCCATCAAGCACAAGAAGCGGGACGCGCTGACCGACGACGACTACGCGCAGATGAAGCGGGTCGTCAGCTACGTCCACCGGCACCTGGCGCAGCGCCCGCACGGCGACGTGACCGACACCCGATGGCGCTACTCGCTGATGAACTGGGGTCACGACCCCAAATGAGGAACGCGGCGGCTAGACCTGCTCGACGGCGCGAACCTCGGGGACGAAATGCTGCAGCAGGTTCTGGATGCCGTGCTTCAGCGTCGCCGTCGAGGACGGGCACCCCTGGCAGGACCCTTTCATCGCGAGGTAGACGGTGCCCTCGCGGAACCCCCGGAACGTGATGTCGCCGCCGTCGCCCGCCACGGCCGGACGCACGCGGGTCTCCAGCAGGTCCTTGATCGTGTCGACGATCTCGCCATCGGCGGCGTTGAAGAACTCGCCGGCCTCCGCCCCGTCGAGCGCCTCGTCGTCGTTCATCAGCGGCGCGCCGGAGGTGAAGTGCTCCATGATCGTGCCGAGCACCGCCGGCTTCAGCATCGGCCACTCGGCCGCGTCGGCCTTGGTCACGGAAATGAAATCGGCGCCGTAGAACACGCCGCTGACCCCGTCGATGTCGAACAGGGCGCCGGCGAGCGGCGATCGGCCGGCCTCGACGGGCGAGCGGATGTCCAGCGTGCCGTCCGGCAGCACGGTGCGGCCCGGCAGGAACTTGAGCGTCGCCGGGTTGGGCGTGGTCTCGGTGTGGATGAACATGGGGGTCTCGCTGATCGAAGGGCGGCGCCGGCCGCGGCATCCTGTTACGCCAGATATGGGCGATGCGGCGTGGGCGCACAAGCGCGCCGTTCCCGGGCCGATCGGTCCCCGGCCGGTGCCGGGTGGGCCGTCGCGCTCGTAAGATCGCCGCGCCCGCCGCGCCCGCGCCTGTCGCCCACGGCCGACATCGCGACGTTTTTGGTACGCCGGCGCCGACACGGATCCTCAGGTGATGTCGCCGCCGGGCGACATCCTCGTCCCGGTGCGCCCCGGCCGTGTCGCCGTCAGGCGACCTGCTTGGCCGCCACCCCGATCATGCCGGTGTCGATGGCCGGCAGAGCGGTGCCGTCGGGGACCGCCTCCAGCGTGATCCTGCCGTCCTCGGCGCGTGTCGACAAGGCGAGGTGCGCCTCCTTGGCGACGAGGCCCGTGTAATACGCCTGGATGCCGTGCGCGTCGACGCCGTTCTCCGGCTCGCAGGCGAGCAGGTGCGGCGTGTGGCTCTGGAACTTGGCGTTGGTGCCGGATGCCGTGACGCGCAGGCTCGTCTCGTTGTCCACGCCCTCGATTGTCACCTCGACGACGCCGCCGCGCGGGATCGTCTGGGAGGCGATCAGCACCATGTTGAGGATCAGCTTGACCTTGTTCTTCGGCAGCAGGGCGCGGGTGGCGCTCCACACGAGCTTGATCTTGTCGTCGCCGACCAAGCCACGCGCCACGCCCTCCGCGTCGCCAGTGTCGATCGAGGCGCCGGCGGAGCCTGCCGCGCCGAAGGCGAGACGGCAGAACTGGAGGCGGGCCGAGGCCACGCCGGTCGATTTCTTGATGAGGTCCATCGCGAAGCCGCGCATGTCCGGGTCCTTCTCGGACTCCAGCACCTCCAGCCCGTTGGCGATGGCACCGACCGGCGAGATCACGTCGTGGCACACGCGGGAGCAGAGCAGGGCGGCGAGGTCGAGGGGATCGAGGGCGAAGGCGGTCATGGTCTCTCATCCACGGCAAGGCGGGTCGTGCGCGCCCAAGCTAAGGGACCTGAAGGTTAACGTCGAGTTAACCATGCGCGGCGGATCGGTCCTCCCGCGCCTCGCGGTGGCGGATGGCGCCCGGCTCAGAACGGCACCGGCGACCCGTCCCAGGCGAAGAAGCCGCCGCTGTCGCCTTCGCGCAACCCGTCGATCACGCGCAGCAGGTGGCCTGCCGCCTCCGCCGGCGTGAACAGGGCCTCCGGCTTCACCGCGGCGCTGAACGGCTGGCTGAGGGCGGTGCCGACCGTGCCGGGGTGCAGCGCCACGATGAGCGCCTCGGGGCGCGTCCGTCCCGCCTCGACCGCGAGGGTCCGGACGATCTGGTTCAGCGCCGCCTTAGAGGCGCGATAGCCGTACCAGCCGCCGAGCCTGTTGTCCTCGATGCTCCCGACCCGCGCCGACAGCACGGCGAACACGCTGCGCCCCTCGCGCGGCAGCAGCGGCAGGACGTGCTTGGCGACGAGCGCCGGCCCGATCGCGTTGACCGCGAAGGCGCGAGCGAGGCGGGCGGCGTCGAGCGCCCGAACCGTCTTCTCCGGCTGGAGGGCCGCGTCGTGCAGCAACCCGGTGGCGACGATCGCGAGGCGCAACGGCGGGCGATCCCCCGATGCCGCGCCGAGCGCCGCGCAGGCCGCCGCGACGCTGGCCTCGTCGGTGATGTCGAGCCGGCCGGGCGTGATCCGGCCGGTGCCGCCCGGCGCGCCGCCGTCCTCGACCGGACGCCGCGCCAGCGCGTGGACGTCGACCCCGGCCCCGGCGAGATGGGCGACGAGCGCCGCCCCGATGCCGCCGCCTGCCCCGACCACCGCCGCGCGCCACGGCCGAGGGAACGCCGGCGCCATCCGGTGCGGCGCGTCGGGATCATCCGGCGTCATCGTTCGATCCTTCCGACGTGTCGTTGCAAGGCGAGGGGTCCTTATCCCGAGCGAGAGCGCTAGCCCTACCACCGGGTCGCCGAGGCCTTTACCATCGAGGGGGCGAAGGGAGCCGACATGATAAGCCTCGCCGTCACGCACAGGATCGCGAAGGCGATCGAGGACCTGCGATCGAGCTACGAGGTCGACATCGAATTTTTTGAGAAGGGGATTTCGGCACCCTCGACGAACTGGATTTTTCGGTAGTGGGTCAGTTTGAATCCGGCTATTGAGACAATGAAGCTTTGATGTCCTGCGACATGCCTTCCAGCCGCCAATCGTATGCGCTCCGCCACTCATCGCATTTTGGACAGCGAACGGCATCGACCTGACGCGAGCTTCGCAACCGATCGTCGGGTGGAATCTCGTGGGCTCGACAGCTTGGACACACCATCCGCTCATCGCCGTGGAGCCGACGCGCTCGCCGCTCCTGCCGAGCGATGATCGCATCTCGGATGAGAAACCAGATACGAAGATTAAGCGGCAACCCGCTTCTTGTAGGGGCCACGCTTGCCTACCGGCGTCTCGGCATCTTCGACCAACTGCGCAATGTCGCCAATCTCCCAAAGCTTGCTCGTCACGCCCGCCGCCATGGCAGGCGTCACCCGCAGCGTCTTATGGATGCGGACGAAGTTGTAATACATCATGTGGAGCGCGACCGCATAGGCGTGGTTCTCGACCTTCTTCGAGAACGCATTGGTTAGCCGCGTGAAGCGGCGCATGTGCATCCGCATCGTGAGGTTCGACCGCTCCACGTAGGACGTGCTGACGTGCTTCGGATCGGGCGAGCCTTCGATCTTAGTTTTCTTGATGCCGGTGCATTCGGCGGGGCTGTAGCGGCCCTTGAAGGCTTCCGGCGCATTGCCGTACAGCTTGATGAGCTGGGCATAGTCAACGTCCGCGCCGAAGGCGCCTTCGACGGCTTCAAGGTAGGCACGGTGACCGTCGCTGGTGAGCTGGACGCGGTTCGCGAGGCGCTTCGCCACGTCATCCATGAACCACGCGGCGCACTCGCCATCCCGGCCGCCGACGAAGTAGGAGGCGATCAGCTTCGTATCGGCGTCGAGTGCGGTCCATGTCCAAGTATCGCCAGCGCCCTCAGGAGCGGCCTTGGCACCAGCGACGTTCTTTTCCTTGGCATAGGTGAACGACCAAATCTCATCGACCTGGATGCGCTTCGACGTGAGGTCGCGCACATGCTCATCGTGATAAGCGGCGCAGGCCTTGCCGGCGTCGATCAGGAGCTTGGTGACGGTGTTTTTGCTGGCGCCTGTCAGGCGAGTGACCGCGCGGATCGACTGACCTTCACAGAGAAGGTGCAGGATGCGCGTCCGCTCCTCAGATGATAGCCGATTCATGTTGGATATATAATTTGACTTCGTCGCCGAGTCGATTAAATATCGTCGTAGCGACGGTATGATTCTGGATATCCCACATGATCTACGCAACACCCAAGCTCGAAGGTGATGACTACGGAGTTATCGGCTTGATCGACGATCTCAAGAACAAGCTTCGGTTTCAGGTAAATTCCAATCCATTGCGATGGCAGGGTTTTCTGCGGCGCAATACATTTGCACGAGCTTTGCAAGGTTCAAACAGCATAGAAGGTATAAACGCGTCACTTTCAGACGCCGTGGCTATCGTAGACGAAGAAAAGCCCGAAACGATGGAAGAAGAAACAGCCCAGGCTTTGATGGGTTATAGGTCGGCAATGACTTATATCGTCCGAGCACATGACGACCCGCATACCGAAATCAATGCGCAATTTATAAGAAGCCTGCATTATATGATGTTAAGCTACGACATGACTAAGCTGCCTGGGCAATGGCGACCAGGGAGCATTTATGTAGTACATGAGCCCACTGGCGAGACGGTCTACGAGGGACCGCCCTCGGAAAAAATTCCCGGCTACATGCTGGAACTGATCGAACAAATCAAGGTCGGGAGCGGGACTCACAATAGTTCTATCGTAACTGGTGCGATGGCTCACCTAAATCTTACTATGATCCATCCGTTTAGAGATGGAAATGGACGCATGGCTCGCGCGCTACAAACCTTAGTATTAGCGCGAGACGGCTTAGTCGGGCCAGTGTTTTGTAGCATTGAAGAATGGCTAGGACGCAATACCGATTCCTATTATAGGATTTTAGCAGAAACCGGAGAAGGAAAATGGAATCCTCGAAAGAATGCTCTTCCTTGGGTCAGGTTCTGCCTAATCGCCCACTACCAACAGGCAGCTACTCTCATGAAAAGAAACGCTGAGATTGGACGTGTCTGGTTAGAATTAGAGAAAGTCCGTACTGAACTTGGAATGCCAGCACGCTTTGAGTCCGTGCTCATGGATGCGGCGTTTGGATACAAGGTAAAAAATCAGAGATACAGAGAAGAACATTCTATCTCTGATGTTGTCGCGAGCCGCGATCTGAAAAAAATGAGTGACGCAGGCCTTATAGATCCAGTTGGAGAAAAAAGAGGCAGATTTTACATTGGCACTAAAAGATTAGTAGAAATTCGCCATAAATGCGCCGATAGAACAAAGGCGGCAAATCCCTACGACCTACTAACTAAGCAGAGAGCTACTTCCGATCAGCTTCGCTTGGCTGTTTAACAGCTTGTTGTTCGACACTCGGCTTTTGCTTGCCTTTTCGCAGCTTGCGTAGCTCATCGCCATCCATCGTCGAAAGGTCCACAACCATCTTAGCGAGCTGGTTGGTGTCGCGGGGGCGCTTGGGGTTGGTCACTGGGACGCACTCGATCTCGGATAGTCCGATTGTTCTTGTGCCAACAGGTACTCTCCTACGGGAAGGTTCACCTCGCTGTAGGGCGTTCCATCCTCGCACGTGATCACAACGCGGCCGTCGAGGTCTAGTCTGGGCCGCTTGCCACGAATGAGATGCCCAACCATCGAACCAACGGACTCGGGGTGATGAACCGCATCAAAGCTACCGAGGTCGATCGACGGCTCAGACCCTTCTAGCTTATGGTAGGCGGGATCGATCCGTGCGCTGAAGCGCTTCTTCGGCGTGGTCTGCATCCGGCGACTATGCGCCGACCCGCTCGCGCGTCAACCGCCTGAGATTTCAAACTGACCCACTACCGATTTTTCGCACGGTTCGACGATGGGCCGCCTGTCGGTTTGGTCGTGCGGCTGGGTGTTCTTCGATCTCCTCGATAGCCGGCTGGAGAAGCACTGCATGATCATCAGAAGACCCATATCGACGCGAGCGGGATGGACGAGGACGAGCTGCTCGCTCGACCCGAGCCCCCTGTTCGCGGCGATGGGCAAGCGATCATCCGGCTGAACGATCGTCGCCGGCGGCGAACCGGACGATCATCGGCCGCCGGCCGGAGCCGGGTCCCCGACCGTCCGGCCCCGCCCAAGGTTCCGGTTCCGCCGAGCCCCGCGATGACGACGTCGGTGCCACTCCCCGCCATCCCGACGCGGCGCGGTGACGCCTCGCCCGATTGATCCCGGCGGGATCGTGCCCACCTTGCGTGGACCGGCGGAAAGGCGCATGCCTGAACGTCCCACCAGGTTCCCACCATGGCATCAGCCTGTAGCGTGCCCTCGATCGAGCTTGCCCCCATCGGTGCCGTCGATCTCGACGAGGTGGCCGAAATCTTCGCCGAGCTCACCGTCGAGGCCGCCGTGGCCGTCATGGGCGTCTACGTCGGCGACCACCACGCCCGCCGGAAGGCGGATGCGAGCATGGTGTGCGATGCCGACGAGCGCGCCGAGGCGATCATCCTCGCCGGCCTCGCCGAGCGCCTGCCGTTCCTGCCGGTGATCGCCGAGGAAGCGGCCTCGCGCGGCGAGAAGCCACGGTGCGGCCGCGCCTTCATCCTGGTCGACCCCGTCGACGGCACGCGCGAGTTCCTCCATCGCAACGGCGAGTTCACCATCAACATCGCCCTCATCGTCGATGGCGCGCCGGCGGCCGGCGCGGTCTACGCGCCGGCGATCGGCCAGCTGTGGATGGCGGGACGGCGCGCCTGCACCTTCCCGATCGAGCCGGGCCGGCCGCTGCCCCCGGCCGACCAGCGCCGCGACATCCACGTCCGGCCCAAGCCCTCGAATGGCCTGACCGCCCTGGCGAGCCGCTCCCACGCCGACACGCGGACGGACAGCTTCCTCGCCGCGCTGCCGATCGCCGAGCGCCGCTGCGCCGGCTCGTCGCTCAAGTTCTGCATCCTCGCCGAGGGCGCGGCGGACGTGTACCCCCGCTTCGGGCCGACCATGGAATGGGACACGGCGGCCGGCGACGCGGTGCTCCGGGTCGCCGGGGGTGCCGTCGTCGACGAGCGCGGCGCGGTGCTGCGCTACGGCAAGGCGGACGAGCACTACCGCAACGGCCCGTTCATCGCGTGGGGCGACCGCAGTGCGGCGTGAAGCCCCGCGGCGTCGGCCCGGGGAGCGCGCGTTGGTGTCCCAGGGACGTCGACACTGTGGCCGGGCGACGCCGCCGGCGGCGTGGGCCGGCGTGGAACCATGATCGCCCGTAAGGCCGGCTTGCCGATGCCGAGCGTGTCGTGGGATCGTGGCCTCGTTGAACGATCCCGTATCAGCGCGACGGTGCGAGACGGCTTTCCAAGCCCCGCGTGCGAGCCGCGATACGCTTGTTCCGCTCGACGGCGCTCGGTATGGCCCTCGTCACAACAGGAGTAAGCATGGGCCAAGCCTTTGACCTGACATCGGGGCCGCAAGCGCCACTCGATGCCACCTTGTTCGTCGAGCCGGGCACCGCCGCGCGAACGATCGACCGCGATTGGTGGGCGGTGGTCGCCTCATCCGTCGGGTTGATCTTCTCCGTCGGCACCATCGGCTTGTATTCCTTCGGCGTCTTCGTCCGCCCCCTCACGGCGGAGTTCGGCTGGACCCGTACCCAATTGTTCCTGGCGGTGGCGATCTGCCAATATTCGCTGGGCTTCTCCGCCCCCGTCTGGGGCTTGCTGACCGATCGCTTCGGGCCGCGCGCGGTCATGCTGCCGTCAATTGTCGCGATGTCCCTGTTGGTCGCCTCGATCGCGCTCCTGACACCGCACGTTTGGCACCTCTACCTGGTCTTCGCGGCCATTCCCCTGGTCGCCGGAGGCGCCACGCCGCTCGGCTATTCGGCCATCCTGACCCGTTTGTTCGATCGGCGGCTGGGCTTCGCCCTCGGCCTCGCGCTGATGGGTGTCGGCCTGGGGGCCACCATCGTGCCCGCCCTGTCGCAGGCGCTGGTCGAGGCCTTCGGTTGGCGGACGGCCTACGTCGCGCTCGGGGCGCTGACGTTCCTGCTCACCTTCCCCGCCGCCCTGGTCGCCACGCGCAACGTTCGCGGACGGGTCCCGCGAAGCGTCAAGGCGACGACGTCGATCAAGGACATGGTGCGGTCGCGGGCCTACGTGCTCATGTGCGTCGCCTTCGTCCTGCTCGGCATCGCCACCGTCGGAACGGTCGCTCAGATCGTCCCGATGATGGTTGATCGCGGGTTCACGCCGGCCGCCGCCGCCCGCGTCGCCAGCCTGGTGGGCATCACGGCCCTCGTCGGCCGTGGAGGGCTCGGCTGGGTGCTGGACCGGATGCACGCGCCCTACGTCCTGATGGCGGTTTGCCTCATCTCCGGGGCGAGTTCCCTGCTGCTGGTCTTCGGGGAGGGACCCGCCTCCGGTTACCTCGCGGCCGTTTGCGTGGGTTGCGCGGTCGGGGCGGAAGTCGACTTCATCTCCTTCCTGGTTCGCCGCTACTTCGATCAGGCGGCGTTCGGCAGGCTTTACGGCATCGTCTTCGGCTTGTTCATCTTCGGGTCGGGCACCGGCCCGCTGCTGCTCAGCGCGAGCTACGATCGTCTCGGGGGCTACAAGCCCGGTCTGCTGCTCTTCGTCCTCCTGACCGCGACCGCCTGCTTGGTGGCTTTCGCCATGCCTCGATACGCGATGCGCAAGCCCCTGCACTGACGCGATCGGCGAGGCGGAGCGCCCGGGCCCCGCGCCGCCGGTCCGGCTCGCGGACGCGCGTTAAGCTTAATGTAACCGTCATTCCTTATCATCGTGCCTTGCCGTGAGGATCGGTGCGGCCTCGACGAGGCGCCGACGTGGGGAGCAGGCGATGCGGCTTGAGCGACGCAGGACGTTCTTGAAGGGCCTCGCGGCGGGTGCGGCGGCGGGGGCGCTCGCGCCGTTCGGCACGGCCTCGGCGGAGTTGGAGGAGCGGCCGATCGCCTACACCTCCGACGAGATCATCGTGAGCGGCCACCGGTTCTTCGGCTCGATCTCGAAAGGCCTCGCCGGGCTGGTGGAGAACGCCGCCAGCCACTGGGGCAGCCCCAACGGCTACATCCTCGGCGAGGAGGCAGGCGGGGCTTTCGTCGGCGGGCTGCGCTACGGCGAGGGCATCCTCTACACCCGCCGCGCCCACGACCAGCGGCTGTTCTGGCAAGGTCCCTCTCTGGGCTTCGACGCGGGTGGCGACGGCGACCGCACGATGATGCTGGTCTACAACCTGCCGGTGCGTCGCGCCATCTTCACGCGGTTCGGCGGCGTGGACGGTTCCGCCTACTTCATCGGCGGGCTCGGCATGACGGCGTTGAAGTCGGACGAGGTGGTGCTGGTACCCATCCGCACCGGCCTCGGCGCCCGCCTCGGCCTCAACGTCGGCTACCTCAAGTTCACGCCGCAATCCACCTGGAACCCTTTCTGAGCGCCTCGCCCCGGAAACGCGACGGCCTTTGCCCTGCCTCGGCCCGCGTGGCATAAGACGCGCGAGGACAGGGCGCGTCCGGGCCGGGACCAAGTGGTCGAACAGTGATCGAACAGGGCATCTACTTCGCGCTCGGCTGCATCGTCACGGCGCTCGCGGCCCTCGGCTTCACGCCGCTGCTGTGGCGGCGCGCTCTGCGCCTGACACGTCGCCGGCTCGAACTCCAGGTTCCGCTGTCGATGCAGGAGATTCTGGCCGAGCGCGACCAGCTCAGGGCGGAGTTCGCGGTCGAGCGCCTGCGCCACGAGCAGGCGATCGAGCACGTGCGCGGGGACAAGGGCCGCGACATGGCCGAACTCGGCCGCCGCACCGCCCAGGCGGTGACCTTCGCCGACCAGGTCAACGCCCTGCGCCGCCTGGAACAGGCGCAGGATAAGGAGATCCGGGCGCTATCGCGGGAGCTGGCCGAGCTCGGCGCCGAGGCCGGAACGGTCAGGGTCGCGCTCGACGACGGCCACGCCTTCATCGACAGGCTCAAGCGTCGCCTGGAGGCGACGGAGAACGCGTGCGACGACCACCTCGCCGAGGCGGCGGCGCACCGCGCCACGATCGCCACGCTCGAGACCCGCGTCGCCGACCTCGAGGCGCGTCGCGGCGAGGAGGGTGTGGGCGGCTGGATCAAGGCGGCGGTCGCGCAAGTGACGGGGCAAACGACGGGGCACGCCGCCGCCGGCGAGGACGAGGAGACCCAGGCGTTGCGCCGGCAGGTCGACGCGCTGCGCCGGGACGTCGAGGCGGCGCGCGAGCGCGAGAAGGCCGCCACCCTCCGGCAAGGCTTGCAGGCGCACTCGGACCGGGCGGCGGAGCGCGCCGACGCCTTGGAGCGGACCGACGCGATGGAAGCGTTGCGCGCGGAGAACGTCGCGCTGCGCGGCGCGCTGGACGCGGCGCGGCGGGAAGGCGGCCGGCCGCCGGCCGACGATGCCGGCTTGCGCGACAGCATCCACGCGCTCGGTCTCGCCGTCGCCGCCATGACGCGCGACGCCGAGGCCCGCACGGCCGGGAGCCACGGTGCGGAGGGCGTGCCCGAGGCGCCGGCCCCGCTCGCGCAGGCCAAGGTGCCGCGGCCGCTCGGCGCGAACTGACGCGGGCCGATGCCCCGCTAGGCCCCGGCCGGCACGTCCGCCCGCTCGGACGCCCCGACCTCCGCGATGCGCATCATGTTGGTGCCGCCGCGCCGGCCGAAGGGGAAGCCGCCGATCACGATGACGCGGTCGCCGGGCACGGCGAAGCCTTCCTCCCGCGCGCAGGCGCAGGCGCGCTCGACCATCTCGTCGACGTTGGCGGCATCCGCCGTGACGACCGGGTGGACGCCCCACAGCATGGCGAGGCGCCGCGCCGTCTCCTCGTTGGGGGTGAGCGCGATGATCGGCGGGCCGGCGCGCTCGCGGGCGATGCGGAAGGCGGTCGCGCCGGTCGCGGTCCAGGCGACGATGACCTTGATCTCCAGGGTCTCGCCCATGTCGCGGGCGGCGATGGCGATGGCGTCGGCCGCCGTCGGCTCCGGCTCGTGGCGCTGGGCGTTGATGATGGAACGATAAAGCGGGTCGCCCTCCACCTCGATCGCGATGCGGTCCATCATCGCCACCGCCTCGACCGGGTAGCGGCCGACCGCGCTCTCCGCCGACAGCATGATCGCGTCCGCCCCCTCGAAGATGGCCTGCGCCACGTCCGACACCTCGGCGCGGGTCGGCACGGGCGCCGCGATCATCGACTCCAGCATCTGCGTGGCGACCACCACCGGCTTGCCCTGGCGCCGCGCGCGCCGCGTGATGCGCTTCTGGAGGCCCGGCACCTTCTCGAGCGGCATCTCCACCCCGAGATCGCCCCGCGCGACCATCAGGCCGTCGGACAGCGCGATGATCTCGTCGAGCCGGGCCAGGGCCTGCGGCTTCTCGATCTTCGACATGACGAGCGCGCGCCCCCGCACGATGTCCTTGATCTCGGCCACGTCCTCCGGCCGCTGCACGAAGGAGGCGGCGATCCAGTCGACGTCGCAGGCGAGCGCGGCGGCCAAGTCGGCGTGGTCCTTCGGCGTCATCGCGGAGACGGCGATCTCCGTGTCGGGCAGGCTCACGCCCTTGCGGTTCGACACCGGGCCGGCGACGTCGACGGCGCAACGCGCGTGGGTCCGGGTGACCTCCACGACGTGGAGGCGCACCTTGCCGTCGTCGATCAGCACGGCGTCACCCGGCTTCAGCGCCTGGAGGATCTCGGGATGGGGGAGCTGCACCCGCGTCGCGTCGCCGGGCGCGGGGTCGTCGTCGAGCGTGAAGCGGGCACCCGGCTCCAACGTCACGCCCGTGGCGGCGAAGGCGCCGATGCGCAGCTTGGGGCCCTGCAGGTCGGCGAGCACGGCCACCGGCCGCCCGTGGGACTTGGCCATCGCGCGCAGCGCCGCCACGTGCGCGCGCAGGGCCTCGTGGCCGGTGTGGCTCATGTTGATGCGGAACACGTCGACGCCGGCGGCGAACAGCGTGCCGAGCATGGCGTCGGGCGTCGACGCCGGGCCCAGCGTCGCGACGACCTTGCAGCGGCGCATGCGTCTCATGGCGGGTCCCTCAATGCTCGGCGGATCACGGACGGGCCGCCGGCGCGGCCGGCGCCGGGTCGGTCAGCTGGACGGTCCAGTTGCGCGAGTCCTTGCCCGTATCGACCTCGAAGAACCCGGTCCGGTCGAAGCCCCGGGTGAAGCAGTCGTTGCGCCCGGTGATCTTGAACTCCCGGTCGCGGGTGCACATGAACGCCTTGCCCTTCCACTCGCCGCCGCGCTCGTCCATGGCGTAGGCGTAGTAGAACTGCGCGGCGAGCGGCCCGCGCACCAGGGTCTCGCAGCCGTTGGGCTTGACGTTCCACCAGCCTTCCGTGACCCATGCCTCGCCGTCGGTGTAGGAGAGCGCGATCGAGATCCTGTTGGCCGTGTTGTTGCACAGCCTGAAGTCCGCCGAGGCCGGACCGGCCCACAGGACGAGGGCGGCGGCGAGCCCGGCGTAGGGAAACGGTGGCACGTGGGATCACCTGCGAACGACGGAAACTTGACGGAGCGGCGACGATTGCCGGTTAAGCTCTGCGATGGTGGTTGTTGGGGCCAATTTGGTCGGCAGCATGGCAACGGCAACGGCAACGGCAACGGCAACGCTTGGCGGCGCGGCCGGTCCCGCCCCTCGATGGAAGGATGATGCCTTGGCAACGATGGCGCCGCCGGTCGAACGGATAGCCGGGTCGCGCGGCGCGCACCTCCTTTTCCTCTGCGATCACGCGTCCAACGCGCTGCCGCCCCGCTATGGCACGCTCGGCTTGCCCGAGGCTCAACTCGCCCGCCACATCGGCTACGACATCGGCGCCGCCGCGATGACCCGTCGCCTTGCGGAGCGGCTCGGCGCGCCGGCCGTGCTCTCGACCTTCTCGCGCCTGCTGATCGACCCCAATCGCGGCGCCGACGACCCGACCCTGGTGATGCGCCTGTCGGACGGGGCGATCGTGCCGGGCAACGCCCGCGTCGACGCGGCCGAGGTCGCGCACCGGCGCGAAACGTACTGGCGACCGTACCGCGACGCGGTGCGCGAGGCGATCGACGCCCTCAGCGCGCGCGGCACGACGCCGGTGGTGGTCTCGATGCACAGCTTCACCCACCGCTGGAAGGGGGTGCCTCGCCCCTGGGAGATCGGCGTGCTGTGGGACACCGACGACCGTTTCGCCGTGCCGCTGATGGCGGGGCTACGCGCCGCCGGCTTCCTCGTCGGCGACAACGAGCCCTACGACGGCGCGCTGGAGGGGGACACGCTCGACGAGGAGGTGACGCGCAGGGGCATCGCCGGCCTGCTCATCGAGGCGCGCCAGGACCTCGTCGGCGACGAGGCGGCGGCGCGCGCGGTCGCCGACCGGATCGCCCCCGTGCTGGAAACGGTGGCCGCGCAGCCCGCGCTGCACCGGCCGGCCTTCATCCGCTCGCGGACGGGGCGGCACGGGTAGCGAGGTGGAGCGCCGGAGGTAACGGCACGGCAAGCTTGACGGGACTATAACCCTCGTCGCATGCCCCGGCCTCTCGCGAACGCCGGGCCGAGCCCGCAAGGAAACCGAACGACCATGGCCGAAGACATCGCGGAGACCGGCGTCGCCGCCGCCGAACTGAAGCAGTTCGTCGAGCGGATCGAGCGCCTCGAAGAGGAGAAGAAGGCGCTGTCCGACGACATCAAGGACGTGTTCGCCGAACTGAAGGGCAGGGGCTTCGACGTGAAGGCGATCCGCCAGATCCTGCGCATCCGCAAGCAGGACCACGAGGAGCGCATGGAGCTGGAGGCGATCCTCGAACTCTACATGGGCGCGCTCGGCATGGCGTGAGGCGAGACCCCAAGGCTGCGACGCCCTGCATGGTGGAACGCCTCCTTCGGACGCCCATCAGAAAGGGGCTACCGGCGTGTCCATCGATACGCGGTCGGAGGCTACCCCTTGGCGATCCGCGTCAGCGTGAACAGCCCGAGCGGCGCCAGCGCCCGCCGCTCGATGAGCCGGCAGTCAGGCCGCCCCGCGATCCATTCGGCGATCGTGGACCATGGGAACTGCGGGTGCCAGCCGAGTCGGGCGGCGCGGCGGCCCATCCAGGCCTCGACCGCCGCGACCGGGCCGCGCTCCGCCCCGACGTGGTTGACCAGCACGATCTCGCCGCTCGGCTTCAGCACGCGGCACCACTCGTCGAGGCTCGCGCGCGGGTCGGGCACCACGGTCAGCACGTAAGGGGCGACCACGGCGTCGAAGGTCGCGTCGGCGAAGGCCAGCGCCATCGCGTCCATCACCAGCAGGCCGTCGACGTTGTCGAGCCGCTCCGCCCGCACGCGGGCCTGGGCGCGTCGCAGCATCGGCCGCGACAGGTCGGCGCCGGTGATCCGCGTCCGCCGGTCTATCATCGGCAGTTCGAGGCCGGTGCCGACCCCGATGTCGAGCACGCGGCCGCCGGGGCGGCTGGCGGCGGCGGCGGCGGCGCGGCGCCCGGCGCGCATGACCAGCGCGAAGGTGAGGTCGTAGACCGGCGCCCAGCGGGCGTAGGCCGCCTCCACGTCGGCGTTGGCGATCCCCTGACCCGGCCGTTCCGCCACGGGTGCGTCGCCGGACCGGGTCACGAGGCGATCGCCATCGCGAGGGGGCTCGACGCGCGGGACGTCGGCGCGCGAAGAACCGTGCCGCCGCCGAGCACGCGGGCGCCGGGCCGGTCGTCGGCGTAGAAGACGCAGGCCTGTCCTGGCGACACCGCCGTCTCCCCGCCCGGGAATTCCACGCGAACGGCGCCGTCCCAGACGAGGCGCGCCGGCACCGGGGGCCTCGTGGAGCGGGTGCGGACGTGGAGGTCGAGGCCATCGCCCACGTCCTCGAGGCGCCCATCGCCGAGCCAGTTCACGTCGCGCAGAGCGAGGGTCGTCGTGCGTAGCGCGGCGCGCGGCCCGACCACCACGCGCGCCGCCGCGGCGTCGATGCGGAGGACGAACAGCGGCGCGGCGTGGCCGCCGAGGTTCAGCCCGCGCCGCTGGCCGACGGTGTAGTGCACGATGCCGGCGTGACGCCCGAGCACGAGGCCGGCCTCGTCGACGATGTCGCCCGGCACGGCGGCTTCCGGCTCGAGGCGGGCGACGAGGTCGCCGTAGCGCCCGCTCGGCACGAAGCAGATGTCCTGGCTGTCCGGCTTGTCGGCGTTGACGAGGCCGTGCGCGCGGGCGCGCTCGCGCACCTCCACCTTGCTGAGTTCGCCGAGGGGGAAGCGCACCAGGGCCAGCTGCTCGGGCGTGGTGCCATAGAGGAAGTAGCTCTGGTCGCGCGAGGCATCGGCCGGGCGGTAGAGGCCGCGCCGGCCGCCCGGCAGGGCGCGGGTGGCGCAGTAATGGCCGGTCGCCAGCGCGTCGGCCCCGAGGTCGCGCGCCGTGCCGAGCAGGTCGGTGAACTTGACGCCGCTGTTGCAGGCGGCGCAGGGGATCGGCGTCTCGCCCCGGGCGTAGCCCGCCGCGAAGGGTTCGATCACCGAGCGGCGGAACCTGGCCTCGTAGTCGAGCACATAATGCGGGATGCCGAGGCGGGCGGCCACGGCCCGCGCGTCGGCGATGTCGCGCCCGGCGCAGCAGGTGCCCTTGCGCCCCGCCGCCGCCCGGTCGTCGTAGAGCTGCAGCGTGACGCCGACGACCTCGTAGCCTTCCTCGACCAGCATGGCCGCCACGACGGCCGAATCCACGCCGCCGGACATGGCGACCACCACGCGCGTGTCGGCCGGTGGTTTGGCGAGATCGAGACTGTTCAAGGACGGTTCCAGGTGCTGGCGGCGGCTGTCGCGGGTACGGTTACCATCCCCTTGATATCGGCTCGACCGGGTCGGGCGCAAGGCGGCGCCGGAGGGCGGGCGAACGGGGAGCGCCGGTGCGCCTGTGCCAAATCCAAACAACGCGCCTATCCGATTGACTCTTTGGCAAGACTTCGCGGCGGTGAAAGCTGTTGTTCCCTTAGAAACAAGAAGATGCTCTTCAGTCATTCTTAAAAACGCGGCGTTAGATTGGGCGAATGCAAGGCCGCGTACGTGAGTAAACGTGATGAGTGAGTCGCTTCGTCCCAGAGTGAAATACGTGATCGGACCGGACGGCAGTCCGCTGACGATCGCCGACCTGCCGCCCTCGGGCACGAAGCGCTGGGTGATCCGCCGCAAGGCCGAGGTGGTCGCCGCCGTGCGCGGCGGCCTGCTGTCGCTGGAGGAGGCCTGCCACCGCTACACGCTCACCGTGGACGAGTTCCTGTCCTGGCAGATGTCGATCGACCAGCACGGGCTCGCCGGGCTGCGCACGACGCGCCTCCAGCATTACCGCGCCTGATCCGGCCGGCCGCGCTTCAGCTTCGGCCCGGCTCGCTCGTCAGTCGCGGCGCTCGCGCGATCTCGCGGCCTTCGGTCTCGCAGCTTCCGGCCTCGTGCCGGTCGGTGCGCTGCGCGGCCGGCCCGGCGACGGGAGCGTCCTTGTGCAGCGCTTGGCCGAGGCGTCGCCGCTCGAACAGCACGACCACCACGATCGCGAAGGCGAGGGGTATGAACAGGTAGAACAAGCGGAACACGAGGACCGCCGCCAGCACCTTGGCCTTGGGGATCGTCGGCAGGGCGTTGATGAACAGGAGGTCGAACACGCCCGCCCCGGCCGGCGCGTTCGACACCAGGGCGGCCGAGAAGGCGCCGACGAAGATCGCGAGCACCACCGCGAAGCCCGGATTGCCGGCTTCGGGGAGCGCGTAATACAGGATGCCGGCGGCGCCGATCAGCTCCAGGGGGCCGGCGACCAGCTGCCGTGCCGTGATGCCGGCGCGCGGGTAGGCGATGCGGAAGCGTCCGACGCCGAACGGCGGCAGGCCCTTGATGGAGCCGAACACGTAGGCGCCCACCGCCACCAGCGACAGCGCGCCGGTCGCCCGCGCGACGGCGGTGTTGGTGAGGAGGTGGGGCAGCATGCCGCCGACGCGGCGCAGCTCCCGCGGCTCGAACACCAGGACGAGCCCGCCGACCAGCAGGACGCCCAGGCCGAAGGTGATGGAGCAGAGCGCGACGAGGATGGCGATCTGCGCGGCGCTCAGGCCTTTGCTCGAGTAAGCGCGGTAGCGCACCATGGCGCCGGAGAACACGGTCGCGCCGATCGTGTGCGAGAGGGCGTAGGTGGTGAAGGAGCAGATCGCCACGAAGACGATGGAGATGCGCCCGAGGCCGAGGTGGAGCAGGGCGATGCGGTCGTACCAGGCCAGCGCCGCGTAGGCCGCCAGCGCCGACCCGATCGAGAGCAGGTAGTGGCCGGGCGTGATCGAGGCGAGCTGGTGCCACACCTGGGCGGCGACCGCCTCGCCCTTGAACTCCCGTGACAAGAGCCAAAGCGACGCCACGACCGCGATCGTGCCGATGGCCGGCCAGAGGAAGTCGAGGATGCGCTTCATCGGTCTCCGAGCCGCCGGATCACAGGCGCGCGCGTTGTCGCCGGAACTCCGGCCGCCGCGACCCTGTCTGAGCTTGCCGCGCGCGGCAAGGGCCATGGCGCGCGAGGCCATGGCGCCCAAGGCCGTGACGGCGAGATCCACGGCGGCGACATCCAAGGCGGCAAGCGGCGGCCCGCATCCTTTTGGTCCGGGCGATGGGCTGGAGTGTGGCGGCCCGTCGGGCACCCGGGCGGGCGCGGCGGCGCCGGCGAACCGGCGTGCCACGCTCCCGGCGGCCCACGGCTCAGGCCCTGGCGACGGCCATCCCCAGCATCCCGTCCATCAAGGAGACCGGCGAGGGGAAGTCGGCACGATCGGCGGCCCGCTCCCGTCCTTCCAGGCCCTGGGCCTTGTCGAGCTCGGCGACGGCGTCGTCGAGCTGGCTCCTGGCCTCGCCGAGCTGCTCCTTCAGCTCGTCGGAGGACCGTTGGAGGTTCTCGCGCCGGCTGCGCGCGGCCCGCGCGTAGGTCGGATAGGCGAAGTGGGCCAGGTCCGAGATGCCGGCTCGATGTTCCTCGGCGGCGATCTCCCGATCGAGGTCACCCGCCATGCGCGTGAACTCCGCGATCATCGTTTCGATCTGGGTGACGCGACGGCGCTTCTCGTCCGCGTGAAAACGCTTCGAACGCAAGAGGGAATCCCGCGACTTCATACTCGAACTCCACGACACGGGTGCGAACCCGATCTTGATTCCAGGGCTTCCGCGAGACCATGTGATCCTGCCGCAGCAAGGTTGCGGCTTTGTTACGCCCCGCATCGTTTGTCGCTTCGCCGGTGCCGCTCCCGTGTATATGTTGGAGGGGCTGATTCGAGGCGCCGCCGTCGCGTACGGTTTGTCCGCTCCTCAGCGCTCGCGTGCCGTGTCCCTGTGCCTGTTCCGCCCGTTTTCGCGAGACCTGTTTTCGCGGGAGACGGCGTGCGTCGTCCCGTGCCGCGTCCTCCGTGCGTTCCGAAGCGTCGCGACGTCCGCCTAACGAAGATGCCGAAGGGCCCTGACCGACGGCAATTCATTAACCAGTGGTCGTTAAGGTTAGTGAAATCAGTTCCGCGAGACGCCCGACGGCCGGGGAAGGCCGCATGGCGCCTCACACAATCGCGCCGTCGGGCGACCGACACGGCAATCTGGGGGCCAAACATGCGCGTGCTTTTGATCGAGGATGACAGCGCCACCGCGCAGAGCATCGAGCTGATGCTGAAGTCGGAGAACTTCAACGTCTACACGACCGATCTCGGGGAAGAGGGCATCGACCTCGGCAAGCTGTACGACTACGACATCATCCTGCTCGACCTCAACCTGCCGGACATGTCCGGCTACGAGGTGCTGCGCACGCTCCGCGTCGCCAAGGTGAAGACGCCCATCCTCATCCTGTCGGGCCTCGCCGGCATCGAGGACAAGGTGAAGGGCCTGGGCTTCGGCGCCGACGACTACCTCACCAAGCCCTTCCACAAGGACGAGATGGTGGCCCGCATCCACGCCATCGTCCGGCGCTCGAAAGGCCACGCGCAGTCGGTCATCACCACCGGCGACCTCGTCGTCAACCTCGATCAGAAGACGGTCGACGTGTCCGGCGCCCGCGTGCACCTGACCGGCAAGGAATACCAGATGCTGGAGCTTCTCTCGCTCCGCAAGGGCACGACGCTGACGAAGGAGATGTTCCTCAACCACCTGTACGGCGGCATGGACGAGCCGGAACTGAAGATCATCGACGTGTTCATCTGCAAGCTGCGCAAGAAGCTCGCCAACGCCAGCCACGGCCGCAACTACATCGAGACCGTCTGGGGTCGCGGCTACGTCCTGCGCGAGCCGAGCGAGGACGACGAACGCATCACCGCCTGAGCCGACGCCGACTCCCAGGTCCCGAGATCAGGGCGCCCGTCCACGCGGGCGCCTTTTTCGTGACCGCGCGCCGGCCGTCGACCACCACCGGTCGCCGCGACGGAACAGCCCGGTGCGCCGGGTGGCCGAACCCTTGGCGCCCCCGCGCCGTTCAGCGCCCATGTCAGACGCCAAACCAGACCATCAAGCCCCCGAGCTCATCGACGCGCGCCGCCGCGAGATGGCGGTCGAGCACCTCGTGTTCGGCACGATCGGCTTCCTCGCCAAGCGCCATCCTGAGCTGCTCGACGCGCTCGACGGCAGCCTCGACCACCTTTGGGACCCGGACCAGGGCGAGGCCCGCAACGACGAGGCGGTCCGCAACATCGCGCGCCGGATGCTGAAGAGCCTGCGCGCCGGCAACTGAGCCGCCGGCCGCACCGGCCGCGCCCGGGATCGACACCTGAAAAAAAACGCCCTCCGGCCGGAGCCGGAGGGCGCGTGACGCATTGGATCGTGGCGGCGTGGCCGGTCAGTAGCGGGCGACGACCGGTGCGGCGAACGGCGACATCGTGTCGAACTTGTAGCTGACACCGGCCTGCACCCGGTTGTCCGTCTCGCGGTGGCGAACGTTGACGCCGCCGTTCGTCACGTTGGCGAGGTTGTCGTTGATGTGGCCGAAGTCGGTGAAGCGGTATTCGGCGCGCAACGAGATGTTGTTGGTCACCGCGTATTCCACGCCGCCGCCGACGGTGTAGCCGACCTTGGTGTGGCTGAGGCTGTCGACCGCGCCGTTGAACTGGTTGACGTAGCTGTTGTGCAGGTCGCCGAAGGCGACGCCGCCGGTGGCGTAGAACAGCGCCCGGTCGACCGCGACGCCGAGGCGGCCGCGCACCGATCCCTGGATCGGCTGGTAGGCGTAGTTGGTGATGCCGCCGAGCGCGTAGTTGGTCTTGTAGGTCGAGCCGTCGACGTCGCCCTCGATGCCGGCGACGAAGCTGACGCCGTGCAGGGCGGCGCCGCCCGGGAACTGGTAGTTGTAGCCGACATGGCCGCCGCCGATGAAGCCGTGCGCGCTGGCGCTGGTCGAGGCGAGGCCGGCGCCGTTCAGGTTGCTGGTGGCGAGGGCGTTGGAGCGGCCGAACTCGTAGCCGGCCTGCACGCCGACGTAGAAGCCGGTCCAGGTGAAGACGGGGATGGCCGGCGGCGGGACGTAGACGGGGGGCGCGCGACGCGACGGCAGGTCGGCCGCCAGAGCCGTTCCCGCGAGCGTGGCGAGCGCCACCGTCGACAACAGAAGGGTCCTGATCACGGTACTATCCTTTACGCTGAACTCGATGCGGGAAGCCTCGGGTCGCTTCGACCCCGGAGCCTTGCTTGCCGGCACCACATCGTCATTTAGATCGACAACAGTATCTTATTCGTTACCGCAACGGTTGATTGAGCAAAACCGCACGTCTTTAAATGATGACGGAGCAGACTTGCTTGATAATTAACCAAGTTCGGCAAATAAGTCGTAAGCATCCGCGGACTTGATCTTCATCGTCATAATTTCGCCGGCGCGGATCGGGCGACGGCTGGCGATGTGCACCTTGCCGTCGATCTCCGGCGCGTCGCCCATCGTGCGGCCGGTGCCGCCCTGCCGGCCCCCCTCGTCGACGATCACCTTGAGGTTGCGCCCGACCTTCGCCTTCAGCTTGCGCGCGCCGATGGCCTGCTGGTGTTCCATGAAGCGGCGGTGGCGGGCGTCCTGGACCTCGGGTGGTACCGGGGCGCGCCCGAGGTCGTTGGCCGGCGCACCGGCCACCGGCTCGTACTTGAACGCGCCGACGCGATCGAGCCTGGCCTCGCTCAGCCAGTCGAGCAGGAGGGCGAAGTCGTCTTCCGTTTCGCCGGGGAAGCCGACGATGAACGTCGAGCGCAGGGTGATGTCCGGGCAGGTCGCCCGCCACGCCCTGATGCGCCCGAGCATGCGCTCCTGGTCGCCCGGGCGCTTCATCGCGCGGAGCACGGCGGGGCTGGCGTGCTGGAACGGGATGTCGAGGTAGGGCAGCACGAGGCCCTCGGCCATCAGAGGGACCACATCGTCGACGTGGGGGTAGGGGTAGACGTAGTGCAGCCGGACCCAGGCGCCGAGCGAGCCGAGCTCGCGGGCGAGGTCGACGAACTTGGCGCGGACCTCCCTGTCCCCGAACCGGCTGGCGGCGTAGCGCAGGTCGACGCCGTAGGCGCCGGTGTCCTGCGAGATGACCAGCAGTTCCTTGACGCCGGCGCGCACCAAGCGCTCGGCCTCGCGCAGCACGTCGCCGGCCGGCCGTGAGGCGAGGCGGCCGCGCAGTTGCGGGATGATGCAGAACGAGCAGCTGTTGTTGCAGCCCTCCGAGATCTTCAGGTAGGCGTAATGGCGCGAGGTGAGCTTGACCCCCTGGTCCGGCACCAGCGACGTGAGGGGATCGTGGGGCGCGGGCGCCGCCGCGCGGACGGCGCGCACGACGCTCTCGTAGGCTTGCGGGCCGGTGATCGCGAGGAGGTTGGGGAAGCGCTCCGCGATCGCGTCGGGCTGCGCGCCCATGCAACCGGTGACGATCACCTTGCCGTTGGCTTGCAGCGCGTCGCCGATCGCCGACAGGGATTCCGCCTTGGCGCTGTCGAGGAACCCGCAGGTGTTGACCACCACGAGGTCGGCGCCGGCGTGCGTCTTGGCGAGGTCGTAGCCCTCGGCGCGGAGCTGGGTGAGGATCCGCTCGCTGTCGACGAGGTTCTTCGGGCAGCCGAGGGAGACGAAGGAGACGCGCGGCGCCGCGTGCGGCCGGGACACATCCGAGGGCGGGATCGGGCGGGACAGGGAAGCGGGGGAAAGGGTGTCGGCCATCGCCGCACAGGTGGCACTTCGGGCGCCCCGGCGCAATCGCCGGGGCCGCGAATGCGGGAACCCGGCTCGAGGGGCCGGGTCCGGACGTGGGTGGGCGCTCGGGTGCCGGCGCTCAGAAGGCCTGAGCGCTCAGTACTTGGCGACGACCGGGACGGGTGCGACGCTGTCGAACTTGTAGCTGAAGCCGGCCTGCACCCTTTGGATGGTCACCCGCTCCTGATTGTTGACCGTGTTGGGCAGGAAGGCCGAGGTCGAGAGCGAATTGTAGTTCCCGAAATCCGAGTAACGGTATTCCGCGCGCACGGACACGTTGTTCGTCACGGCGTATTCGATGCCGCCGCCGACCGTGTAGCCGACGAGCGTGTGGCTGAACGAATCGAAGCCCCTTCGGCCGGCGAAGGTGTCGGTGAAGTCGGCGAAGGCCGCGCCGCCGGTGGCGTAGAACAGCGCGCGGTCGACCGCGACGCCGAGCCGGCCGCGGACGGAGCCCTGAACCACGTTGCGGAACGACTCGGTGAGCGCGCCGGTCGTCTGGGTGGCGTGAATGTCGTTGCCGTCGGCGTCGCCCTCGATGCCCAGCACCAGGCCGCCGCCGAAGCTGGGGATGATCTTATTGAACACCGGCAGGCTCTGCGTCGAGAAGTTGTAGCCGAAGTGAACGCCCCCGATGAAGCCGTCCGGCCTCCCGACGTTGAAGGCGACCGCCGGCGCGAGGCCGGACGTTTCCACCACCGTGGTGCGACCGAAGGCGTAGCCGGCCTGCGCGCCGGCGTAGAAGCCCGTCCAGGTGAAGACCGGGATCGGCGGGGGTAGGAACACCTGTGGCGCGCGACGTGACGGCAGGTCGGCGGCGAAAGCGGTTCCGCTGACGGCGGCGGATGTCACCGCAGCGAGGAGGATTTTGCGAAGCACGCTGACGTTTCCTACGGGTAGGTGGGATGATCGTGAAGTGATGACCGCAAGCCGGGCGGGCCACAACCGGAAACGGCGGAATCATGACGCTCGAGGGGCACTCGGCCGAGCAGTGTAGCCGGTTGGCAACGAAACGGCGGTGGCCTCGCGTGCCGACGCTGAAGTAATGGCGGCGGGCCTCTATCCATTGCGGGATAGTCGGCCTAAAAGCCCGCAACCCTCACAGCCCTCCGGAGTCGGATTCCATGACCAAGCGAACCTTGTCGGTCATCATGCTCGTGGTCGCCGGCGGCACGCTCGCCGGCGCGGCGCGCGCGCAGACCGAGAAGCCCGGCTACTCCATCGAGGACGTCACCGCCTGTTCGCCCGACGCCATGCGCCTGTGCCGGGACAAGATCCCCGACCTCGACGCCATCCAGAACTGCATGAAGGCGCATTACGCGAACCTCCGCCCGGCCTGCAAGGCGCGCTTCGACCTGGAGCGCTGAGGCCCGCCGCCGCGAAGCGTAGGGCGCCGTCGCACCGGGCGGGACTGTCCGGCGCTCGATCGCGTCGCGGCTGATCTTAAGAAAAGACAGTTCCGGACAGCGCCGTCCGCGATCGCGGAAATAGATGGTGCGGCTTTCGGGCCGTTTGCATAGAGTAACGCGCTCGCTTAAGGGCCAGTGGACGATCGGGAGTGCTGCCGTGGCCAGACGTCCGCCCTTTCCCCGTGTGTCTTGCGTTGTTCACACGCCTTCCTCTTTCCACGGGCCTTTCCCTGCCGAGCCGCCGCGACGCGGGGCGTGGGCCGGGCGGTGAGGCAGCTTTTCGCGCCCGGCGCCGACGCGATCTTCAGGCTGGCGATCGTCAGCGTGGTGGTCGTGGTCGCCGGCCTTTTCCTCGTCACGGCCGCCTTCTCGACCTCGTCCTACGTGAGCAAGGTCGGCGTCGCACCCGACCAGCCGGTCCCCTTCAGCCACAAGCACCACAGCGGCGAGCTCGGCATCCAATGCCAGTACTGCCACGCCCAGGCGGAGTACCTGGCGAGCGCCGGCATCCCGCCGACCTGGACCTGCATGACCTGCCATTCGCAGATCTGGAAGGATTCGCCGATGCTGGAGCCGGTGCGCGCGAGCTTGGCGGACGATAAGCCGCTCGTCTGGACGCGCGTGAACCGCCTGCCGGACTACGTCTACTTTAATCATTCCGCCCACGTGACGAAGGGCGTCGGCTGCTCGACCTGCCACGGCAACATGACGGCCATGCAACTCACCGCGAAGGCCAACGCGCTGGAGATGGGCTGGTGCATCGACTGCCACCGCGACCCGGCGCCGAACCTTCGTCCGCGATCGGACATCTACGACATGACCTGGACGCCGCCGGCGAACCAGGCCACGGTCGGTCCCGCCCTGGCCAAGCAGTACCACATCGGCCAGCCGGAGAAGATGACCGACTGCTCCATTTGTCACCGCTGACGGGCGAACCCATGACCGGTGGCAGGAGCAAAGGCGGGACGACCAGCGACGGGACGACGGGCGGCGCCGCGGTCGACCTCGCGGCGGTGCGCCTGATGCTGGAGGGCCGGCGCGGGCCGGCCTTCTGGAAGAGCCTCGACGCGGTCGCCGCGACGCCGGCGTTCCGCCGCCTCGTCGAGCGCGAGTACCCGGCGGCGGCGCACCTGGCGGCGGGGCCGGACCGCCGCGGCTTCTTCAAGATCATGGCCGCGTCCTTCGCGATGAGCGGGCTCGCCGCCTGCGGCGACGCCGTCGTCGACGGCCGCCAGTACGAGGTGCCCTACGTGCGCCAGCCCGAGCGCGTCGAGCCCGGCCGCCCGCTCGCCTACGCCTCCGCCGCGCTGCTCGACGGGTTCGCCAACGGCATCCTCGTCACTACCGTCGACGGCCGGCCGATCAAAATCGAGGGCAATCCCGCCCACCCCTGGAGCCTGGGCGGCACGGACGTGTTCGCGCAAGCCTCCGTGCTCGACCTCTACGACCCGTCCCGCTCGCAGGCCGTCCGCTACCTCGACCGTATCTCGGACTGGGACGCGCTGCGCGAGGCGCTCCTCGATCCCGTCGCGCGGTTGCGCGAGGCGAGGGGCGAGGGCCTGGCGCTGCTGACCGGGCTCACCACCTCACCCTCGCTCGTCGCGCAGATCGGGGCGGTGCTCGGCGCGTTGCCCAAGGCGCGCTGGCACATGATGCCGCCGCCGGGCGGCGCGGCGCTCACCGAGGCGAGCCGGGCCGTGTTCGGCGCCCCGCTCGACCAGCACTGGCACTTCGACAAGGCGCGGGTGATCGTGTCCATCGACGGCGACCTTCTCGACGCCGGCCCCCGCCAAGTCGGCGATGCCCGGCGCTACGCGCGGGCGCGCCAGGACTCGGCGGCCGCCGGCCGGCTCCTCACCCTGCACGCCGCCGCCTCGACGCCCTCGCTGACGAGCGCCAAGGCCGATCACCATGTCAGCGTCGAGCCCGGCGCGATGGCCGATCTCGTGGCGCGCCTGGCCGCCGCCGTCGCGGCTCCCGGCGGTGCGGCCGACCCCGGCGACAAGGTCGGCGCCTGGGTCGCGCGCGCGGCGGCGGCGCTGCGGGCGGCCCCGGGCGAGGGCATCGTGCTCGCCGGCGCGACGCAGGCGGCGGACGTCCACGCGGCGGTGCACCGGCTGAACGCCGCGCTCGGCAACTTCGCGGCGACGGTCACCTTCACCGATCCGGTCCTGCCGCCTGCCGGCTCGCTCGACGACCTCGTCGCCGCCATGCGTGCCGGCGACGTTCAAACACTCCTGGTGCTGGACGCCAACCCCGTCTACGAGGCGCCGGGCGACCTCGATTTCGCCGTCGCCCTGCGAAGGGTGCCCTTGAAGATCCACGCCGGCCTCACCGTCGAGGAAACGGCGCTGCGCTCCGACTGGCACCTGCCGCTGGCCCACCCGCTCGAATCCTGGGGCGACGCCCGCTCGGTCGAGGGCACGGCGAGCGTGATCCAGCCGGTGATCCGACCGCTCTTCCAGGGCCGGACGGCGGGCGAGATCATCTCCTTCCTGTTTGACCCCGACCCACGTGACGGCCAGACCATCGTGCGGGATTATTGGCGGGGCGCGTTGCCCGGCGCCGGGTTCGACGCCGCTTGGCACAAGGCCCTCGACGACGGCTTCTTCCCCGACACCGCCGCCGCGCCGAGGACGGCCACGCCATCACCGCCGGACGCGGTGCCGCCGAGCCCACCGGCGGCGGACGCCCCCGACGGCTTGACCCTGCTGTTCCGGCCCGATCCGACGATCGGCGCCGGCGCCCACGCCGCCAACGCCTGGCTGCAGGAGCTGCCCAAGCCGCTCACCAAGATCGTGTGGGAGAACGTGGTGGCGATCAGTCCGGCGCTGGCGCAGCGCATGGGCGTCGCGAGCGGCGACGGCATCGCCGTCTCGGCCGGGGCGGCGCGGGTCGAGGGGCCGGCCTGGATCGTGCCGGGGCAGGCGGAGCGCACGCTGACGATGACGCTCGGCTACGGCCGCCACCACCCCGACGCGATCTACGACGGCCTCGGCTACGACGCCGGCCCGCTGCGCCTCGCGGCGACGCCGTGGCGGCGCGACGGCGTCACGCTGGCGAAGACCGGCCGCAAGGCGACGATCGCCACGACGCAGGACCACAACACGATGGAAGGGCACGACTTCATCCGCGTGGCCCGCCCCGGCGACAAGCCGCAACGCGGCGAGGAGGTCCCGCGCAGCCTCTACGGGTCGAGCGAGCGGGCGGCGCAGACCGACCAGCCGGGCTGGGAGCCGCGCGCCTGGGGCATGGTGGTCGACACCGACGCCTGCATCGGCTGCAACGCCTGCGTCGTCGCCTGCCAGTCGGAGAACAACATCGCGGTGGTCGGCAGGGAGCAGGTCGCCATGGGGCGCGACATGCACTGGCTGCGCATCGACCGCTATTACTCCTCCGCCAAGACGGCGGGACGCGACGGCGCGGCGCTGGACGATCCCGACACGCATTTTCAGCCGGTGCCGTGCATGCACTGCGAGCTCGCCCCCTGCGAGGTCGGCTGCCCGGTGGAGGCGACGCTGCACGACCACGAGGGCCTGAACCTGATGGTCTACAACCGCTGCGTCGGCACGCGCGCGTGTTCCGGCTATTGCCCCTACAAGGTGCGACGCTTCAACTACCTCGACTACACCGGTGGCCAGACGCCCTCGGTCCAGGCGCGCAACAACCCCGACGTGACCGTGCGCCCGCGCGGCGTCATGGAGAAATGCACCTACTGCGTGCAGCGCATCGCCACCGCGCGCCTCGCCGCGATCAAGGGCGACGCGCCGATCCCCGACGGGGCGGTCGTCACCGCGTGCCAGGGCGCCTGCCCGACGCTGGCGATCAGCTTCGGCAACCTCGCCGATCCGGCCGCAGCGGTCGTCGCCAAGCGCCGCGATCCGCGCAACTACGACCTGCTCGGCGAACTCAACGTGCGGCCGCGCACGACCTACCTCGCGGAGCGCGGCCCCGCCCTCGGACCGCAAGGAGCGGGCTAGCCGTGACGATCCCCTATCCCACGCGCACCCCCGGCCAAGTCGCCCAAGCCGTCGCCCGCCCGCTCGCCCGCGACTTCATCGCGCCCGGCCAAACCTTCGACTCGATCGGCGGCGAGATCGCCGGCATCGCCTTCAGCCACCCGATGCGGCGACGCTGGTGGCTCGCCTTCGCCGCCGCCGGCGGGCTCCTCGGCATCCTCGGCCTCTCGCTCGTCTGGCTCTTCTTCGAGGGCGTCGGCGTGTGGGGCAACAACGTGCCCGTCACCTGGGCGCTCGACATCGTCGGCTACGACTGGTGGATCGGCGTCGCCACCGGCGGGCTCTTCCTCTCGGCCCTGTTCCTGCTGGTCGGCGCGCAATGGCGCTCGGCGGTGAACCGCATCGCCGAGACCTTGTCGCTGGTGGCGGCGGCGGCGGCGGCGATCTACCCGATCATTCATCTCGGGCGGCCGTGGTTCTTCTTCTGGAACCTGCCGTATCCCAACACCTTCCTGCTGTGGCCGCAGTTCCGCTCGCCGCTCTACTGGGACGCGGTCGACATCGTCAGCTTCCTCGGGACGGCGCTCGCGTTCTGGTACATCGGCATGATCCCCGACCTGGCGACCCTGCGCGACAAGGCGATCGGCGGCATCCATCGCTCCCCCGACACGCCGGGCGTGCGCGGGCTGCTGCGGGCGCAAATCTACGGCGTCGCGGCGCTCGGCTGGCGCGGCTCGGCCCTGCAGTGGATGCGCTGGCGCCAGGCGTACCGGCTCGTCGCGCTGCTCGGCGTCATGCTCGTCTGCTCGCTGCAGACCGGCGCGGCGGTGATGTTCGCCGGCTCGCTCGAGCCCGGTTGGCACGACACGCTGCTGCCGGTGGCGTTCCTGCTCGGCGCCGCGTTCCAGGGCATCGCCTTCATAGCGGCGATGACCGTGCTGCTGCGCGCCATCTTCGACCTCGGCGCCCTCATCACCACGCGGCACATCGAGGTCATGGCGAGGCTGCTGCTCGTGCTCGGCCTGCTCAACGCGTACTGCAACGCCGCCGAGATGTTCACCACCGCGCTCGGCGGCGACGCCTACGAGGCGGGCAACCTCCATCGGCGCGTCGCCGGGCCGCACGCGTGGGCGTTCTGGACGCTCGTCGTCGCCGCGCTCCTGCCGGTGCAGCTGTTCTGGTGGGGGCGCGCGCGACGCTCAGGGCGCGCCGTCTTCGCCGTCGGCCTCCTCGTCGCCGCCGGCATGTTCGCCGATCACTTCATGGTCATCGTCGTCACCTTGCAGCACGATTTCCTGCCCTCGGCGGACCAGGGCTACGCGGTCGACATCTGGGGCGTCGCGACCTTCGTCGGCTCGATCGGCCTGTTCCTCGTGCTGATGCTGCTGGCGCTGCGCTATCTACCGCTGCTGTCGATCGTGGAAACCAAGCGGCTCGCCCAGCGCGCGCAGGGAAGGGGCGCGTGAGCGAACCCAAGCACGCCGCGACCGGGGCGCCGCTCTACGCCGTCAGCGCCGAGTTCGGCTCGCCCGACGCCGTGGTCGCGGCGGCCGACGCGCTTCGCCCGCGCGACCTCGGACACCTCGTGATCTACTCGCCCGTGCCGGTCGAGGGCGCCGCCGAGGCCGTCGACCTCGACATGCGGCCGATCCCCTACTGGATGGCGACGGGCGCGGCTTTCCTCGGCTTCGCGCTGATGATGGGGGTGTGCGTCTACGCCACCGCCTACGACTACGTGTTCGTCATCGGCGGCCGGCCCCTCGTCAGCTGGCCGTCCTTCGTCGTACCGGGCGTGTCCTTCGCCATGTTGAGCGGCGCGTTGGTCGTGTTCTTCAACATGACTTTCCTGACGCGCCTGCCGCTGCTCAACCATCCCTCGTTCAACATCCCGAACTTCGCGCGCGCCTCCCAGGACAGGTTCTTCCTCGTGGTCGCCTCGCGCGACGAGGCCTTCGACGCGCCGGCGGTCGAGCGCGCCCTCGCCGCCCTCGCCGCGCGGCCGCTCGCCGTCCACCAGGTGCCCCGTTGAGATGGGTCGCGAAGACGGTCGCGCTCGCCCTCTGCGCCGCGGCGCCCGCCGGCTGCGACCGGGCGGACATGTATACGCAGGGCAAGTCCGGGACCTGGGACCGGAGCGAGGTGCTGCCGAAGCACACGTCCATGCAGCTGCCGGTCGCCGGCACCGTCGCGCGCGACGAGCCCAACCTGCCGGTGGCGGCGCCCCCCACCATCACCGTCGCCCTGATCGAGCGGGGGCACGAGCGCTACGACATCTTCTGCACGCCGTGCCACGGCATCACCGGCAACGCCGACGGCATCGTCGTCCAGCGCGGCTTCCCCAAGCCACCGCTTCTCACCGCCGACCGGCTGATGAACGCCAAGGCGCGGTATTTCACCGACGTCATCGCGAACGGCAAGGGCGTCATGTATTCCTACGCCGACCGCGTGCCCCCGGCCGACCGCTGGGCGATCGCCGCCTACATCCGCGCGCTCCAGCTCTCGCAGAAGCCGGTCGTCGACGCGCTGCCAGCGCCCGATCAACGAAAGCTGGAGGACAACCCGTGACCCGGCGCCCGCTCCTCGTCGCCGGCCCCGTCCTGGTCGCCGGATCGGTCTGGCTCGCCGCGCTCGCGGCGACGGGCGTTGTCGTCCTGACCGCCCGGATGCCTGTGCTCGCCCACGCCTATCTCGCGGCCTGGCTGGTGCTGGTGTCCCTGCCACTCGGCGCGCTGCCGGTGCTGATGGGCCTCAAACTGGCGCGACGCGCCGACCATCCCCTGGCGGCGCCGCTGCGCCTGCTGCTCGGGTCCCTGCCGTGCCTCGCCGTCATGGTGGCCCCCATCCTCCTCGACCTGCGCGATACCTACAGCTGGGCGCCCGCTTCGACCGTCGCGCACGCCGGGCCGGGCTACACCGGGCTCGGCGCGGACTGGTTCACGCCGCTGTTCTTCTCCGCGCGCTGCATCGCCTACCTCGTCGTTTGGATCGCGCTCGGCCTCGCTTTCCTTCGTCCCGCGCGACCTTCGGCGGAAGCGCCGGCCGGGCGGCGCCCGCTCACCGGCGTCGGCCTCGCCGTCCACCTGCTGATCGGGACGCTGGCCGGGGTCGACTGGTTCATGTCGCTCGACCAGGCTTTCGTGTCGTCGGCCTATGGCACCCTGGTGATCGCGGCGCAGGTCGCCTTCGCGCTCGCCGTCGCCGTGCTGATGCTCCTCCTGTGCGACCGCGCCCCGGCGGCCATCACGGCGGCGCGATCCTCGGTCCTCGCGCTCCTGGTCGCCCTGGCTGTCGCCGCCTTCCTGCAGTTCACGCAGTACCTCGTGGTCTGGTCGGCGAACCTGCCGAGGGAGATCGTCTGGTATCAAACGCGCGCGCAGGCCGGCCTTGGGCCGGTCCTGGTGGCCGCCATCCCCGTGCTGGTCACGCCGGCGATGGTCGTGCTCTTGCCGCCGCGGGTCGGTGCGCGCCCGCTGCCGGCCCTGCTCGCGGTGGCGGCGCTCGTGCTGGCCGCCACCGCCGACATGGTCTGGCTGACGAGCCCGCGCGACACGTTGACCGGCCCGCTCGTGCTCCTCGACCTCGTCGTGATGGTCGCGATCGGCGGGGTGGCGGCGCTCTGCGCGGTGCTGATCGGCGACCGCGTGGGGGTGCGGCATGGTTGATCGGCGAGGCGTCGAGAGGGGCCTGGCCAGCAAGCGCGTGCTGGGCCTCAGCTGGCTCGCCGGCCTCGCGATCGGGGTGGTGGGGGCGAAGGCCGTCGCCGAGCGCCGGCGCGCCGCCACCGCGCCCGACAGCGAGTTCACCGTCGGGCGCGGCCGGCGTCGCGGGCCGGTCAGCCCGGCGGCACGCAAGGCCGGCTACGAAACGGTGGACGCCAACGTCCGCGTGCTGGTGACGGTCATGGTCGTGTCGGTCGTCATGCTGGTCGGCGCCCTGGCGAGCGTGTTCTTCGTCTTCTCCCGCTTCGACCGGCACTTCGAGGACCAGGACATCGGCCTGACCGCCGAGCAGCGCGCGCCGATCCCCCCGCCGCTACCCCATCTCCAGGCGAACCCCTACCGCGACCGCGACGCCGCCCTCATGGAGCAGACGCAGCGCTTGACGACCTACGGCACCGCCGGTCCCGCCGGCGAGGGCGCGCATATCCCGATCGGTAACGCCATGCGCCAGGTCATCGGCCACCCGCTCGACGCGTCCGCGCAGGCCGATGCCGCCGGACCGCCCTCGGCCGCCACGGCGCCGCTGCCGCCGCTGCCCGACTTTGAGGCGGCGCGCCGGCAGGCCAAGCCGGCCAACACCGTGGAGGGCGAGGGCCGCGCGGGCGCCGTCGCGCCGAGCTACGATCCGGCGGGGCAGGCGGGAGGATCGAAATGACCCGCCGAGCCGTCCGCCGGACCGGGGGCCGCCGATGAACGGCGACGGCAACCCGCTCGCCATCTGGCCGCAGGCCGCCTCGTTCGCGGCGCGCCACGCCGACACGCTGATCCTGTGCTTCACGCTCGTCACGCTGCTGCTGACGGTGCCGATCTTCGTCGCCATCACCTATTTCGCGTTCAGGTATCGCGCCGGTCGCGAGACCAACCGCGAAACCTCGGAGAACCGCAGCGTCGCCATCGAACTATCCTGGATGCTGATCCCGTTCGCCCTCACGCTGATCTTCTTCGTCTGGGGCTCGTTCCTGTTCGCGCAGCAGAAGAACCCGCCGGCCGACGCCCTGGAGATCACCGCGATCGGCCGGCAGTGGATGTGGAAGTTTCAGCATCCCGGCGGCCAATCCGAGATCAACGACCTCCACGTGCCGGCCGACCAGCCGGTCGTCATCCGCATGATCTCGCAGGACGTGATCCACGCCCTCTACATCCCGGCGCTGCGCATCCAGATGGACGCGATCCCCGAACGTTACACGAGCCTGTGGTTCAAGGCCGACACGGCCGGGTCCTTCCACCTGTTCTGCTCGGAATATTGCGGCACCGACCATTCCGAGATGGGGGGCACGCTGACCATCATGCGCCCGGCCGACTACCAGCGATGGCTGCGGCGCTCGACGTCGGGCGACAGCGTGGCGAACGCCGGCGCGGCGTTGTTCCAGTCCTACGGGTGCTCGGGCTGCCACGGCCCCAGCTCGACGGTGCGGGCGCCCTCGCTCGTCGGCCTGTGGCAAAAGCCCGTGCCGATGGAGGCCGGCGGCACCGTGATCGCCGACGACGGCTACATCCGCGACAAGATCCTCGATCCCAACGACCACAAGATCGCCGGCTACAAGCAGGTGATGCCTGCCTTCAAGGGCAAGCTCGGCGAGGACGACCTCATTCGCCTCGTCGCCTACGTGAAATCGGTCGGACCCGCCCAAGGCCGCGAGCAGGACCAGCCGAACCAGGTTCAAGCGACCCAGAATCGATTCGACCAAGATCAAGCCAACCAAGATCGGTCCAACCAAGATCGGTCCAACCAAGACCAGTCCAACCAAGACCAGTCGAACAGGGACGGTGGCCGATGACCGATTTCGCGTTCCGCGATCACAGGGCCCCGCAGGCCACCCTCGCCCGCCCCAAGGATTACCTCCACGACGGGCACACGGTTCGCTCGTGGCTCTTCTCGATCGACCACAAGCGGATCGCGATCCTCTACCTCCTGTCGATCACCGCCTTCTTCGTCGTCGGCGCCGTGGCTGCGGGACTGGTGCGCCTGGCCCTCGTCGTGCCGGACGGGCAGATCTTCACAAACGACACCTACAACAAGCTGTTCACGATCCACGGCGTCGTGATGGTGTGGTTCTTCCTCATCCCCTCGATCCCGACGACCATGGGCAACTTCCTGCTGCCCCTGATGATCGGCGCCAAGGACCTCGCCTTCCCCCGCCTCAACCTGCTGAGCTGGTACATCTTCATGACCGGGTCGCTGTTCACGCTCGCCACCGTGCTGGTGGGCGGCGTCGACACCGGCTGGACGTTCTACGCGCCGCTGTCCACGACCTTCTCCAACACCTTCGTCGTCCCGGCGCTGATCGGCGTGATCGTGGTCGGGTTCTCCTCGATCCTCACCGGCCTCAACTTCGTCGTGACCGTGCACACGATGCGCGCGCCCGGCATGATCTGGTTCCGCATGCCGATCTTCGTGTGGACGATGTACGCGACGAGCCTGATCTTCCTGCTGGCGACACCGGTTATCACCATGGCCCTGATCCTGCTGGTGATGGAGCGCGCCTTCGGCATCGGCGTGTTCGACCCCGCGCTCGGCGGCGATCCGGTGCTGTTCGAGCACCTGTTCTGGTTCTACTCGCACCCGGCCGTCTACATCATGGTGCTGCCCGGCATGGGCGTGATCTCCGAGATCGTGCCGGCCTTTTCCCAGAAGAAGATCTTCGGCTACCGCTTCATCTGCTACGCGACGATCGCGCTGGCCTCGATCACCTTCTTCGTGTGGGGCCACCACATGTTCCTCAACGGCCAGAGCGACTACGCGAGCCTGACCTTTTCGTTCCTGTCCTTCGCCGTCGCCGTGCCCTCGGCGGTGAAGGTCTACAACTGGACGGCGACGATCCATAAGGGCGCGCTGCGGCTCGACACGCCCATGCTCTACGCGATGGGCTACATCGGCCTGTTCGTGCTGGGTGGCCTGACCGGGCTGTTCCTGGCGACGCTGGCGATCGACGAGCATGTCCATGACACCTACTTCGTCGTCGCGCATTTCCACTACATCATGGTGGGCGGCACGATGCTCGCCTTCCTCGGCGGGCTGCACTACTGGTGGCCGAAGTTCACCGGCCGCATGTACCCGGAGGCGTGGGGGCGCGTGTCGGCGCTGCTCATCTTCCTCGGCTTCAACTTCACCTTCTTCCCGCAGTTCCTGCTCGGATACCTCGGGATGCCGCGGCGCTACCACGTCTACCCCCACGAGTTCCAGCTCCTGAACATCATGAGTTCGGCCGGCTCGACGATCCTCGCTGGGGGCTACATCTTCCCCATGATCTATCTCCTCTGGTCGCTGTGGTTCGGCGAGAAGGCGGTCGCCAACCCCTGGAACGCCAAGGGCCTGGAGTGGACGACGGCCTCGCCGCCGCCCAAGCACAATTTCACGACGCCGCCTTTCGTCGATTTCGAACCTTACGATTATCCGAGCCGGAGCGGCGGAAATGGCTGACGCGACGGCCAGCGCCGACGTCGGCGTCGAACTCCAGGAGCAGTTCAGCGAGGTCGGCCAGCAGCGCCACGCCGCCAAGCTCGGCATGTGGTCCTGGCTGCTGACCGAGCTGCTGCTGTTCGCCGTCCTGTTCCTGGTGGCGCTGATCCTGCGCATCCTGCACCCGGACTCGGTGCGCGCGGCGGCCCACCACCTGGAGTTCTGGATCGGCGCGACCAACACCGCCGTGCTGATCGTGTCCTCGCTGACCATGTCGGGCGCGATCGTCGCCTCGCGCCTCGGACTGCAGGGCGTGATGATCCGGTTCATGGTCGCCACGGCCGCGCTCGGCACGCTGTTCCTCGTGCTGAAGGGCGCCGAGTACTACGAGGACTACCTCGACCACCTCACGCCCTTCTTGGCGCGCCCCTACGACCTCGCCGGCGACCGGGCGTCGATCCTCTACGTCAACCTGTACTATGTCGCCACCGCCCTGCACGGCTTCCACCTGACGACCGGCGTGGCGATCCTCGCCGTCCTGACGGTCCAGGCGCGGGCCCCCGGCTACTTGGCGCGCCGCCAGAACCACATCGAGGTGTACGGCCTGTACTGGCATTTCATCGACCTGATGTGGATCATGGTGTTCACGGTCATCTACGTGATGAATCGATGAGCCGGCGGCCGAGCCCGCGCATGACTCGGGCCGACAAGCGCGCGCTCCTGACGCGCATGTGCGAGCCGGCGCTGACATTCGTCGGCCTGATGGTCCTGCTCGCGATCAACGTCGCCGCCGGCGACCTCCAGCCGTTTCCCGGTGTCTGGATCCTCAACCTCGGCGTGCTCGTGGTGATGATCGCGACGGTGCTGCTGTTCTCCATGGAGGTGATCCAGGAGCCGCCGCTGGTCCGGCTGTTCTCCGTCGTCGGCTTCTGCTGGGTGGCGATCCTCTTCACCATCACCCTGATCGACTATCTCACCCGTTGAGCCGGTTGGAGCACCGGCCAAGTCAGGGCGCGATGGGGCGCTCAGTGCGCCGCCGCGATCATGTCCCTGACCTGCGGGTAAACCTCGCCGACCCAGCGCCGGCCGCTGAAGATCCCGTAATGGCCGACGCCGGTCTGCACGTGATGGACCTTCCGGTACGGGCGGATGTTGCCGCACAGGTCCTGCGCCGCCATCGTCTGGCCCAGCCCGCAGATGTCGTCGCGCTCGCCCTCCACCGTGAGCAGCGCGGTGCGGCGGATAGCGTTCGGGTCGACGCGCCGGCCGGAGATCGTCAGTTCGCCGCGAGCCAGGTCGAAGGTTTGGAAGACCTGGGCGACGGTCTGCAGGTAGAAGGGCGCCGAGAGGTCCATGACGGCGAAATATTCGTCGTAGAACGTCTTGATCGTCGCGTATTTGGCGTCGTCGCCGGCGGCCAGCGCCGCCGCCATGTCCTTGAACGCGGTCTGATGGCGCCCCCGGTTCATGCTGATGAAGGCGGCGAGCTGCATGAAGCCGGGGTAAACCCTGCGCCCTGCGCCCTTGTAGAAGCTCGGCACGCGATCGCAGAGGTTCTCGTCGAACCAGTCGATTGGCTTCGTCTGGGCGAGCTCGTTGACCTTGGTCGGATTGATGCGCGCATCGACGGGGCCGCCCATCAGGGTCAGGCTGCGCGGCTGGGCCGGATCGTCGTCCTCCGCCATGAGCGCGGCGGCGGCGAGCGCCGGCACCACCGGCTGGCACACCGCCGCCACGTGGGTGCCCTCGCCCAGCGTATGCAGAGCCTTGATGATCTCCTGCGTGTAGGTCGAAAGGTCGAAGGGGCCCGCCTCGCGCGGGACGTCGCGGATGTTGAGCCAGTCGGTGATGTAGACATCATGGTCGATCAGCAGCGTTTGCACGGTGCCGCGCAGCAGCGTCGCGTAATGACCGGACATCGGCGCGACGACGAGCAGCTTGGGCTGCCGCGCGGCGACCTCCTTGCGGAAGCGCAGGAGGGTCATGAAGGGCGTGCGGGCGACGACCTCCTCGTGGACGGCGGTCAGTTCATTTCCCACCAGCACCGGCTTGAGGCCGAAGGCGGGACGCGTGGCGCTCATGCGCAGGGCGGCGAACGTGTCGAGCGTGGCGGCGGTGCCGGCGAACGTGTCGGGCGAGATCCCGGACCACGGCAGCCGCAGCGTCGTCGCCACCGCGCCGGCGCACAGCCGCATCAGGTCGAGCATCGCGGATTGTGCCTCGTACGCAGGGTAGATCATCGAAACTCCGGCTTCGCCCGCGACGTGAGGCAACGCGCCGGCATGCAACGTGCAAGCCAGTGCGTGACAGGGGCGTGCGGTCGGGATCGATCGTCCGGGAGGCGCGACGTGGCCGAGGCCAAGCTCACCATCAGCAGCAAGAACTACTCGTCCTGGTCGCTGCGCGGCTGGTTGCTGACGAAGTTTTCGGGCCTCGACTTCGAGGAAGACGTGATCCCGCCGGACGACCCCGGCGTGCGCGCCGAACTCCTCCTGCTGTCGCCCTCCATGCTCGTCCCGTGCCTGCGCCACGACGACCTGGTGATCTGGAACAATCTCGCGATCGGCGAGTACCTGAACGAGATCCGCCCCGACGCGGGACTGCTGCCGCATGACCGCATGCGCCGCGCGCGGTGCCGCTCGATCTGCGGCGAGATGCACTCGGGCTTCGCGCCGCTGCGCTCGGCGCTGCCGATGAACCTCAAGGCGGACGTGCCCGACTTCCGCGTGTGGTCGCGCGCGCAGGCCGACATCGACCGCATCTTCGCCATCTGGCGCGACGGCCTGGACGCGTTCGGCGGCCCCTACCTCATGGGTGGGCAGCGCTCGATGGCGGACGCGATGTACGCGCCGGTCGCGACGCGGCTCAAGACCTACCACGTGCCGACCGACGAGACCTGTCAGCGCTACTGCGACACGATTTTGGCGATGCCGGAGATGAAGGAGTGGTATGCCGCCGCCGCCGCCGAGCCGGTCGACGTCGAGGAGCTCGAGGCGGAGTTCTGAGGCGGGATGCCGGCCGGTGCGTCCCGGCGTCGCTCGGGGGTGTCGATGGACTGGCTTCGCGGCCACCCGAACCGAAACGCCTTCGACGCAAGGCTTGGTGCGCGACGCAAGCACGACGAGCCGACTCGGTTGCGCCATTAGTCCTCAGGGTCGTGCAGCGGCTTTCAGACGACGTGATAAGAAGCGGAAGCGGATCGTGACCATGTCGCTCGATGACATCTTCGCGGAGTTCAGGTCCTGTCACGAGGCTGATCCTACCGCGAGGGTGCCTTCGAAAAGGTCGCCAAGCATTGGAGTCGTCGGAGCGGCCTTGAGGAGAGCGAGATGCTCGATCTCCTGGCGAAGCGCTTGGCCGAGGATTTTCTGGTTGGCACCGCCGACTTCTGCGCCACGTTCATGCGTCATCTCATGCGGTTCGCATACGCGAAACGCTGGCTGCCGGTGTTCTGGGACCTATACATCGCCTTCGATGCGGGCCAATTCCATCACGCATCCGACCCGACGACGGTCGAGCCGTGCGAGCTTCACACCCGCCCGATGCTCGAAGCCATCCTCGGACGATTGAGCCCGCGTCCGACGCCCGGGTGACGAGCATGCGCGGTCGCCCTACGCCGGCCCGTTCGCCTCCATCTCGCGGTACAGCCCGACAACCCGCTCGAACCACTGGTGCCGGGCCTGCAGGTGCGCCATGCCGGTGCCGCGCTCGGGCAGCTGCAGGGTCGTTAACAGGTCCTCGATCTCGCGGCGCGCCGACAGCTGCGAGTTCGACAGCGCGCCCGTGCGCATCGCTTCCTCGATCGGGTCGAGCGCGGTCAGGCCGATCGGGAACAGTTCGCGGAAGATCACGCGGTCGTGCAGGCCCTCCGCCGCGCGGAACTTCAGCTCCAGCGCCATCCGGCCGAGGCTCACCGCGATCTGCTTGGCGTTGTTGGACTGTAGCGAGGCGACGCGGTTGCGCACCAGCACCCAGTCGATGATGCCCTGGTCGACGAGGTGGCGCTTGCGCCGCGCCTCGATGACGAGGTCGGCGTAGTGCGCGACCGCGCCGCGCTTCGCCCGGTCGTGGTGGACGCGCGAGAACACGTCGACGTCGATGTAGGAGTCGTTGACCGGCGAGACCAGCGTGTCGGCCAGCGAGTGCGCCAGGCGCATCAGGTAGGAGTCGGAGGCCGGGGTGTCGATGATCACGAACTCGTAGGCGTGCTCGACGGCGCCGATCGCGTCGGCGAAGGCTGTGAACTCCACCGTCTCGTTGTCGCGCACGCTCTCCGAGGTGCCGCGCTCGGGCGCGAAATGGTGCGGCAGCTCGACGTCCCATGGCGCGCTCTGCGCCCAGGAGCGGCGGTTCTCGAAGAACCGGGTCAGGGTCCGCTGCCGGGTGTCGAGGTCGATCGTGGCGACGCGGAAGCCGATCTTCATCAGCGCAACGGAAAGGTGGATCGACAACGTCGACTTGCCGGTCCCGCCCTTCTCGTTGCCGACGACGATGACGTGCGCCGACCGCAGGTCCGGCGTCTCGACGTCAAGATCCTCTTCACCGGTCATGCGTGACGACATTCCCGCGAACCCGTCCCTAGCCCATCTTTTTACACGTAATCCGTCTTCGCGCGCGATGTCACGTTCGTTGGTGGCTGAGCGTAGAGCCAGTCGTAGCGGGCGAGCAGCCGGCGCGGTCCAAGCGCCGCCATGGCGGTGTCGCGCGCCAGCGCCGCGGGGCCGGCGAGATGGTAGATCCGGCCGAGACGGCGCGCCGCATCCTGCACGCGCCGCGCGCGCGCGCAGCGCAGCCTCGAATAGTCCGCCAAGGCGTCCGCCATCGATCGGGCGCCGGCCACCGCAGTGGCGAGCGCGTCGGCGTCCTCGATCGCCTGGGCCGCGCCCTGGGCGAGGAAGGGCAGGATCGGGTGCGCCGCGTCGCCGAGTAGCGCGACCGGTCCTGCGTTCCAGGCCGGCAGGGGGCGCCTGTCGGAGAGCGGCCACTTCGTCCATTGTGGGGCGGCGTCGACGAGGCGGCGGGCGCTCCGGTGCCAGGACGCGAAGCGCTCGCCGATCGTCGCCGCGTCGCCCGGCGCCGACCATCCGTCGTTCGCGGCCGTCGCCTCGCGGATGATCGCCACGACGTTCACCTGACCGCCCCCGCGCAGCGGATAATGCACGAGGTGCGCGTCGCGGCCGAGCCAGAGGCCGGTCTCCGGAGCCCGGAACAGCGGGTCGAGGGTGGTGGCCTCGACGGTCGTCCGCCACGCCGTTCGGCCGGTCTCCAGCGGGGCGTCGTCCACGCCGGCGACGAGCCTGGCGCGCACCGCCGAGCGGACCCCGTCCGCGCCGATCAGGGCGTCGCCGGAGACGGTACGCGTCAACGCGCCTTGCCTGACCGTCACGGTGACGCCGGCCGCCGAGTCGTCGCCGCTCACCGGGTCTTTGCCGGCCGTGACGCCGAAGCCGGCGACGGCCGTCCCGAGATGCAGGCGGACCGCGCTCTCGCCGGCGACCGCCGCGAGCAGCGCTCCCTGGAGGTCGGCGCGATGGACCACCAGGTAGGGTGCCCCCCATCGGGCCCGCGCGCCGGCGAGCGGCATGAAGGACAATTGCCGCCCGCTCCCCGCCGCGCGCACGCGGATGCCCTCGGGCGCGAAGGCGTGGCGCTCCAGGCTGGCGAGCACGCCGAGGCGGTCGAGGATGCGGCCGGCGTTGGGCGACAGCTGGACGCCGGCCCCCGCCTCCTCCAGCGCGGGCGCGCGTTCGAGCACGGCCACGCTCGCGCCGACCCGCGCCAGGGCCAGCGCGGCCGTCAAGCCGCCGATGCCGGCTCCCGCGATGAGGACGTGCGGCGTCGCCCCCTGCGCCACCGCGTTCTCAGGCCGCCTGCTCGTCCGGCATGTACAGGCACGCTTCCGGCACGCAGAGCGTCCCGATGGAGCCGTCGTGCACGAAGCGCGTGGAGCAGTAGGAGCAGACGATGTCGGTTTCGTTGCCCATGTCGATGAAGATGTGCGGATGGTCGTTCGGCGGCAGGGCGCCGACGCACATGAACTGGCGCACCGCGATTTTGATCGACGCGTAGCCCGCCGAATTGTGGAAATGCGGTGTGCCGATGTGCTCGACCATGGCCTCGTCCTTCTTCCGGGTCCCGGAACCGGTCCGGCCACGGTCCTAGATCGAGCGGCCGGATGGCGCAACGGTCTTGGTGCCGCCGCCCGGCGGCCCTTGTTCGGCGCGGCGTTGCGATGGTACGAGGGGTCAATCGGGAGATCGCATGCTGAGCATGACCGGCGCGGACGGCGTTCGCGTGGCCTACCTCGACGAGGGACCCGCCGGCGCGGGTCCCGGCGCCTCGCTGCCGCACGGCGGCGCCGAGCCGATCCTGCTGATCCACGGCTTCGCTTCCAGCCATGCGGTCAATTGGGTGTTCCCGCAATGGGTCAGGACGCTGACCAGCGCGGGGCGCCGCGTGGTCCTTTACGACGTGAGGGGGCACGGGCGCAGCGCCAAGCCCTACGATCCCGCCGATTACGCGATCGACGTGCTGGCGCGCGAGGCGCTGGCGCTGCTGGACCACCTCGGACTCGCCCGGGCCGACGTCATGGGCTATTCCATGGGCGCGCGCATCGCCGCGTTTTCGCAGCGGCTCGCGCCGGAGCGGGTGCGCTCGCTGGTGTTTGGCGGCCTCGGCACCAGCCTCGTGGAAGGCGGCACGCTGCCGATGGGCATCGCCGACGCGATGGAAGCGCCCTCTCTCGACAGCCTCACCGACGGCAACCAGCGCATGTTCCGGGCCTTCGCCGACGCGACCAAGAGCGACAGGCGCGCGCTCGCCGCCTGCATCCGCGGGGCGCGCCAACTGATGGAGGTCGCCGAGGTCGCGCGGATCGCCTGTCCGACGCTGGTGGCGGTCGGCACGCACGACGATATCGCCGGCGACCCCGAGCGCCTCGCCGCCCTGATGCCCCGCGCGCGTGCGCTCCACATCGAGGGGCGCGATCACAACAGGGCGGTGGGCGATCGCGTCTTCAAGGATGCCGTTCTCGCGTTCCTTCACGAAAGGGAATGAAAGCCTATATGAAGGTCTCTCTTGGAACGGCTTGCCGTTGCCCGTGCCCCGCGCCGAGCCCGCCCACGGACGAGGCGCACCGAAGAGCTGAGATGGAAGGCCCCATGCACAACCAAGCCGGTGCGAAGGTCGTGGTGTTGAACCCGGTCGATCCCGTCTTTGCCCGGATCACGGCCGAGGCGCGGGAGATCATCGGGCGCGAGCCGGAGGTCGCCGGCTTCATCTACGCGAGCGTGCTCAACCATTCGTCGCTGGAGAGCGTGGTGATCCATCGGGTCGCCGCGCGGCTCGGCCATGGGGACGTGCCGGCCGACCTGATCCGGCAGGCGTTTACCGAATTCGTCGCTGCCGATCCCGGCTTCGCCGAGGCCTTCCACGCCGACCTGCTCGCCGTCGTCGATCGCGACCCCGCTTGCACCCGCGTGATCGAACCGATCCTCTACTTCAAGGGGTTCCACGCGATCCAGGCGCATCGGCTCGCCCATGCCCTATGGCACGCCGGCCGGCACGATTTCGCCCTCTACCTCCAGAGCCGGTCGTCGGCCGTGTTCCAGACCGATATCAATCCCGCCGCCCGGATCGGCAAGGGGATCTTCCTCGACCACGCGACCGGCCTCGTCGTCGGCTCGACCGCGGTGGTCGAGGACAACGTGTCCATCTTGCAGGACGTGACGCTGGGGGGGACGGGCAAGGACGTCGGCGACCGGCACCCCAAGGTCCGCCACGGCGTGCTGATCGGCGCCGGCGCCAAGATCCTCGGTAACATCGAGGTGGGCCATTGCGCCCGCATCGCCGCCGGTTCCGTCGTGCTGCACCCCGTGCCCCACAACAAGACGGTGGCGGGCGTGCCGGCCCGCATCGTGGGCGAGGCCGGCTGCGCCGAGCCCGCCCTCTCGATGGACCAGGTCCTGGCTGCCAAGCCGCTGATGGAAACCTCCGAAGGCCGGACGATCACGGACCCGCGCCGTTGACGCATTCCGCGCTGGCGCGTCAGGTCTTCGAAGCGCCGCGTTTCCGAGGTGCGTTGCGCGGCGGCCCGCGGGACGGAACGCCGCCGCGGCGCCGCCCGTCTCCCGTGCCGCCCTCCGCCCTTATGCCGCCTTCTTGGAGAACACGCGTTGGATAAGACCGAGATGCACAAGTTGCAGGGTTTCCTGCGCCAGTCCTTCGGCAACGAAGGCATTCGGGTCACCCCCGCCCGGAAGAACCCCGACAACGCCGACGTCCACCTCGGGCAGAGCGCGATCGGCTCGATCCTCGTCGACGACGAGGACGGCGACCGTTCCTTCGCCTTCGACATGAAAATCCCCGTCGAGCGGCCGGTGCTGCAGGAGTACCTGCGGCGCTTGTTCGAGAACGAGAAGCTCAAGATCGTGCCGCGCGCCAAGAAGAATGACTCGGTCGAGTTGAACCTCGGCGAGGACTTCCTCGGGGTGATCTCGGCCGACGATCCGAAGGGCAGGAGTTACACCCTGCAGATGGCGATCCTGGATTTCGACCTCGAGGACTTCTGAGCCTCGAAGGCCGTTTCTACAGGCCGCCTTGGATGAGCCGGAGGTAAGGGCGCGATCGGCCCGGTATCCCGGCGGGAACGGCCATGCCCGGCCCGGTTGGGATACGTCCGGCGTCGCGCCCGCCTGTGATGGCGCGGGGTGCGGCGAAGGAGTCGCCGCACTCGTCCTTGATGACGCGCAGCGAACGCAGCGTCAGCGGCTCGGCCGGCAGGTGGCCGAGCCAGGCCGGCTGCGTCGTCGCCTTGATCAGGCCCAGCACGCGGGAATGCGTCTTTCCGTAGTGGCGCAGCGGAAGGAACAGCAGTTCGATCGTGCAGTCCTCCCGGCCTTGCGGCGCCATGGTGGCCCCGGCCACGACCGCGCAGCCCCCGTCGACGACGGTGAGGAGCACGGCGGCGATGTTGCGCCGTTCCGCCGGCTGCCAGATGTCGAGGGAGGAGCGGCCTTTCTGCTCCGCGTCCAACAGCGCGTTGACCCGCGTGCCGGCGAGGCGGAACGGGTAGCGGCCGGCGTCGTCGACGTCGAGCATGAACGTGTCGGCGAGTACCGTGCGGATCGCGGCGGGGTCGATGTCGCACCGCTGCGGCGCGCTTCGTTCGCCGCGCAGGCTGTTCCAGTAGGCGTAGAGTTCACGCGACGCCGGATGTTTCATCTTGGCTCCATGAAAGGGTCACTTGACCCGGTGTCCCGCGTTGCGCGGGAAACGGATCGAAACGACACCCTTCCTCATCGAGAATGTGCGATTGGGGATGAAAAGGGCAGCGTCTGTGCCACGGGCGGGTGCGACCGGCATGTGCTGGACGAGCGTGCGAGCCCTGCGCTAGGCTGGCACGCGCGCGAGGACGCGGTTCGCCGAAACCTCCGCCCGCGTCGGGTCCGCCACGCGAGGGGTTTCCGCGTGCGGCCCATTCCCGGAGATGCTTCATGCGAGCCGTTCTTTGGTCCGCCACCCTCGCCTCGGCGATCACGGGCCTGTCGGTCGGCGCCTTGGCGGTTTCGGCCGCGCGTCCGCAGGCATGGGCGGCGACGGCCCACATCTGCGCGGCGCCGCACGTGGCCGATACCGGGGCAAGCAAGGCCGGTCCGGACGGCTATGGCGTCGTGCGTTTCGCCAACAGCTGCGCGGCCGCCGTGCAGCCGATGCTGGAGGCCCAGGTCGCCAAGCTTCATTCCTTCGAGTCCGACACGGACACCTGGGTGACGATCGCCCGCCGTGACCCCGGCTGCGCGATCGCCTGGTGGGGGGCGGCGATGAGCGCGCGGGGTAACCCGCTCGGCGGCACGCTCGACGCCGGTTCGCTCGCGCGGGGTCGCGGCCTGATCGACCATGCGCTGGCGGCGAGGACGGTGAGCGCTCGCGAGCGGGGCCTCGTCGAGGCGATGGACGTTTACTACCGGCCCTACGGTGACCAGATCGCCCGCGCCCGCGCCTACGCCGACCGGATGGACGCGGTGCGCGCCGCCAACCCCGACGATCCTGACATCGCCGCGCTCGACGGCCTCGCGATCATCGAGGGCGTCGACCTCGACGACAAGACCTATGCCCGGCAGAAACGGGCCGGGGCGATCCTCCAAGCGGTGATGGAAGCGCATCCCGAGAACCCCGGCGCGCCGCACTACCTCATCCACGCCTACGACTACGCCGCGTTGGCCCCGCTCGCCGTTCGTGCCGCCGAGGTGTACCCGACGCTGGCGACCGGCTCGCCCCACGCCCAGCACATGCCCTCCCACATCTGGAGCATGCTCGGCGCATGGGATAAGTCGATCGACGCCAACCGGCGCTCGAACCTCATCGCCGATCCGTCCTCGCACCACGATCCGGTCAAGGGCGACATCGTCTACGAGCACGCCTTCGACTTCATCGACTACGCTCGGCTGCAGCTCGGCGAGGACCGGCACGTCGGCGCCGACCTCGCCGCCGCGAGGGCCGGGGACGGCATGCCCACCGTCATCGTGGCGCGTTACGCGCTGGAGCGGGGCGACTGGGCCGACGCCGTCAAGGTGCCCGTCTCCACCAAGGACCCGTTCGACGCCACCCTGGCGCGTTTCGCCCGTGCCTACGGCGCCGCGCGCCTGGGCGACGCCGTGCTGGCCGCGACCGAGATCAAGGCCTTACGCGCGACGCGGGAACCCGTCGTGACGGCCACCAGCGAGTACTGGGGCGTGTTCGTCGACATCTACGCCAAGACCGCGCAGGCGTGGGCGCTCAAGGCGCAAGGCCGCGATGCCGAGGCTTTGAGCCTGATGGCGGAGGCGGCGGCGCAGGACGATCGCCACGAGAAGCACATCTACCTCGAGAACAAGATCCTGCCGATGCGTGAATCGCTCGGCGACATGGAACTGGCGCTCGGCCATCAGCGCGAGGCGCTCGCCGCCTATGAGACGTCCTTGAGGCTGGCGCCGAACCGTTACCGCTCCTTCCTCGGCGCGGCCGAGGCGTCGAGGGCGATCGGCGACAAGGCGGGCGCGCGCGGCTGGTGGGAAAAAGTCGTCGCTTTGTCGCGGGAAGGCGATAAGACGAGACCGGGCGTCGCCGAGGCTGTGGCGGCACTCGCGGCCGGCAACGGCTAGCATCCTTCCGGTCGCGAGGCGCGGCATGTTCGATCCCGCGTCGGTGACCGCTTGAAGATCGAGCGGCCGAACGTGCCCCACCGCGCGGTCGCCGCGACGGCTGAGGGGCGGCGCCTTGCCGAAGCCGACGCCGGCACGCCGTGGCGGCGCTTCGGCCCCTACCTCAGCGACCGGCAGTGGGGCACGGTGCGCGAGGATTACAGCGCCGACGGCGACGCCTGGAATTACCTGCCGCATGACCACGCCCGCTCCCGCGCCTATCGCTGGGGCGAGGACGCCATCGGTGGCTTCGGCGACGACCGGCTCGCCGCCTGCCTCGGGCTCGCCCTTTGGAACGGCGTGGACCCGATCCTCAAGGAGCGGCTGTACGGCCTGACCAACGCCGAGGGCAACCACGGCGAGGACGTGAAGGAGGTCTACTACTACCTCGACGCCACCCCGACCCATTCCTACCAGCGGATGCTCTACAAGTACCCCCACGCCGCCTTCCCCTACGAGGACCTGCGCGCCACCAACGCCCGGCGCTCGCTCGACCAGCGCGAGTACGAGATCACCGACACCGGCGTCCTCGACGACGGCCGCTACTTCGACGTTTCCATCGAATACGCCAAGGGCGCGCCCGACGACATCCTGATGCTCGTCACGGTCACCAACCGGGGCGATCGGGCGGCGAGCCTGCACGTGCTACCCCAGCTCTGGTCGCGCAATACCTGGACCTGGGCACCGGGCTCGCCCAGGCCGGTCCTCGCCGCGGGGGGCGGGGCGACCATCACGCTGACCCATCCCGACCTGCCGGCGATGCGCCTCGACTGCGACGGCGCGCCGACCCTGCTGTTCTGCGAGAACGAGACCAACACCCGCCGGCTCTACGGCGTCGGCGAGGGATACTTCAAGGACGGCATCAACGACCACGTCGTGGACGGCCGTGCCGACGCGGTCAACCCGGCGCGCACCGGCACCAAGGCGGCGGCGCACTACGTGATCGACGTCGGCGCGTACGGCACGGCGAGCGTGCGCCTGCGTCTGCGACCGGTCGAGGCGGACGGCGCCTTCCAAGGTCCAGATCGCACCGACTTCGACGACGTGATGGCGCTGCGGCGCGAGGAGTGCGACGCCTTCTACGCCGCGCTGCAGGGCGGCATGGCGGACCCTGACGGCAGGGCGGTGCAGCGGCAGGCCTTCGCCGGCATGCTGTGGTCGAAGCAGTTCTACGCCTTCGACGTCCGCGACTGGCTGCGTGGCGACCCCAACGAGCCGACCCCGCCGCGCGAGCGCCTCGGCGGCCGCGACGCCGACTGGCTCCACCTGGAGGCGGCCGACATCCTATCCATGCCGGACGCCTGGGAATACCCGTGGTTCGCCTCGTGGGACCTCGCCTTCCACTGCGTGACCTTCGCGCTGATCGATCCCGCCTTCGCCAAGGCGCAGCTGGTGCTGCTCACGCAGTCGCGCTTCATGTCGCCCAAGGGCCAGCTGCCGGCCTACGAGTGGAAGTTCGGCGACACCAACCCGCCGGTCCACGCGCTCGCCGCGCTGCAGATCTACGACATCGACCGTGCGCGCTGCGGCCAGGCCGACACGCTGTTCCTCCGGCGCGTCTTCCACAAGCTGATCCTCAACTTCACCTGGTGGGTCAACAACGAGGACAGGCAGGGCCGCGACATCTTCGAGGGCGGCTTCCTAGGCCTCGACAACATCTCGCTGTTCGACCGCAGCAAGGGCTTGCCGGAGGGTGGCCATCTCGACCAAGCCGACGGCACGGCATGGGCGGCGGTCTACGCGCTCAACCTGATGCGCATGGCGATCGAGCTCGCCCTCGACGACCACGTCTACGAGGACATGGCGATCAAGTTCTTCGAGCACTTCCTGTTGATCGCCAGCGCCGTGCACCGCCGCATCGGCGAGGGCGACTTCGGGCTGTGGGACCAGGAGGACGGCTTCTACTACGACGTGCTGGAGGTGCCGGGCGCGGCCCCGCTGCCGCTGCGCGTGCGCTCCATGGTCGGGCTGATCCCGCTGTTCGCGGTGGAGCTGATCGGCGGCGACACGTTGAAGCGCCTGCCGGACTTCGCTCAGCGGCTCGAATGGCTCTTCGCCCATCGCCCCGACCTCGCCGCCCTCGTGTCGCGCTGGCGCGACACCAACAGCGCCGACTATTCGCTGCTCGCCCTGATGCGCAAGCAGCGCCTCAACCGCGTGCTGACCCGGATGTTGGACGAGACGGAGTTCCTGTCGGACTTCGGCGTGCGCTCCGTGTCCAAGGTCCACCTCGACCATCCCGCTTCCGTCACGGTGGGCGGGCAGGTGCACACGGTGACCTACACGCCGGGCGAGGGGACGACGCGGCTCTACGGCGGCAACTCGAACTGGCGCGGGCCGATCTGGATGCCGGTGAACTACCTCCTCGTCGTCGCGCTGCACCGTTTCCACACCTTCTACGAGGCGGATTTCGAGCTGGAATGCCCGACCGGCTCGGGCCGCGCGATGAACCTCGCCGCCATCGCCCACGAGATCACGACGCGCCTCACCCGGTTGTTCCTGCGCGACGCCGCCGGCCACCGCCCGATCTACGCCGATACCGCTTTGCTGCGCGACGACCCGCACTTCCGCGACCACGTCCTCTTCTACGAGCACTTCCACGGCGACACCGGACGCGGGCTCGGCGCTTCGCACCAGACCGGCTGGACCGGCCTCATCGCCCTGCTGCTGCACCCGCGCGCCGAGATCGACCCCGACCTCGGCGAGCGTGCAACCGAAGACAAGACGAGCTGTTCAAGCGTGGCAGGAGCATCAACATGACCGAGTCGCAGAAATTACCCGAGAAGGAACCGGACGGCCCAGCCCGGGCGAACTTGCACCCGCTGCCGAAGGTCGGCTTCCTCAAGGTGCTGGAAGGCCAGCCGGCCATCGTCACCGGCGCTAATTCCGGGATCGGCGAGGCGGTGGCCCTCGGCTTGGCCTCGGCCGGCTGCGATGTCGCGATCAATTACATCACCCATCCCGAGACGGCCGACGGCGTCGCGCACAAGATCGAGGCGATGGGCCGTCGGGCGATCACCATCAAGTGCGACGTCAGCAACGAGGATCAGGTCGTCGCCATGTACAGGACGGCGATCGACACGTTGGGCACGATCCACATCTCCGTGAGCAACGCCGGCCTGCAGAAGGACTCGCCGTTCCTGGACATGACGCTCGACCAGTGGAACACCGTGATCGGCATAAACCTGACCGGTCAGTTCCTGTGCCAGCGGGAGGCCGCCCGCGAGTTCCTGCGCCGCGGCGTCGACGAGAATGTATCGGTCGCTGCCGGCAAGATGATCTGCATGAGTTCCGTCCACCAAGTGGTGCCTTGGGCCGGGCACGTGAACTATGCCTCCTCCAAGGGCGGCATCAAGCTGCTTATGGAGTCGATGGCGCAGGAACTCGCGCCGCACCGCGTGCGCGTCAACGGCATCGGTCCCGGCGCCATCCGCACGCCGATCAACACGGCAGCCTGGAACACGCCCAAGGCCTACGAGGAGCTGATGACCCTGGTGCCCTACAAGCGCATCGGAGAAACCAACGATATTGCCCAGGCGGCGGTGTGGCTCGCCTCCGACTATTCCGACTACGTCACCGGAACCACCCTATTCGTGGACGGCGGCATGACGCTCTATCCCGGCTTCGCGACCGGCGGGTAGGCGGACCGCCAGCCGTCCGGCGACGACATCGGCGACGCGCAGCGCGTTGGCGATGATCGTCAGCGTCGGGTTCATGGCGCCGACCGAAGGGAAGAAGCTCGAGTCGGTGACGTAAAGGTTGTCGAGTTCGTGGGCCTTGCAGTCGGTGTCGAGCACGGACGCGCGAGAGTCGGTGCCGAAGCGCAGCGTACCGGCCTGGTGCGAGACGCCGTCGATGCCGATCGGCTTCCCGATGGTGAACGAGCGGCCGGCCAGCGTGCCGTGCTCGTTGGTGGCATCGAGCGCCGCCTCTAGCGCCGCGCGAAGCTTCGCGTGGGCGACGGCGTTGTTCTCGGTCAGGGCGAGCGACACCGCGCCGTCGCGCCCGAGGGTGACACGGTTGGCGGGGTCCGGCAGGTCCTCGCTCGACAGCCAGAAGTCGAGGGCGTGGCGTGCCAGGACGTTGAACGGCGGCAGGCTGGGCGCGAGGTTGAGCCAGGTCGGCAGGGCCTCGCTGCGCACCTGTTCGCCGTGCACCTTGCCGCACATCTGCACGAAGCCCATCGGGTGCGGCCAGTCCTTCGTGCCGAAATAGAAGTCGCTCAGCGCCAGCGTCTTCTGGAATACAGTGTCGTTACGCTGCCGCGAGATGGCCAGCAGCACGGATTGGATGTGGCGCATGTAGTTGCGTCCGACTTGGTCCGACCCGTTAGCGAGCCCATCGGGGTGCGCGCCGTTGGCGGAGCGCAGGAACAGCAGCGCCGAGCTGAGTGCCCCGCAGGCGACCACCACGATGTCGGCGCTGTAGTGCTCGCGCGCGCCGTCGCGCGACACGTTCACCCCGGTGACGGCACGCCCCGACGCATCGGTGTCGAGCGTGGTCACGTTGGCCCCGGTCAACAAGGTGACGTTGGCGTATCGGGCCAGCATCGGGTCGATGCACACGATCTGCGCGTCGGCCTTGCCGTTGGTCAGGCAAGGGAACCCATCGAAGGCGGCGCAGCGGATGCAGGCGCTGCCCGGCGTCGGCAAGCCGGAGCCGTCGGGCTTCTGGTCGAGCAGGATGCCGAGCGGCAGGTGGAACGGGCGCAGGCCCTGCCGGGCGAGCGCGTCACTCAACTGAGCGATGCGCGGCTCGTGCTCGACGGGAGGATGGGGGAACGGGTCGGACGCGTTGGGCTCGCTCGGATCCTCGCCGCGGCGCCCATGGACGTGGAAGAGAGCCTCCGCCTCCAGGTAGTATGGATCGAACGTGTCGTAGCCAAGCGGCCAAGCCGGCGATACGCCCGTCGCGTGGTGGAGCACCCCGAAGTCCTCGCGCCGCATGCGGACCAGCGCCGATCCGTAGACCTTGGAGTTGCCGCCGACGTAGTAGTGTAGGGACGGGTTGAACGGCTTGCCAGCGCTGTCGAGCCACCTCTCGGCCGCGCGGTAGCGATTGTCGCCGAACACGGCCCTGACGCTCCAGTTGTCGACCTCGCGCTTCAGGTAGTCGCCGCGTTCCAGGATCAGGATGCGCTTGCCGGTGGGCGCGAGCTTTTGCGCGAGGGAGCCACCGCCGGGACCGCTGCCGATCACGATCAAGTCGTAATGATCGCCGGCCATGGGAGAACTCCGCCTTTCGATAGGGTGCGCGTCTTAAAAGGGAGAAAAAACGCGCCGTCGCCGTGAGCTTTCGTCACGCTCGGACGTTCCGCTGCAACAGGGTGCCGACGCTCCCGGATTTTTAGGGAGAGTTGACTGGGATGAGCATCGCCGCCCCCCTGATCTTTCGCATCTGCCTCGTGATCCTGTTTCCCTTCAGCACGCTCGACAAGATCTTCAACTGGCACGGCGCACTGAAGCAGGCCAATTCCGGCATCCTGCCCGGCGGCCCGCTCTTGCTGATCGCCGCGATGTTCGTGGAAGTCGGGACGTCCGTGCTGATCGTCGCCGGCGTGCTCGACCGCGCCGCCGCCTCTTTGCTGGCCTTCTACTGCGTCGTGACGGCGCTGCTCTACCACCAGTTCTGGGCCTACGGCGATTTCTTCGCCTCCGGCGACAGCCAGGGCCGCCAGCACTTCTGGGAGTTCCTCAAGAATTTCGGTCTGGTCGGCGGCCTCGGCCTCATCATCTTGGGGGCGCCTCTGGCTTCGCTCGACTACGCCGTGACCCATCCGCTCTCCTCGACGCCGGCCTACCATCCGAAAGCGGCGAATTATCGCTGATCGGCGGTCGCCGAGATCCTCGTCCGCCAACAGGGAGTTCGGACCGTGCCGACGCCGTCCATCGCGAGCATCAGGCGCTTCGCCCTCATCGTGTCCGTTCTCGTCGACGCGGAAACCTTCTTCGGGGAGGCGTTCGACGCTACCATCGTCGAGCGCGGCCAAGCCGGTGAGGCCACCGCCTCGCTGTTCGGCCTCCCTGGCGCCAAGGTGGGCCGGACCCTCCTGCGCATCGGCGACGAAGAGATCGAGCTTCTCGCGTTTGATCCACCCGGGCGCCCCTACCCGAGCGGCAGCACCAGCACCGATCTCTGGTTCCAGCACTTCGCGATCATCGTGTCCGACATGGACGCCGCCTACGCGCGATTGCGCGCCGCGGGACGCTTCCTGCCGATCAGCGGCGACGGCCCTGTGGTGCTGCCGCCGGCGTCGGGCTCCGTGTCCGCGTTCAAGTTCCGCGACGGCGACGGCCACCCCCTCGAACTCCTGGCCTTCCCGCCCGGCAAGGGGCCGCCGGCGTGGGAGCGCCGCCGCGGCGCCGGGCTGTTCCTCGGCATCGATCATTCCGCGATCAGCGTCGCCGACACCGCCCGCAGCGTCGCCTTCTTCGAACAGGCCTTTGGCCTGAAGCTCAACCAGCGGACGGAGAATCAGGGCGTCGAGCAGGCCCGGATGGATGCCGTGCCGGACGCCCGCGTCACCGTCAGCGGCATGATGCCCGAGCGCGCGCCGCCGCACGTCGAGCTGCTCGGCTATCACGTGGGCTCGCGCCGGCCGATCGACCCGGCGACCACCTCCGCAGACCTTGCCGCCACCCATTTCGTCCTGGAAACGGCGGACCTCGCCGCTGTGGCGGAGACGCTGACGGTGCTGCGTGCCACCTTTATCTCACCGGGGATCGTCGCTTTGGAGGACGGCGCGATGGCCGTCATGGTCCTCGATCCCGATGGTCACCGCTTCGTCGTGACGCAGCCGGCCTGATGGACGCCGTGTCCGGGCAAATCGATGCTCGGACCATGGATGCCCGATTCCCGACCGCGCTGCGGCAGTCGCGAACTTGATGGCTGCGCTGATCCGGGTCATTGTCGGGGAGCCATCGATCCACCAGGTGGAAACATCCCATCCGATCAACAGGATGGTCGGCGAACGGGCTGGACAACGCGATGAGGGACAAGAACGAGCGAGCCTTTCGCGCCCAGGTCGCGGCGCTGCCGGTGCGGTCCGCTGCCGACGGCGGGCTGGAGGTTCTGCTCATCACCTCGCGGGAGACACGCCGATGGGTTATTCCCAAGGGATGGCCGATGAAGGATCGCAAGGACTATCAGGCGGCCGCGCGGGAAGCCCTTGAAGAGGCAGGCATCTCCGGTCGCGTCCGCAAAAGGCCGCTCGGGGCCTACACCTACCGGAAGCGCCTCGTTGGTCGCGTCGAGCCTTGCCGAGTCATGGTCTACGTCCTTCGGGTCGATGAGGAGCGCGTGACTTGGCGCGAGCGCGACCAGCGCACGCGTCAATGGTTCAAGCCGGATGACGCCGCCGACAACGTCGAGGAGCCCCGACTCGCCGCGATGATTCGGTCGCTCGGTCAAGTCGAGGTCCAAGCCGAGGTCCAGGCCGACTTCGAGGGCGATGCGCAGGTCGCCGCGCCGGCCTCGAAGGCCGCCTGAGCCGTCTCGCCGGCAACGATCGACGTTCAAGGGCGTCGACGGCGGGTTGACCGCTCGGGTGTCACGGCCGGGCCGGCGAACCATCCCAATCGCCGTCGGTTGCGCTCGTGCGTCGGCACGGTCAGGCACATGGCTTTCGCCGGCTGGTGAGGGAGCGTGACGATGGTCTGGATCATGGGCGTGGTGGCGTTCCTCGGCGGCGTCCTCAACACGGTGCAATCGGGCTCGAACGCCACGCTCGCCAAGTCCATGGGACAGCCCATGCTCGCCGCGATCATCGTTTCGGTGGCCAACGTCGTCCTCTACCTCGCGGTCTCTCCCATCATCGGCCTCGGGCTTCCCAAGACGGGGATCGGCGAGATTCCGTGGTGGGCATGGCTCGGCGGCCTATTCGGCGGGAGCTACGTCCTGGCGTCGATCTTCTTCGCGGAGAAGCTCGGCGCCACCATATTCATAGGGCTCACGGTGACGGCGGGAGTCGCCACCTCCGTCATCATGGACCATTTCGGGTTGGTCGGCTTCAAGCAGCACTCGGCCGGATTCGGTCGCCTCCTCGGATGTGCCTTCATGCTCGGCGGCCTCGCCCTGGTGTGCATCTTCTAACGCCTGAGGTTGGACGCCGGCGCGCTCACGCCTCGACGAGCTTGCGGTAAAGATGCCAGGTCGCGTGTCCGAGCACCGGCAGGACGACCGGCAGCCCGACGAACAAAGGCAGGCTGCCGATCACGAGCAAGGCGCCGACGATCACGCCCCACGCCGTCAGAACGACCGGGTTGGCGCGCACGCACCGCACCGACGTGGTGATCGCGGTCATGACGCTCGCGTCCTCATGGTCGAGCAACAGCGGCAAGGACACGACGTTGGTGGTGAAGGCGATTGCGGCGATGACGAGGTCGGCGATTATGCCGCCGACGATCAACGTCCATCCCGCCGGTGTCGTCAGGAGGTCGTGCGCGAACCCCGTGACCGACGCGGGCGCGGCTGGTCCAAGGGTCATCATGTAGAGACCCTGCGCCACCGCGATCCAGACGGCGAACAGGACGACAAGAAGAACGGCGACCTGGGCGAAGGCGAACATCACCGGGGATCGAAGGATGCCGATGGTCTGCGCCAAGGTGGTGTTGAGACCTTTCTCGCGCCGCTTGCTGGCATCGTAGAAGCCGATCGCCGCGATTGGCGCGACGAGGGCGAAACCAGCGGTGAACGGGAAGAATAGCTGCAGCAGGCTGTCGCCGATGGTCAGGCGGGCGAGAACCAGGCCAATGAACGGGTAAAGGAACGACAGCAACGGGAGGTGGCTTGGCCGCGTCGCGAACTCGTTGGTTCCAGCTCGCAGGACGTCGGCCAGATCAGCGAGGGACACTTGACGGATGTTCGGTCGCGCGACGATGGGCGCGTGCGGTGCTGGAATGGCTTGGTTGAGCACTTCGATCCCCCTGTCTATGCGGCACGCTTCCTTGAAGTCTGACGGTCCAACGCTCCGGTCTTGCTAGGGATATGAACGTCGCTTCAGTCGCCGTGGGATGAGAGTAGTTCAAATCGTGGCGAAGAAAATATAGGCGAGCTGCGTCTAATCGGCAGATGGTGACCTCCGCAGAGCGTCGTTGGCCCGCTCGACGGGCCCCACCCGTGGCCGGGGTCGCCCGCGCCGTCCTCGGCCTGATCGTCTGGACGCTGCGGAGGGCCAAGTGGCGCGATTCGCTCTCCTCGGCCGCGTTAACCATGTCCGGTCAAGCCCGCCGATGCCGCAGGAAACCGGACCGCCGCCGCGCATTGACGAGTCCTGACGAGCTTCGGGGATCGGGAATGGCGAGAACGGCGAACGCGCGATCGAAGAACAGCGACTTCGTTCCAGGCCCGGCGCCGGAGGCGATGGAGCCGGACCGCGAGCGATCCCCGGTCCGCGTCGCCGCGCTCGCCGCCCGTCTCGCCGAGCGCCTCCTCGGATCCGAAGGCGACTTGATCGTGCTGGCGGCGAACGAGCGGCGCGCGGACGAACTTGGCCGCGCAGTGCGGGCCTTCGCACCCTCTATCGACGTGCTCGTGCTGCGACCCTGGGATTGCTTCCCCTACGATCGCGTCTCGCCGTCGCGGGAAAGCATGGGCGCCCGCATCGCCGTTCTGCGCCGTCTCGTTGAAACGTCGGAACGGCGACGGGTGGTGGTGACGTGTCCTGACGCGGCCATGCAGAAGATCGCCGTTCCCGCCGAGGCCTTCCAGCTTGCGCGGGGCATGACGCTCGACCGCGCGGCATTGGAGGCCTACGCGCGGCGCACCGGCTACGTCACGGACGACCGCGTCGACGAGCCGGGCGACATCGCCTTCCAGGGTCGGGTGGTCGACGTGTTCCCGGCCGACGCCGCCATGCCGGTGCGCATCATGCTGAGCGAAGGCGACCTTGTCGACGATCTTCGCTCCTACGATCCCTCGACCCAGCGCTCGGATGGAGCGATCGAACGCTTCGATCTCCTTCCCGCCTGCGAGCTGGTGTTGCCGGACGACGAAGCCCGATGGCCCGGCGCCGAGCATTGGCTGCCGGCTTTCCACCCCGATCTGCGAACCCTCTTCGACCTCCTGCCGGATGCAGCGGTCGCCTATGAGGCGGACGTGTCCGCTTCCTGCGACCGCTTCGCCGGTCGCGTCGCGGAAGCCTACGAGGCTCGCCGAGGCTTCCGTGGCGCCGAGGACCGCCTGCCGCCCGCGCCTGATCGGTTCTATCTCTCGCGGAAAGCCGTCATGGGCGTGCTGGCGAAGCGCCGGCGCGTCGACCTCGACACTGAGGCCTGCGAACCCACGCCGTCCTTCACCTTGGAGAAGAACGCGGCAAGCGCCTTCGCGGCCTTCGCGCGCGCGATCGTCAAGGGCGGCGGACGCGTCGTGATCGCCGGCCTCGCCAGGGAGCGGGCCCTGCTGCGTCAGGCGCTACGGCGGGTCGAGCCCGAGCCGCGTGCGGTGAAGGGATGGCAGGAGGCCTCCGCTGCACCCGCCGGCGCGATCCTGACACTCGACGCCGATCTCGACCTCGGCTTCGTCGATCGCGGGACCGCCGTCATCACCGCCACCGACGTGTTCGGCGCGCGCGTCGCCCCCGACGGTGACGCTGCGACGCTCGAAGCCGCGTCGGCGCCGCGTCCAGGCGATGTCGTTGTCCACGAGGACCATGGCTTCGCCATCCTGCGCGGCCTGGAGACGGTGGCGGTCGACGGCGGCGCCCACGAGATGCTCCGCCTCGATTTCCACGGCGAGGACACGCTGCTGGTTCAAACCGGCGAACTCGACCGTATCTGGCGCTACGGGTCGGAACCCGATGCCGTGGCCCTCGACCGGTTGAACACGGACGGCTGGAACAATCGTCGGGTCAAGGTGAGCGGCTACGTGGAGCAAGCAGCGGTGCGCCTGGTCGCGCTGGCGCGGGAGCGGGCGAATACGAAGACGGCGCCCGTGACACCGCCGTCCGACGCCTACGCGCGCTTCGCGGCGCGCTTCTCGTTCCCCGAGACCGCCGACCAACTCGCCGCCGTGGCGGCGGTGCTTGACGACCTTGCCTCGGGAACGCCGATGAACCGGCTCGTCTGCGGCGACGTCGGCTACGGCAAGACGGAGGTCGCGCTGCGCGCCGCCGCCGCCGTCGCGCTCAGCGGCAAGCAGGTGGCGCTCGTCGCGCCCACGACAGTGCTCGCCCGGCAACACGCGCAAACCTTCGAGCGGCGCTTCGCCGGCACGGATGTCGCGGTGGTGCAGCTGTCGCGCCTCGTCAGCGTCGGCGAGGCGCGGGAGGCGAAGAGGCAGCTGGCCAGCGGCAAGGCCGGCATCGTCATCGGCACCCGGGCGGTCACCGCCGCCGACATCGACTTCGACGACCTCGCCCTCGTCATCGTCGACGAGGAGCACCGTTTCGGCACCAGGATGAAGGCGGACTTGAAGGCGCTGGCGCCACACCACCTCGCCCTGTCGGCGACGCCGATCCCGCGCACCTTGCAGGGGGCGCTCGTCGGCGTGCAGGACGTGAGCGTGCTGGCCGCCCCGCCGGCGCGTCGGCGCGCCGTGCGGACGTTCCTGTCGCCCTTCGACGTCGTCGTCGCCCGCACTGCGCTGCTACGTGAACGGCGCCGCGACGGCCAGAGCTTCGTCGTCGTGCCGCGCATCGAGGAGATCGACGGTGTGCTGGCGATGCTGGCCGAGGCGACGCCGGACCTGTCGATCGGCGTGGCGCACGGCGACATGCCCGGCCGCGACGTCGACGAAGCGATGGTCCGCTTCGCCGACGGTGCCACCGACGTGCTCGTCGCCACCGCCCTGATCGAGAGCGGCCTCGACGTGCCACGCGCCAACACCATCCTGATCTGGGGCGCCGACCGTTTCGGCCTCGCCCAGCTCCATCAACTCCGCGGCCGGGTCGGGCGCGGTCGCGTGCAGGGGACGGCTTACCTCTTCACGCCGGAGGACGGCGCCGTCGCGAAGACGACGGCGGACCGCTTGGCGACCCTGCTCGCCGCCGACAAGCTCGGTGCCGGCTTCGCCATCAGCGCCCGCGACCTCGACCTGCGCGGCGGCGGCGACCTCGTCGGCGAGGAGCAGGCCGGCCACATGCGCCTTGTCGGCGCCAGCCTCTACCAGCACCTCCTGCGACGCGCGGTCCGCGCCATGAGCGGGGAGCCCTGCGAGGACCGTCGGTCGACCGCCCTGCAGATCGAGGCGGCCGCGGCCTTGCCCGCCACCTACGTCCCCGACGAGGCGTTGCGCATCGAACTCTACGCCAAGCTCGCCCGGCTCGACGAGGTCGACGATGTGGAGGCGTTCGGTGAGGAACTCGCGGACCGCTTCGGTCCGCTGCCCGCCGAGACGGCGCGGCTGCTCGCGTTGCGGCGGGTGTCGATTCTGGCGGAAGCGGCGGGGGTGACGGCGGTGGTCGCCGGACCGAAGGCGACCGCCCTGAGCTTCGCGCCCGGGAAGGCCGACGCTGTGCGCGTGCCTGTCGAAACCCTCGATCCCGCCTCGCGCTGGAAGGACGAGCGTCTTATCCTGTCGGCGAGCGAGGGTGCGGAAGAAACAATCGCCTCGCTTGAACGCCTCCTCGCGCGATTGTAGCCGCGCAGCGTCACTTAGGGGAGAGGCGCTTCCGGTGGCGGCGAACGCCGGGAGGTCGGACAGGCGCGTGGAAATGATCGGATCGCTCGAGACAATCCTCCGACTGCTGCTGGCGGCCTTCGCCGGAAGCATGATCGGCGTCGAGCGCGAGCGGCTGCAATGGTCGGCTGGCCTGCGCACGCACATGCTCGTGTGCGTCGGCAGCTGCCTCATCGTCATCGTTTCCGCCTACGGGTTCTCGGCCGTGCTCGACACCCATGTCGTGCTCGACCCGTCGCGCATCGCGGCGCAGGTCGTGTCCGGCATCGGTTTCCTCGGCGCGGGGACGATCTTGCTCAGGGGCGAGGTCGTCAAGGGGCTGACCACGGCGGCCAGCCTTTGGGCCGTCGCCGCCATCGGCCTCGCCGTCGGCACCGGGCTCTACGTCGCCGCCATCGCCACCACGATCATCGTCCTCGCCATCCTGGCCGGCCTCAAGCCGATCGAAGATCGCGTCCGCGACCGCTTCACCACGCGCCAACTCGCCGTCGTGGCGAAACGCGGCGCCTTGTCGATCGCGACGCTGCACGAGGTCGCGGGCGCCCGCGCGACCCGCGTCAAGCAGTTCGTGTCGACGCCGGCCGACGAGCACACGGACGCGGTACGGATCACCTTCTCACGGCTGTCGCGAGAGGCCATCGAGAAGATCGCCGCCAAACTCCGCGAGCTGCCGTTCGTCGTCAGCGCCGACGCGAGCTGATCGCCGGCCTAGCGGCTCGGCTCCGCGGTTCCCGGCGCTTGCGTGAACTCGCGCCAGAGCAGGATCAGCGCCGCCATGGTCGCCGGGCCGACGAACAGGCCGAGCAGCCCGAAGCTCTCCACGCCGCCCAGGATGCCGAGCAGCACCCAAAGGAACGGCAGCTTCGTCGCGCCGCCGATCAGCTTGGGCCGGACGAAATGGTCCGCCGTGAAGGTGGTGAGGAAGCCCGCCGCCACCACAACGATCGCCGCCACCACGCTCCCGCCCGCCACCAGCAGCAGGGCTGCGACGCAGAAGGGAATGGCGGCGGCGAACGGGATCATCGCCGCCACAGCCGTCAGCGCGCCGAACAGGATCGGGTGCGGCACGTGGGTGAAGAAGTAGACGATGCCGAGCAGCACGCCCTCGCCGATGCCGACCAGCACCAGCCCATTGACGGTGCCGTGAACGGAAGCGACGATCTGCCGTCCGACCCGCTCCCCCCTGGCGCCGAACATCTTGGCCGACGCGGTTAGCGCTTGGCGGATCACCGTGTCGCCGTCCTTGAACAGGAAGAAGAGGGTGAGCAGGCTGAAGGCGAACAGCACCACGCGGTGCACGGCCTGCTCGCCGATATTGCGCCCGAGTTCCCGGTTGGAGTTGGTATCGATCCGGTGGAGGAGGTCCTTGTACCAGCCGGCGTGAGCGAGGTTGGTGTTCCACCAGTCGCCGACCTGCTTGGCGCCGTAGGGCAGGTGGGAGACGAAGTCGGGGACCGGGATACCAGACTGCTCGACCTGCTTGCCGTAGTCGACCAGCTGATGCGCCTCGCGCACCGCCTCCAACGTGAGGAGCACGAACGGCAGGAGGAAGACGAGGCCGATCAGCGCCGTGAACACCAGCGGCAGGACTTCCTCGGACAGCCGCCTCGGCGCACGGCGTCGCGCCCGCTCGAACAGGGGCCACAGCGCGATCGCGAGGACGACAGCCCAGACGAGCGCGCGCACGTAATTCCCGAGGATGTAGAGCCCGAGCCCCAGCATGACCCCGGCGAGCAGGATTCGGGCGACCATCCGCAATCCCGGCTGCAATCCTGACTGAAGGACGACCTCGCCCGACGCGGGATCGGCGACCGGTTGCTCGACCACCCGCGTGACGCTTGTCTGCATGAAGCGCTTCCGTCCTATCCCACCACCGTTGCCGGATACGCCTTCCGAGCGATCAGGGATAGCCCTGGTGCCGTCATCCCCGATCGTCTCCGTCACTCAAAGCTAAGGGACCGACGCGGCTTCGGGCGCCTCGACGCGCGTGCCAAAGGGATCGATCCAGATGCGGCCGTCGGCGACGCGCGTGGCGTAGACCTCCAGCGTCAGGTGCTCGTGCGTGACGCCGCATCCCGTCTTGAGATCGTAGGTGCGGTCGTGCAACGGGCACATCACGGTCGCGCCGCCCAGCAGACCATCGGCCAAGGGGCCGTTGAGGTGCGGGCAGTGCGCCTGGGTGGCGTAGATGCCGCCCTCATGCGTGTGGAAGATGGCGACCTGCCGCCCCTCGACGAGGAAGGCGCGACCTTCCCCGACGGGGATCTGGTCGATGCTCGTGACGAGGATTTCGCGCGCAGCCATCATGCTTCCTCCTTCGCCGGAATGAGCGACGCGAACTGGTTGACCGTCTTGGGCGCGGTGGCTTCGAGCCAGGGATCGACGCAGGCGTCGATCGAGGTCTGCATCGCCGCGTCCAACCGCTCCGCGATACCTTCGGAGTCCTTGATCACGACGGCCTGCACGCGCTCGAGTCCCAGACGGTCCATGAAGGTGTAGGTGCGCTCCTTCCACTTCGCGTTCTCGCGGTAGTACTGCATGAAGCGACCGCCGATCAGCATCGCCTCGGCCTCGGAGTCGACCGTGCAGAGCAGGTCGCCCTTGCGGATGTGCGCGCCGGCCGCGCCGCCGACGTAGATCTCCCACTTGCCCTCGCCGACCGCCACGAAGCCGACGTCCTTGACGTAGGCTTCCGAGCAGTTGCGCGGGCAGCCGGCGGTGGCGAGCTTCAGCTTGGCCGGCGAGTCGAGACCCCGGAAGCGCCGCTCGATGCGGAAGGCGAAGCCCATGCTGTCGCCGAGGCCGAAGCGGCAATGGTCGGTGCCGATGCAGCTCTTGCACGTCCGATAGCTCTTGCCCCAGGCATAGCCCGCCTTGAAGCCGAGATCGCTCCAGATCTTGGGGAGATCCTCCTTCTTGAGGCCGACGAGGTCGACGCGCTGACCGCCGGTCAGCTTCACGAGCGGCACGTTGTACTTGCGCGCGACCTCGCCGATGCGGATCAGTTCCTCGGCCGAGGTGACACCGCCCGGCATCTCGGGGACGACGGAGAAGGTGCCGTCCTTCTGGATGTTGGCGTGGACGCGGTCGTTGATGAAGCGCGCGTCGCGCTCGTCGTCGTACTCGCTCTTCCAAATCGTGATGAGCAGCGAGGCCAGGGCCGGTTTCCAGCCGGCGTCCTCGACGCCGCCGGCGAACTCGCGCCAGACGGAGGACACTGACTTCAGCCCGCGTGCGACGATTTCGCGGGCGAGCTCGGGCTTCCGCATGGGGATTGACGGCACGTAGTAGTGGATCGAGGGGTCATCCTCGACTTCGCCGCCGCACAGCCAGGAGACGAGTTCCTTGATCTCGCCCTTGCAGGCGCCGCAGCCCATGCCGGCGCGCGTCGCGTCCATCACCGACTTCGGCGTCCGGCAACCGCCCTCGACGCTCGCCGCGATGGCGCCCTTGGTGATGCCGTTGCAGTTGCAAACCTGCGTGTCGGCCGGCATCTCGTCGTAGGTCACCTTGGCCGACGGCGTGCCGATGTCGAACATCATCGACAGACGCTCGTCGGGCAACGGCGTATCCTTGGCGAAGGCCTGCATCAGGAACGGCGCCTTGGAGATGTCGCCCATCAGGATGCCGCCGACGAGCCGCCCGTCGCGCACGATCAGCTTCTTGTAGGTGCCGCGCCGGGGCTCGGAGAACTGGATGACCTCGTCGCGCTCCTCCTGCGGCTCCGTGATGCCCATGGAGGCGAGGTCGACGCCGGTCACCTTCAGCTTCGTCGCGAGCTTCGTGCCGTGGTAGGCGGCGTCCCGATCCGTGCTGGTGATGTAGTCTGCGAAAACCTTGGCCTGATCGTAGAGCGGGGCCACCAGGCCGTACATCTTGCCGCGATGCTGCGCGCACTCGCCCACCGCGTAGACGTTCATGTCGTCGACAGACTGCATGTGGTCGTTGACGACGATCCCGCGCTCGACGGTGAGGCCGGCGCGCATCGCGATCTCCGCGTTGGGCCGTATGCCGGCGGCAACGATGACGAGGTCGCAGGCGAGTTCGCTGCCGTCCTTGAAGCGAAGCCCGGTGACGTGGTCGGTCCCGAGCACCTCCGTCGTCGATTTGCTGACGTGGACGGCGATGTCGAGGGCTTCAATCGCCTTCTTCAGAATACCGCCGCCGGTCTGGTCGAGTTGCATGTCCATGAGGTGGCCGGCGAGGTGCACGACATGCGACTCGCAGCCGAGGTTCATCATGCTCTTCGCCGCCTCCAGCCCGAGCAGGCCGCCACCGATCGTGACGGCGACGCGGCTGCGCTTGGCGTGATCGACGATGGCCGTGCAATCGTCGAGGCTGCGATAGCCGAACACGCCGGTCTTCAGCGTGCCGTCCTCGCGCCGGATGCCGGGCACCGGCGGGATGAAGGCGCGACTGCCGGTGGCGATCACCAGCTTGTCGTAGGACTCGCGCACGCCCTTGTCGGACACCACGACGCGGGCGGCGCGGTCAATCGTCTCGACCCGGTGCCCCGCGTGCAGGGTGATGTCGTTCTCCGCGTACCACGCGAGCGGGTTGATCAGGATCTCGTCGCCGCTCTGCGTTCCGTTCAGGATGTTGGACAGCAGGATGCGATTGTAGTTGCCGTAAACCTCGTCACCGAACATGACGATGGTGAACATGTCGGCACCGCCGCGGGCGAGGATCTCCTCGACGGCGCGCGCGCCGGCCATCCCGTTGCCGACGACCACGAGTTTCTGCTTGGACATGGTGGTGAATCCGTACGCTGAATGGATCTGTTCCAGGGGCGCTGAACGCGGGGCGCTGAACGTGCCCTTTAAACCTCGATGAGACCGAGGTCGATGACGATGTGGCCCGACGTCCCAACCGGAGCCGAAACCAGGATCTCGAGCTTCGTGTCCGGCTGGAGATCCTCGGTCACGGTGAGAGGGACGTGCTGAGACGCCTTGGCACCGACCGGAAACAGCCGCATCGGCTTGCCGTCGCGCATCAGGGTCAGGCACACGAGTTCACCCGATGAATTACCGGCGCGAAGGTAGACGAGCTGCGCGCGACGGGAAGCGGAAACCGTGTAGGTGAGGCTCGCGTCGAGGAGCGCGGCATTGTCGAGGCCGGTGCCGTTGTAGGCGAAGATGCCGCTAAGAAATTTGGGGATCGACTCCATAGAAACTGTCTCCTTCGGGCTATGCATGAAAGCGGTAACATCGAAATCGGCGTCGCGGCCGGCACCGGGACGAACGACAGAGATCTCGGAACGTCCGGCCGGATCAGCGATCGGGACGGCCCTGGCACAAACAATGCCGCGCCGCCGAATTCAAGCGGCATCAATCGAGCATTGGGACGATCTGGCCGAGCAAGCCCGGCTGAACAATAGGATGGCGCCCCGCCGTCCATGCGGCGGGTCAGGCTAGACCCCAGAAACGAAAAAGCGCCCGTGCGGGGCGCTTTTCCTGAAAGGCTTATCGACCAGTGGGCGAACCGATCGCCCTAGTAGCCGTATCCGTAGCCGTACGGTCCACGATATCCATAGCCGTAGCCGTAGGGATATCCATAGCCGTAGCCATAGTAGGGGTAGCCGTAAGCGCCGTAGGCCAACGCACCTGCCGCCAATCCCAGGCCGAAGCCGCCGAAGCCGTAACCGAAGCCACGGCCGTAGAAGCCGCGTCCATAGCCGAAGCCACCGCGCCCGTAGCCACCACGGAACCCGCCGCCGCCGAAGCCCCTGGCATCAGCGTTGGTCGTCGTCAGCGGAACCAGCGAGGCGCCGATGGCAAGGGCCGCGACGCCGGCCGTCAAAGTCTTCTTGAGTGTACCGGTCACAATCATTCTCCCTGATCCGATGAGAGGGGAAATCGTGATGGAGCGCCGCGCGTTCGAGAGGGCGTTGGTCACTTTTGCGTCAACACCGGATGACAATCTTCTCGGGGCGCGGGAAATTTCGCATCCTGACCCGGCCCGAACGAAGGTGATCGATCCGATGGCGCTTGCTCCCACCTTGATGATCCTGGCCTTGCTCGCCAGCCATCCGCAGCCGTCCGACTCGCTGCCGATCCCCGAGATCGACATCGTGGCGCAATGCGACCGCGCCATCGCCTTGGCCGGTTGTGTCGAGGCCGAGCACGCGAGCCTCGGTGCGCTGCAATTCTGGTGGCACAAGATCCCCGACCAGGAAACCAAGGCTTACTGCATCGCGCGGACGCGGGAGGATCCGTTCCTCAACTACACGCACCTGATGTTGTGCATCGCCGACAAGGCGCGCCTGCCGCATCCGGCCCTCGCCTCGTATCGATGAGGCCTGCATCGTGAGCCCCAATCGGCCGAGGCTCACGGTCGTCGAACCGCGTGACGGCGACCCGCCGGCCGGCGACCCCTCGCGCCGCGTCCTGCTCATCGCCTTCGTCTTCGTGGTCCTTCTCGCCGGGCTCGGCTACGTCGTGGTCGAGAAGATGATGGACGTGGCGACCCTTCAGGACTGCGCGGCCACCGGTCGGCATGATTGTTGACGCTGGCGCATCCCGGTTCCAGACGCGAGCACGCTATGACCTCACCCAGTCCGTTCGCGCGTCGGTTGCGTTCGCGCACGCCGGGCTAAGGAAAGCGCGCGCCCACAGCCGCTGAGCTTGCCGCCGCCGGCCACCGGGCGATGGCGCGGCTCCGAAGATCGCCGTCGAAGATCGCCGTCGTTGGCGAGATCCGCCCCTCGTCATCGACGCGGTAGCGCGAGGACCTCGTCAAACGGACAGTCGGCGCATCGTGCTCGGCACGACCCCCGGGGGCGCGCGCCGTCACACCCTATGGGCATCGATGGCGGCGCCCGTTTCGCGAGCGGTCGGCGCCGCGACCGCCGGACGTGTCGCGCGATGGCGTTACCTGGGCAGCGCGACGAAGCAGGGGGCGACGGCGTGGGACGAGAGCGACTCGGACGTCGGCCTCGACGCGCAACCATCGGCCGGTGGCAGGAAAGCGCCCGGCGTCACGGCCGCTCCGGTGACGCGCCTCGCGGCGGCACCACCCGAGCCTCGCGGCCAAGCGGCCCAACCGACCGGCGCGAGGAGGGCGCAGAAGGCGATCAGCGACACGAGCACGGCGGCCGTGCTTCCCCCGTCGCGGGGGGCCGGCTCGGGCGGGTTGTCGCCCCGGGGCGCGGCGGGGATCGGTGGCAGAAAGGCGAGCATGGCCGTCTCCGTCAGGGGCTGATCATCGGCAGGTCGCTTGACGCTTGCCCATGTTAAATACTCGGCGCCGTGTTGTCACGGCACGAGAAAGCTTCATTCCGTCACGACATCGTCCGGTCGCCGAACCCCTGTCGCCCGCATCCGTCATGCGCGGCGTTTCCTGAGGTCCGCAGCCTGAACGCCGGGTGTGTCTCGATCGCCATGCGACCAATGCGGCAGCGCCGCGACCTTGCGCGCGGGATCGACGTTTGATGCCGTGGTGGTCGCGGGCGGGAGACGTCGGTGAGGATCGTAGCTTGCGCCATCGTCGTGGTCTGGGCCACGCTACTCGGCGTCGCCTACCTGTGCCGCGTCCGGGCGCGCCTCGACCGTGGCCCGGCGGTGGCGATCGTGACGCTCTGCTACGGCTGGCTGAGCGCGCTCGCGCTGCTGTGGCTCGGCTGGACTTGGCGGGGCGGCGTCGGCGTCACCGGCATGTTGATCCCTTACGCGGTCGCGACCGGCACCATCCTGGTCGGCCGGCGCAGGTCCTAGCCGCACGCCTCGGAGCTGACGCGCCCATCGGTCCGTTCACGACGGAGATGTCCCCTGTCATTGAGCGGTCGTATTGGGTAGTGTCTATGACAGGTTGTTCATTGCGGGACCTTCAGGATGACGAGCAGCGCCGCCGAGACCGTCGGCGATCGACCCGATAAGGACGCACCGAAGCCGGCCGCTTCACAGCAAGGGCTGCCTCTGATCGCGCTCGGCGCGCTCGGCATCGTCTTCGGCGATATCGGCACCAGCCCGCTCTACACGATGAAGACGGTGTTGGCGGCGACCGGCGACCACGTCGATCGCGGCACGACGCTCGGCGTGCTGTCGCTGTTAGTTTGGACGCTCGTGATCGTCACCAGCATCAAGTACGTGTCCTTCGCGATGCGCATCGACAACGACGGCGAGGGCGGCATCCTGGCCCTGATGTCGCTGATCGGAATCAAGCGCGGACACCGGCCGGCGATCGTCGCCGCCGGGCTGTTCGGCGCCGCACTCATCTACGGCGACGGCGCGATCACCCCGGCGATCTCCGTGCTGTCGGCGCTGGAGGGCCTGCACCTCGCGATCCCCGCCTTCGATCCCTACGTGCTGCCGGCGGCGGTGGTCGTGCTGCTCGCGCTGTTCGCCTTCCAGTCGCGCGGCACGGCCACCATCGGCAAGCTGTTCGGACCCGTCATGCTGATCTGGTTCGCCGTCATCGCGCTGACGGGGCTCTACGGCATAGCGCAGCATCCATCTGTGCTGGTCGGCCTCAGCCCGACCTACGCGGTCGCCTACCTCGCGCACGGCGGCACCACGGCGTTCGTGCTGCTCGGCAGCGTCTTCCTGTGCGTCACCGGGGCGGAGGCGCTCTACGCCGACATGGGCCATTTCGGCAAGCGGCCGATCTGGCTCGCCTGGTTCGCGGCGGTGTTCCCCGCGCTGATCCTGAACTACGCGGGGCAGGCGGCGATCGTGCTGAACGGCGCGCCGACGCAGGACAACATCTTCTACCGCCTCTGTCCGCCCGTCCTGCTGGTGCCGCTGATCGTGCTGGCCACGGTGGCGACCATCATCGCCAGCCAGTCGATCATCACCGGCGCCTTCTCCATGACGCGCCAGGCGATCCAGCTCGGCTGGATGCCGCGGCTCGCCATCAAGCAGACCTCGGAGGAGGGCTACGGACAGATCTACGTCGGCACCGTCAACTGGATGCTGATGATCGTGACGGTCGGGCTGACGCTGGGTTTTCGCAAATCCGACAATCTCGCCTCCGCCTACGGCATCGCGGTCTCCGCCACCATGCTGATGACATCGGCGCTGCTCTACATCGCCATGCGCGAGGTATGGGGATGGTCGGTCGCGCTCGCCGGATCGGTCGCGGCCGTCTTCATCGTGGTCGACGCGGCCTTCTTCTCGTCCAACCTGCTCAAGCTGCTCGACGGGGGCTGGGTGCCGCTGGTGCTCGCCATCGCCGTGTTCAGCCTGATGCGGATCTGGCACACCGGCATCGCCGCTATCGCGCGCAGCTTCGGCGACACGGTGCAGACCGTCCCCGCCTTCTTCGACAAGCTGGACGCCGACAAGGTGCCGCGCATCGAGGGCACGGCCGTGTTCCTCACCCGCACCCGCAAGGACGTGCCGCCGCTGCTTATCTGGCACGTCAAGCAGAATCGCTGCCTCTACGCCGACGTGCTGATCGTCACAATCACCACCGCGCTCGTGCCGCGCGTGGACGCGCCCGACCGGTTCACGGTGAGCGAGGAGCGTCCGAGGGTGTGGCGCGTCCTCCTGAAGAACGGCTTCATGGAGCACGTCGGCCTCGACGATCTGCTGCCCGCCCTGAAGGACGCCGGATGCGGCATCGACCTCGACAAGGTCGTGTACTACGTCGGCCACGAATCGGTGGTGCGGGCGCCGCCCGGCCGCCGCCTGCTCAACAGCGTCACCGAGCACGTGTTCGCCTCGATGGAGCGCAACCAGGCGCACCTCGTCGACGTGCTCGGGCTGCCGACCGACAGGGTGGTCGAGATCGGGCGCCACATCGAGCTTTAGGCGCATCAGGGCCGCGGGAGGGTCGCGGCTCCGAGCTTTCCTGTCTGAGACGTCGCGCCGTCGAGTCGGCGTGGCGAGCGTGGTCCGATGGCGATCGAATCCTTCCCGCACGCGGTGGCCGACGTGCTGTCGACGCCGTTCGCGCGGACCTTCGGCATCCTCGCCGTCGCCTTCGTGCTCGGCACGGCGATCGGGCTCGAGCGGCAGTGGCGGCAGCGCACGGCGGGCCTGCGGACCAACGTGCTGGTCGCGCTCGGCGCGGCGGCCTTCTCCGACCTCGGCTACCGGCTGCTCGGGGCGGAGGGCGCCACCCGCATCATCGCCTACGTCGTTTCCGGTATCGGCTTCCTCGGCGCCGGCGTCATCCTGAAGGACGGCACCAACATCCGCGGCCTCAACACGGCGGCGACGCTGTGGTGCTCGGCGGCGGTCGGCACCTTCGCCGGCAGCGGCCTCGCGTGGGAGGCGACCGCCCTCACCCTGTTCGTGCTCGCCGGCAACACGGTGCTGCGCCCGATCGTCAATTGGATCGATCGCCGTCCCATCGTGTCCGAGATCACGGAAGCCTCCTACCGCGTCCACGCGATCTGCGGACCCCAGTCGGTGCCGGCGGTGCGCGACCTCATCGACGCGGCCCTGGAAAGCGCCGGCTATCCCGTCCGCGATGTCCAAACCCTATCCGACAACGAGGAGCTGGTCGAACTCGCCGCGACGCTCGTCCCGACCACCGCCGAGGCGGACGCGCTCGACGGCGTGGTCGCGCGCCTCGAAGCCTCGCCGCTGGTGGAATCGGCGACGTGGACCGTTGAGACCGCCGCGTGACCGATCGGTCGGGGACGCGCCGCGCCCGACCTAGCGACGCCCTCGCCAGATGCGCTATGGGCGTCGGGAGGCTGTCGCCGCGACGCCGATCCATCCAAGCGGTGCCATGACCAAGTTCGCGTTCCTGAGCCTCGTCTTGATAGGTCTCCTCGTCGAGGGACCGTCGGCGCAGGCCGTCGCGGGCGCGGCGAACGGCGGCGATGCGACCAATGCCCAGCCGTTCTTCGTGCTGCCGGACACGTCCGACAAGCCCTCGGCTCCCGCCACGGTCGCCAACAGGCTGCCGAGTATCCAGACCTCGCTCGGCCCCTACGGCGATCCCGGCGGTCTCCGCGCCTTCTTCTCGTCGAAGGGTTTCGATTACGCCTTCACCATCATCGCCGAGACGCTGGGCAACGTGTCGGGTGGTGTGAAGCGGGGCGCCACCTTCGAGAGCCGCCTCGACGCGCGCTTCGACCTCGATCTCGACAGGCTCGCCGGCTGGCGCGGCGCCGCGCTGCACGCCAACGCCTACCAGATCGACGGTCGCGGCCTGAGCGGCAACAACACGCTCGACCTTTTCACGGTGAGCGGCATCGAGGCCTATCCCTCCACGCGACTCTACGAGGCTTGGTTCGAGCAGGACCTCGCCGCCGGCCGTGTTTTCGTGCGCCTCGGCCAACTCGCCGCCGACCGGGAGTTCTTCGTCAGCCAGACCGCGACGCTGTTCTTCAATTCTACGTTCGGATGGCCCGCGAGCCTTGGTAACGACCTGCCGAGCGGCGGCCCGGCCTTTCCGCTGGCCGATCCGGGGCTGCGTCTCAAAGTGTTGCCGGACGACCATCTCGCGCTGCTCGCCGCCGTGTTCGACGGCGACCCCGCCGGCCCCCGCCGACCCGGCGCCGACAGTCCGCTGCCACAAGTCCGCGACCTGTCGGGCACGGCGTTCCGGCTGAACGATGCGCCCTTCTTCATCACCGAGGCCGCCTACACCTACAACAAGGACCGGGACCTCGCGACGCTGCCCGGCACGGTCAAGGTCGGCTTCTTTCAGCATTTCGGTGCCTTCGCCCTCGAGAACCCGCCGATCTCCGGCGTCGCGTCCGTTCGCGGCGACGACGGCTTCTACGCCCTCGTCGACCAGACGTTCTATCGACCGCCAGGGGTCGGCGAGGACCGCCAGGGTGCCGCCTTCTTTCTGCGCGCCTCCACGTCGCCGAGCGACCGCAACCTCATCGACCTCTACCTCGACGGCGGCTTATCTTACAAAGGACTGTTTCCCGGACGACCCTCGGACACCACAGGGATCGCCGCCGCATACGCCCGCATCTCGCCCGAGGCGAGCCAGGCCGACATCGCGGCGCGGACGCCGCTCGTTCGCGACGACCAGGCCACGATCGAGGCGACGCACCAGTTCACGATCCTGCCGGGTTTCTCCATCCAGCTCGACGTTCAATACATCGTTCATCCCGGCGCCCACGGCGTGGCTGATCCCGCCACGGGACTGCCGATCCGTAACGCCGCCGTGTTCGGCCTGCGCAGCGCCGTCCGCTACTGATGGGTCCGTCCGGTGAGCCGTCACGGCCGGGCGCGCTGCCAATCGCGACCCGCGACGGCGCCAGGCTCGATCAATCCTGCCAGTCTAGGACAGCTCTAATTTGCGGGTAAACCATCTTGTCTAAGGATAAGCATCGTGGTTTTCAAGGATCAGGCATGAGAGTGAAACAAAGCGCTAGCTTTCTTCACTCCATGTCCAAACCTTAAAGAGTTGAACGGCGGTCTACACGTGATGGCAAGGACAACGGCGAGGCACGCATCGACGATCGTCGGGAGAAATGCTGCCGATGTGTTCGATCTGCAACAAGCTCGTTTAGCGGAAAGCGTCTCGATGTTGTCCAGCGCATCGTCGGTTGGCGGCGTGGATCAGGGGCGATGAGAGTGCGGCGGGGAAAGATGGTTGTTCTGCACGACATGTCGCGATTCCGGTCGGCGAGGCGGACCGGACGCGGGATGCTCGCCTTGTCTTTGATCCTGCCAGCGCTCGGCGCGGTCCCGGCGGCCGCCGCCGACCTCGCGGCTCCCCCTTCGCCGGCGCCGAGTGGCCGCAGCCCTTTCGAGGGGTTCTACGCCGGCGCCCACATCGGCGACGTGTTCGGCGCCACCTCGTCGTTCAACACGGACCCAGCCGCCGCGCCGGCGGCGGGACGAGCCACCCTCGTCGGCGAGGATGCCGAGTACGGCCCGGTCTTCTCCGGCTTCGAGGCCGGCTACAACCACGTCCTGCCCTCGGGCGTGCTGCTGGGCATCGAGGGCGACTTCTCGTTCCCCGACGCGCTGTTCAGCAACCTCGGCGTGACAATCCCCGCGACGGGGCCGTCGATCGTCACCGACAACGTCGAGATCTTCGGCTCGCTGCGCGGGCGCGTCGGTTACACGCGGGGCAAGTGGCTCGTCTACGCCACCGGCGGCGTCGCCTATGACCGCGACAGGGTGATCAACACGGACAACGCCGGCGACGTCGATGAAATCTACGTCTCGCGCCCCGGCTTCGTGGTCGGCGCCGGCTTGGAAACGATGTTGACGTCGAACATCAGCGCGAAGTTCGAGTACCAGTTCTTTGACTTCGCCCACGAGTCCACCTACTTTCCCATCGCCAACCAGCACTACAACTCCGACCTGTCGTTCCAGACGCTGCGCTTCGGGCTGAACTACCATTTCAACGCCGACCCTGCCGCGCCGGGCAGCACGGGCGGGATCCTATCGCAGCGGACGCTCGACAACCTCAGCATCCACGCCCAGTCGACGATCGTGGGCCAGGCCAACGCACCGTTCCCGGTCGCCTATTCCGGGCAGCAGAGCCTCTTTTCCGGATTCCAGGCGCGCGACACCTTCAGCGTCACCGGATATTTCGGCTACAAGGCGTTCGAGGGCACCGAGTTTTACTTCAACCCGGAACCGTTCCAGGGCTTCGGCCTCAGCGAGACCCACGGGCTCGCCGGCTTCTCCAACCTGGAGGCGCAGAAGGCGGGATTCGACTTCCCGCACTACAACACGTCGCGCTTGTTCCTGCGCCAGGTGATTGGCCTTGGCGGCGAGCAGGAGGACCTGCCCGACGGCCCGAACCAAGTCGCCGAGAAGGTCGACGTGTCGCGTCTCACCTACACGTTCGGCAAGCTGTCCGTGCCCGACATCTTCGACAACAACAGCTACGCGCACGACGGGCGGGTCGGCTTCCTGAACTGGTCGGTCAACGACGGTGGCGCCTTCGACTACGCCGCCGACCAGAAGGGCTACAGCTACGGCACCACGCTCGAACTCAACCGGAAGGACTGGGCGGTGCGCGCCGGTTACTTCCTTCTGCCCGACGACCCCAACAGCAACAACTTCGACACGCGAGTGTTCCGGCGCGGTCAGTACCTGGCCGAGTTCCAGCACAACTACACGTTCCTCGGCTCGCCGGGCATCTTCCGCCTCACCGGCTGGGAGTCGCAGTGCTTCTGCGGCAGCTTCGCCGCCACGCTCACCAATCCCGGCCTCATTGATCCCGCCGTCGATCCCAACGCGCCCGACATCGCCGCAACCCGCAAGACGCGTTCGGAGTTCGGCTTCATCGGCAACTTCGAGCAGGCGGTAACCACCGACCTCGGCCTGTTCGCACGTATCAGCTACCAGAGCGGCCAGACCGAGATCGAGGCATGGACCGACATCGACGAGAGCCTGTCGTTCGGCGGCACCCTCAAAGGGACCGCCTGGGGGCGACCCAAGGACACGATCGGCCTGGCGGGCGTCGTCAACGGCCTGTCCGGCAACTACCAGAAGTTCCTCAGCATCGGCGGTCTCGGCGTCAACATCGGGGACGGCGCGCTGAACTACCGCCCGGAGCAGATCGTCGAGAGCTATTACTCGATCGGCCTCAGCGATACCGCCGCCCTGACCTTCGACTACCAGTTCATCGCCAACCCGGCCGACAACTACATGCGCGGACCTGTGTCGATCGGTTCGGTCCGCCTCCATTTCGCGCTTTGACCATCGCGGCCGGCAACGTATGCAACCTCCCTCGTCTCCATAGGATTGAGCTTTCGTCCACCACGTTGATCGGGTCGTTCCATGAACCTTGCCGCCAAGTTAACCGTGATCGCTTCCGCGAGCCTGTTGTTGCCTGCGTCGACCGTTATGGCCGGAGGAAGCGGCGTGTCTCCGAAGGCCGGAAGCGCCATCAACGGCACGAAGCAGGAGAGCGGCGCTCAACCGGCACCGAGCAAGTCGGCGACCGGGGCGACGCCGCTGAGCGGTTCCAATTCAACGGCGATCACGAGCGGGCATGACGCCGGTGTGTCGAGTTCTGCGACCACCGGCAAATGACGGTGCGACGTCCCGCGCCCCGATGATCGCGCGACCGCTCCTGCCTCCCAACCCCGATCGGGGGGCGTGGACAACAATGGGCGATTGTCGGGCAACGTCGCACATGGTCGCGCGTCGGCCGATGCGCCCAATGGGACGCGCGTCCGCGCCGAGGTGTCGATGATGCCCGTTTCCATCCGCGCCCGCCCCGTCATCGCGTCGGCGTTCGGCGCGGTCGTGTATCTCACCGTTCCGGCCGACGCCGGCGAGCGGGCAGCTGGGGAGCTTCGTTGCGAGGTGTCCGGTAGCTACGAATTGCTCGCGTCCGCCAATCGGAACCTGAATTGCCGGTACATCCGCGTCGACCAGCGAATCGAGCTCTACACTGGCTACACGGGGATCACCGGTGCCAATTTCGGCAAGGTGGTTCCGCGAACGCTCATTTATGAGGTGTTCTCGACCACCCCGAGCGCGTTGGTCCTCCTCGAAGGCGACTTCAAAGGGCCGCTCGGCTTAAACATCACCGCGGCCTCGGATGAACTCACCGGCGGCGCCGGCGGCGATGTCCGCCTTCGGCAAGTCTCGGCGCAGACGCCCGATATCGGCTCGACGTCCCTGACCGCTCCCATCAACGCGGTCGCCGGTTTCGGCTACCTGCACCTGATCTACGCCGGCGTCGTGGCCGCCGGCCGCGGTCACTCCACCTCACGGCATGAGCGCTAAGGTATAGGCTCGATACCTATGCAGCGGTCTTCGGGCACGCTGGCACGATGACATCGGCCACCTCATACGGTCTGGAACGCGGGAACTACTTCCCGCCGCGCTCAGTCGCCCCGCTGGTGCTCGTCTTCAATTCCTTCTGCGGGCTGCTCCTCGGTCCGGCGGCGGCGGCCCCGGTCAAGTCCTGCCCTCCGGCCGCCAGGGCGGCGGGCGGCGCGCCGACCGTGCCGGAGCGTCCCGCGGAACCCGCTCGGCTAGTCAAGCTCCCGGCATCATGTGCCGGACCGGCGGTCTGCGCCCGCGCCGAAAGGGTCGAGAAGACGATACAGGCCACCGCCGCGACACTTCTGAAGACCGACATCGCTGAACTCCCTGGGCGCGGGCGGCTTATGCCATCGCTCACGCGCCCGCGTGACAAGCCTGACGACGCGGAAAAGTTCATCGACTGGAGAGATCCGCCAAATAAAGCGCTCCGCGCACGGCGTGGAGGAGACTTGCTCCAACAGTCCTGCGGCACGTCGATGGACTGACCGCCACCATATTCCTCCCGCTCCGCCTTCAACAAAGCCGCTGTCAAGCAATAACGGGTTCTTGCGCCGACTTTACATGAACATTCCGCCCACTCTGCCCAATGCTCGGTCGCGAATGTCTCGCGAAACACCGATGACCGTCGAAAGAGTGATATAATTGCCATGATGATGCTATGGCATACGCACCCCCTACAGCATTCATATGGAAACACTATGCCTTCCCATTCTTGATCGCGCGTGGATGCCGAAGACTCCGGAGCCGAGCGGCCGACTGAGCCCGCCCCGATCTCCGACCTCCGGTTCCCGGATGCGAACAGGACAGCGACGATGAAGACGATGTTGGGACAGGCGGCGATCGCGGGTCTTCTGGTGTGCTCGGGGTCGGCCTTCGCGGCGGACCTCACGCCGCCCGTCCAGCCCGCCGCTTCGCCCTTCGGGTCGATGGTCGAAGGCGACACGTTCCTCACGCGCCTCTACCACGACTACGCCGACGAGTTCGGCAAGGCGACCCCCGTGTCGGACCCGAACGCGCCGCCGAGCCGCCGTCCAGAGAGCGTCATGGCGCCGGCACCGGTGACATCGCCGCCTTACCCGTTCGTCGACTGGCCGGTCGGCGGCGTCAGCACGATCGGCGCGACGTTGCCGAACTCCGTCGACACGCCGCTCCAGTCGGCGCTCCTGCCGCCCACCACGAGCGCGGCGGGCAAGTTCCTCTACGACAACCACATCCAGGTGTACGGCTGGGTCGACGTCAGCGCCAACGCCAGCTCGGCGAAAACGGGTTACGGCGGCAACTTCCCGGTCGGCTACGACTACACGCCCAACATCGCGCAGCTCGACCAGGCGGTGGTCTACATCGAGCGCCTGCCGGACACCGTTCAGCAGGACCACGTCGACTGGGGCTTCCGCATCAGCGGCATCTACGGCGAGAACTACCGCTATACGACGGCGCTCGGGGTCTTCAGCAACCAGCTCGTCATCCACAACCACTTCACCGGCTACGACATGCCGATGGTGTACGGCGAGGTCTACCTGCCCTACTTCGCCCAGGGCGTGGTCATCCGCGTCGGCCGCTTCATATCGCTGCCGGACATCGAGGCGCAGCTGGCGCCCAATAACTACACCTACACCCACTCGCTGCTCTACACCTACGACAACTACACCAACACGGGTGCGGTCGTGACCGTCAAGGTCAACAGGCAACTCCAGCTGCAGTTGGCGCTGAGCGGCGGCACCGAGACCGTGCCCTGGAACGCCAAGCACATTGACCTCGTCAATCCGGACACCGGCGGCCAGGGCTACACCGGCAAGCGCGACCCGGGCGCTCAGCCCAGCGTCTCCGCCTGCGTCCAATACCAGAGCGCGAGCGGCGACACGCAGTTCCAGCCGTGCCTGAACGCCATCAACAACGGTAACTGGGGCTACAACAACCTGCAGTGGTACGGCTTCACCTTCTACCACAAGTTCACCGAGCGGCTGCACCTGTCGTTCGAGACCTACTACGAGTACGAGAACAACGTGCCCGACATATCGACCGGTTTGGGTGGCACGCCGTTCGCGTACGACTTGAACTCGCCCTTGGAGGCGCACTGCCCGTTCGGCGAGCTGAAGTGCGTAGCGAGGGCGTTCGGTGCGCTGGCATACCTGAATTACCAAGTCACGCCGCTCGACAACATCACGGCACGCGCCGAGTTCTACGACGACGCCGAGGGACAGAGGACCGGCTTCGCCACGAAGTACACGGAGGAGACACTCGGCTACCAGCACTGGTTCTCGCCCTCGATCGAGCTTCGTCCCGAGATCGGCTTCTATCAATCCTACGACCAGGCCGCTTTCGACAACGGCACGAAGCACAACCTCGCGCTGTTCTCGACGGACCTCATCTTCCACTTCTAGGCCGGAGGGACGATGATCGTCGAGGCGCGGGCAAAGTCCTGCCGGGGGCAGTCGCCCGCGTCTTTGATCGCACGCCGCACGTTCTCGCGTCATCTCATCCCGCTTCACCGATGCGTTGCGGCCACAAGGACGGGAGACCGGTCCGTTCCTGATACAACCTATCGCGAAGACGCGATCTGTTCGTGGTATGGGCACGACCTCGTATCATCGCCTCCAGGTGTCATCGTGCTCGCGTCACAGGGTGGAGCCAAACCGGTGAAGACGGCGACGTCGACGCGCAAGGTGCTTCGGATGCTGACGGCGGGTTGCGCCTTCGGCGTCTTGAGCACGGGTGCGGCCATGGCCGACCAGGGCATCGGACCCGACCCCGGGACCGACTCGAACAAGTCGAGCGCCGCCAAGCCGGGCGAGGTTCCGGCGGGGGCGACCGTCGAATTGTCGAAGTCGCAGCTGGGCCTGATCCGCGTCCAGCCTGCCGGCACCTACACGTTCGAGGTCCAGAGCTCGATGATCGGCGGCGTCGATTTCGATCAGGATCGACAATTGCAGGTGTTCACGCCCTACCAGGGCCGGATCATCGCCCTGTTCGGGCAGCTCGGCGACGCGGTGAAGAGGGGCCAGGTGCTGTTCACGGTCGACAGCGCCGACCTTCTCCAGGCGGAGGCGACCCTGATCCAGACCGCAGGGCTCGACGACCTGACCAAGGGCGCCCTGGCGCGCGCGCGCAAGCTGGTGCCCGCCGGCGGCGGCGCGCAGAAGGATCTCGACCAGGCGATCTCGGACCAGCAGACGGCGGAGGGCAACTATCAGGCCGCGTACCAGGCTTTGCACATCTTCGGGAAGGACAATTCCGAGATCGATCGCGTGGTCCACGACCGCAAGGCCGACCCGACCCTGGTCGTCAAGAGCCCCATCGACGGCGTCATCACCGCACGCAACGCCAGCCCCGGTCTCTTCATTCAGCCGGGTATCGCACCGGCGCCCTACACCGTCGCCGACACCACGATCAAGTGGCTGAACGCCAATGTCAGCGAAATCGACGAGCGCGCCTTTCGCGTCGGGCAGGAGGTCGAGGCGCGGGTCTTCGGCCTGCCCGACCGGGTCTTCCACGGGCGGATCTCGGTGCTCGGCGCCAGCATCGACTCTGTGACCCGTCGCCTCACCGTCCGCTCCGAGATCAAGGATCCCGACGACCAGCTGAAGCCCGGCATGTTCGCGACGGTCACCATCCAGACCGGCGCGCCCCGGCAGTCGGTCGGCCTGCCCCTGAGCGGCGTCGTGCGCGAGGGAGACGGCACGATGACGGCATGGATCACCAAGGACCAGCGCCATTTCGAGCAGCGCACGGTCCGCATCGGGCTGCAACAGAACGGCGTCGACGAGATCGTCTCGGGCCTGCGCGCGGGCGAACTCGTCGTGACGGACGGGGCCGTTTTCGTGAGCAACGTCCTCGACGCGGGACCCTCCGACTGAACCGCCGCCGAACGGAGCCGCCGTCCCAATAAAACCTTCGACCGAGCTTAACCGCGTGACCATCGAAGCCTCTAAGATACGTGAACCCCGGGCCAATCCCTCGAGCTGACGCACCCGTCATTGGATCGAACCTCGTGATCAAGGCCCTCGTCACCTTCGGATTGTCGCGGCGCGCCATCGTCGTGATGGGGCTGCTCGTCTTCTGCGCGGCCGGCGTGGCGGCGTTCTTCAAGCTCAACATCGAGGCCTACCCCAACCCCGCGCCGGTGATCCTCGAGATCACGGCGCAGGCGGCCGGCCAGTCCGCCGAAGAGATGGAGAAGTATTACACGATCCCCATGGAAGTCGGCCTATACTCGACACCGGGCGTCGATACGATCCGCTCGACGTCGTTCTACGGCCTGTCGTTCGTGCGCGTCACATTTAAGTACGGGATCGACTACTTCCCCGCCTACACGCAGGCGGCGCTGAACCTGCAGCAGAACGTCAACCTGCCCGGCAACCAGGTTCCGCAGATCCAACAGTCGAGCCTGGTCGGCGAGATCTACCGTTACCAGGTGGTCGGTCCCAGGCACTTCGGCCTGACCAACCTGCGCACGATCCAGGACTGGGTGGTGACGCGGCGGCTGCTGACCGTGCCGGGCGTTGTCCAGATCAACAGCTGGGGCGGCACGACGAAGCAATTCAACGTCGACGCGAACCTGAGCAAGTTGGAAGCCTACAACGTCACCATCCCGCAGATGATCACCGCGCTCGGCAACGCCAACATCAACGTCGGCGGCCGCGAGATCACCGTCGGCCAGCAGTCGGTGAACATCCGGGGCATCGGCCTGATCGACGACGGCGGCGAGGACGACCTGACCCAGGGCTACCACGTCGACGACATCGAGAACATCGTGCTGAACCAGACCAGCGGCGTCCCCGTGCGCATCAGGGATGTCGCCGACGTGTCCGTCGGCTACGTGCCGCGTCTCGGCATCGCCGGCCGCGACAAGGACGACGACATCGCCGCCGCCATCGTGGTGATGGGCCGTACCCAGCACACCAACGACGTGCTGCCGCTGGTCGAGGCGGAGGTGAAGAAGATCAACACCGACGGGACGCTGCCGGTCGGGGTGAAGGTCGTCCCCTATTACGACCGCGGCTCGCTCGTCGCGGTCACGACCCACACCGTTCTCCACAACCTGGTGTTCGGGTGCCTGCTGGTGTTCTTCATCCAGTGGGTCTTCCTGGGCGACCTGCGCAGCGCCCTCATCGTCAGCGCCAACATCCCCTTCGCGCTGTTCTTCGCCATCATCATCCTGGTGCTGCGGGGCGAGGACGCCAACCTGCTGTCGCTCGGCGCGGTCGACTTCGGCATCATCGTCGACTCGGCGGTGATCCTCGTCGAGAACATCTTCCGCATCTTCCAGTCGTCCGATCCGGCGAAGCGGCAGCTCCTGCGCCAGATGAGGGAGGGGCTGTGGGGGACTGATCCGAGCGCAGGCACGCCGGGCGAGGGCACTTCGGGCGAGGGCAACGCCCCGGGATGGACGGCGCGGCTGCGCCTCGTGCTGATCAGCGCGCTCCAGGTGGACAAGGCGATCTTCTTCACCGCGACGATCACCGTCACCGCCTTCCTTCCGCTGTTCACGATGCAGGGCGTGGAGGGCCAGATCTTCGGGCCGATGGCGCGCACCTACGCCTACGCGCTCGCCGGCGCGCTGTTCGCCACCTTCACCATCACGCCGGTGCTGGCGTCCCTGATCCTCCCGGCGCACATCGAGGAGGTCGAGACCATCGTCGTGCGGGCGATCCGCGCGGCCTACACGCCGGTGCTGCGCCTCGCTTTGGCCAACCTGACGCTGACGATCCTGTTCGGCGGCCTGTTCCTCGGCTTCTGCGGCTTCATGGCGACACGGCTCGGCAGCGAGTTCCTGCCGGCCCTGGAGGAGGGCAACTACTGGATCCGCGCGGCGATGCCGCCGACCATCTCGCTCGACGCCGGCACGGCGGCGACGGCGAAGATGCGCGCCATCCTCCAGCGCCATCCCGAGATCATCACGGTTGTGTCCCAGCACGGTCGTCCCGACAACGGCAGCGACGCCTCGCCCTTCTCCAACGTCGAGCTGTTCGCGCCCCTGAAGCCCCTCGACGAGTGGACGCCTGGCCTGACGAAGGAGGTGCTGACCGAGCGGCTGCAGAAGGAGTTCGCGCAGGAGCTGCCCGGCATTGGCTTCAACTTCTCGCAGTACATCCAGGACAACGTCGAGGAGTCGCTCTCGGGCGTGAAGGGGGCGAACTCCGTCAAGATCGTCGGGCCCAACCTCAAGACGCTTGAGAGCTTGGCGGTGCAGGTCATGGCCCAGATGGGCAAGGTCGCCGGCGTCGCCGATCTCGGGATCTTCCGCGTCGAGGGCCAGCCGAACCTCAACATCAAGGTGGATCGCACGAAGACCGCCCGCTACGGCCTCAACACGGGGGACGTGACCACGGTGGTCCAGGCGGCCATGGGCGGGACCACCGCGACCACGGTGCTGGAAGGAGATCGCCAGTTCGCCCTCGCTGTGCGCATGCAGCCGGAGGAGCGCGACAACATCGACGCCATCCGCAGGATCCAGGTCGCCTACATGAACCCCAACGGCACGAACTCCTACGTGCCCCTGAGCGAACTCGCGACCATCACGATGGAGACCGGCGCCTCCTACATCTACCGCGAGCGCAGCGCGCGCTACATCCCCATCAAGTTCAGCGTGCGCGGCCGCGACCTCGGAAGCACGGTAGCCGACGCGCAGGCGCTGATCGGCAAGACGATCAAGCTGCCCATCGGCTACCGTATCGCCTGGGCCGGCGAGTTCGAGGACCTGCAGAACGCCAAGGCCCGCCTGGCGATCATCGTGCCCATCACCTTCCTCCTCATCCTCCTGCTGCTCTACGCCCTGTTCAGCTCGTTCCGCGACAGCCTGCTTGCGATGGCCGGCATTCCGTTCTCGGTCGGCGGTGGCATCCTCGCGCTGAACTTCTTCGGCCTGGATTTCAGTGTCTCCGCCGCCATCGGCTTCATCTCCCTGCTGGGCGTGGCGGTGATGGACGGCATCTTGAACCTGACCTACTACCGCGAGCTCAGGGCCGCCGGCATGCCTGTGGCCGAGGCGGTGTTCCGCGGCGCGGAGCAGCGCATGCGCCCGATGTTGATGACGGTCCTGTCGGCCGGCGTCGGCCTGTTCCCGGCGGCGATCTCGCACGGCATCGGCAGCCAGGTGCAGAGGCCGCTCGCCGCCGTGGTGGTGGGCGGCATGACGATCGGGCCGGTCCTGCTCCTCATCGTCGCCCCCGCGCTGCGCATGATCTTTCTCAGGAGCGACGAGAAGGCCGGGCCGCCCCCTGCCGCCGCGCCGGACCCCGCGCAGGTGGAAACCCGAGACGGTGTGGGCAATGCTTGAGCGCGCCTTCACTCCGGGCCCGGTTCAAGACTCGGTCGCCGTTGGCGCGCCGTCGCTCGCCAGGGTGACGGTGGCGCTCGTCGCGACCCTGCTGCTGGCGGGCTGCGAGGTTGGGCCGGACTTCGTGACGCCGGCCGCGCCGCCGGTCACCGGCTACCTTCCCGGCACGTCGGCCTCCGGCGACGGCAAGCAGCGCGTCACCGCTCTCGACATCCCCGGTCAGTGGTGGCGAACCTTCCGTTCCCGCAGCCTGACCGCGCTCGTGGAGCGGGCGATCAAGCAGAACGCCGACCTTCAGGCGGCGCAGGCGGCGCTGCGGGCGGCGCGCGAGAACGGGACGGCGCAACGCGGCGTCCTCTACCCGCAGGTCAACACCGGCTACAACACGACCGGCGGCAAGGCCAGCGCCGACATTTCCCCGCCGTTGTCCAACAACTCGCAGTATTACAGCCTCACCACGGCGCAGGTCACCGTCAGCTACCAGCCCGACATCTTCGGCCTCAATCGCCGGCAGGTGGAATCTGCCGACGCGCTCGCCCGGGCGCAGCGCTTCCAGGTCGAGGCGACCTACCTGACCCTGACCTCCAACGTCGTGTTGGCGGCGCTCCAGGAAGCGTCGATCCGGGCGCAGATCGACGCGACCAAGCAGATCATCAAGATCGAGACCGACTTGTTGAGCGTCCTGCGGCGGCAGCTGAGCGCCGGCCAAGTGGCGAACGCCGACGTGCTCGTGCAGGAGGCGGCGCTCGCCCAGGCGCAGCAGACGCTACCGGTGCTCGACAAGCAGTTGGGCCAGCAACGTGACCTGCTGACGGCGCTCGCCGGGCAGTACCAGAACGACGCGGTCGCCGAGACGTTCGACCTCAAGTCCTTCAAGCTGCCGTCGGCCCTGCCGGTGAGCCTGCCCTCGACCCTCGTCGAGCACCGCCCCGACGTGCGCATGGCGGAAGCCAACCTACAATCGGCCAGCGCGCTGATCGGCGTCGCCGAGGCCAACCGCCTGCCGATCGTCAGTCTCTCGGCCGAGTTCGGCCAGAACCCGTCGAACCTCGTGCGCCTCTTCTCACCGTCGGAAACCTTCTACACGCTTGCTGGCAACGTCGCGCAGACCGTCTTCGACGGCGGCACGCTGCTCCACAAGCAGAAGCAGGCGGAAGCGGAGTTCGACCAGGCCTACGCGCAATACCGCAGCGCCGTCATCGGCGCCTTCCAGAACGTCGCCGACGCGCTACGCGCGATCCAGGCCGACGCGCGGGCGGAAAAGGCGGCGCAGGCGGCGCAGACGGCCGCGCAGAAGAGCCTGGACATCAGCCGCCAGCAGCTCGCATTCGGCGCGGTGAGCAACATCGTCCTGCTCACCGCGCAGCAGACGTACTTGCAGTCGGCTCTCGTGCTGGTCCAGGCGCAGGCCAGCCGCTTCTCCGATACCGTGGCTTTGTTCCAGGCGCTCGGCGGCGGCTGGTGGAATCGCGCCGACGTGCCTCCGGCGCCCGTCCACACCGTGCTCGACGCGATCCGCTGAGCCCTGCGCCGCCCCACGAGGGACTCAGGCCGGTTCCGGCGCCGCCGCCAGTCGCTGGCGCGACGATGTGAAGGCGCCTGTCGGCGCGCGCGGCGCTGCGAAGGAGGCGAGGCCGACCGGCTCCGGCATGCCGAGGTAGAGCCCCTCGATCCCGCCGCTCCGGCAATAAGCCTCGTGCCAGAAGCCGGAGCCGGCCGGATCCTTGGTGAATTGCGCCCACCACGTCCGATGGGGGTCGGAGCGCGTGAAGGCCTCCAGGCTCTCGAAATCGCGCCAGTATTGGCGCATGCCGATGTGCTTGAGGCCGTAAACGATCGACTCGTGCGCGAGCATGCCATCCGGCTTGTTCTTCTGGAGCGTTGCGAGTTTGCGGCCGATCCCGAGGAGCGCAACCAGCCCGCGCCACGTCGAGACGTGGAAGCCGAGGTAGACCACCACAAGGTCTGGATAGGCCGAGAGGTCGACCGAAATCGGTCTGCGACCTTCATGTCTGTCACCGCCGGCCGGGATCGTGGACTTTGCCATGACGTTCTCCTATCTACAGTGTAAACATAACGCGGATCTATACACTGTCAACATCGAAAGCGAGAAGCGCCTACCATCACGGTGACCTGCGCGAGGCGCTTCTCGCAGGGGCGCTCGCCATGCTGGAGCAGGGCGCGGATCCGGCCGTGCTCAGCCTCCGCGAGGTCGCCCGCCGCGCCGGCGTTTCGGCGATGGCGCCCTACCGTCATTTCGCCGACAAGGACGCGCTGCTCGCCGCCGTCGCGACCATCGGCTTCGACCGGCTGGCGGAGGCGCTGCGGCTGGCCGAGCGCGATCTGTTGGGCCGTGCAGCGCTGATCGCGCAGGGTGTCGCCTACGTCGTCTTCGCCTGCGCCAATCCGGCCCTCTTCAGGTTGATGTTCGGCGCCGCCGTGGCCACCAAGGAAGGCGATCTGGCGCGCGCCGGCATGGCGACGTTCGGCGTTCTCGCCGACCGCGTCGCGACCGTCAGCCCTGCGGGCGGCGCGCCCGATTGGGCGTTGGCCAGCTGGGCGCTCGTACACGGGTTGGCCATGCTGGCGGTCGATGGTCAGCTGACGGTCTTCGACGCGAGCCCAGCCGCCGTCGCCGAGCGCATCACGACGCTGATGACGAACGGGATGCGTTGAGCTGGAACCCCTCGCTCGTCGAGGCGGCCGCGATGCGCGGCTGGTGGCGTCGCAACGACGTGTCGGCGCCGCCCACGGTGTGCCCGACACGATCCGCCGGCACGGCCATGTGGCGGCACGCCTGCCGCAATCCGGCGTTGACTCCGCGCAACAGTCAGCGGCAGCGATTCGTGAGAAGCTTCGCGCCGAGTCGGCACGGATGGGCGCGGAGGTCGTCGGACGAGCCGACCTCGTCGACATCCGTGCGGGAGACCGCGATGAACGGCGTGGCGCGAGCTGGAAGGAAACCATGATCCAAACGTGTCGCCGTCGAGCTTTCGTCGCCGTGGGTCTCCTGGTCCAGGCCTTGGCGACGCCGTTGGCGTTGACGCCGTTGCTTTGCTCGCCGGTTTCGGCCGAACCCGCCGAGGGTGCGGGCGGGGCGAAGGGCGAGGGCGACAAGGAGGGCGACGGGAACGACCTCGACACCGAGCACATCTTCGGCTTCGCCGAGGGATCGGACATCGGAGCGAAGGGCGAGCGCGAGATCGAGAACATCACCGTCGGCAGCTTCGGTAAGATCGGCAGCTACAACCAAGTCGATACGGAAACCTCGTTCCGCTACAGCGTCGCGGACAGGCTGCGCCTCTCGATTGGGACGCTCACGGACGCCACCACCATCCACGACGTGCTGGGTCTCGATAATCGCACCGCCATCACCTTCAGCGGCGTGATCGCGGAGGCGCGTCTCAACATCGTCGACGACCGAACGCACGCCTACGGCCTCAGCCTCTCGTTCAACCCCTCAGCCCGGCAATTCGACCCCTTGTCCGGAGCCAGGCAGAACTACACCGCCCTTCCCTTGACCGTCCTGTACAACGCGGCGCTGGTCCCCTCGAAACTGCTGGCGGCGGTCAACCTCGTCTACACGCCCGCCTTCTTCCCCGCCGCTCCGGGCGGTGCCGGCCATAACGACGACGTCGCCGTTCTCGCCGACTTGGCCTACGCCGTCACGCCCAAGGTGTTCCTGGGGGGCGAGCTTCGCCACGACACCCTGTTCCAGGCCGGCCTGCCGACCGCCCACGCCCTGTTCCTGGGACCCAGCGTCTTCTACCAGCTGACGCCCGCCTTCGATGTCAAGGTCGCCTGGGCCATCCAAGTGCCGGACGTCGCGGCGCGGAGCCTCGACCTGGGGATATTCGAGCGCCATCAGGTCGAGCTGCAGTTCGCCTACGGCTTCTGAGGCAGCGACCCCGCCGCCTGCAGGGATGAGGTATCTCCCGCTTCGGGTGACGACGCGTCCCACTGGCGATGCTCTCCGGCCCGACACCATGTGCGCAACGGGCGCGGAAACCGCGACGACGATCTGACATTGAAGAGACTCACGGCGCCCCGTCGCGGCGGCGCCGGCCTTTCGTCCTCACGCGAGACTCGTCAGAGGTTCGATGACCCCTCGGTTCTGGCTCTGGCTCGGCTTCATCGGCATGTCCGCCGGCGCGGCGCTCATCCTACTTGTCGGCAAGCGCCGCACCACGGCGGAGGAGGGCGACACCATCATCCACGGCATCGTGCCGATCATCGCCGCCTGCTCCTACCTCGCCATGGCGGCGGGTCAGGGCAGCATCGTCCTGCCGGCGGGACCCGAGTCTGGGCACGCGCTGCGCGTCTTCTACTTCGCGCGCTACATCGACTGGTCGTTCACCACGCCGCTCCTGCTGCTCGGCCTCGCCGGCACGGCGATGCACAGCGGCAGGCGCCGATCCGCCGCGGTATGGGGCATGCTGGCGTCCGACCTCGTGATGATCGTCACCGCGCTGTGCTTCGGCCTATCCGGCGTCGCCTGGATCAAGTGGACGTGGTTCGCCATCTCGTGCGGGGCGTTCCTCGCGGTCTTCTACGCCATCTTCGTGCAGCTGCGCGAGGAGAACGCCGCCGAGCGCGAGGACACGCGGCGGGACTTCAAGCGTGACGCCGCCTTCCTGTCGGTCCTCTGGCTGGCCTATCCGCTCATCCTGTTGCTCGACGAGGACGGCCTCGGGGTTCTCGGCGCGACGCTCTCGGTCGCCCTGATCGCCCTGGTCGATCTCACGGCCAAGGTGGTTTACGGCCTTTTGGCGACGGTGGAGACGGCGCGACGCGTGGATCGCGACCTCGCGAGCGGCACCCCGCTCGCGCCGAGCCGGGGACGACGTGCGGCGGCCGAATGAAGGGGCCTGGGCGGAGGTGGGCGCCTGGGCCGGCATGGACCGCTCCCTCTCCGCCCGCGACTTCCGAGTCGGTCGCGAGCGTCGCGACCGCGGAACCTTGGCGGCGAGCCGCGCTTGAGGGTCATCAATCCCGGAAGCGAGGTTCTCGATGACAATCGTGGTCGTCAACAGCAACGACACGTCGGTCAGCTCCGAAGGGGAGGTCACGCTCGCCGCCGGCGTCGGCATGTCCATGCGCCTATGGCGCAACGAGGAGCCCCACGCGAAGTCGCCGCATCGTAGCCCCTACGAGACGCTCGGCTACGTGATCGCGGGCAAGGCCGAGCTGGTGATGGAGGGACAAACCGTCCTGCTCACGCCAGGTTGCTCATGGCTGGTGCCTGCCAACGCGGAGCACACGTACAAGGTGATCGAGTCCTTCTCCGCCGTGGAGTGCAACGCGCCGCCGCAGCAAAGGCCGATCGACTTCAGCCACGGCAGCGGCGTGACGATGCCGCGCACCTGAGGTGCTGGGTCCACGCAGGATAGCTCAAAGCGGACCGATCAAGCGCCGGTACTCCGCTTCCGGCTGCCCGTAGGCGTCCCCAGCGAACTCCTCCAGACCGGCCCGGTTGACGATGGTCACGTAACCCCGGTCGGCCTTGATGTACCCGTTGCCTTCCAGGACGTGCAGCGCATTGGTGACGCTCGGCCGCCGGACAGAGAGCATGATCGACATGAACTCGTGGGTGAGGTGAAGATCGTCGCTGCTGACGCAGTCGTGGCACATGAGAAGCCATCGGGCTAGCCGCTCGTCGATCTGATGGACCGCATTGGTCAGGGCCGTATAGGTGGTCTGCACCATCAAGATCTGAGCGAACCGCACCAGTACGTCCCGCAAGCTCGCGCTTCGTCGAAGGGCCTCCAGGAGGGTCATGCGATCGATCCGGTGAGCGGAACCCGCCAGTTGGATTCCGATGCTCGTCGGGACGCGGTCGGAGCCGAGCACGACCGCAGGGGTCACGAAGCCTTCGCACCCGATGACGCCGGCCTCGGTGACTTGGCCTTCGGGCGAGCTGACCACGACGGAGGCAACCCCTTCCTCGATGAAGAAGACGTCGCGGATCGACGTGTTCGGCTCGACGAGGTTGAGGGACTGCGGACAGTCCACGAATTCGAGGCTTGGAGCGAGAAGAGCGAAATCATCTGTCGAGAGTCGACTCAGAATAGTATTTCGCAGTACGGTTTGGGCGATAATGGGCACATGTTCTCTCGCTGCAAAGGCGAGAGCGCAAGCGGATCTCCCAAGCGTCCGTAAGCCGGAATGTTCGGACGGCACGAAGTCTTTAGCAGGTAAGTCGCCTGACTCCCTTAAGAAATCTCGAGATGATAGCGAATTCGATCAGTCGGTAAGATATCGTACAAAGCTACGTCACAGGGTGTAATTTGGTACCGGCATCCCCACGATTCGCGGAAGGGGATAGCGATGGCCGATGTCTTTCTGGCGAAGATCCAGCGCTGCGGTCTTCCTTACGATGACTTCACCATTCTCGCGTCGCAGTACCGTGGTACGACGCATGTTCCCGCGCATGCCGACATCCTCGACTGCGACGTCCAATCCAAACATCTCGTGGTCCTCGTGCGAGGCTGGGCGTGCAAATATCAGATCATGCGCGACGGCGGCCGACAGATCGTTTCCATTCACTTGCCCGGCGAGATCTGCAACCTCGACAGCCTCCTTCGCGTCTCGACGCGAAGGAGGCTGTCGAGGTTCACGTTGTCCAGCGTCTCGGCGATGAGCGACTGCCATGTCGCGACCTTCGCGATCGATTGGCTGAACAAGACCATCGACGAGCGTCCCAGGATCCGCGACCTGTTCTGGTCATTGATGGTCGACGAGAACGCCGCCATCACCGATCGCGTCATCAGCCTCGGCGGCCGTTCGTCACGCCAGCGAGTGGCGCACTTCCTGCTCGACCTGCTCAGCCGTCTCGAGGCTCTCGGCCAGGCCGCGCAGGGTACGCTGCGGCTGCCGCTGACGCAGGAGGACATCGGTGACGCCCTCGGCCTGAGCACTGTCCACGTCAACAGGACTCTGCAGGCCCTGCGGGACGAAGGGCTCGTTGTCGCGAAGGGGCGCACCTACACGGTCCGCGATCGCGGCCGGCTTCAGGCGCTGGCGACCGGCACCGCGTGGCCGATGCGGCCTTCGGTCGAAGCGGCGGCGAGCTGATCGCCGACACGGCCATTGGCGCATGCCCTCCCATGCGTGGACTTTTGGAGACCGGGACGCAGCTTGCTCCCGCATCCCCCGGGACCTCATCTCAGTCGTAATCTCGCGTCCTCGGCCCCGGTCAGCTCACCGAGCAGGCTGTCGAGGCGCGTGAGATTCTCGGTGGTCAGCCGCCCACGGCAGCCCTCGACCACGCGGGCGCCCCTGGCGACGACGCGGCGGCGCAATCCTTCCTCTTGGATCGTCGAGGCGACGTCGTGCACCAGCCGCAGCAGACGACGGCTGACGGCGAAATCCGTCGTCGCGTAAGCACGGATCTGCTCGATGGCCGTATCCAGCAGGTCCTCGATGTCCATCCAAGGCACGCTCACCCGCAGCACGTGCGGCGGATTGTAGACGCGGGTTTCCGGCGGAAGGCGCGACATCCAGCGGATCAGGATGCGGGTGAGCTGGTCGATGCAGCTGATCGCGGTGCTCGGATCGTTGACGGCCGGCGAGATGGCGCGCAGCGCGATATCGACGATCTGAAGGACGCCGAACTCGACGTCCTGCTGCAGCGTCCGCATCGGCCCGATGTCGAAGGCCGCCGTTAGGTCGACCGCGCGATCGTGATCGACCCGGCTGCGCCGCGACACCGTCAGCAGCGGCACGCCGGCCGGCACGAACTGGCCGACCTTGCGGGTGACCCGGACGCGGAACTGGTGCGACTTGGCGAACTCGACGAGGCGGGGGATGTCGATGAAGCGAATGTAGCCCGACACCTCGCTCAGGATCGGGATCTCGCGTCCGCCGTCATCGGACGCGAGCGTTTCCGAGAGGGCGTAGACGCCTCTTGGGTGCGGCATCAACTCGTCGATGACGGTCTCCGTCTCGCGCGCGATGCGGTCGACGATGTGGTTGACGCTGATCGCCTGCGAGATGTGCTGAATGAAGAACAGCAGGCAGCCGACGCAGAGCAGGGCGAGCCCCATCGCCCCCGCCACGGTGGCGATGGGTGCAACGGGCACCGGCACCGAGCGCGCCGCCGGCATCGCCGCGACACAATAGGAGAAGGTGCCGAGGAAGATCCCCAGCGTGTACTGCGTGGTGCGGTCACGCGAGAAGCTGATGAGGATGCGCGGCGAGAACTGCATGGAGGCGAGCGTCAGCGTCATCAGCAGGATGGCGAAGACGATCGACACCACCGTCATCGTCGAGGTCGCGATTACCGTCAGGATCGCCTGGGCGACCTGGGGGTCGGAGCGCGTCGGGAAGAGCGTGGCTGGGACCCAGGCCGCCGCGAGCGGCTCGGCCTCCTCGAGGGAGGAGGCGACGGCCCCGGCGCAGCCGAGCGCGACGACGATGACGAGCGGCCTGACGAGGAACCCGCCGCGCAGCGCGTACGCCGCCGATCGAAGACGCAGGGGCAGGAATTTAAGCAACGCGGGGCCTCACGCGGATCGTAATGCGTCGTCCCCACCAAAGCATCCGGCGCCGGCCCCGTCACGTCCGGTTCCGCCGCCATCAAGCCGGATGGAAGGTGAGCGTGCGGCGACCCTCCGGCCGCGCTCTTTCCCGAACCACGAGGCAGCGCGCGTAGACGACCGCCAGCAGGCCGAGCCCGGCGATGGTGTGGTGGAAGAGGGCGGCCGCCGACAGCGAGAAGAGGTAGAAGATCCGGAGCTGCAGGAAGTCCGCCTGGAACCGCAGCGACCGAACGTTGATCGCCCGCAGATCATGGCGTGTCTGGAGCCTGTCGTCGCACACCATCATTCTCGCGTCGTAGAACAACCCGATGCCGATCAGGAAGATGCTGTTCGCCGACACCTTCGCCATCGAGCAGCCGCGCAGGATCCGCACCAACGTATCGGCACCCACCGGTATCAGGGCGATCAGCATGCGGAAGGTGCCGATCCTGGTACCGAAGCAATCGAGCATCGTGTCGCAGACACGCTGGAAGAGGCCCACGACGGCGAGGTCCAGTCGAAACACCCTCATCCTCCGTTCCCGTCGCCGTCAAGCCGCCGACGCTTACGCCGCGGCGCGTGACGCGGCCATCGCCCCGACGCCCACCCGCCATGGCACGTTGACCAGGACGAGGTTCGGTCCGCCGCGCACCAGGATGGCGGCCTTCAACGCCGTCGAGCGCTGGTTGTGGAGGACGTACTCGTACCAGCGACCGCCGGCGAGTTCGGGGACGACGACGGCGATCGTGCGTCCGGGATTCTCGGCCTCGATCCGACGCAGCGTCGCGAAGAAGGGATCAAAGAAGAGCCGGTAGGGCGACTCCACGAACATCAGGCGCGGGGGTGCCTTGCCCTCGCGTTCGAGAGGCTCCCGCACGAAGCGACGCCACTTGCCCGCGAGATGCTCGCCGTCCTCCGCATTCGCCTGGACGTGGACGACGACCACGTCGCCCGACATGGTCATCGCGAAATGGAGGGCGTTGCGGGTGATGGTGCTCCAACGCCGCATGACCACGACGACGATCGGGGGCAGCGCCTCCGAGAGATCGAGCGGCAGCCGACATTCGGTCTCCCGCGCCACGCCGGCGTAGTGCCGCTGCACGGTGGCGAACAGCCATGTCAGCGCTGGGATGAGGATGAGGACGATCCAGGCGCCGTCCGTGAACTTCGTCACCAGCACGACGAGCAGGACGAGCCCGGTCGCCAAGGCGCCCACCGCGTTGATCGCCATGGAGGCACCGTGCGCGCGCGGGCCGTCGACCGCCGCGCTCCGCAGCGTGCGCCAATGCACGACCATGCCGGCCTGTGACAGCGTGAAGGCGCCAAAGGCACCGATGGCGAACAGCGGGATCAGCCGGTCGGTTACGCCGCCGAACGCCACCAGCAGCACGCACGACATGAGGGCGAGCGCGACGATGCCGCTCGCGTTCACGAGCCTGCGGCTTCGGCCGGCGAAGGCGTAGGGCAGAAAGTTGTCTAGGGCAAGCAGGCGGCAGAGGCGGGGGAAGTCGGCGAAGCTGGTGTTGGCCGAAAGGCAGACGATCGCGACCACGCTGCCCATCGTCAGGTAGTAGAACGGCCCGCGCCCCGTCACGGCGGCGGTGAGCTGCGAGAGGATGCTCTGGTAGGCGGCCGAGTCCGGGTCCGTCGCGTTGATGGCGTAGGAGCGGCAGAGCAGGGCGATGCCTCCCAGCAGCACGGCGAGCGTCGCGACCACCGCCGCCAGCGTGCGTTGCGCGTTGCGGACCGCCGGCGCCTTGAAGGCGGAGATGCCGTTGGAGATCGCTTCCACGCCGGTCATTGCGGTGCAACCGTTGGCGAAGGCGCGCAGCAGCAGCCAGAAGCCGACGCCGGCCGAGGCCAGGGGAACGCTCGGGGGCAGCGCTACCGCAACCGGATGCCCGCCGCCGAGCACTGTCTTGGCGAGGCCGATCGCGATGACGATCCCCAGCGTTCCCACGAACAGGTAGGTGGGCAGGATGAAGGCGACGCCGGACTCGCGGATACCGTGCAGGTTGACGAGCGTGATGATCGCCAGGATCACCAGGCAAAGGGGCAAGATGTAAGGGTGCAGGACCGGCGCGATCGAGATCAGCGCGCCGACACCGGCCGCGATGCCGACCGCCACGTTCAGCGTATAATCGACGAGGAGGCAAGCGGCGGCGAGCAAGCCCGGCCTCACGCCGAGGTTCGCCTTGGCGACGGTGTAGGAGCCGCCGCCGTCGGGGTAGGCGAACATGGTCTGGCGATAGGAGAAGTAGACGATCCCCAGCAGCAGGATGATGAGGGCGGTGATCGGCACGATGGCGCTCGCGCCGAGCGCCCCGATGCCGAGCAGGATCGTGAGGGCAGCCTCGGGCCCATAGGCCGCCGAAGACAGGGCGTCGAGGCCGAGCATGGGGATGCCGGCGACGGGGCCGACCTTCTGATGGACCTCGTCGTGCGTCGCGAGACGCGCGCCCATGATCCTGTCGGTGAAAGACATGCTTTATCGCTTCCTCAATCCCCGCCGGGCCGGTCCGCGCCGCGGCCGATGTTATTCCCGAGTTCGATCCTGGTCGACTCGCCGGGACCGTCCGGCACGATCTCGACGCTCACCCGCTCGCGACCGTCGTCGATTTGCTCCCAGTCGCGCCGGATCCGTCGCGACTGCGCCTCAACGCCCTGTTCGCCCGTTCCCAGCACGACATCGGTCGATCGCAGGCAGCCCGCCGCCTGCAGCACGGCGCAATAGGGCTCGTCGCTTCGCAAAGCCACCAGAGCAACCGGCCTGCCGGCATCCTCGGCGGAGGCGACGGCGGTGGTGAAGACTCGGTTCTCCCACTCGCCCACGACGTGCCTGGGATCGTCGTCGTGATCGTCGAGCGACACCCCGGCTGTGTTCACGGCGACGAGGATGATGTCGCGACCATCGCTGTCCTCGCGGGCGAGCAGGACGTCGAGGTGATCGAGATGGTCGGGATCGTGCACGCCGACCACGATGCCGCCGGGGCGCACGCCGAGCGCGTCGGGCGTCAGGCGGTCCCGCGCCTCCAGGCGGAAGTGCTCCGGCGCCCGGCGCCCAGGGTGCGCCCACCCGGCGTTGCGCCGCTCGCTGATCGTGAGGAGGACGAAGAAGACGATCGTGAACGCCAAGCCACCGATGGTCGCGGATTCTTTGGTGAGGAGGTTGATGCCCGCGAGCAGGAATAGCATGACCGTGATCAGCATCAACCCGACCGGTAGCTCCCGACCGCCGACGTTGAAATTGAGCGGTACCCGCCAGCGATCGGCTTCCGGCCGCGTGAAGCGCAGGACGGTGACGGCCAGCGCCTTCATGGCGAAACTCCAGGCGACGCCGAAAGCATAGGCTTCGCCGAGCAAGGTCACGTCGCCCCGGCTGAGAATGACGGTCGCGATCTGCAATAGCCCGATGAGGGCGATGATGCGATAGGTCGTCCCGAAGCGCTTGTGCGGCACGCGGAACCAGTCCGGCAGCACGCCGTCCTCGGCGACGCGGTTCAGCACCCCGTTCGAGCCGATGATGGAGGTGTTGACCGCCGCCGATAGGATGAGGATGCCGACGACGACGACGAAGGCCTGGAAGCTCAGCCGGAGCCACTCGGGGCCGACCAGCACCATGGTGAGACCGCTGATGAGGTCATCCTGCACCTTCTGCCGCTGGTCGTCGGGGATCAGCATCACCGCGAAGAAGGAAACCAGCACCGTGAAGAGGAGGCTGTAACCAAAGATGATGAGGCCGGTGCGGATCAGGTTGCGGCGCTTGGGAGCCTCCATCTCCCGGTAGACCTGGGCGAGGCTTTCCTCGCCGCTCATCGCCAACAGCGAGTGACCGAGGCCGATCAGGATCGCGATCACCGCCACGTCGGGCAGACGCGTGCCTTTCAGCCAGCCCAGTGCGTCGTCGCCGAAGTGGACATTCCCCGGAACGGGCAGTGGGACGGGCTGATATCCCTTGATCGCGATCGTCAACACGCACCAAGCGATCAGCATCACGACCATGACGGTGGTGATCTGCATGACCCGCAGCGCCTGCGTCGACGAGAATGGGATGCCCACCGTGTTCGTCCACCAGAAGAAGGCCACGACGATGATCGCGAACAGCGCCGCGACGAGTTGCGGCGGGACCGGCAGGTGCGGCAGGCCAAGGTGGGCGGAAACCTGGTCGAGCAGGCCGGCGAGGTACAGTCCGGCGCTGACCGCGCTGATCGGGCCGGTGAGCACGTAGTCGAACATCAGGGCGCTGACGGAGAACTTGGCGGCCGTGGTGCCCATCGCCTCGCGTACCACGCGGTAGACGCCGCCGCGCGTGAACATGGAGCAGCTCTCGATGTAGACCGCCCGCACCGCGTAGGAGAACAGCATGACGCCCAGGATGAACCAGGGGGCCGCCTTGCCGATCTTACCCTCGGCGATGCCGCCGACATAGAAGGCGGACGAGCCGAGGTCGCTCAGCACGATGGCCGAGGCGCGCCAGAACGAGACGAAGCTGAGCAGCGCGGTCGCCGGCACCACGAAACGGCCGATCGGATCGGGCGCGCGCTCGGGAGCCGGGGTCCTCTGAAGCATGGTCGCCTCGTTGCAACATGTCGCCCGCGCCGTTGCGAATGACGAGTGAAGCCGCCTCGGGCCACCCGCGCCGCGGATCGTCGGGGTGGCGCATGCCGACGCGGATCGGGACGTTTCTGAGGACGCACTTCGTCGCCCCTGGCATGATCGCATCAGGGGACGTTGCCTTTCGAGGTGGAGAAGCTGTCCGCGATATAGGAGACTCGTGGTCGAATGCTCCCGGCGACCCGCGTCGGCATCATCGCCGACGAAGCTGCGCGATCGCCCTGGTCGCGTCGTGCGCGCGAGCCTGTCGATCCGAGCGCCCGATTATACGCCATCGGACGCGAGCCTCAGATCGCGACGAATGCTGAAGCTGCGTTGTTCGACCGCCGTTAGACGACCATGCTGCCCCGCAACCAGGGCCGGCGGGCGTTTGGGAGACCGTGTGCTTCCCCTTCCATCGCGGGAGCATGTCGTGTCATTGCAGCAGGCAGACGTCGCCAACTGCCTCCTGGCGCGTCTGAGCCCCGGGGACTTCGACGCGCTTGCCCCTCGGCTCGAACGCGCGACATGTCCCCGGCCGATGGTGCTCGCGGAGCCCAGCGAGCCGATGCCGTACGCCTACTTCCTGGAGAAAGGGGCCGCGTCCATCATCGCAACGTCGCGCGACGGGCAGCAGGCCGAGGCCGGCCTGATCGGGCGAAAAGGCTTCGTCCATCCCGCGCTCGCGCTCGGCTCCGACCGCACGCCGCAACTCATCCATATGCAGATGGCGGGTGGTGGCCACCGTATCGTGTACGGCGCCTTCGTCGAAGCCGTCGCGGAGAGCGCGACGTTGCGGTCCGTCCTGCTGCTGTTCGCGCAGGTCCTCAACGTGCAGTCGAGCTACACGTCCTTGGCCAACGCGGTCCACCCCGTCGACGAGCGGCTCGCCCGATGGTTGCTGATGTGCCACGATCGGTTTAGCGTCGACGACCTGCCGCTCACCCACGGGTTCATGTTGACCATGCTTTCCGTGTGGCGGCCGAGCGTGACCACCGCGACCACGTGCTTGCCGGCAACGGCTTCTTCGGCGCCGATCGCGGCTTCGTCACCGTTCGCAACAGGACTGCCCTGGAGGAGTGCGCCGGCGACGCCTACTGGCGGCCGGAAGCCGAGTACCGGCGCCTGCTCGACCCGCGATGAACGCGGCCAATCGCGGGTCGCTGTCGACCCTATTTCCAGGGAGGGAGCCTGCGGGGCTCGTCAGCCGCCGTGATGATCTGACGCTGATATGCCGGACCTTTTTAAGGGGAAGGAAAGGCTTGAGGCCCTATCTCAAAGGGATCGACGAAGGTCGCCGCCGGCACGGCCTGTGAACCGCGCGCGAGCGCTTGGTGCCGACGTCCGCGTTGATGGAACCGCCGAGTGGACAAGACCGAAGCACACGACACCGCCGCCCGCATCGAACTCCTCGAGGTACGACGCCTCGAGAAGATGGCGCGATCCGCCCATGCCTTCGTCAGGGGCAATACGGCCCAGCACTACGAGTGGCTTTCCGAGATCGACTGCGGGCTCCCCGACGGGCCGCCCGTGTGGATCTGCGGCGATTGCCACGCCGGCAATCTCGGACCGATCGCCGATAGTGATGGCAAGGTCGACATCCAGGTCCGCGACCTCGATCAGACGGTGATCGGCAACCCGTCCCACGATCTCGTCAGGCTGGCGCTGTCGCTGGCCAGCGCGGCCAGGGGCTCGGACCTGCCCGGCGTCACGACCGCGCGCATGCTGGAGGAGATGATCGAGGGCTACGAAGCCGGCCTCCTCGCACCCGAGGACGAGGGCGCGGTCGCCGAGCCGCAACTGGTCGCGACCGTTCGCAAGCGGGCGCTCGGTCGGGAATGGCGGCACCTCGCCCGTGAGCGTCTCGCCGATGTCCGCCCCTCGATCCCGATCGGCAAGACGTTCTGGCGTCTGAACGACGAGGAGAAGTGGAGCGTCGGCGTCCTCCTCGACTCCACCGTCGTGAAGAGCCTGGTGCTGACCCTCAACAAGCGTTCGGACAAGGCGAAGGTCGAGTTGCTCGATTCAGCCTATTGGATGAAAGGTTGCTCCTCGCTCGGCAAGCTCCGTTACGCGGCCCTCGTCCACCTGACTGGCGAGCGGAAGGACAAGCTGTCGCTGATCGACATCAAGGAGGCCGTGCCCTCCGTCGCGCCGTCGACCGATGTCGCGGCGATGCCGTCCCACCACGCCGAGCGCGTCGTGGCTGGTGCCAGGGCGATGTCGCCCAACCTCGGCGATCGGATGGCGGCGGCGGAGCTGAACGGACGTCCGGTCGTCGTGCGCGAACTGCTGCCGGAGGACTTGAAGCTTGAGATCGAGCAGTTCTCGCGCCGTGAGGCGCTGGGTGCGGCCCGCTACCTGGCCTTCGTGGTCGGCCGGGCGCATGGACGCCAGATGACCCACGACGTGCGCCTCGCCTGGCGGCATGACCTTCAGGAGAGGCCGTCGGATCTCGACGCGCCCTCCTGGCTATGGCGCGCGGTGGTCGGCCTCATCGTGAAGCACGAGGAAGCCTATCTCGAACACTGCCGCCGCTACGCCCTGATGACGGCCTGAACGGATGCGTTCTGGCTGACGGTGGCGGTTTTCGGGCACGCCGGATGCGGCGAAGCCGGTCGCAACGTCAACGCACCGGGCTCTCGAACGGGAGGTACCGGTACACCCAGGTTTCCGTGAGCGGACGACCGCCGTGGCGCAGGAAGCAGCGCAGCTCGACCGGCTCCTGGCCTTGCGCGTCGAGGTCGAACTGGGTGCGCCAGAGCGTGCGATCCCCGTCGGGCGACAGTTCCGTGTCCCCGTTCAGGAACGTGCCGCGCGACGCGCTCAGGACGGCCTCCGGCTCCTCGCCGGTGTCGAGCAGGGCGAGGTTGGCGCCCTTGAACTCGATCATGAATTTGCGCAGCGCCTTGGAGCGCGGTGCGCCTTGCACGGCGCCGGCGCCCAGATGCGTGGCGACGCACAGCGCCAAACCTTCGGGGAAGGGGTCCGTGTCGCGCCACAGCAGGTTGTAGTCGTACGACAGCACTTGGCCGGCCCGCGTCGGCTCCGCCGGCACCCACATCGCGATGACGTTGTCGTAGATCTCGTTGTCGGTCGGGATCTCGACCAGCTGCACGGACCCTTTGCCCCAGTCGCCCCTGGTCTCCACCCAGCCGCACGGCCGCCGATCGTAGAAGACGGCGTCGAGGTAGTGGTCGTAGGTCTTATCGCGCTGCATCAGGCCGAAGCCGCGCGGGTTCTCGTCGAGGAAGGCGGAGATGTTCAGCGTCGCCGGATCGTTGAGCGGGCGCCAAAGGTGTTCGCCCTTGCCGTTCCACATCGCGAGCCCGTCGGAGTCGTGGATCTCCGGCCGCCAATCGGTGGCGGCGCCTTTGACGGTCTCCGAGTACCAGAACATCGAGGTGAGGGGCGCGATGCCGAGACGCTCGATGGGGCGGCGCAGGTGCAGTTCGCAGGAAACATCCATCGTCGTCGCGCGGCCGCGACGCATGATGAAGCGATAGGCGCCGGCCACGCTCGGCCCGTCCAGCAGGGCATAGACCGTGACGGGATCGTCGTCGATGTCGCCCTCGCCGATCCAGAAATGGGTGAAGTCCGGAAATTCCTCCGGGTTCGAGACGCCGGTGTTCTCCGCCAGCCCGCGCGCCGACAGCCCGAACTGGTTGGCTTCTCCCACGCCTCGGAAGTACGAGGCGCCGACGAAGCGCGCCCAGCCCTCGTGCTCGCGTAAGCCCGGCTTGTCGGACGCCTGACGGACCTCGAAGCCGGCGAAAGGAGGTGGCGACGTCGGCAGTTTCGACAGCGGGCCGCCGGCCGGCGCGTTGAAATACTCGGGGCGAAACAAGATCTCGCGCGCTTGACCGTCGTCGAGGGCGTGGAGGCGAACCGATTTCTGGAACAGTTCGCCCACCGTGAGAAAGGTGACGGGATAGGGACCCTCCTCGTCGGTGCCAAACAGCGCGTAGGCGCGGTTAGGCTCAATGGTGCGTTCCACGTCGTAGTCCATCGTCCTGACGATGGTGGGATCGGGCGCGGGCGGCGCGACGTAAGCCTTGGCCGCCAAGTCCCTGGCCATCGCCTTCAGGGCGTCGAAGCCGAACGGCTTCGCCGGTCCGAAGCTGATCTTCGAGGCTGCGGCGTCCTGGTCCTGCGCGAAGGTTTCCCGGTCGGTCATGGCAAGGAGTTGGACGGCGGCGCTGATTTTAACGAAACTGCGTCTTGTGAGCATGAACCCCGCCGAACGAACCAGGATGGCGCCGGACCCTAGAAGGCGGGTGCGATTCGCGGAAGCGTTCCGTTCGTCCGGCTGCCCATCTTCTCATGGGCTCCGCGACGCCCGCGCGTGCGCCGATGGCTGAGCCCGCGCCCTCGAGCGTGCTGGTGGTGGGCGGCGCGCGGTCCGGCAAGAGCGCCCACGCGCAGGCGCGGGCCGAGGCCACAGAGCTCGACCGCCTGTTCGTGGCGACCGCCCACGCCTACGACGCCGAGATGGTGGAGCGGATCGCGCGTCACGTCGCCGCCCGCGACGCGGCGTGGCGGACGATCGAGGCTCCCTACGACCTGGCCGGCGTGCTGGCCGACCACGCCGCGCCGACCCGCGTGCTGCTGGTGGACTGCCTGACCCTGTGGCTCAGCAACCTCATGCTGCGCGGCGACGACGTCGAGGCGGCGAGCGAGGCGCTCGCCGCGCTCGTGCCGCGCCTGCCCGGCGCGAGCGTCCTCGTGTCCAACGAGGTGGGCTGGGGCATCGTGCCGGAGAACGCCCTGGCCCGCCGCTTCCGCGACGCGCAGGGCCGGCTCAACCAGCGCATCGCCGCTGTCTGCGGAACCGTCGTGCTGGTGGCGGCGGGCTTGCCGCTGGTCATGAAGGCGCCCGCGCCGACTTGACCGTTCAGCCCGGCTCGAAATCCAGGCCGAGGTCCAGCACCGGCGCGCTATGGGTGATCCAGCCGACCGAGATGAGGTCGACGCCGGTGGCGGCGATGGCCGGCGCCGTCTCGGGCGTCACCCGGCCTGACGCCTCGGTGATCGCGCGGCCAGCCACCATCGCCACCGCCTCCCGCAGCATCGGCGGCGCCATGTTGTCGAGCAGCACGGCATCCACGCCGACCGCGAGCGCTTCTTCGAGCTGCGTCAGCGTGTCGACTTCCACCTCGATCTTGACGAGATGGCCGACGCCGGCCTTGGCCCGCTCGATCGCGGGGCGTATGCCGCCGGCGATCGCGACATGGTTGTCCTTGATCAGCACGGCGTCGTCGAGGCCGAAGCGGTGGTTGCCGCCGCCGCCGACGCGCACGGCGTGTTTCTCGACCGCGCGCAGGCCCGGCGTCGTCTTGCGCGTGTCGACGACCTGCGCCTTGTGCGGGCGCACGGAGGCGACGATCGAGGCGGTCACCGACGCGATGCCGCTGAGGCGGCAGAGGAAGTTGAGGGCGGTCCGTTCCGCCGTGAGCAGGCCGCGCGCGGGACCTTCCAACGCGCCGACCACCGTGCCGGGCGCGACCGCGCCACCGTCCGGCGTCTCGACCCGCAGCACGATGCGCGGGTCGACCAAGGCGAAGGCGATCCGCGCGAGGTCGAGCCCGGCGACGACGCCGGTCTGCCGCGAGCGGATCGTCATGCGGGCCCGCGCGTCGGCCGGCACGATCGCGTCGGTCGTCAGGTCGCCGGCCCGGCCGAGGTCCTCCAGCAGGGCGGTCCGGACGAGCGGCTCGATCATGACGTCCGGCAGGGAAGGGATCAACATGGCGTCAGGCCGGAACGACGGTCAGGGCGCGCTTGACAGCCGGGGGTGCGGCCGACGGTCCTTCAGCCAAGGCGCGGTCGGCCCTGCGCAAGGCCTCGGCCATCGTCAGGGAACGCGATATTGCCTGTCGGGGATCGGCGTCCGGCCAGTCCGTACGCGAATGGCCGCCACGGCTCTCGCGTCGGGCGAGCGCGGCCACCGCGATCATCAGGGCAACCAGGGCCGGATCGCTCCCCGCGTCCCCGCCGGGGGCGAGCGGAAGCAGGGCGTCGATGCCCCTGAGAAGCGTCCCGCGATCACGCAGGACGCCGACGGCGGCCGATACGGTGGCCCGCAGCGACGCCGCCACCGGCCTCGGCGGCAGGGCGCAAGGCAGGGGCGCGACGGCGCGAGCGGGCGTCGCGACCACCGAGGCGGCCACCGCCCGCGCGCAGACCATGGCTTCCAGCAGCGAGTTGCTGGCAAGCCGATTGGCCCCATGCAGTCCCGTGCGAGCGACCTCGCCGCAAGCCCACAGCCCTTCGACGCTGCTGCGCCCGCCTGAATCCACCGCGATGCCGCCCATATGGTAGTGCTCGACGGCACGCACCGGGATCGGCTCGCGGTCGGGGTCGATGCCGTGGGCGTGGCAGGCGGCGGCGATGGTCGGGAAACGCGTCGCGAAGCCGGCCGGGATCAGGCCGCGCGTTTCGAGGTAAACCTGATGGCCCGCCCGGTGCTCCGCCCAGATCGCGCGGGCGACCACGTCGCGGGGCGCGAGTTCCCGACCCGGCACTTCGCGCATGAAGCGGTGTCCGGTCTCGTCGACGAGGTGGGCGCCCTCGCCGCGCACCGCCTCGCTGACGAGCGCCACCGGCGTGCCGGGCGCGTCGAGGGCGGTCGGATGGAACTGCACGAACTCGAGGTCGCTCAGCTCCGCCCCGGCCCGCGCGGCGAGGGCGAGGCCCATGCCGAAGCAGCCGGTCGGGTTGGTGCTCTGCGTGAACAGGCCGCCGATGCCGCCGGTGGCGAGCACGACGCGGCTCGTCGGCAGCATGACCGCTTCGTCGTCACGCGCGGCCAGCACGCCGACGACGCACCCATCGTTCGTCAGGAGGCGCCGTGCCTCGATGCCTTCCAGCACGGTGATCGAAGGGCAGGCGCGGACCGCCACGACGACGGCGCGCATGATCTCGCGGCCGGTGGCGTCGCCCTCAGCGTGGACGATCCGCCGGCGGCCGTGCGCCGCCTCGAGGCCGAGCTTGAGCGCGCCGGCGGCGTCGCGGTCGAAACGCGCCCCGAGCGCGACCAGCCCGGCGATGGCCTCGCGCGCCTCGCCGAGGATGCGGGCGGTGGCATCAGCGTCGCAGAGCCCGTCGCCGGCCGCCAGCGTGTCGGCGACGTGGAGCGCCGCGCCGTCGTCCGGGCCGACGCTCGCCGCCACGCCGCCCTGCGCCCAGGCGCTCGACGCCTCGAAGCCGAGCGGGGCCGGCGAGAGAACGACCACGGGGTTCGGGGCCATGTGGAGCGCGGTCATCAGGCCGGCGAGGCCGGCGCCGACGATCACGGGGACGTTCGGGTGAGCCATGGTCTGCAAGCCTGCCATCACCTCACCGCCAGCATGCGTTCGACGGCAAGCCTGGCCCGACCGGCGACGGCGTCGTCGATGGTGACGGCCGTCGTCAGCGTCTCCAGCGAGCGCCGGAGATTGCCCAGCGTGATGCGCTTCATGTGCGGACACATGTTGCAGGGCCGCACGAACTCGATATCCGGGTAGTGCACGGCGACGTTGTCGGACATCGAGCACTCGGTCAGCAGCATCACCTTGGGCGGCCGCTGCTTGGCGACGTAGTCGATCATGCCCGCCGTCGAGCCGGCGTAGTCCGCCTCGTCGCAGACGGCGGGCGGGCACTCCGGGTGGGCGAGCACGACCACGCCGGGGTTCGCCTCGCGGAACTCGGCGACGTCCGCCGTCGTGAACCGCTCGTGCACCTCGCAGTGGCCGGCCCAGGTGATCATCCGGACACCGGTCTGCTTGCCGATGTTCTGCGCGAGGTACTCATCGGGGATCATGATCACTTCGGGGACGCCGAGCGACTCGACCACCTTCAAGGCGTTGCCCGAGGTGCAGCAAATGTCGCTTTCGGCCTTCACGGCGGCGGAGGTGTTGACGTAGGTGACGACCGGAACGCCGGGATGCCTCGCCTTCAAAGCGCGCACGTCGGCCGCCGTGATCGAGTCGGCGAGCGAACAACCGGCCGACGTGTCCGAGATCAGCACGGTGCGGTGCGGGTTCAGCAGCTTGGCCGTCTCGGCCATGAAGTGCACGCCAGCGAGAAGGATCACGTCGGCCTCGCTTTCCTGCGCCATGCGGGCGAGGGCGAGGCTGTCGCCGACGAGGTCGGACACGCAGTGGAAGATCTCGGGCGTTTGATAATTATGGGCGAGAATGACGGCCTTGCGCTGGCGCTTCAGGCTCAGGATCGCGTCGATGTCGGCGGCGTAGGCCGCCCACTCGAAAGGAGGGATGAAGCGGCTGACCCGATCGTAGAGACCGGCCGTGCGCGCGATGGCGCCGGACGCGTTCGCGATCTGCATTTCTTATACTCCGATCGAGCATTTCCCGAACACATCTGGCCGCGCGGACGCCCGGCGTCAAGCCCCTGTCGTGAAAACGTAATCCTCCGTTCGGATCGTTCAGGCGCCGGCGAGCGGAAGCTTGGTCCCGGCGATGGCGCGTTCATCGAGGATGTCGCGTCGGAAACGGACCAGCCGCGCCGGACGGCCGCCGGTGTCGGTCGCTACGGCGCCGGTGTCCTCGACGAGCCGCTGCTGCTCGATCAGCCGGCGGAAATTCTGCTTGTGGAGCAGCCGTCCGGCGAGCGCCTCGACGGTGCGTTGCAGCTGCAGCAATGTGAACGTCGGCGGCATCAGCTCGAACACCACGGGACGGTATTTGATCTTGGCGCGCAGCCGCGCGATGCCGGTGGCGAGGATGCGGCGGTGGTCGCCGGTCATGCGCCGGCCTTCCATGGTCCGCTGCTGGGGCGGCCCGTCGCAGCTTATCCCGGCCTCGGGAAGCAGCCCGGCCTCGAACAACAGCTCGTAGCGCTGCAGGACGAGCTCCTCGTTCCAGGCGTGGGGCGGGAACCCGAAGGCGATGGAGCAGCGCTGCTCGCGCGCTCGCGCCGCCGCCGGCGCCGCGGCCGCCCATGCGCTCAACGCCGCCTCCATCCAGCCGTGATCGGTGCCGCGTCCCGCACGCCGGTCCTCCCACGGGAAGAACTCGTACCAGTCGAGCCAAGCGGAGGACGGATCGTCGACCCCGGCGCGTTCGCGGGTCAGGCCGAGGTAGCTGATCGACACCATGCGCTGGTCGACGTCGACGCCGCGGTCGCGGTCGGCGAAGGTGTAGAGTTGCTCGACGTAGCCGATGGGATGATGGGTCTGCTGTTCGACCCATCCGCGCAGGCTCGACTGCAGGGATCGGTGGGCCAGCTCGAAGGGACCCGAGGGCAGCGAACGTCCGCCGCCGATCGTCAGGACGCGCGGCTGCTCGTCGCTGACGGCGACGAGGACGGCGATGAGGTTGACCGCGAGCGCTTCCGCGCCCGCCAGGGCGCCGGCGGCTTCTGTGGACATGGCCGCAGAGATGACGATGCCGCCCCGTCGGTCAAGCGGGGGTCGCGCCCCTACTGAGCCTGCTTCTGACAGAATCGCGTCGGCTTCGTGCCGCCGTTGCCCTCGGTCTGGATCACCTCGACGCACGGGCCCGGCGGCACCGCGATCAGGTCCGCCGCCGGCTGGGGGAGGAAGCCCGGCGCCGGGAGCGCGGGATTACCCGTGGCGACGACCTCGGCCAGGATGTAGCCGCTCGTGTCGTCGAAGGACACGTTGCACCAGCCGTTGGCGCAGCCGAGCACCGTCAGGATCTGTCCCTGCCGGACCTCGCCGATGACGGAATAATGGAGGTCCGGCCCCTCGTACTCGAAGGTGTCCCACGACGTCACGGTCGGCCCGGGCGGGATCGTGCGGTCGGTCTGCTGGCGGGACATCGGCTGGTCTGGCGTCGGCTGGCCCGCCGGTGTGGTGCCGGCGACGGGGATGCCGTCGGGCCCGACCGGGCCGACCGGCCCCGGGCTTGCGGTCGCCTGGCCGCCCGGCGCCGCGCCGGCGAGCGTCCCGCCCACGGCGGCGGACGGCGCGGCGGGCGCGGCCCCGAGTGGCGCCGTCTTGGAAGCCGCCGGATCGCCGCTCGTCGGGCTCGTCATCCCTTGCGCGTGGCAGACGCCGAGAGACGCGCACGACAGGATCGCGAGCGCGAGCGCGACGACGCTCCCTCGCGGAACGGCGCCGCTGGATGACTTGGTCGATGCGACCGTGGCCGAAGAAAACATCGCCCGTCCTTCCGTGACCATTCGCCGACGAATGTCAGCCTAAAATGACACCTTGTATTGTCAGATTAGGTTGACACTTGCAAGCCGACGATGCCAAGTTCGGCGGGTCGAACGCACGCACGGCGCCCAACCCCCACCGGAGACTGCCGCGATGTCCCTGCTATCATTCGAACGGAAGTACCGAGTGGGAGGCGGCACGCTCGTCGGTGGTTCGCTGTTCGATTTCTGGTTCGGCCCCTTCTACGTCGGCTTCTTCGGCGTCACGACGATCTTCTTCTCGCTGGTCGGCACCGGCCTCATCTTCTACGGCGCGGCGATGGGGCCGAGCTGGGCGCCCTGGAAGATCTCGATCGCGCCGCCCAACCTCAGCTACGGCCTGCACGCCGCCCCGATGATGGAGGGCGGCCTCTGGCAGGCCATCACGGTCTGCGCGCTCGGCGCGTTCACGTCGTGGGCGTTGCGGCAGTGCGAGATCGCCCGCAAGCTCGGCATGGGCTTGCACGTGCCGATCGCCTTCGGCTTCGCCATCTTCGCCTACTTCTCGCTGGAGGTGATCCGTCCGGTCCTGATGGGGGCCTGGGGCTACGGCTTCCCTTACGGGATCATGAGCCACCTCGATTGGGTCTCGAACACCGGCTACCAGTACCTGCACTTCCACTACAACCCGGCGCACATGCTGGCGGTGACGTGCTTCTTCACCACCGCGCTCGTGCTGGCGATGCACACCGGCGAGATCCTGTCGGCGGCCAACCCCGGCAAGGGCGAGGCGGTCAAGTACGGCGAGCACGAGAGCATCTACTTCCGCGAGCTGATCGGCTACTCGATCGGCGAGCTGGGCATCCATCGCCTGGGCTGGCTGCTCGCCATCAACGCCAGCTTCTGGAGCGGCATCTGCATCATCATCTCCGGGCCGTTCTGGACGCAAGGGTGGCCGTATTTCTTCAACTTCTTCCTGAGCATGCCGATCTGGTCGTCACAGGGCTTCTACTGAGCCTCGGCCGCCGACCGTCGCGACGATCAATCCATTTCCTCAATACTGTCCCAATACGTACCAGCAGCGACAGGTTTCAGCATGGCGCGCTTCCATACCCTCTACAACGTGGTCGAACTCAGAGGACCCATCGAGCGAGGGCTCAACCCTCCGGCGCCGCCGCGCATCGGCAAGCCAAAGGCGGCCGGCTACTCCAAGCTGTTCGGCCGCATCGGCGAGCTGCAGCTCGGCCCCTTCGAGCTGGGGCCGGAAGGCGTCGTCTCCGTCGCCTGCGGCTTCATCGCCTTCGAGATCATCGGCCTCAACATGCTGGCCTCGGTCGATTGGAACGTGCTTCGCTTCATCAAGCTGCTGCCGTTCCTGGCGCTGGAACCGCCGCCGGCGCGCTACGGCCTGTCGATCCCGCCGCTGCACGACGGCGGCTGGTGGCTGATGGCCGGCTTCTTCCTGACGGTCTCGATCCTCCTGTGGTGGACGCGAACCTACCGGCGCGCCCGCAAGACCGGGCTCGGCACCCACATCCCATGGTCCTTCGCTTCCGCGATCTGGCTCTACCTCGTGCTCGGCTTCATCCGGCCGCTGCTGATGGGCCATTGGTCCGAGGCGGTCCCCTTCGGCATCGTCCCGCACCTCAACTGGACGGCGACCTTCTCGGTCCGCTACGGCAACCTCTTCTACAACCCGTTCCACATGCTCTCGATCACCTTCCTCTACGGGTCGGCGGTGCTGTTTGGCATGCACGGCGGGACGATCATGGCCGTCACCAAGTTCGGCGGCGACCGCGAGACCCACGAGATCGTCGACCGCGGCACCGCCGGCGAGCGCGCCTCGCTGTTCTGGCGCTGGACGATGGGCTTCAACGCCACGATGGAGTCGATCCATCGCTGGGGCTGGTGGTTCGCCACGCTGACGACGCTGACGGGGGGCATCGGCATCCTCATCACCGGCACCGTCGTGGACAACTGGTACCTGTGGGGCGTCAAGCACTCCATCGCGCCCGACTACCCTTCCGTGTACCGGCAGCTTCCGCCTGTCCCGCAACGGGCGCTCGACCAGAAGCGACCCTACTTCGTGGTGCCGAAATGAAGCTCATAACCATCATCGGCGCCGCCGCTGCCGCCGTCGTCGTGGCCGTGGTCGTCGTCAAAGCGCCGGACTGGCACGCCCCGGGTGTGCCCGGGACCCAGATGGGCTACCGGGCGAGCTCATCGGTACAGTTCGCGAGCCGCGCCGAGACCGCGCCCATCAACGTCGACCTGCCCGCGCCTCTGCCCCCGGCCGCCGACGGCGGCCCAAAGGCCACCGAGACCTACAAGAACGTCAAGGTGCTCACCGACGTCAGCGCGGCCGAGTTCATGCGGCTGCAATACGCGATCACCGCCTGGGTCTCGCCCAAGCAGGGCTGCGGCTTCTGCCACGAGGGCACCAACTGGGCCTCCGACGCCAAGCCGACCAAGCTCGCCGCGCGGCGCATGCTGGAGATGACCCGCTACATCAACGCCGCCTGGAAGACCCACGTCCAGCCGTCGGGGCAGACCTGCTACACCTGCCACCGCGGCCAGCCGATCCCCGCCGAGGTGTGGTTGCCGCGCCAGCCCGCCCCGGTCAACCTCGGCGTCTCCAAGCAGGAGGACACCTGGAACGAGGCGGCCGACACGGTGACCCGGTTCTTCCCCAACAACGGCTTCGCGGAATTCTACCTGCAGGATCATCCCGCCGCAGGCCAGTCGGTGACCGCGCTGCGCACCAACCGGGTCGCCAACAACGTCGTCTTCAACCGCCTGTACCAGATGATGATGCAGATGTCCCTGCAGATCGGCGTCAACTGCGGATACTGCCACAACTCGCGCGCCTGGGCCGACTGGAGCCAGAGTTCGCCGTACCGTTGGGTCGGCTACTACTCGCTCAACATGATGCGCGACCTCAACAGGACCTACCTGCTGCCCTTCGCCCAGATCATCCCGCAGCAGCGCGAGCTGATCCACGAGACGAAGGTGCCGGTGATCCCCGGCTTTCAGGCGGGTCAGCAATCCGGCAACGCGCTGCTGACCTGCGAAACCTGCCACTACCGGTTGGTCAAGCCGCTCAACGGCGTGAACATGGTGAAGGACTATCCCGGCCTCGTCGGCACGGAGCCGGACGCCAAGGACAGCGACCCGAACATCGCCATCACCCGCGCGTCCCTGGCGCAGATGCAGAAGCCCGACCTCGCGGCGCGCGAGCTTGAAGTGGGAGCCGGCAATTGATCGGATCGTTCACCCAACACATCGACCTCGCGCAGGTTCTGCTGGTCGCCTTCGGCCTCTTCTTCGCCGCCCTCGTGGTGTATCTCCAGAGCGAGTCGAAGCGGGAGGGCTACCCGCTGGAAGAAGCGGTCCCCACGGTCAGGCACCGCATCGTCGGGTTCCCCGAGATGCCGCCGCGAAAGACCTACAGGAAGCTCAACGGCGACGTTTCCGTCCTGCCGCAGGAGTATGAACGGCGCGACCTGAGCGCCAGCGTGCGCTCCCGCGCCCCTGGAATGCCGATCTACCCGGTCGGCGACCCGCTCCTCGCCGGCATCGGCCCGGGATCCTACACGCTGCGCCGCGACGAGCCATGGACCATGCACGACGGGACCCTGCAGCTCGAGCCGCTGCGCGAGGCGACGGACTACACCTGCGTCGATCCCGACCTCGACCCGCGCGGCATGAGGGTGTTCGGCTCCGATTACAAGCCGGCCGGCATCGTCTTCGACCTGTGGATCGACAAGGAATCCAAGATCCTGCGTTACCTCGAGGTCACCCTGGACGGCGTCGCGGAGCGTCGCCTCGTCCCGATCTTCTACGCGGTCATCAACGGCAAGACGAAGGAGCTGCGCGTCACCTGCCTGAAGGCCGATCAACTGGCGAAGGCGCCGATCCTGCGCGACCCCGCGTCCATCACCGCCCGGGAGGAGGATCGGGTCAACGGCTTCTTCGCCGGCGGCCACATGTACTCCAGGCCATTCAAGGAGGCCCTGCTTTGAACGCTCCGCTCCTTCACGCCCCCGCTTTCGACGGCACGGAGGTTTTCCGCGGCAACCAGCTCGCGCCCGGCGAAGTCCGCCTGTGGCAGGGCCGCCCGCTGTTCCGCCGCGTCGCCTTCGACATCTTCCACGCCCGCGGCATCGCCGCCTACTTCGTGGGGCTGTTCGTCCTCGACGCCTACCAGGCCTGGGCCAAGCACATCCCGCTCCCCGTGGCGATCCACAACAGCGTGCCCCTCGCCGTCATCATCGGCGTGGCGAGCGGCCTGCTGCTCGCCGCCGCCTGGCTCGTCACCCTGACCACCCGCTACGAGGTCACCGACCGCCGCGTCATCCTGCGCTACGGCATGGCGCTGCCGGCGACGCTCTCCTTGCCCTACAGCCAGATCGTCAAGGCGTCGCTGGCGGTCAATGGAGATCACACCGGCGACATCGCGCTGGTGCTGAAGGAGGGCAACCACATGCCTTACATGAAGCTCTGGCCGCTCGCCCGGGCGTGGCAGCTTTCCCATCCCGAGCCGACGCTGCGCGGCGTGCCCCGCGCGGCGGTCACGGGCGCCTTGCTCGCTCGCTCCCTCGCGACGCGGCACGCGGCGCTGTCCGCGAAGGATGCAACAGGAAAAGCCGTCCCCGCCCCGAACGTCCCGCAACGGACATCGGAACCCGCTTTCTTCTCCGCCTGAGATCCGATCACCCGCACCCAAGCCCCGACCGGGTCTTGAAACCACCCGGAGGCGATCGATCCCTCATTCGCCCAGCGGCAGGTCCGACGATCGCCGCGCCCGATGCGCTAATCGCGGCCGGCCTTGAACGGACCCTCGTATTTGAAGTCCGGCACCCCCTTCAGCTGCTCGGCTGTCGCGTTCATCACGGCATGGTAGCTGTTGGCGGTCGTGTCGTAGGTGATCGCCAGGGCGGCGGGCGTCACCGCCACGTAGCGGTCGCCGAGCCCGAGCACGCCGCCGACCGCCAGGATGTAGGCCTGCACGCCGTCATGGTCGATGGCGAGATCCTTGATGGTGCCGATGGTCGCGTCCGCCGCATCGTGCACGTTCAATCCGATCAGCGTCGACGCGAGGCGCTCGCTCGGCAACACGGTGGCGAAGGCCCCCGAACCGGTCAGCGGCGCCCTTCCCCGCAAGTCCCCGTCGCCGGCCGCCGCCGAGCCGCTGTGGGGATCGAGCGTCACGATCTCCGTCATCGAGCCAGGGTTCAGGATCATGGCGACGGGACTGCCGGACCTGTCCTTGCCGCGGACGAGGATCGAGCCTGGCATCACCTTGAGTTCGGTGAACCCTGACTTCTCCAGCGTGGCGACGATGTCCTTGCCGAGGGCCGCCTGCTTCTCGTTCTGCCGGGCGACCAGCCCGGCTTCGGGGCTCGCCGGCGGCGGTTTGTCATCGGCGCGAGCGCCGGCCGCCGCGACCGACCCGGCGACCAGCGATCCGAGCAGGACAAGCTTTACTCTCAAGACGGCGCCCCCGATGCTTCGATCCAACGTCGGTAAACCGGCCGTTCTCCCGGCCCGTTCCATCAGCCGGGACCGGCGGCACGGCCTCGGAACGCCTCGATCATGGCCTCGCGCATCGGTTTGGGCCGCAGCATGTCGTCGTAGGGCAGGGGGCGGGGGAGATGGTCGAGGCCGTGCGCCGCCATGACGGCTGGATCGCGCCACCAGGTGTAGCGGTCGGCGAGTCCCCAGGTGACGAGCATCTTCACGGCCGGCACCATCAGCGCGGCCTTGAGGAAGGCGCCGGCGCGGCGCCCGACCGCCGCGTCGCGGCGCCCGACATCGTCGGGATAGCCCTCGTCGTCGACGTCGAACTCGGTGATGTAGATGTCGAGCTTGCGCCGCGCGATCTCGTGGAGGAAGTCGACGAAGCCGGCATCGTCGTAGGCGATCGTCGGCGTCAGGTGCCCTTGCAGGCCGATCGCGTCGAGCTTGAGCCCCCTGTCCTGGATGCGGTCGACGAGCTGGAGGAGCGCGCGGCGCACCGCCAGCCCGACCGGGTCCGAGCGCTCGGTGAACGCCTCGTTAAGGACGAGCTTGGCGTGGGGGTCGAGAGCCGCCGTGCGGGCGAAGGCGCGGAAGACGTAGTCGGCGCCCATCGCGTCGAACCAGGGGCCGGGCCGGAACGTCCCCGGTCGGTCGGCGCCGAGCCAGAACGGCTCGTTGACGACGTCCCACGACTGCAGGCGGCCGGCGAAATGGGGGACCACCCGGTCGAGGTAGGCGTCGAACGCGCGCTCGATGCCGCGGTGCGACAGGCCCTTCAGCCAGGGCGGCGGCCGATCGTTCCAGATCAGCGTGTGGCCGCGCACCAGCAGTCCGCGCGCGCGGGCGGCGTCGACCAAGGCATCGGCCGCCGCGAAGGCGAAGCGGTCCTGCTCGGGCTGGAGGGCGTCGAGCTTCAGCGCGTTCTCCGGCGTGAGGATCGCCGCCTGTTCGCCGAACAGCGCGCGATAGGCCGCGTCGGTGAGAAGCGCTTCGCCGCCGGCCGCGCCGAACACGAGGCCGGCGGCGTGCGCGGCCCGCGCGAGGCTCGCTTCCCGCTCCGGCGCGGCGTCGGCCGGGGCGGCGCGCATCGCCGGCGCGCAGAGCGCTCCGGCCCCCAGGGCGAGGGCTCGCCGGCGATCGGGGCGCCGGTCATTCGTCATCGTGGTCGTCCCAGTAGCGGCGTGCCACGCGCGGCCGCGCCGGCGCGGGCTCGACCGGCACCGGACTGGCGAAACCGGTGGGCGGCGGCGGGTGATCGGCGGGAGCGCCTTCGCCGAGCAGCGCGAGCGTGAGCCCCGCGAACAGGCCGGCAGACAGCGAGACCAAGCCGACCACCGTCTTCTTCGGGCTCGACGGCGATACGGCCGGCCGCGCCACCGCGATCACCCGGCCGGGCGGCGACTGCGCCTCCTGCTGCGCGAGGTTGTCGTTGACCTGCGCGAACCGGTTGAAGGTCGCGCGCAGCACCGTGACGTTGCGCTCGAGCTGTTCCAGTGGCACGAGGTTGCTGTTCAACTTCGCCGATTGCTTCTTCAGCTGTCCGACATCGGCGAGGAGCTGACCCTGGTGGTCGACGGCGGCCTTGTAGTCGCCCTCGCTCGCGATCTGGAGACGCTGCAACTCGTCCCCGATCGACTGGGCGATCCTCGCCTGCTGGGCGCGTGCCTCGATGAGGGCGGGGTGACTCAATCCGAGCGTTTCCGTCAGCTTGGCGACGTTCTGCGCGGTTTCCGCCTGGGCTTGCCGCAGGCGCTCGATCGTCTGCGACTTCACCGCCTCGTTCAGCCCGTCGAGCCGGCCGCGCCGCGCCATCGCCCGGACCTCGTCCAGGCGCGCCTTGGCGTCCGAAGCACGGGAGCGCGCGTCGGCCAGCGCCTTGGTGAGATCGGACACCTGCTGCTCGTTTGAGCGCAGGCCCGTCGCGTCGACGATGTTGTTCCTGATCTTGAAGGCTTCCGCCGCGTTCTCCGCGTCGCGGATCTGCTTCGACAAGGTGTCGAGCCGCTGCCTGACGAAGGTCGTGTCGTCGCGCGCGGCGCCGACGCGTGAAACCACTTGGTCGTCGACATAGGCCTGGGTGATGGCGTTGGCGATGGCGGCCGACTTCTTCGGGTCGCGGGCCAGCACGTCGATCTGCACGACGTAGGTGCGCTCCGGCCGCTTGATCGTGATCGCGTCTTCGAGCGCCTGCAGGTCCACGCCACCGTCGAGCGACATGTTGGGGTGCAGCAGGCGCTGCCACAGGCTGCGCTGCGAGCCGTTGAACTCGGGGTCATCCTTGAGGTTCAGGACGGTGGCGACGCGCCCCAGGACCGTTTGCGAGGTGAAGAGCTTCACCTGGCTGTCGATCGCGCTCGTGTCGGCGATGAAGCCCGGTTGCACCGGATCGGAGCCCACGCTCTTGCCGAGCCGGGGATCGATGAGCATGGCGGTGGACGACAGGTAGCGCGGTGGCGTGACCGCGACGTAGGCGCCGCCGCCGAGCAGGAACAGGAGGACGCAGGCAAGCATCGTGAGCTTGCGACGCCACAGGACGCGGACGAGGCCCGCCGGCTCCGCGCCCGACCTCGTCCCGCCCCCGTCCGCCCGCCGGGTCCGCCCGTCGCGCTCGCGCCCGTCGTCGTCCTGCTCCGAATAAATGTCCCTGATCGCCATGGTCACACCTACTCACGCGGCAGCGGCGGACGCCGCGAGCCGTTACGCCGCAAAAACAAAAGGGCCAGCGCCACCACCATCGCCATGGTGGTCGTCTTGCCCGACAGGCTGGCCGTGACGCTGATCGAGGCCAGGAAGAAGAGAACCACGGTGACGGCGCCCCGCCCGCAGGCGTCGACGACCGAGCGGGCGAAGGCGGCGAGGCCGATCGCCACCATCGCCGTGACGATCCCGCCGTAGGACAGAACGAGACCGATCCACGAGCTCTCGATGCCGAACTCGAGCCCGTCGATGCGCTGCCACGTCGCCACGACGGCCGGGTCCGGTCCAAGCATGATCGCGCTCCACGACAGCGGTTCGAAGAGCCTGAACATCGTCACGCGTGCCGAGGCGCTGCCAGCGTCGTGGGCGAAGCGTTCCACGGTGCGATCGAGGAACCCGGCCTGACCAAGGATCGCGAGGGCGATGGCGGCGGCGAATGCCAACAGGAGTCCGAGCGCCAGCCGCCGGCGGTCGACGCCTGCACCCCGCGCGGCCGAGACGAAGCGGCGGAGCACGAGCCAGCCGACGCTCGCGGCGCAGAGGACGAGCGACAGGCGGGCACCGAACGTGAACATGGATGCCGCCTCGATCAGCAGCAGCGGCGCCGCGACGACGCCCGGCAGCCATGCTGACGCCGGGGCGGCGAGGCAGACGATCAGCACCCCCACGACCAGCCCGTTGACCAGCGGATGGCCGAGCAAGGCCGTCGCGCGCCAATCGTTGGCGACCTCGGCGCGCCAGTCGAACACGGCGTCGGTGCGCGTCGGGTCGGCCGAAACCCCGTCGGGCACGTCAAGCGCGACGAGGTGGAAGCCGTGGGTGAATTCCAGCATCGCGATCATGGCGTTGGCCAGCATGATCGCCAGCACCACCAGGGCCAGCCGGCGCAGCACGACGACGTCGAGGTCGCGCAGCAGGACGAACACGATCAAAGGAAGGACGAACGTGTCGACCAGCGGCGACACCGGTTGCTTCGACACGAACGTCGCGAAGACGCCGGCCACGACGATCGCCGCCAGCGTGACGACGAGCCTTCGGTCCCGGGTAAGGAGGCGCCAGCCGGTCCGCACGGGGCTCGTCGTCGCCAGGCACCGGAAGCCGAACGCCGCGACGGCGGCGAATGTGGCCGGGTGGAACTTGGCGACGAGGCCGCCCCCGGACGTGGTGTAGGGAACGCCGAGCTTGTCGAGGAGCAGCGTGGAGATGGAGAAGAGGGCGACGACGCAGGCCGCCGTGGCGAACAGGGCGAGGTCGGCGGAGAGCCTCCGCGCGCGCCGGACGACCTCCGCCGACGCGCCTCGCGACCGCGCTCGTTCGCTCGTCCGGACGTTGACGTGGAGGGTCATCGACACCCTCCGATCGCCGCGTCGTCCCAGGCCTTCCGCGCGCCGTCCGTGCCGGCGGAAGGCTTCGGCGCGAAGCGCCGTCCGAGGCGCGCGAAGGCCGCGCGTCCCGGCACCTCGACGACCCTGTAGGCCCCGTACGAGGCCGCGAGCACCGCCCCGAGGTAGAAGGTCGCGACGCCGCACGTCGCGGTGGCGTCGGGCAGGCGCAGCACCTCGATCAGGGGATGCGCGCCGGGGTGTCCGACGAGCGGGTTCACGACCGTCACGAACAGCCGCGCGCCGTTAGGTCCGGCGAGCGCGTGCCCGGCGGCGAGGAGGAACGTCAGCACGATCGCGTGCGTCATGTAGATGGCGAACGACCATTCGGCGAGGACCTGGGCCGGACGCGTCAGCAGGACGCGCGAGATCGCGCCCCGTCCGGCGGCGAACACGATGATGAGGAGGCTGAAGACGAGCGGGGCGGCGAACACCGCCGCCGTTCCGGCCGACAGGATCAGCCAGCCGCCGAGCAGGCTCACCATGGCCCCCTCCATGAGGGTCGGCATCGGGAAGGGCGGGAGCCGCCACCGTACCGCGACGTCATAGCACAGGGTTCCGACGAGGAATCCGGCGAGGCAGCGGAAGATCCCGTAGTCGAAGGTCGAGCGCATGCCGTAGGGCGCCATGAACCTCAGGACCGCCATCGAGGCAGCGATCGCGAGCACGGTGAGGATGCGCCGCGGCATCGGGCGCAGGAGGCAGAAGGCGGCGAAGAGGACGTAGGTCGCGAATTCGACGCTGAGGCTCCAGCTCGGGAAGTTCCATGTTTCGCGGTCGTGGATCCCGAGCGACTGGATCAGCAGGAGGTTGGTCGGGATCGCGCGGACGATGTCGATGCCGCCGGCCGTGAACGGCGGCGAGGAGAACGTCCGTCCCGACAGCGTCGCGACGACCAGCTTGACGAGTTCGTAGGCGACGAGCACGGCGAGGGTCGCCGCCTGCAGCGGCCAGATCCGCCCGAAACGGCGGATGACGTACTCGGGGAAGGCGGCCGGGTGGCGGAGCCTGTGCCCGTAGGCCTGCGCGATCACGAAGCCGCTGAACACGAAGAACATGTCGACGATCTGCCGCAGTGGTTCCAGGCGCCCGGCCCCGAACACGTCGGTGGCGATGCCGAAATGTCCGAGCGCGATGCAGATGGCGCCAAGCCCCCGCCAGCCGTTGACGGCGCCGAGCGACAGCGCGGCCTCGTCCCGCGCCTCGGCCGCCAGCGCCGGCGACGCCGCTTGCGCGGCGTAGGCGTCGGTTCCCGCTTGGAGGTTCCCGGGCGCCTCAGAACGCATTTTCATACGTCCGAGACGACAGGACGGTCATGCCGAGGATGCGCAGGTCCAGGCCGAACGTCCAATTGTCGATGTAGTAAAGATCGTGGTCGACGCGCAGCGCCATCATCTCGTCGGAGGCGATCTCGCCGCGCAGCCCGTTGATCTGCGCCCAGCCGGTGATGCCGGGCTTGACGTTGTGGCGGCGCGCGTAGGCGGCGATCGAGCGCTCGAAGTGATGGTTGTGGACGAGCGCGTGCGGTCGCGGCCCGACCAGCGACATGTCGCCCCGCAGCACGTTGAGGAGCTGAGGCAACTCGTCGATGCTGTAGCGACGCAGGAAGCGGCCGACGCGGGTCACCCGGGGATCGTCGCGGGTGGCCTGGACCACGCCGGCGCCATCCTCGGCCACGCTCATCGAGCGGAACTTCACGATCCGGAACGTCCCTTGGTTGAAGCCGTAGCGTCGCTGCAGGAAGAAGACCGGGCCGGGGCTCTCGAGCCGGATCGCCAGGGCGACGGCGGCGAACGCCGGCGTCAGCACGAGCAGCAGCGCGCAGCCGACGAGCACGTCGAACGCGCGCTTGACCATCACCTCCGTCATCGTCAGCGGCGGACGGACGAGGTGCAGGCTCGAGATGCGGCCGATACGCGACACGCTCGCCTTGCTGAAGCGGTCGAGCACCGCTTGCGGGCCGAGGTGGATCGAGGCCGGCACCTTCATGAAGGCGGCGACGCAGGCGTCGATCGTCGCGTCGTCCGACCAGGGCACCAGGATGTAAACGTCGTCGGGTCGCAGCACGCGGGCCGAGGCGGCGGCGAGCGCGAGATCGACGCCGAGCGTGTCGGCGCCGCGCAGCACGGCGGAGGCGACGATGTCGACGCCCAGCGTCCACGGCTGGTAGCGTGCCGCGAAGTCGTTCAGCTCGCGTTCGGCGCCGACCAGCACGACGCGCATGGCCGACACCTTGCCGACCAGCGCGCTCGACTTAAGGTGGAGGATGAGGAGGGCGCGGCACCAGATCAGGACGAAGAAGCCGGTGCCGTAGAAGAGGACCATGCTCGCACGGGAATACTCGCCGGTCCGCTTCGTCGCGAAGGTGAAGACGAGCGCGGTCAGGAACGCCATGTTCCACGTGAGCAGCACGCGCCGCGCGTGGCCGGCGAAGGTGAGGTAGACGGAGATGCCGTATTCGTCGCGCAGCATGTTCGAGGTGACGAACAGCAGCGCCATCAGCAGTCCGACCTCGGCGAACGCGCCGGCGAGGCCGCCCACGCCGTAGACGAAGCGGTGGTAGGCGACGCCAACGCAGACCGCGCTGGCGACGATGGCGAGCGCGTCCACCAGGGCCGCCAGGATCGAGAACCGAGCCCGGACGAAGGCCGTCGTCCGCCGCCGCGCGAGGAGGTCGCGCCATGCGAGGGATAGGCGCGGCCGCCTGGGCTGAAGCCGCTGCTTGAGACCGAAATGCGGGGTACTCAGAACGCACTCCTACGCGAACATCGTTCAAAACCCGAATTGATACAGTGGGGCAAGCCCCCGTTAACGTTTCGGCGAGCGCCGCAAGTCCCGCACCACAGGTGCGCGGACCGCCGATACAGGTTTCGGTAACCAATTCATGGTTAATGAGGATCGGTCGATCCCGTCCAGACCCAGCGGCGTCCATGCACATCGAACCGCCCTTCGCCCCGTTGCCGCCGCGTCGTTCCCGCGCGGCGTTCCCACGCCGGCTCGCGACCGCGTCCCTGATCGGGCTGCTGGCCGCTGGCGCGACCGCACTCTGCCTCGGGACCCCCGCCTATCGGGCGACGGCGATCGTGCAGGTTCCCGACGCCGGATCGCTGACCCGTCTCGCCATGGTGAATGGCGCGATCGTCGGCGTTGTCTCGAAACCGGTCATGATGCGCGCCGCCACGTCCCTCGTTGGGGCGGGCGTGCCGGTTCCGCCGGCGGACCTGAGCGAGCGCCTGGCACTTGCGGCGGGCGTGCCGCGCACCCGCGCGACAGGGCGCGAGGGACGGCTCGTCGAAGCCTTGTCCTCGTCCGTCGTCGCCCGTCCCGGTGCCGTGCCGGGGACCGTGGAGGTGTCCGCCACGCTTCCGGAGGCCGAGCGGGCGTCCCTCGTCGCGACGAGCGTCGCCGAGGCGTTCGTCGCGGAACAGGACGAGGTCGCCGCCCAGGCCCACCATCGCGACGAGCTCGCCGCCGCCGCCCGCTTCGAGGTGCTGCGCGCGGCCGCGTCGACGGCTCACGACAAGTTGAGCGCGCTCGGCGGCGAGGGCTCCGAACCCATCGCGACGCGCCCCGCCACCGACGCCGCCGATCTGGCGGCGGCCATCGCGCGCCGTGACGCGATCGGACGAATCATCGCGTCGGGCGTCCCTCCCCTGGGCGAGGGTAAGGGCGTGCCGGCGGGCGTCGACGCCCTGCAGGCGATCTACCTCGATCAGGTCCGGCAGCTCGCCAAGGCCCGGGAAACGCTCGGCGAACGGCATACCACCGTCGTGTCCCTCAAGGAGGCCGTCCAGCGCACGGCGGCGGCCCTGACGGATGAGTGGCGCCAGCTCAAGGTCGTTGCCGATACGGACGTGAAAGCCGCCCAGGCGCGGCAGGACGCCAGTCGTGGAGGCGACCGGCCGGTCGACGGCGTTCGGCAGGCCGCCCTCGTCGAGGCGCGCGGCGCGGCGCAACGGGCCGATGCCGCCCTATCGCGGGCGGAAGCCGCCGCGGCCGACGCCGTCGAGGCCCGACCCTACCGCGTGGTCGTGCGCGCGTCCGTGCCGCCCGCCGCCGCTGGCGTCCCGCCCGCCGCCCGCTTCCCGTTGGCTTTGCTGGCCGGCCTCGTCGCCGCCGCGCTCTCGACGAGGATCGGGCGGCGCGTTCCGCCGGCCGCGCGAGTGGCGATCGAGCCTGTCGGCGAGGCCGTTTCCCGCCCGGAGCCGGTTCCCGATCCCGTGCCCGTCGCCGATCCGATCGCCGATCTCGTGGTCGCCCTGGACGCTTCGGTCGAGATCGCCGCGCTGCAGGCCGCCATCGCCGCCCTCTCGACCCCATCGGAAAAGACCCTCGACATGCCCTTCCATCCATCGGCGCCGCGATCGCGAGACCAGGACGCGTTGCGCCAGGCGATGCGCGACGTCCTGCCGGAGCTGGCCGCGATCGACCCGCGCCGCGATGCGCCGCCGATCGTGATGGTCGCCGCCAATGAAGTCGGGATCACCACGATGGACGCCGCCCTGGCGATCGGCCACGTCGCGGCCGCCGTCGGCTACCGGGTGCTGGTGGTCGAAGGTGACCGCCCGCGCGCCGAGCTCGCCCGCGCCGCCGATCCGGACATCGACCCGATCCTAGTCGACATGTCCGGCGGCTTGCGCGTCGCATTGCGGGCCGAGGGAGGCGCCGGCGTGTTCTTCCTCGCACCCTGCTTCGAGGACGGACCGCGCATCGCCTCCGCGCTGGCCCGGAACGGGGGGATTCCGTCCGTCGACGACGTGGCGGACGAGTTCGACCTGATCGTGATCGACGGCGGCCGGGCCGCCGATTGCGCCGCCGAGGCTTGGGGCGCCGACCTCGCCTTGCGCGTGGCCCGCTTCGCCTCGAAGCGCGACGATGACCGCTTCGTCGCGACCCTGGGGCTCACGTCGGACGCTTTCCTCGGGACGATGGCCGGCACGACCTTCGTGCCGAAAGCCGGCCTCGCCGACGCGCCGGTCGCCGAAGCCGACGTGCGGAGTGGCCGGTCAGCCGAACGCGCGGAGCCGGCCGTCAAGCTCCAACCCGCGGCGGGCCACCAGCCCCCACGCTCCCGCCAACCGTCCCATTCACAGCCGGCCCATCCGCGACCCGTCCCCTCGCAGCCTTCGCGTTCGCAGGCGCCGCGCTTCGCCGCCCGCCGTCGCGTCGGCCTGCGCTAACCCTGCCGTCATCCGACCCGCGCCGGCGTCTGGCGGTCGAACGGAAGCCGCGTTAGGGAAGACGAGGTCCGGTCCGCCGGACCCTCGCGGATCCTTTCCATGACGATATCACCCGATACGGCCACGTTGGATCGCGCCCGTCTGACGATCCTCGGCGTGGCGATCGACGACCTCGACGCGGACGAGGCGATCGCCGCCCTTCTCGCGGCCGTCACCGGTCCTGTCCGCCGCACCCTGTATTTCGCCAACGCCCATACGCTGAACCACGCCGCCGAGGCCGACGATTACCGCCGCGTGCTGAACGATGCCGACCTCCTGTTCGGCGACGGGACGGGGGTGCGCTGGGCGGCTCGCCTGCGCGGGCGGCGCGTCAGGGCCAACCTCAACGGAACCGACCTCGTGCCGGCCTTCCTGCGCGCCGCCGACGACAGGCGCTTGCGCCTCTACCTGCTGGGTGCGACGCCGCCCGTCGTCGCGCGCACCGCGGCGGTCGTGGGGCGGCGCTTTCCCGGCTGGACGGTCGCCGGCCATGCCCACGGCCACTTCGGGGATGACGCGACCGAGGCGGTGATCGCCGCCATCAACGCGGCCGCTCCGCACCTCCTCCTCGTCGCGATGGGCAACCCGCTCCAGGAGCGCTGGATCGACGCCCACCGGGCGCGGCTTCAGGTCAACCTCTGCGCCGGCGTCGGCGGCCTGTTCGCCTACCTGTCCGGCGACGCCCGCCGCGCGCCGGCCTGGATGCGGCGCCTCGGGCTGGAATGGCTCGGCGTGATGGTGCTGCAACCGCGCAAGATCCGGCGCTACCTGCGCGGCAACCCGCTGTTCCTTTGGCGCGTGGCCCGCGAGGCGCTCGGACGCGGGATCCGTTGAGGCGCCTCGTCCTCCTGCATCCGATGGACCCGCGCGGCGCCAAGCTCGGCGGCATCGAGACGCACGTCCGCCTCGTGCTCACCCACCATCCATCGTCGGTGACGCTTCTCTTCGTCGGCCTCGACGAGTTCGGCGACAGCCCAGCCGGCACCGTGCGAAAGCTCCACGTCGGCGGCCGAACGATCGACTTCCTTCCCGTCGCGCGCGCCGACCCCGCCGCGATCAACGCGGCCGCCCGCTCGATCCGACGATCGACGACGCTGCGTTTCGCGCTCGGGATGCTCCGCCATCTCCCGGCGATCCGCCGCGCGCTGGCCGGCGAACCGGCGACCTGTGAGATCGAACGCTTCGAGTTCGCGATCATCCCCCGGCTGCTGCGACGCCCGTTCGTCCTCATCGTGCACAACGAGGGGACCCGTGACGACGCCATGGACAGCCTGCTCAAGCGCTACTGGTTCCTCCACCGCCTCAACGAGAGGGTGGCCCTGGCGCTCGCGGACCGGATCTTCGCGGTCAACGCGTCCATCGCGGCGCGGGTCGCGCGCATCTCGCCCGCGGCCGGCGCGCGCACGGCGATCATGTCCGTTTCCGTCGACACGGGAACGTTCGCGCCGAGCCCTTTCCGAGAGGCCGGCGACGCGTTCCACGTCTGCTTCGCCGGCCGGCTCGACGCCTTCAAGGACCCGCCGCTAATGTTCGCGAGCCTCGCGCGCCTCGACGCCATGCTGGCGGCGCGCCCCGCCGGCCGTTTTCGCCGCGTCGCCTTCGACTACGTCGGCGCGTCCGACCCGGCCGTCGTCCCGGCCTTCGCCGCCATCGCCGCACGCACCGAGCGGCACGGCATCCGCGATGCCGCAGCGGTCGCGGCGATCATGCGGAGCGCGCACGTCGGCATCATCACCTCCTTCTTCGAGGGGTTGCCCTGCTACCTCCTGGAGATGCTGGCGAGCGGCCGCCCGGTCGTCGCCGTCCGCCTCCCGCAGTTCGCGTCCCTCATCACCGACGCCAGCGGCGCCCTCGTCCCGCGCGGCGCTGACCCGACCGACTCCGCCGCCGCCATCGCCGTCGCGCTCCACCACCTCGCCGCGCGGATCGCGGCTGGGGCGATGGACCCGGCCGCGGTCGCCGCCCTGGCGCGACCCTACTCGGTCGCCGCCCAGATGGGCCGGCTGTTCGCCTGCCACAACGCCCTGTGTCAGCCCGGCTGATGGACGCGCGTGCCGGCCACCTCGTCGGTCAGGGCCCGGTACGCGTCGCGGATCGTCGGCAACGCGAAGCGCCGCGCGCGCGCCATCAACAGTGCGGGATCGTCCGGCGCGGCGAGGGCCTGGCTCAGCGCGTCGGCGAGCGCGACGACGTCGCCGACTGGGACGAGGCGCCCGTGGGCGCCGAGGATCTCGGTCGGGCCGCCGCAGCGCGTGCTGACGACCGGCACGCCGTGGGCGAGCGCCTCGACAGCCGTCAGGCCGAAGCTCTCGCTCTGCGAGGCGATGGCGACGCAGGAGGCGCGCGCGTACCAGGGCGCCGGATCGACATGGCCGGGCAGGGTCACGCGATCCCCCAGCCCGAGGCGGGCGACGGCCGCCTCGATCGCCCGGCGTTCGGGACCCTCGCCGAGGATCGCCAGCCGCGTGTCGGCCGGCGCCACGGCCGGCAGCGCCGCGACGAGGTCGGGGAAGCGCTTGCCCGGCACCAGGCGGCCGCAGGCGACGACGAGCGGCGGTGCCGTCGGCGTCGTGCGCCTCGCCGGAGCGGCGGGCAGGGGGTTATGGACGCGCACGAGGCGGGCGCGGCTGCCGCGCCACCGGGCGGCTACGTCCGCCAGCAGGGCGTCCGAGACGCAGATGCTGCGTGCGGCGAGTCGGGTCGTGAGCGGGCTCGCCCAGTACGAGGCGCGCGCGAAGGGCCTGCGTTCGGCGTCCGCGAACCCGTGGTAGCCGAGCACGCAAGCGTGGCGCCGGCCGACCATCATCGCCGCCGCGAGGTGCTTCAGGTTCTGCGCGCCGAGCGCCGAGAACGAGGCGTCCGGCCGCTCGTCGCGCAGCAGCGTCGCCAGGGCGCGCGTGGCGGCGACGTGGTTCGCGCCGAGCAGGTGGTGCCGCAGGTCGCGCCGGTCCGCCGGCGGCTCCGGCCCGACGTGATCGGCGGCGAAGGTCACGCGGTCGCCGTCGTCGGCCAGCGCTCCAGCGAGGCGCGCGAAGACCGTCTCCGCGCCGCCGCCGGAGAAGGCGTGCGTGTAGAACAGGATGTGGCGCGTCATGGCGGGGCGGCGGTCGCCGGGATGGTGCCGGTGCTGGCCGAACGGCGGCGTCCTGTCGAAACGGCGGGGGGCTCGCGGTGATCGTCGGGCTGCAGGTCGGCACGCCGGCGCGGGGCTGGCACCTGCGATTGGCCGCGCGCATCGAGGCGGAAGGCCACCGGGTCGTCGTGCGCCAGGTGGCGTCGCGCCCCGCGCCGGGCGCGACGCTCGTCCTCGGCGCGGAGCGCCGCCTCTACGCGGGCGCGGTGGAGGGGACCGACCCGGTCACCCTCCCGCGCGCTGCCGCGAGCGGCGCGTGCGATGTCTTGATCGTCGTCGAGGGCGAGGGAACGGACGAGTTCCTTGAGCTTCTGTTCGACGAGGGCGTGGGCGAGGCTGCGCTCGTCGGCGCGCTCCTCGGCGGTCGCGCGCCGCTGGTCCGCGTGCGGGGCGCCCAGGGCGTGCTGGCCGCCGGACTGCCCGCCGTGGAGGACCGTCACGTCCTCGGGCGGGCGCTGTCGCAGGTGCTGGTCCGCACGGAGGACATCATCGTGCAGGCGTTGCGGCGGACGGCAGGCGGCGCGGCCGCGCCCACGCTGCCGACGACGCGCGCCCTCGTGCGAACGCCATCCCCGCTCGGCTTCCTGGCACGCGGTGTCGCGGCCAAACTCGCGCGGCGCTTCGGCCGGACGGGAGGGCGCCCGGATCACTGGCGCGTGGCCTATCGCGCGCTCGACACCGGCGCGGCCTTCACGGTCCTGCCGGACGAGGGAGAGCGCTTCTACGCCGACCCGTTCCCCTTCGAGTGGGGTGGCCGCCGCGTCCTCTTCTTCGAGGATTACGCGTACCGGACCGGCAAGGGCGTCATCGGCTGCGTGGAGATCGACGGCGCGGGCCGCGCCTCGCCGCCGCGCACGGTGCTGGAACAGCCGTTCCACCTGTCGTACCCCTTCGTCTTCAGCGACGGCGGCGCCCTGTTCATGCTGCCGGAGATGGGTGCCGCGCGACGCGTCCAGCTGTTCCGCGCGGCGTCGTTCCCCGATCGCTGGGTGCCGGACCGGGTGCTCCTCGACGAAGTCGTGGCGGCCGACGCGACGCTCGTCCGTCACGGCGGCCGGTGGTGGCTGTTCGCGACGCTGGCGGGCGACGGCGGCTCGTCCTGGGACAAGCTCTGCCTGTTCCACGCGCCGGCCCTCGCCGGACCCTGGGTGCCGCACGCCGGCAATCCCGTGTCGATCGACGCGGGCGCCGCGCGACCGGCCGGCGCCATGTGGCACGAGGGCGGGGTGCTGATGCGGGTCGCGCAGGATTGCCGGCGCGGTTACGGCGACGCCGTGGCGGTGTGCCGCGTCGACCGCCTCGACCCCGCCGGCTTCGACCAGACCGTCGTCGCGCGGCTGACGGCCCCCGCCGGGCTCGCGGCGGACGGCACGCACACCCGGAACCGGGCGGCCGGCTTCGAGGCCATCGATCTCCGCTCGTCGCGCGCGCCGCGAGCCTGAGGCATCGAACCGGATCATGGACCCGGTCCGATGCTCTCGGGTGCCGGGCCGCACCTTGAGCGCCGTTCGACGCTTGAGGGCCTCGGTCCGGCCGCCGTACCGGCGCCCTCCGAAAAATTCACGCGACACACACATTCTCGCGTCAGCTGCGTCATGCGTCAGGATCCTGGAAGGATCGCGCGGTCGAAGTCAGCCGAGGGCAATAAGGTAAGCGTACCTTACGCCGGCCCGGCGTCGGCCGCAAGCTCGTCGCCGTCGCAGACCCAAGGAGGTCCACTCCCCGCCGACGGGGTCGCGCCACGCCCACGCTGCGGCCCGACGCCCTCGCTTCACGTGGCGTTCGGCAATTCCGCTCGGATCGGCGCGTGGTTGAGGATGGCGACGAAGGACACGCCGCCGATCGTGTTGCCGATCAGGGTGGGGATCAAGAACCGGGTGAAGTACTCGCCGAAGCTGATATGGCCGACGAAGACGTTGAAAGCGGCCTCCACCGATCCGGCGATGATGTGCGAGAAGTGCGCGAGCGCGACGACGTAGGTCAGGATCAGGATCAGCAGCAACCGCGACTGTCCGGCGCCGGGGATCAGCCACACCATCAGCGCGATCAGCCATCCGGCGAGGACCGCCTTGATCAGCATCGGCCAGAACGAGTCCTTGATGGCCTCTTCCGCCAGGCTCCGCAGCGCCTTGTTGACCTCGGCGTCGAACAGGCCGGGATGGCTGATCAGCCAGGCGAAGACGACCGTCCCGACGATGTTGAAGAGGAGCACCACCGCCCAGAGACGCGCCATCCGGAGGAAGGTTTCGCGGGTCTTGCGGATCAGGAACGGGAGGACCGCCGTCAGCGTGCTCTCGGTGAACAGCTGCTGGCGCCCGAGCACCACGATCAGGAAGCCGATCGTGTAGCCGAAGCTGGTGACGAGCTTCGACCACGGCGCCTCGGGCAGGTCGCTCCTGATGACCGCCATGGTGAAGAACGAGAACCCCATGGAAAGGCCGGCACCCAGGGCCGACCACGTGAGCGCGGTGAGGCTTCGCGCCAACTCCTTCTCGCCGTCCTCGCGGATGATCTCGTGGATGACCTTGGCGTCAGGCGGCGTCGGCGCCGTGCTGGCGTGGAGGCGCTCCTCGTCCTCGAGGTCGGGTTCGTGCTGGTCCCCCTCGCCGTCATCCGCTTCGGCGTCTCCGCCGCGACCCTGCCGATCCATCATTGTTGCCACTCGCGGTGAGCCGGTAGATCACGACGGCCCGCGACGCGGCTCCCTTGAACCCCGTCGGACGCGACCCATCGTAACGGCGTCACCAGCCCATCGTTCCCGGCGCGCCCTTGAAGGGACCGATCAGGTTCGTCGTCACCCAGCCGCCGTAGAAGGAACCGGGTTGCGCGGTGACCTGCTCGTCGTCGACGAAGCAGGCGTCCATCGCCGCCGGGTACACGGCGAGGTGGTCCCGAATGCTCGCGAAGGCGGGCGTCGGCTCGGGATAGCTCCACGCGCAATCGACCGCGGTCCGTCCGGCCTGGCGAAGCGACCAGTACGTCGCCATGCCCTTCCACTCGCAGAAGCTGCGCCGTCCGCTCGCGAGCAGTTCGCAGGTGAAGTCCTCGCGCGGCAGGTAGTAGACCGGCGGATGGCTGGTTTCCAGCACCCGCTTGGCGTCCCGCGTCTCGACGATGGCGCGGCCGGCCAGGATGATGCGGAGCGTCCGCGCGACCGGCTCGACGCGCGGCGGCCTCGGGTAGTCCCAGACGGATTCCTGTTTCATATCGCGTCCTCGCTCGGGTCGTCAGCGCCGCAGGATGCGGCAGGACGGGGCGCGCCGTTCCTCCCAGCCGGCGCGCTGCAGGGTCGGGGCATCGTCCTCGCTCGCGGGATAGCCGAGGCAGAGGTAGCCGACGAGGCGCCAGTGCGCCGGCACGTCGAGCGCCGCCGCCACCGGGCGTGGATCGAGGATCGACACCCAGCCGAGCCCGACGCCCTCGGCACGCGCCGCCAGCCACAGGGTGTGCACCGCGATCGCCACGGAGTAGGCGAGCGCGTCGGGCATGGTGGCGCGGCCGAGCCCGTGACCCTGCTCCGGCTCGGGATCGCAGAAGGCGGCGAGCTGGACAGGGGCGTCGTCGAGCCCGGCGAGCTTGAGGCGGGCATAGGCGCCCTGGCGCCCCGCGTCCTGCGCCAGCAGCGCGAGGGCGTTGGCCGCCTCGAAGTTCGCCCGCATCGCGGCGCGGCGGGCGGGATCGTCCACCACCACGAAACGCCACGGCTCGCTCAGCCCCACCGAGGGCGAGAGGCAGGCGGCGGCGACCAGCCGCTCCAGCGTGCCGTCGGGCAGCGGGTCGCGCCGGAACGAGCGCACGTCGCGCCGCCACGCGAGCAGGTCGGCGAGGCCGTCGCGGACGGCGGGGGTGAAGCGCGGCGGGTGCGGGGACATGGTCGCGTGGGGTATGGTGAACGGCTGGGATCGGCCGGTTGTCCCGCGTTCCGGCGTCCGGCGCAAATACGTTGGCGGGCGTCCATCGCGGACCTCGCTCCTTCGATCGCCGTCGGCCGGATCGGACAGGCCGCATTGGACAGTCGAGGTGGCGATGCCGTACACGGTGGTCCGATGGCTGCGCACCCGTCCCGGCCGCGTGCCCAGCATCGCGTGCGAACCCCAGCCCGGCCACAGCCATGCACGACTACCCCAGGAAGATCCTCAGCGCGCGCGTCTACGACGTCGCCATCGAGAGCCCGCTCGACCCGATGCCGCGCCTGTCGCAGCGCCTCGGCGTCGACGTGCGCCTGAAGCGCGAGGACCTGCAGCCGATCTTCTCGTTCAAGCTGCGCGGCGCCTACAACAAGATCGTCGGCCTCGACCCGAACGTGCGGGCGCGGGGCATCGTCACGGCGTCGGCCGGCAACCACGCGCAAGGGGTGGCGCTCGCCGCCGGCAAGCTCGGCATCGACGCGACCATCGTGATGCCGCGCACCACGCCGGCCATCAAGGTCGAGGGGGTGCGCCGGCTCGGCGGCGTCGTCGTGCTGCACGGCGACGCCTTCGACGACGCGCTCGCCCACGCCCGCGCGCTGGAGGCGGAGCGCGGCCTGACCTTCGTCCCGCCCTACGACGATCCCGACGTGATCGCCGGGCAGGGCACGATCGGCATGGAGATCCTGCGCCAGCACCCGGACCCGATCGAGGCGATCTTCGTGCCGATCGGCGGCGGCGGGCTGGCGGCCGGCGTCTCCGTCTTCGTCAAGTACCTGCGCCCGGAGGTGAAGGTGATCGGCGTCGAGCCGGACGACGCGGCGAGCATGGCGGCGGCCTTGGCGGCCGGACACCGCGTCGACCTCGGCCAGGTCGGGCTGTTCGCCGACGGCGTCGCCGTCCGCCAGGTGGGCGAGGAACCGTTCCGGATCTGCCGCGAGACCCTCGACGAGGTCGTCACCGTCTCGACCGACGAGATCTGCGCCGCCGTGAAGGACACGTTCGACGACACCCGCGCCAGCGCCGAGCCGGCCGGCGCGGTCGGCCTGGCGGGCCTCAAGAAATACGCCGAGCGGCAGGCGGCGGCCGGCCGGCCCTGCCGGGGCGCGCTGGTGACGATCAACAGCGGCGCCAACCTCAACTTCGACCGGCTGCGCCACATCGCCGAGCGCGCCGAGCTCGGCGAGAAGCGCGAGGCGCTGCTCGCCGTCACCATCCCCGAGGAGCCGGGCTCCTACCGCGCCTTCATCCGCACGCTGGGGCCGCGCCTCGTCACCGAGTTCAACTACCGCTACGCCCACGAGCGCGAGGCGCACGTCTTCGTGGGCGTCCGGCTCGTCGGCGGCGCCAGGGAGAAGAGCGAGCTGGTGGCGAGCTTGCGCGAGGCCGGCTACGACGTGGTCGACCTCAGCGACGACGAGACCGCCAAGGTCCACGTCCGCTACATGGTGGGCGGCCGCGCCGGCGGGCTTCCCGACGAGCGGCTCTACCGGTTCCAGTTCCCCGAGCGGCCCGGCGCGCTTCTCAAGTTCCTCGACGGGCTGGCGCCCGGCTGGAGCATCTCGCTGTTCCACTACCGCAACCACGGGGCGGACTACGGGCGCGTGCTGGCCGGCATCCTGGTGCCCGACGACGAGTTGCGGCGCTTCGAGGCCTGCCTCGACGCGCTGGGCTATCCCTATTGGGACGAGAGCCGCAACCCAGCCTACCAGATCTTCCTGAACGGCGGGGCGCCGCGTCCCCTCGCCGCCGCCGACAAGGAGGAGCGGGTCGCGGCGCTGGAGGCGGTGCGCGCCCTGATCTGATCCGCAACCACCGAGCGATGGACACCCTCTTGCCGCAACCCGCCGCCCCACCGCCCGTCGCGATCGCGCCCGACATGATCGACGCCGTGACGCTGACGCCCTCGCGCGTGCTCGCCTTCGACGGGCGGGTCGTGCGCGAGGGCGATCACGCCGTGGCGGTCGAGGTGCCGGTGCAGGTCACCTTCGCCGACGTGCCCTTCGCGGTGATGATGCTGACGCCCGCCGACCTCGTCGACTTCGCCTACGGCTTCAGTTTGACCGAGGGCATGATCGAGCGCGCCGCCGACATCCGCGACGTGGTGGCGACCCGCGTCGACGACGGCTGGCGGCTCGCCGTCACGCTCAACGGCGAGCGCCTGCGCAAGCACCTGGCCCGCCAGCGCGCGATGACCGGGCGGACGGGGTGCGGCGTCTGCGGCATCGACGACATCGAGGCGCTGCGGCGCGCCGAGCGCGGCGCGACGGCGGCCCCGCCGGTCGCGCTCGCCGCCATCGAGCGGGCGCTCGCCGCGCTCGACGAGGGCCAAGTCCTCAACGCCCGCACCCGCGCGGTGCACGCCGCCGCCTGGGCGGACGCGTCCGGCGCCATCCACCACGTGCGGGAGGACGTCGGGCGCCACAACGCGCTCGACAAGCTGGTCGGCGCCCTGGTGCGGACGGAGGTCGACACGCGGGCCGGCTTCATCGTCATCACCAGCCGCTGCTCGTTCGAGATGGTCGAGAAGGCGGCGACCGCCGGCGCCGGCGCGCTCGTGTCCATCTCGGCGCCGACCTCGCTCGCGATCGCCCGCGCCCGCGCGCTCGACGTGACCCTCGTCGCCATCGCCCGGCGCGACACGCTCACCGTCTTCAACGGGATGGACCGCGTCACCATCCCGTAAGCGTTGACGCATCGGCCCCGATCACGGTGGCCGCGCGGCTTGTTCGGCCGTGCCGAACCCCTTACTAGACGCGCGCCCACGCGCTCGTGCCGACCGCGTCGGCCGAGGGGTCGCCATGTTTCCCAAGCCCGTGCAGCTCTTGCAGCCCAACACCTACGCCTACGAATCCTCGCCCATGGTGAAGGCGACCGGGTTCCGGGAGTACGACGCCCGCTGGCTGTTCGAGCGCGAGATCAACCTGATGGGCGTGCAGGCCCTGGGCCTGGGGCTGGGCACCCTGATCCACGAGATGGGCGTCGAGCCCAAGCTCGTCACCGGGCACGACTTCCGCTCCTACTCGGCCTCGATCAAGAACGCGCTGATCACCGGCCTGATGGCGGCCGGCGTCCGCGTCCACGACATCGGGCTGGCGCTCTCGCCGATGGCCTATTACGCGCAGTTCGCGCTCGACTGCGCGGCGGTGGCGATGGTGACGGCGTCCCACAACGACAACGGCTGGACCGGCGTGAAGATGGGCGTGCAGCGCCCGGTCACCTTCGGGCCGGAGGAGATGGGCCGGCTGCGCGACCTCGTGATGGCCGGCGAGTCTCAGTACCGCGGGGGCGGCGCCTACGTCTTCGAGAACGACTTCCCCGCCCGCTACCTCGCCGACCTCACCACCCGGCCGAAGCTCAAGCGCCGGATCAAGGTGGTGGCCGCCTGCGGCAACGGCACGGCCGGCGCCTTCGCGCCCGGCATGCTGGAGGCGCTCGGCTGCGAGGTCGTGCCGCTCGACACCGAGCTCGACTTCACCTTCCCCCGCTACAACCCCAACCCGGAGGACATGGCCATGCTGCACGCCATGGCCGACGCCGTGAGGGCGAGCGGCGCCGACGTCGGCCTCGGCTTCGACGGCGACGGCGACCGCTGCGGCGTCGTCGACGACCACGGCGAGGAGATCTTCGCCGACAAGATCGGCGTGATGCTCGCCCGCGACCTGTCGGCGCTGCACCCCGGGGCCACCTTCGTCGTGGACGTGAAGTCGACCGGCCTCTTCGCGACCGACCCCGTCCTGCTGGCGAACGGCGTGAAGGCCGACTACTGGAAGACCGGCCATTCCTACATCAAGCGCCGGGTCAGCGACCTGAACGCCCTCGCCGGTTTCGAGAAGTCCGGCCATTTCTTCTTCAACGCGCCGGTCGGGCGCGGCTACGACGACGGCCTCGTCACCGCCATCGCCGTGCTCGACATGCTCGACCGCAACCCCACCAAGTCGATGGCGGACCTCTACGCGGACCTGCCGAAGACCTGGGGATCGCCGACCATGTCGCCGCACTGCCCGGACGAGGCGAAGTACGGCGTGATCGACAGGGTGACCGCGCGCATCCAGGCCATGCGGGAGAAGGGCGAACCGATCATCGGCCAGCCGATCCGCGACGTGACCACCGTCAACGGCGTCCGCGTCACGGCGGGGGACGGCACCTGGGGCCTCGTGCGCGCCTCGTCCAACAAGCCGGAACTCGTCGTCGTCGTCGAGAGCCCGGCGGCGGAGGCCAACATGCGGGCCATGTTCGGGGCGCTCGACGCGATCCTGCGGGAGAACCCGGAGGTCGGGGCCTACAACCAGACGATCTAGCGCCCGCTCAGCGCGGCCCGGCCGCGACGCTGCCCGGCGCCGGCGTCGCCGACGCGAGCATGCGCGCGGTATGCGCCTGGTCCTGGCTCGCCGTCGCGCTCAGGTACTTGTCGTCGTCGCCGAGCCGCTCGGTCGGCTGGCACTTCGGCGCGCAACTATAGGACTGGCGGTCCATGCCCCGTTGCACGACCAGCGAACTGGTTCCGGCGACGACCTCGATCGTCGATTCCGCGACGGGGTTGCCGCCCGCGTCGAGCGCGATGAAGTTCGTCTCGCCGAACGCCTTCGGCGACAGGATCATCAGGCTGTTCTGCTTCATGAGCGTCACGTCCGCCACCGTCGGGTTGCCGATGACGAGCGTCTGCGTGCCGGCGGGTATTTTCACCAGTTTGGCCTGATCGATCACCGCCACGATCTTGCCGTCGCCGGCCAGGCAGGGTGCCGCCGCCATCATCAGTGTGCCGACGGTCAAACACCGCAGCACCCGGTGTCCGCACAACATCATACGCATGTCACGCCTCGACGCATACTCTACATCACGCCCCAACAAGCGGGCAAAGCGGTAAAGTTTCCATGAAGCCGATCGGTGCCGAGCGAAGCGGGGTGCGGACGACGTTCCCGGGTCGTGCCTCCCCATGCGGCGAGCCGATCCCGGTGACCTTCGACGGAACTCGTTAACCATGGATCGCGGGCGTCCCGCCGTCGGCGGCGCGACCCGGGCGCCTTAACCGCATCGCAACACATGAACCCTAGTCTTCGTTTCATTCCAGCGTAGCCCGGTAAGGGATCTCTGCTGGGGTCCTTGGAAAAGAGCGTAGGGAATCAGAGCCATGAAGAATCTCGTCAGCCGTTTCGCCGCCGACCAGTCCGGAGCCACCGCCATCGAGTACGGCCTCATCGCCGGCCTCATCTCCGTCGTGATCATCGTGTCCGTCACCACCCTCGGCACCAAGCTGAGCAGCCAGTTCAACAAGATTCAGGGCAACCTCAGCTAAGTCGCGCCGAGAGCGGCGTCGGGTCACCTCGAACGAGGTTGGGTCCGATCAGGTCGAACGGCTCCGCTCATCGCGGAGCCGTTTTCGTTTCGGGCGCGCCGGGATGGAAGTAACGGGACAGTAAACCTCCCCCGGCATCGTGCGGGGATCGTCTACGTCAACGACCAGGGACTGCCGGCCATGCTGCAAATCACGACACTCGTGTTCTTCCCGGCCGTCATGGCCTTCGCCGCGTTGTCCGACCTGTTCACGATGACGATCTCCAACCGTGTCTCGATCGCGCTGTGCCTCGTCTTCCTGCCGTTCGCGCTGCTGGCCGGCCTTTCCCTGGCGGACATCGGCCTGCACCTGGCGTGCGGGTTCGGCGTGCTGGTCGTCACCTTCACCATGTTCGCCATGGGCTGGATCGGCGGCGGCGACGCGAAGCTCGCCGCCGCGACCGCCCTCTGGATCGGCTGGGACCGCCTCCTCGACTTCGGCACCGAGTCCGCGTTGATCGGCGGCGCGCTCACGCTGACCATCCTCGCGGTCAGACAAGTCCCGCTTCCGCGCTTCGCGTTGACGGTGGAGTGGATCATGCGCCTGCACGAGCGCGACACCGGCATCCCCTACGGCATCGCGCTCGCCGCCGCCGGCCTTCTCGTCTACCCGCAAACGATGCTGTGGACCGCCGCCGTCGCGTCCTGAAGCCTCCATCGAGGGCGTGCGCCGCGCCAGCATCGCGACGACGGCGAATGCGGCAGGTTTCGTTAACCATAACTTGACGTTTTCAGGGTCAAATCATCGGTGCGCCCGCCCCGGGTGCGCCTTTGGTCCCGACCCGCATGAAAGCAGCTCGTCTCGTCGTCCTGGGTGTCGCCGTGTCGGCCGGACTCGGCGCCGCCTACCTCATGGCCGGCACCAAGCAGCCCGAGCCGGTGCGCGCCCTCGCCCCGCCGCCGCCGCCGATGCCGACGACCGACGGCGTGCTGGTCGCCGCCCGCGACCTCGGCTTCGGCGCGAGCGTCACCGAGGCCGACATGCGCTGGCAGAGCTGGCCGAAGGATCAGGTGCCGGGCGGCGTGATCCGCCAGAGCCAGCAGCCCAACGCCATGGCCGACGTGAAGGGCTCGATCGTCCGATCCAATTTCGCCAGCGGGGAGCCGCTGCGCGCCGAGCGACTGGTGAAGGGGGCCGGCTCAGGGTTCCTGTCGGCCGTCCTGCCGAGCGGATCGCGGGCCATCGCCATCGACATCGCCGACCAGGGCAAGACGGCCGGCGGCTTCATCCTCCCCAACGACCACGTCGACGTGATCCGCACCTACCACCCCGAGGACGCGCCGGCCGCCCTGGCGAGCGAAACCATCCTCAGCAACATCCGCGTGCTCGCCATCGGCCAGTCGGTGCAGGAAAAGGCGGCCGAACGCACGATCCAGGGATCGACGGCGACGCTCGAACTGACGCCGCCGCAGGCCGAGAAGGTGATCCTCGCCCAGCGAACCGGCCAGCTCACGTTGTCGCTGCGCAGCATGGTCGATTCCGACAAGAGCGATCCCGTCAAGCCCGTCGAGGCGCCGCAGACGATGACCGTCATCCGCTTCGGCACGCCCACCGAAGCGAGGATCCGATGACCCCCGTCGTGAAGGTGTCCCCATGAGCGAGGAACGTTTGCATCGGCGCCGGCTCGCCGTCACGAACGCCTGCCGGGTCGCCCTGGCCGCGCTGCTGACCGCCGCCTCCGTCCAGCCCGCTCCCGCACGGTCCCGTGCCGTGCCGGAGGACGACCTCAACGCCGGTAACCACCGCATCAGCATGGGCGTCGGGAAGTCGACGATCATCGACCTGCCGGAGGATGCCGCCGAGATCTTCGTCGCCAACCCCGCCGTCGCCAACGCCGTGGTGCGCACAGCCCGCCGCATCTACATCATCGGGGCCGGCGCCGGCCAAACGTCGTTGTTCGCGCTCGACAAGCAGGGGCAGCGGATCGCGTCCTACGAGATCAACATCGGCCGCGACATCGGCGAACTCACCCAGATCCTGCGCGCCGCGCTGCCGAGCGCGGCGATCCAGGTCCGCACGATCAACGACACGATCATCCTCACCGGCGCGGTCGACTCGGCCGAGGATGCGCAGCGCGCCTCCGACATGGCCCAGGGCTTCGCGAAGAACGCGACCAGCGGCGTCCCGGGCGCGGGAGCGGGCGGCCTCGTCATCAACTCGCTGACGATCCGGGGCCGCGACCAGGTCATGCTGAAGGTCACGGTGTCCGAGATGCGCCGCGACATCGCCAAGCAGCTCGGCATCTCGTCGAGTTCGTGGGGCGCGCTGACCCAGTACAACCCCTTCGCGATCAACGGCGCGCTCTCGGCCGGCAGCGCCGTGTTCGGCGACGGCAGCGCCGCGCCGACGACGAGCGCGGTCAACATCAACTCCTACAACGGCCTGAAGGCGACGCTGCAGGCCTTCGAGCGCTACGGCGTGACACACACGCTCGCGGAGCCGACGGTGACCGCCGTGTCCGGGGAGAACGCGAAGTTCACCGTTGGCGGCGAGTTCCCCTACTCGACCGGCCTCATCTGCTCCGGGGCGTCGTCGGGCGCCGGCACCACCTCCACCTCCGCCTGCACCACCGGCGCCGCCTTCAAGCCCTACGGCATCACCATCAACTTCGAGCCGGTCGTGCTGTCCGAGGGCCGCGTCCTGCTCCACCTCGCGACGGAAGTGACCGACCTCGACTTCACCCACGGCGCCATCGTGGGCGGCGTCACGACGCCGGGCCTCCTCACCCGCAAGAACGAGACGACGATCGAGCTTCCCTCCGGCGGCTCGATCGCCACCGCCGGGCTCATCCAGCAGCAGTCGCTGCAAACCATCAACGGCCTGCCCGGGCTGCTCAACATCCCGATCCTCGGCACCCTGTTCCGCTCCCGGGACTACCAGCGCAACGAGACCGAGCTGCTGATCTTCGTCACGCCGATCATCGTCAAGCCGATCGCGCCGAGCGCCGTGGTCAAGCCGGACGACGGCTTCACCGAGGCGACCGATCCGCAAGCGTGGCTGCTCGGCCGCATGAACAAGCTCTACGCGACACCGAGCAATCCCGAAGCCGCCAAGAACTACCGTGGCCGCGTCGGCTTCATCCAGGATTGATGCCCATGACAGCTCCCCCATCACGGTCTGGACTCCGGGCGGCGGGCACGATCGCCGCGCTGCTCGCGCTCGCCGGCTGCGGCACGACCGACAGGATCAAGCCGTCGGCGATCGCCCTCGAGGATTACCACGCCCGCCACCCGATCGTGCTGGCCGAGGCGCGCACGGCGGTCGACGTCTTTCCCGCGACCGGCGGCGGCAGGCTCGACACGCACTCCGCCAAGCAGGTCTACGCCTTCGCCCAGCAATACCGCGAACTCGGGCACGGACCGGTCCTGGTCCTCGTGCCGCGCGGGCGCGGTGTGGAGCAGCCGGCGGTCGTCGCCGACATCCGCCGCGTGCTCGCGGCCGGCGGTGCGCATGGCGGCGTGGAGGTTTCGAGCTACCCCGCGGCCGACCCCGCGCTCGCCTCCCCGGTGAGGTTGAGCTTCGTCGGCCTCAAGGCGAAGGTCGCCGACCAGTGCGGGCAGTGGCCGAGCGATCTCGCCTCTGGCAGCAGCATCGAGACGTGGGACAACAAGAGCTACTGGAACTTCGGCTGCGCGACGCAGGCCGCGCTCGCCGCCCAGACCTCCGACCCCCGCGACCTCGCGACCCCGCGCGGCGAGGAGCAGTCCGACGCCCTCATCCGCATCCGCGGCATCAACTCGATCCGCAACGGCAGCGACCCCAACACCAGTTGGTCGACGCACAACAGCAGCATCGGTTCGGTGGGAGGCGGTTGATGATCGGTTCCGCAGACGCCGACCTGATCGGGTCGGTTCCGCGCATCTCCTTGCAGGCGTTCTGCGAAACGTCCGAGATCGCGCAGGTGATCGGGGGCGCGACCGCCGACCGCCGCATGGAGAAGGCGCATGCCAAGCTGCACATGGGCGGCACGCTCGCCGCCGTCGAGGCCTTCCGCAGCGCCCCCACGCCCAACGTCATCGTGCTGGAAAGCAACGCGGATCGCGGCGAGCTGATCGCCAGCCTGGAGTCCCTGGCCGAGTTCTGCGACGCCGGCACCAAGGTCGTCGTCGCCGGTCACGTCAACGACATCGTCCTCTACCGCGACCTCATCGCGCGCGGCGTCAGCGACTACCTCGTGTGGCCGTTCACCGTGCTCGACTTCATCCGCACCATCGCCGGCCTCTACAACGCCAACGCGCAACCCTTGGGGAAGGTCATCGCCGTGATCGGCGCCAAGGGCGGCGTCGGCGCGTCGACGGTCGCCCACAACATGGCCTTCGCGGTGGCGCGCGACCTGCACCTGCAAACCGTCATCGCCGACATGGACCTCGGCTTCGGCACGACCGGCCTCGACTTCAACCAGGACCCGCCGCAAGGCATAGCCGAGGCGGTGTTCGCGCCGGACCGGCTCGACGGCAACCTGCTGGATCGGCTGCTGTCGCGCTGCACCGACAGGCTCAGCATCCTCGCCGCGCCCGCCACGCTGGACAAGCTCTATGACTTTGGGGAAACCGCGTTCGACGTCCCCGTCGATCTCCTGCGGTCCTCGACGCCGTGCGTCGTGCTCGACATCCCCCACGTGTGGACCGGGTGGGGCCGTCGCATGCTGGTGGGCGCCGACGAGGTGGTGCTCGTCGCCGCCCCCGACCTCGCCAGCCTGCGCAACGCCAAGAGCCTGGTCGACACGCTGCGGTCCGCCCGGCCGCACGACGCGCCGCCGCGCCTGGTGATGAATCAGGTCGGCATGCCGAAGAGGCCGGAGATCGGGATCGCCGACTTCAGCAAGGCGGTCGACCTGCCCGCCGATGCCACGATCGCTTTCGAGCCCAAGCTGTTCGGGACGGCGGCGAACAACGGGCAGATGATCGTGGAGGTGGAAGCCTCCCACAAGATCGCCGGCACCTTCGCCGAACTGGCCCGGACCGTGACCGGAAAACCCGAAATCCGTCGGGCGACGAGAAACATACTTAAGCCTTTCATGTCTAAGCTCGCGGGCAAGAAGGCCTCGTAGCGGGCGGCGCCGGGGCGTCCCCTCGTCGCCGCCGCCTCGAAACGGAGACGAGCATGTTCGGCAAACGCGCTGGCGTCGGTCCGGCGACGGTGGAGGAGCGGCCCAGGTCCGGCTCGGCCAGCCCCGCCCAGGCCAAGTCCGCCCCGACGCCGCGCGCGCCGGCCGGCACGCCGGCCCCGCGCGCCTCCGAGGCCGCGGCGCCGCCGCCCGCGCTCGAGCCGCCGCGGTCCGACGATTATTACGTGACCAAGAGCATGATCTTCGGCGCCCTGATCGAGGCGATCGACCTTTCGCAGCTGTCCCGCCTCGATCCGGAATCGGCGCGCGGCGAGATCCGGGACATCGTCGGCGAGATCATCGCCATCAAGAACGTCGTGATGTCGATCGCCGAGCAGGAGGACCTGCTCAGCGACATCTGCAACGACGTGCTGGGCTACGGCCCGCTGGAGCCGTTGCTCGCCCGCGACGACATCGCCGACATCATGGTGAACGGTGCCAAGCGGACCTTCATCGAGGTCGGCGGCAAGATCCAGCTCACCAACATCCGCTTCCGCGACAACGCCCAGCTGATGAACATCTGCCAGCGGATCGTCAGCCAGGTCGGGCGTCGCGTCGACGAGGCCTCGCCGATCTGCGATGCCCGCCTGATGGACGGGTCGCGCGTCAACGTCATCGCGCCGCCGCTCGCCATCGACGGGCCGGCCCTGACCATCCGCAAGTTCCGCAAGGACAAGCTGACGCTCGATCAGCTGATCCGCTTCGGGGCGATCTCGCCCGACGGCGGCGAGATCCTCAAGATCATCGGCAAGGTGCGCTGCAACGTCGTGATCTCCGGCGGCACCGGCTCGGGCAAGACGACGCTGCTCAACTGCCTGACCAACTACATCGAGCACGACGAGCGGGTCATCACCTGCGAGGACGCGGCGGAGCTGCAGCTCCAGCAACCGCACGTGGTCCGCCTGGAAACGCGGCCTCCCAACCTCGAAGGATCGGGCGCCGTGACGATGCGCGACCTCGTGAAGAACTGCCTGCGCATGCGTCCCGAGCGGATCATCGTCGGCGAGGTGCGCGGACCCGAGGCCTTCGACCTCCTCCAGGCGATGAACACCGGCCACGACGGCTCGATGGGGACGCTGCACGCCAACTCGCCGCGCGAGGCGCTGAGCCGTATGGAATCGATGATCACGATGGGCGGGTTCTCACTGCCCTCCAAGACGATCCGCGAGATGATCGTTTCCTCCGTCGACGTCATCATCCAGGCCGCGCGCCTGCGCGACGGCTCGCGGCGCATCACCCACGTCACGGAGGTGCTGGGCATGGAAGGCGAGGTGATCACCACCCAGGACCTCCTGCTCTACGACATCACCGGCGAGGACGCGGCCGGACGCCTCAAGGGGCGTCATCGCTCCACCGGCGTCGGCCGGCCGCGCTTCTGGGAGCGGGCCCGGTACTTCGGCGAGGAGAAGCGCCTCGCGGCGGCCCTCGACGCGGCGGAAGTCAAGGAAGACCTTTAGCGAGGAAGCGTCGTCATGGAAGCGTCCCGCATCATCGTCCCGCTGCTCGCGACCCTGGCCGTCGGCGGCCTCTACTACGCCGTCCTCGACCCGCTGCTGTCGGGCAGCGGCAAGGCGGAGAAGCGCAAGGCGGCGCTGAGCTCCCGGACACCGGCGGTGGTGACCTCGCGCGTCAACGATGTCGTCAAGCGGCGCAAGCAGGTCGCCGACAGTCTCAAGGAGCTCGACGCGCGGGCCAGGAGCAAGAAGCTCACGTTCGAGACGAAGATGGCCCAGGCCGGCGTCGGCTGGAGCAAGCGCAACTACTACGCCGTGTCCGCCCTGGCCGGGGTGACGGCGCTGCTCCTGGGTGTCTTCGTGCTGGGCAACCCCCTGCTCGGGATCGGCCTCGCCATCACCACCGGCCTCGGCCTCCCGGCCTGGTTCCTGAGCACCCTCCGCAAGCGCAGGATCAAGAAGTTCCTCGCCGAGTTCCCCAGCGCGGTCGACATGATCGTGCGCGGCATCAAGGCCGGCATCCCGCTCGGCGACTGCCTGCGCAACATCGCCAACGAGGCCGCCGAACCGGTGCGCACCGAGTTCCGCGTGATCGTGGAGGCGCAGGCCTTGGGCCTCACCGTGCCGGAGGCGGTGGAGCGGATCATCGACCGGGTCCCCGCGCCGGAGGCCAACTTCTTCTCCATCGTCATCAGCATCCAGGCCAAGGCCGGCGGCAACCTCGCGGAAGCCCTGTCCAACCTGTCCAACGTGCTGCGCGACCGCAAGAAGATGCGCGGCAAGATCAAGGCGATGTCGAGCGAGGCCAAGGCGTCGGCCGGCATCATCGGGGCGCTGCCCCCGCTCGTCGCCTTCTTCGTCTACCTGACGAGCCCCGGCTACATCGCGCTGCTGTTCGTCACGTCCACCGGCCACATGGTGCTCGGCGGCTGCGCGCTGTGGATGGGCACCGGCATCTTCATCATGAAGAAGATGATCAACTTCGACATGTAGGTGTGCCCCGATGGATGTTTCGGCCCTTCTCGACACCCGCCTGGTCGCCCCGGCCCTCGTCGCGCTCGCGACCGGCGCCACCGTGCTGGGCGTCGGTCTGCCGCTGCTGGCCCCGGACCGGCTCGCCAAGCGCATGAAGTCCGTCGCTTCCGAGCGCGAAAGGCTTCGGGCGCGCGAGCGCGAGAAGCTGAACGTCAGCAAGGGCAGCCTGCGGTACGAGCCCAAGGCCTACATGAAGCGGATCGTCGACCGATTCAGGCTGACCAGCTGGCTCGGCACCGAGCAGGCCAAGACGCGGATGCTGATGGCCGGCTTCCGCGGCGCGCAGGCCGAAACCGCCTTCCTCTTCTTCCGCCTGGTGTCGCCCCTCGGCTTCTTCTCTCTCGGGGCCTTCTACATCTTCGTGCTGTCGTCGGTGACCTGGCCCCTGATGGGCAAGCTCGGCGTGGTGATCGCCTGCGCCTACCTCGGCATCAAGATGCCCGAGATCTTCATCAGCAACGTCATCAAGAAACGCCAGCAGTCGGTGGCCCGCGCGTTTCCCGACGCGATGGACCTCATCCTCATCTGCGTCGAGTCGGGCATGTCCATCGAGCAGGCGTTCCGCAAGGTGAGCCAGGAGATCGGCATCCAGTCGATCCCGCTGGCGGAGGAGCTGACGCTGACGACCGCCGAGCTGTCGTTCCTGCCCGACCGGCGCACCGCCTACGAGAACTTCGCGCTGCGCAGCGGCATCGACTCTGTGAAGCAGATCGTCACCGTGCTGATCCAGGCCGAGCGCTACGGGACGCCGCTCGGCCACGCGCTGCGCGTGCTCGGCCAGGAAAGCCGCGACAACCGCCTGCTGCTCGCCGAGCAGAAGGCGGCGGCCTTGCCCCCCAAGCTGACAGTCCCGATGATCATCTTCTTCCTGCCCGTCCTGTTCGCCGTGATCATGACGCCGGCCGTCATCCAGATCAGCTCCCTCCAATGATGGCGCAAGCGGCGCCGGCCTCACTCCGGCAGGCTGGTGGAGGCCGTGCGGGTCGGCTCGCGGCGCGCCGCCACCTTGGCGGCGTCGGCTCTGGCGGCCTTCGACCGGGCATCGTCCGACTTGACCACGTCCGACTTGGCCGTGTTTGACTTGGTTGCGACGGACTTGGCCACGTCCGATCGTCCCTCTCCCGGGCTCCTCTTCCACGTGTCGGACTGCGCGATCATCTGCTTCATGGAGGCGACGCTTTCCGCGGCGTCGATCGGCGCGAGGTCGCGGCGCGTCATCGCCTCGGCTTCGGCGTACTTGCCTTCGAGCGATAGGACGAGGACGAGGTTCTGCCGCTCGCGCATGTCCGCCGCCGGCTGCGCCACGGCGAGGCGCAGCGTGTCCTCCGCCTGCGGCAGGCGATGTTCGAGCGCGTAGGAGAGGCCGAGATTCGACAGGACCTGAGGCTGGTTCGGAACGATCTTCAGGGCCGTCAGGTAAAAGGCCTGCGCGCCCTGGTGGTCGCCCAGCTGGTCGGCGACCGACCCTTGCGCCGAGAGGATGGACCAGTTCGGCCGCTCCGGCGTGTGGCTGCGCCCCAGCACATCCTGCGCTTCCTGGAGGCGCCCCGCGTCGGCGAGCGCCTTCCCGTAGGCGCCGAGCACCTCCATGTCCTGCGGGTTCTTGACGGCGAGGCGTTGGAGCACGGCGACCGCCTGCGCGTGCTGGGTCAGCCTGCGCAGGGCGGTCGCGTAGTTCATCGCGATGGCCTTGTCGTCGGGATGGGCCGCGTAGCGCGGGGCGACAGCCTCGGCGTAGGCCCGCCAGCTCGCCTCGTTGGCGGCGGCCGACGGTGGTTTCGAGGCGAGCGATCCGGTGGCGTCGCCGAGGCCGCCCTGGGGATCGCACCCCGCCGCCATCAGCGCGACGCCGAGGGCGAGGAGCGGCGGGGCGAGCCGGGAAGCGAGGGACGGGGCGGTGGTCATGGGTGCGTCTCGCGAGGGCAAGCTTGTCAGGCGGCACCAAGCAATAAATTGTTTATAGCTAACGAAGGCTTAAGCGGCGTTCCATTGTGGGTCGCCGGCGGCGGGGACGGGTGCGGGGATGATGCTTCTGGGCCATAGCCTCCCCGACGACCGCGACGCCCGGCCCCGGATCACCGTGCACGGCGTGACGCCGAACGCGCTGGCCGCTTTCGTCGAGACGATGGACCCCCTCGGCGGCGGCTACGTGAAGGCGTGCGACTTCAAGGCCGAGCCGGGTCGGCTGTTGCTTGTGCCGGGACAGGCGGGTGCGCTCGCCCGCGTGCTGTTCGGCGTCGAGCCGCAAGGTGCGCGCGGTGCCGACCCGTTCGCGGCCGGCAAGCTCGCCGGCGCGTTGCCGGCCGGGATCTACCGTCTGGAGGGTTTCGACGATCCCGCCCTCGCGAGCCTCGCCTTCGCGCTCGGCTCCTACCGCTTCACGCGCTTCCGCGAGGCTGGTGGCCCGGCTCCCTGCCTGGAGGTGGGCGACGGGGTCGACGGCGAGCGCGTGAAGCTGGTGGCCGACGCGGTCGCGCTGGGGCGCGATCTCATCAACCGTCCCGCCAACGACCTCGGGCCCGCCGCCCTGGAAGCGGCCATCCGGGCGCTGGCGGAGCATCATGGGGCACGCGTGACGGCGGTGAGCGGCGCGGACCTTCGCGAGCGCTTCCCGATGGTGCACGCCGTGGGGCGGGCGGCGGCGGAAGGGCCGCGCCTGCTCGATGTCACCTGGGGCGACGAGGCCGCCCCCAAGGTCACCCTCGTCGGCAAGGGCGTCTGCTTCGACACGGGTGGGCTCGACATCAAGCCGAGCGCCGGCATGCTGCTCATGAAGAAGGACATGGGCGGGGCGGCCTGTGCCCTGTCGCTGGCCGCGATGGTGATGGGGGCGCGCCTTCCCGTCCGACTGCGCGTGATCGTGCCCGTCGTCGAGAACGCGATCGCCGGCGACGCCTTCCGACCCGGCGACGTGCTGAGGAGCCGCAAGGGTTTGACGGTCGAGATCGGCAACACCGACGCCGAGGGGCGCCTGATCCTGGCCGACGCCCTGGCGCTGGCCGACGAGGAGGCGCCGGACCTGCTCTTCGACTTCGCGACCCTGACCGGCGCGGCGCGCGTGGCGCTCGGCCCCGACCTGCCGCCGTACTACACGATGGCCGACGACCTCGCCGCCGCGATCGCCCGGCACGGCGCGGCCACCAACGATCCGGGCTGGCGCATGCCCCTTTGGGACCCCTACGACAGCCTGCTGAAGAGCAAGGTCGCCGATATCGGCAACGTGTCCGGCGGCCCCTTCGCGGGATCGATCACCGCCGCCCTGTTCCTGCGCCGCTTCGTCGAACGCACGGCGAACTGGGTGCATTTCGACGTGTACGGCTGGACGCCCGTGACCAAGCCCGGCCGGCCGGAAGGCGGCGAGATCCAGATGGCGCGGGCCGTGTTCGATCTGCTGATCGCCCGTTACGGCGGTGACGCGCCGTGAGGTCCGCCCTCGATCCCCGCACGACGGCGGCGCGCCCCGACATCGCCGCCGCGCACCTGCGCGGCCGCGTCCAGGCGGAACGCTTCGTGGATGGCGAGCCGTTCACGGTCGGGATCGATGTCCTCGACCTCAAGAAGCGGCCGCGCCCCGACGCGCCCCTCGACACGCAGCTGCTCTACGGCGAGACCCTGGTCGTCTACGAGGACGACAACGGATGGGGGTGGGCGCAAGCCGACCGGGATGGCTACGTCGGCTACGTCGCGATGAGCGCGCTGGATCGTGGGGCGACGCCGGCGACCCATCGCGTCATCGTCAGGCGCGCCCACGTCTACCCGGCACCGGACATGAAGCAGCCGGTCATCGGCGCCCTGCCGCTCGACGGCCGCGTGAGGGTCGAGGGCACTCGCGGTGCCTTCGTCGAGATCAAGGGGCGCGGATTCGTCGTCGCGAGCCACGTCGCGCCGATCGACCGTTCCGTCGATCAGGCCCTCGGCGACCCTGTCGCGGTCGCCGAGGGCCTGATCGGGACGCCTTACCTCTGGGGTGGCAGGTCGCCGCTCGGGATCGACTGTTCCGGCCTCGTCCAGCTCGCCTTCTCGGTGACCGGAACGATCCTGCCGCGCGATACCGACATGCAGGTGACGCTCGGGTCCGCCGTCGCGACGGATGCCTCGCTCGCCGGATTGCGACGCGGCGATCTCGTCTTCTGGCCGGGCCATGTCGGCGTGATGAGCGATGAGGCAACGCTTCTGCACGCCAACGCCCACCACATGCTCGTCGCGGCCGAGCCGCTGCGCTTGGCGCGGGATCGGATCGCCGCTGGAGGCGCCGTCTTGTCGTCGATCAGGCGCCTCCGGCATGCGACGAATTTTTCAATTGGTAATTGAACGCCGGGATGGATTACTTGCGGCCAAGCTCGTTTAATGCCTTGTGTGCGCCGCCTTTCACGCCTATTTCTCACTCATCGATTATGGCCGAACGGTTTGGCCTCGCATCCTGGATGCCTGCTAAAAACCTCGTCTTCGTTATCGAATGAGAGCGGCGCTCGGTCGGTGCCGTTACGGAAAACTTCGTCTTAAGGAATGCCTCTATGGCAACTGGAACGGTTAAGTGGTTCAACGCCGAAAAGGGCTACGGCTTCATTCAGCCCGATGAAGGTGGGAAGGACGTATTCGTCCACGTGAGCGCCGTCGAGCAGGCGGGCATGCGTCACCTTCAGGAAGGGCAGAAGATCGACTACGAGGTCGTCGCCGATCGCCGGACCGGCAAGTCGTCGGCGTCGAACCTTCGCGCGGCCTGACACCCGCCTTGGCCACGAAGGCCATTGGAGGCAGGACGCGAGACATCATGAAGCTTCGGCAGCGATGCCGGGGCTTTTTTCGTTCAAGGGACCTTGGCATCGAGACATGTGCGTCTCGTCATTGGTGATGGCGTCAGGCCACGGCGTCCGTCTCGTGATGGAAAGGTGGCGCGAACCGCGTCATGGGGCGGTTCATTGGATGGGCGCGGCATAGAGCAGGCCGCCATGGGTCCATAGGTTGTTGAGCCCCCGCCTGATCTTGAGCTTCGATCCATCGCCGATGTTGCGCTCGAACACGTCGTCGTAGTTGCCGACGAACTTCACGACACGGTAGGCCCAATCCACGGTCAGCCCGAGCGCCTGTCCGGTGTTGCCTTCAATGCCGAGAAGCCTCTTGATGCGGGGATCGTCGCTTCTGGCCATGGCATCGACGTTGGCCTGGGTGACCCCCAGTTCCTCCGCATCGATCATCGCCATCAAGGTCCAACGCACGATGGAGAACCATTGGTCGTCGCCCTGGCGGACGGCGGGACCGAGCGGCTCTTTGGAGATGATCTCGGGCAGGATGACGTTGTCGGCGGGATCGGCTTGCCGCGCCCGCAACGCGTACAGGGCGGACGCGTCCGTCGTGTAGGCGTCGCAGGTGCCCCTGCCGTACGCCGCCTCGACCTCGTCGGACGTGGAAAAAACCTTGGGCTGGTACTTCAGGCCGCGCTGCCGGAAGAAGTCGGACAAGTTGAGTTCCGTGGTCGTTCCCTGCTGCACGCAGACGGTGTCGCTCGCGAGCGCCAGGGCTGACGACACCTTCAAGCCTCGATGCACCAGGAAGCCTTGGCCGTCGTAGTAGCTGACGCCGGCGAAGAGCAGGTCATGCGTCACTTCGCGTGAGAGCGTCCACGTCGTGTTGCGGTTCAGGATGTCGACGGTGCCCCGCTGCAGCGTGGAGAAACGCTCCGCCGCCGTGATGGCGATGAAGTTTACGCGGTTCGCGTCGCCGAAGATCGCGGCGGCCACAGCCCTGCAAAGGTCGACGTCGAAGCCGGACCACCGGCCGCCCGCGTCCATCTGGCCGAAGCCTTCGAGGGTGGCGGTCGCGCCGCACCTCAGCACACCGCGCGCCTTGACCTGAGCCAGCGTGGCGCCGTGTTCGATCGCCGGCGAGGTTGTCGCCTGCGCGAGAACGAGGGGCGGCCCGCTCATGACGCCGAGGGCAAGCGAGGCGGCTGTCACCAACCCCCTGATCATCCCCGACCCTCCGGGAACCCGGCGCTCACCGGCGACGGGCCGGACACATGGGGGCGACGCGATCCCTCAGACGGATGCCGGGCGTGCCCAGCTTCACGGCGTCGCGCCGCGTCTCGCACATGGTCCGAGGCTGTCGGTCATCGTGAAGGCTCAGCTTTTCCCGCGAACCGCTACGCGCTTGCCGGACGGATGCCGCGGCCGGGATCGTTGGTGTCACTGCACCAGATGTTGGGCGGCGAAATAGCTTTTCATGCGCTCCCAATCCTTCTCGTGCCGCGTCGCCCTGACGAACTCGACGCCTTTGCGCGTCAGCTTGCGAAACAGCCAGAATCCCGGCTCGTCCCGGCCCGCGCCGTCGATGTAGCCCAGGTCAAGCAGATGATCGAGGCAATCCTCGATGCTCTCCGGCGCTTGGCCGAGCTCTTCCGCCTCGATGTCGATCGACAGGATTACGGTCGATCGCGGCGATACCTGACGCGCTTCGAGCAGGAACAACAATTGGCGCGTGAGCTCGACGTCGTGGAACATGATGAGCCGACTGAACCATGCGACGCCATTGACCCCTTTACAGTCGCAGATCGGTGCACTGTTGTCGATGGCGCGACGCGTCGGCCCGCATACGCGTCCGTCGAATGGACGTTTCCGTCGAGCGAGGGAAGGCACGATCGTCCTTACGCCGCGGCGATCTTCGGGTGCCACGACCTCCCGGAGAGCCTTGGACACGAGGTCGCGCACCCTATCTTCAATCCTCAACGGCAGTTGTCGCGGACCCTCCGCGTCATGTGGGTTCGGCTGACCCGTCCGACACGGCCGCCCGGGACCGTCAAGCCGTCCGCACGCGAGGACCGCCGATGCCGCAGATCGACCTTACGCTCAACGACGGCAGCACGATCCCGCAGCTCGGCTTCGGCGTCTTCAAGGTTCCTCAGAACGAGGCCGCCGAGACCGTGAAAATCGCCGTCGAGGCAGGCTACCGGGCGATCGATACCGCCGCCATCTACGGCAACGAGGAAGGTGTGGGCGCCGCGCTCGCGACGGCTGCCGGGGTGGCGCTGACGACGAAGCTGTGGAACGACAAGCACGACCCCGACCTCGCCAAGGCGGCCATCGCCGAGAGTCTGCGCAAGCTCGGGCGGCGGTCCGTCGAGCTTTACCTCATCCACTGGCCGGTTCAGCGGAGCGACTTCGTCGCCACTTGGAAGGCGATGATCGACTTCCGCGACGCCGGCCTCGCCCGATCGATCGGCGTCTCGAACTTCACGGTCGAGAACCTCCAGCGTATCATCGGGGAAACCGGCGTCGTGCCGGCGGTCAACCAGGTCGAACTGCATCCCTCCTTCCAGCAACATGAACTGCGCGCCTTCCACGATGGGAACGGGATCATTACCGAAGCCTGGAGCCCGCTCGGGCAGGGCGCCGCGATCAAGAACGAGGCGGTGGCGAGGATCGGCGACAAGTACGGCAAGACGCCGGCGCAAGTCATCCTACGCTGGCATCTCGACCTCGGCCTCATGGTGATCCCGAAATCCTCGACGCCGTCGCGCATCGCCGCCAACATCGACGTCTTCGACTTCGCCCTCGACGCCGAGGACCATGCCGTGATCGCCGCGCTTGACCGTCCCGACGGCCGCATCGGGCCGGATCCCCGCACCTTCGGCTGATCTCTTTCCTCGATGTACCCGATCGCGGGCGGCCGGAACCGGAAATCGTCTTGTGGAAGCGGCCTTTCATCCGTATACCACCGACCATTCCACACGCGAACCGCGCGCGCCTGCTTCAAGGCGTGCTTCCGGTGCCCCCAAGGGGCCAATCGGTCCGCGGCGGCTCAACCGGAGAATGAACACCGATGGCACTGCCTGATTTTTCCATGCGCGGACTGCTCGAGACCGGCGCTCACTTCGGCCACCAGTCGCATCGCTGGAACCCGAAGATGGCGCCCTACATCTTCGGCGCGCGCAACAACATCCACATCATCGATCTCGCCCAGACCGTTCCGCTGATGCACCAGGCCCTGAAGGCCGTGTCGGACACGGTCGCGCGCGGCGGACGGGTGCTGTTTGTCGGCACCAAGCGCCAGGCGCAGGAGCAGATCGCCGACGCCGCGCGCCGTTCGGCGCAGTACTACATCAACTCCCGTTGGCTCGGCGGCATGCTGACGAACTGGAAGACGATCTCCGCCTCGATCCAGCGCCTGCGCAAGATCGATGAGCAGCTCGACAACGGCACATCCGGGCTGACGAAGAAGGAGCGGCTGATGATGTCGCGCGAGCGCGAGAAGCTCGAGAAGGCGCTGGGCGGCATCAAGGACATGGGCGGCGTGCCCGACCTGATCTTCGTAATCGACACCAACAAGGAGCAGCTCGCCATCAAGGAGGCGGCGCGCCTCAACATCCCGGTCGCGGCGATCCTCGACACCAATTGCGACCCGATGGGCATCACCTACCCGATCCCCGGCAACGACGACGCCGGCCGCGCCATCACCATGTATTGCGACCTCGTCGCCCGCGCCGCGCTTGACGGCATCTCGCGCAGCCAGGGCTCGCTCGGCGTGGACTTCGGCGAGTCGGAAGCCCCATTGGCCGAGGAACTGCCGCCCGTCGCGGAAGCCCGCACGATCGAGGCCCCCGCTGAGGAGACGCCGGCCGCCGAGGCGAAGCCGGAGGTCGAGACCTTCGAGGCCCCGGCGGAGTCCTTCGAGATCCTGTCCGCCCCGCGTGGCGCGCCCGACGACTTCGCCAAGCTGCAGGGCGTCGGCCCGCAGATCGTCAAGAAGCTGAACGATGGCGGCATCTTCCACTACTGGCAGATCGCCGCGATGAGCGACGAGGATGCCTCCAGGGTCGATGCCGACCTCAAGCTCGGCGGTCGTATCGCCCGCGACGGCTGGGTCAACCAGGCCCGCTCGCTCCTCGCGGCCTGAGCGCGCCACTTCCGCCCTTAATGACGGCCGGCCAAGGTGAACGATCGGCCGTTCCCCGCCCCAGAAGGATCATGTGCGATGGCGACAGTATCCGCCGCATTGGTGAAGGATCTTCGCGAGAAGACCGGCGCCGGGATGATGGATTGCAAGAACGCGCTGACGGAGACTGGCGGCGACCTTGAGGGCGCCGTCGACTGGCTGCGCAAGAAGGGCCTGTCGAAGGCAGCCAAGAAGAGCGGGCGCGTCGCCGCCGAGGGCCTCATCGGCTTCAAGACGGACGGCCTGCGGGGCGCGATGGTCGAGGTTAACTCCGAAACGGACTTTGTCGCCCGCAACGAGGACTTCCAGGCGCTCGTGCGCGCCGTGACCGAAGTCGCTCTGCGCGAGACGCTCGACGGCGTCGAGGCGATCAAGGCGGCGGCCTACCCGACCGGTGGCACGGTCGAGGCGGCGGTTGCCAACGCGATCGCCACCATCGGCGAGAACATGACGATCCGCCGCGCCGCGCACCTGCGGGTCGGGCAGGGCGTCATCGCGCAGTACATGCACAACTCGGTCTCGGACGGCCTCGGCAAGATCGGCGTGATCGTGGCGCTCGAATCGGCGGGCGACATCGAGGCGCTGACCGAGATGGGCCGCAAGATCGCCCAGCACGTCGCCGCCATCAACCCGGTGGCGCTCGACGCGACCTCGATCGACCCGGACGTGATCGCCCGCGAGAAGGCGGTGCTCGCCGAGAAGAACGGCGCCGGCAAGCCGTCGCACGTCGTGGAGAAGATCGTCGAGTCCGGCCTGAAGAGCTACTTCAAGGAGAACTGCCTCGTCGACCAGGTCTCGATCCACGCCGACCATGCCGGCAAGACGATCGGTCAGGTGGTGAAGGAAGGGGTCGGTGCGCCCGTCGCGCTGAAGGGCTACGTGCGCTACGCGTTGGGCGAGGGGATCGAGAAGCAGGAGACGGATTTCGCGGCCGAGGTGGCCGCCGCGGCATCCACGCCGGGCTGACGACTTTGTCCTTCCCCCTCGCACGGGGGAGTGGAACGCCGACGCGGGACGCGGCTTTACGGCAAAGCGATGGGGCGTCAGGGGGACCGCCATGAACGATCCGGTCGAGAAGGCTCACGATTTTCGGGAGGGTTACGTCGAGGGAGCCGCTGCGGTGGTGAAAGCCATCGGCGATGGCCTGCAGGCGCACCAGATCCTGGTTCTGCAGAAATGGATCGACGGTCCGCTGGACGCTTGGCGCCGTGGCCCATCCGACGCGCCGCCGCCCGTGCTTCCGATGATCGACGGCGCTTAGAGGTCGGGGCTGGCTGGACTATCAGGTAGGCCTACGCCGAGCGATCGCCGTGCTCGCCTGTAAGAACCAGCCACAAATCAGGATCTCGGAAGAAACTGGCCAAACACGCTCGCCGCGCTGGCCACTGGCACCATGATGGTGGGCACGACAGGGATTGAACCTGTGACCCCTCCCATGTCAAGGGAGTGCTCTCCCGCTGAGCTACGCGCCCGATGCACATCGTGCCTCGCAGCCCCGGGGTGGCGGCGAGGGAGCGGATATAACGGGAAGTCGCCGCTGAAGCAACCATGCCGGCTCGGTTTCGACTGATCTCGGATGATCGGCTGCGGGTTGACAGCGCCGCCGGCTCTATCGATAAGCCTGCCACGCGCGAACGCGCGGCGTGGGAGAGTGTCCCGAGCGGCAAAGGGGGCGGACTGTAAATCCGCTGGCTATGCCTTCGAAGGTTCGAGTCCTTCCTCTCCCACCAACCCATGCCTCCTCGTCCCGCCCGCCACTGGCCCTTCAAGCCTTCGACGATCTGGCGGCGCGGCGACAGCGTTCCGAGCAGTAGCGCACCTCGTCCCACGTCTTCTCCCACTTCTTCCGCCAACTGAACGGACGCCCGCATACGGGGCACGTCTTCGTCGGCAGGTCGGCTTTCGCGACGCGCTTGATCAAAGCCTTGCTCCATACCCGGTCGAAACGCCGACGAGCGCCTCGACGAGCGTGGCGAGGTCCTCGTCGGGGATCGTCAGCGCCGGCGTGACGTAGGCGGTCGTGCGCAACGGCCGCACCCAGACGCCTGCCGCCAGGAACCGCGCCCTCAAGGCCTCCGGATCGTCGATCCGGTCGAACTCGACGACCCCGATCGCGCCGCGCACGCGCACGTCCCTGATCCCGCGCCGACCGCGCAGGGGCGCCAGGCCCGCGCGCAGCGCCGCCTCGATCGCGGCGGCCTGCCGGAGACGGGGCTCGCGCGTGAAAAGGTCCAGCGAGGCGTTGGCGGCGGCGCAGGCGAGCGGGTTGGCCATGAAGGTCGGACCGTGCATCAACGCGTGGCCCGGATCATCCGACCAGAAGCCGGCGAAGACCCGCGACGAGGCGACGGTCGCCGCCAGCGCCATCGTGCCGCCGGTCAGGGCCTTCGACAGCGTCAGGATATCGGGGACGACCCCTGCCGCCTCGCAGGCGAACATCGCGCCGGTGCGACCGAAGCCGGTGAAGATCTCGTCGAAGATCAGGAGGCAACCGTGCCGGTCGGCGCCGGCGCGCAACGTCGCCATGACGCCGGCGTCGTGGAACAGCATGCCGCCGGCGCCCTGCACGAGCGGCTCGACGATGATCGCCGCCACGCGATCGCCCTCGCGCGCCAGCAGCGCGTCGAAGGCGGCTTGGCTCGCCTCGTCGACCGGCAGCCTCGTGACGAGCGGCGCGGGCATCACGCCCTTGAACAGCGCGTGCATGCCCTCTTCGGGGTCGCACGCCGCCATGGTCGCCAGCGTGTCGCCGTGGTACCCCCCGCGAAACGACAGGATCTTCGTGCGTCCCCGCTCGCCACGGTTGATGGCCGCCTGGATCGCCATCTTCATCGCGACTTCGACCGCGACCGAGCCGGAATCCGAGAAGAACACGTGATCAAGGTCGCCGGGCAGCAGCGCCGCCAACCGCGCGGCGAGCGTCGCGGCCTGTTCGTGGACGAGGCCGCCGAACATCACGTGCGGCATCACGCCGAGCTGCCTTCGCACGGCGTCGGCGATGCGGGGGTGGTTGTAGCCGTGGCACGCCGTCCACCAGCTGGCGATACCATCGACCAGCACCCGCCCGTCGGCGAGGGTGAGGCGCGAGCCCGACGTCGCCACCACGGGCAGGGGCGCCGACGCCGTCTTCATCTGGCAGTAGGGGCGCCAAAGGTGCGCGAGTCCGGCATCGAGCCAGGACGGAGCCGCAAGGGATGACGGCGGGGGCGGCACGGCGGGATCGCGGGTCATGGTCGCGACTTTGCATTTCGGCGCGCGCCGCGCCAGTAAGATGCCGCATGCTTTCCCTCGATCGCTACGCGCGAAGCAAACTCGACCAGCTCGACGCCCTCGCCCTGCGCCGCACGCTTCATGGCACCGATCGCGGCGACTTCCCCGTCGTGGTGCGCGACGGCCGCCGCCTCCTGTCGTTCTCCTGCAACGATTACCTCGGCCTGTCCCTTCATCCGGCGGTGAAGGCGGCAGCGGCGGCGGCGATCGAGGCGTACGGGGCGGGCGCCGGCGCGTCGCGACTCGTGACCGGCAATCATCCGCTCTACGCGGCACTCGAGGCGGAACTCGCCGCCACGAAAGGGACGCAGGCCGCCTGCGTCTTCGGTTCCGGCTACCTCGCCAACGTCGGCGTGATCGGCGCGCTGGCCGGCCAGGACGACCTGATCCTCGTCGACGATCTCTCCCACGCCTGCCTCAATGCCGGCGCCCAGCTCTCGCGCGCCAGGGTGTGCCGGTTCCGTCACAACGACGCCGCACATGCCGACGCGCTGTTGGCGGCGCATCGGGCCGCCCACCGCCACGCCTTGATCGTGACGGAGACGGTGTTCTCCATGGACGGGGACCGCGCGCCGCTTGAGGCGCTTGCCGCGGCGGCGGAGCGCGGCGATGCCTGGCTGATGACCGACGATGCCCACGGCATGGGCCTCGCGACGCCTGAGGGCGGTGATGTCGGTGATGCCGTGGAGCTGCAGGTGGGAACGCTGTCGAAGGCGTTGGGGAGCTACGGAGGCTATCTCTGCGCCTCCGCACCCGTGATCGATCTGGTGAAGACGCGGGCCCGCTCGCTCATCTACTCGACGGGACTGCCGCCAGCCTCCGTCGCAGCCGCGCTTGCGGCGTTGCGACTCCTCGCCGCCGAGCCGGAGCGGCGGAGTGTACCACTGGCCAAGGCGCGGCTGTTCACGTCGCTGATGGGTCTGCAGGAGGCGGCGAGCCCGATCGTGCCGCTGGTCATCGGTTCGCCGGAGGCCTCTTTAAGGATGTCCGCCGCCTTGGCGGCGGAGGGCTTCCTCGTCACCGCGATCCGCCCGCCGACGGTGCCGGCCGGCACGGCGAGGCTGCGGTTCGCCTTCTCGGCCGTGCATCGCGACGCCGACATCGAGCGGCTCGCCGACAGGCTGCGCGCGCTCTGCGGACTGGCGGAACCATGCCCGGCTTCTTCGTAACAGCGACGGGCACGGATGTCGGCAAGACCTACGTCACGGCCGGGCTGATCCGTGCCGGACGCCGCGCCGGGTTGCCGATGGACGCGCTGAAGCCCGTGCTCAGCGGCTTCTCGCCGGACGGGGTGGAGGCCAGCGACGCCGCCGTGCTGCTGACCGCCCTGGGTCGGCCAGTGACCGCCGCCGCCGTCGCCGCCATCGCGCCCTGGCGGTTCGTTGCACCCCTGTCGCCGGACATGGCGGCGGAAGCGGAGGGGCGTCGGCTCATGTTCGCGCACCTCGTGGAAGCCTGCCGCGCCCGGGTGCGACCCGATCGCTTGATCCTGATCGAAGGGGTCGGCGGGGCGATGGTGCCGCTGGACGAGCGGCACACCGTGCTCGATCTCGTCGCGGCCTTGCGCCTGCCCGTGATCGTGGTGTCGCCAACCGGACTCGGCGCGATCAGTCATCTCCTCACCGCGCTCGCGGCCTTGCGCCTGCACGATCTTTCGCCTTGCGCCATCATCCTCAACGAGACCGTAGGCGGCGGCGTCCCGCTCGCCGCCAGTCGGAAAACGCTCGCTCGCTTCTGCGGCGACGTCCCATTGCTCGAGGTCCGGCGTGACGCCGATGCTTCCGCCTTCGATCCCATCCTGACGGCGCTGCTTCGGGCCGGTGGTCCGAGCCTCGCGGCCTCTTCACGTCGGACGCGAACTGCGCCATAAAGCCGTGCGTGCGGGTGTAGCTCAATGGTAGAGCAGCAGCCTTCCAAGCTGAATACGAGGGTTCGATTCCCTTCACCCGCTCCATTTGCGAAGCTAAATTCATGATTTCGCTGGCGTTTTGACAGCTAAGGTGCTGTTCCGAATCTTCTGGGGTTCGAAATTGTGACAATTCCAGTCACGACGTAAGCGCGTGGTGCGTCATGGGTCATGAGGGTCACAAGCAGCTGCCGCGATTTCTCGATGAGAACGAGGACCATCGTTACTCCTACCGACGCCAGCTCCCGCCGCACCTTGTTGGCACGTAAGGGGCATGATCCTCCTGTCATAAGGCGAAGCCCCGCGAGATCAAAGGAGAGGCAAGGATCAAGGTCGCGCTGACCGCGCGAGCCCAGCCAGAGACTGTCGAACGGCGCCATCAGGTCCACGTCCAGGTCGAAGAACTGATCGCGCAGGCCAAGGCGCGCCTGAACGCCGGTCACAGGCTCCAACTCGCGACCCAGGCCCATGCGCTTTCCGCCAACGACGTCCGGACCATGGCCGGTCAGGTCCGTCGCGACATCCTTGCTGCCGATGATAACGCCCTACTCGACCCGACCCGGACACCCATGCTCGCCAAGATTCTTGTCGGGTTGCGCGAAGGTGCCGGCAAGCCGATGAGCCGGGGGAGGCAGTCTGCAAGGCGCAGGATCTGGAACAGGACATGGCAACCCGCACCCTCAAGCGCCTGATGGGGAGCGAGCGCGGCACAGCCGAGAGCGTGAAGGATCATAAGGCTGGCGGCGACCCTGTCGCCCGCCAGCTCGCCCTCCACGATCAGCGCACCGAAGTTGGCGAGGTGAACGTCGATCCCGCCTTGACCGCCAAGCTCCTGGCGATCAACGCGATCCGCGATCCGAAAGGCATCAAGCTCAGCGAGGCTGACCTCGCGGCGCTCGACCAGAAGCCGTCCGAGGTGATGGAGGTGCCGAGCCGCGTCGATGAGGTGCTGGCCGACAACGGCATGACCATGGTCAGGGGTCTTCCCGACCGCAAGCGCCTCGGGCTTGACGTGCTCAGGGCCGAGGTCGCGGCGTACGACGCCGTCCTGGCCCGGCGCTCGGGCGACCCGACGCCGACCCCGGAGCGCCCACCGGTCCTGACCCCACCTCCTCCGGGCAAGACGCTCTCGCAGGTGCGCGAATTCTGGACCGAGAACAAGGCGCCCAAGACAACGGAGCGCGACGACAATAGGATCTACGTCGACGCCTTTATCTCCGTGCACGGCGACGTGCCGGTCAAGGATGTGACCCGCGCGATGGTCCGCGAGTTCCGCGAGCTTTTGCGGAAGCGTCCGCGCAACATGTCTACCGATGTCGCCAAATGGCTGCTCAGGGAGCAGGTCACCTGGGGCACGCGGCAGAAGGACTGTCGTCTGCTCTCACCGCGGACGATCAACGCCAAGGGGGTCGGTTCGCTGTTCGCCATCATGGATGAGGCGATCAGCGAGAGCCTGATCCAGGTCAACCCGTGCGCCCGCCAGTTCCTGCCCATCAAGGATGGCGCAACGGACCGGCTCCCCTTCGACAAGGACGACCTCACCGGCATCTTCACCAGCGTGATCTACGCCAACGGCGAGCGCTACGCAGGCGGCGGGGGCGAGGCGCAGTTCTGGTTCGAGCTGATCGGCCTGTTCGAGGGTCCGCGCCTGGAGGAGATCGGCCAGCTGCTCACGGACGACGTCAAGGTCAGTGGCAAGATCGACTACATCAGCTTCACCGAGATCGACGACGAGGCCGAGACCGCCGGCACCAAACCTCAGAGGAAGCGTCAGAAGACGCCCAACGCGCGGCGCGATGTGCCCGTGCACCCCTTCCTGATCGAGCTCGGCTTCCTCCGCTACGTGGCGCGGATGAAGGCGCAGGGCCACAAGCGGCTGTTCCCGGACCTGATCGAGTACGACGAGAAGCTGACCAGGAAGTGGAGCCGCTGGTTTGGCCGCTTCCTCCGCAAGCACGTCACCAAAAGCCGGCGAAAGGTGTTCCACTCTCTTCGCCATGCCTTCGTCGATGCCCTCCGCAACATCAAAGGGGTGACGGAGGACGACATCAGGTCGCTGATTGGGCACAAGAAGACAGTGTACAGACACCCGATTGGCCTTGAGAGGCGCTACGAGATCATCTGTCAACTGCAGTTTCCGGAGGTCGACTTCTCGCTCGTTCGCGCCGCGGCGGCGAGGCCGTGGGGTGTTGCCAATCCCAAGCCAAGCCCGGCAGTCTCCAGGTCTCCACGCAAGAGGAAATGACCGGAACTGGCCGAAAGCGCTCGGTCCGGTTTGGAACGTAAAGCGAAGAGAGCGGACCTTTCAGCTCTCATGAGTCGCGCCTTCGGGGTGCCGCGATCCTTCGGCAGCTGACCTCTCGCCGGGTCTCGGCGAACGCTTTAACGAGCCCCGTCCTGTTGAGCCGGCGAAACAGGCGGGCTTGGCCCGCTCAAAGCGCCAGCTTACAGCAAGAACACCGGCATCAACGATAGGCGCCTCCCGGCGGTCCGCCGCCCCGATCGGGCAAGCGTCCGTCCCAAGTCCCACCGGCGAGGATGGCGTTGAAAACCTTCATTGCTGCTCGGAAATACTGCGGGGGTCCTCTGGCCCGCGATCAGAACGCGACCTTGTCGCCGCCTTTCAATTGCAGCAGTTCCCGCGCCTCGTCGGCCGACGCGACCTCCAGCCCGAGTCCTTCGATGATCTGGCGGACGCCCCGCACCTGCTCGGCGTTGGAGCCTGCGAGCCGGCCGGGGCCGGCCCACAGGCTGTCCTCCAGTCCGACGCGCACGTGCCCGCCCATCGCTGCCGCCATGGCCGCCACCGGCAGCTGGTTGCGCCCGGCGCCCAGAACAGACCATTGATAGCTGTCGCCGAACAGGCGATCGGCGGTGCGGCGCATGTGCATCACGTCGTCCGGGTGGCCGCCGATGCCGCCCTGCAGGCCGAACACAGTCTGGATGAAGAGGGGTGCCCGCACCAGCCCGCGGCCGAGGAAGTACTTGAGGTTATAAAGGTGCGCGGTGTCGTAGCACTCGAACTCGAAGCGCGTGCCGTTCTCAGCGCAGGTCGTCAGGATGTGCTCGATGTCGGCGAAGCTGTTGCGGAAGATGATGCCGTGGTCGCCGAGGTAGTCCCGCTCCCACTGGTGGTGCAGCTCCTTGAAACGGCCCAGCATGCCGAACAGGCCGAAGTTCATGCTGCCCATGTTGAGGCTGGCGACCTCGGGGGCGTAGACGGCGGCGGGGCGTACGCGCTCCTCGACCGTCATGGTCGGGGCCCCGCCCGTGGTGATGTTCACCACGCAGCCGCTGCGCTGCTTGATCACCTTGAGGAAGGGCGTGAAGGCTTCCGGCGATTGGTCGGGCCGGCCATCGACGGGGTTGCGCGCGTGGAGGTGCACGATGGCCGCCCCGGCCTCCGCCGCCTCTACCGCAGCGTCCGCGATCTGCTCGGCCGTGACCGGCAGGTGCGGCGACATGCTGGGCGTGTGAATGGCGCCCGTCACGGCGCAGCTGATGATGACCTTCCGCTTCGCCGCCATGTTGCGGTCTCCTCTTCGTTGCCGAACGACGTGACAGGCGCGTCATTGCGCCGTGGCGCCACCGTCGATGCGCAGGCTGGTACCGGTTACCAGCCCTGCGGCGGGGGAGGACAGGTAGACGATCGCCTCCGCGACGTCGGCGGGCTGGGCGACGCGCCCCATTGGGATCGTCGCCAGCGCGAAGGCGCGGTAGGCCGGATCATCGAAGAACGGCGCCGTCATCGACGTCTCGACAATGGTGGGCGCCACCGCGTTGACGCGGATGCCCGCAGGAGCGAGCTCGATCGCCATGGCCTTGGTGAGACCCTCGATCGCGTGCTTGGTCATGCAATAGACGGCGCGTTTTGGCCCGCCGACGTGGCCCATCTGCGACGACACGTGGACGATGCTGCCGCCGCGCCCGAGTTCGAGCATGCGCACGGCCGCCGCCTGAGACACCAGGAAGGCGGAGCGGACGTTGAGGTGCAGCAGATGGTCCAGCGTCGCGACGTCCACCTCGGGCAACGCCTGGAGCTTGTTGGTGCCGGCGTTGTTAATTAGGCCGTCCAGGCGCGGCAGGGCACGGACGCGCCGGAAAATCCTCCGCCGTCACGTCGGCGACCATGGCCTGGATGCGGCCGCGCACCTCTTCCGCCAGAGCGTCGAGGTCGGCCTCGGTGCGGGCGACCGCGATGACGGTGGCACCCGCGGAGGCGCAGGCCAGGGCGCAGGCCCGTCCGATGCCGCGGCCCGCTCCCGTCACGAGGATCGTGAGCCCGTTCAACGGCTCCGCCCGGCTCGGGCCTGCCGTCGGCGCGGCGCCGGCCGCGGTTCCCTTGTTCGACATGTGCTTCCTCCTCCGATGCGGTAATGCGGGATGGCGCGTCTCAGTCCAGGATCGCCACGGCGCGCGTCCACCCGGCGGAGGCGCCTTTGATCTTCACGGGGAAGCAGCAAACCTGGAAGCCCGTCTCGGGCAGGGCTTCGAGGTTGCACAGCTGTTCGAGGTGGCAGTAGCCGATCTCCATGCTGGCGCGGTGCCCTTCCCAGACGATCGACGGGTCGCCCGTTTCCGCGAAGCGCCGCGCCATGTGCGAGAAGGGCGCGTCCCACCCCCAGGCGTCGATGCCGGTCAGGCGCACGCCGCGTTCCAGCAGGTGGAGCGTCGCGTCGCGCCCCATGCCGATGCCGGTGTGGATGTAGTCGGGATGGCCGCCGCGGCGGCCGGCGCGGGTTTTCACCAGCACGATGTCGAGCGGGCGCAGTGCGTGGCCGATGCGCGCGAGTTCCGCCTCCACCTCGGCGGCGGTGACGACATGGCCGTTCGGCAGGTGGCGGAAGTCGAGCTTGACGCCCGGGTTGAAGCACCAGTCTAGCGGCACCTCATCGATGGTGATGGCGCGCTCGCCGCAGCTCATCGTGGAATGGTGGTGGTAGGGCGCGTCGAGATGCGTGCCGCTGTGGGTGCGCAGCGTCACCCGCTCGTTGCCCCAGCCCTCGCCGCCGGGCAGCTGCTCCACCGTCAGGCCGGGGAAGAAATTGAGGATTTCGGCGGTGTTGCCCGCCGGCGTCTGGTACTCGATGCGCGGGCCGAAGCCCGGCTGGTCCATCGGCGTCTCGTTGTCGAGCGCGATGGAGATGTCGACGATGCGTCGGGGCATGACGGGTCTTCCTGGTGGGGTCTAGCAGCTGTCCGCGGACGCGGTGCCGAGCGGCATGAGGGAGCGGCTCGCAGCACCCTCAAGCGCCGCGTCGAGTTCGTCGATGGAACGCCCGCGCGTCTCGAAGGCCAACGCGGCGAAGGCGACTGCCATGAGCGCGAACCAGGCGGATAGGTAGGCGAAGGCCGGCATCACGGCGCCGAGCGTGGCCTGCGGCGCCACGACATTGGAGGAGCCGACGATCAGTGCGAGGCCGAGGGGCCCGACGATCTTGCCGATGCCGCCAACGCCGTAGGCGGACCCCATGCCGGTCGTGCGCAGGCTGGAAGGCCAGACTTCCGCCGAATAGGGCCCGACCACGGCGAAGCCGCCGTCGACGAAGACGTTGCTGGCCATGAGAAGCAGCCAGAACAGCGATACCGAACCCAGGAACACGTCGTGGAACAGGCCCGCTGCGAGGAGGCTCTCGTTGGGCAGGATCTCCGAGTAAGCGAGCCTCGAATGATCGTCGATGGCGAG
>CAXTIU010000005.1:0-236067 GCA_964244495.1 uncultured Beijerinckiaceae bacterium
CCCGCAACCAGACAAGAGTCCGTCAGGCCCGTGCTCAAGCACCAGCCTGACGGACTTTTTTGTACGCGGGTGATGACGCACCGGGTTGATCCGGTCTTCCGCGCGGAAGTGGGACGGCGCTCGAACCTCCCGTCGCGAAACACCGGAAATTCCGCATCAATCGTTAATGCTCTTGGTTCAAGGTCTGATCCGTGGGACCTCAAGAGACTGGCCGAATGCGGTTCGTGATGATGGTACGCGCACTCGCGGCGCGCTCGATCCGCTTCGTCGCACCAAGCCTGTTGATCGCCAGTGCCCTGTTGCCGGCGTCCTCGCTGCTTTATATTCGCTTCGAGTCCGACGCCTTGCCCGCCAGATCGTCGGTGCAGATCGTGGCGATCATCCTTTCCCTCGCGACCTTCCTGCTCGTGATCTTCCTCTGGCAGGCTCGCCACCGCATCCGGCACCTGCAAGCGAAGGAACGCGAAGCGGTCAGCAACGGCAGCCTCGACCCGCTGTCGAGGTTGCCGAACCGACTCGCGTTCGACCGCATCCTGGAGCGCGCGATCGTGGAAAGCTCGCATGATGCCCCGATCGCTCTCTTCATCATCGACATCGATCGATTCAAGAGCGTCAACGACAGTCACGGACATCAGGCGGGCGACCGGCTGATCGTCGGCATCGCGGAACGCCTCAAGCGCATCATCCACGAGGATGATCGCGTCGCCAGGGTCGGCGGCGACGAATTCGCCCTCGTCCTCGCCGGCGCCAACGGCCGCGCGCAATGCGCCGCCATGGCCCATTCCATCCATGACGCGCTGCTCGCCCCCATCGACGTCGGCGGCGCCCAGGTGTTCGCGACGTTGTCGGTAGGGGTGGCCGTTTGCCCCCACGATGGCGACACGCACGCCACCCTGACCGCCGCCGCGGACCTCGCCCTGTATCGCGCCAAGAACGAGGGCCGCAATCGCTTCGCCTTGTTCGACAAGACGATGGAGCGCGAACTCCACCTTGGCATGACGATCGAGGCGGACATGCGCCGGGCGATCCGCAACGACGAATTGACCGTGCTCTACCAGCCGCTGATGGCTGCGTGCGGCACCCGCATGCACGGGGTGGAGGCCCTGGTGCGCTGGCGACACCCCCAACGCGGGTTGATGTCGCCGGAGGAGTTCATCCCGCTCGCCGAGACCCGCGGCCTCATCGTCCCACTCGGCGAATGGGTTCTGCGTCGAGCCTGCCTCGACGCCAAGCGCTGGCCGACCCTTCGAATGGCCGTCAACGTGTCCCCCGTGCAGTTCCGCCAGCGGGGTTTCGTGCAGAACGTCAAGGCGATCATCGACCAGACCGGGTTCGACCCCGGCCGCCTCGATCTCGAACTGACCGAAGGCGTGCTGATCCAGGACGAGGAACAGGCGGAGACGGTCATCATGGACCTGCGGGCGCTCGGCATCCGCATGGGCCTGGACGATTTCGGGTCCGGCTACTCCAGCCTGATCTACCTCCGGCGCTTCGCCTTCGACAAGATCAAGATCGACCGCGGCTTCCTCGAGGCCCTGGAGATGGCCGGCGAGGGTGCCATCATGCTCGAATACATCGTCAGTCTCGGTCATGCGCTCGGCTTAACGGTAACGGCCGAGGGTGTGGAGCGGGAGGACCAGGTCGCCTTTCTGCGCACGCTCGGCTGCGACGAGATGCAGGGCTACTACTTTTCCGCGCCGGTCGCGGCCGAGGCCATCGACGAGCGCCTCTCGATGGCGGCATGGACGGGCCTCGCGCGGAGCGACTCCGACAGCGGCGATGATGGGGCTGGCCATCGCGGGCTCGCCGTGGTCGGGTCGAGGCACGGCCTGGATGCCGCGTGAGGCCGCGCGCCTCAGCGGCTTGCCACCAGGGCCTGCAAGGCGGCGCGCGTGTCGATGTCCGTGGCGATGCCGGGGTCGTCGACCGCGCACGGAACGACGCGACGGCCAGGCGCGGCGAGCAGCCTGCGCGCTCCCTCGTCGCCGCGAAGATCCGCCACGGCCGCGAACAGGGCTCGCCCCAGCAGCACGGGGTTGCCGGGACACCCGTCGTGGACCGGCACGACGGCCTCCGTGTCCAGCGGTGCGGTGTCGAAGGCGTCGATCAACGCGTCGAGCGTCGTCAGCGTGACGAGCGGCATGTCGGCGAGCAGGACGATGACTCCGGCGACTGTCGGCGGCAGCGCCGCGATGCCGGCGCGCAGCGAGTGCGCCAAGCCGGACGCGTGATCGGGATTGTGCACCCGCGTGACGGTGAAGCCGCCTAGCGCCTTGGCGACGGCGTCGCCGGCGTGTCCGGTCACGACGACGCATTGCGCGACGCGTGAGCCGGCGACGCTGGCGAGGACGTGCGCGATCAAGGGACGACCGTCGAGCACCGCCAGCACCTTGCTGTCGGAGGGGCCGGCACCGAAGCGCGAGGCCCGGCCGGCGGCGAGAACGATGGCGGCGACCGGGCCCGCTCGCGTGCTCGCCGCCGTGAACTCCTGTCCCGAAGCCATCACGCCTCCGCCAACCGCCGCAACTGCGGCCGGACGACGATCTCGTTGAGCAGGCCGCCGACGCCCATGGCGCGCAGGTCGCGCGGCGTGACGGCGAGACCGGCCAGCAGGCGGCGCAGCACCCAGTCGAAGCCGTTCTCCTTCGGCGAGCGGGCGCAACCCGGCGCCCCGATCACCGGGACGCGACCGCCGGCCTCGCGCGCGAAGTGTCCGAGCAGCAGCAGGTTGCCGGGATCGACCGGCATGCCGAGATGGTCGACGCGACCGCCCGCCGCCTCGATGGCGAGCGGCACGACATCCCGCCGGTCGGTGATGGCGGAGGCACCGAAGACGATCACGAGGTCGACGTCGCCGAGCGCGACGATGGCGGTCGCGAGCGCGTGGACATCGTGGCGCGCCCGCGTCTCGCGGACGATGGTCGCCTTCGCCGCGGCGAGGCGCCCGTCGAGGACGCGCAGCGTCTTGGTGACCGTGGACGGCTTCAACCCGGGCAGCAAGGTGGAGGCGACCCCGACCCGCAACGGCCGGAAGGGCGCGACCTGGACGCTGGCCACGCCGGCCGCCGCCAAGCCGCGCTCCAGGACGGCGGCGGAGACGGCGAACGGGATGATCTTCACCGTCGCGATCATGTCGCCCGCCTCGACCGGCCGGAACGGCGGCAGCGTCGCCACCGTCACCGACTCGTCGCCGGCGTTGACCGCGTCGATCGCGCGGGCGTCCACGCGGACGAGTCCGGCGGTCGCGGCCAGGAGGTTGCAGCGACCCGTGAAGGCGCCCTCCAGCGTGACGTTGGGACCGGCGAGACGCTGGGCGAGGCGCGACGCGGCCGCGTTCTCGGCCACGTCGCTCGCCTCCAGTTGCGCCGCCACGACCGCCTCGATCCCGGCACGTTCGAGCGCGGCGATGGCGGCACAGGACAGGACTTCGCCCTTCTTCAACGCGACGCCGGCTCCCTTGACGGAATGCGCGAGGATCGCGCCCTCGCTCGCGGCGACGGCCATGCGCCCGAACTTCACGGATCGCGCCCCGTCGCGCCCGATCCCGCCCGCTTGCCCAACTCGTCGGACTCCGTCCGCTTGGGCTTGCGGTGCCGGGCCGCGACGATCTCGCCGAGGATCGCCACCGCGATCTCGGCCGGGCTGACGGCGCCGATGTCGAGGCCGATCGGCGCGTGGACGCGCGCGAGATCCGCCTCGTTGAAGCCTTCCGCCCGCATGCGATCGAGGCGCCGGCCGTGCGTCTTCCGCGAGCCGAGCGCGCCGACGTAGAAGCAATCGGCGCGCAACGCCGCGATCAGCGCTCCATCGTCGATTTTCGGGTCGTGGGTGAGCAGGGCGACCGCCGTGTAGGCGTCGAAGGCCAGGGCGGGCAGCACGTCGGCGGGCCAGTCGGCGAGCACGCGCACGCCGGGAAACCGCTCCGGCGCGGCGAAGGCGGTGCGCGGGTCGACGATCGTGACGTCGAGTTCGGCGAGGGCCGCCATGGTGGCGAGCGCCTGCGCGATATGGACGGCGCCGACCACGACGAGGCGGACGGGGGGGACGTGCAGGCTCACGAAGACCTCGCCGCCGGCGTGCGGAACGACGCCGCTCTTGCCGAGCCGCACGCGCTCCGCGAGCGCCTCGCCGAGGGGGTCCGCCGCCATGGCCGCCGACGGCACCACGCGCTGGCCACCCCCGGCGAGGTCGGTGACGAGGGCGACCGGCCGGCGCGCCGCGCGCTCGGCGTTCAACAGCGCGAGGTCGGCGAGGCGCATTCAGTCGAGCCTCTCGACGTAAACCTTGATGGTGCCGCCGCAGGACAGGCCGACGCGCCAGGCGCTCTCGTCGGCGACGCCGTAGGTCAGCAACCGGGCCTTCCCGGCCTCGATCACGTCGAGCGCCTCCGTGACGACGTCGCCCTCGACGCAGCCGCCGGACACCGACCCGAGGAACGACCTTTCGCCGTCGATCACGAGGGTGCTGCCGACCGGGCGCGGCGCGGAGCCCCAGGTCTCGACCACGGTGGCGATCGCGACGGAGCGTCCGGCCTCCCGCCAGGCCTGCGCTTCCGCCAGGATGTCGGCGTCCGTGGCGATCATGGGTCGGCTCCTCGCGGTGGCATCCGACCTCATATGGGAGCGCGGCGGCGCTCCGCGAGGCTCGCCGGCGCCGGGCCCGACGGATCTTGTCCGGCGGACGCCGCTACTTCTGCTTGGCGATGATCTTGTCCTTGATGCCGTCGTACACGCCCTGCGGGATGATCTTCTTCTGCACCAGCTCGTCCTTGCCTTTGTAGGGACGGCCCTTGACGATGTCGGCGGCGCGCTTGGGGCCGATGCCTTTCAGCGCATCGAGGTCGGCGAGCGAGGCGGAGTTGATGTCGAGCATGGCCGAGGGCTTGGTCGGGGCGGCGGCAGGCTTGGCCGGCGCCGCCGCCGGCCTGGCGGCGCCGGCGGACGGGGCGGTGGCCGGCGCCTGCGCCCGGACGGCGCCCGCGCCGAGCGGGCCGACGAGGCAGAGCGCGAGGATCGCTCGGGTGAGAATGCTGTTCGCAGCCATGGCATGCCCCTTCATCAGCCGCACGATGGCGGCAGGCCGACGCTGCGCAAAAGCTGGGGCATCGTCAACACGCTCTCGCCGCCGAATCCTCCACGACCCACAGCGAATCCGTCTCATCCCTTGTCGCGGCACGGTGGCAGCCTCCAAAATGCCGTCGTCGTGCCTTAACGCGAGGACGTGGCCGCCGTCGCCTGACGGCACGGTAGGGAATAAGACGATGCCTTTGCTGTCGCGCGCCCGGGGTTGGGTGCTGCCGCTCGCCGTCGGATGCGGCCTCGCCGCGCCTTCATGGGCCGGGATGACGGCGCTCGCGCAGGACAACGGCCTGGCGCAGCAGTTCGACGACTTCCGGTCCGTGATCGGCCTCGGCAAGGACCGCCCGCCCATCGACTTCAGCGAGCGTCCGCCGCTCGCCGTCCCGCCGACCTACACGCTGCCCCCGCCCGTGCCGGCCGGCACATCCCTCCCGGTCAAGGACCCGGATGTCGAGGCGCGTCGCAAGGCCTTGGTCGACGCGAGGCGGCCGGTGCCCCCGACAGACCCCGGCGCGCGCGCCGCCGGTCTCGACGCGCGGACTTACCTGATCGATCCGCCGGCCGGCTTCCGCGATCCCAAGGCGGTCGCGGAAGGCATCGAGGTCGACAACTCCCCGGCCGACGCCGCGCCGAAGTCCGCGCGCAAGCGCAAGGCCCACAAGCCCAAGCCGGCCGCCTCCAAGCCGGTCGCGGCCGCGCAGTAGCGGGCGCGTGGCAGCGGGGATCCTTCAGCGAGGTCGGAGGAACGGCGACCGCCGGGGCGACCGCGTCCTTTTAGTGCTGCATTCGCTTCCCGGCTTAGGCTATACCGGCGACTTGCGGCGCGCGCCGACGAGGTTCGTCGTCGTCACGCTGTTTCCCATCCTCCCGCCGAAAGGTCCAAGCCCATGCAGAAGAGTTCGGCCGCGCCGACCGCCTCCATGCCTACGGCCCCCGGGCAGGCGGCTTCTCTCACGCCGGGCGGGCACGGCGGTCGCGCCGCCGCCGAGACGGCGGTGACCACCGGTCGCCTCGACAACGGCCTCGACATCGTGGTGATCCCCGACCACCGCGCCCCGGTCGTCACCCACATGGTGTGGTACCGCAACGGCTCGGCCGACGATCCGGTCGGCAAGTCCGGCATCGCCCACTTCCTCGAGCACCTGATGTTCAAGGGCACCGCCGCCAACCCGGCCGGCCGTTTCTCCGAGCTGGTGGCCGACCTGGGTGGCCAGGAAAACGCCTTCACCTCCAACGACTTCACCGCCTATTTCCAGCGCATCCCCAAGGAGCACCTGCCGGTCTGCATGGCCTACGAGGCCGACCGGATGAAGAACCTCGTGCTGACCGACGAGGTGGTCGCGCCCGAGCGCGACGTCGTGCTGGAGGAGCGCCGCATGCGCACCGACGCCGATCCCGCCGAACTGCTGGACGAGGCGATGCAGGCGGCGGTGTTCACCTCGCACCCCTACGGCAAGCCGGTGATCGGCTGGCAGCACGAGATCGAGGGCCTCGAGCGCACCGACGCCTTCGACTACTACGAGCGCTTCTACACGCCGGAGAACGCGATCCTGATCGTCGCCGGCGACGTGGACCCCCAGGTGACGATCGCCCTCGCCGGGGAGCACTACGGCCCGGTGCCGCCGTTCGGCGCGACGCCCAAGCGCCGGCGCCCCCAGGAGCCGAAGCCGACCACCCGCCGCCAGGTGTCGCTCGCCGATCCCAAGGTCGAGCAGCCGCGTTACCAGCGCATGCACCTCGTGCCGTCCTACCGCACCGCCAAGCCGGGCGAGGCGGAAGCGCTCGAAGTGCTGTCGTTCCTGCTCGGCGGCGGCCAAACCAGCGTGCTGTTCAAGACGCTGGTCATGGGCGACAAGGTCGCGGTCGCCGCCGGCACCCACTACATGGGCACGGCGCTCGACGAGACGCGCTTCTTCCTTTACGCGGTGCCCGTGCCGGGCGTCGGTCTCGACACGCTGGAACGCGCGATCGAGGCGATCATCGGCAAGCTCGCTCGCGTCGGCTTCAACGAGGCCGACATCGCCCGCGCCAAGACGCGGCTGATCGCCGAGGCGATCTACGCCCGCGACAGCCAGACGACGCTCGCCAACTGGTACGGCGCCTCGCTCACCACCGGCATGAGCCTGGACGACATCGCGCGTTGGCCCGACCGCATCGAGGCGGTCACGGCCGACGAGGTCCGGCAGGCGCTCGCTCACCTCGACCGCAGGCTCGCCGTGTCCGGCTACCTGCTGCCGGCCGAGGAGGACGATCGGCCGGTCGAGCAGCCGACGGCCGGGCCGGTGGCCGCCTGACTCGTCCCAGCAGCCGCCCGCGTCGGCACGACGCCGGTGCGGCAGACGCCTCCCCGACAGGACACCGCCGATGACAGGACATGCCGAACCGCTGGTCGACGCGCGCAGCTACGCGTCGCGCGTGCAGAAGGTGCGCTCGCCGGCCGGGATCGAGGCTTGGCTCGTCGAGGATTACTCGGTGCCCCTCCTGGCGGTGAACTTCGGCTTCAAGGGCGGCGCCGCGCAGGACCCCCTGCACAAGCCCGGCGTCGCGACGCTGCTCGCCGGCCTGCTCGACGAGGGCGCGGGTCCGCTCGACAGCGCCGCCTTCCATCAGGCGCTCGAGGACGATGCCATCGAGCTGTCGTTCTCCGCCGATCGCGACAACCTCCAGGGCCGGATGAAGACCCTGTCGCGCAACATGGGCCGCGCCTTCGAGCTCCTCGCGCTCGCGGTGCGCGAGGCGCGCATCGACGTCGAAGCCGTGGAGCGGGTCCGTGCCCAGATCTTCGCCTCGTTGAAGCGCGAGACCAACGATCCCGATCACGCGGCGGCTCGCCTCTTCCGCCTTCATTCCTACCCCGACCATCCCTACGGACGGCCTGTGAAGGGCGACCTCGCCATCCTGCCGACGATCACGCGGGACGACATCGTCGCCATGCGCGGCCGCGTCATGGCCCGTGAAACCCTGCGGATCGCCGTCGTCGGGGCCATCGACGCGGCGGCGCTCGGGCGCGAGATCGACCGGGTGTTCGCCGACCTGCCGGCCCGCGCCGACCTCTCGGCCGTCGCCGACACCCTCATGGCCGGCGTCGGCGAGCGCCACGTCGCCACGATCGACCTGCCGCAATCGACCATCCGCTTCGGGCGCCCCGGCCTACGGCGCGACGACCCGGACTACACCGCCGGCACCGTCGTCAACCATTGCCTGGGCGGCGGCGCCTTCACCGCGCGGCTCTACAAGGAGGTGCGCGAGAAGCGCGGGCTCTGCTACTCGGTCTATTCGCAGAACGCCGAACTCGACCATTCCGCGATGCTGGTCGGCGCCACCTCGACCAAGAACGAGCGCGCGCGAGAAGCCATCGACGTGATCCGCGGCGAGATCGACGGGATCGCGCGCGACGGGGTCGGCGCCGAAGAACTCGCGAAGGCGCAGAAGTACCTGATCGGCTCCTACGCGCTGCGCTTCGACACCTCGCGCAAGATCGCCGGGCACCTTTGCTCGCTGCGGCTCGACGGCTACGACGTGGACCGTCTGGACGAGCGCAATGCCCTGATCGCCGCCGTGACGGTCGACGACGCCGCCCGGGCCGCGCGTCGACTGTACGGCGACGGCGCGCTGCTGATCACGATCGCCGGCCGCCCGGTTGGCCTGTAGCCCGGGGCGTCAGTCCCGCGATCCGCTTCGTCGTCGCGGCGATCGCCGGGGGCGGAAACCATCGCTCAGCCACGAAGCGTTCGTCGAGCATCACAGAACGGTGCGCGCCGACCTCTTCATGTCGGTGCTCGCCGTGAGAGCGACGGTGCGCCGCTAGGTCCAGCGGCACGCCGTTCCCGTCGAACCGCTCGGCCTGCCGCCCGTGACGTACGACGGCGTCACCGAACTCTGGTTCGATGACGTCGCGGCGTTGGCGCGGTGCTTCTCGGATCCGGAGTACCTGAGGGTCGTGAGGCCTGACGAGGCGTCCTTCCTCGACCTGCACGCCTGCGACTTCATCGCGTCGAAGGAACACGCGGTCTTCGGGTGAGGGCCGTCCGGGCGCTTGGGCGAAGGCGCGGCGCCCGCCCAGGTCGGATATGGACCGATGGAACCGTTCGGACGGCACGGACCCTGTCGGCGACCCGCCTCCCACGCGACGGTTCACATCATGACCAGAGCGGCGGTGAAGCCGTCGTCGTGCGTGCAAAGGAGGCGGGCCTCGCGCCGGTAGCTCGCGAGGTAGTCGGCGAGCGCGCGGAACTCGTGCAGCACGTCGCCGAACTCGTCGAAGATCAGGATCGTGCCCGGCGCGAGGACGGGATCGAGCCTGGTCAGGCAGTAGAGCGCGGACGCGTAAAGGTCGCAGTCGATGTGGACGACGAGCGCGCGCCCGCCGCCCTCGTAGCCGGCGAGGAAGGGTCCGAGCGTGTCCTGGAACAGGCCGACGCGGAAGCTGACGCGATCGTCGGCCACGGCCGGCGGGCGGCCGCCGGTGTCGAAGGAACCCGCGGGATAGGCGGCGTTCCAGGCTTCCGGCAGGCCGGTGAAAGTGTCGAAGCCGACGAAGCGGCTCGCCGGCTCCGTTTTGGCCCTCGCCCAGTGCCGGACGCTGTGACCCTCGTGGACGCCGAACTCGAGATAGTCGATCGCGCCGGGACGGGCGGCTGCGAGATGATCCCACATCGCCTCGCGCGTCGGCAGCGCGGCGACCGCGCCCGCCGCCGCCAGATAGTCGCGCAGCAGCGGCAGCCTGTTCAGGCGGTCGAGCGCGCGGCTGTAGCGGCCGTGCCGGCAATAGCGCCGGCTCACCGCCGCGCGGATCGTCTTGCCCAGCCCCATGGCGACCGCTCCCGCCCCGGCCGACGCATCGGTGGGCTCGACGACCCATAGCGCAATCCGCGCTTGGTCGACACCCGCCGGCGGAGCTAGGATGCGGCGATGCCGATCCAGCGCCTCGACCCCGTCCTGATCGACCGCATCGCCGCCGGCGAGGTCGTGGAGCGACCGGCCTCCGCCGTGAAGGAACTGGTGGAGAACGCGCTCGACGCCGGCGCCGCGCGCGTCGACGTGACCATCGAGGGGGGCGGGCGCCGCCTCGTCCGCGTCGTCGACGACGGCTGCGGCATGGACGCCGCCGACCTGGCGCTCAGCGTCGAGCGCCACGCCACCTCCAAGCTGCCGGAGGGCGACCTTCGGGCGATCCACACGCTGGGCTTCCGCGGCGAGGCGCTGCCCTCCATCGCCTCCGTCGCGACCCTCACCATCGCGAGCCGCGCGCGAGGCTCGGCGCAGGGCCATTCGCTGGTCGTCGACGCCGGGCTCAGGCGGCCGCTCCGTCCCGACGCCGTGCCGGCCGGCACCCGCGTCGAGGTGCGCGACCTGTTCGCCGCCACGCCGGCGCGGCTCAAGTTCCTGAAGACGGACCGCGCCGAGGCGCGCGCCGTGGCGGGGGTGGTGGCGAGCCTGGCGATGGCCAACCCGCGCGTGCGCTTCAGCCTCGCCGGGGCCGGCGACACGGCCGGCTTCGACCATCCGGCCTGCGCCGCCGGCCCCGCCGGGCTGGCCGACCGGCTCGCCCAGGTGCTGGGCCGCGATTTCCGGCCGAACGCGTTCCCCATCGACGCCTCGCGCGAGGGCGTGGCGCTGCGCGGCTTCGCCGGGCTGGCGACGTGGCACCGGGGCGACGCCGGCGCGCTGCACTTCTTCGTCAACGGCCGCGCGGTGAAGGACAAGCAGCTCATCGGCGCGGTGCGCGCCGCCTACGCGGACTACGTGCCGGCCGGCCGCCACCCGACGCTCGCCCTCTACCTCGAATGCGAGCCCGCCGACGTCGATGTCAACGTCCACCCGGCCAAGGCGGAGGTGCGCTTCCGCGATCCCGGCCTGGTGCGCGGGCTCGTGGTCGGCGCCCTCAAGCAGGCGCTCGCCGGCGCGATGCACAGGGCCTCGCCCACCGCCGGCGCCGCCCTGGCCGCCCTCGCCGCGCGGCCGCGACCCTCCTGGGCTCCGTCGGCGTCCCATCGTTCCCCGCGACCGGCGGCGTGGACGCCCCACGCCTCGCCGGTCGCGCCGAGCGGATTCGGCGGCTTCGGCGAGAACGGTCAGGCCGCGTTCGTCGAGGACGCCTCCGACAGTGGAGCGACGGGTGGGGACGCCGCCACCGTCTTCCCGCCCGGCGCCGACGCGGCGGTCGTCGACGCCGTTTCCTCCGACGCCGTCGAGGCGCCGCTCGGCGCCGCGCGGGCGCAGGTGCACGACACCTACATCCTGGCGCAAACCCGCGACGGGCTCGTGATCGTCGACCAGCACGCCGCCCATGAGCGCCTCGTCTACGAGCGCCTCAAGACGGACCGGGCGGCGCGCGGCATCGAGCGGCAGGTGATGCTGCTACCGGCGATCGTCGACCTGGAGCCGCGCGACGCCGAACGGCTCGCGGAGGCGGCGGCGCTGCTCGCCACGCTCGGCCTCGTCATCGAGCCGTTCGGCGCCGGCGCGATCCTGGTGCGCGAAATCCCGGCGGCGCTCGGCGCCTTCGACGTGGAGCCGCTGCTGCGCGACCTCGCCGGCGCGCTGCGCGAGGACGAGGCCGGCACCCTGCCGCTGGAGCGGCGCCTCGACCATTACCTCGCGACCTTCGCCTGCCATCATTCGGTGCGCGCCGGCCGGCGCCTCGCCCCGCCCGAGATGAACGCGCTGCTCCGCGCCATGGAGCGCACGCCCGGCGCCGGCCAGTGCAACCACGGCCGTCCCACCTACGTCGAGCTGAAGCTCGCCGACATCGAGAAGCTGTTCGGCCGGCGTTGACCGACGCCCTCCATCGGCATGTGTCCTGGCGTCCTGGCGACGAATGTGGCACCTTTTCACGGAGTCACGGGTGAGCCCGGTGATGCCGTCAGCTCATGTTGGACCAGGCGTGTCGGGAAACATCGTCGATCGCACGCTCTCGGCCAAGGAGCCGACCGATCGCGCGGGATTGGCCAAGCGCCTGGTCGCGGCGGCGCGCACCAGGGCAGGCCTCGCCCTGGTGGCGGCCTCCCTCGTGCTGCCGCTGCTGCTGTTTGGCTTCGCCGCCTGGTTCAGCTACCGCGAGATCCTGCGCGATGCCCGGGCGCAGGTGGAACGCACCGCGCTCCTGCTGGAGGAGCACGCGCTCAAGATCTTCGAGACGCAGCGTCTCGTCATCGAGCAGGTCGACGTCCGCCTCCGTTTCATGGACTGGTCCAGCGCCGCCGACCGGGCCGACCTCCACGCCATGATCGTGCGGCTGCAGCGCGGCCTCGATCAGCTCACGACGCTCGTCGTGACCGATGCCGCCGGCCACACCCTGGCCAGCGGACGCATCGCCGCGGGCGACTCATCCATCGATTACGCCGACCGCGACTGGTTCCAGGCGCTCGCGACAAGCGATCAGGCGCTGCCCTTCGTGTCGGGCGCCTACAAGGGTCGCCTGTCGGGCCAGACGGTCTTCAGCCTGGCGGGGCGCACGCCCGATGGACCCGGCGGCGCCTTCACCGGCGCCGTCGCCGTGGCGGCGGATCGCGGCTACTTCGAGCGCTTCTATCGCAGCGTCGAGCCGGCGCTGACCCACAGCGTCGTCCTGGTGCGCGACGACGGCACCGTACTCGCGGCCGAGCCCTCCATGGAACTCGCCAGGCTTCCGGACGAGACCCCGCTGCGCCACCACATGGCGGCAGCCCCGTCCGGGTGTTACACGGCCGTGTCCGGGATCGACGGCGTGGAGCGGATCTCCGCCTATCGCAAGGTCGGCCCTTATCCCGTCACCGTCCGTTACGGCCTCGACAAGAGCGCGGCGCTGGCGTCCTGGCGGGCGACGCTGCTGAACTACGGGATCGTCACGGCGCTGGCCTCGCTGGCGCTCGGCGCCGCGTCGCTGTTCGCGCTGCGCCAGACGAGCCGCGAGACGCTCGCCCGCCGGCGCTGGCAGGAGACGGCGGCCGAACTCCGGGCCGAGGGGGCGGAGCGCGGACGCGTCGAGCACCAGCTGCGCCAGTCGCAGAAGATGGAAGCCGTCGGGCGCCTCACCGGCGGTGTCGCGCACGACTTCAACAACCTGCTGACGGTGGTGATCGGCAGCCTCGACTTGGTGCGCCGCCGCGCCCAAGGCCTCGACCAGCGGACGGTGCAGCTCGTCGGCAACGCGCTCGACGGCGCCAACCGCGCGGCGGCCCTCACCAGCCGCCTGCTCGCCTTCTCGCGCCAGCAGCCGCTCCAGCCGGTCCGGATCGAGGCGAACCACCTGGTCGCCGGCATGTCGGACCTGCTGCGTCGGACGCTGGGAGAAGCGGTGGCGGTGGAAACGGTGCTCGCCGGCGGCCTGTGGCCCACCTTGGCCGATCCCAACCAGCTGGAGAGCGCCATTCTCAACCTCGCGGTCAACGCGCGCGACGCCATGCCGGAGGGCGGTCGCCTCACCATCGAGACGGCGAACAGCAGCCTCGACGAGGCCTACGCCCGCGCCAACACCGACGTCGCCGCCGGGCAGTACGTGCTGATCGCGGTCTCCGACACCGGCTCGGGCATGGCGCCGGAGATCCTGGCGCAGGTGTTCGAGCCCTTCTTCACCACCAAGGCGCTCGGCAAGGGCACCGGGCTCGGCCTCAGCCAGGTCTACGGTTTCGCCAAGCAATCGGGCGGCCACGTCGCGGTGTACTCGGAGGTCGGCCACGGCAGCACCTTCAAGCTCTACCTGCCGCGCACGCGGGCGGCGGCCTCCGCGCCGGCCGCCTCCTCGCGGGAGCCGACAGCGCTTCCCGAGCGGCGATCCGGGGGGACGCTGCTCGTCGTCGAGGACGAGCCGATGGTGCGCCGCCTCAGCGTCGCCGCCCTGGAGGACGCCGGCTACCGCGTGCTGCAGGCCGGCGACGGCGCCGGCGGCCTCGACCTGGTGCGCGGCCACCCCGACATCGCGCTGCTCTTCACCGACGTCGTCCTCGGCGGCCCGATGAACGGGCGCGTGCTCGCCGACGCCGTGCTGAAGGAGCGGCCGGACATGCCGGTGCTGTTCACCACCGGCTACACCCGCAACGCCATCATCCACCACGGCCGGCTCGACGAGGGCGTGAACTTCATCGGCAAGCCGTTCACCAGCGCCGACCTCGTCGACAAGGTGAGCGTCCTGCTCGGGGATCGGGTGCCGGGGGTCGGGGCGGGGTGATCGCGATGAACGTGCTCCTGATCGGCTCCGGTGGCCGCGAGCACGCGATGGCGCTCGCCCTCGCCGCGAGCCCCCGCCTCGCCGCGCTCTACGCCGCGCCCGGCAACCCCGGCATCGCCGCGCTCGCGACCTGTCTGGACCTCGACCCCGGCGATCACGCGGCGGTGCTCGCCGCCTGCCGCGCCAACGCGATCGACTTCGTGGTCGTCGGCCCGGAGGCCCCGCTCGTCGCCGGGCTCGTCGACACCCTCGCCGCCGTCGGGATCAGGGCGTTCGGGCCGACGAAGGCCGCCGCCCGGCTGGAGGGCTCGAAGGGCTTCACCAAGGATTTCTGCGCGCGGCACGGCATCCCCACGGCCGCCTACGCCCGCTTCGCCGATCCGGCCGAGGCCCGCACCTACCTCGCGGCCGTCGGGGCGCCGATCGTGGTCAAGGCCGACGGCCTCGCCGCCGGCAAGGGCGTCGTCGTCGCCGCGACGCTCCCCGAGGCGGAGGCCGCGCTCGACGCGATCTTCGCCGGCGGAGGGGGTGGTCACGACGGCGCCAGCGTCGTGATCGAGGCGGTGCTCCCCGGACGGGAAGCGTCGTTCTTCGCGCTCTGCGACGGCCGGAGAGCGGTGCCGTTCGCCTCCGCCCGCGACCATAAGAGGGTCGGGGATGGCGACACCGGGCCGAACACGGGCGGGATGGGCGCGGTCTCGCCGGCCGGCGTCGTCGACGAGGTCATGCAGGCCCGCATCATGACGGCCATCATCGAGCCGACGCTGCGCGGCATGGCGGCGGAAGGCGCGCCGTTCGCCGGCGTGCTGTTCGCCGGCCTGATGATCGGGCCGGAGGGGCCGAGCCTCATCGAGTACAACGTGCGCTTCGGCGACCCGGAAACGCAGGCGATGCTGCCGCGCCTGCGCGACGACTTCCTGGGTCTGCTGCTGTCCTGCGCCGACGGATCGCTGCCGGCGGAGCCGCCGACGTTCTCGGACGAGGTCGGCGTGAGCCTCGTCATCGCCGCCGCCGGCTACCCCGCCGACCCCCGCAAGGGCGGCCGCATCCGGGGGTTGGAGGCACTGGGCGAGGTCGCCGTCACCCATGCCGGCACGAGGCGCGTCGGCCCCGACCTCGTCGCCGACGGCGGCCGCGTGCTCGGCGTGACCGCGGTCGCCCCGACGCTCGCCGACGCGCGGCGGAGGGTCTACGCGGCGGCGGCGGCGATCGACTGGCCCGACGGCTTCTACCGGCGGGACATTGGCGCGGGCTAGGGGTCAGCCCGAAGGACGCGCGGCGATGTCCGGGTGCACCGGTACGGTTCCAGGGGGTTTCCGCATCCACGACGCGGCCCCAGCGGGCGCACGCCGCCCCATCATGGTTCGCGGTCGCGACAGTAAAGCGAGGTCGCGCGCAAGCTTCGCGATGGGGCCGCGAGTCGTTCGCGTGTGTAGTCCGCGCCGCCGGGCGGCGACTGGAAGGCTATGCGGCGGTTATCAAAAGATTGAGCGGCGCGATGCTGTGGTGCGCCGCGTCGTTTCGTCCATGGGACCATCGTTTGGAGGAACCGTGAGACGATTTTGAAACCAATTCGTGAGCCGCGGCGTAGCTCGATGCAAAGAGGGTCGAACGCCTCTTTCAACTAGGAGACACTGCATGAAGCTCAATCGCATGGCGCTCGTCGGCGCCACCGTTCTCACGCTGACCTCGGGCGCGGCTTTCGCCAAGGACCCGATCGTGGGCGGCGCCCCGATGTTCGCCAACAAGAACATCGTCGAGAACGCCGTCAACTCGAAGGATCACACGACGCTCGTCGCCGCCGTCAAGGCCGCCGGCCTCGTCGACACCCTTTCGGGTCCCGGCCCGTTCACCGTCTTCGCCCCCACCAACGAAGCCTTCGCCAAGCTGCCCAAGGGCACGGTCGACAACCTGCTGAAGCCCGAGAACAAGGGGCAGCTGCAGTCCGTCCTCACGTATCACGTCGTTCCCGGCGCCCTCACCGCGAAGGACCTGATGGACAAGATCAAGGAAGGCGGTGGCAAGGCCGAGCTCAAGACGGTGCAGGGCGAGCCCCTGACCTTCAAGACCGTGGGCAAAGGCATCGAGGTGACCGACAGCAAGGGCGATCACGCCAAGGTTACGATCCCCAACGTCATGCAGTCGAACGGCGTCATCCACGTGGTCAACACCGTGATGCTGCCGTAACCACCCGCTGCTGTGGACGCGACGCGAGGCCCGGCTGGTTCAGCCGGGCCTTTCTCGTTTCACGCTCGAAGCGTCAGCGGGGGCTGGGCGCGGCGTTTCCTCGACGAGCCGACGGCGCGGACGGACGGTTCAGGCGCCCGCCCGCAGGATCACCACCCGCGTGTCGCCGAAGTCGCGCGCCTCCGCCATCGCGTAGCCGTCGGGCACCGCGAGCACCGCCCTGGCGGTCTCCTCCACCACGACGGGGGCACCCTGGCGCAACCAGCCGCCGTCGCGCAGGCTGACGAGGGCGGGTTCCGCCAGGCCTCGCCCGTAGGGCGGATCGAGGAAGGCGACGTCGAAGGGCTCCCCGGCCGGCGCCGCCCCCAGCTTGCGGGCGTCGCGGCGATAAACGCGGGTGACCCCGCCGAGCCCGAGGCTCTCGACGTTGTCGCGGATCGCGGCGCGCGCCTCGGCGCCGTCGTCGACGAGCAGGGCGAACCCGGCGCCGCGCGACAGCGCCTCCAGCGCCAGCGCGCCGGTGCCGGCGAACACGTCGATCACCCGTTTCCCGACGAGCCCGCCGTAGCCGTGCTCCAGGATGTTGAACAGGCTCTCGCGCAGGCGATCGGAGGTCGGCCGGATGCGATCGGTGCCCGGACCCGCCAGCCGTCGCCCGCCGAGACGCCCGCCGACGATGCGCAAAGCCGCTAACGCTTCGCGCCACCGGCGGGACGCCCGCCGGGCTTGCCGCCGCCGGGTTTGTTCCGGCCGTTGGGCTTCGCGCGATCGGAGCGGCCACGAGGTCCCGCCCCCGGCGCGGCGGTCCCATCGGCGCGCCGGCCGGATGTCGGACGCCGCTCGACGCGCGGCTTCTTCCCGCCCGGCGGTTCGCCATCCCTGCGAGCCGTGGCGCTGCGTCCCGCGCCCTCCGATCGCGGCGGACGCCCGTGCCGCTCGCCGCCGGCACGCTCGCGCGTTCCGGAGCGATCGGCCGTGCGGAAAGGCCTCGCCGGCGAGGGCCTTTGCGCCGGGGCGCGGTCCCCGCCGCCGCTCGACGGTCTCGCCCGGTGCTCGCTGGGCCGCATCGTGGCGTCGGGACGCGTGCGCGCCGCACGATGCGCCGGCGTTGGACGCCGGTCGTCCCCCGCCGTCTTGCGGCCGGTACGTTGCCGCAGCTCGGCGCCGTCGCGCTGGCGCTTCTGGTCCGCCGGCCTCGCGGCGCGACGCGGCTCCACGTCGCGCGAGGGGCCGTCGCGCGAGGCGCCACCGCTGCGCATCACCCGCTCGCGTTTGCCGAGCGCCGAGAGGCTCGCGCCCGCTCCGTGTCGCGACGGGACGCCCTGCCGGGTGCCGCGTTCGTCGTCGTGCCGCGCGGACGCGAGCGCGCGCGCCCTGGCGGCGCCGGCCTTGGACGTGCTGGGTCGGGAACCGGCGGGGTTGAAGGCGTCGGCACTGTCCAATCGGACGCCGCCCGGTCGCTTCGCGTCCGGCTTGGCGCGGGATCGCGCGGCCGTTTCCAGCCGTTCCACCAAGATGGGGCGGTCGGCCTTGTCGCGGGTGCTGGTGCGCTCGACGCGCTTGCGCGGTTCCTCGCCCGCCGGCGCGGCGCGCAGCAGGGACACGTGCTTGCGCGGCCCGGTCGCCGGCCGCTCGCGCTTGGCGGGCTGTTCGTCATCGCCCTCGCGGGCACGGCGGCCGTTGCCGGCCGGCTTGAAGGGGGACGCCGCGCGGCCCGCGCGCGGTGGCGGGGCGCTCCGCCGTCCCTGCGCCGCGCCGCGAGCCTTGAAATCCGCGCCGCGAGCCTTCGTGTCCGCGCCGCGAGCCTTGAAATCCGCGCCGCGAGCCTTCGTGTCCGCGCCGCGAGCCTTGAAATCCGCGCCGCGAGCCTTGGTGTCCGTGCCGGTCGCCGATCGCGACACGGCCTCGCTCGAGGCCGCGGGCACGACCGGCGCCTCCTCCTCGTGGAAGTCGACGCCGGCCTGCGCGGCGAGCGCCTCGCCGAGCTGGTCGCGCAGGATGCGGGTCTTCACCTCGGCCACGGCGCCGTCCGGCAGGTCGCCGAGCTGGAACGGGCCGAAGGACAGGCGGATCAGCCGGTTCACCTCCAGCCCGACATGCTCCAGAACCCGCTTGACCTCGCGGTTCTTGCCCTCGCGCAGCCCCATCGTCAGCCAGCAGTTGCTGCCTTGGACGCGATCGAGCCGGGCCTCGATCCCGACGTAGTCCACCCCCTCGATCGTCACGCCCTCGCGCAATCCGTCGAGTACGCCCTGGTCGGTCTGCCCCTTGGCGCGCACCCGGTAGCGGCGCACCCAGCCGGTCCGTGGCAGTTCGAGCACGCGGGCCAGCCCGCCGTCGTTGGTCAGCAGCAGCAGCCCTTCGGTGTTGATGTCGAGCCGCCCCACCGTCACCACGCGCGGGCCTTCGGGCCACGCCGCGCGCAGGTGGTCGGCCACCGTGGGCCGTCCTTCCGGATCGTGGTCGCTGGTCACCAGCCCGCGCGGCTTGTGAAACAGGAACAGCCGCGTCTTCTCGGCGTCGGGCAGCGGCAGCCCGTCGACGAGAACGACGTCGCCGAGCCCGACATCCACCGCCGGGCTCGACAGCACGACGCCGTTCAGCGCGACGCGCCCGTCGGCGACCCAGGCCTCGGCGTCGCGGCGCGAGCACAGGCCGGCCCGCGCCATCAGCTTGGCGACGCGCTGGCGCCCATGGGTTCTAGCCGATGCGCCGTCGGCCTCGGGGCTCTCGCCATCGTCGTGCTTGGCCATGGCCCGTGATACAGAGGCGGGGTCCGCAGGCCAAGGCGAAATCGGCCGGCGCTTGCCGCAGCGGACGACCCTGCGAGGAGGATGGGGCGCGATGCCTGGCGAGCCGCCGCGACACCCGATGGCCCTCGCGCTGGAGGCGGCCCGCGACGCCGCGCGGCGCGGCGAGGTGCCGGTCGGCGCCGTGGTCCTTCGCGACGGCGTGGTGATCGCCGACGCCGGCAACCGGACGCTCGGCGACCGCGACCCGACCGCGCACGCCGAGATCGTCGCCATCCGCGCGGCGTGCCGCCGGCTGGGGAGCGAGCGGCTCGTCGGCTGCGACCTGTACGTGACGCTGGAGCCCTGCGCGATGTGCGCGGCGGCGATCTCCTTCGCCCGCATCCGGCGGCTGTACTGGGGCTGCGACGACCCGAAGGGTGGGGCGGTGGCGAGCGGCGGCCGGTTCTTCGCGCAACCGACCTGCCACCACGCGCCGGAGTGTTACGACGGCTTCCGCGAGGCGGAGGCGCGCTCCCTGCTCAAGGACTTCTTCGCGTCCCGGCGTTGACGAGGCCGTCGCCGGCGCGGGGCGGCGACGGCCTCGTTCAGGTCCGGCCGCCTTACGCCGCCTTGGCCGCCTGCTGGTTGACGCCGCCCTCGCCGATGGCGGTGAACTTCTTGTCGCCGCTCTTGCTGTCCTCGAGGTTCTCCGTCAGGCCCTTCATCGCGTCCTGCTTGCCCATCGACTTGGCGTAAGATTCCATCGAGCCGTAGTTGGCGACGCGGAACATCTGCTGCTGGTTCGCCGCCGTGATCAGGGCGGCGTCGCGCACCGGCCCGGTCTCGGTGTTCTTGATCATGTTGGCGACCTCGCCGAGCATCGCCTTGGCGATTGGGTTCTCGTTGCGCTTCACCGGAACGCCGAGCTTCTCGAACGTCGCCTCGATCCGCTTCGCGTATTCCTTGCTCTTGGTTTCCGTCTTGCCGAACAGCTCCTTCAGGTCCTTGGACGCGCTCGCCGAAGACATTTCCGCCGCGTGCTTCCCGATCTGCTCCTCGAAATCGAGTGTATAGGTCAGGCCGGTGACCAGAAGGTCGTGCATGCTCTTCATCGCCATTGTTTCCATCCTTTGTATCATCGATGGCCCTTGCTTCGTTTCCATATCGGCCATCTGCCTGGGCGCAATGCGATGCTTGCCGCACTGTTGCATGACGTGACGCGTATTCTTGGCCCTCGGACGCGACGAATGCACGCGTGCGGCGCTCAGGGCAGGCGGCGGCTCGCGCGCCACAGCACCCATTGCCGGTGCAGCGGCGCGATCTCGATCGGCGTCGCGAACGGGTTCAAGCCCGGCGCCTCCATCTTGCGGAGGTAGGCCGGGCAGAGGAAGGCCGGCAGGCAGGCCGCCGCGGCGGGACCCGCCAGCCCGGCACGCATCGCGTCCAGGTGGTTTCGTACCCTCGCCCGCAGCGCGTTGAGGCAGAGGCCGAGCGCCGGCGAGTTGCGGTGCGCCAGCACCTCGGCCGGCGGCAGCTGGAACCGGTCGAGCAGGTCGAGCGGCAGGATCATCCGACCCGCCCGGACGTGCCAGGGCAGGCCGCGCAACAGGCCGGTGAGCGCGGTGGCGCGGCCGGCCTCGTCGGCCGCCGCCGGCGGCAGCCGTCCCGGCGCGAGGATGCGGGCGACCGCCTCGAAGATCGTCGACGACGTGTCGCGCAGGTACGTTTCCAGCGCCTGCTCGGACGGCATCGGATCGTCGTACAAGTCGAAGGCGCGGGCTTCCAGCACCGCCTGCAGGCGCTCCGCGTCGAGGTTGAACAGGCGCACCGTGTCGAGCAGCGCGGCCGCGACCGGGTTGCCGGCCGGCTCGTCGTTGGCGATCGCGTCGCGCCACCATTGCAGGCGGATCTCGCCGGCCATCGGCTGCGACACGCTTTCGCTCACCTTGGCGACCGCGACGTCGAAGGCGAGCACGGCGTGGGCGTGGCGGCGCGCCGCGGCCGGCCAGTAGAGGCTGGCCGTCCAGCGATCCGGGTCGGCCTCGCGGACCTGCTGGGCGCACAGCTCGTAGGCGGCCGCCAGCCTGTCAGGCGGCCCGGCCGTGATGCGCGCCTCGCCCATCACGGCACCGCGAGCAGGGCCGCCGCGACGCGGCGCTTCTCGTCGAGCAGGATCGAGTAGGTGCGCGCCGCCGCCGCCGTCGCCATCGGCTCGGCGCGCAAGCCGGCCTGCGCCAGCGCGTCGCGCAGCTCGAACATCGGCAGCATCTGCGTCCCCGTGCCGATCAGCAGGTGCTCGATCGAGCCCGCCGCCTCCTGGAGCACGCGCGCGAAGGCGTCCGGGCGCAGGTCGTCGGGCGTCGTCACGTTCCAGGCGTAGATGCCCGACGGCAGGGCGAGGATCGAGCCACGATGCGACATGCCGGCGAACTGGAAGCCGCCGGCGCCGTAGCCTTCCAGCGCGTGGGTGCCCGGCAGGAAGCCTCTGGCGAAGCTCGGTCCCGCGCCGGCCCGCTCACCCGCCGGCGCCCCCTCGACCGGCGCGGCGGCGCCGGCCTCGCCCGGATGTCCGCCGGGCCGTCGCTTGAACAGCCGGCGAAGGTCGAGCACCTCAGACCGCCGCCTTGGCCGGCTTGCGGACGCCCGTCCCCTGACCCTTTTCCTGCGCCGGCTCCGCCGTCGTCTCGTGGCGCAGGCCGAGGTAGATCAGCATGGGCGAGCAGATGAAGATCGACGAGTAGGTGGCGACGAAGATGCCGAACATCATGGCGAGCGAGAAGGAGCGGATCACCTCGCCGCCGAACACCACCAGCGAGAGAAGCGCGAGGAACACGGTGGTCGCCGTCATGATGGTGCGCGGCAGCACGGCGTTGACCGACAGGTCGATCAGCTCGTGCGTCGAGATCTTGCGGTACTTGCGCATCGTCTCGCGGATGCGGTCGAGCACCACCACCGTCTCGTTAAGGCTGTAGCCCACGATGGTGAGGATGGCGGCAATGGACGTCGTGTTGAACTCGAGCTGGGTGATGGAGAAGAAGCCCACCGTCAGCAGCAGGTCGTGCATGGTCGCGATGATGGCGCCGACGGCGAACTGCCACTCGAAGCGGAACCACAGGTAGCAGAGCACCGCGATGATCGAGAGTACCACGCCGAGCGTCCCGGACTGCACGAGTTCGCCCGACACGGTCGGACCGACGACGGCGGTCTGGCGCACGTGGTAGCCGTCGCCGAGCGCCTTGACGACGCGGTCGACCGCGCCGGCCTGCGCCTCGTCGCCGCCCGGCTGGAGACCGAAGCGGATGGCGACGTCGGCCGGCGTGCCGAGCTGCTGGACGCCGACCGGCCCGACGTTCATCGCCTCCGTCGCGTGGCGGAGCTTGGCGAGGTCGGCGGTGCCGGCGTCGGCGCGCACCTCGATCAGCGTGCCGCCGGCGAAGTCGATGCCGTAGTTCATGCCGACCGTCAGGAACAGCACCACGGAGATGATGGAAAGGAGCGCGGAGAACGGGTAGCTCACGCGCCGGAAGCGCATGAAGCCGAACTTGGTGTTCTCGGGGGCGAGCCGCAGCAGCTTCATCGGACTACCTTCCACCGCTCATATCGGCAGCACCGTGGGACGCCGATACCTGTACCACAGGGCGATCATCATGCGCGTCATCGTCACCGCCGTGACGATGGAGGTGAGGATGCCGAGCCCCATCGAGACGGCGAAGCCGCGCACCGGGCCGGCGCCCAGGAAATAAAGGATCGCCGCCGCCACGAACATGGTGACGTTGCTGTCGACGATGGTGGCGAAGGCCCGCTTGAAGCCGGCGTCGAGCGACTGGATGACGGAGCGCCCGGCGTGGTTCTCCTCGCGGATGCGCTCGTAGATCAGCACGTTGGAGTCGACCGCCATGCCGATCGTCAGAACGATCCCGGCGATGCCGGGCAGGGTGAGCGTGGCGCCGAGCAGGACGAGCCCGGCGAAGATGAAGGAGATGTGCACGGCGAGCGCGATGTTGGCGAAGATGCCGAACGTCCCGTAGGTCGCGAGCATGTAGACGAAGACGAGCGCCCCGCCGACGTAGGCGGCGCGCTTGCCGGCGTTGATGGAATCCTGGCCGAGGCCCGGCCCCACCGTGCGCTCCTCGACGATGGTGAGCTTGGCCGGCAGCGCGCCGGCCCGCAGCAGGATCGACAGGTCGTTGGCCTGCTCCACGGTGAAGTTGCCGGAGATCTGGCCGGAGCCGCCGGTGATCGGCCCCAGGATGCGCGGGGCGGAGATCACCTTGCCGTCGAGCACGATGGCGAAGGGCCGCCCGACGTTCTCGGACGTGACTTGGCCGAAGCGCTGGCCGCCGCGGATGTTGAAGCGGAAGTTGACGATCGGCTGCTGGTTCTGCCCGTCGAAGCCGGGCTGGGCGTCGGTCAGGTCCTCGCCCTGCACCATCACCCGCTTCTCCACCGGCAGCTTGCCGGGCTCGTCGGTCTGGTCCAGCTCCTCGACGTCGGCCGGGTTTGCGCCCGGCTCGGCGACGAGGCGGAACTCCAGCTTGGCGGTCGTGCCGAGGATCTGCTTCAGCTTGTCGGGGTCCTGCAGGCCCGGCACCTCGACGAGGATGCGGTCGTTGCCCTCGCGCTCGATGAGGGGCTCCGTGGTGCCGAGCGCGTCGACGCGGCGGCGGATCACCTCGATCGACTGGTCCACCGCGCGGCGCACCGTGTCGGTCACGCCGGCGTCGGTCACCCCGATCGCGATCTGGCCGGAGCCGTTGTCGTCGAGGGTGTAGGCGGCCGCCCCCGTCGAGCCCAGGATGGAGGCGGTCGGGTTGGTGAGCTGGCGCAGCTTCGGCAGGAGCCTCGTGCGCTCGGCGGCGTCCGGCACCCGCAACGTGATGCCGCGCGGCAACGTGCCGATGCCGCCGGTGATCGCCACGTGCTGCTCGCGCAGGATGCGCCGCGCGTCGTCGCGCAGGTTGCCGACCATCGTCTTGACGACGTCCGTGCCGTCGACCTGCAGCAGCACGTGGGAGCCGCCCTGGAGGTCGAGGCCGAGCGTCAGGGTGCGCGGGTGCGCCCAGGCCGGCAGGTGGGCGTCGAGCCCCTCGCGGGCGGCCGGGCCGAGCAGGCTCGGCACGACGAGCAGCACCGCCACGACGATCATGCCGACGATGGAGACGATCTTCCAGGGCGCGAAACGCAGCATCGGTCCATCCAGGGTGGGCCGGGCGGACCCGGCTGAACTTCAAGCGCCGCCGGAGGGGGCGGCCATCGCTTCAGGGGACGGCGGCGGCGTCCTTCACCGGCTCGCCCTTGGCCCGCACGTCCGTGACCATCGGGCGCGAAACGCGGACGCGGACGTTGGGGGCGATCTCGACCTCCAGTTCGGCCGCGTCGACGACCTTGCTCACCTTCCCGATCAACCCGCCCGTCGTGACCACCGTGTCGCCGCGCCGGATGTTCTTGATGAGGTCGGCCTGATCCCTGGCGCGCTTCTGCTGCGGCCGCAGCACCATGAAATACATGATGATCAGGATGGGGCCGAACAAGGTCAGGTACTGGATGATGGTCTCGTAGCCGCCAGACGCCGCGCCTGCGGCCTGGGCGAAGGCTGGCGTGATGAGAATGGCCGTGCTCCCGTCGACATCGCCGCGCCGTCCTTCGTCGAGTGAACCGCGGCGGATGGGGCGTTATAGCGGGGGGGAACGCGAAAGCAATGGGCGCCGTCGCCCGCCAGGCCGGGTGCGCCGAGCCCTCACGCCACCGGGCGCAGCTCCCTCGGCAGCGGGAAGAACACGCTCTCGTCGGCCGTCGAGACGATCTCGACCGCGAGCTCGAAGCGGGCGGCGAAGGCGTCCATGATCTCCTCGACGAGCACCTCGGGCGCCGAGGCGCCAGCGGTGATGCCGAGCGTCCGGATGTTCTTGAACAGCTCCCACTCGACGTCGTCGGCGCGCAGCACGAGGCGCGACAGGGGGCATCCGGAGCGCTCGCCGACCTCCTTGAGCCGCTGCGAGTTCGACGAGTTCGACGAGCCCACCACGATCAGCGCGTCGACGATGGGCGCGATCCGCTTCACCGCCTCCTGCCGGTTGGTGGTGGCGTAGCAGATGTCCTCGCGCTGCGGCCCCACGATCTCGGGAAACCGCTCGTGCAGCTTGTCCACCATCTGCCGGGTGTCGTCGACCGACAAGGTGGTCTGCGTGACGTAGGCGAGGTTGGCCTCGTCCGCCACGCTCAGCGCCGCGATGTCCTCGGGAGTCTGCACCAGCAGGATGGAGCCGGGCGGCAGCTGGCCGAGCGTACCCACGACCTCGGGGTGGCCGGCGTGGCCGACGAGCAGGATCTGCCGCCCGCGCTTGAAGTGGGACTGCGCCTCGCGATGCACCTTGGTGACGAGCGGGCAGGTCGCGTCGATGGCCAGGAAGTTGCGGCGGCGCCCCTCGGCGGGGATCGACTTCGGCACGCCGTGCGCCGAGAAGATCACCGGCTTGTCGGTGTCGGGGATCTCCGACAGCTCCTCGACGAAGATCGCGCCCTTGGCCTTCAAGCCTTCCACCACGTACTTGTTGTGGACGATCTCGTGGCGGACGTAGACCGGCGCGCCGTAGATCTGCAGCGCCCGCTCCACCGCGTCGATCGCCCGCACCACGCCGGCGCAGAAGCCGCGCGGCGCGCACAGGAAGACCTGCAGCTTGGGCTTCGACGCCGCCACCGGCGCGGCGGGCGCCTGGATCGCGGCATCAGTCATCGTGTCGGTCATCGGCGGGCGGCCATGGTTGCGCGGTCCTGCGGGGTTCGCCTTGGGGATTCGCCTGGGCGTCCTCCGGATATCGGAGGTGGCGAGCCCCGGTGTCAAGCCGCGCGGGCGGCGGCGGTCCGGGCGCGGGGCCGGCATCCCGCCGCCCGCGTCTTCCGAGCCACGCGGCGAGGCCGCTCCCGCCCGCCGACCGTCTCCCTTGACCTCGCGCCCGCGCCGGGCAGAGTCCGACGCGGCTCCCGCCTCGGCGAGACTCGGAGGCCGCCATGCTCGGTCAGATCCAGTGGTCGTACGCCTTGTCCGGCTTCCTCGTCGGCGGGCTGGTCGGGCTGACCGGCGTGGGCGGCGGCTCGCTGATGACGCCGCTCCTCGTGCTCGTGTTCGGGGTGTCGCCGCTGAGCGCGGTGGGCACCGACCTCCTGTACGCCGCCGCCACCAAGTGCGGCGGCGTGCTGGTGCACGGCTTCAACGGCACGGTGGAATGGCGCGTCGTCCGGCGCCTCGCCGCCGGCAGCATCCCCGCGACGAGCGCCACCATCCTGGCGCTCGACCATCTCGGCGTGAGGGACCAGGGCCGGCACGGCGTCGTGTCGAGCGTGCTCGGCGCCGCGCTGGTGCTGACCGCGCTCGCCATCCTCTCGCGCCGCCATCTCGTGAAATGGCTGACGCCGCGCGTCGCCCGCCTCGGCGACCGCCGTCTGCGCGCGCTGACGATCGCGTTCGGCGCCGTGCTCGGCGTGGTGGTGTCGGTGTCCTCGATCGGGGCCGGCGCGGCCGGCGTCACGGTGCTGATGATCCTGTATCCGGGCACGCCGCTGGTGTGCCTGGTCGGGGCCGACATCGCCCACGCCGTGCCCCTCACCCTGATCGCCGGGCTCGGGCACTGGTACCTCGGCTCGGTCGACTGGCCGGTGCTCGCCTCGCTGCTCGTCGGCTCGCTGCCCGGCATCGCCATCGCCAGCCAGCTGGCGAGCCGCGCCCCGGACCGCCTGCTGCGCCCGGTGCTGGCGGCGACGCTGGCGGTGGTCGGCGTGCGGATGGCGTTCTGAAGGGTGGGGGCTCCTGATGGTGGATCGCGGGACGCCCCGCATGGCGAGGAGCCTCCGCAGGAGGCGTCTCGAACCACGAGGGCTCGCAGACGCGAAATCTCGGGACCGCCGCGCTTCCTGATCCAAGAAGCTGGTTCGCGACGGCCTATCAGGCTCCCTCGCCATGAGGCTCCCGATGGGACCGAGCGAATAGGCGAGGGACGGTCGAAGACCCGGGTCGCGGTGGTCCGTTCTGGGATGAGGGGCAGCCTGCCCGATGGCGTGCTCGCCGACGTGGAACGGTGAGCGAAGGCGCGAGCGCCCCCGCGCTCGTCATCCCCCATCACCCCACCGCCAGCCCCATCCGCCCGGCGCGGTCCTGGATGAACTGCCAGGCGGTGCGCCCCGAGCGGTTGGCGCGGGTGATCGCCCATTCCAGCGCCTCCGCCTCCAGCCCGGCCCCCTCCTGCCCGGCGCCCTCGAGCCCGTAGTGCTCGGCGTAGCCGCGCACCATCGCGAGGTACTCGTCCTGCGAGCACTTGTGGAAGCCGAGCCACAGGCCGAACCGGTCGGACAGCGACACCTTCTCCTCCACCGCCTCGCCGGGGTTGATGGCGGTGGCGCGCTCGTTGTCGAGCATCTCGCGCGGCATCAGGTGGCGGCGGTTGGAGGTGGCGTAGAACAGCACGTTGGGGGGGCGCCCCTCCAGCCCGCCCTCCAGCACCGCCTTCAGCGACTTGTAGGACGTGTCGTCGAAGTCGAACGACAGGTCGTCGCAGAACAGGAGGAAGCGGTAGGGGGTGGGCCGCACCATGGCCATCAGGCGCGGCAGGCCGTCGATGTCCTCGCGGTGGATCTCGACGAGTTTCAAGGGCAGGGCGTCGGGACGCGCCGCGTTGACCGCCGCGTGCGCCGCCTTGACCAGCGACGACTTGCCCATGCCGCGCGCGCCCCACAGCAGCACGTTGTTGGCGGCGTGGCCGCGCGCGAAGCGTTCGGTGTTGTCGGTGAGGATGTCGCGGACGCGGTCGATGCCGCGCAGGAGGTCGATCGCGACGCGGCTGACGTGGGCCACCGGCAGCAGGCTGGATGTTTCCGCCTGCCAAACGAAGGCGTCGGCGGCCTCGAAGTCCGGAGCCGGCGCGGGCTTCGGGACGAGCGCCTCCAGCGCGTCGGCGATGCGGCGCAGCGTGGCCGCCGTGTCGGGTGCGGCGAGGCTGGGATCGGCTTGGGTCATGGCGTCAGGTGCTGGCCGACCCGCGCGGCGATGTCCAGCGAAAACGCGGTGGACACCATGCCCGACATCCCGGGGCGGCGCGGCCGGACCCGGGCGGCGTCCCGCGATCGCCGCGTCGGCCGCCGCGCGGGGCGCGATCCTCGCCCTCCCTGTCGCGCCACGGGGGTTCCCGCTTCGCGAGCCCCGCGACGGCGAAGGGACGGTCCAGCGCCGATCGCACATGAGGCCGTCACCGGCGCCCCCGCTCGTCCCGACCTGTCTCCGCGTGTCGCCACCCCCATGGCCGCGCCGTCGTACGCGGCCTCGCCGCCCGGCGGTGCGAAGGCGCCGAACTGGAAATCCCGTGGGCTTGCCTTTCGCGGCACGCGGGGCGATCCTTCGCCGGTCGGCGCCGGGATGCCCGCGCTCCGCGCCTTTGGCATCGTACGTCGGGGTCGATGTCGGCGGACCCTGACGGGGTCGCACCCCGGCGTCGGCGTTCGCGGACCGTGGCACGCCCGCGCGTCGACGTTCGGCGACGTGGCTCGACCATCCGATGTCGGCGATGGCCGACTCGCCCGCCCCCGATGTCGGCGACGGCCGACATCGACGCGCCTACTCCGCCGCGTCGCGCTGCCGGTAGCCGAGCCGCGCGTTCAGCGCGTCGAGCACGTCGCGCGCGGCGTCGGTCACCGCCGTGCCGGGCGGGAAGACCGCGGCGGCGCCGGCTTGCCTCAGCGCGGGAAAGTCCTCGGGGGGGATGATGCCGCCGACCACGATCATCACGTCGCCCCGGCCCTGCGCGGCGAGCGCGTCGCGGATCGCCGGCACCAGGGCGAGATGGCCGGCGGCGAGCGTCGACAGGCCGATCACGTGGACGCCCTCGTCCACCGCCTGCCGCGCCGCTTCCTCCGGCGTGGCGAACAGCGCCCCGACGCTCACGTCGAAGCCGAAATCGGCGAAGCCCGAGGCGATCACCTTCTGGCCCCGGTCGTGGCCGTCCTGGCCGGCCTTGCACACCAGGATCTTGGGCGCCCGCCCGTCGTTCTCGGTGAAGGCGGCCACCATGGCGCGGGCGTGAAGCACCGCGTCGCTGTCGCCGGCCGCGCGGCGGTACACGCCGGTGACGACCTGCGGGACGGCGGCGTGGCGTCCGAACACGTCCTCAAGGGCCGCCGAGATTTCCCCGACGGTGGCCTGCGCCCGCGCCGCCTCGATCGACAGCGCCAGCAGGTTGGCCGTGCCGCGCGCGCCCTCGCGCAAAGCGTCCAACGCGGCGCCGAGCCGCGCGGGGTCGCGGCCGGCGCGCAGCGTGGCGAGCTTGGCGAGCTGGCGGGCGCGCACGTCGGGGCTGTCCACCTTGCGCAGCACGAGCGCGTCCTCGCCCGGCGGCTTGTAGCGGTTGACGCCGATCACCGCCTGCTCGCCGCCGTCGATGCGGGCCTGCGTGCGCGTCGCCGTTTCCTCGATGCGGCGCTTGGGCACGCCGGCCTCGATCGCGCGGGCCATGCCGCCCAGCGCCTCGACCTCGGCCATGTGGGCGCGGGCGCGGGCGACGAGGTCGTGGGTCAGCCGCTCCACCGCGAAGGAGCCGCCCCACGGATCGATCAGGCGCGTCGTCCCGCTCTCCTCCTGGAGGAGGATCTGGGTGTTGCGGGCGATGCGCGCGGTCTCGTCGGTGGGCAGTGCCAGGGCCTCGTCGAGCGCGTTGGTGTGGAGCGACTGGGTGCCGCCCTGCGTCGCCGCCATCGCCTCGACCTGGGTGCGGACCACGTTGTTCCACACGTCCTGCGCGGTCAGCGACCAGCCCGAGGTCTGGCAATGGGTGCGCAGGGCGAGCGACTTCGCCGACTTGGGCGCGAACCGTCCGACGATCTCGCACCACAGCAGGCGCGCGGCGCGCATCTTGGCGATCTCGGTGAAGAAGTCGGTGCCGATCGCCCAGAAGAACGACAGGCGGGGGGCGAAGGCGTCGATGTCGAGGCCGGCTTCGATCCCCGCGCGGATGTACTCCAGGCCGTCGGCGAGCGTGTAGGCGAGTTCGAGGTCGGCCGTCGCGCCGGCCTCCTGCATGTGGTAGCCGGAGATGGAGATGGAGTTGAAGCGCGGCATGTGCGCGGCGGTGTGGGCGAAGATGTCGGCGACGATCCGCATGGAGGCGGCGGGCGGGTAGATGTAGGTGTTGCGCACCATGAATTCTTTGAGGATGTCGTTCTGGATGGTGCCGGCGAGGCGGGCCGGGGGCACGCCCTGCTCTTCCGCCGCGACGACGTAGAGGGCGAGGATCGGCAGCACCGCGCCGTTCATCGTCATGGACACCGACACCTCGCCGAGCGGGATGGCGGCGAACAGGGTGCGCATGTCGAGGATCGAGTCGATCGCCACGCCGGCCAGCCCGACGTCGCCGGCGACGCGGGGATGGTCGGAATCGTAGCCGCGATGGGTGGCGAGGTCGAAGGCGACGGAGAGGCCCTTCTGCCCGCCGGCGAGGTTACGCCGGTAGAAGGCGTTCGACTCCTCCGCCGTGGAGAAGCCGGCGTACTGGCGGATGGTCCATGGCTGGTTGACGTACATCGTCGGGTAGGGGCCGCGCACGAACGGCGGCAGGCCGGGCCAGCTGTCGAGGTGGGGCAGCCCGGCGAGGTCGGCGGCGGTGTGGCGCGCCTTCACCGCGATGCCCTCCGGCGTCACGACCGGCGCGGACGGGGCACCGGGCGCGTCCGGCGGGGTCACGTCGGTCGCGACGAAGGGCAAGGTCGTGAAATCGGGGACCGCGCTCATGACCGGCTTGCCTCCAAGCGTTGGGGCGTCAGGCTACGCCATTTCGGCGGCGGCGCCGAGGGCCGCCGTGAGAACATCTAACATCGGGCAGCCGTCGTGGACGAAGTCGTCGATCCCCGCCGTTCGCCAGAGGCCCTCGTTCGGTCCCGGCGCGCCGGCGAGGAGGACGCGTCGGGCGCCGGCCGCCTTCAGGACGCCGATGACGCCCGCCGCTTCCGCGACGTCGTCGGCGCCCGGGCCGCAAAGGCAGGCGACGGCGGCGCCGCTCGCGGCGAAGGGCGCGGCGACCCGCGCGTGGTCGAGGGGCGCTTCAGCGGCGGATTCGACCGCCTCCATGCCGGCCGCCGCGAAGAAATTGGCCGCCTCGCCCGCCCGCGGACCGAAGGCGGCCGGCGGTCCCATCGTCGCGAGGAACACGATCGGTCGGCCCGCCATGCCCTCCGCCCGGTCGCGGAGCGCCTCGAAGGGTTCGGCGTCGCGCGAGGCGGGCAGGGCGTCCGGGCCCCACGGCTCCGCCCGGGTCGACGGCGTCGCCAGCACCGGCAGGTCGCGGGCGGCCAGGCTCGGGAAGCGGGTGGTGCCGACGATGGCGCGATCGCCGGCGGCGACCGCCCGCGCCCGCGACGCGGCGGTCGCGGCGACGCGGGTCCGCCACGCGCCGGAGCGGAGCGAGGCGGCCATGCCGCCCTCGCGCTCGATTTCCTGGAACAGGGTCCAGGCGCGTTCGCACAACGCCTCCGTCAGGGCTTCGGGACCGCCAGCCCCGGCGGCCGGGTCGACGATCCGGCCGAGGTGGGCCTCGTCGAGCAGCACCCGTCCGATGTTGCGGGCGAGGCGCCGCGCGTTCCCGTCCGGCAGGCCGCGCGGCAGGGTCATCGGCAGCACGCCGACGGCGTCCGCGCCCCCCAGGCCCGCCGCCATCGCGCCGACGGTGGCGCGCAGGGCGTTGGTCCAGGGGTCGCGGCGGGTCATCGCCCGCCACGAGGTTTCGGCATGGAGGCGGATCGGCTTCGGGTCGAGGCCGCACGCCGCCTCGACCCGTGCCCACAGCCGTCGCATCGCCCGGACCTTGGCCAGCCCCTCGAACAGGTCGGCATCCACCGCCAGGAGGAAGCCGATCGCGCCGGTGGCCCGCGCCAGCGGCCAGCCGGCCGCTTCCAGACGCCGCAGGTAGGCGACGCCACCGGCCAGCACGGTCGCCAGTTCCTGTCCCGCGCTCGCGCCGGCCTCGTGGCTCGGCCGTCCATCGGCGAGGAACACGCGGCCGGTCAGGCCGGCGTCGCGGCCACGGCCGAGGATCGCGTCGAGGTCGTCGGGCGGCGCGCCGCCGAGGCGGACCTCGATCCCGAGCGGATCGTAGCCGACGTCGATCGCCAGACCGGCGCTGGTCAGCCGCCGTCGCTCCACGAGGTCGGACACCGCCGCGAGCGCCGCCGCCGTGCCGGTCCCGGCGTCGAGCCGCAGGCCGATGAGGTCGATCTCGACGCCGGCCAGGACGCGCTCGACGGCGTCGACCGCGATGCCGAAGCCGCGCGCGAACGGGCCGCGCGCGAAGACGAGGGTCAGAGCGTCGGCGCCGCCCCCGAGGTCCTCCAGCGCGGCGGCGTTGGCCCGCTCGGGATCGGGATCGTCCACGCGCTGCGCGATCGACCAGTCGGCGGCGTCGCGCCAGGCGCGGGGGCCGTCATGGCGGCGCGCGTGCAGGGGTGCCAGCGCGATGCCGTCGGCCGTCGTCGCCGACAGCCGCTCGAGCGCGCCGCCCCCCAGCGCCTTGACCGCGAGCCTCTGCCAATCGGCTTCGATGGGGGCGTTTGGCACGGTGCTCGGTCTCCAGGGTCGGGATTGACGGCGTCGATCGGCCTGTCAGATGAACTGGCCGAGCCCGGGTATGGCCGCCGCGACCTTGCCGACGCGCTCGTCGCCCGCCTTCTCGCGGGCGAAGGCGAAGATTTCCTTGCCGACCGTCGTCATCTGGCCTGTGCCGAGTCCGATGCCGGTGAGCTGCGAGGCGAGCCCCATCAGGCCGCCACCGCCGCCCATCATGTTCATGAGGCCGCCCATCATGCCCGTGCCCTTGGGGTTGTCGGCCGCGCCCGCCGCCGCCGCCTCCACGGCCCCCGGGACCTGCGGCAGCATGTCGTCGACCTCCGCCGGCGCTTCCTTCTTCAGGAAGGCGAAGACGAGGTTGATCGCGCGTCGGGCCTGATCCGCCGGGATGTCCGCCGCCGCGGCGACCCGCGCGATAAGCTCTTCCATGGGACCTCTCGGTTGAGGCAACTCGCCTTGTCCGCTTTAGTGCCGACCCGTCGGGACGAAATCAAGTCGCCGGACCCGGAACGCCGCCGGTGGCGGCGGACCGATCCCGGTGGAGGCGGCACGCGCCGGCCGGGCGCCGTCGCGCGGGCGTCCCGTCAATCGAGCTTCATGCCGCTTTCGGCGGAGAGAACCTTGACGAGGCGGGGGCTCATCTCGCCTTTGACCGGCAGGTGCTTGTCCTTCTCGAAGGCCTCGATCGCCTTCCTGGTCTGCGGACCGAACGTGCCGCTCGGCTTGACGGCGAAGCCCAGCTTGGCGAGGGCGCGCTGGATGCCGAGCACGGCCTTGCCATCCGACTTGGCCGTCGCCTTGTCGCCGCCGCCGCCGTTCAGGAGCCGCGCGATCGCGTCCCCGTCCGCCACTTTGTCGTCCGCCGCCTTGTCGGGCGAGGCGGCGGCGTGACGGGGTTTGGCCGGCACCGGCGGCGGCGCGGGGGGCGCCACGGCGGCCGGCGCCGGTGCCGGCTTGACCGGGACGGCGGCCGGCGGGGCCGCGTCCCTGGGCACGGCGAGCGTTTGGCCGAACAGCGGGGCGGGATGCCGGCTTTTCTGCATCACCAGGGCATTGACCATGATGCCGCCGGCCACCGCCGCGCCCATGCCGATGGCCGCGACGCGCGCGACCTTGGTCATGTCCAGGCGGGAGCGCTTGCCCTTCCCGCCCTTGCGCTTCTTGGACGGCACCGGTTGAGGCTTGCGTGGGACGGCCCTGCGCCGGGGCTCGAACGCGCCGAAATCGTCATCGAAGGTCGCGGCGGCTGCGTTAGGCACTTTGCTTCACCCTGGCGGTTTGGGATCGGATGGCGTCCTCGGCGAGCGAGCGACGGGCGATGGTCTCGATGGTCGCCGACGTGTCGGGCGCGGCGAGGCGGCAATCGAGCGGCAACCGGATCGTGACGGCCGTGCCACGGCCGGGTTCGCTCTCGATGGCCATCGACCCGCCGTGAAGACCGACGAGGCCGCGCACGACGGACAGGCCGAGCCCCGTGCCTTCGTAGGGACGGCTCAGGGACGCGCGCGCCTGGAAGAAAGGCTGGCCCAGCTGTTCGAGATCGGCGGCGGCGATGCCGATGCCGGTGTCGCCGACGGTGAGCGCCAGCGTCGTGCCCTCGTGCCGCGCCTTGAGGGTGACCCGCCCCCGCGCCGGCGTGAACTTCACGGCGTTCGACAGGATGTTGATGAGGATCTGCTTGCAGGCGCGCTTGTCGGCGACGAGTTCGTCCAACGCGTGCGGGTAGTCGCGCACCAGCTCGATCCCGCGGTCGCGGACCTCCAGCGCGATCATGTCGCAGCACAGGTCCATCAGCGGCGCGACGGCGAAAGGTTCCGGCAGGATGGCGAAGGTGCCGGACTGGATCTTGGATATGTCGAGGATCGAGTTGACGACCGCCAGGAGGTGCTGGCCGGATTGGTTGACGATGCGCGCGTATTCCCGCTGCTTCTCGGCGTCGGCCGGCCGCAGGGTGTGGCTTCCCAGCATCTCCGAGAAGCCGATGATGGCGTTGAGCGGCGTGCGCAGTTCGTGGCTCATGTTGGCGATGAAGTGGTCCTTGGACCGCGCGGCGCTCTCGACCGAGTGCTGCGCCCTCGCGACCTCCGCCTCGTGTTCGAAGGTGGCCGTGACGTCGCGGAGGACGGCGACGACCTCGGCGGCATGGCCCGGCCGCAGCAGGCGCCGGGCCCGCATCTCGATGCGCAGATGGCGCGGTTCGGGGCGCCAGGGCCGCAGCCGGATCTCGGCGATCGTCGCGAGGCCGCCGTGGGCGTCGCCTTGGGCGGCATCGTCGATCGCCTTGAGGAAGGCGGGGCGGTCGGCGACGTGGACGCGGTCGAGGAGGCCTCGCCCGCCCAGCGCGGGAGCGGGTGCGCCGAGCAGCCCCTCGCACGCTGCGGAGGCGTCGTCGACGCGGCCGGACGCGTCGAGCCAGACCACGACGTCGCCGAGCGTTTCGCCGATGGTGCGCGCGCGTTCGACCTCGTGGTGCAGATGGCCGCGCGTGAGCCCCGTCAGCCGGGTGGCGCGGTGAACGAGCGGCCCCGCGTAAAGCAGCGTGAGGGCGCCGGCCAGCGCGGCCTCGCCCGCCCCCGCGCCCGCCACGCTCCATCCCCCGGCCGCCGCCAGCGGGAGCAGCGCGCCGGCCAGCGCCGTCGCCGGCACCGCGCCGCGACCGACCACCGTCTCGCCGCACAAGGCCGCCTCGATCGCTGCCACCAGAAGGCAGGCGGAGGCGCCGCCGACGCGGCCGGTGCCGAGCGCCAACGCGAGCGCGATGCCGACGGGGCCGCCGAGCGCGACGGCGTGGGCGACCGCGAGACGGCCGGTGCGGCTGGCGATCGTCGCGGCGGCGAGCGGCAGCAGGGCGAGGGCGAAGATGACGGCGCCGGCCGTGTCCGGTGCGCCGTGAAACGCGAGGTAGAAGGGCGCGATGGCCAGTGCCGCGAAGGTGGTGGCGAGCTTCAGCGCGATGAACGAGCGGTGACGCTCCCGTTCCACCGGCGCCGCCACCACCGAGGGATGCACCAGCGCGCTCGTCAAGGCGGATAGGCTCTGGAACGCGCTCAAGGACGATACTCCACGCGCCGGCCCGGTGCCCGAAGGCCGGAAGCGCGACGCCCGAACCCTCGCAGGCCGGCCTTAATGAACGCTGAGCCGGACGGGCGTCCCCGCCGCGTCGGACCGGCTCGGAGACGGGCGATCGGCGCTCATGCTTTCCGCTTCCTTGCCTCGCGCCCCCGTTCCTCCCGGCTCGCGCGTCGTCCCGGGCCTCGGGGGCACGCGCCGCCGCCACGAAGTCTTACGATCTCCGGCGTAGCATCGACGCGTCGATCGGAGGCGGCGACCATGCCCATGCTGCGTTGCGCGTTCTGGCTCGCGATCGTCTACGCCTCCATCCTGTTGCACCCCCGCGCGTCGACGAGTGGGGAGGGGGCTGGGGAGGCGGTGGCGGCGAAGGTCGCCGGCATGGCCGCTCTGTGCGGGAGGCGGGCCGGCGCGTGCGGCGATGCGGCACGCGATGCCGCCGGGCTGGCCGAGCTGTTCGCCGCGAGCGTCGCCGATCCCGCTCGGCCGCTGACGGACTGGGCGGCGGCCGAGCTTGCCTCCGGGAACGGGCCGGCGCGCGTCGCCGCCGGCGACAGGCCGGGGATCCCGTCGCCCGTGCCCGACCCGCGTCGTCGCGCGCGGGGGCGGGTGCTGACGGGACCGCCCTGATCCTGTAGGAGGGAAGCGAACCGATCACGGATGCGGACTGATGGACCTGAACGAGATCATCGAGACCTTCGATCTTCTCGACGACTGGGATGACAGGTATCGATACCTGATCGAACTCGGGCGCGAACTCGAGCCGCTGGAGCCGGAAGCCCACGACGACGAGCACAAGGTCCGTGGCTGCGCCAGCCAGGTTTGGTTGAGCACGACCGTGCGGCGGGACGGTCCGGAGCCCCGCCTCACCTTCAAGGGCGATAGCGACGCCCACATCGTGCGGGGCCTCATCACGCTCGTCCTCGCGCTGTACTCGGGCAAGACCAGCAGCGAGATCGCCGGCCTCGACCCGCAGCCGGTGTTCGAGAAGCTCGGCTTGTCGTCCCACTTGACGCCGCAACGCTCCAACGGCGTTCGGGCCATGGTCGAGCGGATCAAAGGCGACGCGAGGGAGGCGCGGGGCTCTTAGCCCGGAATCCTCGTGAACGCGCATGTCCCGGTGAAGCTGTGCGGCGCGGGCACCGTGAAGCAGTGCCCGCGCCGAGGATCTCAGCGCCTGCGGCGTTGCTGGCCGAGGCCCATCTGCTTGGCGAGGGTGGAGCGCGCTTGGGCGTAGCTCGGCGCCACCATCGGGTAGTCCGGCGCGAGACCCCACTTGTCCCGATAGTCCTCGGGCGACAGGTTGTACTGCGTCCGCAGGTGCCGCTTGAGCGACCTGAACTTGCGGCCGTCCTCCAGGCAGACGATGAAGTCGTTGGTCACCGACTTCTTCGCCGGCACCGCCGGCTTGAGGGCCTCGACGACCGGCGGGACAATGTCGGTCGCCACCCGGATCAGGGCGGTATGCACCTCGTTGATCAACGTCGGCAGGTCGCTCGCCGGCACGGAGTTGTTGCTGACATAGGCTGATACGATATCGACGGTTAATCCTAGGGTCTCATCGAGACCTGACATCTCGCTCATGCTGTCCGCTCACCTCGGGTGAAGGTTTCTCGTGGATAGGGGATGTTCGTCGTCGCGCGACTGACGCGCCCGTTGCCGGCGTCCGAGCCGAACGGTGACGGCATCCACTCGCGGACGTCCGTCGAATCGGCCTCGTCGCCGATCAAGAGGTCCACATACGACGGCGTGTCTTGGGAGTTCAAGGTGGTTTAGTATGTAGGCGGCGGCCGGCCGCCGGCATTGCTGAATAGCGTCCGTATAAAGACCGATGTCCCGAGCATGACCGGCGTCGCCGCGGCATCGTCGGGGGCGCCCGCGACCCGGCGGCGGCCGGCATCGCGCAACCGCGTGGACCGCGCGCCCGTTACCGCTGAACGAGCTTGGCTCAGGGAGGTCCCTTCATGACCCGCGACACGGCCGCTGGAAAGATCATAAAGACCGACGCGCAATGGCGCGAACAGCTGACGCCCGAGCAGTACAGGGTCGCCCGCCAGCACGGGACGGAACGCCCGTTCACCGGCCCGCACCGGGACGAGAAGGCGGCGGGCGTCTACGCCTGCGTCTGCTGCGGCGAGCCCCTGTTCGACGGCGCGACCAAGTACGACTCCGGGACCGGATGGCCGAGCTTCAGCGCGCCGATCGCGCCAGACGCGGTGGAGGAGCACCGGGACAGGTCGTTGTTCATGCGGCGCACGGAGGTCCGCTGCGCCAGGTGCGAGGCCCATCTCGGTCACGTTTTTCCCGACGGGCCGCGGCCGACCGGACAGCGCTACTGCATGAACGGGCAGGCCTTGAGCTTCCACCGGGCCGCGAGCTTGCAAAAGGCGGACAGGTAGCGCCGTGACGCGACGACAAACATCCTCGCCGCGCCGCTGGCCGGACCTCGCGCCGCCGATCGTCGAGGCGCGGCCGACGACCCGGACCGTCCACGGCACGCAGCTCGTCGACGCCTACGATTGGCTGCGGGCCGAGGCTTGGCGCGACGTCCTGCGCGACCCCGCGACCCTGCCGGAGCCGATCCGGGCGATGCTGGAGGCCGAGAACGGCTACGCCGACGCGCACCTCGCGCCGCTCGCCGACCTTCGGGCGGGCCTCGTCGCGGAGATGCGCGGTCGGATCCGCGAGGACGACGCCTCCGTGCCGTCGCCGGACGGCCCGTGGCTCTACTACCGGCGCTACCGGGACGGCGGCCAGCAGCCCCTGTTCTGCCGAACGCTCGGTCCCGACGGCGCGGAGGAGGTGCTCCTCGACGGCGACGCCGAGCGCGAGGGACACGCCTTTCTTTCCATCGCCGACGTGGCGCATTCCCCCGACCACGCCCTGATCGCCTGGAGCGCCGACGCCAACGGGTCCGAGCGCCACGTGATCAAGGTCCGTGATTGCGCGACCGGGATCGACCGCGACGAGGTGGTGGCGGACACCGACGGCTCGATCGTCTGGATGGGCGACGGCGGGGGCTTCTACGCCGTGCGCGTCGACGACGATCACCGCACCTGCGCCGTCTTCCGGCACAGGCTCGGAAAGACGGACGACGTGACGGTGCTCGCCGAGCCCGACCCGGCCTGGTTCGTCGGCCTGTCCCGCACCGTGTCCGGGGCTTTCGCGGTGGTCACGCTGAGCGGCCACGCGGCGAGCGAGTGCCACCTCATCGACCTCGCCGACGCCGCCGCGACGCCACGCTGCGTCGAGCCCCGCTCGCCCGATCACCGCTACGCCGTCGCCCATCACCCCGCCGGCGTGCTGTTCATCCGCACCAACAGCGACGGCGCGGAGGATTTCCGGATCGTGTCGGCGCCGGTCGCGACGCCCGGCCGCGCCGCGTGGAGCGATGTCGTGCCACACCGGCTCGGCCGCACCATCACCGGGATGACGGTGCATCCGGATCACCTCGTGCGCCTCGAACGCGAGGACGGCTTGCCGCGCATCGTGGTCCGTTCGCTGCGCGAGGGAGCCGAGCACGCCGTCGCCTTCGCGGAGGAAGCCTACAGCCTCAACCTGGAGCATCGGTTGACCTTCGCCACGGACGTGCTCCGCTTCGCCTACGCCTCGCCGACGACGCCGCGCGAAACCTTCGACTACGACCTGGGCACGCGGGAGCGGACGCTGCGCAAACGGCAGGCGATCCCGAGCGGCCACGATCCGGCCGGCTACGTCACACGCCGGCTCCTGGCATCGGCCCAGGACGGGGCCGAGGTGCCGGTGACGGTGCTCCACCGCGCCGGGATGACCCTCGACGGCACGGCGCCGCTCCTCCTCTACGGCTACGGCGCCTACGGCCACGCGATGGCGGCGGGCTTCAACGCCAACGCGCTGTCGCTCGTCGACCGCGGCTTCGTCCACGCCATCGCCCACGTGCGCGGCGGCACCGACAAGGGATGGCGCTGGTACCTCGACGGCAAGCTCGCCAACAAGCCCAACACCTTCTCGGACTTCGTCGCCGTCGCCGAGCACCTCGTCGCCGCCGGCTACACGGCGCGCGGCCGCATCGTCGCGCAGGGCGGCAGCGCCGGCGGCATGCTGATGGGCGCGGTCGCCAACGCGGCACCGGCCCTGTTCGCCGGCATCGTGGCGGCCGTGCCCTTCGTCGACGTGCTCAACACGATGCTCGACGCCACCTTGCCGCTCACCCCGCCGGAATGGGAGGAATGGGGGAACCCGATCGCCAGCGCCGCCGATTTTGCGGCGATCCGCGCCTACTCGCCCTACGACAACGTGAGCGCGCAGGCCTATCCGGCGATCCTCGCGCTGGCCGGCCTGACCGACCCGCGCGTGACGTACTGGGAGCCGGCCAAATGGGTGGCGCGGCTTCGCGCGCGGATGACGGCCGGTGGCCCGGTGCTGCTCAAGACGCACATGGGCGCGGGGCACGGCGGCGCTCCGGGCCGCTTCGACCGCCTGGGCGAGGTCGCCGACCAGTATGCTTTCGCGATCCGTTGCGCCGGGATGGCGGACAACCCGGGCGATCCCGTCAGCCCTCGATGAAGGCCTTGAGCTCCGCCATGGAGGAGAACCGGTACACGCCGGCCGGCGATTGAGCCTCGATCGAACCGTCGGCGTACATCACGTAGGATGTATCGTCCGACTCGTAGCGGCCGATCACCGGCGAGTCGTGCGGCGGCGGGGCGGGCGACGGCGGCGGCGCCGCGTGAGGCGGTTCCGTTTGGACCGGCTCGGCGTGGACCGGCTCGGCGTGGACCGGCTCGGCGTGGGCCGGCTCGGCATGGATGGTCGCGGCGTGGGGGGGCTCCGTCGAAGCCGGCGCCTCGCGCCGCGGCGCGGGGACGCCGAGGTTGCCGAAGGCTTCCACCTCCCGCGCGAAGGCGCTCTGGGCTGGGGTGTGGGGCGGCGACAGGCGATCCATGTCGGAGAAGGCGCGGTCGAGCCAGTCGTCCATGGCGGGCGGCTCCGCTATGGCGTCACGCGACGCGGGGGCTGTCGGCGGGGGAAGCGTGTCGCCGGGGGGCGGTTCCTCGCTACGCGGCGGCGTGGCGGGAATATCGGCCGCGTGGTGGCCGTCGTGGCCGGCGGAGACCGTCGCCGCTCGCGACGGTCCGCGATCCGCTTCGGCGGGCTCCCGCTCGGTCGGCACGGGTTCGTGCGGGAGCGCGTCGCCGGCGGCCGGCGGGGCGTACGGGTCCCCATCGCGCGAGGCGAAGGACGGCTCCATCGCCTGTGGAAGGGGAGGGGGCGCGACGGCTGCGGTGGTTGGGCTCGTCGAGTCCGCCCCCACGACGGTTCGCGCCACAGCCGCTGCGTCGACCAAGCCGCGCCGGACGTCCGCGACGGCGCGAAGCACGAGGCCGAGGCCCATCGTGACCAGGCCGCCGGTCAGGAAGACCGATCCGGCGATGACGGACGACCAGCCACGTTCCACCTGGACGATGGCATAGCCGTAGTTGAGGAGGGTGCCGCCGGCCAGCGACATCAGCAGGCCGACTGCGATCACGAGATAGGCCATGCGATCCTCGATGGCGCGGAACGGTTCGAGCAACAAGTGTCAGGAAACGTGTAATCTACCGTCGGATTGCGGTACTTGCAAAAGTGGGCACGCAATCCTCTCTACTTCGTTCACGCGGGAGCGTTGCCGGACGTGGCGGCGGCGCCTAGTTAAAGGTTCGAGCTGCCGCGCTCCATCGAACACGGCGGTCCTCGCAAGGAGCTTTCCATGTCGTTCACGCTGCCGCCGCTGCCCTACGCCCACGACGCCCTCCAGCCTTACATGTCCAAGGAAACGCTGGAGTTTCACCACGACAAGCACCATCAGGCCTACGTCACGGCGGGCAACAATCTCCTGAAGGACAGCGGGCTGGAAGGTAAGTCCCTGGAGGACGTCGTCAAGGAATCCTACGGCAAGAACGCCGGATTGTTCAATAATGCCGGGCAGCACTACAACCATACCCATTTCTGGCGCTGGATGAAGCCGAACGGCGGCGGTCACCCGTCGGGCGCCGTCGAGAAGGCGATCGTCGACGCCTTCGGGTCCTACGACAAGTTCAAGGAGGACTTCGTCCAGGCCGGCGTCACGCAGTTCGGATCGGGCTGGGCGTGGCTCACGGTCAAGGACGGCAAGCTCGCGATCACCAAGACCCCCAACGGGGAGAACCCGCTCGTGCACGGCGGCGTGCCGATCCTCGGCATCGACGTGTGGGAGCACTCCTACTACATCGACTATCGCAACCGCCGACCCGACTACATCAAGGCGTTCCTCGAGAACCTGGTCAACTGGGACTACGTCGCCGAGCTTCACGGCCAGGCGGCCTAGACCCGCTCGCCGGGTTTCACCGCCCCGTCGGCAGCCTCGCCGGCGTCGCGGCGGCTCGCTCGACGGCATCGCGGAACGCGTCGGAGGTGAGGAACGCCAGCTCCCGCTCCCGCGTCCCGACGACGGGATCGAGCCGGCGCAGCGCGTCGTCCACGTAGCCGGGATGGCACATGACGAGGTGGCGCCCGCCGGGGTGCTTCAGGTAACGGGCGAACAGGGCGCCGTAGTCCTCGTCCTGCGTGAAGTTCGAGAAACCGGCGAAGCCCTCGTTCGTCGCGAAACCCCGTCGCGCCGCCTGCGCGCGCCACCGCCGGGCGATCACGCTCAAGGCCAGCGCCTTGCCGAGCGCCGCGCCGCGCCGCACCACGCGGTCCGGACGGTCGCCGCAGTCGCGCAGCCATGGCCGCCAGCCCCGCTTCTCCAGCGCGGCGAAAAGAAGGGATCGAACCGGCCCGATCACGTGAACGTGCTGGTGCCCGTCGACGTGGTCGGGCGCGCGGCCGAGCACGGCGGCGAAGCGGTCCATCTGCCGGCCGACCTCGTCGGCGATCTCGTCGAGGGGCAGGGCGCCGGTGCGCGCCATGCGCAGGATCGCGCCGACCGACGGCAGGCGACCGCCGGGCGCCAGCGCCGGCATGGGTCCGAGCGGCGCCCCGGACGTGAGATTGAGGTGGAGCCCGAGGTCGACGCGCCCGACGTGGGGCAGCAGCGCCGGTGCCGCCTCGGCCCACGTCGGCGATGTCGTCATGGCGCTCGTCGCGGTCAGCGCGCCCGCTTCCAGCGCTTCCAGGATGCCGCGGCTGACGCCCGGCGTCATCGCGTAGTCGTCGGCGCACAGGCAGAAGGAGAAAGGCTGGCGCAAGGGATGTCAGGCTCCGGCAAGGTTGATGGACGATACGTCGGTCTCCGGCACGTTCCCAGGCTCGTGCCGGCGCCTGTTTGAGGCGGAGGCATCAAGGGGTATGGTCGCCCAGGCATGAATCGTCGCCCAAGCGCCTCCGCCGCACGACCACGCGGACCATCCAAGGTAGGACCATGACCAGCGACGCGGTCGGGCGGACGGAACTCACCGTCATCATTCCGGTGCTGAACGAGGCGGAGAACATCGCGCCGCTGCTGGCGCGGCTGGTCCCGATCCTCGGGCGCTGCGTGGCGAGCTACGAGATCGTCTTCGTCGATGACGGTTCCACCGACGCCACGCTGGCCGCCATCGCCCGCGCCCACCAGGCCGATCCGGCGGTCGGCGCGATCTCGCTCAGCCGCAACTTCGGCAAGGAGGTCGCGATCGCCGCCGGTCTCGACCACGCCAGCGGGGCGGCCAGCGTGATCATCGACGCCGACCTGCAGCACCCGCCCGAGATGATCGAGACCTTCGTCGCGCGCTGGCGCGAAGGCTACAAGAACGTCTACGGCCAGCGCATCGACCGCAGCGACGACAGCCGGCTCCGCCGCGCCCTCACGCAGCGTTTCTACAGGATCTTCGGGTCGGTCGGGGAAACGCGGCTCCCGGAGGGTGCCGGCGACTTCCGGCTGCTCGACGCGCAGGCGGTCGCGGCGCTCCGCGCGCTGCGCGAGCGGGCGCGCTTCAACAAGGGCCTCTACGCCTGGATCGGCTTCAAGTCGATCGGCGTGCCCTTCGGCGTCGAGACACGCGCCTTCGGCCAGTCGAAATTCTCCTACCGCAAGTTGACCCGTTTCGCCTTGGACGGGCTGATGTCGTTCTCCACCCTGCCGTTGATGGTGTGGACCTACGTCGGCACCATCATCTCCGTGCTCGCGATGGCGACCGCCGTCTACTTCGTCGGCGCGACGCTGATCTCGGGCGTCGACGTGCCGGGCTTCGCGTCGCTGATCGTCTCCGTGACCTTCCTCGCCGGCATCCAGCTGCTGTCGCTCGGCGTCCTGGGGGAATACATCGGCCGCATCTTCGCCGAGGTGAAGGGCCGTCCGCTCTATATCGTGGAGCGCCGCGTCGGCTCGACCCAGGCGCAGGCGATGGACGTGCACACCGAGACGGTCGGAGCCGGCAGCGGGCGGGTCATCTTCGACAATGGGTGAGCCGCGCGCCTCCCCACACCTCACGATCTCGCGCGATGTATAGGTCGCTCCTCTCCGTCGGCGGCTTCACGCTCCTGTCGCGGGCCACCGGCTTCCTGCGCGACGTCGTGCTCAGCGCCGTGGTCGGCGGCGGGCTGCTGGCCGACGCCTTCTTCGTCGCCTTTCGCCTGCCCAACCACTTCCGCGCGATCTTCGGGGAAGGCGCCTTCAACGCCGCCTACGTGCCCTCCTACAGCCAACTGCTCGAGGGCCGGGGCGAGCGCTCCGCCCACGTCTTCTCCAACCAGATCTTCACCCTGCTGCTCGCCTCGCAGGTCGTGCTGCTGGCCCTCGCGTGGGCGTTCATGCCGACGCTGGTCGACCTGCTCGCGCCGGGCTTCCGCCGCGATCCGGAGAAATTCGCGCTGACCGTCACGATGACGCGGGTCACGTTCCCCTACCTGTTGTTCATCACGGTCGTGACGCTGCAATCCGGCACGCTGAACGCCAACGGCCGCTTCGCCGCCGCCGCCTTCGCGCCGGTCCTGCTCAACCTGACCACGGTGGCCTTCCTCGGCGGCGCGGTGCTGTTCCCCAACGCCGGCATCGCGGCGAGCTTCGGCACGACCGTCTCGGGCCTCCTTCAGGTGTTGATGACCGGCTACGCCGCCTGGCGAGCCGGGCTGCTGGAAACGCTGGCGCGGCCGGCCCTCACGGATGACGTGAAGCGTTTCTTCCTGCGCCTGGGCCCGGCAGTGATCGGCTCCGCCGGCACCCAGATCGCGATGTTCGCCGACACGATCATCGCCTCCATGCTGCCGACGGGGGGCGTGTCGTCGATCTACTACGCCGACCGCATGTACCAGCTGCCGCTCGGCGTCATCGGCATCGCAGCCGGCACGGTGCTGCTGCCGGAGATGAGCCGCCGCCTCGCCGCCGGCCAGGCGGGGGCCGCCTACCACGCGCAGAACCGCACCGCCGCGCTCTCGATCGCGTTGACCGCGCCCTTCTTCGTCGCCTTCATCATGATCCCGGAATGGATCATGCGCGCCGTGTTCGAGCACGGCGCCTTCAGCGGGGCCGCCGCCGACCGCTCCGCCGCCGTGCTGGAGGCCTACGGCTTCGGGCTGCTCGCCATCGTGCTGATCCGCTCCGCCACCGCGAGTTTTCTCGCGCGCGGGGATACGCGAACCCCGATGATCGTGACGCTGATCTCCTTCGTCTTCAACGTCGCGCTGAAGCTCCTCCTCTACAAGCCGTTCGGCGCGGTCGGCCTCGCGGCCGCGACGGCGGTCGGCAGCTGGATCAACCTCGGCCTGCTCGTCACCCTCGCCGTGCGGCGCGGCGAGATGCGGCCCGACATGCAGCTCGGGCGCATCGCCGCCTCGGTGGCGGTGGCCTCCTGCGCGCTCGCCCTGTTCGCCCTGGTCGGTCCGGCGCTCGGCGCCCTGATGTTCCGGCACCTCGCCCGCTTCGCCATCGAGGCGATCTTCCTCTTCACGGCGAGCGTCGGTGCGTGCGTCTACGCCGGCGCGCTCGTCCTCGCGCTGAGGCTGAACGGGGTGGACCTGCCCCTGCCGCGACGCTTCGCGCCCCGCCCCAAGGCGGCCCACCTCACGGCGTGACCGCATCGGTTCGCACCGGCGTGCCGGCAAACCCGCCGCGCGCTTTCGGACTGGAACGCGAGCGACGAACGTACGCGCCGCCGGTACGCCGGGACCCTTCCCGATCCGAGACCGCGGTGTCCGATCGTCGACATGGCGGCGCCGATCGACGGGCGCGAGGCGGCGAGTTGTCGTGCCCTGCCAACCATCCTAGTGGTTGCGGATGTGCAACCTGTACTCGATCACCCGCGGCCAGGAGGCCATGGACCGGCTGTTCGCCGTCGCGCGCGACCTCGCCGGCAACCTGCCCGCGCTGCCGGCCGTGTTCCCCGACGGGGTGGCGCCGGTCGTGCGCGTGGCCGACGGCGCGCGCGAGCTCATCACCATGCGCTGGGGCATGCCCGGACCGTCGTTCACCGACGGGGCCCCGATCACCAACGTGCGCAACACGAAGAGCCCGCACTGGCGCCGTTGGCTCGGGACGGAGCACCGCTGCCTGGTGCCGGTCACGTCCTTCTGCGAGTACGCCGACACGAAGCCGCGCAAGACGCCGACCTGGTTCGGGCTCGACGACAGCCGGCCGTTGTTCGCCTTCGCCGGCATCTGGACGCCCTGGACCGGCACGCGCGGCACGGTGGCCGACCCGGTCACGGGCGATCACCGCCTCTACGGCTTCCTGACCACGGAGGCGAACGGCGTGGTCGGCCCGGTGCACCCCAAGGCCATGCCGGTGCTGCTCACCACGCCGGACGAGTACGAGACCTGGCTGACCGCGCCTTGGGCCGAAGCGGCGGCGCTGCAGCGACCGTTGCCGGACGCGATGATGCGGATCGTGGCGAGCGGCGCCAGGCACGACGCCCATGCCGATCCCTGAGGGGACGGGCTCGATCGCGAACCGTCGGGCGATCCGGTGGAGCGGGCGACCTCGCCATCAGGCCGGCGCCGGCGATCCGCTCACCTTCGCGCCGGAAGGGGCAAGCGGCCGCGTCACGTCCCCGGTCTCGTCCTGCCGACCCGTTCGTAGGCTTCGATCACGTGCTTCGCCATCATCTCGGCAGCCGATGCCCCGTCGCCCCTGATCATCGCGTCCAGGATGCGGCTATGCTCCTGCCAGACGCTGATCGACATGCCGGGGTAGCTGAGCACCTGGCCCATGGCGCGACGCAGGTGCCTCCAGTGCAGCCGCAGGCTCTCGCCGATGAGCGGATTGCCGGACAGCTCGTACAGGAAGGAATGGAAGTCGACATCGGCCTGAAGGCTGGCCCTGGCGTCCCCCGCGATCACCAGGTTGCGTCCATGCTCCACCAGGGACCGGCCCCTCACGATGGTGTTCTTCGTCAGGCGGGAGGCGCCAAGCCTGACAGCCAGCGGCTCCAGCACCGAGCGGATCTGGTAGACGTTCTCGAAGAACGTCATCTCGACCGGGGCCACGGTGAGGCCCCTGCGGCCCGAGGCGATCAGGAACCCCTGGGCCTTCAACACCGTGAGGGCGTGCGTCACCGGTTGGCGGGACACGTTCAACCGCGCGGCGATGTCCTCCTGCGTCAGGCGCTCCCCGGGCTTGAACGTTCCGTCGCAAAGGGCGTCGAGGATGACATCGTAGGCTTGGTCGACGAGGCTCCTCTGTGTTCCCAGCATCTCCATGGAAGTCCGTCCGCCTTTCCCATCGGCGGTTGACGCCGCATCCGCGCCCGCCGCCGTACGCCTCGCCCGATCCTCGCCTCGCCGCGATCGGCGGGCGGCCCATCATGCCATGACCTTCGGCTCGGAACAGCCATCGGTGCCGAAGCGCCCTTGACAGGCGCGCGCCGCCTTTGCATCCTGCACTGAATTCAGAGTTCAAAAAAGAGACGGGGGAGGCCGGCCATGCAGCCGATACGCGTGCTTCTTGCGAAAGTCGGGTTGGACGGGCACGACCGTGGCGTGAAGGTGGTGGCCCGCACCCTGCGCGACGCGGGCATGGACGTCGTCTACACCGGCCTGCACCGCACCCCCGAGGAGGTCGTCAACGCCGCCGTCCAGGAGGACGTGGACGTGCTGGGCGTCAGCCTCCTGTCCGGCGTCCAGCTGACGGTGTTTCCCAAGATCTTCCGCCTGCTGGAGGAGAAAGGCGCCGCCGACATGATCGTCATCGCCGGCGGCGTGATGCCCGACGAGGACGTGGTCGAGCTGAAGAAGCTGGGCGTCCGCGAGGTGCTGCTGCAGGACACGCCGCCGGAGTACATCGTGTCGACGCTCAACCGTCTCGTGGAAGAGCGCGGGCCGCGCTGACCGGGGAAACACCATGGAAGACTGGTCATTTCCCCCCGCCTACGACGAGTCCTACCGCCCCTCGCCGGACAGCCGCTACTGGTTCCCGCGACGCGAGACCATGCCGTCGGGCGATCGCGACCGGCTGATCCTGGAGCGCCTCAAGCAGGTCTGCGCCTACGCCTACGAGAACGCCCCGTTCTATCGCCGGAAATGGGACGAGGCCGGTTTCCATCCCAGCCACCTCCGCAGCCTCGAGGATTTCGAGGACAAGGTTCCGGTGCTGGCCAAGGCCGACCTGCGGGCGTCGCAGGCCGCGTCCCCGCCGTTCGGCGACTACCTTTGCGTCCCAGACGACGAGATCCACCACATCCACGGCACGAGCGGCACCACCGGCCGCCCCACGGCCTTCGCGATCGGCCGCAACGACTGGTCGGCGATCTCCAACGCCCACGCGCGCATCATGTGGGGCATGGGCATACGGCCGAGCGACATGGTCTGCGTGGCCGCCATCCTCAGCCTTTACATGGGAAGCTGGGGGGCGCTGGCCGGCGCCGAGCGCCTGGGCGCCAAGGCGTTCCCCTTCGGGGCCGGCGCGCCCGGCATGACGCTGCGGTGCGCGCAATGGCTCGACAGCCTGAAGCCGGCGGCGTTCTACGGCACGCCGACCTACGCGCTCCACCTCGCTCAGGCGGCGATCGGCGAGGGGCTCGATCCGCGCGGCTTCGGTCTGCGCGTCATGTTCTTCTCGGGCGAGCCGGGGGCCTCCATCCCCGGCGTCCGCGACAAGATCGAGGACCTTTACGGCGCCAAGGTCTTCGACTGCGGCTCCATGGCGGAGATGTCGCCCTTCATGAACGTCGCCGGCACGATGGAAACGTCGGGCCTGCTCTGCTGGCAGGACGTCGTCTACACCGAGGTCTGCGATCCCGCCACGATGCGCCGCGTGCCCTTCGGCCGGCGCGGCACGCCGGTCTACACGCACCTGGAGCGCACCTCGCAGCCGATGATCCGGCTCGCCTCCGGCGACCTGACGCTGTGGACCAACGAGCCCAACCCGTGCGGCCGCACCTACCCGAGGTTGCCGCAGGGCATCTTCGGGCGGATCGACGACATGTTCACGGTGCGCGGCGAGAACATCTACCCGAGCGAGATCGACGCGGTGCTGAACGCGCTGCCCGACTACGGCGGCGAGCATCAGATCGTCATCACCCGCGAGGCCGCCATGGACGAGCTGCTGCTGCGGGTCGAGGCCCACGCCGACGCGGCGACACGCGGCGACGCCGCGACGGCGGCGTTCCGGGCCGACGTGGCGCACCGCATGCAGAAGATGCTGGGCCTGCGCACGGTGGTCGAGATCGTGCGGCAGGGGACGCTGCCGCGCACCGACTTCAAGGCGCGCCGCGTGGTCGACGACCGTGCCGTGTTCCGCGACCTGCACCGGCAGATCGCCGCGGGGGATCGCGCGTGAGCGCCCGCATGAGCGCCTACGTCCCGTCCCTCGAACTCGTCGAGCGGGTGGCGGCGGGTCACACGGCGGCGGTCGCCAGGCTCATCTCGCGCGCCGAGGCGGGCGTGGCGGAGGCCCGCCCGGCGCTGGCCGAGGTGTACCGGCGCGCGGGGCGCGCCAACGTCATCGGCATCACGGGCGTGCCGGGCTCCGGCAAGTCGACGCTGGTGGCCCGGCTCGCGACGATGATGCGGGCGCGCGGGCATCGCGTCGGCATCGTCGCGGTCGACCCCTCGAGCCCGTATTCGGGCGGCGCCATCCTGGGCGACCGCATCCGCATGACAGACCTCGCGCTCGACACGGACGTCTTCATCCGCAGCATGGCGACGCGCGGCGCCATGGGCGGCATGGCCCGCGCCGCCCTCGACGCCGTCGATGTCATGGACGTCGCCGGCTTCGACACGGTGGTCATCGAGACCGTGGGGGTCGGGCAGGACGAGGTCGAGATCGCCAAGGCGTCCCACACGACGGTGGTCGTGTCGGCACCGGGGCTCGGCGACGAGGTCCAAGCGATCAAGGCCGGCATGCTGGAGATCGCCGACGTCCACGTCGTCTCGAAATGCGACCGCAGCGACGCCCACCGCACCCTCGCGGACCTGAAGGGCATGATGACGCTCGGGACCGGTCACGGACCGGGGCCGGACTGGCCCGTGCCGGTCATCGGCATCTCCAGCTATTCGGGCGAGGGTTTCGAGGCCTTCATCGACGCCGTCGAGCGGCACCGCGCGCTGACGATGGATGACGAGCGGGGCCGGCCGCGGCGTCTCGCCATCGCGCGCTTCCGACTCCTGAAGACGGCGGAGAACCTCCTGATGGCTCGCTTCACCAAGTCCGCCGCCTCGGTCGTCGCCGACCTCGCGGCGCGCCTCGAACGGCGTGACGGCGACCCCTACACCTTGGCCGACGAACTCGTCGCCACATCCCTGAATTGACGATCCAGGTCGAGGAAAGGCCGGGTCGAGAAGAGGAACGACACCATGGACGACATGACCGAACGCGCTGCCGTCGCGCAGGACCAAGTCGGCGCGCGGGACCGGGTCGGCGCGATCCGCACCGAGGTCCAGGACTGGGAGGCGAACGAGGTCGCCGCCTTCCTCCGCAAGCAGAAGGAGCGGAAGAGCGAGTTCTTCACGCTCGGCGACATTCCCGTTCAGCGGACCTACACGGCCGCCGACCTCGCCGCCACGCCGCCCGAGGACATCGGTCTGCCGGGCCGCTACCCCTTCACCCGCGGCCCTTACCCGACCATGTACCGCTCGCGGAACTGGACCATGCGCCAGATCGCCGGCTTCGGCACCGGCGAGGACACCAACGTCCGCTTCAAGTACCTGATCGCCCAGGGCCAGACCGGCATCTCGACCGATTTCGACATGCCGACCCTCATGGGCTACGACTCCGACCACGCGATGAGCGAGGGCGAGGTCGGCCGCGAGGGCGTCGCGATCGACACGCTGGCCGACATGGAAGCGCTGTTCGACGGCATCGACCTCGAGCACATCTCCGTGTCGATGACCATCAATCCCAGCGCCTGGATCCTGCTCGCGATGTACATCGCGCTGGCGGAGAAGCGCGGCTACGACCTCAACAAGCTGTCGGGCACCGTGCAGGCCGACATCCTGAAGGAGTACATGGCGCAGAAGGAGTACATCTTCCCGGTGGAGCCGTCGGTCCGCATCGTGCGGGACTGCATCACCTACTGCGCCAAGACGATGAAGCGCTACAACCCGATCAACATCTCGGGCTACCATATCTCGGAAGCCGGCTCCTCGCCGCTGCACGAGGCGGCCTTCACCTTGGCGAACCTGATCGTCTACGTCGAGGAGGTGCTGAAGACGGGCATCGGCATCGACGAGTTCGCGCCGCGCCTCGCCTTCTTCTTCGTCTGCCAGGCGGACTTCTTCGAGGAGATCGCGAAGTTCCGCGCGCTGCGGCGCTGCTACGCCAAGATCATGAAGGAGCGCTTCGGGGCGAAGAACCCGGAGTCGATGCGCCTGCGCTTCCATTGCCAGACGGCGGCGGCCTCGCTCACCAAGCCGCAGTACATGGTCAACGTCGTGCGCACCTCGTTCCAGGCGATGGCGGCGGTGCTCGGCGGCTGCCAGTCGCTGCACACCAACGGGTACGACGAGGCCTTCGCGATCCCCACCGAGGACGCCATGCGGATGGCCCTGCGGACCCAGCAGGTCATCGCGGAGGAGTCCAACGTCACGCAGGTCGTCGACCCGCTGGGCGGCTCCTACTTCGTCGAGAGCCTGACGACCGAGTACGAGAAGCGCATCTTCGAGATCCTCGACGAGGTCGCCGAGCGCGGCGGCACGCTGAAGATGATCCAGGACGGCTGGTTCCAGCGCCACATCGCCGACTTCGCCTACGAGACGGCGCTGCGCAAGCAGTCGGGCGAGAAGCCGGTGATCGGGGTGAACCGCTTCGTCGACGACACGCCCGACCCCAAGATCCACACCCACCCCTACGACCAGACGACGGCCGACCGCCAGGTCGCCCGCACGCAACGGGTGCGGCGCGAGCGCGATGCAGCCAAATACGACCTCTTGATGCAGCAGCTCGTCGAGACCGCCACGGACCCCGAGCGGAACCTCATGCCGGTCACCATCGAACTCGTGCGCGAAGGCGCCACGATGGGCGAGATCGTCGAGAAGCTGAAGGCGCTCTGGGGCTCCTACCGTGAAGTGCCGGTCTTCTAGCCGGGCCACCCGGTAGGTCCGGCCGGCGGCGGGGCGCCACCGCGAGGGTCGACGAACGCGAAGAGCCGCGAAGGCCGTGCTCGAGGGAGGGGACGATGAAGAGCGAAACCGCACTGCTGTCCGAGGACGCGACCGACGGTCGAAGTCTCTACGCGAAGGTGATGTGGCGCATCCTGCCACTCCTCCTCGCCTGCTACATCGGGGCGTATCTCGACCGCGTCAACGTCGGCTTCGCGAAGCTGCAGATGCTGAAGGATCTCGGCCTCAGCGAAACGGTCTACGGCCTCGGCGCCGGGATGTTCTTCGTCGGCTACGTGATCTTCGAGATCCCCAGCAACATGCTGATGATGCGGGTGGGGCCACGCGCCTGGATCGGCCGCATCCTGATCACCTGGGGGATCATCTCCGCGCTGACCATGGTCACGACCTCGGCCGGCATGTTCTACCTCCTGCGCTTCCTGCTCGGGGCGGCCGAGGCCGGCTTCATCCCCGCCATCATCTACTACCTGACGATCTGGTTTCCCTCGTCGCATCGCGGCAAGGCGTCGGCGGTGTTCATGACCGGCATCCCGTTGTCCGGCATCATCGGCGGGCCGCTCTCCGGCGGGCTGATGAGCGCGCTCAACGGCACTGGCGGACTGGCCGGCTGGCAATGGATGTTCCTGCTCGAGGGCCTGCCCGCGATCATGCTGGGCATCGTCTGCTTCGTCAGCCTCGACAACTCCATCGATGCCGCCCGCTGGCTGAGCGCGCCGGAGAAGGCCAGGATCAAGGCCGACGTGCTGGCCGAGAGCAGGGACAAGCCGCTGCATTCCACCCGCGAGGGCCTGCTTGACCGCAGGGTCTGGCTGCTGAGCTTCACCTATTTCTTCTTCACGATGGGCCTGTACGGCGTCAGTTTCTGGTTGCCAACCATCATCAAGGACAGCGGCGTGCGCGACCCGCTGTCCGTCGGCCTGCTGACGGCGATCCCCTACCTCGGCGCTTTCGTCACCATGATCCTGGTGGGACGAAGTTCCGACCGCCGTCGGGAGCGCCGTTGGCACCTCGCCCTGCCGGCGGTGTTCGGCGCGGCGGGCCTGGTGGTCAGCGTCATGTTCTCCCACGACACCGTCGTCGCGCTGATGGCGCTGACGGTGGCGGCCTCCGGCATCCTGACCTGCGTCCCGCAATTCTACGTGCTGCCGCCGGCCATTCTGGCCGGGCCCGCCGCCGCCATGGGCCTGGCGGTGGCCAACTCGGTCGGCAGCGTCGCGGGCTTCATCAGCCCCTACCTGCTGGGCGCCGTGAAGGACATGACCGGCAGCACCAACGCGGGCGTGCTGGTCCTGTCCGGCGCCCTGGTGATCGGGGCGTTCATGGTCTTCGCCACGCCGGCCAGGTTGGTCAACCGGTGACCGGCCGAGCCGCGCCCCGCGACGCCGCCGCCGTCATCGGCCGCGTCCTGCGCGCGCGAGGCGTTCGCCGCGTCTACGGCCTCTGCGGTGGCCACACCATGCCGATCTGGATGGCGGTGGCGGCGGAGGATATCCGCATCGTCGACGTGCGGGACGAGCGCGCCGCCGTCCACATGGCGCAGGCGGAAGCGGAGCTGACCGGCACGGTCGGCGTCGCCCTCGTGACCGCCGGACCGGGCGTCACCAACGCCATGACCGGCATCGCCAACGCCCACGTGTCCCGCAGCCCGGTGCTGATCCTTTCCGGAACGCCGCCGGGGCCACAGGAGAACCGTGGTGCCCTGCAGGACATGGACCACGCGCAGCTCGTGCGCCCCATCGCCCGTTACGCCCGCACGGTCCGCGACCCCTCCCTGGTGCCGCAGGAACTGGCGGAAGCCTTCGCCCGCGCGGAAGGGGAGGGTGGCGATCCCGGGCCGGCGTTCCTGGACTTCCCGACCGACACGCTGCGCGCGCCGGTCCCCGCCGCGATGCTGCTGCCGGAGCTGCTAGAGCCCCGCCGGCGGTTCCGCGCCCGGCCGGACCCTGAAGCGGTGGCGGCGGCGGTGGACCTCCTGTGGTCGGCCCGCCGTCCCCTGATCATCGCCGGTCGCGGCGCGCGCGGGATCGGCCCCGAAATCGCCGCCGTCCTCGCCCGCCTCGGCTGCCCCTACCTCGACACCGGCGAAAGTCGCGGCGTCCTGCCGGACGACCATCCCGACGCCGTGGGATCGATGCGCGGCCGCGCCATGGCCGAGGCCGATCTCGTGGTCACGCTGGGTCGGCGGCTCGACTTCCAGCTCGCCTACGGGTCGCCGGCGGTCTTCCGCGCGGCGCGCTTCCTGCGCATCTCCGACAGCCCGGCCGAGCTGCGCGACAACCGGCCCGGCGCCCTGGCGATCCTCGCCGATCCGGGTGAAACGCTCGCCGCCATCCTACGCCATGCCGGCGATCGCCCCGCCGCCATCGACGCGCGTTGGGCGGACGGTCTGCGCGAACAGCACATCGAGCGCACGGCGACGCTCGGTCGGGTCCTCGCCGCTTCGCCGCCGGGTCAGGACGGGCACATGCACCCGAACAGCCTCGTCGCCGCGCTGCGGGCCGTGCTCGGGCCCGACAGCACCTTGGCGATCGATGGCGGCGATTTCCTCAGCTTCGCGCGCGTCGGCCTGTCGGCCAAGTCGGTTCTCGATCCCGGACCCTTCGGCTGCCTGGGGGTCGGCGTCCCTTACGGGATCGCCGCCGCGCTGGTGCATCCGGAGCGCGTCACCGTGGTCGCGACGGGCGACGGCGCCTTCGGCTTCAACGCGATCGAGCTCGACACGGCCGTCCGTCACGATGCCAATCTGCTCGTCGTGGTCGCCAACAACCGGGGCTGGCAGATCGAGGTGCACGACCAGGAGGTGACCCATGGCCGGATCGTCGGAACGACCCTCCGCGACACAGACTACGCCGAAATGGCGCGCGGCCTGGGCCTCCATGCCGAACGGGTGGAGACGGCCGAGGAACTGCCCGGCGCGCTGCGACGGGCTCTGGCCCACCGCCCGGCGCTGCTCGACGTCGTCGTGACCGCCGACGCCATATCGTCCGACAGCAAGAGTGGCCTCGCCTGGGTGCCCGACCTGCAGCCGCTCGCCGCCTGGAACGAGGCCGAAGCGGCTTGGCGCGGCGCGGCGGCGGACGGGCGCGGCGCGTCGACGTGAGAAGCGGACGACGTGGCGACGACACGGTGGTCCGACGCTCCAAGTCATGCCATCGCGTCGCCGGGCGAACCGCCGCGCGCTCTTCGGATCCGATGCCCGTGACTGGGACGCGCCGGGCGATCCGCCAACACGTGAAACGCCCCTCGCTTTTCTCCTTCGGTTCGGCCGAGCTCATGCTATGCGATGCCGATGCGACCCCCGATCGCCTTCCTGACGGTACTCATCGCCCTTGCCGCTCCGGCGATGGCGGGTGAGCCGCCGTCGTCGGTAGCGCACAAGAAAGCGGCGCCTCGGCGGATCGCGGCCGAGAAGCCGCCCGACCGGCTGCCAGTACCCGACGCGAAGCCGCTCGTGTCCGACGCCGATCGCGGTCCCCTCGGCCAGGATAAGGCGCTGCACTTCGGAACCGTAACCGTCACGCCCGGTGGTTTTCTCGATGTCGGCACGCGAGGCGTCACCGGCCGGTGACGCGATCCTGGAGCGTCGGCCCGATACGTGCGCGGCGGTTTACGGGAAAGCTTACGCGGCGCGTCAACCCGGAACTCCGCACCGGGTCGACGCGCCAGCGGCGACGGGGATGGGACCGCGCTGGAAACCTCGCTTTACCGGCCCGTGAAGGCCTTCCTGGAAAACCGAGGCTTCGTCGTCAAGGGCGAGGTCGGTGGCTGCGATCTACTCGCCGTGAGGAACGGCGAACCGCCCCTGGTGGTGATCGGCGAGTTGAAGCTGCGCTTCAACCTCGAACTCGTTCTTCAGGCGGTCGACCGCGCGGCGGCCTGCGACGAGGTCTGGCTCGCGGCCCTCGCGTCGCCGCGCGGCAAGGGTCGCGGGAGCGACAGGCGTTTCCGCGACCTGTGCCGCCAGCTCGGCTTCGGGATGCTCGGCGTCACCGCCGCCGGCTCGGTCGAGATCCTTGTCAGCCCGGCCGCGCCGTTGCCGCGTCGCGATAGCCGCCGCCGATCCAGGCTGGTCGACGAGCACGTGCGACGCAGCGGCGATCCCATGCCGGGCGGCGGCTCGCGCGCTCCCGTCATGACGGCCTATCGGCAGCAGGCCCTCCTGTGCGCGGCGGCGATGACCGGACAACCGCGGCGTCCGCGCGACCTCAAGAGCGTCGCGCCCGATGCCGCCAAGATCCTGCTGCGCAACGTTTACGGCTGGTTCGAGCGGGTCGAGCGTGGGAGATACGGGCTGACGGACGCCGGACGGGCCGCGCTCGAACGCTGGCCCCAGTGAGCGGGCAACCTCCGCACCGCGTACCTCGCCGGCACGCGCCGCCGCCTGAGCGGCGCAACCGACCGCGAGGGCTTGATCGTCCTGCTCGCGGCAGGTCGCGAAGGCTGAACGGCCGGACGAACGCTGCCCGTCGCCGGCTCAGCGCCCGTCCCATCTCGGAACGAAGGATCAGACGGTGCCCGGCAGATCCTTCAAAACCTTGTCGAGCGTGATGGGATAGTCCCGCACGCGGACGCCGGTGGCGTTGTAGATCGCGTTCGCCACCGCCGCGCCCGCACCGCAGATGCCCAACTCGCCGACGCCCTTCGCCTTGATCGGGCTCGACATGGCATCGAGTTGCGGGACGATGATGACGTCGACCTCAGGCACGTCCGCGTGCGCCGGCACGTGGTACTCCGCCAGATCGTGATTGACGAAGTTCCCGTAGCGCATGTCCATCACGGCGTCTTCCATGAGCGCCGCGCCTAGCCCCATCGTCATGCCCCCGATGAGCTGTGACTTGGCCGTCTTCTCGTTGAGGATACGTCCCGCGGAGAACACCCCCAACATGCGACGCATGCGGATCTCGGCCGTGTCGACATCGACGGCGACCTCGGTGAAGTGCGCCCCGTAGGACTGCAGGGAATAGGCGTGGAACAGCTTGCCCGGCTCGATCGACCCGTCGGCTGTCATCGGCCCGGCCTTCACGAGATCGCCGAGCGCCCAGGACCTGTCGCCGGCCAACATGCGCCCGTTCTCGAAGCGGGCGGTGGCCGGCTCGACGCCGCCGATGGCCGCGAGCTTGTTCCGCAACGCTTCGCAGGCCGCGAATACGGCGGAGCCGGAGCTCTGGGCTCCCCAAGAGCCGCCCGAACCGGGACCCTCGGGAAGAAGAGTGTCGCCGAGTTGCACGACCACCCGGTCCATGGGCAGCCCCGTCATCTCCGCCGCGATCTGCGTCAGGATCGTGTACGTGCCTGTACCGAGATCGGTCATCGAGGTGCGCACCACCAAGGTCCCGTCCGGATTGAGCACGACTTGGGCGGCCGCCTTCTGGAACGCGACGTCCCGCGTGGCCGCCGACATGCCGACGCCGATCAGCCAGCGGCCATCGCGCACCTGACCGGGTTTGGGATTGCGCTTGCTCCAGCCAAACCGCTCGGCGCCGATCTGCATGAGCTGCACTAGGTTGCGCGATGAATACGGCAGGTGGCGCTCGGGATCCTCGGTCGGCTCGTTGCGAAGGCGGAGCTCGATCGGATCGAGGCCGAGCTTCTCCGCCAACTCGTCCATGGCGCATTCCATCGCGAGCTGGCCGCTCGCCTCGCCCGGCGCCCGCATCGAGTTGCCGATCGGGATGTCGAGATGGACGAGCTTGTGCGTCGTGCGCCGGTTCGCGCCGGCGTACAGGGTGCGGGTCGACTTGGCCGAGCCCTCGAAGAAGTTTTCCTGGGCGTTGTTGGCCGTACAAACATCATGCGCGATGGCCTGGATGTGGCCGTCGGCGTCCGTGCCGAGCCGGATGTGCTGCAGCGTCTGGGGACGATGGCCGGTCGCGGCGAAGATCTGCTGCCGGGTGAGCACGACCTTCACCGGCCGTCCGCGCAGCTTGCGCGAGGCAAGGGCCGCCAGGATCGCGTCCGGCCAAACGTCCAGCTTGCCGCCGAAGCCGCCGCCGATGTAGCGGCTGACGATCCGGACCTCCTTCGTGGGAAGGTTCAAGGTCGCGGCGACGACGCTGACGCCGGCTACGGGCAACTGGTTGGAGGTGTAGAGCGTCAGGCCATCGCCCTTCCAGGTCGCGATGGTGGCGTGCGGCTCCATCATCGCGTGGCTCTCGATCGGCGTGGTGTACACCACGTCGAGCTTCACGGGCGCGGCAGCGAACGCGCTGTCGAAATTGCCGACGAAGCTGTCGGGCTTCTGCTCCTTGGGCGTGACGGCGCTCTCAAGTTGCGCGGCCATGTCGACGTTCCACGGCTCCGGCGCGTAGCTCACCTTGACCGCCATGGCGGCGGCGCGCGCCTGCTCGAAGGTTTCGGCGACGGCGAGCGCGACCGGCTGGCCGACATGGTCGATCCGGTCGTCTTTCAGCTGGGGAAAGATCCTCTTGCCGGTACTCGGACCCGCGGCGACGCGATCAGCCTGGCCCTCGACCGGATTGGCGTTCTTGTAGGTCAGCACCATCAGGACGCCGGGCATCCGCTCGGCTTCCGCCGCGTCGATGTTCGCGACGCGGCCCTTGGCGATGGTCGATGGAAGCAGGACACCGTAGGCGACTTTGTCTTCCCCGGCGTATTCGGCGGCGTAGGTGGCGCGCCCGGACACCTTCAAGGGGCCGTCCACGCGGTTGAGCGGTTTACCCACGACGCCGTCGGCGGCGTGAAGGTCGAGCGGGGTGACCCCGGCGGGAACGTCATAGGCCATGATGCTCGTCCTCAGGCGCGGGTGGGTTCGGTCAGAACGGCCGAGAGCGTCCGCTTCGTCAGCGGGATCTTGAAGTCGTTGGAGCCGTAGCCGCGCGCGCCCTGCAGCACGCGGTCGGCGGCCGCCTCGGCGGTCGCCCGCGTCGCCGGCTTGCCGGCCACGAGGCCCTCGGCCGCTTCGACGCGCCAAGGCTTGTGCGCCAAGCCGCCGAAGGCGAAGCGTGCCCCGCGCACGACGCCGTCCCGCACGTCGACGACGGCGGCGATGGAAACGAGGGCGAAGGCGTAGGACGCGCGGTCGCGCACCTTGCGGTAGACCTGCACCCCCTCGGGCGGCGCCGGCAGCCTCACGTGGGTGATCAGTTCGGCCGGCTTGAGGATCGTGTCCTGTTGCGGCAGGTCTCCCGGCAGGCGGTGAAGCTCGGCGATGGGGATGGTACGCGTCCCGCCCTGCGGGTCCACCGTCTCGACGCTCGCGTCCAGCACGCGCATGGCGACCGCCATGTCGGACGGGTGCGTCGCGATGCACTGCTCGGAGGCTCCGACGACGGCCATGATGCGGTTGTAGCCGCCGAGCGCGGAGCAGCCGGAGCCCGGCTCCCTCTTGTTGCAGGGCTTCGACGTGTCGTAGAAGTAGTAGCAGCGCGTGCGCTGGAGCAGGTTGCCGCCGGTCGTCGCCTTGTTGCGAAGCTGGCCCGACGCGCCGGCGAGCAGCGCGCGCGACAAGACGCCGTAGCGGGTGCGGACGCGTCCGTCGACCGCGAGGTCGCTGTTGGCGACCTGGGCGCCGATCCTGAGGCCGCCGTCCGACGTGTCCTCGATCGCGTTCAGCCCGAGATGGTTCACGTCCACCAGGTGCGCCGGCGTCTCGACCTCGAGCTTCATCAGGTCGAGGAGGTTCGTGCCGCCACCGATGAACTTCGCGTTCGGGTTCGCCGCGACGGCGCGCGCCGCGTCGGCGGCGTTGGTCGGACGTTCGTAGGTGAAGGCCTTCATGCCCCCACTCCTTCCTTGCTGGCGATCTCGTGGACGGCGGCTTCGATGTTCACGTAGGCGGCGCAGCGGCAGATGTTGCCGCTCATGCGCTCGCGGATCTCGGCCGGGTCGAGCTTGGGGTGGCTCGCCAGGTCGGTGGTCACGACCGACGGCCAGCCGACCTTCGCCTCGCCGATCATGCCGACCGCGCTGACGATCTGGCCCGGCGTGCAGTAGCCGCACTGGTAGCCGTCGTGGTCGACGAAGGCCGCCTGCATCGGATGGAGGTGTCCCGGTTCGCCGAGCCCCTCGATGGTCGTGATCTCGTCGCCGGCGTGCATGACGGCCAGCGTCAGGCAGGCGTTGATGCGACGGCCGTTGAGCAGGATGGTGCAGGCGCCGCACTGGCCGTGGTCGCACCCCTTCTTCGAGCCGGTCAGGCCGACGTGCTCACGCAGGACGTCGAGCAGCGTGACGCGCGTGTCGAGGTTCAGCGCGTGCGTCGTCCCGTTGATCTTCAGCTGAACCGGGGTCAGGCCCGCATTCGCCGCCGCCGCCGGCAACGTGTCCGCGCGAGCGGAATGGAACTGCGTCTCGGCGACGAGCGCCGTCGCGCCGGCGATGACGTCGCGTCGCGTGGCGCCTCCGCGTTCGTCGGTGGCTCTCGAGTCAGTCATGACCGTCACTTTCGAAGATGGCAGGGTGCGTGCCGGGAACCTAAGCGTCGTTTAGAACGGCTACAATAGGCTCATTGTCTCGTCTTCGTGAGCGGGCGCAAGTCCCGCATCAGGGCGGGGGAGGGTCCCTGCGCGAACGAACTCGCGGCCGGCGTCCTGCCGCGACGCGTTCCCGCAATCGTGATCGGCGGGCGATGGTCCCGATCGCATCCCTCATCGTGGCACGTGGTCCGAAATGCGGGGTCGAACGCGACGCCCGGCGCGGTTATCGCTGCGCATGGATCGTCGCACTTCCCTCGGCAGGCCATCGCGGAACGCCCATGACCCTCGCATCCTTCGGGTTCCAAACCGTTCCGTCCATCCAGGTCGAGTGGTCCGGGGCCGCCCGTCTCGGCGGGCAACTCGCTGCGCGTTTCGCCGCGCGGACGGTCCTGCTGGTGACCGACACCGGCTTGATCGCCGCCGGCCTCGTCGATCCCATCGCGGTCGACCTGCGCGAGCACGGGTTCGCGGTCACGATCTTCGACGATGTCGTGGCGGATCCTCCGGAGGACGTGGTGCTGGCCGGCGTCGCCCGGGCCCGTGGCGCCGGCGTCGACATGGTGGTCGGGGTCGGTGGCGGCTCGTCGCTCGACGTCGCCAAGATGGTGGCGGTGCTGTCGTCCTCCTCGCGGCAGCCGCTGTCCGACATGTACGGCATCGGCAGGGTGACCGGCGGCCGACTGCCGCTCGCGCTCGTCCCGACGACGGCGGGGACGGGGTCGGAAGTGACGAACATCTCGATCCTCACGACGGCTGGGCAGACCAAGATGGGCGTCGTCTCGCATCAGCTCTACGCCGACCACGTCCTGCTCGACGCCGAACTGACGATCGGCCTGCCGGCGACCCACACGGCCGCCACCGGCATCGACGCCATGGTGCACGCGGTCGAGGCCTACACCAGCCGCCACAGGAAGAACCCGATCTCCGACGCGCTCGCGCGCGAGGCGCTGCGGCGTCTCGCGGCCAACCTCGTCCGCGCCTGCCGCGACGGCCGCGACCGGCGAGCCCGCGAGGACATGCTGCTCGGCGCGATGCTGGCGGGACAAGCCTTCTCCAACGCACCCGTGGCGGCGGTCCACGCGCTCGCCTACCCGCTGGGCGGCCGCTACCACGTTCCGCACGGCCTCTCGAACGCCCTCATGCTCGGCCCCGTCCTGCGCTTCAACGCGCGGGTGGCCGCCCCCCTCTACGCCGAACTGGCCGACGTCGTCGGCGCCCCGGGGGAGGGCGGCACCCAAGCACGCTCGCACGCGTTCGTCGCGGCGATGGACGCTCTCATGGACGAGAGCGGCGCGCCCCGCCGCCTCCGCGACGTCGGCGTCACGCGAGGGAGCCTGGCCGGTCTCGCGTCCGACGCGATGAGGCAGACGCGGCTCCTCGTCAACAACCCGGTCGAGGTCGGCGAAGCGGACGCGCTGCAGCTCTACGAGCAGGCCTTCTAGCGCGCCGAAGCTCAGGCGCGGTGATCCGCGAGGACGAGGTCGGCCCCCTTCTCGGCGATCATCATCACGGCGGCCTGGGTGTTGCCCGAGACTTCGGTCGGCATGATCGAGGCGTCGATGACGCGGAGCCCGGCGAGACCGTGCACGCGCAGCCGCTCGTCGACCACCGCGTCCGGACCGGTCCCCATGCTGCAGGTGCCGACCGGATGGTAGATGGTCTGGCCGTTGCGCCGGGCGAAGTCGAGCCACTCGTCGTCGCTCCGGACGCGCGGACCGGGGTTGAGCTCGTGGGCCCTGAAGGGGTCCATGGCCGGCTGCTCGATGATGCGGCGGGCGGTGCGCATGCCCTCGATGAGGCTGTCCCGATCGGACCGCGCCGCGAGGAAGTTGGGCCGGATGGCCGGCGGCACGGCGGGATCGGGCGACTTGATGTGGATCGTGCCGCGCGAGTCCGGGCGCAACTGGGTCACGCCGACCGTCATGCCGGGTTCGCGGTCGAGGCGACGGTCGGCGGCGTTGGCGTAGCTCGCGTGCATGAAGAAGTACTGCACGTCCGGGCCGGACAGGCCCGGCCGCGTCTTGACGAAGCCGTAGGCGAGACCGGTGCCGAGCGTGAGGATGCCCCTGCGCGACAGGGCGTATTGCGCGACGGCGAGGGCGAGGCGCCACCCGCGCGTCAGCTCGTTCAACGTCACCGGCACCTTGACGCGCCAGTTCATCCGCGTCGCGTAATGGTCGCGGTAGTTGCGGCCGACGCCGGGCAGAGCGTGGGCGACCGGCACGCCGACGGCGCGGAGCACGTCCGGTCGTCCGATCCCCGATAGTTCGAGGAGGTGAGGGGATTGCACGGCACCCGCCGCCAAGATCACCTCGTGGCGCGCCGTGACCGCCCGCTCGCCGTCACCCCGGCGCACGATCGCGCCGGTGACGCGGCGCCCTTCCAGCATCAACCGTTGGACGTGGGCTTCCGTCCACACCACGAGGTTGGCGCGCTTGAGGACCGGCTTGAGATAGGCCTCGGCGGCGCTCCACCGCCGGCCCCGGTGCTGGTTCACCTGGTAGTAGCCGAAGCCTTCCTGGTTCTCGCCGTTGTAGTCCGGGTTCCTGGCGTAGCCGGCCTCCACCCCGGCATCGACGAAGGCGTCGGCGAGCGGGTTGCGCTCGACGACCTCGGTGACGTGGAGCGGCCCGCTGTCGCCCCGCAGGCGCGGGTCGCCGCCGCGAAACCGTTCGAGCTTGCGGAAGTAGGGGAGCACGTCCTCCCAGCTCCAGCCGCGGTTGCCGCTCTGGGCCCAGCCGTCGAAATCCTCGGGCTGTCCGCGCACGAAGATCATGCCGTTGATCAGCGTCGACCCGCCGAGCCCCTTGCCGCGCGGCACGACGATCGCGCGATCAAGCGTGCCGGGTTCCGGCTCGGTCGCGAAGCCCCAGTTGTGGCGGCGTCCGGTGAGCAGCTTGCCGAAGCCGGCCGGCACCGGAACCCAGAACCCGGTGCCGCGCCCGCCCGCCTCGATCAGGAGAACCCTGTGCCGAGCGTTCGCGCTGAGCCGGTTCGCCAGCGCGCATCCGGCCGTACCGCCGCCGATGACGATGAAGTCGAAGTCGTCCATGCGTCGTTTCGAGGTCCCTTCGAGCGATCAGCGCGCGGCGGCACCAGCGCGCCCCATGCCCATCCAGTCCGCCATGAGGTCGAGCTGGGATCGCAGCATCGGCATGCCGGGATGGACCCTGCAGCCGACGGCTGCCGCGGCGGCCAGCAGCGGCGTCACCTCCGGCTCCATGATGATGTCGGCGACGAGCTGGTCCGGCGTCAGCGCCCCGACGTCGGTCGGCCAGGCGTCACCCTCGTGCAAACCCTGCGAGGTCGTGTTGACGACGATGTCGTGGCCGGAAGGGTCGCGGGTTCCCGAGGCCAGGGGCAGGTCGGGGAAATGGGTCTGGAGGCGGGTCAGCAGGCCGGCGGTGCGCTCGGCCGTCCGGTTGAAGACCGTGAGCCGCGACGCGCCCGCCTCCGCGAGCGCGAAGGCGACGGCGCAGGCGGCGCCGCCCGCACCCGCGAGGTAGACGGATCGCGCCCTCGGCTCGTGTCCGGCCGCCCGGAGCCCCGCCACGAAGCCGACCCCGTCCAGGATCTCGCCGACGAGCGCGCCGTCCGCTTCGCGACGGACGACGTTCACCGCGCCGACTCGGCGAGCCGCGGCGCTGAGCCTGTCGAGGAGCGGCACGATCGCGGTCTTGTGCGGGACGGTGACGACGAAGCCGCCGAGGTTCGCGACCCCGCGAAGCCCCGCGACGACGCAGGGCAGGTCGCCGGCCGCCACCCGGATGGGCACCATCACACCGTCGTACCCCGCCGCCGCCGCGAGCGCGTTGATGCCCTGCGGCGTCCGGACGTGGGCCACCGGGTCCGCCAGGATGGCGAAGATCCGGGTGCGCCCGGTGATGTCCGGCACCGTCAGACGCTCAGCACGATCTTGCCGAGATGCGCGTTGGCCTTCATGTGCGCCTGGGCCTCGTTGGCCTGCTCCAGCGGGAACACCCGGTCGATCGGCAGGGTCAGCTCGCCGGCCGCGACGGCGTCCCAAAGGTCGGCGCGCATGCGACGGTTGATCTCGCGCACCTCGTCCTTGCTGCGGGTGCGGAAGGTGACGCCGACGTAGCTGACGCGGCGCGCGGCGTGAAGGTCGAAATCGAACTCCGCTTTCGACCCGCCGAGTCGTCCGACGTTGACGATGCGGCCGAGCACGCGCGTCGCCCGCAGGTTGCCGTTCGCGACGGGTCCGGAGATCTGGTCGACGATCAGGTCGACGCCGTTCCCGTCGGTGGCGGCGAGGACCGCGTCCGGCCAGCCCGGATCGCTGGTGTCCACGGCAAGGTCGGCGCCGAACTCGGCGAGCCGTGCCCGCCGCTCCGCGTTGGTCGAGCTGCCGATCACCAGCTTCGCCCCCATCAGCCGGGCGATCTGGAGACCCATCAGGCCGACGCCGGAGCTCGCCCCCTGGATGAGGACGGCCTGACCGTCCCGGAGCTGGCCGTTCGTCACCACCGCGTCGTGCATCGTCTGCAAGGCGATCGGCAGGGTCGCCGCCTGTTCCCAACCCATGGTGTTCGCCGGAACCGGGCTGATCCGGCCCCAGTCGGCCACGGCGTACTCGGCGTAGCCCCCGTTGCCGGAGCAGATGACGCGGTCGCCCTCGCGCACGCCCTCGACCCCGGCGCCGAGACCCGCGACCTCGCCGGCCCATTCCAAGCCGATCACCGCTCCGGCGCCGCCGAGCGCGCCGTGCGCGTGGCCGGCCGCCATCGCCAGCTCCGCCCGGTTCAACCCGGCCGCGCGCACCCGTACGAGCACCTCGCCCGGGCCTGGCCGCGGCGCCGGAATGTCGCGCAGCTCCAGCCCATTGTTTCCGACCACCATCGCTCGCATGGTTCCCGTCCCCCACGTTGTCACGCGTTCACCCGCGCGCCGCGTCGGCTCAGAGCGCGACGCGGAACTTCACGCCCAACTCGCCGATGATACCCCTGCGGAAGGTCAGCACGCAGGCGATGAAGATGAGCCCCTGGATGATGATGACCCAGGCCCCGAACGGCGCCAGATAATACTGCATGGCGACCACGACCAGGGCGCCGACGATCGGGCCGAACACGGTGCCGATGCCTCCGACCAGCACCATCAGCACGACGAGGCCGGACAAGGCGTTGCCGATGTCGGACAAGGTGGCGATGCCCATGACGATCGCCTTGAGGCCGCCCGCCACCCCGGCGACGCCGCCGGCGAGGATGAAGACGACCCACTTGTAGGACTCGGGATTGTAGCCGAGCGAGACCGTGCGCGGCTCGTTGATCCGGATACCCTTGACGACCTGCCCGAAAGGCGAGTGCAAGACGCGGTGGATGAACAACACGCCGACGATGAAGACCACGGCGACGACGGCGTACATCGCCCTGTCGTCGGCGAGCGGCAGCAGGCCGAAGAGTGACCCCCGCGGGATGTTCTGGATGCCGTTCTCGCCACCGGTCACGCTCGGCAGCTCGTTGGCGACGAAGTCGGCGATCTGGGCGAGCGCGAGCGTGATCATCGCGAAGGCGATCGCGGTCCGCCGGATGACGAGCCAGCCGAAGGCGGCGCCGAGCGCGCAGCCGCCGAGGCCGCCGAGCGCGATGCCGAGTTCGGGCGTGAGATGCCAGGTCTGGACGGCGTAGCCGGCGATGTAGGCGCCGAGCCCGAAATAGGCGGCCTGGCCAAGCGACAGCAGACCGATGAAGCCCATCAGCAGGTTGGTGCTGACGGCGAACAGCGCGAAGCACATCACCTGCATGAGGAAGATCGGATAGAAGCCGGCGGAGGCGGCGGCGACGATGGCGATCAGCACGAGCAGACCGATGGCCTGGGCGCGGGTGAAGCCGAGTGTCTCGAGGAAGCCGAACATCCGGTCAGGCCGCGCTGCCGAACAGCCCGCTGGGGCGCACGAGCAGGATCAGCGCCATCGCGATGAAGACCACCACGCTCGACGCGGCCGGGTAGAACACGGTGGTGAGGCCCTGGATGATGCCGAGCGCGAACCCGCCGAGGACCGCGCCGCCGATCGACCCCATGCCGCCGATGACGACCACGGCGAAGACGGTGTTGATCAGGGCGTCGCCCATGCTGGGCGTGACCGAGTACAGCGGCGCCGCCATCACGCCGGCGAGGCCGGCCAGCGCCACGCCGCCGGCGAAGGTGAGCGCGATCATGCGGGGCACGTTGACCCCGAAGGATTGCACGAGGCTCGGGTTCTCCGTCGCGGCGCGGAGCAGCGCGCCGAGGCTGGTCTTCTCGATGAGGAACCAGACGCCGGCACAGATCAGGATCGCCGCCGCGACGACGTAGCCGCGGTAGACCGGCATGAACATGAAGCCGAGGTTGACCGTGCCGGACAGGGCGTCCGGCGTGGCATAGTCGACGCCGGTGCTCGTGTACCGGATGGTGAAGGCGCCTTCCAGAACCAGGGCGATGCCGAAGGTCAGCAGCAGGCCGTAGAGCGGGTCGAACGTGTAGATGCGCTTGATGATCGTGCGTTCGAGCAGGTAGCCGAGCGAGCCGACGGCGAGCGGCGCGACGACGAGGGCCGGCCAGTAGCCGATCCCGAGGTACTGGTCGAGACCCCAGGCCACGAAGGCGCCCACCATGAACAGCGTGCCGTGCGCGAAGTTGATGATCCCGAGCAGGCCGAAGATCACGGCGAGGCCCAGCGACAGCATGGCGTAGAACGCGCCGTTGATGACGCCGAGCAGGAGTTGCCCGAACAGGAGCGGCGCCGGGATGCCAAGGATCATCGTCATCGAGTCATCGTCGCTGGGTCATCGTCATGGAAGCGGCCGAAGGGTCCACGGTGCCGATCAGGCCTTGACCAGCGGGCAGCCCTCGGTGGCCGTGGACTGGTAGCTGTCCTGGGCGGACGTGGTCTTGACCAGCTTGTAGTAGTCCCAAGGATACTTGCTTTCCGACGGCTTCTTCACCTCGAAGAGGTAGGAAGGGCACATGAACTGGCCGTCCTCGCGGATCGCGCAACGGCCGAACGCGTCGTCGTCGGTCGGCATCTTCTTCATCTGCGCGACGACGGCGGCGCCCGACGTCTTGGCGGTCGCGTAGTCCATGGCGTCGACGGCCTTGAGGAAGGCGAGGGTCCCGGCGTAGTCGCCGGCCTGGCTCATGGAGGGATAGTTGGTGGGGCTCGTCGGCAGCAGCCGCTTGGTGAAGGCGCGGGTGCGGTCGTTCAGGTCCCAGTAGAAGCTTTCGGTCGTCAGCAGCCCCTGGGCGGTCGCCAGGCCCAACGCGTGGACGCTCTGCATGTACATGAGCAGGCCGGCGATCTTCATCGAACCCATGAGGCCGAACTGGCGGGCCTGCTTGATCAGGTTGGTGGTGTCGTTGCCCGCGCAGGCGAGCCCGAGGACCTGGGCGCCGGACGCCTGCGCCTGCAGGAGGAAGGTGGAGAAGTCGGTCGTCTGCGGGAACGGATAGGGCGCGTCGCCCAGGACCTGGCCGCCGCCGGCCTTGACCACCTGCGCGGTCTGATCGCGCAGCAGCTGGCCGAAGGTGTAGTTCGCGGTGATGAAGAACCACTTCTTGCCGCCGGTCGCGACGATCGCGCCGCCGGTGGAATGGCTGAGCATGTAGGTGTCGTAGCTGAGGTGCACCGTGCAGTTGTTGCAGTTCGGGCCGGTGAGGTTCGAGGTCGCGGCGTTGGTGTTGATGTAGGCCTTGTTCTTCTCCGCGGCGATGCCGGCGATGGCGAGCGCGACGGCCGAGTTCGGCACGTCGATCACGAGGTCGACCCCTTGGTCGTACCATTGCCGGGCCAGGGCGGCGCCGACATCGGGCTTGTTCTGATGATCGCCCTGCACCACCTCGACGTCGATGCCCTTGGCCGTCGCGCCGTAGTCCTTCACGGCGAGGTTCACGCACGCCACCGCGGTCGGGCCGCTGTTGGCCTGGTAGGTGCTGGAGAAATCGCCGCAGACCGCGATCTTCAGCGATTTCCCTGCCGCCCGCGCGCGGGTGAAGACGGGGGCGGCGGACAGCACGGCCCCGGTGACGGCGGTTCCGACGACTGTTCTACGCGTGATGGTCATGAACTGGTTCTTCCGAGACTTGGTTCGCCCGAGGGGACGCGCCGCCCTTACTGCTTCATATCCCGTCGGTCGTCATGCCCTCCGACCGGGGGAGGGTCGCGCCGCCCTCGGCGGGCCCGAGGGGCTCACATGCCGAGCCGCGCCTGTAGCGTGTCCTTCCGCCGCGCGAGCTCGGCCCTCGGGATCATGTCCACCACTCGGCCGTGCTCCACGACGTAGTGCCGGTCCGCGAGCCCCGACGCGAAGTGGAAGTTCTGCTCGACGAGCAGCACGGTGAAGCCGCGCTGCTTGATCTCCGCGATGAGGCGGCCGATCTGCTGGACGATGACCGGCGCGAGACCCTCCGTCGGCTCGTCGAGCAGCAGCAGCTTCGCCCCCGTCCGCAGGATGCGCGCGATCGCCAGCATCTGCTGCTCGCCGCCCGACAGCTTCGTGCCCTGGCTCTTCGCGCGTTCGCGCAGGATCGGGAAGAGCTGGTGGATATCGGCGACGCTCAGGCCACCGGCCTTGAGCACGGGCGGCAGCATCAGGTTCTCGTGGACGTTCAGCCCGGCGAAGATACCGCGCTCCTCGGGGCAGAAGGCGATGCCGGCGCGCCCGACCTTGTCCGGCGACGAACGGATCAGCTCGGTGCCCTTGAACAGGATCGAGCCGTTCCGCTTGGCGATCAAGCCCATGATGGACTTGAGCGTCGTGCTCTTGCCCGCGCCGTTGCGACCGAGCAGGGTCACCACCTCGCCCTCACGAACCTCGAACTCCATCCCGTGCAGGACGTGGCTCTCGCCGTACCAGGCATTCAGCCCCTTGACCTCAAACATGCGCCTCACCCGCCGCGGCGGAAACCTCTTCCATGGCTTCCTGCACCGCCGCGGCGTCGCTGGTCCCGAGGTAGGCCGTGATGACGTCGGGATCGGTGGAGACGGTGGCGTAGTCGCCCTCGGCGATGATGCGGCCGCGCGCGAGCACGGTGATGCGGTCCGACAGCCCCGACACGACCGAAAGGTTGTGTTCGACCATCAGGATGGTCCGGTCCCGGCGGATCCGGCGGATCAGCGCGACGATGCGGGCTACGTCCTCCTCCGTCATCCCGGCGGTCGGCTCGTCGAGCAGGAGCATGCGGGGTTCGAGCGCGAGCGTGGTGGCGATCTCCAGGGCGCGCTTGCGTCCGTAGGACAGCTCGGCGGCGAGCGTGCCCACGCTGTCGCCGAGGCCCACGTCGTGGAGCAGCTCGCGGGCACGATCCTCGAAGCGGCGGAGCAAGCGGTCGGAGCGCCAGAAGTCGAAGCTGTGGCCGCGCACCCGCTGCAGCGCGAGGCGCACGTTGTCGAGCGCGGTGAACTCGCCGAAGACGGCGGAGATCTGGAACGAGCGGACCATGCCGCGTCGCGCGATCTGCGCCGGCTTCAGGGCCGTGATGTCGGCGCCCTCGAAGCGGATCGTTCCCGCGCTCGGCTGCAGGAACTTGGTCAGCAGGTTGAAGCAGGTCGTCTTGCCCGCGCCGTTCGGGCCGATCAGCGCGTGGATGCTGCCTTGCCGCACCTTGAGGTCGACGTCCCGCACCGCGGTGAAGCCGCGAAACGACTTCGTCAGGCCGGTGGTCTCCAAGCAGATGTCGTTCACGCGTCCCCGTCCCGATGCCGTTTCTTGACGCTTCCGCTGAACCGGCGCGTGATCGCGCGACCCGGTGGGAGGCTTCGTTGATCCGCGAGTGCCTTAGCAGCGCGGGATCGGCGGCGCCACCGGCGCTCACGTGGACGAACGGGGGGGACGAGGCCGCCGCGTCCGTCGTGATAGGCTCTGCTTCGCCCGAGGCGGGAGGCGGCGCGGACGTGCCCGGCGCGGGCCGCGCGGAACCGCCCCGTCGCGGGTTAAGCGAAAGCGTCCTGCGCGGCAAGGCGCCATGTGGAGCCGAAATCCATGCCGAAGGAAGCGATGCCGAACGAAGCGGTGACGCCGGTCAAGCTGATGTGCGCCCTCGTCGTCAGGGGCGCCTTCGACGCGGCGATCGTGCCCGCCTTCGAAGCGTCCGGCGGCCTCGTCGAGATCGCCTGGTCGCCGACGACGCTCATCATGAAGGGCTTGGCGGAAGGGCAACGTCCCGACGCCGTGCTGGTCCTGTCGGACGCGATGGACACGCTGGCGCGGGACGGATCGGTCGATGCCGCGAGCCGGATCGAGGTCGCGCGCTCGCGCTACGCGCTGGCCGTCCGCACCGGGACGCCGCACCCCCGGATCGACACGGTGGAGGCGCTGACCCGCACGCTCACCGACGCCCGTTCGGTCGCGTTCTCGAAGAGCGGCGCGAGCGGCATCTACTTCGATGGCCTGCTGCCCAGGCTCGGCATCGCCGACGCCGTTCGGGCCAAGGCGACGATCATCCCGGCCGGGTTCACGGCGGAACGGCTCGTCACCGGTGAGGCCGACATCGCCGTCCAGCAGATGAGCGAGCTGATGGTGGTCGAGGGCATCGAGGTCATCGGGCCGTTCCCCGACCCCGTTCAGGAGGTCACGACCTTCTCGGCGGCCGTCACGCGTTGGGCGGCGAACCGCGAGGGGGCCGAACGACTCCTAGCCGCGATGACCGCCCCCGGCGCGGCGGAGGCCTACCGCCGAAGCGGCCTGGAGCCCGCCTACGTTTGAACGTTCCGCGAGGGTCAAGGATCGACGAGGGATCGCCATCCCAGGCCGTCCAGCGTCCCGGCGGCCGGCTTGTACTCGCAACCGATCCAGCCGGCGTAGCCGAGCGCCCTGATCCGCCCGAACACGTATCGCCAGTTGACCTCCCCCGTGCCGGGTTCGCCCCGGTCCGGCACGTCGGCGACCTGGATGTGGCTGATCGTCGGCATCGCCGCCGCGAGCCGGCGCGTCACGTCCCCTTGCTCGACCTGCGCGTGGTAGATGTCGAACAGCAGCCCGAGCCGGTTCGCCCCGACCGCCTCGATCGCCGCCGCCGCCATCTCCTGCGTCCGGAGGAAGAAGCCGGGGATGTCGCGCCCGTTCACCGGCTCGATGATGAGCTTCACGCCGGTCGCTCGCGCGGCGTCGCAGGCCCAGAGCAGGTTCGCGACGTAGACCGCCCAGGCGCGTTCGGTCGAAACCTCGGCCGGCCGGATGCCGGCCTGGACCTGCACGAGGCCGCAGCCGAGCGCCGTCGCGGTGTCGAGGCTCCGCTTCAAATTGTCCCGGAACGCCTCCTGGCGTCCGGGAAGGCAGGCCTGCCCGGACGCCTCGCCTCGCCCGGCCTCGCCCTGGGGCGTGTTGATGAGCACCATGCGCAGGCCGTTGTCGGCGAGGCGCGCGCGGATCGCGGACGGCGGGTGTTCGTAAGGCCAGCCGTACTCGACCGCCTCGAATCCCGCCCGCGCGGCGGCCTCGAAGCGCTCGAAGAAGGGCAGCTCCGTGAAGAGCCAGCGGATGTTCGCGCTCAGTCCCAACACGGTGTGCCGCTCGTCGTCCGGCGGGCCGTTCACGCCGCGCTCACCATCGCGCGCATGGCCTCGACGGCGGCGTGGGGCGCCGTCAGCACCGGCACGTCCACGGCGGCACGGACCGCGTCGGCTGCCCGCGACGTCGAGAAATGCGCGAGCATGATCGCGTCGTAGCCGGCGAACTCGGGCGCGCGCCGGGCGACGAGGCGGTTGTGGGCCTCGACATCGCCGCGGCGCAGCAGGTCGATGGCGTCGGCCACGACGATCGTGTCGAGGGTGGCGTTCGCGCCGGACCGGCGGACGTGGTCGTCCCACTCGTCCGTCATCGTCGGGACCGACGGCGCGAAGGTCGCGAGCATGCCGATCCGCCGCCCGCGCGCGATCGCGGCCTGGAACATCGCCTCGTTGGGTTTGAGGACCGGGACCGGGACGGCCCTGGCCAGCCGGTCGATCGCCGGGCCGAACGCCGAGCAGGTGACCAGGATGCCGGCCGCACCCAGCCCGTAGCCGTACTTGCCGAAGTCCACGAAGCGCCGCGTCAGCGCCTCCGACAGTTCGTCGCCCTCGCGGGCGCGGTCGATCGTCAGGCCGTCGTCGAGGAGGTTGACGATCTCGGCCTCCGGCCAGCGCTCGGCGAAGGCGGCCTGCACCGGCTGCATGGCGATCGGCGTCGCGTGGAACAGGATGATGCGTGGTGTCATCGGGATGATCGCTCCTGGCATACAACGGCTTCGCGGCGCATCGCCCGACCCGGGACGCGTCATACCCGTGCGTATCGACGCCTCATCCGACGAGGCCCGCCGCCCGCTTGTCCGTGCGGGCGAGGCGTCCGAGCAGGTAATCGACCTCGGACTTGGCTTTCGCGCTCATCGCCACGGCGGGCTTGCGTTGCGCGTCGGAGGCGATGAGGCCACGCTTCGCCATCACGTATTTCCGCACGGCGAGGCCGATGGTCGGCTGCTGCTCGTAGCGGAGCAGGGGCAGGTGGGCGTCGAACAGGTCGTGCGCCGCGTCGCGCCGACCCTCGGCGCTGGAGCGCACCACCTCCACCAGCATGTCGGGGAAGGCGTAGCCGGTCATCGCGCCGCTCGCGCCGCGCTCGACCTCGAAGTCGAGGAACAACCCGCCGTTGCCGCACAGGATGGAGATCGGCCGCATCGAGCCCTCCGATTGCCAGCCGCGCAGGGCGGAGATCTTCTCCAGCCCGGGCCAGTCCTCGTGCTTGAGCATGACGCAGGACGGGTTCTCCGTGACGATCCGCCGGATCACGCCCGGCGTCATCACCACGCTGAAGTTGAGGGGATAGTCCTGGATCACCCATGGGATGTCGCCGCCGATCGCCTCGACGGCCTGGCGATAGTAGCCGGCGATCTGGTCGTCGCTGCGCAGGGTGTTGGGCGGCGCGATCATCACCCCCGCCGCGCCCGCGTCCATCGAGGCGAGGGCGAGGCCGCGCATGGCGGCGAAGCCGGGGGCCGACACGCCGACGATCACCGGCAGGTCGCCGGCGCGACGGATGAAGCGGGTCGCGATCTCCAACGCCTCGGCGCCGTCGAGTTTGGGCGCCTCGCCCATCACGCCGAGCACGGTCATCCCGGTACTGCCGACCTCGCGGTAGAAATCCGTCAAACGGTCGATCGACGCCGCGTCGATCCGACCATCGGCGTGGAAGGGCGTGGGCGCGATCGGGTAGACGCCGCGCGCGGTGTGATCAAGCGGCATGGGCATCCTCACGGTTGAACGTCAAGGCGGTGGTGCGGCCGCACCTCACCGGTTCACCAGCTTCGCGGGAACCAGGACGAGCACCAGCGTCGCCGCCATTACCATGCTCGCGGCGACCAACACGAGCCCGGAATTCAGCGTGCCGGTGTAATCCCTGAGGAGGCCGATCACGGTCGGGCTGACGAAACCGGCGAGATTGCCGGTGCAGTTGATCAGGGCGATGCCGGCGGCGGCGGCCGATCCTCCGAGGAAGGAGGTCGGCAGCGCCCAGAACATCGGAAGCGCGGTGACGATGCCCACGGCGGCGAGGATCAGCCCGGCGACGGCGACGGCGGTGCTCGCCCCGGCCTGCGTGCAGAGAAGGAACCCGCAGGCGGCCAGGAGCGCGGGGGCCGCCACGTGCCACCGGCGCTCGCGCGTCCTGTCGGCGTGGCGCCCGACGACCAGCATCGAGACGAGGGCGAGCGTGTAGGGAATGGTCGTGAGCAGCCCGATGACGAACGGGCTCCTGATCCCGCTCTGCCTGATGATCGTCGGCTGCCAGAAGCCGAGCGCGTAGGACCCCATGACGATCCCGAAGAGGATGGCGCACATCAGCCAGACGCGCGGGCTCGCGAAGATCGAGGCCAGCGATTTGTGCGTCTTCACGTCGGCCTCCGCCGCGATCTCGGCGCTCAGCGTGGCCTTCTCCCCCTCGCTCAGCCATCGGGCGTCGCCGACGCGGTCGTCGAGGGTGAACAGGATCACGATGCCGAGCACGACCGCCGGCGCGGCCTCGATGATGAAGAGCCATTGCCATCCGGCCAGGCCGTAGCCGCCGGCGGCCGACTGCATGAGGAAGCCCGACAACGGACCCCCGATGATGCCCGAGACCGGGTTGCCGGCCATCAGGGCGGCGACCATCTTCGCGCGCCGGTGGGAGGGGAACCAGTAGGTCAGGTACAGGATCATGCCCGGGAAGAAGCCGGCCTCGGAGACGCCGAGCAGGAAGCGGGCGACGTAGAACTGCACGGGCGTATGCACGAAGGCCGTGGCCATGGACACGAAGCCCCAGAACACGAGCACCCGGCAGATCCAGCGTCGCGCGCCGACCTTGTGCAGGATGATGTTGCTCGGCACCTCGAAGAAGAAGTACCCGACGAAGAAGATGCCTGAGCCGAAGCCGTAGACCGCCTCGCTGAAGTGCAGGTCGCCGATCATCTGCAGCTTGGCGAAACCGACGTTGACCCGGTCGAGGTAGGCGACGATGTAGCCGATGAAGAGGATCGGCATGATCCTCCAGGCCACCTTCGTGAAGAGGGCGTCCCTGCCTTCCTCGGCCGGAACACCGATCCCGATGACGTCGACACTCGACATGTTTCTCTCCCTGGGATTCTGGTCCGATCCGCGCCGGCGGTCGCGCGGCTCGTCGGTTGCGCGTGCGTCAGATGCCGGCGATCGGTCCGCCGCCGCGACCCGGCGCGAGCGCCGCCTCGCCTCCGCGTCCCAGGTCCATGCTTGAACGTCCTACGCGCGCCCCGAGGGCTTCGCGCGGTTCCTAGAAGCCGTACAGCCGGACCGGGTTGTCGACGAGGATCCGGTCGCGGAGCGCCACGTCCGGAACGTAGCCCGCGAAGAGGTCGAGCAACAGGGCGTCGTCCGGCTTGTTGTCGACCTTCTCGGTGGGATGCGGCCAGTCCGTGCCCCAGACGACCTGCGCCGGCGCCGTCGCGACGAAGGCGGTCGCGACCTTCACGCTGTCGGCGTAGGTCGGCGGTCCGACCGCCGTGTCGGCGTAGAGGCCGATGAGCTTCACCCAGCCTTTGCCCTTGTGCATCAGGTCCGTGATCACCGCGAAGGCGGGATCGCCGACGCCGCGCGGCTCCGACAGGTGGCCGAGGTGGTCGAAGACGACCGGAACCGGGACGCGGCTCCAGATGTCCTTGTGGGCGACGATCTGGTCGGCCGTCAGGTTGAGCTGGATGTGCCAGCCGAGGTCGGCCACGCGCTTGGCCAGCGGCTCGATCATCTCGGGCGAGGTCGCCGGCCTGCCCACGTTGGCGAAGTTGAAGCGGATGCCGCGAACGCCGGCCTTGTCGAGGTCGCGCAGCTGCTGGGCGGTGACGTCGGTGTTGACGACGGCGATGCCGCGGGCCGTCCCCATCCCGAAGGCGGCGAGCGACTCGACGAGGCCGCCGTTGTCGACGCCGTAGGCGGAGGGCTGCACGACGACGTGGCGGGTGATGCCGAGCCGCGCCATGAGGAGGCGGTAGTCCGCGACCGTGGCGTCCGGAGCCTGGACCGTCGCGTTGGGGTCCTGCTTGAAGCGCGCGCTGTAGATGTGATGGTGGCAATCGGCCGCGTTGGGCGGCAGCACCGTCGTCGGCTTCTCCGTGCCCCTCGACCAAGGCACCTGCACGTTGCCTTGCGCCCGCGCCCGAGCGGCGCCCGCCAGCGTACCGGCCGCCATCATCGCCAGCGCCGAGCGCCGGTTGACCGAGGTCCGCATGGATCACCCTCCCATTTTGCTCGTTGTCCTCGCGGTCCGCGCCGATCAGCCGCCCGGTTCGCCGATGAGGAAGTCGAAGTCGCAGCCCTGGTCCGCCTGCGTTACGGTGTCGTGGAACAGCTTGGCGTAGCCTCGGCGCGGCGCCGGGCGGGTGGGATGGGGCGTGGCGGCGCGGCGCGCCATCTCCGCCTCGTCGACCAGCAGGTCGATGCGCCGCGCCTCGACATCGAGACGGATCCGGTCGCCGGTCCGCACCAGGCCGAGCGGCCCGCCGGCGGCCGATTCCGGGGTGATGTGGAGCACGACCGTGCCGAACGCGGTGCCCGACATCCGTGCGTCCGAGATGCGCACCATGTCCTTGACGCCGGCCTGCGCCAGCTTGCGCGGGATCGGCAGGTAGCCGGCCTCCGGCATGCCGGGCGCGCCTTTCGGGCCTCCGTTGAGCAGGACGAGCACGTCGTCGGGCGCGACGTCGAGGTCGGGATCGTCGATCCGGGTGGTCATGTCCTCGATGCTGTCGAAGACCACCGCGCGGCCGGTATGCTGCAACAGCCGGGGTGTCGCCGCCGCGTGCTTGATGACGGCACCGCCCGGCGCGAGGTTGCCGTAAAGGACGGCCGTGCCCCCCGTCGCCTTCAACGGCGCGGTGCGTGGGCGGATCACGGTCTGGCCGGGCACGTCTTCCGCCCCGTCGGCGTAGGCGCGCAGCGTGCCCCCGGTCACCGTCGGCGCGTCGAGGTCGAGGAACGGCGCCAGTTCGCGCAGCAGGCGGGGCACGCCGCCGGCGTGATGGAGGTGCTCCATGTAATGGTCGCCCGACGGCTTCAGGTCCACCAGCACCGGGACCTCGCGGCCGATGCGGTCGAATTCAGCGAGGTCGAGCCGAATGCCGACCCGCCCGGCGATCGCCGCCAGGTGCACCAGCCCGTTGGTCGATCCGCCGATCGCCTGCAGCACCACCATGGCGTTGCGCAGCGAGGCCGGCGTCACGAGGTCCGCCGGGCGCGGGCCGTGGCGGGTCGCCAAGTCCACCGCCGCCTTGCCGGAGGCCTCGCCGCAGCGCAGCCGCTCCGCGTGCGGCGCCGGGATGGCCGCGCTGGCGGGCAGGGACAGGCCCATCGCCTCGATCACGCAGGCCATGGTGGACGCCGTGCCCATCACCATGCAGGTGCCCACCGACGGCGCGAGCCGGCCGCTGATCACCTCGATCTCCTCCGCGTCGATCGTGCCGGCCCGATGCTGGCCCCACAGGCGACGGCAGTCGGTGCAGGCGCCGAGCACCTCCCCGCGATGGTGGCCGACCACCATGGGGCCGACCGGCACGACGATCGCGGGGATCGCGGCGGACGTCGCCCCCATGATCTGCGCCGGCAAGGTCTTGTCGCACCCCCCCACCAGCACCACCGCGTCCATCGGCTGCGCACGAACCATCTCCTCCGTGTCCATCGCCATCAGGTTGCGAAGGAACATGCTGGTCGGGTGCGAGAAGGATTCGTGGATCGAGATGGTGGGGAAGCTCATCGGCAGGCCACCGGCCAGCATCACGCCGCGCCGCACGGCCTCGATGAGCTGCGGTGCGTTGCCGTGGCAGGGGTTGAAGTCGCTCGCGGTGTCGGTGATGCCGACGATCGGACGATCCAGCGCGTCGTCGGAGTAGCCGGCGGCCTTGATGAAGGCCTTGCGCAGGAACAAGGAGAACCCCGCGTCGCCGTAGCTCGTCAGCCCCTTGCGCAATCCACCGGACATGCCGATCCGTCGCCCCCCGCCCGCAGCCCGTTGTTGGGGGCACACAAGAGGGAAACGTGCCGGATTGTCAATAATGGCGCCCGCTGGGGACACGGGAGCCTCGCACCTCGGTCCGGACCGGATGGACAACATATCGATAGCTCACATCTAGCCGTCTCGTTCGGGCCATGCTTCCCCAGCATGGGTGCCTCTATGTTGCGATGCACAATAACGAAGGCTATCTCGATGGGAGCGCAACGGTTCACCACCCGCGAGGAACGACGATGAACGGCTTCGAAAGCTTCGGCAACGCCCAGATCCTCCTGTATCAGGAGCAAGCCCGTCTCGCCCGGGCGTTGCTCTCGCTCCTGTCGGGCGTCCTGCGGCGGCGCCAAGCGGCGACCGGGCGCCGGTTCGGAACTGCGCGCCGGTAGAGGCAAGAGCCTCCCGGCATCGACCGGGGAACGCGAGCGGGCCGGACGCGCGGCCGGCCGACGGCCTCCAGATCGTCGCCCGCGACCCACCTCGCCCGCCACGAGCGGGCTCGATCGAGACGGTGCCACGGCGCGAAACGAAGGCGGGAAGCCGCGGGCGGCGCGTCGTCGCCGGTCGATCGTCGGAGCCGATGCGCGCGGTTCGCCGCTCAAGCCGTGGCGTAACGCGCGAGGGCCAACTCGCCGGCGTCGATGTCGGGCGATCGGCCATCGATCAGGTCCGCCAGGACCTTGGCCGACCCGCAGGCCATCGTCCAGCCGAGCGTGCCGTGCCCGGTGTTGGTGAGGAGGTTGCGGATGCTCGTCGCGCCGACGATCGGGGTGCCGTCCGGCGTCATCGGCCGCAGCCCGGTCCAGAACGTCGCCTCCTTCGCGTCGCCGCCGTCGGGAAAAAGGTCGCCGACGCAATGCTCCAGCGTCGCGCGTCGCGGGGGGCGCAACCGGGCGCTGAAGCCGGCGAGTTCCGCCGTGCCGCCGACTCGGATGCGCGCGCCGAGCCGGGTGATCGCCACCTTGTAGCGCTCGTCCATGACCGTGGAAACCGGCGCGGCCTCGGGCACGCTCACCGGCAGGGTGAGGGAGTAGCCCTTCACGGGGTAGACCGGCAGGCGCGGCCCGAGCGGGCGCAGCAGCGCCGGCGAGTAGCTGCCGAGCGCCACCACGGTGCGGTCGGCGGTGAGCCGGCCGGCGCTCGTCGCCACCCCGGTGATCGCGCCGCCCTCCGCCTCCAGGCGATGGATCGTGACGCCGAAGCGCATCCGCACCCCGAGCCCCTCGGCCAGCGCCGCGAGGCGCTGGGTGAACTGGTGCGCGTCGCCGGTCTCGTCGCCGGGCAGCCGCAGCGCGCCGACGAACTTGTCCCGGACGCGGGCCAGCGCCGGCTCGGCCCGCACGCATCCGTCCGGGTCGAGCAGCTCGTAAGGCACGTTAAAGCCGTCGAGCACGGCGGTGTCGGTGCCGACGTGGTCCAGCTCCTTCTGGGAGCGGAACAGCTGCAGCGTGCCGGCCTCGCGGTGGTCGTAGGTGATGCCGGTCTCCGCCCGCAGCGCGCGCAGCACGTCGCGGCTGTATTCGGCGAGGCGCACCATCCTCCCTTTGTTGCGGCCGTAGGCCGCCTCGTTGCAGTTCGCCAGCATCTGCGCGAGCCACCAGGCGAGGCGGCCGTCGAACATCGGCCGCACGACGAGGGGGCGGTGGCGCATGGCGAGCCACTTCAGCGCCTTCAGTGGCACGCCCGGTCCGGCCCAGGGCGCGGAATAACCGGGCGACACCTGGCCGGCGTTGGCGAAGCTCGTTTCCATGCCGGTGGCCGGCTGGCGGTCGACCAGCTCGACCTCGTGCCCGGCGCGGGCGCAGAAATACGCCGTGGTCACGCCGACCACGCCGCCGCCGAGCACCAGGATCTTCATGAGCGACGCTCCCCGGAAGCGATGACGCGGCGACCGTAGCGGTGGCCCAATCCGGTCAGGACCTCGTAGCCGGTGGTCCGCAAGTCCCGCCCGACGGCATCGACGTCGCGGTGCGGCCCGATGATCTCGACCGTCGCCCCCTCGCCGAAGCCGGCGTCGCGAACGGCGCCGGCGTCGAGCACGAGGCTGTCCATCGAGACCCGGCCGATCACGGGGAGCGGCGTGTCGCCGAACCAGGCGCATCCCCGGTCGCCGCCGATCCTGAGGTAGCCGTCGGCGTAGCCCACCCCGACGGTGGCGAGGCGGGTCGCCCCGGCGGTCGTCGCCGCGCGGCCGTAGCCGACCGGCGTGCCGGCCGGCACCTCGCGCAGTTGCAGGACCGCCGCGTCGAGCCGGATCACGGGGTGCAGGGGATTGTCGCGACCGGGCTGGGGCGCGACGCCGTAGAGGGCGGCGCCCGGGCGTGCCAGATCGAAATGGTACCGCCGCGGCAGGAAGCAACCGGAGGATGCGGCGAGGCTCGCCGGCGCCGCCGGCAGGCGGGCGCGCAGGTCCTCGAAGACGGCGAGCTGATGGGCGTTGAAGGGATCGTCCGGCTCGTCGGCGCAGGCGAGATGGCTCATCACGCAGGCGATATCGAGGGCGTCGAGGTCGCGCCGGCCGCCGGCGAGCGCGTCGACGTCGGCCGGCGACAGGCCGAACCGGCTCATGCCGGTGTCGACCTGGAGGAAGGCCGGCAGGCGCCGGCCGGCCGCGCGCGCGAGGGCGGCCCACGCGGCGATCTGGTCGAGGCCGTTCAGCACCGGGGTGAGGCCGGCGTCCAGGCACACGGCCGCCTCGCCGGCCCGAAGACCGTGCAGGACCATGATGGAGGCGGTGCGCGGCAGGTGCCCTCGAAGCGCGAGGCCCTCCTCCAGATGGGCGACGAAGAACGCGCGGCAACCGGCGTCGAACAACGCGGGGGCGACCTGCGCCGCGCCGAGCCCGTAGGCGTCGGCCTTCACCACCGCCGCGCAGGTCGTGCGGCCGAGCCGACGCCGCAGTTCGCGATAGTTGGCGACCACGGCGCCGAGGTCGATCGTGAGGACCGCGTGCCGGGGGCACGTCGACGCGACGGGCGCCGGACCGCCGCTCACGGGCAAGCCACCCCCCGAGGGGAACGACGGCGACCCGGATGTCACGCGGGCCTCGCCGGGACGCGCGGCCGTTCAAGCCGGTGGAGGACCCGCGCCGCCCGCGCGGGCTGAGGCTCCCGACCGCGTCCCCAATCCTCGAGCCGGCCGCAATGCCGAGCGCACGCGGCGTCGCTTGGCCGACGAACGTCCTTTCCTGCGACCATCGGGGCAACTCATCCTTCAAGCTCATGCCGGGAACGCCGCGCGGCGCCGATGCGGGGCCGCCGCCGGTCCGCCGGTCATCATGCATAATGGGGTCCAGCGGCCGAACGCGCGAGGGCGAGGCGACCGCGCCAGCATCCTCCGACGATCGAGGCCGAAGCCGTCGCGTCCGCTCGGTTCTCCACCGGAGCCGCGTCGCTCGGCCTCGGCGGGTAACGCCCTGGTTCGATGCCGCGCGATCACGGCCGCGCGCCGCCCGCTCCGGCGGTCGTTCCCGTGCCGCCGCCAGCGACGAAGCGCCACTCGGACGCGGCGCGACACAGTCGGTGCGGCAACGGCTTCGCTCCCGCTTGCCGTCGCGACCGGCTCGTTCTAAGGTATCGCTACCTTATGCTATTTGGAGGCCGTCGGGGCGCGGCCACGATCCTGACGCATGACGCAGCTGACGCGAGAATGTGTGCGCCGGCGCGATTTCGGGCGGCACGCGGGCCGGCGGGTGGCCTTCGAGCGGTGGCGCCGTCTCGGCGACGCGTTCCGCCACCATGGAGGCTCGTCACGGAGGCTCGCGATGGCGTCCCTGTCGCGCGAAGCACCCGATGGACGCCCTCCATCGTCCATCGGTCAAACGCCGAGGTGGCTCGGCAGCCAGAGCGAGATGACGGGCAGATAGGTGATGAAGACGAGGAAGATCAGCATCGCCAGCAGCCACGGCCAGACCGCGACCGTCAGTTCCGTGATGCCCATCTTCGTGATGCCGGAGGCGACGTACAGGTTGAGTCCGACCGGCGGATGGCAGAGGCCGACCTCCATGTTGACCGCCATCAGCACGCCAAGGTGGACCGGATCGACGCCGAGGTTCGTCGCGATGGGGAAAAGGATCGGTGCCATGATGAGCAGGATGGAGGTGGCCTCCATGACGTTGCCGGCCACCAGAAGGACGACGTTGATGACGATCAGGAAGACCCAGACGCTGAAGTGCTTGGCGACGATCCAGGCGGCCATCGCCTGCGGGATGTTCTCGCTCGTCATCAGGAACGAGAACAGGATCGCGTTGGTGATGATGTAGAGGAGCATCGCGCTGGTGTTGGCCGCGTTGAGCAGCACGCGCGGCACATCCTTCAGGCCCATGTCGCGGTAGACGAAGACCGAGATGACGAAGGCGTAGACCGCCGCGACGGCGGCCGCCTCGGTCGGCGTGAAGATGCCGCCGTAGATGCCGCCGAGCACGATGCCGATCAGGGCCAGCCCCCAGACCGAGTCGCGGAACGCCTTGAGGCGCTCGCGCCACGTCGCGCGGGGCAGGCGCGCATACCCCTTCCGCCAGGCGATCACGCAGGTCAGTCCGCCGAGCACCATCGCGAGCAGGATGCCCGGCACGATGCCGGCGATGAACAGCTTGCCGATCGACGTGTTGGTGGACACGCCGTACAGCACGAGGATGATGGAGGGCGGCACCAGGATGCCGAGCGAGCCCGACGTGGTGATGACGCCGGCGCCGAAGCTCTTGGGATAGCCGTTCTCGACCATCGCCGGCAGCATGATGGAGCCGATCGCGACCACGGTGGCGACGCTTGATCCCGACACGGCGGCGAACAGGGCCGAGGCGGCGACGCCGGCGAGCCCCAGCCCGCCCGGCCAGTGGCCGACGAGCGAGGTCGTGAAGGTGATCATGCGCTTGGCGACCCCGCCGTGGGTCAGGAACGTCCCCGCCAGGATGAAGAAGGGGATGGCCATGATCGTGAAGTTGTCGAGGCCGGTGAACAGCTTCAGTCCGACGCTTTCGAGCGGCACCTGCGTCATCGTGACGAGAAAGGTGAGCACGGTGAGGCCGAGCGCGATCGAGATCGGCATGCCGGTCAGCATGAGCGCGATCAGCAGGCCGAAGATGATGGCCGCTGTCATCGCGTGTGGCCCGCTTCGAGCGCTTCGGCGACATCGGGCACGCCCTCGACGTGACCGATGTCGTGGTGGGCAAGCTCGCCCGTCCGCCAGAACCTCCAGGCGGCCTGAAGGAAGCGGAAGCACATGAGGTAGGAGCCGAGCGGGATGCAGAGGTAGACGATCCAGCTCGGCCATTCCAGGTCCGGCGTGATCTGGCCCGTGCCCATCAGGCCGTAAACGAAGCGCACCCCGACCGTTCCGACGATGCCGGTGAAGAGGGCGCCGCAGCCTAGGCTGAACAGGACGACCACGCGCCGGTACGCCGGCTTGAGCTTGATGAGCAGCACGTCGACCCCGACGTGGATGCCGGTGCGCACGCCGTAGGCCGCCCCGAACTTCGCCATCCAGATGAACATGAAGATGCAGAGTTCCTGCGCCCACGACAGGTCGATCAGGCTCGCCACGGGGTACAACAGAGTCGTGCCGGCGGCGAAGCGCTGCACGACGGAGGCGAAGATCACCAGGGTCGCGCCGCCGATCAGGAAAGCGATCAGCGTTTCCTCAAGCCGGTCGAGAATGCGGAGGAACATGGAAGGGCCTGGACACGAGGGTCGGTGCCGCGACCCGAGCGTCGGGCCGCGATGTCAAGGAGGAACGGCGGCTGTGAGGCTTCAGTTGGTCGGCTGGCCGACCGCCTTGGTGACGTCGTCGATCGTCTCCTTGCCGATGCGCGAGGTCATCTCCCTGGTCACCGGTTCCAGCGCCTTGCGCCAAGCGGCCTTCTGCTCGCTCGTCAGGGTGATGAACTCGATCTTGCCCGACGCCTTCATCGCGGCGACAGCATCGTCGTTGTCTTTCTGCGCGGAGTCGTTGGCGTAGACCGTCGCCTCCTTCATCGCCTGCTCGAGTTCGCCTCGGATGTCCGCCGGCAACCCGTCCCAGAACTTCTTGTTCACAATCACGGCGTAGCCGATGTAGCCGTGGTAGGAGAGCGTGCCGTACTTCTGCACCTCGTAATGCTTCTGCGTGTACATGTTGGAGGCGTTGTTCTCCGATCCGTCGACGACGCCCGTCTGCAAGGCCTGGTAGACGTCGGAGAAGGGCAACACCTGCGGCAGCGCGCCCAGCGCCTTGAACTGCGCCTCCAGGACCTTGGAGGACTGGATGCGCATCTTCTGGCCACGGAAGTCGGCAACCTCGCGCAACGGCTTGTTGTCGCTCATGATCTTGAAGCCGTTGTCCCAGAACGCCAGACCCACGATGCCGCGCGGCTCCAGCTTCTTGAGGAGCTTCTTACCGACCTCGCCTTCGGTGACCCGGTGCAGTCCGGCCGTGTCGGGGAAGATGTAGGGGAGATCGAACACCTCGAACTCCTTGGCGCCGAGCGGGCCGAACTTGGCCATGGACGGCGCCAGCATCTGCACCGCGCCGAGCTGCAGCGCCTCGACCTCCTCCTTGTCCTTGTAGAGGGTGGAGTTGGGGTACACCTCGACCTTGACCCGGCCGTTGGTGTATTTGGCGGCGAGTTCCGCGAAACGGTCCGCGCCCTTGCCCTTCGGCGTGGCGGCGGCGACGACGTGGCTGAACTTGATGATGATGGGGTCGGCGAGCGCGCCGAGGGCGCCCGCGGAGAGCAGGGCCGCCGCCAGGCCGACCGTGAGAGAGCCTGCCTTGAGCCAGCACCATTTCATGAGCGTTCCCCGTCGTTTCTTCGAAATCCGCCTTCGAATTTCGGGTCGAACCTAACCGACGGCGCGGGGAGCGCAAGACGCCGTTCAGGCCATGGCGCCTTCGCCCTCCATGCAGATCCGTCCGTCGGCGCTCTGTGTCCAGCAGGTGACAGTCCCGTCCGGACGTCGCGCCGCGACCACGCCGAAGGGCGCTCCCGCCGTCAAGGGAGACAGGTTGCGGAAGCTGAAGCGCGTCGGCGTGCCGCCGAGCAGCGTCGCGACGAGGTTGAGGCAGAGCGTCCCCTGAATCGGCCCGTGCACGATGAGCCCGGCGTAGCCTTCGACGCCGGTGACGTAGGGCTGATCATAATGGATGCGGTGACCGTTGAAGGTCATGGCCGAGTAGCGAAACAGCAGCACGGGCGAGGCCTCGACTTGCCACGACGCGTCGCCGCGCCGCCCATCGCCGGTCGAGCGCGGTTTGGACGGCGCGGGCGACGCCGCCTCGGCGCCGCGATAAACGATGTCGTGGCGTTCGGTGAGGGCGAGACCTCGGTCGGTCGCGTAGGCGTGGCGAACGGTGACGAAGCAGAGCGGTCCGGTCCGTCCTTCCTTGAACACGACGTCCTCGACGCTCGATCGTCGGGTCACCTTGTCGCCGACCCGCAGCGGCGCGTGATGCTCCACCGCGCCGCCCGCCCACATCCGGCGCGGCAGCGGCACCGGAGGGAGGAAGCCGCCCCTCGCCGGATGCCCGTCCTCGCCGAGCTCTTCCATCGGCGCGATCGCCGGCACTAGGCACCAATTCAGCCCCAGCGGCGCGTCACTCTCGGGCACCGTCAGCAGTCGCGGGTCGAACGTCGCGCGATACTCCGCGACGAGACGGGGGGTCACCAAGTCCTCCGCGTCCATGGAGCGACCGATCCAGCTCCGGAGGTGCCGCTGGTCAAGATCGGCCAGGGTCGTGGTCGCCGTCGTGGTCGCCGTCATGGCCTCGCTCAGTAGGAGCGAGGGAGACCGAGGACGTGCTCGGCGAGGTACGAAAGGATGAGGTTGGTCGAGATCGGCGCGACCTGGTAGAGCCGCGTCTCGCGGAACTTGCGTTCCACGTCGTACTCCTCGGCGAAGCCGAAGCCGCCGAAAGTTTGAATGCAAACATTTGCCGCCTCGAACGACGCGTCGGCGGCGAGCATCTTGGCCATGTTGGCCTCGGCGCCGGGATTGGCGCCGGACTCGTACAGGCGGAGCGCCTCCTTCACCATCAGCTCCGCCGCCCGCATGCTGGCGTAGGCCTTGGCGATGGGGAACTGGATGCCCTGGTTCTGGCCGATGGGGCGGCCGAACACGGCGCGCTCCTTGGCGTAGGCGCCCGCCTTGTCGATGAACCATTTGGCGTCGCCGATGCACTCGGCGGCGATCAGGATGCGCTCGGCGTTCATGCCGGCCAGGATGTAGCGGAACCCCTTGCCCTCCTCGCCGACGAGGTTGGCGGCGGGAACCTCCATGTCGTCGAAGAAGACCTCGCAGGAATTATGGTTCATCATCGTGCGGATCGGGCTGATCCTCAGGCCCTTGCCTAAGACCTCGCGCATGTCGACGATGAAGGTCGACAATCCGTCGGTCCGCTTCGCCACCTTGTCGCGCGGCGTGGTGCGCGCCAGCAGCAGCATCAGGTCGGAATGCTCGGCGCGGCTCGTCCAGATCTTCTGGCCGTTGACGACGTAGCGGTCGCCCTCGCGCCGCGCCGTGGTGCGCAGCGCCGTCGTGTCGGTGCCGCTCGTCGGCTCGGTCACCCCGAAGGCTTGCAGGCGCAGTTCGCCGCTGGCGATCTTGGGCAGGTAGGCCTGCTTCTGCGCCTCGCTGCCGTGCCGCAGGATGGTGCCCATGATGTACATCTGCGCGTGGCAGGCCGCGCCGTTGCAGCCTTGGCGCTGGACCTCCTCCAGGATCGCCGCCGCGCCCGACAGCGGCAGGCCGACGCCGCCGTACTCCTCGGGGATCAGCGCGGCGAGGTAGCCGCCGCGCGTGAGGGCGTCGATGAACGCGGTCGGATAGCCCCGCGTGCCGTCGAGCTTGCGCCAGTATTCGCCCGGGAACTGCGCGCACAGCTTGCCGACCTCCTCCTGGATGTCGGCGTAGGGAGCGGCTTCGAGGGTGGAATGCGTCATGGTGGGCCTATTCGGCGGCGAGGGTGAGGGGCGCGGCGGCGCGCGCCTGGCGCAGCAGAGTCGCGGCTTCGGGCAGCCGGTCGAGGCGCAGGATGTCGCCGGCCAGCGCGTCCGTCCCTGGGCGGCCGAGCACGGACTCGGTCAGGCTGGCGAACTTGGCGCGGAAGGCGGCCTCGTCCGGGAAGTTCGCCGGTTCGCCGCGCGGCACGATCACCGTGCGGGTGAACACTTGGCCGCGCGCGCGCAGCGTCAGCTTGGCGGACATGTTGGCCGGGAACTCCGCCTCGATGGCGGGATCGTTCTCGCATGTGATCCGGGGCAGGAGCGCCCGGATGGTCGGATCATCGAGCAGCTTGTAGCTGTCCCAGCCCATCGCGCCGGTCGCCAGCGCGGCGGCGATGACGAAGGGACCACTGAATTGTCCGTCGACGACGTTGCGGGGATCGGCCTTCTTCGCCGGCGGCTCGCCGATCAGGAGGAGCCCGGCGCGGGAGACGCCGAGCGTCGCGCCCTCGATCTCGTGCGGCTCGAGGCCGAGTTCCGCGCGCAACGCCAGCGCGGCGTCGACGCCGGCGTGGCCCCAGCGGCAGGACGGATAGGGTTTCACGCCGGTCAGCATCAGCTCGTAGGTCGTGCCGAGGTCGCGCAGGACGCGGTCGTGCGCGGGCGCTGGCGCGTAGGCGTTCAGGAATCCATGGCGTCCCTCGATCGGCTCGGCGGCGCCCTTGAAGCCTTCCCGCGCCAGGGTGGCGGCGACGAGCCCGGCCATGCCGGCCCAGCCGACCTGGAAGCGCTTCGTCCAGGCGCCGTTCGCCAGGAACTGCAGGCTGCCGGCGCTCTGGCTGAGCGCGATGCCGAGCGCGGAGGCGACGCCGCCCACGTCGAGCCGGAAGACGCGCGCCGCCGCCGCCGCCGCCCCGAACGCGCCGCAGGTGGCGCTGGGATGGAAGCCGCGATCGTAATGGGCGCCGGCCGGCAGCGCGAGGGCGAGGCGCAGCGCGACCTCGTATCCGGCGACGACCGCGCTCAGCATCTCCGCGCCCGAGGCGCCGATCATCTCGGCGGCGGCGAGCGCGGCGGGGATCACCGGGGCGCCGGGATGCACCACGGCCTCGGCGTGGGTGTCGTCGAAATCGAGCGAGTGGCCCAGCACCGCGTTGACCAGCGCCGCGCCGGCCGGCGCGTAGCCGCGTTCGTCGGCGAACACGCGGGCCGAGCCGTCGGCCAGCCCGAGCGCGCCGACGGCGGCGATCAACGCCGGCGTGCTCTCGGCATCGTGGCGGGCGCGAACCGCGTTGCCGACCAAGTCCAGCACCAGCAGGCGCGTCCGCGCCACCACGGCCGGCGGCAAGGTGTCGGTCGAGCAGGCGGCGACGAAATCCGAAAGCTGAGGGGTGATGGCCATGGTTCAGATCCTTTCGTCAGGCGGCGGCGGTTCGACGCCAGCGGGCGGGGCCGTCGCGATGGATCGAGGTTCCGAGGCTGTCGACCGCCACCGTGACCGGCATGTCGACCACGACGAACTCGTGGATCGCTTCCATGCCGAGGTCCGCGAAAGCGAGGACGCGGGATGCGCGGATGGCCTTGGACACAAGGTAGGCCGCCCCTCCGACCGCGACAAGGTAGGCGGCGCCGTGGGCGCGGATCGCCTCGACGGCGGAGGGACCACGCTCGGCCTTGCCGATCATCACGAGCAGGCCGGTCGCCGAGAGGATCGGCTCGATGAACTTGTCCATTCGGTTCGCCGTCGTCGGACCGGCGGGACCGACCGCCTCGCCGCCGACCGCGTCGACCGGGCCGACGTAGTAGATCGCGCGATTACGAAAGTCGACCGGCAGGGGCTCGCCGGCCTCCAGCATGCGGACGAGGCGCTCGTGGGCGGCGTCGCGCCCGGTCAGCAGACGGCCCGACAGCAGCAGCGTCTCGCCGGCCCGCCAGGTCGCCACCTCGGTCCGCGTCAGGCGTTCGAGGTCGACACGTCGGGCGGCCGCGCCGACGTCGGCCGCCACGACCTCCGGCCAGGCGTCGAGCGGCGGCGGCGTGAAGGTCGCCGGGCCGGACCCGTCGAGCGTGAAGGCGATGTGCCGGTCGGCCGCGCATTGCGGGATGAGGCCGACCGGCATCGAGGCGGCGTGAACGGGAAACGTCTTGATCTTGACGTCGAGCACGGTCGTCAGGCCACCGAGACCCTGCGCGCCGACGCCGAGCGCGTTGATGCGGTCGCACAGATCGATCCGCATCTCCTCCAATCGGGAGGATGGCCCGCGCCGCTTGAGCGCGGTCATGTCGATGGGATCGAGGAGGCTTTCCTTCGCGAGCTGCATCGCGCGCTCCGCCGAGCCGCCGATGCCGAGCCCGATCAGGCCGGGCGGGCACCAGCCGGCGCCGAGCGTTTCGACCGTGCCCACGACCCAGTCGGCCACCGAGTCGCTGGGGTTGAGCTGCGTGAAGCGCGCCTTGTTCTCCGAGCCGCCGCCCTTCGCCGCGACGTGGATCGCGATCGTGTCGCCCGCCACCATCTCGACGTGGAGCACGGCCGGCGTGTTGTCCCCGGTGTTGCGGCGATCGAACAGGGGCTCCACCACCATGGAGGCCCGCAACGGGTTGGTGCCGCATCGCCAAGCCTGACGCACGCCCTCGTCGACGAGGTCCTGGAGGGCGCGTCGCGTGTCGATGCGCGCCCCGACGCCGATCTTCATGAACACGGTGGCCACGCCGGTGTCCTGGCAGATCGGTCGGCGTCCCAGCGCCGCCATCCGCGAGTTACGCAGGATCTGGCCGATCGCGTCCCTGGCGGCCGGGCTTTCCTCCAGCGCGTAGGCCTCGGACAGGTGCCTGACGTAATCCTCGGGATGGTAGTGGGAGATGAACTGCAGCGCCTCGGCGATGCTGGCGATCAGGTCCGCTTCCTTGACGGCCTCACGCATCCTGCGCCCCCGCTGCGAAGTCGCGACGGATCAGGTCGTCGTGCTCGCCGATACCCGGCACCGCGCCGAGATGCGGCGGGGATCGGTCGCGGATCACCGGCGGCGCGACGATGGAGGCCGGTCCGACCGGCGTGTCGACGCTCACGCGGCGCAACGCCGGATGGCCGGCCAAGTCCGCGAGGTCGTTGACGAAGCCGTAGGCGATCTGCGCCCGCCCGAGCCGCGTCGCCAGCGCGTCGCGCGGAAGGTCGCCGAAGACCCTGGCGATCCTGGCGTCGACCGCCGGCCTATTCGCCACGCGGGCGTTGTTGCTCCCGAACCCCGGCCGGCCCGGCAGGTCCGGTTCGCCGAGCACGGCGTCGCAGAACTTCGCCCACTCGCGCTCGTTCTGGATCGAGATCAGCACCAGATGGTCGTCGGCCGTCGCGAAGGCGCCGTAGGGGCAGATCGAGGGATGCGCCAGCCCGACGCGCTTCGGCGCGGTGCCGGTCCCCTCGAAGTACAGCAACGGCACGTTCATCCAGTCGGCGACCCCGTCGAAGAGGCTGACGGCGAGCGCCGCGCCCCGTCCATCGAGCGAGCGGGCGATCAAGGCTTCGAGGATGCCGGCGTAGGCCGACATCCCGCAGGCGATGTCACACACCGACACGCCGACGCGGCCGGGTCCGGCCGGATGCCCGGTGATCCCGGCAAGCCCCGTCTCGGCCTGGACGAGCAGGTCGTAGGCTTTCATCTGCGTGTAGGAATGACCCTCGCCGTAACCCGACACGTCGAGGGTGATCAGGCGGGGATGGCGCGCGCGCAACGCGGCCGAACCGAAGCCCGCCCGCTCGGCGGCGCCCGGCGCGAGATTCTGGATGAACACGTCGGCCTTCGCGAGGATGCGATGGAGGAGGGCGGCGTCGTCTGGCTTCTTGATATCGGCGACGAGGCTCTGCTTGCCCCGGTTGAGCCAGACGAAGTAGCTCGCGAGCCCTTTGACCGCCGCGTCATAGCCGCGCGCGAAGTCGCCTTCCGCCCGCTCGATCTTGATGACCCTGGCGCCGGCATCGGCGAGGCGCGAGGAGCAGTAGGGTGCCGCGACCGCCTGTTCGAGCGTCACCACGAGGAGGCCGGCGAGGGGTTTCGCGGGATCAGGCGTGCCGGCGCCACCGCTCGGTGAGTCCGGTCCACTCACCGTGGCGACCCGTCCCCCGCCCGGTCACCCTCGGTCGACGAGGCCCGGGTAAAGCACTCCGAAGGTTTGTCCACCAACGGCGTTCCCCCATCGGCCAGTGCGTTGGCCTTGCCGCGACTTTGCACCAAGAACCGATCGCGTGTCCAACCCGAAATCCGATCGCGGCAACCCGGCGAAGGGTCATCGGGTGGGACGCGATCGCCAGCGAGCGCGGCGGCCCCGAATATTGGCACAAGCCCGTTCGCCAACGCGGCGTCGTCGCGAACCGGCAACAATCGTCAGACGGATGCGTCCTTGATCCCGAAGGTTCGACACACCGCGCCGACCGGGATGACGGACGGGAAAGGCCGGGGGGCGGCGACCCCCGGCTTCGATAGCCCAGACGATGAAGGTACGCGCGCTTAGCGGGACGCCTTGTAGAGCTTCGTCGCGATCTCAAACATCTCTTCCGGCGCGTAGTCCGGCGCGAAGGCGCTGGCGTGACCCGTGAGGTCGTGGATCTTGCCGCCCTCGGGCAGGCCATCGATCACCTCGAGTTCGCCCGGCGGGTCTCCGGGGAGCGCCTGCTCGCCGTTCCCCCAGATACCGGACATTTCCTTGTAGTCGCTAGGGCTCCAGGTGTAGAGCCGCCGATGCGAGCCCTCGTCGAGGTACTTCTGGCATTCCGGAATACGGGACAGGTCGATGTTCGGCGTCGGAAGCATCTTCTCCAACTCGACGCCGGTGATCTTCTTGATGGCGAGGGCGTAGGCGTGGGCGTGGACGGAGCCGCGCACCAGCAGGTAGGCGCAAACCTCCCGCCCGGTCGGGTCGCTCATCGTCTCGTAAACGCGAAGCTTATGGATGCGGGCGCCGCACTCGAGATGGAAGTTGTGCAGCAGGTCAACCATCAGGTTGCCGGTCGTGGTGACGAAATCCATGTTCCAGGACGCGCCGTTCGAATTCATCGGCATCGCGCCGCCGCCGTTCGACAGGAACGAACTCGCCGACCGGATCTCCTGCATCATCGCGTAGGGCGCCTTGGAGATGTCGGCGCCGCCCTTCTCGGTCGCGGGCTTGTCCGGGCCATTGGCGAGCATCGCGACGCCGTTGCAGGCGATCTCCAGGTGGCCAAGCTCCTCGGCCGTGATGCTGGCGACGAGATTGTAGAAGGGCTTGAGGTTGGCCTTGCTGCGGAAGTTGAAGCTCTGGAACATGTAGTTGTTGAGCGTGGACATTTCGCCGTACTTGCCGCCGATCAGCTCCTGGAGGGCGGCGGCGGCGTTGGGATCTGCCTTCTTGGGTATGGGAAGCTCGGCCTGAAGCTTGTCGATGCGCATGAACATGAAGTCGTCCTTTCTGCTTACATCCGTCGCAACAAGCCGTGGCGCAAAAGGATGCGAACGGTCTTCGCCTGCGTCGAAGGTGGTTGCGGCCGGTCGTGAGCGGAGGGGCGACTTCGCTCGCGCCGGACAGATCATCGGCCACGTGCCGGCCGTTCGACCCCCGTGCAGCCGACGTGCGGCCGCCGGCACGGGCGGCCGCGCCGACGATCGCGAGACGAAACGGATGCCGCGAGGGGCCGGCTACTCGGCGGCGGCTTCTTCCGCCGCCTTGGTCAGCGCTTCGCCCAGCGTCTTGATCTTCTCGGCGTTCTTGCTGTCGGACTTGCCGGCGATCGTCACGGTCTCCTTGCCGAGCTTCAGGACCAAGTTCTTGATCTGGCCGCCGTTGATCTTCTCGGCTTGCAAATGCTTCTTGAGGTTCTCGAGATCCTTGACGATCGTCTTGACGCCGGGGGCTTCGACCTTCTCGAGCGTCGCTTCCCATCCCTCGATGTTCTTGACCGCCGCGGCGACAGTGAAGCCTTTAACGCCTTCTTTGATATGCTTGATGGTCGCGTCGAACTGGGGCAAGGCCGTACTCCTGGTAGCAACCGCCACATCACGGCGGGCGCGACTCAAAGTCCGTTCACCGTTCAAAGTTGCAGCATGGCGACGGCCCCAAGTGACGCGGGGCGCGGCGTGTGACGCGATCAGCCCGCCGGCGAGCGGCCGACCGGGAGAGATCGGGCGACGTGCGCGGGTGAACGCTCGTCGCGGCGCTCGCGGCATTGTCACGCCATCGCCGTTCGGGCAATGATCGCCGCGCGAGTCACATGGTTGCGCTTCGGCGTCACGCGCTCGCGCCCGGGACGGGGATGGGACGATGGCGAGCTGGACACCTGCCGACATACCGGATCAAACGGGGCGCGTGGCGGTCGTGACCGGCGCCACCAGCGGGATCGGAGCCGCCGCCGCCGCCGCGCTCGCCGGCGCGGGAGCCTCCGTGGTGCTCGCGGTCCGCAACCAGGCCAAGGCGGATGCCACCGTCGCCGGCATCATGTCCCGCCATCCGGCGGCGAAGGTGTCGGTGTCGCTGGTCGACATGGCGAGCCTCGCCAGCATCCGCGCCTTCGCCGCGCGCGCCGCGGACGCGACGCCGCGAATCAACATCCTCCTCAACAACGCCGGCCTGGGCATGCAGCCGGCGCGATCGATGACCACCGACGGCTTCGAGCGGCAATTCGGCACCAACCACCTCGGGCATTTCGCCCTGACCGGCCTCTTGTTGCCCAGCCTGCTCCGCGCGCCGGCCGCGCGCGTCATCGCGATCTCCAGCCTCGCCCACCGCCAGGGCGCCATCGACTTCGCCGACATCCAGGGCACGGGCCGCTACGGCGGACTGAAGGCCTACAGCCAATCGAAGCTCGCCAACCTGTTGTTCGCGTTCGAACTCGACCGTCGCGCGCAGGCCGCCAACCTGCCGCTCGTCAGCGTCGCCGCCCATCCCGGCGTGTCCGACACGGGTTTCATGACGGCGGTCGGCCTGCCCAAACCTGTGACGAGGATCGCCAACGCCGCGATGCGTTTCGTCGCGCAGGATGCCGAGCACGGCGCTTGGCCCGGCCTGTACGCCGCGACGATGCCCAACGTCCATGGCGGCCAGTATTTCGGACCGAACGGGCTTGCGGAGCTTCGCGGCGCGCCCACCCTGGCGGCCATCGCGCCTGCGGCGCGCGACGAGACCGTCGCCGCACGCCTATGGGCCGAGTCGGAAGCGCTCACCGGCGTGACCTACGCGATGCTCGACGAACCGCGCGCGGCGTGACCGGACGCGGAACGGCGCCTCACGCCGCGCGCGAGACCCAGACGTTCGCGAGCAGCACCGCCAGGCTCGCGACCGCGATGGCGATCTGTGGGGGTCGCAGGCGGGCGAAGAACAGCGGCGCCTGCCCCTGGCGCGCGGCGATCGGGTCCAGCACCATGACGGCGGCGAAACCCGCGAGGGTGGCTCCCACGGCGATGCGCGCGAACCCGTGAACGATGGCGAGGGCGGATAACAGCGCGAGGACGAACAAGCAGAACATGGTCGCGATCTGCGCCGCCGCCGGACCGCCTTCGGTCCGAAAGCTGAGACCACGCCGCACGCCGGCCAGGAACGCGAGGATCGCGTTCGCCCATACCATCGTCACGAGGACGATTTCGCCACGCCAGAACCCTCGGGTCGCCCAGCTCGCGGCGGCGCCGACGACGAAAGGCAGCATCGGACCGTAGCCCAGCACGACGCTCAGCCAAGGCACCTCCGGCCGCTCGCTCACCTCGATCGTACGGGCGCCACGGCTCATGGCGTGCCCGAGGGATCGCGCAGCAACGCCGTCGCCGCGAACCCGGCCGCCATCGCGACGTAGACCAGCCCCATCGCGCGCTTCGACAGGACGTACTCCCAGCCGGGCGTGAGGCGCTTGGGCGTGATCGTGTAATCGACGACGGCCGCGAGAGCGGACACGGCGAGCGCCCGCGTCACGACTTGACCCTTCCTCGTCACCGGGCGGGCGCCGACCCAAGCCTCGAAGAAGGCCGCCCAGAAGATCGTCGCCGCGTGATGGGTGGCGTAGCCGACGCCGGTATGCGCGACGTCGAGCGTCCGGATCTCCGCCGCTCCGGCGCCGTGGAGCCAGTGGCTCGTGGCGTTGAGCGGCTGCGGGGCGGCCTTGCCCGCCCCGACGGCCAGGGCGGCCAGCGCGATCGAGGACATCGCGGCGGCGACGGAGCCCGAGGTGACGGCGGCGCGCGGAAGGGTGCCGGTCGCCATGCTGGCGGTCCGCTCAAGACGCACGCGGCACAGCCGGCGCCGAGCGGGGTCGAACGGCGAAGGTGGGTCGAAGGACGGGCATCGGTCCGTCCATCCGCCGCCGATCCGGCTCCCGGCCTGTCGATATTAGAGCATCCGCATGAGATTGGCCTGAAGCCATCGCGCATCCTTCGAGTTGACGCCCAAGGCGGTCCACGCGGTCGCCTCGATGGGCACGCGTGACACCGCGCTTCGTCGTGCCCTCAAGCCGCCTTGCGGACGCGCGTCCAGGTTTGGACCGCCCGCGTCAGGGCGTCAACGGACATCGGCTTCGTCAAAGTCGCGTCCATGCCGGCGGTGAGGCAGCTATCGAGCTGCTCGCGGAAGGAATTCGCCGTCAGGGCGACGATCGGCACCGTGCAGCTCGGCGCCGGCAAGGCACGGATGGCGCGCGTCGCCGCGATGCCGTCCATGCCGGGCATGATCATGTCCATCAGGATCAGGTCGTATACGTTCTCGCTGGCCATCTTCACCGCGGCGGCGCCGTCGGCGACGCAGTCGACCCTGTGGCCTTCTATCGCGAGCATGTCGGCGATGAGACGCCGGTTGAGGTCAAGGTCGTCGGCCAGCAGGATGCGCGCGCCGGCCTCCCCGACGGCCGCCTCCTCCCGCCTTTCCGACACGGTCTCCCCGTCCATCGGCGTGTCAGCCGCGACGGAGACCGGGATCTCGAACCAGAACGTGGACCCTCGCCCGACCGTGTCGCCGATGCCGATCTGTCCATGCAGCGATTGAACGATCGCCTTGGTGATGGAGAGCCCGAGGCCGCTGCCGCTCACCGCCTCGCTGTGCCGAAGACGCGAGAACCGCTGGAAGAGCAGGGCGCGCTTCTCCTGCGGGACGCCGATCCCGGTGTCGGCGACGCTGAAGCGCAAGCCGTCCGGAACGCGCGCGATCCCGAGCGTATAGGACCCGTGATCGGTGAACTTCACGGCGTTGTTCAGCAGGTTGATGATCACTTGCTGGACCTTCTGCCGGTCCATCACGACGGCACCTGGCACGTCGGCATCGATCACCAGATGCCCGACCAGCGTCTTCTCGATGGCGAGTGGCTCGACGAGGCTCAGGCACGTTTCCGCGAAAGGGAGCAGGGCGACGCTGGTGACCATCGTCGGGGCGACGCCGACCCCATCGCCGGCGAGATCGAGCTGCTGGTTGACGATGGAGAGCAAGGAGTCCGCCGCCGATTGGATCGCCTTCGCGTGGCCGGCCATCACATCCGGCCTCGTCTCGCTCTTCATGAACTCGGAGAAGCCGATGATGGCCTGCAGCGGAGTGCGCAGTTCGTGGTTCGCGTTGACGATGGCCGTCTCGCGCCCGGCCTGGGCGGTTGCCGCGTTCTCCTGGGCGGCGACGAGGTCCGTCACGTCGAAGGCGATGCCGTCCCAGGTCGTCGGTCCGGCGGGTCCGCGACGCAGCGTCAGGCGCACCTTGATCCAACGCAGGCTTCGATCCTGATCGGCGATCCGGAAGGCCAGGTCGAGGTCGCATTCCTCGACGAGGCTGCGGTGCAAGGCCGTCTGGACAGCCTCGCGATCGTCGGTGTGGATGAAGTCCAGCGCGTCGGCTTCACCGCGTTCCATGACCTGCAGGACGGGTCGCAAGCTCGCCTTGCGCGGCCCGTAGATCGTGTAGGTCGATTGCGACCCCCCGGTCTTCCGCCGTTCGAAGACGAGACCGGAGATGTTGTCGAGCATGTCGAGGAGCACGCCATGCTCGCGTCGCAGGCCGGCCGCCGCCCGCTCCCGCCGCACCTTGTCGAACTCCGCCTCGATCTGGTCGCCGACGCACGAGGCGAGATCTTCCAGAAGCGCGATGTCATCGGCGTGCCATCGCCGAACGCTCGTGTCGGTGACGCCGACGACCCCGACCACGTGCCGGCTCGACGAGCGCAGCGGAACGCCCACGTAGGCTTTGGTTTCGTTGGGCAGGCTCCGCGCGGCCAAGCCGGGATGCGCGGCCACGTCGTCGGCGACGACAGGCGCCCGCCCCATCCAGACGCGACCATCGGCCGATGCGTGAAACGCCGCATCATGAGGATGTTCCGCCGACGCCGATCGTCGCACGCTCGCCCGGACCGTCCGCAGATCGTCCTCGAACGACGAGATGTCGACCGCTGCCGCCTTGAGCTGGCGCCGCGCGCACGCGGCGATGCGCTCAAGCGTTCCGGCTGAAAACCACATCCACGCGTGCTCGCGATCGTCCTGATCCCTGTCCGACATGCCAGGACCCTACAATGGTTGCATCCGATCCCGCGAGCGACACGCCGATCGAGCTGCCGGTGATCGAAGGCGCGGAGGTAGACCTAGACTGACGGCTTGACATCGATCTTCGACACTATCTAGCGGTCCGATCAGGAAAACAGCACGTGGACCTGTGCGTCAATGCGTCTCAGAGGCGACAACGACGAGGACGCGGCGACCTTGCGCCGATGGGTGGGAAGCGTTCGAAAGCCCGTCAGGAAGCTCGCGGGCAAGTTCCTCGGGGCGAGCAGGACGGATCCGCCGTGCGGGACCGGCGCGTCGTTCTCCCACGATCGTCGATCCTGGCTGCCCAGTCTTTGCTGCCTCCTCCTTCGGGTGCGGCGTGCCGTCGGGACCGGCGGCAAGCGAGGGCGATGCCTGCGACTCGCGACCGGTCCATCGAACGACGGCGGCGTACCCACCTGATCGTCCACTCGTTCCCGTGTCCGCCCGACGCCGGCGTCCCCGGCCTGTGTCGTGCGCCGACTACTCGGCGGGGCTCAGAAGCGCCGGGCGATCAGCCTCGCGAAGCTTCGCCGAATAGTGCGACGCGTTACCGCGACCCGAGCAGGCGTCGCGCGCGAACACGATGAGGTGGTGCGCCGGGATGCAGTAGTTCAGCAGCGCCTCGATCTTGCCGCGAACGAGCAGCGGGAGGGCGAAGCGCCAGAACTCCCGCCGGTAGTCGCCCTTCACGCCGACCTGCCAGAGGACGTTGCGCAGGGTGATCAGGCCTTTCCTGATCATCCGCTTGTTGACGCGCTGCGGGCTGTTCGGCCGCTTGATGCGGTGCGGCCACGTCGCCTTGAGCTGAGCCCGGTAGCGATCGAACAACACCTTGGGCTGGTAGGCCTCCTCCATGCACCGGCGCCACATCCCGAGCACCTCGTCGTAGGGCATGGCGAAGTGGACGTTTGACTCGCGGTCCTCGCGCTCGTCGATGCGTCCGGCTTTCTTCAGCCGGTCCCAGAGCGGCGTCTGCGGCAGCGCCTGCAGCAGGTTGATCGTCAGCATCGGGATGCGCGACGCCTCGATGAAACTGAGGACTTTACGGCCCGACTCGCCCGTGTCGGAGTCGAGGCCGAGGATGATGCCGGAGACGACCTGGATGCCGTGGCTGTTGATGATGTCCACGGCGTCCAGGATTGGCATGACCATGTTGTGGCCCTTGTCGATCGACATCAGCGCGTCGGGCTCCGGCGTCTCGATCCCGCAGAAGATCGCGTCGAACGCCGCCTCCCGCATCATGGCGAGCACGTCGGGCGACCGGGCGATGTTGAGCGTCGCCTCGCAGGCGAAGGAGACGAGGAAGCCGTTGCGCTTCTGCCACGCGATGAGGTGGGGCAGCAGCTCCTTGATCGCCTTGCGATTGCCGATGATGTTGTCGTCGACGAAGTAGATCGAGCCGGTGACGCCGTGCTTCATCAGCTCGTCGAGCTCGGCGCAGATGCGCTCGGGCGTCTTCAAGCGCGGCACGCGGCCGTAGAGGCCCGGGATGTCGCAGAACTCGCACTTGTAGGGGCAGCCGCTCGAGAACTGGATGGATCCCAGCAGGTAGCGGTCGATCCTCGCGAGCTCGTAGGCCGGGATCGGGAACTGGCTGAGCTCGCGCCGGACCTTCGTGCGCAGCAGGACCTGGGAGGCCGGGCGCGCGACGCTGTCGCCGAGGCAGGCGATCAGCGCGTCGGTCGCGTCGCCCATCTCGCCGACGTGGAGGTAGTCGAAGTCGGGATAGGTCTCCGGGCAGGCCGAGACCGAGGGGCCGCCCAGCGCCGTGACCTTGCCGTGCTCGTGGGCGCGGCGGTTGATATCCTCGATCTGGCGCCGCTGGATGTGCATGCCGCTGACGAAGACGGCATCCGCCCAGGCGAAGTCCTCCGGCGTCGCGGCGCCCATGTTCTCGTCGGTGAAGCGGACCTCCCAGTGCGCCGGCATCGCCGCCGCGATCGTCAGGAGTCCCTGCGGCGGCATGAAGGCCTTGGTGCCGTCGGTGAGGGCGTAGGCGTGTTCGAAGGTGCCGAAGGACGGTTCGTAGTGCGGAAAGACGCAGAGGATGCGCCGCGAGCCGAAATCGTGCGAACGGGTCATGGGATGCCGAGCTGTCCTGCGCTGAAACCGAAGGGTCCGTTTCTATCAAACCATAGTCGGCGCGTATTCCTCGCGCCAGCATCGAAGGGGCTACGCCTCGAACCAAGCGACGATTGCGGCTTCCGGTGTGTCCGTCATAGAACAGGGCGATGCCGCATAGAACAGGGCGATGCCGCGCCCGGGCCGCACCCGCCGCATCGATCGGGGAGATGTCGTCCGTGCAGCGGAAACCGCGCAGGGCCTTGCTCGTGGTCAATCCCGCAAGCCGGTCCGGCCGCCTCGGCGTCGGGCAGGCGGTGGCTCGGCTGCTTTCGGCCGGCATGGAGATCGTCGAGGCGTCCTGCGAGGCCGCCATCGACGTGTCGCCCCGCATCCTCGCCCATCGCGCGTCGGTCGATTGCGTGATCGTCGCCGGCGGCGACGGGACCATCAACGCCGCCGGTCCCGGCCTTCTCGCGACCGGTCTGCCGCTGGGCGTCTTGCCGCTCGGCACCGCCAACGACTTCGCCCGCTCGGTCGACGTCCCCGGCGAGATCGAGGCGGCGGTCCGGATCATCACCGAAGGTGTCACCCACGAGGTGGATGTCGGCGAAGTCAACGGCCGTCCGTTCTTCAACGTCGCCAGCATCGGCCTCGCGGCGGACCTCGCCAAGAATCTAACCACCGATCGCAAGCGCCGCTTCGGCCGCCTGAGCTACGCCCTCACGGCCGGCAACGTCCTGCTTCAGGCGACGCCGTTCCACGCCACCCTGCTGATGGGCGACCGCGCGATCACCGTGCGCACGCTCCAGATCGCGGTGGGCAACGGCCGCTTCTACGGCGGCGGCAACGTCGTCGCGCCCCAGGCCCGGATCGACGGCGGCACCCTCGACCTTTACTCGCTCGAATTCACGCAGGTGTGGCGGATGGCGTTGATGATCCCGTCCTTCCAGCGCGGTGGCCACGGCGCCATGCGCGACGTCCGGACCGCGCGCGGCGCCCGCTTCGAGGTCGTGACGCGCCGACCGCGCCCGGTGAACGCCGACGGCGAACTCGTGACGCAGACGCCCGTGACGTTCACCCAGAAGCCGCTGGCGGTGACCGTATACGTGCCCGAAACGTGCCGTCTGCTCACGGCGCCGCGTTGACGGTCATCCGCCTTCGAGACGGCCGGGTCCGGGCCGACGTGGCACCGCTGGGGGCCGAGTTGCGCGCCTGGAGCGTCGAGGGCACGCCGCTGTTGTGGTCGCCCGTTCCGGCGATCTGGCCGGATACCGCGCCGATCCTTTTCCCCGTGGTGGGATGGACGCGCGGCGCGGGGGTCACCGTCGATGGCCGGCGCTACCCGCTCGGCCTGCACGGCTTCGCCCGCGCGATGCCCTTCGCGGTCGTCGAGCGGGCGCCTTCGCGCGTCCGCCTGCGCCTCACGTCGAGCGTGGACACGCGGACGCTCTACCCCTACGACTGGACGCTCGACGTCGCCATCGCGCTCGCCGGCCCGGCGCTGAGCACGCGCGTCACCGTGCGCAACGACGGCGACCGGCCGATGCCCTACGCGGTCGGCCTCCACCCGGGGTTCCGCTGGCCGTTCGCCGGCGGCGACCCCGACGACTACGCCATCGACTTCGCCGAACCCGAGAATCCCTCCGTGCCGGTCATCTCCCCCGACGGTCTCTTCACGCGTCGGACGCGCCACGTCCCGATGGCCGGACGGCACCTTCCGCTGTCGAACGCCCTCATGGGCGGCGAGGCGCTGTGCTTCCTCGACGCGCGTAGTCCGCGTGTGCGCTTCGCCCATCGTTGCGGCGCCGCGATCGATGTCGCGCTGGAGGATTTCCCGCACGTCGCCCTCTGGTCGCGACCGGCCGGACGCTTCCTCTGCGTGGAAGCCTGGACCGGGCACGGCGACTTCGTCGATGCCCACGGCGACCTCGCCGCCAAGCCCTCGATGCGTCACCTGCCGCCCGGCGCCTCGGGGCGCCACGCCGCCACCTACACCTTCGTCGCGGCGCCGCCCGGAGGTTCCCGCTCCGGCCTGGCAGCGGTCCGGGAAGCTGACGACACGCCGCCTTCGCCTTCCCAAGCCAGCGAGGTTCCCGCGCCGTGAGCGTCGCCGAGCGCAACACCGGCATCCTCCGCGCCGCGCCGGGCGGCGGCACGTTCATCGACGGCAAGAGGGCCGCCGAGCAGGTACTGGCCGGCGTGGCGGAGCGCGCCCGCGCGCTCGCGTCCCGAGGCGTCAAGCCCGGCCTCGCGGTGGTGCTCGTCGGCGAGAACCCGGCGAGCCGGGTCTACGTCGGCGCGAAGGGCAGGGCGGCCACGCTGTGCGGCTTCCATTCCGTGCAGCACGACCTCCCGGCGACGACCACGCAGGCCGAGCTGTTCGGGCTCGTCGCGACGCTCAACGACGATCCCGCCATCCACGGCATCCTGGTGCAGTTGCCGCTGCCGGCCGGCATCGACCCGGCCGGGGTGCTCGAAGCGATCCACCCGGACAAGGACGTCGACGGCTTCCATCCGGTGAACGTCGGGCTGCTCGCCGTCGGCGCCGGGGCGCGGGCACTCGTGCCCTGCACGCCGGCCGGCAGCCTGGTCCTGATCGAGGGGGCGGCGGCGGCGCTCGGCGTCGAACTCGACGGGATGAACGCGGTGATCGTCGGGCGCTCCAACATCGTCGGCAAGCCGATGGTGCCGCTGCTTCTGGCCAAGAACATGACGGTGACGGTCGCCCACTCGCGCACGAGGGATCTCGCCGGCGTGGTCCGCGCGGCCGACCTCGTGGTCGCCGCCGTCGGCCGGCCGGCAATGGTCGGGGGCGACTGGATCAAGCCCGGCGCGATCGTGATCGACGTCGGCATCAACCGCGTGCCCGACGAGGGGCTGACCGCGGCGGGGAAGCCGAAGACGAGGCTCGTCGGCGACGTCGACACGGCGGCCGCGCTCGGCCACGCGGCGGCGATCACCCCGGTGCCGGGCGGCGTCGGCCCGATGACGATCGCGATGCTGATGGCCAACACGCTCCGCTCGGCCGAGCGCGCGGCGGGTGACGCCGGCATCCTCTAGCGGCCCGGACCACGTCGCGGACGCATGCCGCGGCCCCTGCCACCACGTCGGCGTATCCGAACGCGCCGTTCACGCGTCGACCGGGCGCGGGACCGCCATGGTCCGGCCGCTGTCCCGGGGCGGCCGGGAAAAAACGTGCTGGGACACACATTCTCGCGTCAGGATGCGTCATGCGTCAGGACCGGTGGCAGACCGCCGCCTAGATCGACGCCAACCGCCGAGCCAGGTAGGGATACCTTACGCCGACGTCGGCACGGCCGCAAGCCTGAAGCGGGCTCCGTCCCGCGTCGACACCGGCGCACCGCATCCACGACGCGATCCAGCGCGGCGAAGCCACGCCTCAGCTTTCCTGGGATCGCGGGGCGTTCGGGCTGCCGAAGCGCGCCGCCTCCTCCGCCGCCCGGAACAGGGCCCGCGCCTTGTTGCGGCATTCCTGCTGCTCGCTGGCCGGGTCGGAATCGTGGACGATGCCGGCGCCGGCCTGGACGTGCATGACGCCGTCCTTCACCACCGCCGTGCGCAGCACGATGCAGGTGTCCATCTCGCCGCCCGCGCCGAAGTAGCCGACGCAGCCGGCGTAGATCCCGCGCTTGTCGGTTTCCAGCTCGTCGATGATCTCCATCGCCCGCACCTTCGGCGCGCCGGACACCGTGCCGGCCGGGAAGCCGGCGGCGAGCGCGTCGATCACGTCGCGGCGGGGGTCGAGCCTACCTTCCACGTTGGACACGATGTGCATGACGTGGCTGTAGCGCTCGATGGCGAAGCGCTCGGTCACGTTCACCGTGCCGATCGCCGCCACGCGGCCCACGTCGTTGCGACCGAGGTCGAGCAGCATCAAGTGCTCGGCGCGTTCCTTCTCGTCGGCGAGCAGGTCGGCCGCCAGCGCCTCGTCTTCCGCGCGCGACGCGCCACGCGCCCGCGTGCCAGCGATCGGCCGGATGGTGACGACGTTGTCGCGCACCCGGACCAGGATCTCGGGCGACGAGCACACGATCTGGAACCCGCCGAAGTCGAGGTAGCACAGGAACGGGGCGGGGTTGATCCGCCGCAGCGCCCGGTAGAGCGTGAAGGGCGGCAGCGGGAACGGACTGGAGAAGCGCTGCGACAGCACCACTTGGAAGACGTCGCCGGCGGCGATGTAGTCCTTGGCGCGCGCCACCATCGCCAGGAAACGCTCGGGTGTCGTGTTGGAGGCGGGCGAACCCGCCGCTATGCGCGTGATAGCCGCTTCCCTCGTCACGTCTTCGGATCGCGTGATGGCGTTGGACGGGAGCGGGCCTTCGAGCGTGCGGACGATCGCGCTCAGGCGTCGCTCCGCCGCCGCGTAGGCGGCGCCGGCACTCGCGGCGTCGCTCGCGCGCACGGGCGTCACCACCGCGATCTCGTCGCGCACCGTATCGAAGACGACCATCACCGTCGGGCGCATGAACATCGAGTCGGGCACGCCGACCGGATCGGGCTTGGCCGGTGGCAGCCGCTCCATCTCCCGCACCATGTCGTAGCCGAGGTAGCCGAACACACCGGCCGCCATCGGCGGCAGGCGTTCGTCGAGGTCGGCGATGCGCGACTCGGCGATGAGCGCCCGCAGCGCCGCGAGCGGCGGTTCGGGACAGGCCACGAACGTGTCGGGTGCGTCGCGGGCGATCTCGGCACAGGCGATCTCGGCGCGAGCGATCTCGGCACGTCCCGCGCTCGCTCGAAAGATCACGTCGGGATCGAGGCCGATCATCGAGTAGCGCCCGCGCGCCGCGCCGCCCTCGATGGATTCGAGCAGGAAGCAGCGGCCCCGGCGCTCGGCCGACAGCTTGAGGAAGGCCGACACGGGCGTTTCCAGGTCGGCGATGAGGCGGGTGGCGAGCAGCACCGTCCCGCCGTCGCGGTAACGCTCGGCGAAGCCCTCGAAAGCCGGTTCCGTCGGCATCAGCTGTCGCCGGCGCCGCCGAGCGCCGCCTGCAAGGCCTGCTGGTTGATCTTGACGCCGACCTCGGTCTGCACGGCGGACAGGTACTGCGCGATCACGTCGTCGAGGACGCCGACCTTGACCTGCGCGACCATCTTGGTGGCGGTGGCGTCGGCGAGGTTGGGCGGGGGTACGCGCGCCGCATCGACCTTGAAGATCACGCGGCCGCCGTTCGGCTCGGCGCTCGAACCCGCCTTGCCGACCGGGACGTCGAAGAAAGCGGTGGTCGTCTGGCGGGGCAGGGCGGGGCCGCCGACCCGGCCGACGTCGCGCGCCGCCATGACCGGCGCACCGCCGTTCGCGGCCGCTTCCTCCGGCAACGCCTTGCCGCCGTCGATGGCGGCGACGATCGCGTCGGCGGCGGCGGCGAGGCGGCGCGCCCCCTCGTCGGCGCGCCAGTCCGCCTCGACCTGCTGCCTCACGTCGGCGAGCGGCAACCGGCGGGAGGGGTCGATGCCGGCCACCTCGTACCAGACGTCGCCGCCGTCGGCGGTCGGGATCACCTCCGTGTCCGCGCCGGCATCGGTCGCGAAGGCGGCCTTGAGCACGGCGGGGCCGTCGACCAGCGCCTCGACCGGCTTGCCGTCGCGGCCATATCCCCTGGCGTCGACGGCCTCGATCGTGCGGATCTTGAGGCCAGCGCCCGCCGCCGCCTCGGCCAGCGTCTTGCCGGCGCCCCGCGCGTCCTCGATCCTGTCGCGCAGCCGCGTCACCTCCGCCTTCGCGCGGGACACCGCCAGCTCGTCCCTCAATTGCGCCGCGACGTCGCCCAGCGGCTGCTGGCGACCTGGCACGATGCCCGCCACGTGGACGAGCACCGATCCGAACCCGCTCGGCACCGGCGCGCTGGTCCCGCCGTCGGGAAGCGCGAAGGCGGCGTCGGCGACCGCCTTCGTGCCGACCTCTTCACGCGTCACCGTCCCCAGCGCGATGTCGGACGGGCTCTTCTTCTCGTCGGCGGCGACCGACTCGAAGCTGTTGCCGGCGGCAAGCTTGGTCCTCGCCGCTTCCGCCGCCGCCGGGCCGGGGAACACGAGCTGCTGCAACGTCCGCTTCTCGGGTGTCGTGAAGCGGGCGGCCTTGGTCTCTTCGTAGAGCTTGCCGACGTCGGCGTCGTCGACGGCGGATGGCTTCACGAGGTCGGCCGGAACGATCGAGAGGACGTTGAGCTTGCGGCGCTCCGGCGCGGTGTAGGCTCCCGTCCGCCCGTCGTAGTAACTCTGCAGCTCCTTGTCGGCCGGGGCCGCGATCGAGCCGGCGGCGGGGGGCGGCAGCACGAAGAAGGTCACGTCGCGCACCTCCGATCGGAAGCGGTCGATCGCCGTCGTCATGGCCGCCGGCAAGTCGAGGCCGCCGAGCACGGCGTCGGACACGTCCTCGCGCTGCATGGCCGCGCGCTGGTCCCTGACGTAGGAGGCTTCGCTCACGCCGTTGACGCGCAGGAGTTCGTGGAAGCGGCCGGCGTCGAACTGCCCGGTGTCGCCCTTGAACAAAGGATCGGCGACGATCGCGCGGCCGACGTCCTTGTCGCCGACGACGAGGCCGAGCCTGGACGCCTCGCCCTGCATGACGGCGTCGCTGAGGAGGCGTGACAGGACCTGCCGGTCGAGACCGAGCCCGCGCGCCTCGGCATCGGTGATGCCGCGCTTCTGCTGCTGCTGGAGGCGCTGGAGCTGGTTCCGGTAAGCGGTGCGGTAGTCGTCGACGGTGATGGCGGCGCTTCCCACCTGTGCCAACTGGTCGGCGTTGAAGTTGGTGAAGCGGTCCCCGATCCCCCAGACGGCGAAGCTGAGGATGATGAAGCCCAGCACCACGACCATGATGGAGCGGCCGAACCAGTTCTGGGACAGGGCGCGCATCTGGTTGAGCATGGTTCGTTCCCTCGGACCGCTTCGGCGCCGGGGTTCGCGGCGGCCGCCGCGCGTGGGACGGGTCCCGAACGGCGAGCCGGGATGCCGGGCCGGCGCACCGTGCTGACGCAAGAGCGGCGCGATTGCAACCTTTGCGGCGCGCGGCGGCGATGGTAACGGGGAATGGACGCGATCACCGACGGACGAATGAGGGACCAGCGCTTGCCGCAATCTCGGGACAGGGAAGCGTCCATGCCGGCGTCGCGCCCGCGGCCGCTGGTGGCCGGGAACTGGAAGATGAACGGCGTCCGCGCCGACCTGGCCGAGATCGCCGCCATCCGCGACGCCGTCGAGGCGGGCCGGGCCGGCGCCGCCGAGGTGCTGGTGTGTCCGCCGGCGACCCTGCTGCGCGCCGCCGCCGACCTGGCGCGGGGCTCGTCGCTGAAGGTCGGCGGCCAGGACTGCCACAAGGCGGGGGCGGGGGCGCATACCGGCGACATCGCGCCGGCCATGCTGCTCGACGCGGGCGCGAGCTACGTCATCCTCGGCCACTCGGAACGTCGCGCGGACCATGGCGAGACCAACGTCGCGGTGCGCGCCAAGGCCTTGGCGGCGATGGGGGCGGGCTTGACCGCCATCATCTGCGTCGGCGAGACCAAGGCAGACCGCGATGCCGAGCAGGCCCTCGTCGTCGTGCGTCGTCAGCTCCAGGGATCGCTCCCCGTGCAGGCCGGCGCCCGGCGGCTCGTCGTCGCCTACGAGCCGATCTGGGCGATCGGGACCGGCGTCACGCCGACGCGCGCGGATGTGGGCGAGATGCACGCCTTCATCCGCGCGGAAGTCCGGCGGCTCCTGCCCGAGGGCGGCGACGGGGTGCGCCTGCTCTACGGCGGCTCGGTCAAGCCGGACAACGCCGCCGGCCTCATGAGCGTCGCCGACGTGAACGGCGCGCTCGTCGGGGGCGCCAGTCTCAAGGCCCGCGACTTCATGGGGATCGCCGAGGTCTACAAGGCCGAAGCGTCGGGACCGCGAAGCTTCGGGGCCGAGGCTTCGGCGTGACCCGTCAGTTGAGCTTCTCGACCAGGTAGGTGTCGACGTCGGCCACCTTCTCGCGCGCCGCCTTCAATTCGGCGACTGCCGGCGAGGACAGCCAGTTGCGGGCGTCCTGCGCGCTGGGGAAGCTGATCACCGAGAGCGTCGACGGCCCGCCGCCGAAGATCGAAGGCACCTTCTCGCGCTTCACGAACTCGCCCTTGAAGTCCTTGAGGCTGTCGCGGACCTTGGCCGTGAAGGCCGGGAACTTCGCCTCGTCGTGGACCTGGTACTCGTAAAGGACGAAGGCGGTGTCGCTCGCCGGCGCCACTTTCTGCGCCGATGCCCGGCTCGCGATGGTGGTCGGCACGGCCAGGAGAAGGCCCGTGGCCAAGCCGTAACGGAGGGCCTTGTTCATCTTTCACTCCCACCAGCGGCGAACCGAGCGCTGCCCGCGGCCGACCGTAACGTTCGCGTGAAGGCGGCACAAACGCGAAACGGCCCGCGACACGGTCCGGGCGCGTCCGTTGCATTTCCGTATCAGTCGGCGCGGCCGGCGCGGTGGAGCGTCGGGGGCGGCCTGCGGCGGCGGGGAACGCCGCGCCCGACCAATCGCGTTGCGGTCCGGGCGGACTTCTTCTAGAACGCCGGCTGGGGCTGAGCGCCTCCTCCTCCATCCTCTTGGCGTAGCGCCGCGCGGCGCCGCTTCGCGCGGGTCACTTGTCCGATGCAGACGATACTGATCGTTATCCACCTGATGATCGTGGTCGCGCTCGTGGCCGTCGTGCTGCTGCAGCGCTCGGAGGGCGGCGCGCTCGGCGTCGGCGGCGGCAGCGGTTTCATGACCGGCCGCGGTCAGGCCAACATCCTCACGCGGGCCACGGCGATCCTGGGCACGCTGTTCTTCCTCACCAGCCTCGGCCTGACCCTGCTCGCCAACTACGGCGGCGGCAACAGGTCCGTCCTCGAGGGCATCGTCCCGACGAGGGGCGATCAGCCGGCTTCGACGGTCCCGGTCAACGGCACCGTGCTCGACCAGCTCCGCAGGATCGAGGACCAGCGGGCCAAGCCCGGCGCCGTCCCCGCGCAGGCGAGTCCCGGTCAGGCGCCGCGGTCGACGCGAAGCCCGTCGGCCGCCACGCCCCCGACGGCATCGGCCGCGGCGCCGGCGTCGCCTCCCGCGCCCGCCAACGCGACGCCGGTGTCGAAGGCGGCGCCGGTCGAGCCGACCGGCATCCCCTCGGAGCCGGCCGCCCGCGCGCCGTCCGCCCCCGTGCAGGAAGCCCCTGTGCCGGGCGCCCCGGCCACACCGAACCCGGCGACGGGGAGGTAGTCGCCGACGGGTCACGCCGTTTCGACGACGGTGGGGCGCCGGCGGCCGTTGGCCTTAAGGATGTTCGAAGTCTTCCACACGAGCATAGCGCCCGTGTCTCATTTGCACTCGGCAATCGCCGTGAAAGCCTTTAAGGCTCGCGGCCCATGGCGCGGTACATCTTCATCACCGGCGGCGTGGTCTCCTCGCTCGGCAAGGGCCTCGCGTCCGCCGCCCTCGGGGCCCTCCTTCAGGCCCGTGGCTACACGGTCAGGCTCCGCAAGCTCGATCCCTACCTCAACATCGATCCCGGCACGATGAGCCCGTACCAGCACGGCGAGGTCTTCGTCACCGACGACGGCGCCGAGACCGACCTCGACCTCGGCCACTACGAGCGTTTCACCGGGCGTCCCGCCGTGCAGGCCGACAACATCACCACCGGCCGCATCTACCAGGACATCATCGCCAAGGAGCGCCGCGGCGACTACCTCGGCGCGACCGTCCAGGTCGTTCCCCACGTGACCAACGCCATCAAGGACTTCGCGCTGTCGGGCAACGAGCCCTACGACTTCGTCCTCGTCGAGATCGGCGGCACGGTGGGCGACATCGAGGGCCTGCCGTTCTTCGAGGCGATCCGCCAGCTCGGCAACGAGCTGCCGCGCGGCCACGTCATCTACGTGCACCTGACCCTGCTGCCGTTCATCCCGTCCGCCGGCGAACTGAAGACCAAGCCGACGCAGCACAGCGTCAAGGAGCTGCGATCGATCGGCATCCAGCCCGACATCCTGCTGTGCCGCAGCGACCGGCCGATCCCGGCCGAGGAGCGCCGCAAGCTCGGCCTGTTCTGCAACGTCCGCGAAACCGCCGTGATCGAGGCGCGCGACGTGCAATCGATCTACGACGTGCCCATGGCCTACCATACGGCCGGGCTCGACCGCGAGGTGCTGGCCGCCTTCGGCATCGAGCCGGCGCCCAAGCCCAACATGACGCGCTGGAACGCGGTGACGGAGCGGCTGCGCAACACCGACGGCGAGGTGACGATCGCGATCGTCGGCAAGTACACGGGCATGAAGGACGCCTACAAGTCGCTGATCGAGGCGCTGACCCATGGCGGACTGGCGAACAGGGTGGGGGTCCGCCTCGACTGGATCGAGTCCGAGATCTTCGAGGGCAGCGATCCCGCGCCCCACCTCGATCACGTCAACGGCATCCTGGTGCCGGGCGGCTTCGGGCAGCGGGGCGCGGAGGGCAAGATCCTCGCCGCCCGCTTCGCCCGCGAGCGCCGCGTCCCCTATTTCGGGATCTGCTTCGGCATGCAGATGGCGGTGATCGAGGCGGCGCGCGCCCTGTCGGGCATCGCGCAAGCGAACTCGACCGAGTTCGGCGCCACCTCCGAGCCGGTCGTCGGCCTCCTCACGGAGTGGATGCGCGGCAACGAGCGGCAGATTCGCGAGCGGGAGGGGGACAAGGGCGGCACCATGCGCCTCGGCGCCTACAAGGCCAGGCTCAAGGAAGGCTCGCGGATCGCCGGCATCTACAAGGACACCGAGATCTCCGAGCGTCACCGCCACCGCTACGAGGTCAACACGGCCTACCGCGTGACGCTCGAGGAGCACGGGCTCTCCTTCGCCGGCATGTCGCCGGACGGTCTGCTGCCGGAAACGGTCGAGTACGTCGACCACCCCTGGTTCATCGGCGTGCAATACCACCCTGAACTCAAGTCACGGCCGTTCGAGCCGCATCCGCTGTTCGCCAGCTTCATCGCCGCCGCGAAGGAACAGAGCCGGCTGGTGTGACCGACGAGCGGCCCGCCGGCGACCCGACGCTGGTGGCTACTCCGCGGCGACCAGCAGTCCGGCGCGCGCCACGTCGGCGTCCGACTGCCTGGGCCTCGCGGGGTCGAGCCCGGCATCGATCTCCGCGATGCGGCGATCCATGTCGGCGATGACGAAGCGCGTGAAGCGCCCGACGTGCAGGTACATGACGATGTTCATCGTCACGAACTCGATGGCGCGGGGATTGCGCAGCAGCACGAAGACCATGAAGCGCCAGAACGGCACGGTCATGTCGCGCCGGCGCAGCGTGATCTCGGCGGCGACGCCGGCGAAGACACGGAGGTTGCGCAACCAGTGCCGGGCATTGAAGCGCACGGGGAGGCGCGGCCGCACGAGCTTGCCGGTCATGCGGCGCAGGCGGCCGAAGAAAGCGTCGGCCGACTGGACGTCGACCAGCACGGTCCGGTAGTCGAGGAGGATGTCGCGGCGGGGCCGCAGCGTCTTGAAGTTGAGTCCCGTCGTGCATTGGTCGCCGCTGCCCTCGGGCGCCTGCGACCAACCCTCCAGGCTCCGCCCTTCCTTCTCGATCCGTCGCTGAAGCTGCGTGTTCGGCAAGACCGTCAGCAACCCGATCATCGCGATGGGGATGTTCGTATCCTCGATCGTCTTGGTCATCGCGGCCGCGACGCCGTCCTTCTCGGTATCGAAGCCGACGATGAAACCGGCGATCGCGTAGATGCCGGCCGCGTAGATGCGGTTGACGCTGTCGGCGATGCTGCGCCGGGTGTTCTGCTTCTTCTGCATCGCGACCAGCGTCTCGGTGTCGCCGCTCTCGATGCCCATGAACACCACGAAGAAGTTCGCGTCGCGCATCATCGCGAGCAGTTCCTCGTCGTCGGCCAGGTTCAGCGAGGCTTCGGTGGAGAACATGAAGGGGTAGCCGCGCGCCTGCTGCCAGGCCTTCAGCTCGGGCAGGAATTTCTTCAACGACTTCTTGTTGCCGATCAGGTTGTCGTCCACGAAGTCGACGTGGCCGCGATGGCCGAGTTCGAGGAGCCGGTCGAGTTCGGCGAGGATCTGTGGCGTCGTCTTGGTGCGCGGCACGCGCCCGTAGAGTTCGATGATGTCGCAGAACTCGCAGTTGAACGGGCAGCCGCGCGAGAACTGCACGCCGATGTAGAGGTAGTCCTTGCAGTCGATCAGGTCCCATCGCGGGACCGGCGTGGTGGTGACGTCGGCCTTGAACTTCTCCGCCGCGAAGCGTCCGCTCCGCTTGCCCCCGCGCCACGCGTCGATGAAGGCGTCGAGGATGCCTTCGGCCTCGCCCAGCACGAGGAAGTCGGCGCGCTCGTAGAGGTCCGGCCGGGAGGTGGCGTCGGGTCCGCCGACGCAAACGGGGACGCCCGCGTCGCGGCACCGTTCGATGACGACCAGCGCGTGATCCGCCTGCGGCAGCATCCCGCCCGTCATGACGAGGTCCGCCCAGGCGAGATCCGCGTCGTTCAACGTTTCGGCGTTGCAGTTGACGAGCCGGCAGCGCCACGACTTCGGCAACATGGCCGCGACGGTGAGCAGCCCGAGGGGAGGGGACGGCGCGCGCGCGCCCGAGATGTCGCAGGCGTCCTGCAGCGCCCAGAACGAGTTCGGATTGAAGCGGGGGAACACGAGGAGCACGTTCACGGGGGAGTCCCCGCTGCCGGCCAGAGGGTCAAGGTGTCCATGGTCGGCGTTCGGCTGCGTGACGCTCATCGTGATTGTTGGCCTTGGTTGCCGTGCCCCGCGCTTACCTCGCGATGCCGCGACCTTGCGCCGGCGTGGAACCGAACACAAGCTGTGCCGGAGCGGCTCGACCCTCCTTCGTCGTCGCGGCGAGCCTCAGCCCCGGCCACGATAGGTCGGCACGCCCTGGTCCGGCACCCAGAGCCCGGCCGGCGCCGGAGCGGTCTGCCAGAACACGTCGATGGGGATGCCGCCGCGCGGGTACCAGTAGCCGCCGATCCGCAGCCAGGTGGGCGCGAGCAGCGCCACGAGGTCCTTGCCGATGCGGACCGTGCAATCCTCGTGGAACGCGCCGTGGTTGCGGTAGGCGCCGAGGTAAAGCTTCAGCGACTTCGATTCGACCAGCCACGCGTCAGGCAGGTAGTCGATGACGAGATGGGCGAAATCGGGTTGTCCCGTGACCGGGCACAGCGAGGTGAATTCCGGTGCCGTGAACCGCGCGAGGTAGGCGGTGCCGGGATGAGGATTGGGAACGCGCGCGAGCCGCGCCTCACCGGGCGACGCCGGCAGGGCGGCGTGACGTCCGAGGGCGCCGTCATCATCACGGGCAGGGTTGTCGTTCGGAGTGGCCATGACGACCCTGTCTCACGGGTCGGTCGCGGCGGCAACAGGCCCTTGCTTGGCACCGAGCCTCGCGACGCGCGAACCGACGGCGCGCCGACCGTTGGCAACCGGCGCCGCTCCCTTCATCGTCGACCATGACCCCGGCAACCTGTCCTGGATGGCGGCGACGCGGGCTTTCCGCGCGGCCCAGAAGTCCGCACTCGACATGCGCGAGCCGGGCAGGGGCGCGGCGAAGACCGGTACGCTGCCGGACGGTGCCGTCGCGATGGGGATCGGTCCGACCTGGGCGAACCCGCGGGCCTGCGTCGCGATCAGCAGCGCGCATTCGGCGCCGGTCAGGGCGGTCGCGACGACCTCGTCGGGACCGACGAGCCGGCTCTTGGTGTAGGCCTCGCAGGGCAGCGCGCCCTTCGTCTGCCACACGGTCGCCAGGGTGGTCGTCCTCTGCGCGACGTTGGCGTCGGGGTCGGCAAGGCGCCACCGGTCGGCGAAGACGTTGTCCATCGCCGCCGTGCCGCCGCTGATCGCCATGGCCGCGGGCGTGTCGGGTCCCGCCAGCCGCGTCGGATCGTAGATCGGTTCGATGCGCAGGACGGCGTCGATCAGCTCCGGCGCGAGCGCCGCCGTCTTCTCCGCCTGGCTCAGGCGGCGGTCGAACAACGGCTTCGCCCACGTGAGCGCGTCGCCGCCGGGCGGACCGTGCCGCCGCAAAGGCGCGACAACGGCGAAGAGCACCGGCGTCGACGCCCCGGTGACGGGCGGAAGCCGGTCCGCTCGCGCCGGCGTCGCGAGGCTTGCGATGAGCGCCACCGCGCCGACGTGAGCGAGCTTCACCATAATCCGACGTTCCGGAAGCCGTGCCTCTTCCTGCCGGGCACGCCGTTCCGTTACGGATGGATGGCGGCGCGAGCGAGGCAAGCGCCGCCGCGCGCCGGATGTCCCGGGTCCACTCGAGAGAAAATGCGGGGCCGTGGTCCTCCAACAACGCTTTTCGCACGCCTGCCTTGAGCGTAGGCTTCGGCGGTACACCCAGCGTGCGAACGCGAAAGACGTTAGGACCCGCCATGACGGCCATCGCCGATATCGTTGCCCGTGAGATCCTCGACAGCCGGGGCAACCCGACGATCGAGGTCGACGTGACCCTGGAGGATGGGTCGATGGGGCGGGCGGCCGTCCCGTCGGGCGCGTCGACCGGCGCCCACGAGGCGGTCGAGCTGCGCGACGGCAACAAGCGCCGCTACGGCGGCAAGGGCGTGCAGAAGGCCTGCGACAGCGTCAACCGCGACATCTTCGACGCGATCGGCGGTTACGACGCCGAGGATCAGGTTCACATCGACGAAACGATGGTCGCGCTCGACGGCACGCCCAACAAGGGCAGGCTCGGCGCCAACGCCATCCTCGGCGTCTCGCTCGCCTGCGCCAAGGCGGCGGCGGACGTCGTCGGCCTGCCGCTTTACCGCTACGTCGGCGGCACCCAGGCGCGCACGCTGCCGGTGCCGATGATGAACATCATCAACGGGGGCGCCCACGCCGACAACCCGATCGACTTCCAGGAGTTCATGATCATGCCGGTCGGCGCTCATTCCCTCGCCGAGGGGGTGCGCTACGGGGCCGAGGTCTTCCACGCCTTGAAGAGCGCGCTGAAGAAGGCCGGCCATAACACCAACGTCGGCGACGAGGGCGGCTTCGCGCCGAACCTGCCGTCCGCCGAGGCGGCGCTCGACTTCTGCCTGCAGGCGATCGAGGCGGCCGGCTTCAAGCCCGGCGAGGACATCGGCCTCGCCCTCGACTGCGCGGTGACCGACTGGTTCAAGGATGGCGCCTACCATTACGAGGGCGAGGGCACCGTGCGCCCGATCGAGGCTCAGGTGGACTATCTCGCCAAGCTCGTCGCCGCCTACCCGATCCTCAGCGTCGAGGACGGCATGGCCGAGGACGACTGGGATGGCTGGAAGCTGCTGACCGAGCGCATCGGCAGCCGGGTCCAGCTCGTCGGCGATGATCTCTTCGTCACCAACACCCAGCGCTTGGCGAAGGGGATCGAGATGGGCGTCGCCAATTCCATCCTGATCAAGGTCAACCAGATCGGCACGCTCACGGAGACGCTCGCCGCCGTCGAGATGGGGCATCGCGCCGGTTACACCGCGGTCATGTCGCATCGCTCCGGCGAGACGGAGGATTCAACCATCGCGGACCTCGCGGTGGCGACGAATTGCGGGCAGATCAAGACCGGCTCGCTTTCGCGTTCCGACCGGATCGCCAAGTACAACCAGCTCATCCGCATCGAGGAGGAGCTGAGCACCACGGCGGTCTACGCCGGGCGCGCGGCGCTCAAGGCGCGCGCGTAGGGCAAGTCCGCCGGATCGGCGTCAGCCGCTGTTGCGCAGGCCCGCCGCGATCCCGTTGATGCTGAGTTGCACGCCGCTGCGGACCTCCGCGTCCTCCCCATTCGCCCGCAGCATCTTCAACAGCTCGACCTGCACGTGGTTCATCGGGTCGAGATAGGGGAACCGGTTGTTGATCGAGCGCTCCAGCAGCGGGTTCGATTCGAGCGAACGGGTCTGGCCCATGATGGCGAACAAGTGCTTGACCGTCAGGTCGTGCTCGGCCGTGATGGCGGCGAAGATCGTGCGGCGCAGTTCGGCGTCCTCGACGAGGTCGGCGTAGCGGGAGGCGGCGGCCAGGCTCACCTTCGCCAACACCATGTCCATGTTGGCGAGCTGGGTGCGGAAGAAACCCCATTCCTTGTACATGGCGCGCAGCGTCTCCAACTCGCCGCCTTTGGCGAGCCACGCCTCGACCGCCGACCCGAAGCCGTACCAGCCCGGCAGCATCACCCGGCACTGCGCCCAGGAGAACACCCACGGGATCGCGCGCAGGTCCTCGACGCGGCGCGTCTTCTTGCGCGAGGCGGGTCGGCTGCCGAGGTTGAGCGTGGCGATCTCGTTGATCACCGTGGAGGCCCAGAAGTAGTCCTCGAAGCCGTCCGTCTCGTAGACGAGCCGCCGATAGGCGGCATAGGCCAGGTCCGACAGTTCGCCCATGGTGTCGCGGAAGGATTGCGGCGGCATCGGCAGCCTGGAGTCGACGAGCGAGGCCTCCAGCGTGGCGGCGACGAGGATGGCGAGGTTGCGCCGGCAGGTCGCCTCGTTCGCGTACTTTGACGAGATGATCTCGCCCTGCTCGGTGATGCGGATCTGGCCGACGACGGCGCCGGCCGGCTGGGCGAGGATCGCGTCGAAGCTCGGGCCGCCGCCGCGCCCGACCGAGCCACCGCGCCCGTGGAAGAGCCTGATGCCGACGCCCGCCGCCTTGAAGGTCGCGACTAGCGCGATCTCCGCCTTGTAGAGTTCCCAGCCCGACGTGACGAAGCCCCCGTCCTTGTTGGAGTCGGAGTAGCCGAGCATCACCTCCTGGGCGTCGCCGCGCGATCGAACGATCCGGGCGAAATGCTTGTTGGCGAAGGCGGACGCCATGATCCCGGCGCAGGCGCGCAGGTCGTCGATCGTTTCGAACAACGGCACGAGGTTGACGCTCGAGCGTCCCTGGTGGTCGACGAGGCCGACCGCCTTCAGCAGCAGGGCCAGCTCCAGGAGGTCGGACACCGACTCCGCCATGGAGATGATGGCGGTGTGGATGATGTCGGGGCCGTACCGCGCCCGCGCCGCCACGGCGGCACGGAACACCTCGAGCTCCCGTTCGGTCTCGTCCGAGTAGGTCATGAACGGTGACAGGAGCGGCCGCCTGGTTTCGAGCTCCCGGTCGAGCAGCGCCACACGCCCCGCTTCGTCGAGCGACAGGTAGTCCGTGCCGGGCGCCACCGCCTCGAGCAACTCGGCGACCGTGCGCTCGTGCACCGACGAGTTCTGGCGAAGGTCGAGGCTGGCCAGGTGGAAGCCGAAGCAATCCACCGCGCGGAGCAGGCGGCCGAGGGGTCCGCGCGCGAGGATGCCGGAGCCGTTGGCGAGCAGCGAATCGCGCACCGTCTCGAGGTCGGCCTTCAGCTCGGCCGGCGAAAGATAGGGCGGCACGCCGGTGCCCGCCGCGTCCTCGAAGAGGCGCGACGTCGCCGACAAACGTTCCGCCACGCCATGGAGCGCCCGACGGTAGGGCTCGTTCTGTTGCGCCTCGGCACCGTCGTCGCCCTTGTCCGCCAGCGCCTTGAGGGCGGGGCTGATCGCCACGATGTTCTCGCTCAGCGTCAGGCCCTGTCGCAGGCGCAGGCACGCTTCCCGGTAATGCCGGACGATCCTGCAGCCCTGCATCCGGGCGGTGGCCGACAGCACCTCGGCCGTCACGAACGGGTTGCCGTCGCGATCCCCGCCGATCCAGCTGCCCATGCGTAGGAAGGATGGGATCGCCTCCGGGGGCTCGTTGCCGCCGAAGCCCGCCATCTGCGCTTCCAGCGTCTCGTAGACGTGCGGCAGCTCGGCCAGCAGGGACGCGTCGTAGTAGGTCAAGCCGTTGGCGACCTCGTCGAGGACCGTCAGCTTGCGGCGGCGCAGCAGGCTCGTCTGCCACAGCGACAGCACCGCCTCGCGCATCCGTTGCCGCACGTCTTCGCGATCCTCCTCCGTCATCTCGCCCGCGTTGTAGGCCTCGAGGTGGCGAGCGACCGCGTCTTCCCAGATCATGGTGGAGCGTCGCCGCACCTCGGTCGGATGCGCCGTCAGTACCGGGCTGATGAAGGCGTGGGCGAAGAAGGCCTGGAGTTCGCCGCGCGACACCTGCGCCGCCTTGGCATCCTCGAGCGCCCGTTTCAACGTGCCGATGCGTGGCCGCGAGCCGGCGATGGCGTGCGCGCGGGTGCGCCGGCGATGGTGGGCGTCCTCCGCGATGTTGGCGAGGTGGGAGAAATAGCTGAAGGACCGCACGACGAGCGCCGCCTCGCCCGACGACAACGAGCCGAGCGTGGTTTGCAGGTTTCTCGCCTCCTCGGGGTCGCGGGTGCGATGGAAGCGGACCGACATCTGGCGGACCTGCTCGACGATGTCGAAGATCGCATCGCCCTCCTGCTCGCGGATCGTGTCGCCGAGCACCGTCCCCAGGAAGCGGATGTCCTCGCGCAGCGGGCCGTCCTTGTCGGCGAAGCGGTTGAACTCGGCGAACTCGGCGGCTTCCGATTTCATGGGTCGGCTCCGTGTGACCTTGGTCGCTGGCTGAGGCCGCGGGCGGAGACCCACGGCCCTCGACCGACCTGCGCCTTGCGGCGAAGGGCGGGTTCCACCGCGCGGCCTTGCATGGTACGGGCCACGCGCTCGTGGAGGGTCGTCCAAGGTGAAGCTCATTCTCGAACGTCTCGCGGGCCGGCGCGCGGAGGCGGAAGCCGGCGGCGGGCGGCGCCGCATCGAGGCTCAGCACGCCAAGGGCAAGCTGACCGCCCGGGAGCGCATCGAGCTGCTGGTCGACGAGGGCTCCTTCGAGGAGTTCGACATGTTCGTGCAGCACCGCGGGACCGATTTCGGCATGGACGCGCAGCACATCCCCGGCGACGGCGTCGTCACCGGGTGGGGCACCGTCTCGGGGCGCACCGTCTTCGTCTTCGCCAAGGATTTCACGGTCTTCGGTGGCTCGCTGTCCGAGGCGCACGCCAACAAGATCACCAAGATCCAGGACATGGCGCTCCGCAACCGGGCGCCGATCATCGGGCTGTTCGACGCCGGCGGCGCCCGCATCCAGGAGGGCGTGGCGGCGCTCGGCGGCTACGGCGAGGTTTTCCAACGCAACGTGCTCGCGTCGGGTGTCATCCCGCAGATTTCGGTGATCATGGGGCCTTGCGCCGGCGGCGACGTGTATTCGCCGGCCATCACCGATTTCATCTTCATGGTGCGGGACACGAGCTACATGTTCGTCACCGGACCGGACGTGGTGAAGACGGTGACCAACGAGACCGTCACCGCCGAACAGCTCGGCGGCGCCTCGATCCACGCGGTGAAAAGCTCGGTCGCCGACTGCGCCTACGCCAACGACGTCGAAGCCCTTCTTCAGACACGCCGCTTCCTCGAGTTCCTCCCTGCCTCCAACGTCGCGCCGATCCCGGAGTGGCCGGCCGCGCCGGCCGAGGCCGACGACCCCTCGCTCGACACGCTGGTCCCCGACAACCCGAACACGCCCTACGACATTAAGGAGCTGATCGCGAAGGTCGCCGACGACGGCGACTTCTTCGAGATCCAGTCGCTTTACGCCCGGAACATCGTGGTCGGCTTCGGCCGGGTCGAGGGTCGTACCGTCGGCTTCGTCGCCAACCAGCCGATTGTGCTCGCCGGCGTCCTCGATTCGGATGCCTCGCGCAAGGCGGCGCGCTTCGTGCGCTTCTGCGACTGCTTCGGCATCCCCCTCGTCACCTTCGTCGACGTGCCGGGCTTCCTGCCCGGAACCGCCCAGGAATACGGCGGTTTGATCAAGCACGGGGCGAAGCTGCTGTTCGCCTACGCCGAGGCGACGGTGCCCAAGGTCACGATCATCACGCGGAAGGCGTTCGGGGGCGCCTACGACGTGATGGCGCCCAAGCACCTGCGCGGCGACCTCAACTTCGCCTGGCCGACCGCGCAGATCGCGGTGATGGGCGCCAAGGGCGCGGTGGAGATCATCTTCCGTGCCGAGATGGGCGATGCCGCCCTCATCGCGCAACGGACGAGGGAGTACGAGGAGCGCTTCCTGTCCCCCTTCGCCGCCGCCGAGCGCGGCTACATCGACGAGGTGATCATGCCGCATTCGACCCGGCGGCGCGTGGCGCGGGGCTTGGCGATGCTGCGGGGCAAGACGTTGGAAAACCCGTGGAAGAAGCACGGCAACATCCCGCTTTGACACCGATCGGAGCGGCGGGCGGAGAGACTTGGTGCGACCCGAGCCTCTCGCTCGCGCGTTGATCCTTCAAGTGCTCGCCTTCGCCGCGGTCATGGTTTCGAGAGCCTCGCCCACCAGATCCTGATGGAAATGGTGGAGCATGTGTCCTGCCCCCTTCACCCAGCGGAACGTCGCCTCGGGGATCGCCGCCGCCGCGAGCAGGCCATGCGCGGCGTTGTTGACGACGAGGTCGTGCGTGCCGGCCAGGATGGTGACGGGCACGCGGCACCGGCCGTACGACCGGGCGCTCCGGGCGAGGCTCCGCCACATCGCCACGCTGTCCTTGGCGTCCGCCACCATCTGCTCCGGCCGGCTCGCCCACGTGAACGGAAACGCCTCGGCGTAGGACGCCGGCATGGCCTGAGGCAGGAACATGGCGTTGCGCAGGAGCGGGAGGAGCGCCAGGTCGCTCGCCGCTCCCAGCGTCCGCGCGAGGGCGTCGCCGCCGAACGGTGCCGCGCGGGCACCGAACAGCATCTGCTCCAAGCGCGGTTCGGGGAAGCAGATCGGCGCGACGGCGACGACGCAAGATACGGCGTCGGGCTCCGCCATCGCCGCCGCCAGCGCCACGGCCCCGCCGAAGGAATGACCGACCAGCTTCGGGGCTCGTAAACCCAACGTTTGGCACGCTTCCAGGATCGCCGTCGCCTGCGCCCAAGGCGATCCCTGGTCGCTTCGGTGCGGGTCGCTGCCGCCGTGACCCGGCCGGTCCATCGCCAACAGCCGAACCTGCGGCGGGAAGTGCCCCGCCAGCGCGATCATCATGTCGTCGGCGGTGACGAGCGCCCCGTGGATCAGCACGATCGTCTCGGGTCCCGCGCCGTGTTCGCGGTAGGCGATGTGGCCGCTCGCGGTGTCGACGACCGAGCGTTGCGGCTGACTCACTGGACGGCGCGACGCGCGGCCGCGCGAGCGATGGCCGGTCCACCCGCGGCGAGCGCCAGCGTCACGGCCGCCGCGAAGCCGAGAACCACCGCCGGCGCGGCGCCGAACCTGATGCTGGCGCTGAACGGGATCACGAAGCCGGGATGGGACCCCCGCTCGCCGCGGTCCGATCCGGTGGCGTGCAGGGTGCCTTGCGGTCGGCGCGGCGCCTCGTTCCGCTTCTGGAACGCCATGACGACAGGCGTCGCCGCCTTGTCGAACAGGCGGGGCGCCGCCGCCGCCGCCAGGCTGATGGCCTTGGCGGCGCCGCCGACATAGATGTCGCGGTTCACGCTCGTCGCCGCCTTGGCAATGGCGAGCGCGACCTCGCGCGGCCGGTAGACCGGCGGCGGCAGCTTCGGCTCATGGTTCATGTAGTTGCGGGCGCGCTGGGGGAGCGGCGAGTCGATCGAGGCGGGCTTGATCAGCGTCACGGTCACCGGCGCGCCTTCTTGCTCCAGTTCCATCCGCAAGGCGTCGGTGAAGCCGCGGATCGCGTGCTTGCTCGCGCTGTACATGCCTTGGAGGGGGAAAGCGAAGTCGCCGCCGACGCTGCCGACGTTGACCAGCGTGCCGCCCCGGGTCTTCAACGTGCGCGCGGCGACGAGCGAACCGTACACCGTGCCCCAGAAGTTGATCCGCATGAGGCGCTCGTGGTCGGCGTCGCTGACCTCCTGCAACAGGCCGTAGATCGTTTGACCGGCGTTGTTCACCCAGGTGTCGAAACCGCCGAAGCGTTCGATCGCCCTCGCCGCGACGGCCTCCACATCCGCCCGCCGCGCCACATCGGCCGCGACGACCGCCACGTCGCCGCCCGCCCTGGCGAGTTCCGCCTGGACAGCGGCGAGGTCGTCGGCGTTGCGGGCGGAAAGGACGAGCCGCGCCCCGCGCGCCGCGAAGAGCCGCGCGGTCGCCAGCCCGATGCCGCTCGTGGCACCGGTGATGACGACGACCTGGTCGCCGAGCGACTTCTGCCGATGAAACATGGACGGACCTCATGGGTGGCTCAAACGTCAGGAACAGCGTGGCGACGCCAAAACCATCGCGATGTAACGTCGCTGCCGCCGTCGCTTCGTCAAGCCGCTTCCCGCCACCTCGGCTCAGGTCGCGACCGACGAGCGGATCGACCGGCTCAAACGGACGTCGCGCCTTGGCGGGGCACGATCGAGGACCCTCCCGGGATCACGATCGCGCTGGGGCGCGGCACGGCAGATGAGGGGATCGCGCAAGCGAACGTCGATGGGGCGAACGACGGCCCTCGGCCGCTTTCCCGACGTGATGAACCGCCGCGGCGGCCGAAAAGCCCTTCGAAGAACCGCTTTCCCCCGACGGCTCGCCCTTGTCCTGATCGGTGGCGACGCATAACAAGCGCCTCGGGGCCGGGGCGACATGTTCAAGAAGATCCTGATAGCGAACCGGGGCGAGATCGCCTGCCGGATCATCAAGACGGCGCGCCGCATGGGCATCGCGACCGTGGCGGTCTACTCGAGCGCCGACGCGGATGCCCTGCACGTCGCGATGGCCGACGAGGCGATCCGCATCGGACCGCCCCCCGCCGCGCAATCCTACCTCGACATCGATGCGATCGTGGCCGCTTGCCGCACGACCGGCGCCGAGGCGGTCCACCCGGGCTACGGCTTCCTGTCCGAGCGCGCCGCCTTCGCGGTGGCGCTGGAGGCGGCCGGCGTGACCTTCATCGGCCCCAACCCGCGCGCGATCGAGGCGATGGGTGACAAGATCACGTCGAAGAAGCTCGCGGCGGAAGCGGGCGTGTCCACGGTACCGGGACATCTCGGGACGATCGCCGATGCCGCCGAGGCGGTGAGGATCGCCGACGCGATCGGCTACCCCGTCATGATCAAGGCCTCGGCCGGCGGCGGCGGCAAGGGCATGCGCGTGGCGACACACGCGGGCGAGGTCGCCGAAGGGTTCGCCCGGTCGCGCTCCGAGGCGCAATCGTCGTTCGGGGACGACCGGATCTTCATCGAGAAGTTCATCGAGAACCCGCGTCACATCGAGATCCAGGTGCTCGGCGACAAGCACGGCACGATCGTCTCCCTGGGCGAGCGGGAGTGCTCCATCCAGCGCCGTAACCAGAAGGTGGTCGAGGAGGCGCCGTCCCCCTTGCTCGACCAGGTGACCCGTCGGGCGATGGGGGAGCAGGCGGTCGCGCTGGCGCGGGCGGTCGGCTACGATTCGGCCGGCACCGTCGAGTTCGTCGCCGGGCAGGACCGGAGCTTCTACTTCCTCGAGATGAACACGCGGCTGCAGGTCGAGCATCCCGTGACCGAGCTTGTCACCGGCATCGACATCGTCGAGCAGATGATCCTTGCCGCGAGCGGGGAGCCGCTCGACATCGCGCAGGACCGCGTCCAGCTGCGGGGCTGGGCGGTGGAGACGCGCGTCTACGCCGAGGATCCGGTGCGCGACTTCCTGCCCTCGACCGGCCGCCTCACCGCCTTCCAGCCGCCAGAGACCGGGCGACGCGGCGATCGGATCACCCGCGTCGACACGGGGATCGCTCCCGGCGGCGAGGTCTCGATCCATTATGACCCGATGATCGCCAAGCTCGTCACGCACGCGTCGGACCGCGCCGGCGCGATCGCCGCGCAAGCCGATGCGCTCGACCGCTTCGTCATCGACGGCATCCGCCACAACGTGCCCTTCCTCGCCTCCATCATGGCGAACCCGAGATGGCGGGAGGGTCGGCTCTCGACGCGCTTCATCGTCGAGGAGTATCCCGACGGCTTCCTGCCCGGCGTGCCGGAAGGCGCGGCGGCGCGAACCTTCGTCGCCGTCGCACTCGCCATCGACCAAGCGCTCGACAGCCGTCGCGGTGCGATGATCGGCTTGACGAGGCCACACCCGCGCTACGACGGCGAGCGCGCGGTTCTGCTCGACCAAAGGCGGTTCGACGTCGTCGTCACGGTCGGCGACGAGCTCCAGGTCGCCTTCGATGAGGGCGGCGAGCCGGTGCGCGTCGTCGGCCTATGGCAGCCCGGTCGCAGGGTGTGGGAGGGAACGGTCGACGGCGTGCCGATCGCCATGACCGTCCACCCGATCCTCAACGGCACCGCGCTCGCGCGTGGCGGCCTCGCCGCGCAGACGCGCGTCCTCACGCGTCGCCAAGCAAATCTCGCCGCGCTGATGCTGCAGCGGGAGGACGCCACCGATGCGAAGGCGCTGCTCTGCCCGATGCCCGGCCTCGTCAAGGCGATCCACGTCGCGGCGGGGCAAGCCGTGAAGGCCGGTGAACCGCTCTGCCTCGTGGAAGCGATGAAGATGGAGAACGTGCTGCGGGCCGAGCGCGACGTGACGATCAAGTCGGTCGAGGCGCGCGAGGGAGACAGCCTCGCCGTCGATGCCCCGATCATGACGTTCGTTTGAAGCCGAAAAGGCCATGCCGCTCTACTTCGCCTACGGCTCGAACATGGACCAGACCGCGATGCGGACGCGCTGCCCGCGCGCGCGGGTGCTCGGCGTCGCCTGGCTGCCGCATCATCGCGTCGTGCTGATGGGCAACGGCTACGCTTCCGTGCGCCCCGCCCGCGATGCGGAGGTGCACGGCGTTCTCTACGATCTCGCCCCGTCCGACATCGCGCCCCTCGATCGCTACGAGGACGTGGCGGGCGGGCTCTACGTCAAGGCGACGCTGTCGGTCATCCGAGCCGGCGGATCGACGGACCGGGCGCTGGTGTACCTCGGCACCGACGTGTCGACGGGTGGCGTCGCCGCCACCGGCTACATGGAAGGCGTCGTTGCCGCCGCTCGCGCCATCGCGCTGCCGGACGCCTACGTCGCCGGGCTGCGGGACATGGTGCCGGTGCTCCGCCGCGCGTCCGCTCGCGAGCCCTCGTGACCGCCTCGCGGGCCGCCGACCCGGCCGGCCTGAGGGCGCGCGTCGCGACGTGGCGCGCGCGCGGGCTGCGGGTCGCCTTGGTTCCGACGATGGGAGCCCTGCACGCCGGCCACGCCCGTCTCATCGAGGTGGCCGGAAACGTGGCCGATCGCGTGATCGTGTCCGTCTTCATCAACCCGACGCAGTTCGCGGCCGGTGAGGACTTTTCCGCCTATCCCCGCGATCTGGAGGCCGATTGCGCGCGCGCGACGGCGGCCGGCGCCGACCTCGTCTACGCGCCGAGCGCCGCGGCCATGTACCCGGCCGGTTTCGCGACGACGATCAGCCTCGAAGGACCCGCGCTGGCTGGACTCGAGGACCGCTCACGCCCGACCCATTTCGCGGGTGTCGCCACGGTCGTCGTGAAACTGCTGCTGCAGGCGGCCGCCGACGTCGCGCTCTTCGGCGAGAAGGATTTCCAGCAACTCCGTGTCGTCGAGCGCATCGCGCTCGACCTCGACGTGCCGACACGCATCCTCGGCGTACCGACGGTGCGCGACGAGCACGGACTCGCTTTGTCGTCGCGCAACATCTACCTGAACGTGGACGAGCGAAGCCGCGCCCCGGCCCTCCATGCCGCCCTGGAAGCGGCGGTCGCCGCGATCGAGCGGGGCGAGCCGGTCGCCGACGGCGTGCGAGGCGCGCGCCGCGCGATCCTCGCGGCGGGTTTCGCCGTCGACTACGTCGAGGGGCGTCGCGCCGACACGCTGGCACCCTTCGCGTCGGACGGGGAGGGCGCCGGCCGCCTCCTCGCCGCCGCGCGGCTCGGCTCCACACGACTGCTCGACAACGTTGGTTTTCATGCGCCGACGCGCTTTACCGCCGGCCAGAAAAAAGCCATGGGTTGCGAGAGTTGAGGCTTGGCGGGGGCGTGTCGATGTGGAACGACTTGAAGCAGTTGAACGCCAAGCAGCGTAGCGCGGTCCTCGCCAGCTATCTCGGTTGGACCCTCGACGCCTTCGACTTCTTCATCCTCGTCTTCGTCGTCAAGGACGTCGCGCAGACGTTCGGAACGGACGTGAAATCCGTCGCCTACGCGTTGTTCCTGACCCTCGCCGCCCGGCCTGTCGGCGCGCTGATCTTCGGCCTCGCCGCCGACAAGTACGGTCGACGGCCGACCTTGATGGTCGACATCATCCTTTTCTCGGTGCTCGAGTTCGCGTCGGGGTTCGCACCCAGCCTCGGCGCCTTCCTGGTGCTGCGCATCCTGTTCGGCGTGGCGATGGGCGGCGAGTGGGGCGTCGGCGCGTCCCTGACGATGGAGACGATCAATCCGAAGGCGCGCGGCATCGTGTCGGGCATCCTCCAGGCGGGTTACCCCAGCGGGTACCTGCTGGCCTCCATCGTGTTCACGGTCCTTTACCCGGTCATCGGCTGGCGCGGCATGTTCATGGTCGGCGCCGCACCGGCGCTGCTCGTGCTGTACATCCGCTCGCAGGTCGACGAGTCCCCTGTGTTCCTCGCGCGCGAGCAGCAGGTCCGCAGGCCGAGCCTCGCCACCGTCCTCAAGGCCAACGCTGGGCGCTTCGGGTTTGCCGTGATCCTGATGGGTGCCTTCAACTTCTTCAGCCACGGGACCCAGGACCTTTACCCGACCTTCCTGCGCGAGCAGATGAAGTTCACGCCCCACACCACCGGCATCATCGCCATCGTCTTCAACATCGGCGCGATGTGCGGCGGCATCACCTTCGGCACGCTGTCGGAGCGGATCGGGCGGCGTCGGGCCATCGCGCTCGCCGCTCTCTGCGCCTTGCCGGCGATCCCGTTCTGGGCCTATGGCGGAACGCCGGTCGTCCTCGCGGCGGGAGGCTTCGTGCTCCAGTTCGCGGTCCAGGGCGCGTGGGGAGTCGTACCAGTCTACCTCAACGAGCTGTCGCCCGACGCGGTCCGCGGAACCTTCCCCGGCTTCGCCTACCAGATCGGCAATCTCATCGCCTCCTACAACGCGGTCATCCAGAGCGGCATCGCCGAGCACCTGAACGGCAACTACGCCTTCGGCCTCGCCCTGGTCGCCGCCGTCGTGGCCGTGCTGGTGGCCGGCCTAGCCCTTGCCGGACCCGACACCAGGGGTGTGCTGTTCGCCGGCATGAAACCCGCTCCGGAGCCGGTCGGTTGAGCGAAGGCGCGCGGGCGATCGCCGTTCGCGTCACCGGGACCGTGCAGGGCGTGTCATACCGCGCCTTCACCAGGGAGCAGGCGGTTCGGCTGGGCGTCAGGGGTTGGATCGCCAATCGCGACGACGGGTCGGTGGAGGCGGCGCTGTTCGGCCACGGCGACGCGCTCGCCGAGCTGGTCGGCCTGATGCGGCGTGGGCCGCCGCATGCCGTCGTCGAGACCGTCGACGTGCGATCGACCGCCCGCGCGCGGGCGGAAGAGGCGCCATCCGGACACGGTTCCGCCTTCTAGACGATCCTGTCGAAGCACCGGATCATGAACCCGGGCCGATGCTCTAGATCGTCTGGGACGGAGCCGCCGTCGACGCGCATCGCCGTCCCATCGACGTAGCTCGCGGGGGCCGAGCAAAGGCAAGCGACGGCGGAGGCCACCCCCGCCGCCAAGCCGCGCCGCTTCACCGCGATGCCGGGGCGCTCCTCGTCGAGGAAGCTCACCACCGCCTCGTCGAGGCTCACGCCCGCCGCCCCAGCCCGCTTCTCCATCATCGCTTCGCTCATCGGCGAGGCGATGAAGGCGGGCAGCCCCGAGTCGACGGTGAGGCCGCGATGGCCGTCGGCGTTGGACGGGCCCTTCGCCAGGTTGAGGATCGCCGCCTTGCAGGCGCAGTACGGCAGGTCCTCGACGTAGGGCTGCAGCCCGTCCTCGGACGAGATTAGGACGATGCGCCCCCATTCCCTGGCGAGCATGCCGGGGCTGAAGGCGCGGCACAGGCGCACCGCCGCCATGAAGTCGATGTCGAGCGTCGTCGTCCAGTCCGCGTCGGTCATGTCGAGGAAGTCCCTGACAGGGCCGGTGATCCCCGCCGCATGGACCAGGATGTCGACCGGCCCGAAGGCCTCCCCCGGCGCTTCGCGCAGGCGATCGACCGATCCCGTCTCGGTCAAGTCCGTCGGATGGGTCGCGACCTCGCCGGAAGGCCGTGGCTTTTGGCTTCCGCCTCAGGGTTTCCGGGTCTTGGCCGGTCATCATGACCTTGGCTCCCGCCTCGACCGGGAAGCGCGCGACCTCGTAGCCCGTTCCGGACCCGGCGCCCGTCACGACCGCGACGCGGCCGGCGACTCCGAGATCCATGGTCGTTCCTGCAGCGCAAGGAGGACATGGGGCGCGTGGACGCGATCGACACGCGTCACGGCCTCACACGTCGACGAGCTTCGTCGCGAAGGCGGCGCGCTCCTGGATGAAGGCGAAACGCGCCTCCGCCCTGTTCCCCATGAGTCGCTCGACGCTGTCGCTGGTCCGCTCGCGGGACTCGTCGACCACCGCGACGCGCAGCAGGTTGCGGCGTCGGGGGTCCATGGTCGTCTCCTTCAGCTGCGCCGGCAGCATCTCGCCGAGACCCTTGAAGCGGCTCGTCTCGATCTTGCCCTTGCCGGTCAGCACCTTCTTCAGGATCTCCTCGCGGTGGCGCTCGTCGCGCGCGTAGGCGTGGCTCGCGCCCTGGGTCAGCCGGTAGAGCGGCGGCACGGCGAGGTAAAGGTGGCCGGCCTCGATCAGCTTGGGCGTCTCGCGGTAGAAGAAGGTGATCAGCAGCGAGGCGATGTGGGCGCCGTCGACGTCGGCATCGGTCATGATGATGATCTTGTCGTAGCGCAGCTCCCCTTGCGCGTAGCGCGCGCCGGTCCCGCAGCCGAGCGCCTGCACGAGGTCGGCGAGCTGCTGGTTGGCGGCGAGCTTGTCGCGCGTCGCGTTCGCCACGTTGAGGATCTTGCCCCGCAGCGGCAGCACGGCCTGGCTCGCGCGGTCGCGGGCCTGCTTGGCCGAGCCGCCGGCGCTGTCACCCTCGACGATGAACAGCTCGGAGCCCTGCGCCTGGTTGTTGGTGCAATCGGCCAGCTTGCCCGGCAGGCGGAGCTTGCGGGTCGCGGTCTTGCGCGACACATCCTTCTCGGCGCGGCGCCGTAGCCGCTCCTCCGCGCGCTCGACCGTCCAATCGAGCAGGCGCGCCGCCTGCGAGGGGAGGGAGGCCAGCCACTGGTCGAAGGCGTCGCGCACCGTCTGCTCGACGAGGCGCGCAGCGTCCGTGCTCATCAGCCGCCCCTTGTTCTGGCCCTGGAACTCCGGCTCGCGCAAGAACACCGAGATCAGCGCCGCGCAGGACACCATCACGTCGTCGGCGGTGAGCACGGCGGCGCGCTTCGCTTGGCCGACGCGCTCGGCGTGGTCGCGCAGGCCGCGCAGCAGGGCGACGCGCAGGCCGGCCTCGTGCGTGCCGCCATCCGGTGTCGGGATCGTGTTGCAGTAGGAGTGCACGAAGCCGTCATCGTCCGCCAGCCAGCACAGCGCCCATTCCAGCGAGCCGTGCCCGCCGGGCCGCGTCACCTTGCCGGTGAAGACCTGGTCGGCGACGAGCGTCTTGCCGGCGGTGTCCTGCGCCAGCGAGTCCTTCAAGCCGCCGGGGAAGTGGAACACCGCCTCGCGGGGGATGCCACCCTCGTCGAGCGCGGTATTGTGCCAGCGGATCTCGACGCCGCCGAACAGGTAGGCCTTGGCCCGCGCCATCTTGAAGACGCGCGACGGCTTCAGGGTGGCGTCCACCCCGAAGATCTGCGGGTCGGGCTTGAAGCGCACCTTGGTGCCGCGCCGGTTCAGCACCTTGCCGACCGTGACGAGCCCCGACGTCGGCAGGCCGCGCGAGAACGTTTGGCGATACAGGGTCTGGCCGCGGGCGACCTCGACCTCCAGGCTCTCCGACAGGGCGTTGCAGACCGACACGCCGACGCCGTGCAGGCCGCCCGACGTCTGGTAGGCGCCGGAATCGAATTTGCCGCCGGCGTGCAGCACGGTCATGATGACCTCCACCGTCGACTTCGCCGGGAACTTCGGGTGCGGCTCGACCGGCATGCCCCGGCCGTTGTCGGTCACGGTGACAGCGCCTTCCGCGTCGAGCAGCACGTCGATGAAGGTCGCGTGCCCGGCGACGGCCTCGTCCATCGCGTTATCCAGGACCTCGGCGAAGAGGTGGTGCATCGCCGCCTCGTCGGTCCCGCCGATGTACATGCCCGGCCGCCGACGGACTGGCTCCAATCCCTCCAACACCTCGATGGATGCCGCTGTGTACTCGTTCTCAGGGGCGACCGCCGGCTTGAGCGGTACCACGTCGGCCTTCATCGCGGGTCGCCGGTCGTGCGCGGCGGAAGCCGGCGGCTTGTGCGCCGCGGCGAAGAGATCACGCGTGTTGGCCATGCCGGTCGTCTCACTCGGAGGTGTTCAGTTCCAGCATAAGGTGGAGCGGGTCGGGTGTGAACCGGTCGGGCTCGGCTGTCCAGCGCTCGCAGACGAACCCGCGAGGTGTGCGGCGCTCCTCGCCGCCGGCCGAAGCCGGCAGCGAGGTCCGGCGAACGCCCTATCGCTCGACGGACCGCTTCCGGAACTCGGATCGAGCCGGGCGCAGGGTGCGTGGCGACGCCGCGGAGACCTTGACCCCTGACGCGTCCATCCACTCGGTAGAAAGATCGCACCATCAAAGCCTGGGCCCGGCTGTTTCAGGGCGCGGCAGCCATGCGGGCGAGAAGGAGGTCGGTGCGTTTCTGGACCATGTCGCCGGAGAGGATCTCGCCATGGTTCACCAGCATCGTCGCCTTGTCGAGGCTTTCGCGGATGCTGAGGCCAGCGCGCTCGCAGAGGGCGGAGAGGACCTTGAGGTCGTCGTCGCCATGCGCCTTGAACTGCTTGCGAACGGCGGCGACCGCACCCGTCGCGCGGCGGTCGAGCTCCTCGACGACGGTCTCGAAGTCGCGGCGGAAGCGAGGATCGATCCGATCGTACGCCTCCAGCGCCGAGCCACGCCCGGGCAGGATGGACGCCAGGAAGTAGTCGCGATAGGAGGTCGGGCGCCAGCGCTGGATGTCCTCGAACAGCTCCGGGACAGCCGGCAACTGCTCGAGCAGCATGACGATCTCGTTGAAAAGATTAAGGTAATCGTTCGCTAACCCGGAAGCGGGGTTGACGAGGGCTTCGGCGCGGCGAGCCCGGGTACTACCGGGACCGTTCGACATGGCCTGCACTGCCGCACGTTCGTCATCTGTCAGGTAGGACATGGAAGACCCGAGCTTTCGATCTCTCCTTTTACGGTTTGATCCGCTAACAAACCGTTCAAAAGCTCCCTAAAGACAGGGCGATAGGCTCTGACGAGCGATGACGTGAGGGTAAGGCTCCTCCGGTTCAGCTCACAAGACCTGAGGAGTACGCGCCATGTGCGGCCGCTTCGCCATCACCAAGACGCCGGACGCGATGCGGCGACTCTTCCGCTACGACGACCATCAATGGTTTCCGCCGCGCCACAACATCGCGCCGACGCAGCCCATCCCCATCGTGCGTTCGACGCGGCGCGGGGGCTCGACCGTTCGTCGCCTCGCCTTGGCCCGCCGGGGCCTCATCCCGGCTTTCGTGAGGGATCCCAGGCGCTTTTCGCTCCTGTTGAACACCACGTGCGAGGGAATCGACGGGAAGGCGAGCTTCCGGAACGCCCTGCGTCGTCGTCGTTGCCTCGTCCCGGCCGACGCCTTCTACGAATGGCGGCGCGCCGGTGTCGGTAAGGCGGCCGAGGCGCAGCCCTCCCTGAGCCGTCGCGCGAACGGAGCAGCGATGGCGTTTGCCGGCCTATGGTAAACGTGGCAGTGGCCGAATGGTGAGGAGATCCGAGACCGCCTGCATCATCACGACCGGCGCCAACGGCGTATCCGCGGCCATCCACCCGCGCCTGCCCGCGCTCATCGAGCCCGAGGCTTTCCCGACACGGTTGGAGTCCGACGAGACCCGGACCGACGTCGCCTTGGCCCTGTTGATGTCGGTCGAGAACGACGTGCTGACCTTCGTGCCGGTCGCGGACGCGGTGAACACGGTTGGCAACGACGGTCCGACCGTGCAGACGGCGCTGGCCGCGCCACCTGGATCATCGCGACCGTCGGACCGACGCGACGAAGAGCGGATGAGCCTTTTCTGACGGATCGGCGCGTGCTCAGCCGAGCATCGCCGACTTGACCCACCAGTCCGGGTGCGCGCGCAGGATCGCCTTTCGCGCGCGCGCCACCGCCCGGCAATCCGTGAACAGGCCGAAACAGGTCGCGCCGGAGCCGGACATGCGGGCGATACGGCAGCCCGGCGCGGCACCGATCACGGCAAGCACGCTCGACACGACGGGCGCGAGCACACCGGCGGCGTCCTCCATGTCGTTGCGACCGCGTTTCAACGTCGCGAGCAGGGCGTCGAGGCTCTGACCGCCCGTGACGACGGGATGGGCTGCGGCCGCGTTTCGCCAGCCGGGCGACAGGTCCATTCGCCCGAACACCGTCCGCGTTTCCAGCGGGACGCCCGGGTTGACGACCAGCGCCGGCAGCGGCGGCAGCGCGAGCGGCGGCCCGAGACGGTCCCCCACGCCCGACATCATGCGCGCCCGCGCGGCGAGGCAGACCGGAACGTCGGCGCCGGTGTCCCGCGCCGCCGCCGCCACGCGCGTGTCGTCCATGGAAAGACCGTTCAACCTGGCGAGCAGGCGCAGCGCCGCCGCCGCGTCGGATGATCCACCACCGACGCCGGCGGCGACGGGCAGGCGCTTGAGGAGGTGGAACGCCCCGACCCTCAGGCCGGCCACGTTGCCGGCGAGCGCGCGGGTGACGCGGATCACCAGATTGTCGTCGGGGTCGCCGCTGGCTGAAGCGGTCGGCCCCTCGACGACGAGGCTCGCCGCGCCGGCCGGCGTGAGGCTCAGCGTGTCGCCGCCGCGCGTGAAGGCGACCAGGCTTTCGAGTTCATGCCAACCGTCGGCGCGCCGCCCGACGACGTGCAGGGTGAGGTTGATCTTGGCGGGTGCGCGCTCGACGAGACGCATCGGCAAAGGAGGCGCCTGCGTCAGCCGCCACCCTTGTTCGGCGTCGGTTCGGCCGACGAAGGCGGTTGGACCTTGTCCTTGGCGTCGGCGGCTTCCGGCGCCGGGACGGGCGGCAGGCCGTGCTCGACCTTGTCGAGGATCTTCGCCTTGTCTTCCGGCTCGGGGCCGAGGTCACGCGCGTGGTTCCACTGGAAGTGCGCCTCCAGCTTGCGGCCTGTCCGCCAATAGGCATCGCCCAGGTGATCGTTGATCGTTGGGTCGCCAGGCTTGAGGTCGATCGCCCGCTCGAGTTCCTTCACCGCCTCGTCGTACTTGCCGAGGCGGAAGTAGGCCCAGCCCAGACTATCGACGATGTAGCCATCGCTCGGGCGCAGCTCCACCGCCTTGTGGAGCATCTGGAACGCCTCGTCGAGGTTCTCGCCCCGATCGACCCAGCTGTAGCCGAGATAGTTCAGCACCAAGGGCTGGTCCGGATAGATCGTCAGCGCCTTGCGGAAGTCGGCGACGGCCTTGTCCCACTGGTGGTCGCGCTCGTAGGAGATGCCGCGGAAGTAGTACGACGGCCACTCGACCTTCTCCGGCTTCTTCGAGGCGGCCAGCGCCTTCGTGTAGGTCGTGATCGCGTCGGCGTATTTCTTGTCGCCGCGCTGCGAATTGCCCAGCGCCAGCAGGGCGTCCTCGTCGTCGGGGTGCGCGCCGACGATCTGCTGCAGGTACTTCTGGCTCTCGTCCTTCTTGCCGAGGGTGTCGAGGAGTTGCGCGATCTGGATGTCGGCCGTGTTGCGCAGGACGCTGTCCTCCGGCACGGACTCGTAGACCGAGACCGCCGCCTCGTCCTGCTTCAGCCGGTCGTAGATGTCGGCAAGCGTGATCGTCGCGAGGCCGTCCTTGGGCCAAAGATAGAGGGAAAGGCGCAGGTACACCATCGCCGCGACTTCGTCGCCCTGCCGGCTGCCGGCCGAGCCGAGCCCGTACAGCACCTCCGCCGCACCCTGCTCGGCGGTCCTGACGAGCGGCTCGACAGGCTTGTTGGCCTTGAGATCGGCGATATCGGCGTCGATCATCGGTTGGTCGGGCAGGACGGTATTGAAATCCTGGAATACCTTCAGCGCGCCGGCGGCGTCGCCATGGCGCGACAGGGTGCTGCCGTAGGCCTCCGTGAGGCGAAGGGTGTTCTTGTCGTTCGCGTAGGCCGCCGCCAGACGCTTGCCGGCTTGCCCCGCGTCACCCATCAAGTCGGCGATGAGGCCGGCGTGGAAGTCGCGAAACACCGCGAAATTATCCTCGCGGAGGCGGTCGCAGGCGTCGAGCGCCTTCTTCTCGTCACCGCTCCCCGCGTAGCTCCAAGCGGTGAGCAGAGTCGCCGTTACGTCGCGCTGCTGGCTCGGCCCGCTCTTGGCGAACTGGGCGCGGGCGGCCGCGTACTGCTTGTTCTTGAGCGCCCTGACGCCGAGCGCGAGGTGGCCGAGCCCGTTGTTGCCGTCGCGCGCGACCAGCCGGTCGGCGAGGGTGAAGGCGTCCAGCATGTTGCCGTTCGACAGCGCGGCGACGAAGGCGCGCTCCAGCAGCTGCTGGTTCTTGGGATCGAAGCGCAGGGCCTCGCGGAAGAAGGTCGCGGCGGCGGTCGTGTCATGATCGGCACCGGCGACCAGGGCGGCGAGGTAGTTGCCGGCCGGGCTGTCGCTGACCTCGAAGGGGGTCGAAAGATTGAGGCTCTCGCGCGCGGCCAAGGCTGGCGAGACGCAGAGCACCACGGTCAGCGCGGTGGAAAGCGCCATCCACCTGGTACGTGGCGCGGTGCGCATCGCGAGGATCTTGATCGGAAGCGATTTCACCAGCATGGGCGGCACGTGGTTCCTGAGCGGGGGTGTCGGGCGATCCCGGACGGCGTCCGTTGTTGCCCGGCACCATGGCCGTTTTGCGGTTCGCCGGCAAGGCGCCGGCCAGCGGGCCGAACGCCCGCAACCCCCGGTTCCGCCAGCGACGCGCTACAGCACCTTGCCCGGATTGAGAATGCCTCTGGGGTCGAGGGCGTGCTTGATCGCGCGCATCGTCGTGAGCGCCACCGGGTCCTTCACGCCCGGCAGCAGGTCGCGTTTCAACTGTCCGATGCCGTGCTCCGCCGAGATGGAGCCGCCGTAGCGGGCGACGAGGCCGTGAACGATGATGTTGACCTCGGGCCAGCGCGCCAGGAAGGCGGCCTTGTCGCCCTTGATGTCGGCGCTGTCGGGTTGCTGGACGTTGCAATGAATGTTGCCGTCGCCGAGATGCCCGAAGGCGCAGAGCCGGGCGCCGGGCAGCGCCGCCTGCACCGCCGGCTCGACGGCGGCGAGGAAGGCCGGAACGCTGGAGACCGGCACCGACACGTCGTGCTTGATGGAGCCGCCGAAGCGGCCTTGCGCGTCCGATATGGTCTCGCGCAGGTGCCAAAGGTTCGCGGCCTGATCGAGGGAGGTGGCGACCGTCGCGTCCACGATCAGGCCGGCCTCGCTCGCCTCCTCGAGCAGCCCGCGCAGCCGTTCGTCGAGCCCCCGGTCGGACTGCGAGGCGAGTTCGAGCAGCACGTACCAGGGATGGCTGTCGCCGAGCGGTTCGCGCAGGCCGAAGGCTCGCGTCACGAACTCGATCGCGATGCGTGGCATCAGCTCGAACGCGCGGACCTCGCCCGAAAGCTTCGCGCGCACCAAGCCGAGCAGGGCGAGCGCCGCCTGCGGGCTCTCGAGGCCGACGAATGCTGTCTCGACCGAGCGTGGCTTGTCGACCAACTTGAGCACGGCGGCCGTGATGACGCCGAGCGTCCCCTCAGAGCCGACGAAAAGGTGCTTGAGATCGTAGCCGGTGTTGTCCTTCTTCAGCTTGCCGAGGCTCGACAACACCTGTCCGTCGGCCATCACGACCTCGATGCCGTTGACGAGGTCGCGCGCCGTGCCGAAGGCGATGACGTTGACCCCGCCGGCGTTGGTGGCGAGGTTGCCGCCGATCGTGCAGGAGCCGCCCGACGCGATCCACAGTGGGAACAGCCGGTCGACGCCGTCGGCGATCGTGCGCGCCGCGTCGAGCGTCATGCCGGCCTCCACCGTCATCGTGTTGGCGACGGGATCGAGGTCGCGCAACGCGTTCATCCGGGTGAGCGACAGGATGATGGCCCGACCGCCGGCGTCCGGGGTCTGACCGCCGACGAGACCGGTGTTGCCGCCCTGCGGGACGAGCGCGGTGCCGGTGTCGTGGCAGAGCGCGAGGATGGCGGCGACCTCTTCGCGGGTCTTGGGGCGGACCACGCAACGGGTACGGCCCTTGAACTTGTCGCGCGGCTCGCTGAGGTAGGCGACCACGTCGGCGGGTGCCTCAAGGACGTGGGCGTCGCCGACGATGGCGCGGAGGCGGGCGACGAGCGTGTCGTCGCCTGCCTCGATGTGGGTCGCCCCCGCGCGGGTTGCCGCCTCAGCAAGCATGTCTTCGACTCCGTGGCTTCTCGTCCCAGGCGCGGGAGGACGCGGCCGGAGACGGCCCGTGCGCCGGCCGCGCCCTTCCCAGGATATAGTCTATCCCAGGAGGCGCCGCTTCTTCCGGGCCGCTTCGCGGCGGAAGGACGCGACGATTTCTAGGTGCGCGGAATGGCGGAATTGGTCGATCGGCACGACCCTGTCCGCCTTGAAGCCGGCCGCCGTCAGGATCGCCGCGTCGCGGGCGAACGTCTTCACGTCGCAGGACACGGAAACGACGTGCGACAGTCGCGAAGCGGCGATCGCGCGCACCTGCGCCTCTGCGCCGACGCGGGGCGGATCGAGCACCGCCGCGTCGAAGGCGTTCAACTCGTCGCCTGCCAGGGGACGGCTGAACAGGTCCCGTCGCTCCACCGTCACCGGGTGGCGCGCGCGTGCCGCGCGGGCGGCCCGGTCCAGCGCGGCGAGGGCGGCTCCGTCGGTGTCGAAGGCTGCGACGTCGGCCCGCTCGCTCAGGCGCAACGCGAAGGTGCCGATGCCGGCGAAGAGGTCGGCGACGCGCTCGGCACCGTTCTTCGTGCCGGCCAGCGCCGCGACGACCAGCGACGCGAGCGCGGCCTCGCCGGCCGCCGTCGCCTGGAGGAACGCGCCGGGTGGCGGCTCGACGAGCGCCCCTCCGATCCGCAGCATCGGCCGCAGCCGCTCCAGCACGATGACCCCATGGTTCGAGAGCCGCGCGAGGCCGTGGGCGAACGCCAGGGCGGTCAGTCGCTCCCCGTCGTTCTTCGAGAGCGGACCATGGCCGCGCAGGTCGAGGTCGAGGCCGCTCTCCGTCGCCGTCGCGACGATGTCGAGGGGCTTGGCCAGCGACAGCGCCGCCGCCGCGCCGCGCGCCGCCGCCAGCGCGCCGCCGAGGCCCGGATCGAGGATGGGGCAAGCCTCGATCGGGATGATCGTGTGGGCGCGGGCCTGCATGAAGCCGACGCGGGCACGGCCGTCGGCATCGGCGCGGGCGTGGAACGTCGCGCGGCGGCGTCCGGCGCCGTGCGCGTCGACGAGCGGATCGATCGCCGCCTCGACCCCCGCCCGTGCCAGCGCCTCGACGAGCAGCTGCCGCTTCCAGGCGGCGTAGGGTGGCGCGGCCAAGGCCTGGATGGCGCAGCCGCCGCATCGGGCGAAGTAGGGGCAGAAGGGCGCGACGCGGTCCGGGCTCGGCTCGACGATCCCGATCAGCGTGCCTATCGCCGTCGCCGGCTCCGCCTGATCGTCCACCGTCACCAGTTCGCCGGGCAGGGCGTATGGCACGTGGAGCCATCCTGCCCGCCCCGCTCGCGCGACGCCCTCGCCCCGCTCGCCGAGGCGCTCGATGCGCAGGCGCGTCAAGCCACCGAAGCCTTCCAGCCCGTCGCGGATCGTCGTCGTCATGCCCCCATCAACGTGCCGACGTGGGCCGCGACCGACTTCGAGAGGCCCTCGAGGTCGTAGCCCCCCTCGAGCAGCGAGACGAGGCGGCCGGCGCAGCGGCGCCGGGCGAGGTCCATCAGGGCCTCCGTGACCCAGGCGTAATCGTCCTCGATCAGCCTCACGCTTCCGAGCGGATCGCGCCAGTGCGCGTCGAAGCCGGCGGACAGGATCAGCACGTCCGGCGCGAAATCCTCGAGCCGCGGCAGCAGGCGCTCGGTGATCGCGGCACGGAAACGGGCACCGTCGTCGCCGGCGCCGAGGGGCGCGTTGACGATCTGGTCGTGCTCGCCGCGCTCGTCGACCGCGCCGGTGCCCGGGAACAGCGGCATCTGGTGGGTCGAGGCGTACATCACGCTCGGGTCCGACCAGAAGATCGCCTGCGTGCCGTTACCGTGGTGGACGTCGAAGTCGACGATGGCGACGCGTTCGGCCCCGTGCATCCTTTGGGCGTGGCGTGCCGCGATGGCCGCGGTGTTGAACAGGCAGAAGCCCATGGGGGTCGCGATCTCGGCGTGATGCCCGGGCGGGCGCACCGCCACGAAGGCGTTGGCGTGGCTGCGGACCATCACCGCGTCGACCGCCCGCGTGGCGCCGCCGACCGCGTGCATCAGCGTCGACCACGTGCCGGGACTGAGCACGGTGTCGCCGTGGTCGAGCGCGACGATGCCCCGCTTGGGAACGGCCTCCTCGACCGCGGCGACGTAGGCGGCCGGGTGGACACGGATGATCGCCTTGTTCTCACCCCACGGGCACTCCTCCAGCGAAAGGGTGTCGAACCGGCCGTGGGCCAGCTCGGCGTCGATGGCGCGGATGCGGCCGGGCCGTTCGGGATGGCTCGGTCCTGTGTCGTGGTCGAGGCTGGATTTGTGGCGCAGGAGGAGGGTCGTCACGGTCATCCCTGGAGGGTGACACGGCGCGGGTCACCTCGGTCGTAAAGGAACGAGGGCCCTCCAGGGTTTCATGGGACCGTTCGATCAGGCGGCCTTGTCGGCCGTCGCGGCGGGAAGCATCGCGGCGTTCGATCGAGCCTCGGGGTCGGCATCGCCCTCGTGCGGATCGCTCTTGTGGACGCTGGCGACCTGCAAGGCGGCGGCGACCGCCGAGATCCCGATCTCGCGATACAGGCGCGCGAGCAGGTTGTGAGGCTCGTTCGGCGCGGCCCTGGCGGGAAGGGTGGACAGGAGCGGTTCCATGGGCGATCTCGTTCGCTCGTGACGACGGAAGGATGCGTCATCTTCTGAGGAGCGAGCATCGGACGCGGCGGTTAATGGCTGGCTAAGGTCGGCGCCGACGACCGTCGCGGATCGGGACAGGCGGCGTCCGCCTGCCGTCTCAGGTCGCCGTCCGTGCCCTTCTCTCGACGGAGCCCTCGATGCTAGTCTTGGACGCGGACATTCTTACGTGGACATCGAGCGGGAGGCTGGCGTGGAAGGACTGATGCAGGATTGGCCGCTCCGGCTGCACCGCCTGCTCGATCACGCCGCGATCCAGCACGGCGGCCGCGAGGTCGTGAGCCGGGCGATCGAAGGGCCGATCCACCGCACCACCTACGCGCAACTGCGGGAGCGCTCGCTGCGCGTCGCCAAGCGCCTCGTCGCCGACGGCGTCCGGCACGGCGACCGCGTCGGCACGCTCGCCTTGAACACGTGGCGGCACCTCGAGGCCTGGTACGGGATCGCCGGCGCCGGCGCGGTCATCCATACCGTCAACCCGCGCCTGTTCGTCGAGCAGATCGGCTTCATCATCGATCACGCCGCCGACCGGGTGATGATGGTCGATCTCCCCTTCGTTCCCCTGCTGGAAAGCCTGGCCGACAAGCTGCCGGCCCTCGAGCGCACGATCGTCCTGACGGACGCGGCGCACATGCCGGCCACGAGCCTGCGCGGCGCGATCGCCTTCGAGGATTGGATCGCGGACGTCGACGCCGACTTCGCCTGGCACGCCGTCGACGAGGGCGCCGCAGTCGGCCTCTGCTACACGTCGGGGACGACGGGGCCGCCCAAGGGGGTGCTGTACTCGCACCGCTCCAACGTCCTCCACACCTGGATGACCTGCGCCGGTGGCTCGCTGTGCCCGCTGGCGAGCGACAGCCTGCTGATGATCGTGCCGATGTTCCACGCCAACGCGTGGGGGCTGACCTTCGCCGGGCCGATGGTGGGCGCCAAGCTCGTCATGCCCGGCGCCAAGCTCGACGGCGACACCTTGTTCGACCTGATGGCGGCGGAAGGGGTGACGATCACTGTCGGCGTCCCGACCGTGCTGATGGCGCTGCTCGCCACCATGCGGGGGAGGGGTCGCAAGCCGCCGGCGCTGCGGCGGGTCGTGGTGGGAGGGTCCGCCTGCCCGCGCGCGGTGATCGCCGCGTTCGAAGGCGAGTTCGGCATCGAGATCTTCCACGCCTGGGGCATGACCGAGACCAGTCCGCTCGGAACCGTGGGAACGATCAAGCCCGCTGACGGCCACCTGTCGGGCGATGCGCTCTACGACCTCAAGAGCCGGCAAGGCAGCGCGCCGTTCGGCGTCGAGATGGCCATCACCGACGACGAGGGGCGGCACCTGCCCTGGGATGGACAAACCTTCGGCCGCCTCAAGGTCAAGGGCGCCGCCGTGGCGCGCGCCTACTACCGACAGGGCGAGCCGATCCTGGATGCCGAGGGATTCTTCGACACCCAGGACGTGGCGACCATCGCGCCGAACGGGTCGATGCACATCACCGATCGCGCGAAGGACGTGATCAAGTCCGGCGGGGAATGGATTTCCTCGATCGAGATCGAGAACGCCGCGCTCGGCCATCCCGACGTGGCGGAGGCGGCCGTGATCGGCGTCGCGCATCGAAAATGGATCGAGCGGCCGCTGCTCGTCGTCGTGCCGGCAATTGACGGACACCCCGACAAGGACGCCATCCTGACCTACCTGTCGGCCCGGATGGCGCGGTGGTGGGTGCCGGACGACGTGCAGGTGGTGACCGCCATCCCGCACACCGCCGCCGGCAAGATCGACAAGGTGGCGTTGCGCGCGCTCTTCTCCGACTATCGTCTACCGGCCTGATGCCGGGAACGCGCTCAAGGGGCTTCCCGCCAAGACCATACCGCCGGACATCCTCCCCATGCGCCGCCTGATCCTCCAAGACCCCTTCGCGCGCTCCGCCATCTGGAGCCGCAACCTCGCCTTCTTCGCCTTCCTCGTGGCGGTGCTCGGCATCGTCCTGGCGCGACGGGGCCTCGATCCCTCGGCCGCGCTCGCTGTCGAAGGGGGGGCGATGGCCATCGCCGGGCTCGCGATCCTGTTCGCCCTGGTTGCGATGGCCGTGATCTGGCGCAACGGCTATCGCGGGATCGGCCTGGCGCTGGGCGGTCTCGTGCTGTCCGCGCTGTTGATGGTCTACCCGGCCTATCTCGCGGTCCAGGCGCGGTCCGTGCCGGCCCTGATCGACGTGTCCACCGACCCCGCCGACCCGCCGTCCTTCATGGTGAGCGACAAGGCCCTCGCGGCGCGCCACGACGTGACGCCGGGGCCGCCCAGCCAGGCCGACCGCGCCTCGCAGGGCCGCCTCTACCCCGACCTGCAGTCCTTGTCGCTCGATGCCGAGGCGCTCGACGTCGACAAGACGCTCCACAAGGTCATCAAGCGGCACAAGTGGACGATCGTCGACGAGGTCCAGCCGATCCGCTTCGCGACCGGGCACATCGATCTCGTCCTGAAAAGCGCCGTCATGGGCTTTCCGGTCGACCTCACCTTCCGGATCCGCGGCCTCGGCAACCACACTCAGGTCGATATCCGCTCCGTCGCGCGCGCCGGCTGGCAGGAGCGTCCGGGAGCCGACGCCGCGCTCGTCCAGACCCTCGTCGACGAGATCGGCCAGACGGACGACGGCGACAGCTGATGAGCGCGTGCCTCGATCAGGCGCGGCGCCAGCGCGCATCGAGGCCCGGCTCGCCGGCCGCGATCACCACCCCCCTCGCTTCGAGGTCTTCCAGGTGGGCCAGCACCGACAGGGCCGCCGGCCTCGTCAAGCGTCGATCGAGGTGCTCGTAGATGGCTTGGCAGACGGCGGCGATCGTCTCGTCGCCGCCCGCCAGTCGCATGAGGATCGCCGCCTCGCGCTGGCGGCGATGGCGATGGAGGGCGCGCACGAAGCGGGACGGGTCGCGCACGGGGCCACCGTGGCCCGGCCAGTAGATCGTTTCCCCGCGTGCGCGCAGCCGCTCCAGCGAGGCCATGTAGGCGCCCATCGAGCCGCCGGGCGGCGCGACCACCGTGGTCGACCAAGCCATGACGTGGTCGCCCGAGAACAGTGCCTGTTCCTCGGACAGCGCGAAGGCGAGATGGTTCATCGTGTGGCCGGGGGTCGCGACCGCCTCCAGGGCGAAGCCGTCGCCTCGGTAGTTTTCGCCATCGGCGAGAACGCCGTCGGGCGCGTGGTCGCGGTCGTTGGCCGTCGAGTTCGCCTCGTCGCCACGCGGCGTCCGGAACGGCCGATGCGGCGCGCAGCCGATGATCGGGGCGCCGGTGCGGGCCTTGAGCAGGCGGGCGGCGGGCGAATGGTCGGCGTGCGTATGGGTGACGAGGATCGCCGCGACAGTCTCGCCGGGCAGGCCGGCTAGGATCGCCGCGACGTGGTCGGGCAGCGCCGGCCCCGGATCGATCACGGCGACCCTGCCGTGCCCGACCACGTAGGTGTTGGTACCCTTGAACGTCATGGGGCCGGCGTTGGGCGCCACGATCCGCCGAACGAGCGGGGACAAGGCCGTCATGACGCCCGGCGCTTGCTCGAAGCCGCGATCGAGTGGAACGGCTTCGCTCAAAACGTGTCGGCCAGGTCGGCCTCCCCACCCGGTCCGGGCGGAGCCGCCACCGGGATGAAGGGCTTTGAGAGGGCGTGGTACAGGCCGTCCCCGCAGACGAGCTTGGAAGCGGCGTCGGCGATCAGGGCGGCCACCATCAGCGGAATCACCATGGCGTGGTCCTGCGTCATCTCGGACACGATCACGAAGGAGGTGATCGGCGTCTGCACGACGCCGGCCAGGTAGGAAGCCATGCCGATCAGCGCCAGCGCGCCGATGGGGATGCTTCGGAACACGGCGTGCATCTCCGCCCCGAGGCCCGCCCCGATCGAGAGCGAGGGCGCGAAGATCCCGCCGGGAATCCCGCTGACCGCCGAGAAGACCGTGGACAGGAATTTGAGCGGCATGAACAGCAGGGTCAGGTCGCCGCCGCCGTGCAGGATGGTGCTGGCCTCGGCGTAGCCGGTGCCGTAGGACGAATGATGGCCGGCGAGCCCGCAGAGCGCGACGCCGAGGCCGCAGAGCAGCGCGAAGACCAGCGGACGCCCGACGGCGAGTTTTCGGATGCCGCGCGTGCGGTCGCCGGCGAGGCAGAGGATCAGGACGCGGCTGAACAGGCCGCCGAGGAGGCCACCGGCGGTGGCGCAGAGCGGCACGATCAGCCACACCCGACCGAGCGGAAAGGTCGCCGCCGTGGTGCCGAAATAAGTGTAGTCGCCGAGGATCGCCAGCGACGTGACGCCGGCGGCGATGATGCAGCCGATCACCAACCCGCTCGCCTTGGCCTCGAACGAGCGGCTGAGTTCCTCGATGCCGAAGACGATGCCGGCGAGCGGCGTGTTGAAGGCGGCGGCGATCCCGGCGGCCGCGCCGGCGAGCAGCAGGTTCTGCTGGTAGACCATCGGCGCGCTGCGGCCGATGAAGCCCATGATGGAGGCACCGACCTGCACCGTCGGCCCCTCGCGGCCGATTGAGGCGCCGCAGAGCAGGCCGAGCATCATCACGATGATCTTGCCGGCCGCCGCCCGCAGCGACACCAGCGCGTTGCGCGTCATGGGATCGTCGATCTGGCGGGCGGCGATGACCTGCGGGATGCCGCTGCCCTGCGAGTTCGGGAACACGGCGCGCGCGATGAACACCGCCAGGAGGAAACCGCCGGGCGTGACGAGGAGGGCCCAGTATCCCGACAGATCGATCAACCGATGGAAGAGCGCCTGCGCCTTGTCCGCCGCCAGGGCCATGAGCACGGCGGCGCCGCCCACGCAGAGGCCGCCCAGCAGGAAGGTGGCGCGTCGTATCCATTGATCCACCGCCGAGCGGGAAAAGCCGAGGCGACGGACCAGGGTGCGTCGCACGGGCTTGACCGGGCCGGGCGTTTCCGGCGCGGGATCGATCGGGGTGAACGGGTTCGGGTCGGAGGTGATCGCCTGGGTTCCTCGCGAGAGGAACCTTTATCCCGGTCGCCTCGCCGTTGGGCAAGCGCTTTCCCCGCGATGACGGGCGATCCGCTCAGGTGCCGGCGTACCATTGGTAGCCCTGGTCCTCCCAGTAGCCGCCCTGACCGTCGCCGATCGTGGCGAAGCTCGCCACCACCTCGATGCTCCTGATGTACTTGGTCATCTTGTAACCGAGCTGACGCTCGAGACGGAGGCGGAGCGGGGCGCCATGGGCGACGGGCAGGTTCCGCCCGTTCATGCCGTAGGCGAGGATCGTCTGCGGGTGCACGGCGGCATCCATGCCGATCGAGCCGTAGAAGGTCGGTGCCGCGCTCCCATCGAGGGTCTGCGGCGGATCCACCGGCTCGGTCGTGTAGTCCGTGTCGTATCGATCGAAGCAGTGGAACACCACGTAGCGGGCCTCGGGCTTCGGCTCGACCAGGTCGAGCACCTCGTGCAGGGGTACCCCGGTCCATTGTCCGATGCAGCTCCATCCCTCCACGCAATCGTGCCGGGTGATCTGCGTGCGCGCCGGCAAACCCTTCAGGTCGGCGAGCGTGAAAGCGCGCGGCTTGGCGACGAGGCCGCCGACGGGCATGGCGTAGGACGCGAAACGCTCCGATGCGAGCTTCCGGTAGCCCGGGTCCTTGGGATCGAGCGAGCCGTTCGGCTTGAAGTACGAGCTGACGGACGCGGGCGCGTATTCCGGGGCGAGCTTCTGCCCTTCGAGGGCGCGCACCGCCCCGTAGGTGAGGTCACTTCCCCCTTTGAAGGCGGTCCGACCGGTCTTCGAGGCGGCGACGCGGTCGCAGCCGGTCATGATCAGGCCCGCGGCGCCGACGACGAACAGGCGGCGAGTGGGGACCGCGAGCTTCGGTACCAACAACTTCGGTGCCGAGAGTTTGGAACCGACCAGCTTCGACGTCATCGATCGATGTCCTTCACGATGAAACGGCCGGTGATCATCGAGCGCATGTTGTTGATGGGCCCGGACAGGACCACCATCACGACGTGCACGACCACGAACAGGACGAGCGCCCACGCCATCAGGAAGTGGATGGTGCGCGCGCTCTGCCGGCCACCGAGAATGTCGCGCAGCCACGGCAACGCCGCGTCCATGCCGGGCGACATCTCGATGCCGGCCAGGATGAGGACGGGGAGGACGACGAACAGGACCAGCGCGTAGACGATCCTCTGCAGGATATTGTACTTCGGGGCGTCCGGCCCGTGCGAGAACCGCAGCCTGAGGTGGGCGACGACGTCGTGCGGGAGCGAGCGGAACTCGCGCAGGCGGGGCACGAGGTCGCGGAGGATGTGGCCGCTGACGAGCCCGTAGGCGACGAAGACGGCGATGTCGATCAGCAGGACCCAGGCGAACAGGATGTGCCAAAGGCGTCCGGTGGCGAGGTCCTGCGAGCCGGGGATCGTCATCCAGTCCGGGAAGCCGCGCGCGGCCGGCCCGTCCGGCCCGTTGGAGACGCCGAGTACGCCGGTCGTGTCGAACGTGTGCCCGAGCACCGTCGTCACGCCCTTGTAACCGTCGTTGTCGATGTTGAGCACGAGCCGGTTCGGTCCCGTCGCGGCCGGGTCGAAGGTCGTGATGTTGCCGAAGTTCAGGTTCGGGTGGGCGTTGAAGATCTGCAGGCCGCTCATGAACAGGACCACCAACGCGACGACCCAAACCCAATGCGTCACCCGGACCCAGATGCTGTGGCGAAACGTCGTGACGCGGCGCGTGGCCTCGACTCGGCGGGCACGCGGTTGCCCGGCTTGCGCTTGCCCGATGGTTTCGACGCTTTGATCGGTCATGGGTCTTTCTGGTCCAAGAACAGGTCGGTAGGCGTGGCCGCATGATCGTCGAACCCGCCGCCCGGGCCCGGTCCCTGGGCGCGATCGTACCAGCCCTGAGCCCGTCCCTGTAAGCCTATGTGGGACGGTTGGCACTGTTGCTTTTGCCTCCCGTGCCCCTTTTAGATCGACGGCATCGTCGGCTGAGAGGTTATATGCGGTCCCTTGCCAAGGTTTTCATCGCCGTCGTCCTGATCGTGCTCCGCGTCACCGCCGCCGGCGCGGCACCCGGACCCGAGAAGCGGGTCGCGTTCGTCGTCGGCAACGCCAACTACGCCGCCGGTGCGCTGCCCACCGCCGCCAACGACGCCGGACTGATCGCGCAGACCTTGCAAGCCGCAGGCTTCGCGGTGGTGGGTGCCCGCGACCTCGACGCCGACACGTTCCGCCAATCCTATGCCGAGTTCCTCAAGCGCGTGACCGATGCGGGACCCGGGGCGGTGGCGTTCGTCTACGTCGCCGGCTACGGCCTGCAATACGGTACCAACAACTATTACGTTCCGATCGGCGCCGACGTTTCCCGCGACGTGGACATTCCCATCGCGACCATACGCCTCTCCGACCTGCTCGCTCCCCTGGACGGGTTGCCGCTCAAGGCCCGCTTCGCCGTCTTCGATGCCGCCTACAAGACGCCTTTCGTTATCGGCGGCGCGCCGCTGGCCGGCGGCTTCTCCCTCGTCGAGGCGAGCCCCGGCTCGCTGGTCGCCTACAACGCGGCGCCGGGCACGGTGGGCTCCGTCGCGAAGGGAAACTACGGCCTCTACGCGCAATCGCTCGCCGCCGCCCTGCGCGAGGGCGGCTCGTCACCGGACGAGATCTTCGAACGCGTCCGCCTTCGGGTGGACCAGGAGTCGAAGGGGGCCGAAGTGCCCTGGAATTCATCGAAGATCGCCGGCGATTTCCGCTTCTTCGATCGTGGCAAGACCGCACCGCCACCGGCCGCAGGCGCCGCGCAGATGAGCGCACTCAACACGAAGCCGCTGCGCGAACTGCCGGTGAAGGACGCCTACACCGCCGCCGTCGCCCGCGACAGCGTGCGATCCTACACCGAGTTCACGACCACCTACGGTGCCGACCCCCTCGCCAAGCGCGCCCGCGTGCTGCTCGCCGCGCGGCGCGAGGCGGTCACCTGGCAGCGCACCGTGGACGTCGACAAGCCGAACGCCTACTGGTCCTACGGCGCCCGCTACCCGCGCGGGCCGCACGCCGCCGACGCGCGGCTGCGTCTCCGGGAGCTGTCGGCGGCGCCGCAACCCCCGCCCAACTACCAGGCGCTCTCCTACGACGTGCCGCCCCCGCCGCCGGACGAGGCGGTCTACGAGGGACGGCCGGCGATCGACTTCGCCGACCCGGGCACCGATCTCCCGCCGCCGCCGCGGGTGCCGGACTATTGGCTACCGCCGGTGCCGGGCGCGTTCCTCGACCTGCCGCCACCGCCCGAACCGCTGGCGCTGTTCATCCTGCCGGTGCCGGTCTTCGTGCCGCTCCCGGACTACGACAACCCGCCGCCCTTCGTGGTTTTCCCCGTCGACGACTACTTCTACGGCGGTTTCGGGGGCGGGGCCGACGTGATCCTCGGGGATGCACGGGTCGTCAACCGTATCCACGGCGGCGCCGCGCTCGGTGCCGCCGCCGTCGCGGTGCCCGTCGCCGTGGCGGCACGCACGGCGGCGCTGCAGCGGCGCGGCATCACCACGCCGGCGCAGCTCAACGCCAATCGGGGCGGCTCCGCCGAACCCGTCGAGCGCCTGCCGGGCGCCAACGGCGGGACGCTGCCGCCGCAGAACGCCGGGCGCGCCGGGCAGGGGAGCGCGACCCGTGCCGGGAAAACGGCGCGGCCGAGCGCCGGCAACATTCCGCGCGTGGCCCGTCCGACGACGGCGGCCCGCACCAACACGGCCTCCCGCGCGACGGTGCGGCGCAGTCCCGCCCGACGCCGACAGGCGGCGGGACAAGGCCGCTCGGGACAGCCGCAACGCGGGCAAACGCGCCAGACGCGGCGTGCCGTCCAGCGTCAAGCGGGGCGGGCGCCCCAGCGGCAGACCGCCCAGCGGAGGAGCGTTCAGCCGAGGGCACAGGGTGGACGGCGCGCGGCCGAGGCCCGCCAGCCGGCGATTCGTCAGGTGCGGGACTCTCGGCAAGCCCGTCAGCCGCAAGCCCGAACGCAGCAAGTTCGCCAGTCGCAAGCCCGACCACAGCGAGCCCGAACGCAGCAAGTCCGTCCCGGCGGCTTCGGCGGGGGCGTCAGGCCGGGCGGCTTCGGTGGCCGCGGCGCCGCTTCGGGCTTCGGAGGCGTCCGCTCCGGTGGGTTCGGCGGCGGTGGGCCGGGTCCGGGCGGCTTCGGCGGCGCTCCGGCCTTTGGCGGACCTCGGCCCGGCGGGTTCGGCGGCGGCGCCCGCCCAACCGCGCCGGCCGGCGGTCGTCCCGGCGGCGGCTTCCGGCGCTAGCCCCTACTGGAAATTGCGTCCCTTCGGCAGCACGTGCCGCAGGGACGCGACCTCCGGCAAGTCCTCGAACAAGCGCGGTTGCGCCTCGTCGACCCGTTTCGGCCGGCGGTCGGCAACGGGACGGCGGATCTCGTCCGCGCGGGCCAGCACCGAGGACATGGCGCCCGACAAGACGGGGCCCGACGCCTCGGCGCCCACCTCTGCGATCTGGCTCAGGAGCCGCGTCAGGTCTTCCGCCTTCTCCGCGACAACGTGGATCACCTCGCCTTGGCGTTGCAACCGGCCGGTGACGGCGATGAAACGCCCCCCGATGACGACGGGGCGCAGCGCCTCGAAGACTTTCGGCCAGACGATGATGTTGGCGACGCCGGTCTCGTCCTCCAACGTGAGGAAGATGGTGCCGTTCGCCGAGCCCGGCCGCTGGCGCACCAGCACCAACCCCGCCACCGTGACGCGCTTGCCGGGCGGCAGGATGCCGAGCGCCATCGCCCGCACCGCGCCGCGCCGCTCGATGCGGGCGCGCACGAAGGCGACGGGATGCGCCTTCAGGCTGAGCGACAGGTGTCGGTAGTCCTCGACGACGTGCTGGCCGAGCGGCATCGGCGGCAGGTCGGCCTCCGGCTCGCGCTCGACGAAGCTCAGGGCCTTCAAGAGGGGCAAGTCGTCCTTGTCGCCGGCCCGGTTGAGGCCGCGCACGATCCACAGGGCCTCGCGGCGGTCGAGCCCGAGCGAGCGGAAGGCGTCCGCCTCCGCCAGCACCTCGAGCATGGACGGCGCCAGCTCCGCCCGCAGCCACAGGTCGCGTACCGAGTCGTAGCCGGCACCACGACGGGCGACGAGGCGCTTCATGTCGGCCTCGCGCGCGCCCTTGACCTGGCGCAGGCCGAGCCGGACCGCGTGGTCGCCGAGGATGTCGCCGGCGCGCTCCGCGTGCTTGGCGTGGACGGGCTGGCGCTCCGCGGCCGCTTCCTCGTGTGGCCGGAACAGCGTGCAGTCCCAGTCCGACAGGTTCACGTCGACCTCGGCCACCGCGACGCCGTGCTCGCGCGCGTCCCTCACGAGCTGCGCCGGCGCGTAGAACCCCATGGGCTGGGCGTTGAGCAGGGCGCAGGCGAACACGTCGGGGTAGCGGCATTTCATCCATGAAGAGGCGTAGACGAGCAGGGCGAAGGAGGCGGCGTGGGACTCGGGAAAGCCGTAGGTGCCGAAGCCCTCGATCTGCTTGAAGCAGCGGATCGCGAACTCTTCCGGGTAGCCGTTGGCGACCATGCCGCGCACCATCTTGTCGAAGAAGGTCGAGATCGTGCCGACCCGCTTGAAGGTCGCCATGGCGCGGCGCAGCTGGTCGGCCTCGGCCGGCGAGAAGCCGGCGGCGACGATGGCGATGCGCATCGCCTGCTCTTGGAACAGCGGCACGCCGAACGTCTTGCCGAGCACCGCCTCGAGCTCCGGCTTGTGGTACTCCACCGGTTCCTTGCCCAGGCGCCGGCGCAGGTAGGGGTGCACCATGTCGCCCTGGATCGGGCCGGGGCGCACGATCGCCACCTCGATGACGAGGTCGTAGAAGGTGGCCGGCTTGAGGCGCGGCAGCATGGACATCTGCGCCCGGCTCTCGATCTGGAAGACGCCCATCGTGTCGGCCTTGCCGATCATCGCGTAGACGGCCGACTCCTCCTTCGGCAGAGAGGCCAGCGTCTCGTTGCGGCCGTAGTTAGTCTTCATGAGGGTGAAACAGCCGCGCAGGCAGGACAGCATGCCGAGCGCGAGCACGTCGATCTTGAGGATCTTGAGGGCGTCGAGGTCGTCCTTGTCCCACTCGACGGTGGTGCGTCCGCCCATCGCCGCGTTGGCGATCGGCATCACCTCGTCGAGCCGCGAGCGCGTGATGACGAAGCCGCCGGTGTGCTGCGACAGGTGGCGCGGGAAGCCGGCCAGCTCGCGGGCGAGCGCCAGCGCCTTGGCGAGGCCGGGCTCGCCCGGCTCCAGGCCGGCGCGGCGCACGGCGTCCTCGTCGAGCGCCGCCGTGCTGCCGAACCCCCAGACCGTCGCCGAGAGTGAGCCGAGCGCGTCCTCCGACAGGCCGAACACCTTGCCGACCTCCCGGATGGCGGAGCGGGGCCGGTAGGTGACGACGCTGGCGGTGAGTGCCGCGTGCGCCCGGCCGTAATGCTCATAGATGTAGCGCATCACCTCCTCGCGCCGCTCGTGCTCGAAGTCGACGTCGATATCGGGCGGCTCCGGGCGCTCAGGCGAGATGAAGCGCTCGAACAGCAGCTCGTTGAAGGCGGGGTCGACGTCGGTGATGCCGAGGCAGTAGCACAGGGTCGAGTTGGCGGCGGAGCCCCGGCCCTGGCAGAGGATGCCCTGCTCCCGGGCGTAGCGCACGATATCGTGCACGGTGAGGAAGTAGGGCGCGTATTTCATCCGCGCGACGAGGGCGAGCTCGTGGGCGATGGCCGCCGTGACTTTTGCGGGAACACCTTCGGGATAGCGCCGCTCCGCTCCCTCCCTCGCGAAGGCGGCGAGCGCCTCGTGGGGCGTGGCGTAGCCCTCGCGAAGCTCGTCGGGGTAGTCCGGGCCGAGCTCGTCGAGGGAGAAGCCGATGCCGTCGAGGAAGCGCAGGGTTTCGACGACCGCGTCCGGCGCTTCGGCGAACAGCCGGCGCATCTCGGCCGACGGCTTGAGGTGACGCTCGGCGTTGGCAGACAGCTTGCGGCCGGCCGCCTCCAGCGTGGTGCCGTGGCGGATGCAGGTGAGAACGTCGAGCAGCGCGCGGCGCGCGGGGTCGTGCATGACGACGTCGTTGGTGGCGATGAGCTTCAGCCCGAGGCGGTCGGCGAGGCCGCGGCGCTTGACGAGATCGGCACGCATCGCCCGGCCGTAGGTCATGCCCGCGCCGATCCACAGCCGGCTGGACGCTGCGGCGGCGAGGCGCTCCAGCGGGGGCGTATCCCAGCCGGCGGCATCGACCGTACGGGGTGCGCGCGCACCCCGCCGCGCGGAGGGACGCGCGGTGTCGAGATCGATCACGTCGCCGCCCCCCGCCGGCTGGTCCCCTGGCTCGGCGAGCGGATGGAACGGGTCCGGATCGATGTCGACGAAGCGTCGGCCGCTCGCCTTCGCCTCTTCCGGCTCGAAGGTCGTCGCGGGCAGCGCGATCAGCTGCAAACCGTCCTGCCATTCGAGCAGGTCGTCGATCGTGAGGAGGCAGGCGCCTTTCTGCGCGCGGACGTTGCCCTTGGTCAGGAGCCGGCACAGGCGCCCGTAGGCGGCGCGGTCGCGCGGGTAGGCGAGGATATCGGGCGTCCCGTCGCAGAACACCAGCCGCGCGCCCGACACGACGCGGAAGTCCTTCACCTTGTCCTTGTAGTGCTCGTTGTCCCTGTTGTGGCGGAGGAACAGGTGGGCGCGCACGACGCCGGCCAACGAGTTGCGGTCGGCGATGCCGATCCCGGTCAGGCCGAGCGCGATCGCCTGGGCGACGAGCTCCTCGGGGTGCGAGGCGCCGCGCAGGAACGAGAAGTTCGTGGCGACGCCGAACTCGGCGAATCCATCGGGATCGGCGAAGCGAATCATTGCCCTGTCTTGCCAGCTTTCCCGGTCCGAATCAGGCGAAAAACCCGTGCAGGAACCAGCGCGGCGCGGGCGTCTGGTGGTAGAGGCCCTCACGGTAGAGCCAGTATCGCCGCCCTTCCGTGTCCTCCGCCCGGAAATAGTCGCGGGTGCGGCAGGATACGTGGGACGAAGCGTCCTGCCCCCGCCGCCACCAATCCGGCCCGATGCGTTCCGGTCCCTCGATCGCGGCGACGTGATGGGTGACGCGTCGCCACCGGAAGAGCGACGGCGGCCCGTCGGGCACGGCGGCGACCGCCTCGATCGGCTCCGGCCGCTCCAAGAGGCGGATCGGCCGCTCCGGCAGCAGCGCCGGAGGATCGCCGTCGACCCCTGCAGCCATGCCCGGTACCGAAGTCGGCTTGGGCGGGCGGGCGAGGCGATGCTCCCTCGCCGCGACGACGGTGGCCCGCTCGGGATGGTGGCTGTCGCCGATGCGGAGCCGGGTGACGCGGTGGAGGCCGAAGCGCGCCCCGAGCCTGTCGACGAGGTCGGCGAGGTCGCGAGCCTCCGACGTGCTTCCCCAATCGAGCTGGTCGGCATCGAGCCGCTCGGCGGAGAGCGCCGCCAGGCGCACGACGTCGAACCCGTAGCCGGCGTCGAGGCCGTCCGCCCCGATCGCCTCCACCCGGTCCCGGAACAGCCGCGCCATGGCGAGGGGCTCGCGCAGCGGGCGGCTGGTGCCGGCGGCGACGTGCTTCACCGCCCCGTCCACCCTGTACAGGCTGACATCGAGCTGCCGGGCGCCCTCACCATGGCGCGTCAGCAGATCGCACAGGTCGTAGGCCAGTGCCAGGATCGTCGCCTGGACGTCCTCGACCCGCGTCACGCCCTCGACGAAGCGCCGCTCGGCGAGGAAGGCCGGGGCGGGAAAGCACGGGGAGATCGGGTGCCGGGCCGCCCCGATCAGTCGATCCAGGAGATGGTGGACGTGGCCGCCGAACCGCGCCGCGATCGGCGCGCGCGGGCGCAACAGCAGGTCGCCGACGCGCCGCAGGCCGGCCTGCGCGAGCCGGGCGAGCGCCACCTCCTCCAGGCGCAGCGCGGCGAGTGGCATCGGGGCGCACAGCTTGGCGACCCGAGCCGGCTCCGTTCCGTCCGGGATCAGGCGGACTGGGCCACCGTATCGGTTCAGCGCCCAGGCGGCGGCGGGCGTCCCGGCGACGGCGGTGGCGGCGGCGAAGCCCTGCCGCGCCAGGCGCGCCACCATCGTCGCCATCAGCGCGCGCTCGCCGCCGAACAGGTGCGCCGCTCCGGTGATGTCGAGCATCGCGCCGTCCGCGCCATCGAGTGCGGCGAGCGGCGTGAACGACCGGCACCAGTCGACGATCGCGCGGAGCGTCGCCGCATCCGCCTCGGGTTCGGGTTCGTGGCAGACCAATCGGGGGTGCATCGCGCGCGCGTCGGCGAGCGTCGTGCCTGGCTTCAGTCCGGTTGCCCGGGCGCGGGCGTCGAGGGCGACCAGGCGGTAGGCGCCCTTGACCTTGGCGATCGTCGCGAGCGGATCGGAGAGCGCCGCGTCAGGCGACCGCCCCGCCGCCAATCCTCGCGCCAACCGCTTGCGGACGCGGTCGGTCGGTAGCGTGGGAAGCCAGAGGGAAAGGTAACGCATCACAAAACCATGCCTTTTCGTGGTCCCAGGCGAGCGGCCAGAGCTTGTCCCGATCGAGGTCGGCGCCGACCCCATCGCAGCCGGCACGCGGACCCGTCCTGATCCGCGCGAGCCGGACCGACCAAGCGGCACGACCGGGCAGGGGAACGCGCCCGCCCGCCGCCTTCACCGTCAGGCCTGGTGCGGCGCGGACCTCGAAGCGGGTATGCGCCGCCGAGCCGAGGACCGGCGCGGTGCCGGCCGCGCCGGCCGGCACCAGCAGGCCGGTGGTCCCGTTGGCGCGCGCGGCGAGGACGAGGCGGCGCGACGCCGTGAGATCGTAGGACCGCGTGCGCCAAAGGTCGGCGACGACGGCGCCGACCGCCCGGCACTTCAGCGCCTCCTCCATCGCCCACAGGCTGTCGGAGCCGTTGGCCGTGCCGACCACGATCAGCCGGTCGGGGTTCATGCCGTGCTCGCACAGGCCCGGCGCGTGAGGGGCGCCGCCCTCGGCCCTGGCCTCGTCCTCCAGGACCCAGACGATCGGCGCGCATCCCTGGCGGGCGAAACGCGCCGCGAGCGCCAGGGCGAAGCCGGACGCGGCCCCGGCGTCGCCGGGTGTCGCCGCCACGATCTCGTGCAGGGCGCCGCGCTCGAGGCCGCCACGCAGCACCGCGTCGAGCGCGAGGCCGTGGCCGAGCGCCACGCGCGAGCGGGCCGGGCGAGCATCGGCCAAGTGCACCCCGGCGAAGCGTGCCGGTTCATCCCCTTCGATGCGGGCGATGACGTCGCGCAGTCCGTCCATTCGCTCCGACCGGTCATCCCACGACATCGATTCGCCTCAAGCTTTGTTCTATATTTGTTCTTATAAGTTCCCTCACTCGGGACGGGAGTCAAGCGAAGGCGATCGGCTGTCTGGGGACAAGAAGTTCATGTCGACAGGCGAGAAAGGCGGCGCCGCGACCGCGAGTGGGACGTCAGCCCTCGTCCGGTCGCTCCATCCAGCGCACCAGCGGCAACATCGGCAGCACCCACGCCAAGCCGAGCGCGGCGTAGGCCAGCCATCGCAGCGGATCGGGCGCGTCGAGCACGAAGCGCGCCTGCGCCAGAACCATCGCGATCAGGGCGTAGGTCCCGACGAGAGCGAGCGTCAGGAGCATGCCGAGGAACTTGCGCCGGCGGCGTCGCATCGCGGGTCCTCGAGACAGGAAGGTCCTGATAATCGCAGCGAGCCGGACCCGCCAGGCGACAATGGGCGCGGGTGGCTCCTGTGGACTTGGCGCAGGCATCGATTCTATCATCCCTCAGTCCTTAGTGCGACGCCGGCCTCCGTGACGGATCGCCGGCGTCCGCCCGCTTCGAGTGCGCCATGTTCCACGCCAATGCCTCGTCCATGACGCTCCGACAGGTCGCCGCCGCCCACGTCCGCGGCCGATCCGGCACCGTGTCACTGTGGTTGTGGAGCGTCGCGGCGCTCGTCTTCCTGATGGTGGTCGTCGGCGGCGCGACCCGGCTCACCGAGTCCGGGCTCTCCATCACGGAATGGAAGCCGGTCGCCGGCGTGATCCCGCCGCTCGGCCACGCCGCCTGGCTCGACGCCTTCGCCAGGTACAAGGCCATCCCGCAATATGCCGTGCTGTTCCCCGACATGACGCTCCGCCACTTCCAGGCGATCTTCCTGATGGAATGGACGCACCGGCTGATCGCGCGCCTGCTTGGCCTCGCCCTCTTCGTGCCCCTGGTCGTGTTCTGGGCGAGGGGCATGCTCGACACCCGGCTCAAGTGGCGGATGGCCGGCGTCGTCGCGCTGGTCGGCCTGCAGGGCTTCGTCGGCTGGTGGATGGTGTCGTCGGGCCTCGTCGGCCGCGTCGAGGTCGCGCAGGAGCGGCTCGCCACCCACCTGCTGCTGGCATCCTTCACGCTGACCGCCCTGGTCTGGCTCGCCGCCGCCCAGCGACCGGTCGACCAGCCGGTCCCGCGCGTTCCCGGCGCCGGACGCCACCTCGCGACGGGAGTGGTCGTGCTGGTGCTCGCGCAGATCGGCCTCGGCGGCCTCGTCGCCGGGCTGCGCGCCGGCGCCGCCTTCAACACCTGGCCGTTGATGGACGGGCGCTTCATCCCGCTCGGCGACGTGCTCGGCGCGATGACGCCGCTGTGGAGCAACCTCGTCGACAACCTCGCCACCGTGCAGTTCCAGCACCGCATGACCGCCTACCTGCTGCTGACCCTCGTGCTCGCGCAGGCCGGGTGGACCGCGAAGGCCCTGCCGGTGTCCGCCGCCATGCGCCGCGCGACCGCCCTGGCCGCTCTGGTGGCGGCGCAGGCGGCGATCGGCATCATCACGCTGGTTCTCGTCGTGCCGGTCTGGGCCGGGCTGCTCCATCAGGCGTTCGCCATGGTCGTTCTAGCGATGGCGGTCGTCCACCGGCAGCGGCTCTCGATGGCGATCGGGCACACCGCCGCCGCCATCGAGGGTGACATGTCCGCCGCTCACGGTGGGCTCCGACCCGCGAGGGCCTGAGCCTCTAGTCCCTCAAGGCCTGATCCAGGTCGGCGATGATGTCGTCCACGTCCTCCAGGCCGACCGAAATCCTCACCAGGTCGCCGCCGTGCGCGCCGGTGCCGCTCTGGTACGCGGGGTGCGAGGCCCGATGGCAGACGAGCGAGCGCGCACCACCCATGCCCGCCGCGTGCGCCAACAGCTTCAAGCGTCGGACGAACGCGACGCGGGCGTCGGTGCCGCCCTTGAGGCCGAAGCTGAGGACCGCGCCGGCTCCCTTCGGGCAACGGCGCTGCGCGAGGGCGTGGCCGGGATCGTCCGGCAGCCCGGCGTAACGCACCCACTCGACCGCCCGATGCCGCTGGAGACTGCGCGCCACCGCCAAAGCGTTCTCGCAATGCTGGCGCATCCTGAGCGGCAACGTCTCGATGCCGCCGAGGATCAGGAAGGCATCGAAGGGCGACAGGGCGGGGCCGAGGTCGCGCAGGCCGAGCACACGGCACGCGGTGACGAAGGCGAAGTTGCCGTAGGTTTCGCCGATCACCACCCCGCCGTGCCCCGGCGAGGGTCGCGACAGGCCGGGGTAGCGATCGTCCTGCAGCCAGTCGAAGCTGCCGCCGTCGACGATCAGCCCGCCGCCCGACGTCGCGGGACCGCCCAGGAACTCGGTGGTGGAATGGAGGACGATGTCGGCCCCGTGCTCGAACGGCCGCACGAGGTAGGGTGTCGCCAGCGTGTTGTCGACGATCAGCGGAAGACGCGCCCGTCGCGCGAGGGTGGCGACCGTCTCGAGATCGGTGACGGCGCCGTCCAGGTCGGCGATCGATCCGCAGACGATCGCCTTGGTCTTCTCGCTCAAAGCGTCCACGAAGGCGTCCGGTCGCGCCGGATCGGCCCATTTCACGACCCAGCCGAAGCTCGCGAAGACGTGCTCGAACCGGTCGTCCGGGTCGCCGTGTGAGCGTCGCGCGGCGATGAACTCGTCGCCCGGGCGCAACAGGGCTTGCAGGGCGAGGAAGCGCGCCGCCCGCCCGGACGCGAGCGCGAGCGCGGCGCTGCCGCCTTCGAGCGTGGCGACGCGCTCCTCCAGGATGGCGTTGGCGGAAAGGGTGGTCGGGCCGCAGGGGGCACCGAACGAGGAGAGGGTATGCTCGCCGTCGACGAGATCCGCCACCCCGCAGATCGGGGTCGCGAACGGTGTGGGACTCCCCTCGCGCGGGACGCCGGCATGGATCGCGAGCGTGGAAAATCCCGCCGCTCTCGGTTGGTCGGTCATGCAAGTCCCTCGGTCGCCGCGGTGGCTGTCGGACCGCACAACCCCTAAAGCATTAGCCCGACACGTGCGCGGCGGTTTTCGGCTGATGCGATCGACCGCAGGGAGAGGGGCCACGTCGGCGACCATCGCTCGACCGTCGCGATGCCGGGGCGCATCGACCCGAGAGCCGTTCGAGGATCACCCCCCGACGGCCCTCATGACCGGTGCCGATCACCCGCCGATGCGGGCGAAGTCCGCCACCGCGTGAACGGCGTCGCGGAAGCCGTTGAGCAGCCTGAGGCGGTTGAGGCGGATGGCGGGATCGGGCGCGTTCACCGTGACCGCGTCGAAGAACGCGTCGACCGGCTCGCGCAGGGTGGACAGCACCCGCATCGCCGCCTCGAAATCCTCGCGGGCGATCGCTTCCGACGCCGCGGGTGCCGCTTCCGCGAGGCGGGCGGCGAGAGCCCGCTCCGCCGGCTCGACGAGCTTGCCGGGTTCGAAGGCACCGGCGAACAGGGGCGCCTCGCCCTGTGCCTTCTTCCCCTCGGCCTTCAGGATATTGGCGGCGCGGCGATAACCGGCGAGCAGGTTCGCACCCTCGTCGGTCGCGAGGAAGCCGCCCAGGATCGCGACGCGCCGGACCACCAGGGTGAAGTCGTCCGAGCCGTCCGAGCCGAACACGGCGTCGATGAGGTCGTGCCGCGCCCTGGTTTCGCGCAGGTACACCTTCAGGCGCTCGGCGAAGAACCCGAGCAGCGAGGTCAGCAGCGCTCGGCGATCCGCCATCGGCCAGTCGGCGAAGGCGGGGTGGCGCGCGAGCGCCCGGGCGCCGATGGCGAGGATCGGCAGCCGCAGCTCGTTCTCCAGGATCAGCCGGATCACGCCGAGCGCCGCGCGGCGCAGCGCGTAGGGGTCCTTGCTGCCGGTCGGCTTCTCGTCGATCGCCCAGAACCCGACCAGCATGTCCATCTTGTCGGCGAGAGCGACGGCGACCGACACCGGCTCGGTCGGCACGCGGTCGGTCGGGCCCTGCGGCCGGTAATGGTCCTCGCAGGCCGCCGCCACCGCCGGCGCCTCGCCGCCGTGCGCGGCGTAGTAGCGGCCCATCAAGCCCTGCAGCTCCGGGAACTCGCCGACCATGCCCGACACGAGGTCGGCCTTGCAGAGCTGCGCCGCCCGCGTGGCCCGTGCCGGATCGGCACCGACGAGCGGCGCGTAGTCGCCGGCGAGCGCCATCAGGCGCCGGACCCGCTCACCCTGCGTGCCGAGCTTGGCATGGTAGACAATGGCGTCGAGCTTCGGCACTTGGTCGTCGAGCCTGACCTTGAGGTCGCCCTCCCAGAAGAAGCGGGCGTCGGCGAGCCGGGCGCGCACCACCTTGGCGTTGCCGGCCGCGATCGCCTCGCCGCCGTCGGAGGCCTCGATGTTGGCGACGAGGATGAAGCGGGGCGCCAGCTTGCCCGAGGCACCGTCCTTGAGGACGAAGCACTTCTGGTTGGCGCGGATCGTGGCCCGGATCACTTCGGGCGGGATGTCGAGGAACGCGTCCTCGAAGGCGCCCATCAGCACCACCGGCCACTCGACGAGGCCGGCCACCTCGTGCAGCAAGCCGTCGTCCTCGACGAGCTCGTAGCCCTGGGCGAGCGCGAGGGTGCGCGCGTCGTAGAGGATGATGTCGCGCCGCCGCGCGGGATCGAGCACCACCTTGGCCCGCTCCAGCGCCGGGGCGTAGTCGTCGAAGCGGCGCACCGTGAAGGGCGCGGGCGCCATGAAGCGGTGCCCGCGCGTCACGTTGCCGGCGGCGATGCCGCCGACCGCGAAGGGCACGACCTCCGGCTCTTCCGTGTCCGGCCCGAAGGTGGCGAGGATGGCGTGCAGCGGCCGCACCCAGCGCAGGCTGTTGGAGGCAGCCGAGGCGGCGCCCCAGCGCATCGACTTCGGCCAGGGGAAGCTTTCGATCACGCCCGGCAGCAGCTCCGCGAGCACGTCGAGCGTGGGCCGCCCCCGCCGCTCGATCACCGCGACGTAGACGTCGCCCTTCTTCGCGTCGCTCTGGACCTTCGCCTCGTCGAGCGAGGCGAGCCCGGCGCTCTTGAGGAAGCCGGCCACCGCCGCCTCGGGCGCCCCGACCTTGGGTCCCCTGCGCTCTTCCCGCGTGTCGGGCTGGGCCGCCGGGAGGTCGGCGACGTGGAGGGCGAGCCGCCGCGGCGTGGCGAAGGCACCGGCCCCATCGTAGGTCAGGCCGCGCTCGATGAGGGCGTCGGTCACGAGGCGGCGCAGGTCGTCGGCCGCCTGCGCCTGCATGCGGGCCGGGATCTCTTCGCAGAAGAGTTCGAGGAGGAGGTCGGGCATGGGGGCGTTCTGCGGGGCTCTGGTGATGTCGTGAACCGGTGCGCGACGCCCTTAAAGGACGCTCGCACCGAAGCCGGTCTCGTGTCCGAGCCGGCCCGTTGACCCTTTAGCGTGAACGCGGTGGCTTGTCGCTCCATGGGCCGGGATCCCACCATGTGCCTGCCACCATGTGCCTGAACCCTACGTCGCCGCCGGTCGCCTTCCCGAGGCAGCGACGGCCGTGGCGGATATTTATTCCATGATCATCTGCATCGAGCGCTCGTAAAGGTCGGTCAGCTGCTCGAACTGCGCCAGCATGGTCTCGCTGAGGACGGCGATGACGGCGCGGGCGTCCTGGGTGGCGGCATGATCGAGGATGGGGCGCAGCGCTGCCCAGGCCGTGTCGGCCTCCGCGAGCAGCGTCTGGATCTCCGGCGTCGAGAGCGGGATCCTCTTCAGGTAAGTCAGTCCCTCAACGAAGGTGCGCTCGGCCTCGCCGGGTCGCGCCGCCGTCGCCGCGAAGCTCGCCACGACGGCCTCCTTGGCGATCCGCTGTGACAGCATCCGTTGGCGGCCCGACACGTTGATGACGTGGAGCGCGCCCGCGAAGCCCGCCGTCTCCAGCGTCTTCACCAGCGCCTCGGAGCGTGTCAGCAGGCGTTCCGCGAGCGCGTCGATCTCGGTGATCCGTTCACGCCTCGGCGCGGAGGTCAGGGCCGCCTTGAGCGGACCCCAAGGCGTCAGCGCGGCGTCCAGCAGGTCGCCGAAGGTCGCCTTCGATAAAGTGCGGCGGAGAATGGTGACGTTGCTGTCGATCTGCTCGAGCGACTGCCGGCACAAGGTGGCGGTCTCGGCGGGCGTGACGTCGGCGCACATCAGGGCGTAGAGCTTGACCAGACGCTGCGACAACATGCGCAGCTGGCCCGCGCGGTTGACCGCCTCGGCGTAGCGGGCGGCGTCGATCACCTGTTGGGCGATCTGCCCGATCCGCTGCTTGCTCTGCATCGCGGCGGTCCGCAGCACCCGGTAGGCCTCGTCCTCCGATATGTTGCGCACGCGCATGAGGATGCCCTTCGCGCGGTCGGTTAGCTTGCGCTCGCTGAAGCGGTGCTGGACGTCGGTGAGCTCGTCGCGCAGGAGTTGGTCGTGCCGGAAGCGCGCCTGGGCGACGTGAATGACCGAGCGCAGGCGGTGCGAACCATAGCCGTTGATGACGTAGACGTGGATGCCGGAGCCGATCGCCCGCTCGATCTTCTCGGCGTCCGGATCGGTCGTGAACACGACGACGGGACGTGGTGAGACGTTTCGTAAGGCAGCGGTGCCTGCAAAAAGCGCATCGCCCGGATGCGTTTCGTAGCAGACGACCAGATCCGGGGAGGCTCGGACAATGGCTTCCACCATCGTCGCCACTTCGGCGACGCCGAGGATGGTGATGCCGACGGCTTCCAGATCCGCAGGCAGCGGTCGCGCGCCCGCATCCCCGCTCGAAACGATGAAGGCGGAGGTCATGGCTGTTCAGCGGGTTGACGCGGCACTCTCGGCCTTCGTGCGAGCTTGAGGCAGATGTCGCTTTCCAGCGTTCGGCAATATCTGGCACAGATCGTGCCTGCACGTTGGCGGGCGCGCTGAAGCGCTCGACCGCCATCCCGCACCAGGGGTCATGCTCACGATGTTTGTGAGCTTTTCGTGTGCCTCCCATTCCGCCTTCGCCGGCGGGATTCTATTCCGGAGCACATCATGACTGACAATGTTTCCCTCGAACAGAACCACTCACTTTTGGAAGAAAATCACGCGTTGCTGGTGAAGAACGCAGGCACGCTGCAATCGAACTCAGCTCTCATGAAGAGCAATCACGAATTGCTCGAGTCGAACCATGACACCCTGACCGGCAACAGCAGCACGCTGGCCAGCAACAAGAAGATGATGATCGCCAACGCCGAGGCGCTGCACGACAACCATGCCACGCTCGAGTCGAACAAGGCGATGCTGAAGGACAACCACGACACGCTCGCGGCGAACTCCTCGGCCATCAAGGCGAACAGCGCGACGGTGGCCGCGAACAAGGCGGCGATCTCGTCGAACTCGGAGAAACTCGCCCACAACAGCGAGGTCATGGACAAGAACGCGTCCTTGCTCGACGCGAACAAGTCGGCGATCTCGGCCAACACCGAGGCCCTGTCCGGCAATCACGTGCTGCTCGAGGCCAACAAGACGGCCCTCACCGCCAATCGGAAGGCGATCGAAGGCAACTCGGGCCTGCTGTCGTCGAACCATCACATGGTGGAAGCCAACAAGAGCAAGCTTGCCGAGAACCACGCCCTTCTCGAAACCAACCACGAGATGATGGTGTCGAACCATTCGGTGCTCGAGTCCAACAAGCACGCGCTGGAAACCAACACGGCGAAGATCGCCACGAATTCTGACGTGCTGGCGAAGAACGCCTCCCTGATGAAGGGGAACGCCTCCACGCTGTCGGAGAACGCGGCGACGATGGCGTCAAATCATTCCCTGCTGGAGAGCAACGCCCGGCTGCTCAAGTCCAACGCCGAGATGATGCGCACCAATCACGACCTGCTCGTCGCCATCGCCGCCAAGCTCGGTGTCGCCGCATAGACCGGTCGCTTACGTGGCGCGCTCGTTGCAAGGCGAGCGCGTCAGCATCGAGCCCAACTGTTTCCATCCGATCCCTTCTCTCTTCCGGAGCCCACGCATGGCCTCGTCGATCGATACAATGAAAGCGACAAGCATAAACCTCTTCAGTTTCAAGACGCCGCAGATGCGGGCCTTCCATCTCGCGTGGCTCGGCTTCTTCGTGTGCTTCTTCGCCTGGTTCGCGACGGCGCCCCTGATGCCCTACATCGCGAAAGACCTGCACCTGACCAAGGCGGACATCGCCAACATCACGATCGCCGGCGTCTTCGCCACGATCCTCGCCCGCTTCGCGATCGGCCCGATGTGCGACAAGTACGGCCCGCGCATCGCCTACACGCTGATGCTCTCGCTCGGCGCCATCCCGGTGTTCGGCATCGCTTTCGCCTGGGACTACACCTCGTTCATGGTGTTCCGCCTGCTCATCGGCATCATCGGCGCGAGCTTCGTCATCACGCAGTTCCATACGTCCGTGATGTTCGCTCCCAACGTGGTCGGCACCGCTAACGCGACGGTGGGTGGCTGGGGGAATGCCGGCGGTGGCGTCACGCAGTCGGTCATGCCGCTCGTGTTCGCCGGCGTGGCCGCCCTCGGCACCTCGCAGACGCTGTCCTGGCGCTATTCGATGATCGTTCCGGGCGTCCTCATGCTCATCGTCGCGGTGCTCTACTACCGCTACACGCAGGATACCCCCGCCGGGAACTTCTCCGACATGCGTAAGGCCGGCCTGTCGACCGAGGTTGGCAAGAAGGGTGGCCTCGCGGTCATGGCCGAAGCCGGCAAGAACTACCGCGTGTGGCTGCTTGGCGCGTGCTACGGCGCGTCCTTCGGTGTGGAACTCTTCGTCCATTCCATCGCCGTGACCTATTATTTCGACCACTTCCACCTGTCGGTCGAGAGCGCCGGCTACGCGGTCGGTGCTTTCGGCCTGCTCGCGCTCTTCGCCCGCGCGCTCGGCGGCATCTTCTCCGACAGGGTCGCCAGGACGAAAGGGCTCGATGGCCGCACGTGGCTGCTGTTCGCCCTGATGATGGGCGAGGGCATCTTCCTCATCACCTTCTCGCAGATGAACTCGGTTGGCTTGGCGATCACGGCGATGATCACGTTCGGGCTCTTCACCCACATGGCGTGCGGCTCGCTCTACGCGCTCGTGCCCTTCATCGATCGCAAGTGCCTGGGCGGCGTTTGCGGCATCATCGGCGCCGGCGGCAATATCGGCGGCGTCGCGGCGGGCTTCCTGCTGCGCGGCACTGGCAACATCCAGTTCTGCTTCGAGATCCTCGGCATCGCCGCCGTCGTCTGTGCCTGCGGCGCGGCGATCATCCGCTTTTCCGTCAAGCACAAGCAGGACGAGCAGAAGCTTTACGACGATGCGGTGGCCCAGCGTAACGCCATGAGCGGCAGCGGCACGGCCGCCTTGGCCTAACAGGCTCCGTACCGACGAAAGACGCCTCCCCGAAGCCCATCGGGGAGGCTTTTCCATGCCGCGTCCTTGCCGGCGCGCACTTCGTCACGACGCGGTCACGCCTTGACGCCGCCCGCCTCCGTCCGCAGCCACGCCGCGCCGCACGCCTTCGCCAATTCACGCACGCGAAGGATGTAGCTCTGCCGCTCCGTCACCGAGATCACGCCCCGCGCGTCGAGCAGGTTGAAGGTGTGCGACGCCTTGATGCACTGGTCGTAGGCCGGCAGCACGATCTCCGCCCGACCGCCCGTGTCGCCGGCCGCGAGCAGCGCCCGGCACTCGCCCTCCGCGTCGGCGAAATGGCGGAACAGCATGGCGGCGTCCGACGCCTCGAAATTGTGCCGGGAGTATTCCTGCTCGGCCTGCCGGAACACGTCGCCGTAGGTGATCCTGGCGTCGCCCTCCCGGCCGTTGAAGTTCAGGTCGTAGATGGAATCGACCCCCTGCACGTAGGTGGCGAGGCGCTCCAACCCGTAGGTCAGCTCGCCCGAGACCGGCGCGCATTCGATGCCGGCCACCTGTTGGAAGTAGGTGAACTGCGACACCTCCATGCCGTCGCACCAGCATTCCCAGCCGAGGCCCCAGGCGCCCAGCGTCGGGCTTTCCCAATCGTCCTCGACGAAGCGGACATCGTGCAGGCCGAGGTCGATGCCGATGGCCTCCAGCGAGCGCAGGTACAGGTCCTGCAGATCGAGGGGCGAGGGCTTCAGGATCACCTGGAACTGATAGTAGTGCTGGAGGCGGTTCGGGTTCTCGCCGTAGCGCCCATCCTTCGGGCGCCGTGAGGCCTGGACGTAAGCGGCGCGCCACGGCTTCGGCCCGAGCGCCCGCAGCGTCGTGGCGGGATGGAAGGTGCCGGCGCCGACCTCCATGTCGTAGGGCTGCAGCACCACGCAGCCCTCCGCCGCCCAGAAGCGCTGCAGGGTGAGGATCAGACCCTGGAAGGAGCGGGTCGGGTCGAAGGGATCGGGTGTGTCCATGCCGGGATCGGGTACGGTAGGGAAGGGGCGCCGTCAAACGCGGGCGGCCGGCAAGAGGCTCCGCTCGTGCTTCGGACATGAAGAGCGACCTCACCGCTCGACGCTTCAACCGGATGACACCGGGATGCCGACGGAAGACGGAACCGTCGCGAGCCGCCGCCGCCGTAGCCGCAGCAGGTGAGCAAGTCGGAGCACGGCGGCGATGTCGCAGATCGACAGGGCCGCCGCTCCGGCCAACCAGGAGGCCGCGTGCGGCAGCGAGACGAGCCGGAGTCCCACCGTCGGGTCGGCCGCGATCATCCCGCCGGCGACCCAGCCCAGCAGGGCGGCGCCGGCGACGATCAGGATCGGGAAGCGCTTCAGGATCGTGAGCATCAGCGTCGAGCCGAACACGATCAGGGGGACGGAGACGGCGATGCCGAAGACGATGAGCGGCAGGGAGTTGCGCGCGGCGGCGGCGACCGCGACGACGTTGTCGAGGGACATGACGGCGTCCGCCAGCGTTATGGTCCGGACCGCCCCCCAGATCGACGACGAGGCGGCCACCACCTTGTCCTCGTCTTCCGAGCGCAGCAGGCGGAACGCGATCCACAGGAGGAGCAGGCCGCTGGTGAGCTTCACGTAAGGCAGGCGCAGCAACGCGACGATGAAGATCGTGAACAGGATGCGCAGTGCGACCGCCGCCAACGATCCGAGCCCGATCGCCCAGCGGCGCCGGCCGCGCTCCAGTCCCCGGCACGCGAGCGCGATGACGACGGCGTTGTCTCCCGAGAGCAGGACGTTGATCCACACGATCTGCAAGCCCTGGAGGACCAGGGCCGATAGGTTGCTCACGCGATCCGCGTCCCCGACTGACGGCCGACCTTCTATCGCACGGCCAAGCGACGGCACCAAAGACGCGCGGCATCGGAGGTCGCGGCAACGCGACGCCGAAACTTTCCCCGCCCCGTTGGAAGCATGGGCCGCGCGAAACGCTGAGGCGAGGCATGTAAGAAATCGTTCACCGTCTCGATCCTACCCTACGGGTCGATGCGGGGGACGCCTGGCGATCTTGCCCTTCCGCGTCGGAGTCCTGTCGTGAAACGTTTCCCTCCTCCCCTCGTCTGCGTCTCCACCCTGATGGTCCTGTCGGGCCACGTCGCCCTCGCCCAATCGCTCGACACCTCGATCGCACCGGCCGAAGCCACGTCGGCCAAGGCCGCCGCGACGAGCAAGCCGGCGCCGAAATTCTCGCCGCAGGCCATCTCCGACCTGCTCAAGCACGACGCGGCACCGCCGGTGGCGTCGACCGCGACCCTTCCCCGCCCGCTCGACGTGCCGGTCAGCACCGCCCGCACCACGCCCGACGCCGCCATGGCGACCGCCCGCGCGCCACTGACGCCCGAGGCCATCAACGCCGTACGCTTCTCGCGCGTCAGCGAGGTGTCGCGGACGGTCGACCCCGTCGTGCTCAAGGCCGAAATCCTGCTGGATCGCGCCCACGCGCCGCCGGGCGTCATCGACGGCCTGTCGGGCACCAACTTCACCAAGGCGATCACCACCTTCGAGACGGTGCGCGGCCTGCCGGTGGACGGCAAGCTCACCCGGCGCGTGTGGGACGAACTCGGCGGCGACACCGCCGCCCCGGTGCTCGGGCTCTACACGGTCACCCCCGCCGACGTCGTCGGTCCCTTCTATTCCGACCTGCCGGCGGACTACGCGCTGCAGGCGCAGTTGCCGGACCTCGGCTACCGCTCCGCCAACGAGATGTTCGGCGAGCGATTCCACATGGACCGGAAATTCCTCAAGGCGCTCAACCCCGGCGTCGACATGGGCGTCGCCGGCAGCCGGATCATCGTGGCGGAGGTGGATACGATGCCGATCGCCGCGGCGGTCGCCCGCATCGACGTCGACAAGGGCAAGGGACAGGTGCTCGCCTACGACGATCGCGGCGGCCTCGTCGTCGCCTACCCCGCCACGATCGGCAGCGACGAGCTTCCCTCGCCGTCCGGCTCCTACGTCGTGCGCGGCATCGCCCCGCACCCGACCTACACCTACGACCCCGTCAAGAACTTCCAGCAGGGCAACAACACCAAGAAGCTGATCCTGCCGCCCGGTCCCAACAATCCGGTCGGCGCCTCCTTCATCGCCCTGTCGAAGCCGACCTACGGCATCCACGGCACGCCGGACCCCTCCAAGATCGACAAGACCCGCTCGCACGGCTGCGTGCGGCTGACCAACTGGAACGCCCAGGAGCTGGCGCGTCTCGTGAAGGTCGGCGTCCCCGTCAACTTCATCGAGAAGCCGGGCGCCGAGCCGCCGGAGCCCGACCTCGCCTCCATCATCGGAGCGGAGCCAGCCGCCCGTTAGGACGGCGGACCGGATCGTGGACGTGGTCCGATGCCGTGGCCTCCCCCCATGGCGTCGGCCTGTCCGATCCCACCGCGCCCGTGCCGGTCGGACGCTCGAGCGCCAGGGTCCGGCCATAGCGATCCGGGCGTGAAGAAAAATCAGCGACGCACACATTCTCGCGTCAGGATGCGTCATGCGTCAGGCCACAAAGGGGATCGCGGCTGCCCAAGCCAGTTCACGCCAAAAAAGGTAGCAGTACCCTACGCCGGGCGCGCCATGCCCGCAAGTCCGGGGCGGGGCCGGCCTGGCACCCATGCCCTCGCACCGCGTTCGCGACGCGGTCGGACGCGGCATCGGCCAGGTGCCGGACTCTTGCGGCCAAAGCGCACCGACGCGCGCCCCGCGATTGCCTCCCGGAAGGATCGTCGGGTAGGCTCGACCCATGCCGAACACCCAAGTCGTGCGCATCGTCCAATCGATCAAGGAGATCGAGCCGGCGCAGTGGGACGCCTGCGCCAACCCCGAGGCGGGTTCCGCGAGCGGCGACGACGCCAGGGGCGAGCGCTTCAACCCGTTCCTCACCCACGCCTTCCTCCTCGCGCTGGAAGGCTCCAAGTCGGTCGGCGGCCGCACCGGCTGGACGCCGACCCACGTCGTCGTCGAGGTAGCCGGCCGGTTGGCGGCGGCGGCGCCCTGCTACGTCAAGACCCACTCGATGGGCGAGTACGTCTTCGATCACGCCTGGGCCGACGCGTACCATCGCGCCGGGCTCGACTATTACCCCAAACTCCAGGTCTGCGTGCCCTTCACCCCGGCGACCGGCCGGCGCCTGCTGGTCGCGGCCGACGCGGGGCCGCTCGCGCTGCCGACACTGGTCGCCGGGTTGAAGGCGTGGCGCGCCAAGGTCGGGGCGTCGTCGCTCCACGTCACCTTCGCGACCGAGCCGGAATGGACAGCGATGGGCGCGGAGGGTTTCCTCCAGCGCACCGGGCAGCAGTTCCACTTCGTCAACGAGGGCTACGCCGATTTCGAGGCTTTCCTCGGCAGCCTCGCCTCGCGCAAGCGGAAGATGATCCGCCGCGAGCGACGCGACGCGCTCGGTCCCGGCATCACGATCGAGTGCCTGCGTGGGCCGGCCATCAAGCCGGAGCACTGGGCCGCCTTCTTCGACTTCTACATCGATACCGGTTCGCGCAAATGGGGTCGACCCTACCTCACCCGGCCGTTCTTCGACGCGGTCGGCCGCACGATGGCAGATCGCGTCCTGCTCGTGATGGCCAAGCGCGGGGGCCGCTACATCGCCGGCGCCATCAACTTCGTCGGCGACGACGCGCTGTACGGCCGCAACTGGGGCTGCGTCGAGGAACATCCGTTCCTGCATTTCGAGGTGTGCTACTACCAGGCGATCGAATGGGCGATCGCGCACGGGCTGAAACGCGTCGAGGCGGGAGCCCAGGGCGAGCACAAGCTGGCGCGCGGCTACCGCGCCGTGCCGACCTACTCCGCCCACGAGATCCCCGACAAGCGCTTCGCCAGGGCGATCGACGATTACCTCACGCGCGAGCGCGCCGCGATCGACGAGGCGCTGGAGGAGTACGGCGAGCTTGCCCCCTTCAAGAAGGTGGCGTCCTAGATTATCGAGGGGACTCGGGTTATCGAGGGCGCATGACCCCCGCCTACGACGATGCCAACATCTTCGCCAAGATCCTCCGCGGGGAGATCCCTTGCGCCAAGGTGTTCGAGGACGAGCGCACCTTGGCCTTCATGGACGTCATGCCGCAAGGCGACGGCCACACGCTCGTCATCCCGAAGGCGCGTGCGCGCACCCTGCTCGACTTGCCGCCCGACGACCTCGCCGCGTTGATGCCGCGCGTGCAGAGGATCGCGGCGGCGGTGAAGGCGGCGTTCGACGCCGACGGCCTGACGCTGTTCCAGTTCAACGAGCCGGCCGGCGGCCAGACCGTGTTCCACCTGCATTTCCACTTGGTCCCGCGCTTCGTCGGCGTCGCGCTGCGGCCCCACACCGGCGCGATGGCCGACGGCACCCTGCTGAAGGCGCACGCGGCCCGCATCGCGGCGGCACTCGACGCGTCGCTTGGCGCCTGACGCGCGCCCGGTCGGGGCTCGAAAGGCCGAGACCCGCAAGGCCGCGACGCGCGAGCCCAAGACCCGCAAGCCCGAGACGCGGGCCTGGGTTCGTCTCCCCTCCGGCAAGCGGCTCGACCTGCTGCACCCGACTCCCTTCGACTGGGACGATGCCGACCTCGCGGTCGGTCTCGCCCGCACCTACCGCTGGGGCGGCCACTCGGCCTGGCCGCTGCCGCTCTCCGTCGCCCAGCACTCGCTGGCCGTGCTCGCCATGCACCGGACGGGCGTGCGACCGGCCGCGAGGGACGGGTCCGATCCCGGCGCCGAGCTTCGCGAGCTGATGCACGATGCCGACGAAGGCCTGCTCGGCTTCGACTGCATCTCGGTGGTCAAGCCGTTCCTCGGCGACGCCTTCAAGGCCCTGACGCTCGATCTCCAGCGTGCCGTGGCGCTCCGCTACGGCCTGCGGCGTTACGAACCGGGCGAGTACAGGGCGCACAAGCGGATCGACCGGATCGCCGCCGCCTCCGAGGCGGTCCACGTCGTCGGCTGGACGCGGGACGAGGTGCGCCATACCTTGCGCATCCCGTTCCAGCCGCTGGCGGCCGATCCGCTCGCCGCCGCCTACGGCTGCGCACCGTGGGAACCCTGGCCGCCGGCGCTCGCCGCGCGACGCTTCCTCGACGAACTCGCCGTGCTGCGGGCGAAGCTTCGCTGATCGGGACCCGCGCGCGGCTTGAAAGCGGGCGGCGCCTATGACACTCACATGCGCTCAGCCGTCCTCGCACGCGAGACCCGCTTGCCCCAGATTCACGTTTGCTCGCTGTCCAAGATCGCCGACACGGTCCACGCCACCGGTGCGCGCTCCATGGTCACGCTGATCAATAAGGACACGCCCGTCGAGCGACCGCGCGGGATCGCGCCCGAACGCCACCTGTTCGTGTCCGTGTCGGACATCGTCGCCGCCGAGGAGGGACACATCCTGCCGGCCGAGGCGCACCTCGCCGAGCTCCTCGCCTTCGTGCGAGCCTGGGACCGGCGGCAACCGCTCGTCGTCCACTGCTACGCCGGGGTCAGCCGATCCACCGCGGCGGCCTACATCACGGCCTGCGCCCTGCGCGAGGATCTCTGCGAGTTCGCCCTCGCCCGCACGTTGCGCGAGCGCTCGCCGACGGCGACGCCCAACTCGATGATGGTCGCCCTCGCCGACCGGATGCTGGGACGGGACGGACGGATGATCGAGGCGGTGAAGGCGATCGGTCGCGGCACGGACTGCTTCGAGGGCGTGCCCTTCGCCTTCGACCTCGCGGGAACGGAGGGCGCGGCTTGAGCGCGACGGATGCGGACGCGCTCGCCGCGCTGCCGTTCGAGGCGGCGATGCGCGAGCTGGAGGGCATCGTCGACACGCTGGAGAAGGGCTCGGTTCCGCTCGAGGAGTCAATCACGATCTACGAGCGTGGCGAAGCCTTGAAGGCTCACTGCGACGGCCTGCTGCGCAACGCCGAGGCGCGCATCGCCAAGATCGCGCTGTCGCGCGAGGGCAGGCCGACCGGGACGACGCCGCTCGACGCCGATTAGGCGTCGGACCGAGACCTGCGCGGCGATCGTCGGAACGGCGAAGCTCGCGCGTCCATGCGCCCGGTCTCTATGTCGGAGGCGCTCGATCACCGCCGTCGACCGAGCGACCGCGGCGGGTGGCCGCCGTCACAAGGATGGCGGTGAGGGCGGCCCGTGTCAGCGCGTCCACGGTAGGGCGTCCGAGCGCAGGTGACCGGCGGCGGGGTTGGGCGGCCGGCTTCGCGCGTGGCACGTGAACGAAGCCGACCTGCGGCGCGGCGGCGGCGAGCAGCGAGCGGTAGAGCGCGGCGTTGCAGACGTAGTCGCCGGCATCGCGCGAGAGGGCCGCGCGGAACCCGTGCCGGCGCAGCGCGGCGGCGATGCGGGCGGCGGGATAGGTCGCCGGAAGCGTCGCGGGGCCACCCGGCACCAGGACCCGACCGGGCAAGCCTCCGGCGGCGTCCGGGTGGAGGATGCCGGCGCGGTTGACCGACCGCGTCTCGACGCTGATGTGCCGACGGCGTGAGGCAAGGCCGAGATGGAGGATCGCATCGGGTCGATGTCGCTCGACCGCGTCGCGCAACGCGGCGTCGAGGGTTGCGAAGACGACCGGAAGCAGGGCGCGACGAAGATCGACGCCGAGCCGCGCCAGCCTCGCTTCCTGCTTGCCCAGGGCCGCGACGATCGCCGCCGACGGGTTGCGCGACGCTCCGGGAAACGCGCCGAAGCCGGTCACGAGCACGGTCTGGCGGAACCGCGCCGCCGTAACGACATGTTTCATGGCTACGATCACGTACCAGTTGATTCACGACGTCAACGCTTCGGTTACGAACCGTCGCGCTTGATCGGCGGGCAGGGTGGCCGGGACGGGGATCGATGGCGTGGATCGGTAGTCGTTGGAGGATCGAGGTTGCGGCCATATCGGTCGCGGCCGGCCTCGCCGTGTCCGGCTGCGTCACCGACAAGGTGTCGGAAGTCACGTCCTCGGTCGGCGACGTCTTCGCGACCGCCGAGCCGGTGGCGGCCCGCCGCGTGCCGATGTTCGTCGTGTCGACGCGCAAGGGGAAGGGCGAGCCGAACGACCTCGCCGACGGCGCCCACGATTCGCTTCAAACGGTGACGGTGCCGCCCGGCCACCAGCCCGGCCAGGTCGAGCGGGCGAGCTTCGGCACCAACAATCCCGACAAGCACTTCACCGTTTCCGCCTTTCGCGGCCTCGACGATGGGGAGCTGAAGCAGGAGATCGCCTCGCACCTGTCGGGCCGCATCGGCTCGAACCGCGACGTCCTGCTCTACGTGCACGGCTTCAACACGAGCTACGACGAGGCGCGGTTCCGGCTGGCTCAGGTCGTCACGGACGGGCGCTTCGGCGGCGTGCCGATCCTGTTCACCTGGCCGGCCTCGGCCAGCCTGCTCGACTACGAGGCGGCCAAGGAGAGCGCGTCCGCCTCGCGCGACGCGCTGGCGCAGACCCTGATCGAGCTCGGCGACATCCCCGACATCGGTCGCATCCACATCCTCGCGCATTCCATGGGCAGCTGGCTGACCATGGAGGCGCTGCGCCAGGACGCGATCGCCGGCCACCCCGACCTCAACGGCAAGCTCGGCGACGTGATGCTGGCCGCGCCCGACATCGACGTCGGCGTGTTCCGCAACCAGGTCGCCAAGGTCGACCCGTCCCACGTGACCATCCTCGTGTCCTCCAACGATCGGGCGCTGTCGCTGTCGCGGCGCCTGGCGGGCGACCGGCCGCGCGTCGGCGCCTTGAGCCCGAGCAACCCCGCCGACAAGGCCGTGCTCGATCAGCTGGGCGTCAAGGTCTACGACCTGTCCAACGAGTCGATCAGCCTGATCGGGCACGGCAACTACGCCGCACCCGACGTGGTGCGTCGGATCGGGGCCAGCATCGGCGCCAAGCGCGTCAACGACGGCGAGGTGGCGGCGGTCCTCGGCGACCGGCCGGTGAGCGACCGGGTCGTCACGCAGCCGCTGGCACCGGCGACCGGCGTGTCCGTGCCGCCGCCGATCGTGCCGGGCATGGTGCCGCCGTCGAAGACCGCCGAAACGACCGCATCGGGCGACGCGACCAAGGCCATCGCGCCGGACCCCAAGTAGCGCGCCACGGCGGCGCCGTTTTCGGAACCCGCCGCGCGCCGTCCAGGCGGATGCCTAGCCCGCGTCGATCAGCTTGATCGCTTCCTCCCGCTCGAAGAGGTGCAGCAGCACCCGGATGGCCGGCCCGGCGGCGCCGTGCAGGTCCGGGTCGGCGTCGACGAGCCGCTGCGCCGCGTCCCGCGCGAGGCGCAGCAGGTCGCCGTGCACGTCGAGGCGGGCCAGCTTGAAGCCGGGCAGGCCGGACTGGCGGGTGCCCAGCACCTCGCCCTCGCCGCGCAGCCGCAGGTCCTCCTCCGCCAGCAGGAAGCCGTCCTCGCTCTCGCGCAGGATCGCGATCCGCGCCTGCGCCACCGCGCCGAGCGGCGCCTTGTAGAGCAGCACGCAGGCCGACGCCCCGGCGCCGCGCCCGACGCGGCCGCGCAGCTGGTGGATCTGCGCGAGGCCGAAGCGCTCGGCCTGCTCGATGACGATGATGGTCGCCTCCGGCACGTCCACCCCAACCTCGATCACGGTGGTGGCGACCAGCACCTGGACGCGCCCGGCGGCGAAGGCGGCCATGGCGGCGTCCTTCTCCTCGCCCTTCATGCGGCCGTGGATCAGCCCCACCTTGTCGCCGAAGACCTGCCGCAGCGTTTCGTAGCGCTCCAGCGCGGCGGCGGCGTCGATCTCCTCGTTCTCCGCCACCAGCGGGCACACCCAGTAGGCGCGCTTGCCCGCCTCGATCGCCCGGCCGAGCCGCGCCACCACGTCCTCCAGCCGGTCGATCGGCAGCGCCCTGGTGTCGATCGGCTTGCGGCCGGGTGGTTTTTCGCGCAGCGCGGAAACGTCCATGTCGCCGAAGTAGGAGAGCACCAGCGTGCGCGGGATCGGGGTGGCGGTCATCACCAGGATGTCGACCGCCTCGCCCTTGGCCGAGAGGGCGAGGCGCTGGTGGACGCCGAAGCGGTGCTGCTCGTCGACGACCGCCAGGCCCAGGTCCCTGAAGGCGACCTTGTCCTGGATGAGGGCGTGGGTGCCGATCGCCATGTCGATCGTGCCGGCGCGCAGGCCCTCCAGCGTGCGCGCCCGCTCGGCCGGCTTGTCGCGCCCCGTGATGATCGCCACGCGGATGCCGGCCGCCTCCGCGCGGGGCGCCAGTCCGGCGAAATGCTGCCGGGCGAGGATCTCGGTCGGCGCCATCAACACCGCCTGCCGGCCGGACTCGACGGTGTCGGCCATGGCCAGCAGCGCGACTAGCGTCTTGCCCGAGCCGACATCGCCCTGCAGCAGTCGCAGCATGCGGGCCGGCGCGGCGAGGTCGCCGCGGATCTCGGCCAGCGCCGTCGCCTGCGCTCCCGTGAGGGCGAAGGGCAGGGCGGCGGCGATCGCGTCGGCCTTGGTCCGCGCGCCCGTGCCGGCGCGGCCGGTCCGCGCGCGCAGGCGCTTGCGCATCAGGGCCAGGGCGACCTGGTGGGCGAGCAGTTCGTCGAGCGCCAAGCGGACGCGGGCGCGGGACGCCGGCTCGATCGCGTCGGGCGCGGCCGGATGGTGCACGGCGGCCAGCGCCTCGGCGAACGTCGGCAGCGGCGGCACTTTCACGCCGAGGCCCTCGTACCAGTCCGGCATCGGCGGCAGCTTGGCGAGCGCGCCGTCCACCGCCTTCGCCAGCACGCGCGGATACAGGCCCTCGGTGAGGCCGTACACCGGCTCGGTCAAGGGCATGCGCGCGAATCCCTCCGCGTCGACGACGTGGTCGGGGTGCACCATCTGGCGGTGGCCGTCGTAGAGCTCGAGCTTGCCGGAGATCCAGCGCTCCGCGCCGAGCGGCAGGCTCTTCTCGATCCAGCCGTGGTTGGACAGGAAGAAGATCAGCAGCACGTCGCCGGTGGCATCCTCGACGAGCACCCGGTACGGTGCCCGCGAGCGGGGCGGCGGCGGCCGATGGTCGGTGACGGTGGCGCGCAGCGTGACCACCACGTCGATCGGCGCCTCGGCGATCGGCGGCTGGTTGCGCCGGTCGATCACGGCGTGGGGCAGGTGGAACAGCACGTCGACGATCCGGGACGGTCCGTTGCCCGGAGCGAGCAGCCGATCGAGATGCGCGCCGGTCTTCGGCCCGATGCCGGTCAGGCTGGAGGCGACGGCGAACAGGGGCGTGAGAAGGTGCGGGCGCATTCGACGCGTTGGTGCGTGGTGGGGCCGCGCGGCTGACAGCGCGGCGGGCGGACGCTATAGATCGGGAAGCCACGCAGCAATCGCACGGTCCCCGCCGCGCGTTCACCGGGCCCACGTCCACGAGGAGTCGATGATGCCGCAGCCCCAAGGCCTGGACGAGCGCCGCCGCCGCATCCTGTTCCGGGCCTGGCATCGCGGCACGCGAGAGATGGACCTTTGCATGGGCCGTTTCGCCGATGCCAAGATCGCCGAGCTGCCAGACAGCGACCTCGACGACCTGGAGCTGTTGATGGAGGCGCCTGACCGCGACGTCTTCTCCTGGCTGAGCGGCGAGCTGGAAACACCCGGCAACTACGACACCCCTGTGTTCCGCAAGGTCCGCGCCTTCCACACGCACGAATCGCCGCTGCACCTTTGATGCGGGCGCCGTTCAGGCTTAGCGGAAGCTTTGCCGGTCCGCGCACGCGTGCGAAGGAAGGCGCGACGCCGCAAACCCGAAGTCTGCCATGTACGATGTGAAATGGATCCGCGAGAACGCCGCCGCCTTCGACGAGGGGCGGCGACGGCGCGGGCTCGAGCCGCTCGCCGCCGCGATCCTGGCGCTGGACGAGCGGCGCCGCGCGACCATCGCCGCATCGCAGGCCTCCCAGGAACGTCGCAACGCCGCCGCCCGCGAGATCGGCGCGGCGATGAAGGCGAAGGATCAAGGGGAGGCGGACCGGCTGAAGGCGGAGGTCGCGTCGCTCAAGACGCAGGCGCCCGCGCTGGAGGCCGCCGAACGCGAGAGCGTCGCCGCCCTCGACACGCTGCTCGCCGCCATCCCGAACCATCCGCTGGACGACGTGCCGGTCGGCGCGGACGAGGACGGCAACGTGCTGCTGCGCGCCGTCGGCGATCCGCCCGCCTTCGCCTTCGCGCCCAAGGAGCACTGGGCGATCGGCGAAGGGCTCGGGCTGATGGACTTCGAGACCGCCGGCAAAGTGTCGGGCGCGCGCTTCGTCGTCAACAAGGGGTTCCTCGCCAGGCTGGAGCGGGCGCTCGCCCAGTTCATGCTCGACCTTCACTCGGGCGAGCACGGCTACACCGAGGTCAACCCGCCGATCCTGGTCAGGGACGAGGCGATGTTCGGCACGGCGCAGCTGCCGAAGTTCCGCGACGACCAGTTCCTGGCGACGCGCGAGGGCGACACGGGTGGCGGGCGCGACCTCTGGCTGATCCCCACCGCCGAGGTGCCGCTGACCAACCTCGTGCGCGAGTCGATCCTCGACGAGGCGGTGCTGCCGCTGCGCTTCACCGCCGCCACGCCCTGCTTCCGCGCGGAGGCCGGGGCGGCGGGGCGCGACACGCGCGGCATGATCCGCCAGCACCAGTTCACGAAGGTGGAGCTCGTCTCGATCACGACGCCCGAGCAGTCGGCCGCCGAGCACGAGCGCATGCTGGGCTGCGCGGAAGAGGTGCTGAAGCGACTCGACCTCGCCTACCGCGTGATGACGCTGTGCACCGGCGACATGGGCTTCGCGAGCCGTAAGACCTACGACGTCGAGGTGTGGCTGCCGGGCCAGAACCGCTACCGCGAGATCTCGTCCTGCTCGGTGTGCGGCGACTTCCAGGCCCGGCGGATGAACGCGAGGGCCAGGGCGCCCGGCGCCAAGTCGGTGCGCTTCGTCCACACGCTCAACGGGTCGGGCGTGGCGGTCGGCCGCGCGCTCGTCGCCGTGCTGGAGAACTACCAGGAGGCGGACGGCGGCGTCCGCGTGCCCGACGCGCTGCGGCCCTACATGGGCGGCGTGACCCGGATCGAGAGGGCCTGATGCGCATTCTGGTCACCAACGACGACGGCATCCACGGGCCGGGCCTGGACGTGCTGGAGCGCATCGCCAAGACGTTGTCCGACGACGTCACCGTGGTGGCGCCGGAGATGGACCAGTCCGGTGTCGCCCACTCGCTCTCCGTCAACGATCCGCTGCGGCTCCGCAAGGTGTCCGAGACCCGTTACGCGGTGAAGGGCACGCCGACCGACTGCGTCATCATGGGGCTCAAGCACATCCTCGCGGACCGACCGGTCGACCTCATCCTCAGCGGCGTCAACGCCGGCCAGAACGTCGCCGAGGACGTGATCTACTCCGGCACGGTCGCCGGGGCCGTCGAAGGGACCATCCTCGGCGTCCGGTCGATCGCCCTGTCGCAGGCCTACGGCCGGGGCGCCTACGGCGGCCGCGACGCGATCCGCTGGGACTGTGCCGAGACCCACGCGCCCGGTGTCATCCGGCGCGTGCTCGACGCCGGCTTCGGCTCCGACATCGTCGTCAACATCAACTTCCCGCCCTGCCCGCCGCAGGACGTCGCCGGCGTCAGCGCGACCATGCAGGGGCGTCGCAACGCCGACATCGTCCGCATCGAGCCGCGCGCCGACGGGCGCGGCAACCCGTATTTCTGGATCGCCTTCGGGCGCAGCAGCTTCGAGGCCGCCCCCGGCACCGACCTCGAAGCCATGGCGCGGAAACGGGTGTCGGTCACGCCCCTCAGACTCAACCTCACCGACGAGCCGACCGTGACCCGCTTCGCCCAGCTGTTCGCCGACTGAAACGCCGAGCAAATCGCGCGAAGCGGTGTCGGAAAAGCCGATGCAAGACCAGGACGACCATGCTTCCGACCGGGTCCACGATGCGGATCGCGGACCCGGCGATGGGACCGCCGACCTCGCCGACGGGCGTGCGGAAGCCAAGGTCGCGTCCCACCTTCGCATGCGTGCCCTCGGCATCCAGGATCGCCGCCTGCTACGGGCGTTCGAACTGGTGCCGCGCGCCCTGTTCGTGGCGCCGCGCCACGGGGACCTCGCCGCGCGCGACATCGCCTTGCCGATCGGCTGCGGCCAGACGACGGCTGAACCGGGGCTGATCGGCCGCATGGTCGAGGCCCTGGCGGTGGAGCGCGCGCATCGGGTGCTGGAGATCGGCGCCGGCAGCGGCTACGCGACGGCCATCCTCGCCCATCTCGCCGATAGTGTCCTCGGATTGGAGCGCTTCCGAAGCTTGGCCATCGCGGCGCAACGACGGCTCGATGCCCAGGCGATCGGCAACGCGGCGGTGGTGTGGGCTGACGGCCTAGCGCCGACGAGCCTCGGCGACGGCGCGTTCGACCGCGTCATCGTCCACGGCGTGTTGAATCGCGGACCGGACGGGTTGGCTGATCGCCTCGGTGAAGAGGCTGTGGTCGTACTCGCCCGCCAAACGGCGGGTGCCCAGGCGGTTGTCCGGCTGTCAGGTCACAACCTGTCGGATGAACGTTTCGTGTGCGCGTGCCGCTTGCAACCGATCCGGCCGGGTTTGGCGTCCTCGCTGTAAGTTCGCCAACGTGCGAAGATAAGGGTCCTCGATGGGTTCGACCGGATCCACTCGCCTTCGCGCGCCGCCTTACTTGATCTTGGCTTCCTTGAAGTCGACGTGCTTGCGCGCGATCGGGTCGTACTTCTTGAAGCTCAGCTTGTCGGTCTTCGTCCGCGCGTTCTTCTTCGTCACGTAGAAGTAGCCCGTGTCGGCCGAGGACACGAGCTTGATCTTGATCATCGCAGCTTTAGCCATAGCATCCAACGTCCCGGTGCGAGCCCGCGGGGGCTCGTGAAAACGGCGGAGGCGCCCGCCTCGCGCGGGGTCCGCATCGCGTCGGACCATAGGCGCAATCGGCCTTCAGTCAAGAACGGCCGGTCGCGGGGACGGGGGGCGGCGTCGGACGATCTGAGCGCCGACCAGGCAGCCGTAAAGCCCGATCAGCGTCGCCATGGTCCAGAACATCCCGGAGGGCGGGACAAGGTCGAGCCCCGCCCCGATCAGCGGCGGTCCGATCATCATGCCCAGCGCGTAGGTCATGACGAAGGCGGCGTTGGCGCCGGCGGACCCGCCGCGAGCGGAACCCGATCGTCCGAGATCGGCGCCGAGCTGATTCAACCCGACGGGGTAGAAGGCCCCCATGATCCCGCCCCAGGCGAGGAGGACGAGCTTGAAGGCGAACGCGTCGCGCAGGGTGAGCACGCCCAGCAGCGCGGCGCCGAGCGCTCCGGCGACGGCGAGCGTCAGCAGCAGTCCCCGGCGATCGACCCGGTCGGCGATCCACCCGATCGGCAATTGCAGGACCGTCGTGCCAAGGATGAACACGCTCACGAGCGACGCACCCTCCGCGACGGGGACGCCCGCGCGAAGCGCGTAGACCGGCAGCAGGGAGACCGCCGCCGCCTCGATCGCGCCGTGCAGCAATCCGGCGAGGGTCGTGGCCGGCGCTTGCCGCAGCACCGCGACGACGGCCCCGCCGCCGGAGGCCGCCACCGGTGGTGCCGCGTCGCCGTTCAGCGCGACCGGCACGCTGGCCGCCGCGAAGAGGGCGCCGGCGATGGCGAAGGGCAGGGCGCCCGCCGTTCCGGCCATCGCGAGGATCAAGGGTCCGCACGCGGAGCCGACCGCGAGGCCGGTGACGTAGATCGCGATGGCGAGTCCCGTACGCCCCGACGGCGCCGCGGATGTGATCCAGAACTCGCTCAGGACGAACATGACGGTGGCGCTCAAACCGACGCCGAACCGCAGGACGAGCCACGCGGCGTACTCCCCCGTCAGGGTGAAGCCGACGAGAATGGCGGCGCCGGCGATCAGGCCGAACGCCAGCAGGCGCGCCACGCCGAGCCGGCACGCGGCGCGCGGCACGAAGGGCGCGCCGACCAGGACCGCGAAGCCTTCCGCCGCCGTGTTCAAGCCGATCGCGCGCGCGCTGAAGCCCGCCTGATCGAGCCGCACGGCGAGCGTGGCAATCGCGAGGGAAAGGCCGCATCCGACCAGCGCGGTCGCCACGATCGCGCCCGCCAGGACGCCCGTCGCCCCCGGCGCCGCTCGCTCCGAACAGGTCAAACCAGGAGTTCTGCCGTCAAGCCGCCGAACGCTGGACCACCGGATCGACGCTCGCCGCGCCGGCGCTCGACGCCTGCCGGTGCGCGGTCCCGAAGCCGTGCATCCGCAGCGCCCACTGATAGGCGACGAGGCCGCCCTTGAAGATGGGCAGAAGCCAGAGCGAGAGGAGGATGCACAGGGTCGGCCATAGCACGAAATGAACGACGACCGGCAGGTTCGGCCACATGTCGTCGACGGCGAGCATCGCCGCCCCGAGAACGTAACCGACCACGAAGATCGTGATGTAGGGTGGAAAACCATCGGCACGGTGGTGATGCAGTTCCTCGCCGCAGGCCAGGCAGGCCTCGTCGACCCTGATGTAGGAATGGAGGATGCGCCCCTGACCACACGAGGGGCAGCGCCCGCGCAAACCGCGCCTGATCGCCGTCCAGGTGTCGCGCGGGGGCACCCGTTTGAGCGGGAACTCGGACCCATTGTCGCTGGTGGTCACGTCGAACATATCCTGTCCGCGAACCGCTCCGGCCGGCGCCTCGCTGCCGGCACACGGTCGCCATGGCACGTCGTCGACAAAGTTTAAGAAAGACGATGACGGCGGCTAGAGGACCGAACGTCACGTTTGGGCGGGCGCGCGGATTTGGCGCCCCCGCCCCGGCCGGGAGCGCGACCCTTCGACGTCCCGGCGCCCTCGACCAGCTCGAAGCGCAAGGCGCCAGCCACGGGTGCGGCCTCGACCAGCCTGACGACGACAGCGTCGCCGAGCCGCAGCGTTTCCCCCGTGCGGGCGCCGATCAGCGCGTGCAGCGTTTCCTCGTAGCGGAAATAGTCGTCGCCCAGCGTCGCGGCCGGCACGAAGCCGTCGGCGCCGGTGTCGGCGAGCTTCACGAACAGCCCGGCGCGGGTCACGCCGGCGATGCGGCCCGGGAACGTCGCCCCGATGCGGTCCGCGAGGTGGGCGGCGATCAGCCGATCGACCGTGTCGCGCTCGGCCGCCATCGCGCGCCGCTCGGCGGCGGAGATGCGGGTCGCCACCTCCTCCAGCTCGTCGATGTCCATGTCCGGCAAACCGTCGTCGCCGAGCTTGCAGGCGCGAACGAGGGCACGATGCACGATGAGGTCGGCGTAGCGGCGGATCGGCGAGGTGAAATGGGCGTAACGGCGCAGGCGCAGGCCGAAATGCCCGTAATTGTCGGCGGTGTACTCCGCCTGCGCCTGTGAGCGCAGCACGACGTCGTTGACGATCTGCTCGTGCTCGGTGCCACGCACCTCGGCGAGGATGCCGTTGAACTGGGCCGGCGTCACCACCTGACCCTTGGCGAGCTTGATGCCGATCGTCTTCAGGAACTCGGCGAGGTTGTGCAGCTTCTCGGCGGTCGGCTCGCCGTGGGCGCGGTACACCAGCTTCTGGCCACGCTCCTCCAGCAGTTCGGCGGCGGCGACGTTGGCGAGGATCATGTATTCCTCGACGAGACGATGGGCGTCGAGCCGCTCCGGCACGATGACGCGATCGACGGTGCCGTCCGCGCGGAGGAGGACCTTGCGCTCGGGCAGGTCGAGGTCGAGCGGCTGGCGGGCCGCCTTGGCGAGCTTCAGCGCGCCGTAGGCGGCGTAGAGCGGCCGCAGCACCGGCTCAAGCAGCCCCCGCGTCGCCTCGTCCGGCGCCCCGTCCATCGCCGCCTGCGCCTGCGCGTAGGCGAGCCTGGCGCGCGACCGCATGATGATCCGGTGCAGGGAGTGGCGCCGCTTGCGGCCGTCCGCGTCGATCACCATCCGCATCGCCAGCGCCGGACGGTCCTCGTCGGCGCGCAGCGAGCACAGGTCGTTCGAGATGCGCTCGGGCAGCATCGGCACGACCCGGTCGGGGAAGTACACCGAGTTGCCGCGCTCCAGCGCCTCGCGGTCCAGCGGCGACCCCGGGCGCACGTAGGCGGCGACGTCGGCGATCGCGACGCTCAGCACGAAGCCGCCGGGGTTGTCGGGATCGCCATCGGGCTCCGCGTGCACCGCGTCGTCGTGGTCCTTGGCGTCGGGCGGGTCGATCGTGACGAGGGGCAGCCCGCGCCAATCCTCGCGCCCGGCTGCTCCGACGGCACGCGCCGCCTCCGCCTCCGCCATGGCGGCCGGCTGGAACACGCTCGGGATCTTGTGCACGTGGACGGCGATCAGGCTCGCCGCCTTCTCGCTGGCGAAGGAGCCGATCCGCTCGCGGACCTTGGCGCCGGGCGGGCCGAAACGATCGCCGCCGAGCACGTCGACCGCGACGAGGTCGCCGTCCCGCGCATCGCCCTCGTCGCCGGCCCGCACCGTGAAGGCGCCCCTGTTCGCCGTTTTCTTGTCGACGGGGAACACTTGGCCGCCGGGCCCCGGGCCGGCCCGGTAGATTCCCAGCACGCCCGCCCGCGCGCGCGCCAGCACCTTGACGATGCGCCCGACGTAGGCCGGCTCGCCCGCGCCGGCATGGTGGTCGCGTTCGGTGCGCACCAGCGCCCTGTCGCCGAGGCCCGGCGTCGGCCCGTTCGACTTGCCACGCCGGGGCAGGTGCAGCGCGACCGTCGGCGCGGGGCCATCCGCGCCGTTCCACTCGACCGGCTTGGCCAGCAGGTCGCCGTCGCGGTCGCGGCTATGGATCTCGACGAGCACGGTCGCCGGCAACGTGCCCGGCCGGCTGAGACTCCTGCCCTTGCGCTTGATCGCACCCTCCGCCTCCAGCTGCCGCAGGACGCGCTTGAGCTCGACCTTGTCAGACCCCTTGATCCCGAAGGCGCGCGCGATCTCCCGCTTGCCGATCGTCGAGGCCCGCTCGGGCGATCGCTCGCGCTCGCGCGCGATGAAGGCGACGATGTCCTCGCGCGTCGGCGTCGCGGCCGGCGCGGCCACCGGGATCGCCCGCTTGCTCATGCCTCGCCCTTCGTCATGCCTTGCTTTTCTTGGGGGATGCCGCCGCCTTCGCCGCGGCCGGCTTGACGGCGCTCCGCGTCGCCGCCGCCGGCTTGGCGCGCTGCGGGCTCGCCGCCTTGAGCTTGCCGGGCTTGGCCACAGCCTCGGTGGCTCCAGACTTGGCAACCCCGGACTTGGTAACCCTGAACTTGGCGGCTCCACCCTTGCCGGCACCCGCTTTCGCGCCGCCGCCCTTGATCGCCCGCTTGGGGGTGCCGGCGCCTTCCTTGTCCTCGATCAGGCGGATCGCCTCCTCCAGGCTCAGGTCGTCCGGCACCATGTCGCGTTTCAGCGTCGCGCTGATCTTGCCATAACTGACGTAGGGGCCGAAGCGGCCTTCCCGCACGGTGATCGCGCCGCCTTGCGGGTGCTCGCCGAGCAGGCGGCCCTGCGTCGACCCATCGCCGCCGCTCGCCTTGGCGGCGATCAGGGCGACCGCTTCCTCCAGCGTGAAGGTCGTGGGATCGGCGTCCTTCGGCAGGGTGGCGTTGACCTTGCCGTGGCTGACGTAGGGGCCGTAGCGCCCGGCCTTCAGCGCCACGGCGCCGCCGCCCGGGTGATCGCCGAGTACCTTGGCGGCCGCGCCCTCGCTGGAACCGAAGCGCCGCCCGGTCAGGCCGCTCTCCTTGGCGACGATGAGGTCGATCGCGCGGTTGCCGCCGATGGTGAGCACGTCGTCGTCGCGGCCGAGGTTGGCGTAGGTCTTGCCGTGCTGCACGTAGGGGCCGTAGCGGCCGAGCGCGGCGACGATCGGCTCCTTGGTTTCGGGATGACGCGCCACCTCGCGCGGCAGCGAGAGCAGGGCGAGCGCCTGCTCCAGCGTCACGTCGCCGGGCGCCAGCTCCTTGGGCAGCGAGGAGCGCTTCGGCTTCTCGCCCTCGGCCGGCTCGCCGAGCTGGATGTAGGGGCCGAAACGCCCGTCGCGCAGCGTCACGGCGACGCCCGATGCCGGATCGAGGCCGAGCACCTTGGGGCCGCCCGCCTCGGTCTCGACGCCCTCGCCGGCCTGGTTGAGCTGCCGCGTGTACTTGCACTCGGGATAGTTCGAGCAGCCGATGAAGGCGCCGAACTTGCCCAGCTTCAACGACAGCTTGCCGCTGTGGCACACTTGGCACGAGCGGGGATCCGAACCGTCGCCGCGCGCCGGGAAGATGTGCGAGCCCAGCACCTCGTTGAGGTTGTCCAGCACTTCCGTGGTGCGCAGCTCGCTGGTGCCGGCGACCGCCGCCGAGAAGTCCCGCCAGAAGTCGCGCAGGACCTCCTTCCAGTCGACCTCGTGGTTGGAGATGAGGTCGAGCTTGCCCTCGAGGTCGGCCGTGAAGTCGTAGCCGACGTAGCGGGCGAAGAAGCTCTCGAGGAAGGCGATGACCAGCCGGCCCTTGTCCTCGGGCACCAGCCGCTTCTTGTCGAGCTTGACGTACTCGCGCGCCTTGAGGGTCTGCACCGTGGCATCGTAGGTCGAGGGGCGCCCGATGCCGAGCTCCTCCATCCTCTTGATGATCGTCGCCTCGGTGAAGCGAGGCGGCGGCTCGGTGAAGTGCTGGTCGGCGTCGACCTTGTCCTTGTCCAGGCGATCGCCTCGCGCCATCGGCGGCAGGCGCGCGCTGTCCTCGTCGTCCTCGTCGTCGCGGCCCTCCTGGTACAGTCTGAGGAAGCCGTCGAAGGTCACGACTTGGCCGTTCGCCCGCAGGTCCAGCCGGCGGCCGTCCGCCTCGGCGGTGATGTCGACGACGGTGCGCTCGATGTCGGCCGATTCCATCTGGCTGGCGACCGTGCGCGTCCAGATCAGCTCGTAGAGCCTGGCAAGCTCCGGCTCCATGGATCGGGCGACCTGTTTGGGAAGGCGGGCCAGTTCGGTCGGGCGCACCGCCTCGTGGGCCTCCTGCGCGTTCTTGGCCTTGGCCGTGTACTTGCGCGGCACCTTCGGCACGTAGCGCTCGCCGAATTCCTTGCCGATGACGCGGCGGGCGCCGTGCACCGCCTCCGGCGCCATGTCGACGCCGTCGGTCCGCATGTAGGTGATGAGGCCCACCGTCTCGCCGCCGATGTCGACGCCTTCGTAGAGCCGCTGGGCGAGCTGCATCGTGCGGTTGGGCGAGAAGCCCAGCTTGCGGCTCGCCTCCTGCTGCATGGTGGAGGTGGTGAAGGGCGGCTGCGGGTTGCGCCGCGTCGGCTTGGCCTCGACCTTGCCGACGGTGTAGGCACCGCGATCGAGCGCCGCCTGGAGCGCGCGCGCCGCCGTCTCGTCGGGCACGTCGAGCCGGCCGAGCTTCGTCCCGTCGGCGCCGACGAGCCGCGCGGCGACCGCGCCCCCGTCCTTCGTCCTGAGCCGTGCCAGCAGCGACCAGTATTCCTGTCGGACGAAGCGCTCGATCTCCGTCTCGCGCTCGCAGATGATGCGCAGCGTCACGGATTGCACCCGCCCGGCGGACCGGGCGCCGGGCAGCTTGCGCCACAGGACGGGCGAGAGCGTGAAGCCGACGAGGTAGTCGAGCGCGCGGCGCGCCAAGTAGGCGTCGACCAGCGCGCCGTCGATCTGGCGGGGCCTCGCCATCGCCTCGCTCACCGCCGCCTTGGTGATGGCGTTGAAGGTGACGCGGGACACTTTCACGTCCTTCAGCACCTTCTTGTTCTTCAACACCTCCAGCACGTGCCAGGAGATCGCCTCGCCCTCGCGGTCCGGGTCGGTCGCCAGGATCACGCCGTCCGAGCCTTTCACCGCCTTGGCGATGTCGGCCATGCGCTTGGCCGACTTGGTGTCGACGTCCCAGATCATCGCGAAATCGGCGTCCGGATCGACGGAGCCGTCCTTCGACGGCAGGTCGCGGATGTGACCGTAGGAGGCGTAAACCTCGTAATTCTTGCCGAGGTACTTGTTGATCGTCTTGGCCTTGGCCGGCGACTCGACGATGACGACTTCCATCTCGGAGGCTTCCTTCAGAGTTCGCCACGTCGCGGCGCGATCCCGACGCGATGGCACCCGCGCCGCCCGGCTCGACCGTGCGGTCCGTCACGTGTCAGGAGCCGCGATATGGTGCGCCGCGTCAACGTCGCCAACGGTGATCGCCGACCTTACACCGACTCGCGATCGATGACGCGCGTTCGTTTGGCGCACAAGTTGCTTGGTTGCTGCTCCGAATCGGGGGAGTGGCTAAGAATGGTCGACGTCGTCAAGCCGACGCTGGTCGTGCAGGGATTGATCGAGATGGGGGCGGCGAAGGCGCGGCTCTCGGTCGGGGAGCTCCTCGTGCGCTCGGCGCTCGCCGGAGCCTTGCTCGGCGTGGCGACGACCCTGGCGTTCACGGCCTTCGCGCAGACCGGCTACCCGATCGTCGGGGCACTGATCTTCCCCGTCGGCTTCGCCATGATCATGGTCCTCGGCCTCGACCTCGTGACCGGCAGCTTCGCCCTCGTTCCCATGTCGATCATGGCCGGGCGGGCGAGCGTGCCGCAGATGCTCGTCAACTGGGTCGTCGCCTTCGTCGGCAACTTCGTCGGCGCCGTGGTCTTCGCCGGACTCGTCTACGTCGCGCTGACGAGCGCCGGCCACGACGCCGGTGGCCCGATCGGCGACAAGCTGCGGGCGGCGGTGACGGCGCGCTCCGCCGGCTACGCCGCCCTTGGTACGCAGGGGTGGATCACCGCCTTCGTCAAAGGAATGCTCTGCAACTGGCTGGTGTGCCTCGGCGTCGTCATGGCGGTGGCGTCGTCGACCTCGGTCGGCAAGATCCTCGGCTGCTGGCTGCCGATCGTGATCTTCTTCGCGCAGGGCTTCGAGCACTGCGTCGTCAACATGTCGCTGTTCCCGCTCGGCATCATGCTGGGCGCCGGCACCACCGTGCTCCAGTACCTCGCCTACAACGAGCTGCCGGTGACGCTCGGCAACATCGTCGGCGGCTTCCTGTTCACCGGGCTCGCGCTCTACCTCGCTTATCCGCAGGGCGCGCTCGCGCTGGGCCAGGACCCGGTCTCCGCCGCCTCGGCCACCGCCCAGGCCGCCGAGTAGCTTTCCGGATGCCTGGACGCGAGCGCCCACGTTCAGGATCAGCGGGAGCGACGCGGTTCCTTTGACAACGGGCGGCGCGTCCCCGATAGACCAGGGGCCATGACGAGCCCGCCGACCTTCCGCAGCCGCCACCTCCTCGGCATCGAGGGGTTGAGCGTTCCCGACGTGCGGAACCTCCTCGACCTGTCCGAGGAGGCGGTGGCCGTGTCCCGCCAGATCGAGAAGAAGCGCTCGACCCTGCGTGGACGAACCCAGATCAACCTGTTCTTCGAGGCCTCCACCCGGACGCAATCCTCCTTCGAGCTCGCCGGAAAGCGCCTCGGCGCCGACGTGATGAACATGTCGGTTTCGACCTCCAGCGTGAAGAAGGGCGAGACGCTGATCGACACGGCGATGACGCTCAACGCCATGCGGCCGGACATCATCGTGGTGCGCCACCACCACGCCGGCGCCGTGCACCTGCTGGCGCGCAAGGTCGATTGCGCGGTCGTCAACGCCGGCGACGGGGCGCACGAGCACCCCACGCAGGCGCTGCTCGACGCCCTCACCATCCGCCGCAACAAAGGGCGCATCGACGGCCTCGTGGTGGCGATTTGCGGCGACGTCCTGCATTCGCGCGTCGCCCGCTCCAACATCATCCTGCTGACCCTGATGGGTGCCCGCGTGCGGGTGGTCGCGCCCTCCACCCTGCTCCCGGCCGGCATCGAGCGCATGGGCGTCGAGGTGTACCGCGACATGAGGGAGGGCCTGCGCGACGCCGACATCGTGATGTGCCTGCGCCTGCAGCGCGAGCGGATGCACGGCGGCTTCGTGCCGTCGACGCGGGAATATTTCCAGTTCTTCGGCCTCGACGAGGGCAAGCTCGCCATGGCCAAGCCCGATGCGCTCGTCATGCATCCCGGCCCGATGAACCGCGGCGTCGAGATCAGCTCGACGGTCGCCGACGGGGCGCAGAGCCTGATCCGCGAGCAGGTCGAGATGGGGGTGGCGGTGCGCATGGCCGTGCTGGAGGCATTGGCCCAGCACCTGCCGAACGGGTGAGGCGCTCATGAGCATCACGGCCCTCCCGTCGCAGGCGTCGGACACCCTCGCCCTCCTCAACGCCCGCCTCGTCGATCCCGCTGCCGGCACGGAGCGGCGCGGCGGCGTGCTGGTCGAGCGTGGCGTCATCGTCGGCGTCGGCGCCGACGTCACGGCGGCGAACCTCGCCGGTCATGTCCGCACGATAGACTGCGCCGGCGACGTGGTCGCGCCGGGGCTGATCGACATGCACGCCTTCGTCGGCGAGCCCGGCGCCGAGTACCGTGAAACGATCGCCACCGTCACGGCGGCGGCGGCGGCGGGTGGCGTCACGACCATCCTCGCGCTGCCGTCCACCAATCCGGCGGTGGACGATCCCGCCGTCGTGGACTTCCTGCTGCGGCGCGCCCGCGACACCGGCCGCGTCCGGGTGCTGCCCTGTGCGGCGCTGACGAAGGGGCTGCGCGGCGAGGACCTGGTGGAGATCGGGCTGCTGATGGGGGCCGGCGCGGTCGCCTTCAGCGACGGATCGAGCTCGATCGCCAACGCTCGCGTGCTCCGCCGCGCGATGGTCTACGCCCGCGACTTCGACGCGCTCGTCATCCATTTCGCCGAGGACGTGGACCTCGCCGCCGAGGGCGTGATGAACGAGGGCGAACTCGCCTCGCGCCTCGGCCTGTTCGGCATCCCGCGCGAGGCGGAAACCATCATCCTGGAGCGCGACATGCGCCTGGTCGCGCTCACCGGCGCCCGCTACCACGCGGCGCTGGTCTCGACCGCCGCCTCGCTCGACATCATCCGTCGCGCCAAGGAGGCCGGCCTGCCGGTGACCTGCGCCGTGTCGATCAACAACCTGACGCTGAACGAGAACGACATCGGCGACTACCGCACCTTCCTCAAGCTGAAGCCGCCGTTGCGCTGCGAGGAGGATCGCCTCGCCCTGGTGGAGGGCGTGGCCTCCGGCCTGGTGGATGCCATCGTGTCCGACCACAATCCCCAGGACGTCGAGGTGAAGCGCCTGCCGTTCGCCGAGTCGGAGCCCGGCGCGATCGGCATCGAGACCATGCTGCCGGCCGCGCTCCGCCTCGTGACGTCGGGCGAGGTGGCCCTTCCGCGCCTGCTGGCCGCGATGTCGGCGCAGCCGGCGGCGATCCTGCGCGTGCCGCAGGGTCGTCTGGTGGCGGGCGCGCCGGCCGACCTGATCCGTTTCGACCCGGAGGAGCCCTTCGTGGTCGATCCCTTGCAGCTCCGCTCGCGCTGCAAGAACACCCCCTTCGACGGGGCTCGGATGGAGGGCCGCGTGAAGCTGACGCTCGTCGCCGGCGAGGGCGTCTTCACGGGCGATTAGCCCGGTTCAGGCGCGGCGCCACCTCACGCCAGTGCCTTGACCGCCGCGAGGACATCGTCGGCGTGGCCCGGCACCTTCACCTTCGGCCAGATCCGCGTGATGGTGCCGTCGGCGGCGATCAGCACGGTGGTTCGCTCCACACCCATGTAGGTGCGCCCGTACATCGACTTCTCCGCCCACACGCCGTAGGCCCGCAACGTGTCCTTGGTCTCGTCGGAGGCGAGCGGGATCGTGAGGTCGTGCTTGGTCTTGAACTTGGCGTGGCTCTTGGCCGGGTCCGGCGATACGCCGAGGATGGCCGCCCCCGCCTCCGCGAAGGCCGCCGCCTTGCCGCTGAAGTCGACGGCCTGGGCGGTGCAGCCGGACGTGTCGTCCTTCGGGTAGAAGTAGAGGACGAGGGCCCGCCCCGCGAAGGTGGCGAGGGACAGCGTCCCCCCTTCGTCGCCGGGCAGCGAAAAGTCCGGCGCCGGGGCTCCCACTTCGGGCTTGCTGACCATCTTGCCTTCCTTTCGACCTAAAAAACGGGCCATCCTCGGCGCGGAACGGCGCGCCTGCGGAACGGGGCTTCGCGCCGGATTTCGTATAGTCGGCCCAGAACGACAGTGCCAGTTTCGCCGCTGAGGACGCCCGCCGCTTGCCCGACCCTCGGACCCGATGAACGCCGGTCACCCCGACGCGGCTTCCCGCTGCGACACGAGGGCCGCCGCCAAGCCACCGCGCCGCTGGACGCCCCGGCGCGTCGCGTCCTCGTGCTGCAAGCTGACGGCGGCTCTCATGACGCTCGCCGTGGTCGCCCTCGGTTTACTCGTCGTCAGGATGCAGCAGGGGCCGATCCCGCTCGAAGGCCTCGGACAGAAGATCGCCGGCTCGCTGCACGATCGCTTCGGCAACGGCGCGCAATTCACGCTTGGCCCCACGGCACTGGTCCAGCGCGGTTTCGGACCGACGCTCACCATCGACAGCCTGGCCGTCACGGGTCGCGACGGAACCCCGATCCTGTCCGCGCCGAAGGCGGAAGTCTCCGTCGACCCTTTCGCCCTCATGGTCGGCAAGGTCGTCCCCAGACGGCTCGACGTCTTCGACGTGACGCTGCGTTTGGTGCTGCTGAAGAACGGCGACCTCGCCGTGGCCGCCGGGCAGGGTAAGCCGTTCTTCGAGTTCGGCCGGGGCGGCGAGACGGCCGTCGGGCCCGCGGCCGAGAGGCTGAATGGCACCTCGGCGGCGGCGACCGGCCCGGCTGGACTCGCGCCGCCGCCGCGGCGCGCCGCCGTCATGAGGCAGGCTTCGGCGGCGATCCGCCGCTTCATGGACGTACTCACCGACCCGCGCAGCGCGATCGCTGCCGTGGACCGGCTCGGCATCGCGCGGGGCACCTTGGTGATCGAGGACCAAGTGACCAACGAGGCGACGGTCTACAAGGGCCTCGACCTCGCCTTCGACAGGGCGCGCGGCGTCACCAACCTGACCTTCTCCGCCGAAGGCCCGGGCGGCCGCTGGCGGGTCGCCGCGCTCGCGGACGGGTCGCCCGGCGCCGAGCGCCATTTCGGCCTCGCGGCGGACAACCTGTCGGTGGACGAACTGCAGCTGCTCGCCGGCACCCGCTCGTTCGGACTCGAGACCGACATGCCGTTCGCCGTCCGCTTCGACATGGGACTGAAGGCGGACGATTCGCTGAGCGAGGCGGTCGGGACGTTTCACGTCGGTCCGGGCTACCTGCGCCTGGACGACCCCGATTACGAGCCGGTGTTCGGCACCGCGGTCACCGGCGGCTTCCACTGGAACGGCGACGATCGCCAGATCATCGTCGACGCGACGCGCTACGTCGCCGGGTCGACCCACGTCACCATCGCCGGGCAGCTCATGCCGCCGCTGAATGAGGGCGAGCCCTGGCGCATCAGCCTCGCCACGACCGAGCCGGGCGTGCTCGGCCCCGACCGCAAGGGACAGACCCCGGTCGTGCTGGAGGGCGCGCAGTTCGCCGGGCGCCTCCTCCTGGGCGAGAAGCAGCTGATGCTCGACCGCTTCGCGCTGAAGGTCGCTGGCGGGGGCGGCATGGCGCTGGCCGGGCAGGTCGACTGGCTCGATGGCCCGCACCTTCGCTTCGGCGCATCAATGGACCCGACGCCGGTGTCGGTGGTGCAACGCATGTGGCCGGCCTTCATGGCCTCGCCGGTGCGCGCCTGGATCCTCACCCACTTCGACGGCGGCACCGTCACCGACGGCAGGGTCCGGGTCGACTACGACGCCAACGCCCTCGCGCGCATGCGGGCCGACCGATCGCCGCCCGACGGGTCCGTGTCGCTCGACGTCGCCGTCTCGAAGTCGCGCTTGACGGTCCTCGACGGTGTGCCGCCGATCGAGAACGCGGAGGCCTTCGCCCACGTCACCGGCCGCACGTCCAGGCTGGATGTCTCGTCCGGCACGATCATCGCCGACGGCAAGCCGATCGCGCTCACCGAAGGGGTGTTCGCCGTGGCCGACGCCGACCATCATCCGGTTCTCGCCTCCGTCGACGCGCACCTGGCCGGCAGCGTCGAGGCGGTCGCCGGCATCCTCTCGCGACCCGCCCTGAAGCCGTACGTCTCCCTGCCGCTCGATCCCGCGACGCTGCACGGTCAGATCGACGGCCACCTGACGAAGACGCTGAGCCTTGGTGCCGTGCCGGACGTGGCGGCGGAGACGCTCAAGGTCGACGCTAGGATCAGGAACTTCGTCGCCGATCGCCTGATCGGCAAGGAGAACCTGGAGGACGGCACCCTCGCCATCACCGTCGACTCATCGACCGGCCTCAAGGCGGCCGGGCAGGGGCGCATCCTCGGTGGGCCGGCGACCTTCGAACTGACCCGCACCGGGACCGCGCCGGTCAACGCCCTCATCGCCGTGACGCTGGACGACGCGGCGCGCGGCAAAGTGGGGTTGGCCGCGATCCCCGGCGTGACGGGCCCGATGACCGCGCGCATCAACGCCTCGCTCGGGGACACGTCCAGGATCAAGGCGCAGGTCGATGTCGATCTCGCCAAGACGACGATCGCCGCCGCGTTCCTCGGCCTCAACAAACCCGCCGGCAGACCGGCCAAGGTCGCCTTCAATCTCGCGACCGGCGACGATCGCACGGCAATTGACGCCGTCAACGTCGACGTCGGATCGCTGCAGGCGCGCGGCACCGTCGATCTCGGGGCGAACTACGGCTTCCAGGGCGCGCGGTTCTCCTCGTTCAAGGTGTCGCCGGGCGACGACATGAAGCTCGACGTCGGCGTGAGCGACGACGTCTTCAAGCTGACGATCCGGGGCTCGACAATCGACGCGCGACCTTTCCTGAAGGCGCTGACCACGACGCCCGCCAACGACTCGACGCCGCTGTCGCGCAGCGCCAAGGCCGAGAAGAAGGAGGCCGACAGCTTCAAGGGCTTCGACATCGACCTCAAGTCCGGGCTGCTCACCGGCTTCAACAAGGAGGCCATGAGCAACGTCGACCTGATCCTGTCGAAGCGGGACGGTCAGATCCGGCAGTTCAGCGTGCAGGGGCGCTTCGGCCGGCAGCTCGTCTCCGGCACCATGGGGGCCAACCAGCTCGTTCGGATCTCGGCGCAGGACGCTGGCGCGCTGGTGTCCTTCATCGACCTCTACAAGCACATGGAGGGCGGGTCGCTCAAGGCGGCCATGCAGATGGGTGGCGACCAGATCGACGGCAACCTGGAAATCGGGGACTTCACGTTGCGCGACGAGCCGGCGCTGCGCCGGCTGGTGGCGCAGAGCACGGAAGTGAGCGCGCCCGGTCAGGATGCCGACGCGGCCCGCCGCATCAACGGCTCAGCCGCCGCCTTCAGGCGGCTGAAGGTCGAGTTCCACCGTGCCGGCAGCCGCCTCGAACTGAAGGATGCGACGATGTACGGTCCGGAGATCGGCCTGTCGGTCGACGGCTGGCTCGACTATTCGCACGACCAGGTGGCGATGAACGGCACCTTCGTGCCGGTGTTCGCGATCAACAATCTTTTCGCGCAGATCCCCGTCTTCGGCGTCTTCCTCGGCGGTAAGTCGAACGAGGGCCTGCTCGCCATCACCTTCAGGATCTCGGGGCTGGCGAGTTCGCCGACGCTCAGCATCAACCCGCTGTCGGCGATCGCGCCGGGGTTCCTGCGCAACATCTTCGGCGCGCTCGACAACGCGTCGCAGCCATCGGGCGCGGCGCTGCAGAACGCGCCCTCCCGCTAGGACGCGACGAGCCGCGTCGGACCGAACGCCACCTCGAAGCTGGCGCGCAACGCGGCATCGACCTCGGCCGGCGTGACGGCGTGCCCGAGATCGGCGAGGCTCGTCACGCCGAAACGCGCGTCGGCGATGCCGCAAGGCGTGATGTCGGCGTAGTGCGACAGGTCCGGCCCGACATTGAGCGAGATGCCGTGGAAGCTCACCCAGCGCCGGACGCGGATACCGATGGCGGCGATCTTGTCCTCGGCTATCTCGTCCTCGGCGATCGTGCCGCCGGGGCCGCGCGACCGGTCGGGGCGGGCCACCCAGACGCCGACGCGGTCCTCGCGCCGCTCCCCTCGGATCGCGAAGGCGGCGAGCGTGTCGATGATCCACCGTTCCAGCGACGCGACGAAGGCACGGACGTCAGGCTCGCGTGCCCGGAGGTCGAGCATGACGTAGGCCACCCTTTGGCCGGGACCGTGGTACGTCATCTGGCCGCCGCGCCCCGTCCGGTGAACGGGGAAGCGCAGACCGTCGCCGACGGCGCGGGTCGACGTGCCGGCGGTGTAGAGCGGCGGATGTTCCAGCAGCCACACCCGCTCCTCCGCCTCGCCGCGCGCGATCGCCTCGGCGCGTCGCTCCATCGCCGCGACGGCGTCCTCGTAGCCGACCGGCCCCTCGTGGACGCACCATTCGACCGGCCTCGCGTCCGGTCTCGCCATCGATCGTTGCGGCCGCATCCGGCCGCCCGCCGCGCCGGCTTGGCGGACGTCGCTCACGCCCGAAGGCGACGCGGCACCGGTCGGGAATGTCGACGACGCGCCTGCCGACGGTACGCCTGCCGGTGACACGGAGCGGTGATGAAGGATCTCTTCGGGATCGCTGACGTTCATGGCTCGCTCTCGCTCGTTCCTATTCCAGCCTCGCGCCGTCATGGCAAGGCTTGCATCCCGAAACGAAGGACGGGCGGACATCGGTGCCCGCGCCCGCGAAACAGGGCGCGCCGCTTGTCAGTCCCGAGACGATTTGTTAGAGGAACCGGCGCTCTCGGATCGGCCGCTGGACCGATGCCCGCGCGCGGCCATGGCGGAATTGGTAGACGCGCTAGCTTGAGGTGCTAGTCGGGAGACCGGTGGAGGTTCGAGTCCTCTTGGCCGCACCATCGATCACCACGCTGCAGAGCCGGCATTTCCTGTCGCGAGCGGGCGGCTCCTAATCCCGTGGTCCGCGTCCACAGAAGCCGGCAAAGGGGCCGGCGCGTGTCGTGCGCTTGGTGATCACGCTCGGCATGCTGACGCCGTGTTCGTTCGCGCGGGGACCCCGGCTCCCGATACGATATCGTTCGTCGGGGCAGGCGCGCACCGGTGCGACGTTCGCCTCGGGTCCGCGCTCCCGTACGACCGGCCTCGGCTTGAGCCGACCCTAACGCGGACACGGCGATGAGCGACGTCGACGAACGGCCCGACCAGGACGCCCAGCGTCGGCACGCCCCCCGCGGCGATGCCGACCACATGACGCCCGACCTCATCGCCGCCGTCGAGGCCGCGATCGGCGCGCGGGACCGTCATGCTCTGGAAGGCTTCACCCGGAACCTGCACGAGTCCGATCTCGCGGCGCTCATCGAGGCCATCGAGCCGGCGCGCCGTTCCGAGCTGATCGCCATCCTCGGCCGCGACTTCGACTTCGCCGCCCTGACGGAGGTCGACGAGAACATCCGCGAGGAGATCCTCGACGACCTGCCGAATGACGCCGTCGCGCTCTACGTGCGCGATCTCGAGAGCGACGACGCGGTCACCCTGCTGGAGACGCTCGACGGGGCCGACCGGGCCGAGGTGCTCCAGGCGCTGCCGGCGGTGGATCGCGCCGCGCTGCAGCGCTCCCTGCGCTTCCCCGAAGGATCGGCCGGCCGCTTGATGCAGACGACGACCGTGAGCGTGCCGGCGTTCTGGACGGAGGGGCAGGCCATCGACATGCTGCGCGATGCCTCCGCCGACGATCTGCCGGATCAGTTCTACGAGGTCTTCGTCGTTGATCCCGCGCATCGCCTGCTCGGCAACGTCTTCCTCGACGCCCTGATGCGATCGACGCCCGACCGGCGGCTCGGCGACGTGATGCGGCTCGACCGGCGGCGGGTGTCGACCACCGACCGCGTCGAGGACGTGGCCGAACTCTTCGAGCGCTACAACCTCGTCTCGGCACCGGTCGTGGACGAGACGGAGCGCCTCGTCGGCGTCATCACGATCGACGACGTGGTCGACGTGATCCGCGAGGAGGCCGATCAGGAGATCAAGGCGCTCGGCGGCGTGTCGGCCGACGAGATCCTGTCCGACAAGGTCCTGTCGATCGCCAGGGGCCGCTTCCTGTGGCTCCTCGTCAACCTCGCCACCGCCTTCGTCGCCTCGTCCGTTCTGGGCGCGTTCCAGGATCAGCTGGAGAAGATGGTGGCCCTGGCCGTCCTGGCGCCCATCGTCGCGAGCCAGGGCGGCAACGGCGCGACGCAGACCATGACCGTCGTCATCCGTGCCCTGGCGACGCGGGAACTGTCCCGATCCAACGCCGCGCGCGTGATCGGCCGTGAGCTGCTGGTCGGCGCGCTCAACGGCCTCGCCTTCGGCGTCATCACCGGCATCGGCGCCTCGCTCTGGTTCGGGAGGGGCGGGCTCGGCGTCGTCATCGCCGCCGCCATGCTCACCAACCTCGTCGCCGGCGCGCTCGGCGGGATCCTCGTCCCGTTGACGCTCGAATACCTCGACATCGACCCGGCCGTGTCCTCCTCGGCCTTCGTGACGACGGTCACGGACGTCGTCGGCTATTCCTCGTTCCTTGGCTTCGCCACGTTGTGGTATCACCTCGCATGAGCACAGCCGCCGACGTCAAAACCCTGCTCGGTCTCGAGCCCCATCCCGAGGGTGGTTGGTACCGGGAGACGTTCCGCGACGCGCGTCAATTCGAGGGCCGCGCCGCCTCGACCGCGATCTACTTCCTGCTCGATGTCGGGGAGGTGTCGGAGTGGCATCGCGTCGACGCGGTCGAGGCATGGCACTGGCACGCCGGCGCGCCGCTGGTGATCACGCTGAGCCCTAACGGTCACGACGCCGCCAGCCACCATCTCGGCCCCGACCTCGCCGCCGGGCAGCGCCCGCAGATCGTCGTACCCGCGCATCATTGGCAGACCGCGACGAGCCTCGGCGCATGGACCCTGGTCGGCTGCACCGTGGCGCCTGGCTTCCGCTTCGAAGGGTTCGAGCGGGCACCGCCGGGCTGGCGGCCGATCCCACGGCGCTGAAGGACGCGAGCCGGCCTTGCCCCTCGGTGCAAGCCGTGCTCATGACGCGGCCGACCGGTCACGGCGCCGGCGAAAACGCGCCGCGTTCGTTGACGTGGCTTGCTGGGCCACGCCGGTCAAGTCATAGGTCGGGCCTGACGGGCCATCGCCTGATCCAGGAGGTCCATGTGCGCGCGAAGACGCTTGCCGGCATCATCCTCGCCGGTCTCACCCTTGCCGCCTCCGTGCCGGCCGGTGAGGGGACCGCCGCGGCGGAATCGCTCCATCCCGACGGGCAGATGCGCTGCTCGCTCGCCGGGGGCTTCGGCTACGTCGTCGTCGGGCAACGCGCGATCAATTGCACGTGGCGCCGCTTCGACGGGACGGTGGAGTTCTACCTCGGGTCGTCCGGCAAGGTCGGCGTCGACCTCGGGCCGACCAACGCCGTCAGCGTCATCTACGACGTGCGGACCCCCGATCCCGCGCCGCCGGGCGTGCTGCAGGGGTCCTTCGCCGGTCCGGGCGTCGATCTGACGGTGATCAGCGGCTACGGCGCGGACGTCCTTTTCGGGGACCAGCGCGTGGTCCTGACGCCGGCGGCGAACACCTTCGCCACCGGAATCAACATCGGGATCGGTTTGAGCCGGCTGCGCTTGACCTACGCGGGGCGGGAACCACGCCGCGGACACCGCTAGCACCGGTGCGCGCGAGAGGCCGGTGCGCACGCGTCGGACCGAGACCATCCGTCGTCGCGGTGGGCGGCACCGACCGCAACCTCATGTGTCCGGCCGTGTCGGCTCAAGCGTATCGCACCGCTTCGGCGATGGAGGACGTCGGCGGTGCGCGGGTGCCGCAACGTCGTCGCCGACGCGGCCGGTAACAAAATCCTAAGGGTATTAACCTCATCTTGAGGTATATTATCTCGAGGATTGCCATGACGGACCAGGATATTGCCGGCCTTCTCAGGCTGCGTCAGGTGCAGGAACTCCACCGTATCCTCCCGCAAACGCTCGCCGCCAACGCCGTGTTCTCGTGCGCGACCACCGCTTGGTTCGCCGGCGACCACCTCCCCGTGATGTGCGGGTGGTTCACGCTGGTGAACCTCTTCTCCGCGTTCGCCCTCTACCATATCCGTAACGTCAAGCTGTCGACGACGCGCTCGCTGTCGGAGCGAACCATGAGGCGGTGCGTCCTGCACACGGCGACGATGGCGGTCTACATCATCGGCACACCGGCTTGGTTGCTCACGCAGACCTCCGGCATCGACTTCACGATCCTGATCTGTCTGCTCACCGGCATCACCTGGTGCGGGGCGCTCACGTTGGCGCCGGTCCTCGCCGCTTCCATCGCCTTCATCGCGGTCTCGCACGGTTTGATCGTCGCCTCGCTTCTCGTCGCGGCCACGCTGGCGAATCATCAGGCCGTCGCACCGCCGGTGGCGAGCCACGCGACGATGGACCACCTGCTGCTGGCACTCTTCTTCCTGGGTGGCGCCTACACGACACTGCGATGCGTGCGCATCCAGGCTCGATCGTTCCTGGTGAGCCAGCGCCAAAGCATCGAGCTCGAACGTCAAGGCGACACCATCCAGCTGTTGCTCAAGGACTTCGAGGAGCAGACCAGCGACTGGCTCTGGGAGGTCGATGCCGACCTGCGGTACCGGCGTCCGTCGGCGCGTTTCGCCCAGGCGTTGGGACGTCCCCCCTCGGCCATCGAGGGCGTGGCCATCGAGGCGGTGTTCCCCCGCGGCGCCGAAGGGGACGAGCCCGGCGACGGCGCCGTCCGGCTCGGGCACGCCGGCGACGCCTTGCGCCACCAGGTCATGGGACGACGTGCCTTCCGCGATCTCGTCATCCCTTTCACCTCGAACGACGAGACGCGATGGTGGTCGCTGTCGGGCCGGCCGCTGGTCGCCGCCGACGGCACCTTCGCCGGCTTCCGCGGCGTCTGCACCGACATCTCCGTTTCCAAGGCGGCCGAGGATCGGATCGCGCACCTGGCGCACCATGACGCCCTGACGAACCTGCCGAACCGGACCTTCTTCCGTGACAGCCTCGAGCGCGCGATCAAGCAGCTCGGCGATCGCGGTTTCGCGATCCTTTGCCTCGACCTCGACGGCTTCAAGGCCGTCAACGATCGCTACGGCCATCCCGCCGGCGACGCCTTGCTGGTCACGGTGACCCGGCGCATGCGGGCGCTGGTGCGGGCCGGCGACGTGCTGGCGCGTTTCGGCGGTGACGAGTTCATGGTGCTCCACGACGATGTCCGCGACGCGTCCGAGGTGGAGGCCCTCGCCCTCGGGCTCGTCGAGACGATCGGCGCGCCCATCGAGATCGCCGGCGAGCAGGTCACGGTCGGCGCCTGCATCGGCATCGCTCTGGCGCCGACCGACGGTGCGAGCGTCGACGAACTGCTGCGCAACGCCGACGCGGCGCTCTACAGCGCCAAGGCGGAAGGTCGCGGTCATTTCCGCTTGTTCTCGCCCGACACGGACCGCCGGCTGCAGGAACGCCAACAGATGGTGCAGGATCTTCGCCGCGCCCTCGCCCGCGACGAACTGCTCCTTCACTACCAGCCGTTCGTGGTGTCGGAGACCGGTGCGATCAGCGGTTACGAGGCGCTGATCCGATGGTGCCATCCCCGTCTCGGCATCATGGCGCCCAACCTGTTCATCCCGCTTGCCGAGGAGAGCGGGCTCATCGCCTCGGTCGGCGCCTGGGTCATCGAGCACGCCTGCATGGAAGCGTCCACCTGGGAGTCGCACCTGAGGGTCTCGGTCAACATTTCTCCCCTGCAGTTCCGGGGACGCGAGCTTCCGCGCACGATCCTGTCCGCCCTGATGCGATCCGGCCTGCCGGCCTCGCGGCTCGAGGTCGAGATCACGGAGACCGTGCTCATCGAGGATGCCGATGCGGCCCTGGACATCCTGCGCCAGATCCGGTCGATGGGCGTCGGGGTGTCGCTCGACGATTTCGGCACCGGCTATTCGAGCCTCAGCTATCTTCGCCGCTTCCCGTTCGATCGCGTGAAGATCGATCGGTCTTTCGTGGAAAGTCTCGACAGCAAGCGGGACAGCCAGATCATCGTGAAGGCGATCGGCGACATGGCGCGGGGACTTGGCATGACGATCACCGCGGAAGGTGTCGAAACCCCGGGACAAGCCGACCAGCTCCGCTTGTTCGGCTGCGAGGAGCTGCAGGGTTTCCTTTACAGCCGTCCCAAACCCGCGTCGGAACTGATCCGGATAGCGGCCGCCGCCTGAGATCCAGCATCGTGGACGCGGTCCGATGCCATCACGTCGACACCGCGTCGGACGATCCGAAGGTGGTGAACGGAGGGCCGATGCCGGCCGCTGCCGGGGCCGTCGGCGCGATGGCGCGGAACACGGCGGTTCGTGACGACGCGGTTCGTGACGATGGTGGGCGGTACTGGGATTGAACCAGTGACCCTTCGCGTGTGAAGCGAATGCTCTCCCGCTGAGCTAACCGCCCGGACCGTCACCCGCCGCCAGAGGGGCACGGCTAGCGGCGTCCATAGCGCCAATCCGGCGGCGAGGGAAGCCCCCGTTCCGGCCGCTACGCGACGCCGCCCGGCAGCGTCCCCGTGAGCGCCGCGACGGCGTCGGTCAGCTGGTCGAAGTGGCCTATGACGCGGTCCGGATGCAGGCGTTCGACCGGCTCGGGGGCGTAGCCGAAATCGACGGCGATCACTGGCAGGCCGGCATTACGGGCGGTGGCGACATCCGTCTCCGTGTCCCCGACCATGATGGCGCGCGCGGGGTTGCCCCCCGCCTTCTCGATCGTCAGCCGCAGGGCGGCGGCGTCCGGCTTGCAGATCGGGAACGTGTCCTGGCCGACGATCGTGGCGAAGCGCCGCGCGCCGCCGAGGTCGCGGATCAGCGCGCGTGCCGGCGTCTCGTACTTGTTGGTCAGGATGGCCAGGGTGTGGCCCGAGGCGGCGAGGGCGTCGAGCGCCGCCTCGACGCCGGCATAATACCGCGTCCTCACCGACAGGTGGTCTTCGTAGTGGGCGAGGTAAGCCGAGAACATCGTCTCCAAACGGGCGTCGGAGGCGGTGGCGCCGGCGGCGTCCAGCCCCTGCCGTATCATCGCCCGGCCCCCGCGACCCACGAACTTGCGCGCCTGGGCGAGCGGGATCGGCGGGATGCCCTCGCGCCCGAGGATGACGTTGAGCGAATCGACGAGGTCGGGCGCGCTGTCGACGAGCGTGCCGTCGAGGTCGAAAACGATGACCGGCTTGTGCGTGTTCGGCATGCGATGGCTTAGCTGGCCCTCGTCGAAGCCGCAAGACGAACGCCGTGGCGGCGGGCGCCGTCCGCCGGCCCTCTTCGCCCCGGCGCCGTTTTGCTGCACCCGTCGGTCGGTTATACCGGGCCATGCCTCATCGCCGGACCGAAGCGTCCGAGGAGCCGTCCATGCCCGCCCTTCGCTCACGCCATTGCTTGTTGGCCTGCATCCTCTGTGTCCCGGGCTTTGCCGCGCCGGCCTCCGCCGCCGGCAACTACGATTTCCTGGCGGCGCCGCAGATCGACCTGAACCGCATCTTCCGGCTCGACAAGGCGACGGGCGAGATCGGGGCGTGCCAGTACGGGCTGAAGACGGGTGCGGCGGTCGGGGTGACGCTGTGCTATCCGCCGGGGCAGGGGGCCGGTCCGCAGGGCTCCAGCGACTACGCGTTGGTCGCCTCCCACCACGAACAGGAGGCCGGCGTCTGGCGCGTCGATCAGCGCACCGGCACCATGTCGATCTGCTACGTTCTCAACGAGGCCGTCGTCTGCACGCCGCCGGCCAAGTAGGAACGAAGCGACGGATAGCCCATCCCCGACACGGCGGCCGCGGTTCATCGGGCGCGCCAACGGCCTTGCCAGAAGGCTCGTGCTTGACGACAACCCTGTGCGCCCGCGTTCTTCAGATCGGCGAGGACCTATGGCGATCATGACCCCACCCGTCCCGACCACGCCCCAAGACACCACGAGGCCGGCCGATCAGGACGCCGCGAAACGGGCCGCCGCCGCCCGCGCGCTCGATTTCGTCACCCACGGCATGCGGTTGGGGCTCGGCACCGGTACGACCGCCACCGCCTTCGTGACCTTGCTCGGGGAACGCGTCGCGAAAGGCTTGTCGATCGTCGGCGTGCCGACCTCCGAACGGACGGCGACGCTCGCCCGCAGCCTCAACATCCCGCTGGCGACCCTCGACGACGAGCCGGAACTCGATCTGACGATCGACGGCGCGGACGAATTCGACGGCGCGCTGCGGCTCATCAAGGGCGGCGGCGGCGCGCTGCTTCGGGAGAAGATCACCGCTTTCGCTTCCAGGCGGATGATCGTCATCGCCGACGCGTCGAAGGAGGTCGCGACGCTGGGACGCTTCCCGCTCCCGGTCGAGGTCAACCGCTTCGGCCTCGCCGTCACCCGTGCGGCGGTCGCGCGCGAGGCCGCCGCTTGCGGCTGCGGGGGAGCGGTGAGCGTGCGGCAGGCACCGGAGGGCACGGCTTTCGTGACCGATGGCGGCCACCTGATCCTCGACTGCCATTTCGGGCGGATCGCCGAGCCCGAGGCGCTGGCGGCGCGGCTCAACGCCGTGCCCGGCGTCGTCGAGCACGGCCTCTTCATCGGCATGGCCAGCGCCGTGGTCCGCGCCGCCCCCGAGGGCGTGACAATCCTCGGCCATCCGGAAGACCAATAAATGCCAGGGTTCGATGATGTCCGAGAGGAAGCGGAAGGATCGGGCGAGGCGACGCGCCTGGCGCCGAGCCCGCGAGATCGGATCGGGTCGGAGACCGTGTTGGGATCGTTTGGACGCAAGCTCGCCGGCCTTCCGATCACGCTGATCCTCCTCGGATCGCTCCAGCCGATGCCGGCCTTGGCCCAGCAACTCGGCACGCAGCAGGCCGCCGTGCCCGCGCCGCCGGTCGCAGACCCGACGCCCTCGGCCGTCCACATCGCCAAGGCGCGCCGGCTGATCCTCGCCACCGGTATCTCGCGCTCGTTCCAGATCATCATTCCGGAGTTCATGGACCAGATCGGCACCACGCTGACCCAGTCGCGGCCGGAGCTGATCCCCGACACCGACACCGTGCTGGAGAAGCTCAGGCCCGAGTTCGAGCGCCAGTCCGACGAGATGATCGACCAGTCGGCGCGCATCTACGCGACGCTGTTGTCCGAGCAGGACATCGACGCGATCCTCGCCTTCTTCGACAGCGGCGCCGGCAAGAAATACGTGGGCGCCCAGCCCTTGTTCCTGAACCAACTCGTCTCGGGAATGCAGGCTTGGCAGCAGAAGATCTCCATCAACATGATGACGAGGGTCCGCGAAGAGATGAAGAAGAAGGGCCACGACCTATGACGCACGCCGAGACGAACCACGCGCGATCGACCTACGATGTCGACCTCTTCGTCATCGGGGCGGGATCGGGGGGCACCCGCGCCGCCCGCATCGCCGCGCAGCACGGCGCCAGGGTGATGATCGCGGAGGAGTTCCGCGTCGGCGGCACCTGCGTGATGCGCGGCTGCGTGCCGAAGAAGCTGATGGTCTACGCGAGCCGGTTCAGCGACGCCTTCGACGACGCCGCCGGCTTCGGCTGGAGCGTGCCCGAGGCGACCTTCGACTGGCGGACCTTCGTCGATCGCAAGGAAGCCGAGATCACCCGGTTGTCCAAGATCTACGTGACGAACCTGGAGAAGGCCGGCGTCACCATCGTCGACGCGCGGGCGACCGTCGCCGACGACCACCACGTGCGGCTCAGCGACGGCCGCACGATCAGCACGGGCACGATCCTGATCGCGACCGGCGGCGTGCCGCACGTGCAAGACGGGCTGCCGGGCCACGAGCACGCGATCAGCTCCAACGAGATCTTCGACCTGCCGGTCTTTCCCAAGCGGCTCGCGGTGGTGGGTACCGGCTACATCGGCATCGAGTTCGCCTCCATCTTCACCCGGCTCGGGGCGGACGTGACGGTCGTCGCGCGCGGCGACAACATCCTGCGCGGCTTCGACGACGACATGCGCGACGGCGTGCGCGAAGGACTCGTTCACGCCGGCGTCGTCTTCAAGACGAACACGAAGGTGAGCCGGATCGACGAGGCGGGGGACGGCCTCGCCGTCGGCCTGAGCGACGGCACGACGCTGGCCTGCGACCAGATCCTGATGGCCGTCGGCCGGCTGCCGGCAACGCATGGTCTAGGGCTAGCCGAGGCCGGCGTCGTCCTCGGCGCGAAGGGCGAGGTGAAGGTCGACGCGTGGTCGCGCAGCAGCGTGCCCTCGATCTACGCCGTCGGCGACGTCACCGACCGCGTCGCGCTCACCCCCATCGCGATCCGCGAGGGCCAAGCCTTCGCCGACACCGTGTTCGGCGGTCGGATGGTCGCGGTCGACCACACCAAGATCGCCACCGCCGTCTTCGCCACGCCGGAGATCGGCACGGTCGGCCTGACGGAGGCCGAGGCCACGAAGGCCTATCCTTGCGTCGACGTCTACGCCGCGAGCTTCCGCCCGATGAAGGCGACGCTGTCCGGCCGAACCGAGAAGACGGTGATGAAGATCATCGTCGACGGGCGCACCGACATCGTGCTGGGCGTGCACGTCCTCGGCGAGGATGCCGGCGAGATGGCGCAAATCCTCGGCATCGTCGTCAGGATGGGGGCGACGAAGGCGGACTTCGATGACACCTGCGCCCTGCACCCGACAAGCGCCGAGGAGCTGGTGACGATGCGCACGCGGCGCACCCGCCTTGAGCGCGCCGTCGATGAGCCGGCTGGTCCGGGCATGGCGGATGTCGAGCCGTCCTGAGGCAACCGCAGGGTTCCGCCGACGGGTGGTGAAGGATCGTTCGGGCGCGTACCCTCGCCCCGCTTGCCCTCGCCCGGCGCGCTTGCTACCCAAACGCGTCCCATAGATCCGATCCCGAGAGTGCCTCGCGCCGATGGCCGAACCGCGTCGATCCGACCCCACGCCTGTCCACGTCGGCGGCGCGCGCTTCCTGGTGGTGGAGGCGCGCTTCTACGAGGATATCGGCGCCATGCTGTTCGCCGGTGCCACGCGCGCGCTCGAGGCGGCCGGGGCGGCGGTCGAGGTTGTCAGCGTTCCCGGCGCGTTGGAGATCCCTGTGGCCCTGGCGATGAGCCTCGATAAGGGCGGCTACTGCGGTGCGGTGGCGCTGGGCTGTGTCATTCGCGGCGAGACCTACCATTTCGAGATCGTCTGCAACGAGAGCGCCCGCGCCTTGACCCGGCTCGCCGTCGCGCAGCGCCTGTGTTTCGGCAACGGCATCCTCACCGTCGAGACCGAGGCGCAGGCGTTCGAGCGAGCGGATCCCGCGCGGGGCGACAAGGGGGGAGACGCCGCCCGTGCCGCCCTGGCGCTATGGCGCCTCAGGCACGGCGAACCCTCCTGATGGCGCGCGCGGCGGAGCGGTCGGCGGCCCGGCTCGCGGCGGTCCAGGCGCTCTACCAGATGGATGTCACGGGCAAGACGCTGCCCGACATCTACGCCGAGTTCGAAACGTTCTGGATCGGCGGCGAGATCGAGGGCGACCAGTACAACCGTGCCGAGTTGGCCTTCTTCCGCGACATCCTCAGCGGCGTGCTCAAGGACCAGGGACCGCTCGATCGCACCATCGACGGCACGCTGGTGGCATCCTGGCCGCTCGCGCGGGTGGACAGCGTGATGCGCGCGACCCTGCGAGGGGGCGCTTACGAATTGAAGAAGCGCCGCGACATCCCGGCACGCGTCGTTATCAAGGAATACGTCGATGTCGCCGGCGCCTTCTTCGGGCGCGAGGAGAGCGGAATGATCAACGCGGTCCTCGACGCGATGGCCCGGGAGTTCCGCGCCGACGAGTTCGAGGCGCCCAAAATGTGATGCGAATGGTGGCGTGAGTGGACATGTGTCTGGGCATGACGTTCAGAGTCGATGGAGACAAATGCACCTGTCGCGACTTCCGCCTCCGTGGGTGCTCGGCCCACCCTGCTCGGGGTCACGCAACTCCACCGGTCAGCAAGGAAGCGCGTGCCCGCTTCGTCACGTCCTGAATGGAGCGGAGCTCGTGGCCCCCAGCGCCTCGGGTGCATCGCTTCCGCCAGGACCTCCTCACCTCACGGTGCGGACGATCCGGCTTGGGTACGATGAATGTCGATGGTGTCGAACGCGACCTCCCCCCGCCCGAGGAACCTGAAGGAAGCGGTGTTCCGCGGCGGTCGCGGTGATCGCGACGCGTTCCTTAGGGAGTTCCTCGACGAATTCTACACGGAAGCCGACGCCGAAGGGAGAGCGGCCATGATCGTGCCCGCGCCGGAAGCGAGGGGCGACGCGCCGTTCGACGCCTTTGTCGCCGCCGTTGCGGAGCACTTGGCGTTCGTCTACGGCCCTCCCGTTCCCGACTGGTGCCTTCGAAGCGAGCGCTTCTTGCGCCGCGCCTATTTTCCGTGCGGCTTGGAGAGCCTGAAGGCGACCGAACTCGTCGAGAGCCCGACGGCGTTCAGGCGAAGGATGATCTTCGTCGAGGCCGATCCTCTCTACAGGCCACGGTGGGAAGAAGCGCCCGCGACACCGTTCCGGCCGTAACGGGGCACCTCCTCTCCTCGGAGGACATCAGGCGCGGGTTGCGGCGGCTCAACGGCTTGGCGACAGCCGCGAACGTCACGGTGGACTTGGCCGTCGACGGCGGTGCGGCGATGGTCTTGGCCTTCGACGCGAGAGCAGCCACCAAGGACGTCGACGCGGTCGTCAGGGGCAAGGTCGGATGCCTTAGGAAAGCCATGGCCGAAGTCGCCGAAGCTGAAGGCTCGCCTTCCGACTGGATGAACGACGGGGTCAAGGGCTTGCTGTCGACCAACGAAGACATGGTCGCGATGCGGGAGTCCCAGGGTTCGCCCTGCGGCGGATTGCGCGTTTGTATGGCGACGCCCGAGTACCTCTTCGCCATGAAGCGCATGGCCATGCGCTCCGCCAGCGACGGGTCATCGGGGGACATCGCCGACATCAAGACCCTGGCCAGCTTAGCCGAGATCATGGACGCCGGGACGGCCCTGGACATCGTGGCCTCTTTCTATCCCGCGCACCTCATCCCGCCCAAGGTCAGGTTCGGCGTCGAGGAGATCATGGAGACGCTGGCGGGCAACGACGGGCCGCCGTGAAGAAACGGACGGCTATATACCCCTCGTTTCGAGGACACGGCCGTCCAGGGCGATCTCGCCCGATGTGGGGTCGCGCTTCCAGCCAGCCGGGTCGCGCTACCAGGTCGACCCTTGAGGACGCAGCCATCGACGCCCTATGCGCCGAGTATGATGCGCTACCAGCCCTGGCGCAGCCGCAGGATGCGGCAGGGCGCGCCCGGTCCGTCGGCGGTCGCGTTGGGGCCTCGGATCAGCAGGCATTCGGCTTCCGCCAGCACCCGCAGCATGGACGAGTCCTGCAGGACGTTCGGGGTGGCGACCAGCCGACCATCCGCTCCGACATGCAGGCCCGCGCGCAGGTAGTCCTGGCGCTTGTCGTTGGCGGGGAGCGGAGCGCCGATCACGGCCGGCTCGCTTCGGTCCTCCGCCGCCCCCGGGTCGCCGGAGAGCGCCCGCAGCAGGGGCTGCAGGAACAGCACGCCGCAGACGATGGATGACACGGGGTTGCCCGGCAGGCCGAGGATCGACATCGGCCTCGATCCCGCCGTCATCCGGCCGTGGATCAGCGGCTTGCCCGGCCGCATCGCGATGCGCCAGAAGCCGAGTTCCATGCCCTGCTTGGCGAGCGCCGGCTTGACGAGGTCGTGATCCCCGACCGAGGCGCCGCCCAGCGTGACCAGAACGTCGGCGCCCGCCTCGCGCGCGGCGCCGATCGCCGCCTCCAGCTTCCCCAGATCGTCGACGACGATGCCGAGGTCGAGCGCGACGCCGCCGGCCGCCTCCACGAAGGCGGCGACGGCGAAAGAGTTCGAGGCGACGATCTGGTCGGGCCCGACCGCCTCGCCCGGCGCCACCAGTTCGTCACCTGTCGCGATGATCGCGACGAGCGGCTTGCGGGCGACCGGGACGTCGGCGTGGTTCATCGCCGCCGCCAGCGCGATCTCGGCGGCGCCGAACCGCGTGCCGACCTTCAGCAGCACCTCGCCGGCGGTGAAGTCGAGCCCGGCCTTGCGGACGTTGCGGCCGTGCGCCGGCCGCTCGGCGGCGAACACACCGGCGCCGTCGATGCGCGCCATCTCCTGGATGAGGATGGTGTCGGCGCCGGCCGGCACCGGCGCGCCGGTGAAGATCCGCACCGTTTCACCCGCACGCAGCGGAGCGCCATAGCCCCGGCCGGCGGCGCTCTCGCCGACCAGCGTCAGGGGCCGCGCGAGGTCGCCGAGGTCGGCGAAGCGCAGGGCGTAGCCGTCCATCGCGGAAACGTCGCTCGGCGGCTGCGTGCGAAGCGCGGCAAGGTCCACCGCGAGCGTCCGGCCACGCGCCAGGCGCAGCGGCACCCGTTCCGCCGCCAGCGGCGTGACGGGAGCGAGGATGCGCTCCAACGCTTCCCCGACCTGCAGAAGACCCTGCCCGCTCACCGTGCGCCGCCCGTCACTTCGCTCGCTCGTCGACCGCCTGCCAGTGCCCGCTCCTGCCGCCGCTCTTCTCGCGGAGGGTCACGCCCTCGATGCGCATGCCGCGGTCGACCGCCTTCAACATGTCGTAGAGCGTGAGACACGTGATCGACACCGCCGTCAACGCCTCCATCTCCACGCCTGTCGGCCCCAACACCTTGGCGAGCGCGGTGACGCGGAAGCCGGGCAGGGCGGCATCCGGCTCGATGTCGACCTTGACATCCGTCAGGGCGAGCGGGTGGCAGAGCGGGATGAGGTCGGCCGTGCGCTTGGCGGCCATGATGCCGGCGATTCGCGCGGTGGCGGTCACGTCGCCCTTCTTCGCCGTGCCAGAGAGCGCGAGGTCGAGCGTCGCCGGCTGCATCACGATCCGGCCTTCCGCGACGGCGACGCGCGCCGTGACCGCCTTGCCGCCCACGTCGACCATGGTGGCGGCGCCGGTCTCGTCGAGGTGGGTCAACGGCGCCACCTCAGGCTCCGGTCAGCAGGGCGCGGGTGGCCGCGCTCACGTCGGCGTGGCGCATCAGGCTTTCCCCGACCAGCACGGTGCCGATGCCGGCGCGCCGCAGGCGAAGGCAGTCGGCGTGGGTGGCGATGCCGCTCTCGCCGACGCGGATGCGGTCGGGCGGGACCAGGCCGGCGAGACGCTCGGCGTTGGCGAGCGAGACCTGGAAGGTGCGCAGGTCCCGGTTGTTGATGCCGATGAGGCGCGCGTCGAGCCGCAGCGCCCGCTCCAGCTCGGCTTCGTCATGCACCTCGACGAGGATGTCCATGCCCAGAGCTCCGGCGGCGTCGCGCAGGTCATGCGCGGCCGCGTCGTCGAGACAGGCCATGATGAGCAGGATGCAGTCGGCGCCGTGCGCCCTCGCCTCCGCGACCTGATAGCGCTCGAACATGAAGTCCTTGCGCAGCACGGGGATCGAGACGGCGTCCCGCGCCGCGTCGAGGAAGGCGAGATCACCCTGAAACGAGGGCTGGTCGGTCAGGACCGAGAGACACGCGGCGCCCCCCGCCTCGTACGCGCGGGCCAGTGCCGGCGGATCGAAGTCGACGCGGATCAAGCCCTTGGACGGGCTGGCCTTCTTGATCTCGGCGATCAAGGCAAGTCGACCTTCGGCGAGCCTGGCCTCGATCGCGCGGACGAAGCCGCGCGGTGGGCTGGCCGCCACCGCCCGCGCCATCACCGCGGCGTAGGGCACGGCGGCCCGCGCCTCGGCGACCTCGCGACGCTTGTAGTTGGCGATCTGCTGGAGGATGTCGGCCATCGTCTATCCCACGGCCTCCCTCGCGCCGCCACCGGAGACGCGGACGAGGCGATCGAGGACGGCGCGGGCGTCCCCCGAATCGATGGCGCGCCCGGCGAGCCGGAGCCCCTCGGCGAGGTCGGCGGCACGGCCGGCGACGACGAGCCCGGCGGCGGCGTTGAGGCAGGCGATGTCGCGATACGGCGTCCGCGCGCCGGCGAGCACCGCGCGCAGGGCACGCGCGTTGTGGGTGGCATCGCCGCCGCGCAGGTCGGCGAGCGTGGCGCCGACGATCCCGAACTCTTCCGGGTGGATGGTGAAGGCGCGCGCCGCGCCGTCCTCCCACGCCACGACGGCGGTCGGCCCGGTCGTCGTCACCTCGTCGAGCCCGTCCGAGCCGTGGACCAGCCACGCGCGCTCCGCCCCGAGCGAGCCGAGCACGCGGGCGAGCGGCTCCAGCCAGTCGGCGGAATAAACCCCGACGAGCAGGCGTCGGACGCCGGCCGGGTTCGCCAGCGGCCCGAGCAGGTTGAAGATGGTGCGCGTGCCAAGCTCGGCGCGGACGGAGGCGACGTGGCGCATCGCCCCGTGATGGGCTGGGGCCGACATGAAGGCGACGCCGGTCTCCACGAGGCAGCGCTCGATTGCCGCGCGATCGAGCCCGACGCTCACGCCGAGGGCGGCGAGGACGTCGCTCGAGCCGGAGCGGGAGGTGAAGGCGCGATTGCCGTGCTTGGCGACGGGGACCCCGCAGGCGGCGACGATCAAGGCGGCGAGCGTCGACACGTTGTAGGTTCCGCGCCCGTCACCGCCGGTGCCGACGATGTCGATCGCCCCTTCGGGGGCGCTCACCCCGATCATGCTGGCCCGCATCGCCGCGACAGCCCCGGCGATCTCGTCCACCGTCTCGCCGCGCACGCGAAGCCCCATCAGGAAGGCGCCCACCTGCGCCGGCGTCGCCTCGCCGGACAGCAGGTGGGCGAATGCCGCCTCCGCCTCGTCGCGCGACAGGGAGCGACCGCCGGCGATCGCGGCGAGAAAGGGCTTCAGCGCGTCGGTCGGGATGGTCGAGCCCGTCACGCGGGAACGGCTTGCCGCCGCGCGGCCCCGGTGTTCCATGCCTGCGCGAGGTCGAGGAAGTTGCCGATGATGCGCCGGCCACCTTCCGAGGCGATGCTCTCGGGATGGAACTGTACGCCGTGGATGGGGAGGGACACGTGGGAGAGCGCCATGATGAGCCCGTCCGTCTCGGCGGTCACCCGTAGAGCGGCGGGAAGGGTCGGGCGGGACACGACGAGCGAATGGTAGCGGGTCGCCTTGAACGGGGCGTTGAAGCCCCGGAAGATCATCTCGGAGCGATGGGTGATCGTCGCGACCTTGCCGTGGACGGGCGTCGGCGCGCGCACGACCTCGCCGCCGAACGCCTCGCCGATCGCCTGATGGCCGAGGCAGACGCCGAAGATCGGGATCGTCGCGCCGGCTTGGCTGACGAGGTCCAGCGAGATGCCGGCTTCGCGCGGGGAACAGGGACCCGGTGAGATGACGATCGCGTCCGGGCTCGCGCCGATCACCCGCGCGACGGTCGTCTCGTCGTTGCGCAGGACCTCGACCGCGGCGCCGAGCGCGCCCAGCTCGTGCACGAGGTTCCAGGTGAAGCTGTCGTAATTGTCGATGAGGAGGACGGTGGGGCGGCTCACCAGCCCTTATCGCTCCCGTGCGGCGCGCGGGTCAAGGCGGCGCCGCCTTGACCCGCGCGCCGTTCAAGACGGGTTGGTGCCAGCCGCCTGCGAGGCCGCCGCGGGCAGATGGTCGGCGAGGTGGCGCAGGAAATCGCCGACCGGTAGGCCGGTGGACTGGGCCAGCTGCTGCACCTGCTGGCTGCCGAGGGCGTCGTGGATCTGCTGCGGGGTGACCGGCAGGTTCGGATTATTGCTCATCCACGAGGCAACCTGCTGACCGAGCCCGTTCGCCGCCAGCGTTTCCAGCATCGAGGCCATGCCGCCGCCTGATCCGCCCACGGCCTGGCCGATCCCGCCCTGGCCGCTCGAGCCTTGGCCGCCCGATCCTTGCCCGCCGCCCGATCCTTGGCCGCCGCCAAAGCCGGCGAGGAGTTGGCCGATGATGCCGCTGCTCGCGCCAGGCCCACCCTGCTGAAGCAGGCTGCCGAGCCCGCCGCCGGCGCCCTGCTGCCCCACCCCTCCGCCGAGCGCCTTCGTGATCGTGTCGAACAAACCCACGGGCACCTCCGAAACGGGTCCGACCCGCGGCGGCCGATCGGAGGAGCCGCTCGGCGACGAAACAACGTCACAAGCAATCCTTCGTTCGACCGCCTTTCGGTACCGCCGCCCCGACCCGGCCTGGAGCGGGCGCGCGATCAAACCTGAAGCGACTTCAGCACGTTCTCGGCGCTGGCCTCGACGGCCTGGCCGGGGCTCTCGTCGACCGACAGGCTCTTCACGACGCCGTCCTCCACGACCATCGCGTAGCGCTGCGAGCGGGTGCCGAGGCCGCGCTCGCCGAGGTCGATGGTCAAGCCGACGGCTTGCGCGAACTTGGCGCTTCCGTCGGCGAGGAAGGTCACCTTGCCCTCGCCCCCGGTGTGCTTGGCCCAGGCGCCCATCACGAAGACGTCGTTGACCCCGGTCACGAGAACCTCGTCGACGCCCTTCTCCTTGAAGGCGTCGGCCTGAGTGATGAAGGCCGGCAGGTGGTTCATGCTGCAGGTCGGCGTGAACGCCCCCGGCACCGCCACCAGCACGACCTTGCGCTTGGGGAAGATGTCAGCGGTACCACGTGGCGCCGGGCCGTCCGGTGTCATCACGTGAAAGGTCGCCTCGGGAACCGTGTCCCCTACCTTGATCGACATTCGTTCTATCCTTCTCGCGTCGGAGGCTTGGCGCTTACTGGGTCGTGGGCCTGACGTCGAGTGTTTCCGTCGCGATGAAGCTGCCGTCGAAGCCTTTCAGCACCAGGGTGACCGGGACCTTCACCGTCGCGCTCGCGCCGACGCTTTCGCTGGCGGTCAGCGTCCAATGATTGTCGTCGAGCTTGCGCGTGTCGAAGACGAAGCCTTCCGGCGCATCGGGGAAGATGTCCGCGAGCGGCGAAGCGCCGGTCCAGGTCAGTGTCCAAGTGGATTTGGCGGGGTCGGCGGACTTGGCGGACGATCCTGGCTTCGCGCCGGGGGTGCCATCCGCCGGCACGATCACCAGCTTGCGGCGGTCGGCGTCGGGCAGCGGCTTGGGGACTTGCGCCAAGGCGGCGGCGACGAGGTCGCCCGCCACGCCCTCGCCATCGGGCGCCAGCGTCAGGCTCGCGTCGCCGTGGCCGGGCACGCAGATCTTGTCGCAGACGGCGTAGGTGACATCGACGTGGAGCACGGCCGGCTTCGCGCGGTCGACCGGGGTCACCGCCACGGGGAACACGACGCGACCGGTGTAGCCGAAGGCGTCGAAGCCCTCTTCGCCGATGCGCGTGGGCGCGGGAAAGGACACGGTCGCGGCGGCGACGTTCTCCGAGCCGTCGAAGGCGAACACGGGAGGCACGCCGGCATCGCCCGGCATCTTCCAATAGGTGTGCGAACCTGTCGCCATGGTGAGTTCGATCCCGGCCTCATACCTGCCGCCGGCGGCGGCCGGCGCCGCGATCAGGCGCAGCTTCGCCGGCTGGGCGTTGGGAGCCATCGGGAAATCCTGGGCGGCCGCCGACGGACCGGGCCGGACGCCACCGTAGGCGCCGATGCAGGAAACACACAGGGCGGCGCGAAGCGCGCGCCGTGCCGGAAAGGCACAAGCCGATTGGAGGTATTTTTGCTTGAATGACATGCTAGCCTTCTCCGTCGGCGTTTCGGAGACGACAACGCCGCGCGGCCCGAGGTCGGACGCGTTCGGGTCGGGACCATTCGAATCAGGCAACAAGAGGCCGCGGGTATGAAAGGCACCAGGAACGATGCCCTGAACGTGCTTCGCGTCGCGAAGGGCCGCGGCGGCGGCAAAAGATCTTTCCACTCGCACGGCGGTTTCCTGGACGGGCAGATCCTGGTCGCCATGCCCGGCATGGCCGACGAGCGCTTCGCCCGCTCGGTGATCTACCTGTGCGCGCACTCGGAGGAGGGCGCCATGGGGATCGTCATCAATCGTGCCGCGCACAAGGTCAACTTTCCGGAGTTGCTGGTGCAACTCGAGGTGATCGACAAGGACGACGCGATCCGCCTGCCCGGCAAGGCCGGCACCATGCAGGTGCTGAAGGGCGGGCCCGTGGAAAGCGGCCGCGGCTTCGTGCTCCATACCAACGACTTCTTCATCGACGATTCGACGCTGCCCATCGATCAGGGGGTGTCGTTGACGGCGACGCTCGACATCCTGCGCGCGATTGCCAACGGGTCTGGACCCGACCGCGCGGTGCTTGCCCTCGGTTACGCCGGCTGGTCGGCGGGACAGCTGGAGGCCGAGATCCAGCACAACGGCTGGCTCAATGTTCCGGCCGACACGTCGTTGATCTTCGACAGCGCCCTCGACTCGAAGTACGAGCGCGCGGTCGGCAACCTCGGCATCGATCTGTCGCGACTGTCGATGCAGGCCGGGCGCGCCTGAAAGGGACCGACGCCTCGAGGCGGCCCGGCGTTCCGAAGCGGATGGTCCGCGCCGCCGCCGTCCCAGGGGAGCGCCGGCTGCCGTTGCGCCTCAGCTCTTCTTCACCGTCAACGGATCGAGGATCTTCGCCAGGCTGTTCACCGTGACCTCACCGGTGACCTTCGTGCCGTTGACGAAGAAGGTCGGCGTCGCGTTGATGGCGAACTTCTGCGAAGCCCGGTCGCGGACCGCGTTGACCCCGTCGTAGAGCTTCTGGTCGTTCAGGCAGGCGTCGAAGCTTTGCTGGCTCATGCCGGTCTGCTTCAGGAGCGATGACAAGGCTTCCAAAGGCTTGTCGACGAAGGCCCAGTTCCTCTGCTGGGAGAACAACAGGTCGACCACCGCGTTACGCTTGTCCGGCCCCTCGCAACGCGCCAGCATGAACCCGGCGGTGGCGAGCGGGTCGAGTGGGAACTCGCGCAGGACGAACTTCACCTTGCCGGTGTCGACGTAGGTCTTGAGGAGGGTCGGGTAGACCGTGTCGTGGAAGTGGGCGCAATGCGTGCACGTCATGGACGCGTACTCGATCACCGTCACGGGCGCGTCGTCCTTGCCCTGCACGATGTCGGGAAGGGCGTTCTTCGCCATCAACTCATCGACCGGCACCTTGTTGGCGTCCTGCGCGCGGGCTGGACCTGGCAGCGCGGCGAGGCTGCCAACGAGCGTCAGCGCGACGGACATGAAGGCGCGGCGGTTCGGCGTGGCGGAGCGTGCGAGCGGCATGATGTCACCTGGGGCGGCGAGGGAGCGGCGGGGCCGTGGATCTCGGCGCACCATAGCCGGATCGCGGAGCGCTCGCTAGCGATCCGCCACGTTCGTGCCGGCGTGGGTGCCGACGTGGGTGCCGACGTGGGCGCCGAGGCGTGCGAGGGCCTCGCGCAGGCCGTCGTCGGCGATGCCGGTGACGGCGCTCGCCGCCGCCGCGATCGCCTCGGCGCTCGGCATCTTGCGGCGGCTGGCCGGGGCAGGCCGCTCGACCGGCCCTTGGCGGAACGCGAGCCTGCCGACGCAGCGCCAGCCCAGATGCGCGTTGATGCGTGCCAGAACCTGCTCCACGCCGTGCTGCAGCTCGATCGCGAAAGCCCCCTCGACGCGGACGACGAGCGTCGCCGGGCGGGGCACTCCATCGGGTTGGCCGGCGGGGCGGGGCGGCCATTGCAGCTTGATCGGGCGGGAATTGCTTGCCAAGCGCTCCCCCACGATATCATCCCAGTGCAGGACGAGGTCGGCTTCCGAGAAGCCCTGGCGCGCGAGCACGGGATCGATGGCGGCGGCGACGAGATCGGCGAGCGGTCGCGGGCGTTTGCGGAACGGGGCGGGCATGGCGCGTCAGACTAGCAAGATCAGACGGCCGCCGGCTAGCGGGATCGGGCAAGCGCCGGCCGGCGAAACCGACCGAGCGCCGGAACACGTCCCGACGGCCGCGCGACTGCTCGCCTGGTACGACCGTCACCGCAGGGCGCTGCCCTGGCGCGCCCTGCCGGGCGAGGCGGCCGATCCCTACGCCGTATGGCTTTCGGAGGTGATGCTGCAGCAGACGACGGTCGCGGCGGTGAAAACCTATTTCGAGACGTTTCTGGGCATCTGGCCGACGGTCGGCGACCTCGCCGCCGCGCCGGTCGAGGACGTGATGCGGCGCTGGGCCGGGCTCGGCTACTATTCCCGCGCCCGCAACCTCCATGCCTGCGCCCGCCTCGTCGCCGAAGGCAACGGCCGCTTCCCCAACACCGAGGACGGCCTGCGCGCGCTGCCGGGCATCGGCGCCTACACCGCCGCCGCGATCGCCGCGATCGCCTTCGACCGACGCGCGGTGGTCGTCGACGGCAACGTGGAACGCGTGGTCGCGCGCCTCGACGCCATCGCCGTGCCGATTCGCCAGGCGAGGCCCGCGATCCGGGCGGGCGCCGACCGGCGCACGCCGTCGACGCGCTGCGGCGACTACGCCCAGGCGATCATGGACCTCGGGGCGACGATCTGCACGCCGCGCCGCCCCGCCTGCGCGCTCTGCCCGTTGACGGAAGGGTGCAAGGCCCGGCGGTCCGGCCGACAGGAGATCCTGCCGGTGCGCGGCGCCAAGGCGGCGCGCCCGGTGCGCCACGGCTCGGTGTTCTACATCAGGCGCGAGGGCGGGGACGTGCTGGTGCGGACCCGGCCGGCGAAGGGCCTGCTCGGTGGGATGACGGAGTTTCCCGGCAGCGCCTGGGACACCGAGGGCGATCCGGACGGCGACGCCCGGCCGCTCGATGCCGCGTACCGGACGGCGCCGGCATCGGTCGAGCACGGGTTCACGCACTTCACCTTGTTCCTGAGCGTGAGGGGCGCCCTCGTGAGCGCCGCCGCCCCGGCGCCGGACGGCTGCCGCTGGGTCGCCGAGAAGGACCTTGCCGATGAGGCCCTGCCGTCCTTGATGAGGCGGGTCGCGGCGGCCGGTCGCGCCGTGCTCGACGAAAGGACCACGCCATGACGACCGCCAACGCCGACCAGATCGCGTACTGGAACGAGGTCGCCGGTGCCAAGTGGGCGGCGAACCGGGAGCGCCTCGACCGGCTGATGGCGCCCCTGACGGACGGCTTGATGGCTGGTGCGGCCGCGCGGGCCGGCGAGCGCGCGCTCGACGTGGGCTGCGGCTGCGGCGAGGTCGCGCTGCGCCTCGCCGCGGCGGTCGGCGCCTCGGGGCAGGTCGAGGCGGTCGACGTGTCCGCGCCGATGCTCGCCCACGCGGCGGCGCGCGAGGCGGCGCTGCCGCCGGGCGACAGGGCGGCGGTGGACTGGCGGCGGGCCGACGCCATGACGCGGCGCTTCGCAGCGGACCGTGACCTGATCGTCTCGCGCTTCGGCGTGATGTTCTTCGACGACCCGCCCCGCGCCTTCTCCAACCTGCGCGCGGCGATGCGGCCGGGCGCGCGCTTCGCCGTCCTGACGTGGCGACGGCGTCTTGAGGTGGAATGGATGCAAGCGCCTCTGGAATGGCTGGCCACGCTTCAGCCGATGCCGGAGGACGCGACCGGCGCCGTCGGGCCTTTCGCCCTCGCCGATCGGGACGCGACCTGCCGTATGCTGACGCGGGCAGGCCTCGCGGAGGTGTCGGCCGATCCCATCGACGGACTGCTGACGATCGGCGCCGGCGCTTCCGACGAGGCAGCGGTCGATGACGCCCTCGCCCTGCTGAGCGGCACCGGCCCGGCCGCCGCCTCGCTCAAGGGCTGGGAGCCGGACCTTCGCGCCCACGCCTACGCCCTGATGCGCGCCGGCATCGAGCGACGCGTCGACCGGGGCAGCGTCGCGCTCGCCGGCGCCTGCTGGCTCTATCGCGGCCGAGCCTGACAAGCCTGGGCTCGGGTTCGCGGCTCGCTTCGCCGGTGCTCGCGACGACGCTTCGAGCGGGATCATGCCGGCGGTCGTCCCGTCAGGCCGGGGCGTTCATTCCGGTCGCCGGTCGGCGGGTGCGGTTCCCGGCGGACGCGTTCCGCGCGGGCGTCGGTCGTGTCCACCTCCGCCGCGCGGCTCGACGCTGGCCGCCGGCGTCACGCGCCCGAAGGGAACGGCTCCTCACGCAGGGCCGCCAGCGCCCGCGCCCCGGCGACCACGGTGTTCTTCGGCCAGGCCCAGAAATCGGCCGGTCGCCCGACGGCGTCGGCGAGCAGGGCATGGTACGCCAGCCTCGGCACGGCGACCGCGCCCAGGGTCGCCAAGTGCTCGGTGACGAACTGGGTGTCGAGCAAGGTGAAGCCGCCGACGCGCAGCCGCGCCACGAGGTGGACGAGGGCGGCCTTGGAGGCGTCGGTGCGGCGGTGGAACATGCTCTCGCCGAAGAAGGCCGCGCCGATCGCGACGCCGTACAGGCCGCCGACGAGGTCGCCGCCGGCCCAGGCCTCGATCGTGTGAACGTGGCCGAGATCGAAGAGCGAGCGGTAGAGCGCGCGGATGCGGCCGTTGATCCAGGTTCCTTCGCGGCCCGGCGCGCTCCCCGCGCAGCCGTCGATCACGCCCTCGTAGTCGCTGTCGACCTTGATCGTGTACCGGTCCGAGCGGACCACCTTGGCGAGGCTCCGCGTCACCACCAGCCCATCGAGCGGGAACACGCCGCGCTCGTCCGGGTCGACCCAGAAGAGGTTCGGGTCGCTCGCGCTCTCCGCCATGGGGAAAAGGCCGATGGAATAGGCGCGCAGCAGGATGTCGGGCGTGATCTGCAGACGGTCGCGCGAACGGGCCATGGCGGCAGCGTGACCGCGCTGGCCGGACGCGTCAAGCCGGGGAAGCGACCCTCAGCAGGACGTGCCGCTTGCGCCCGAGCGAGAGCTTGATGGCGCCCTCGCGGAGATCACCTTCGCCGAGGATGCCGCGCTCGTCGCTCACCGTCGCGTCGTTGACCTTGAGGCCGCCACCCTTGATCTGGCGGCGCGCTTCGCCGGTCGTAGCGACGAGCCCCGCGCGCTGGAAGGCCGCGAGCACGCCGACGCCGGCGGCGAGGTCCGCCCGGTCGATCGCGACGCTCGGCAAGTCCCCGTCCACGGCGCCGTCCTCGAAGGCGCGTCGCGCCGCCTCCGCCGCCGCCGCCGCCTTGTCGCGCCCGTGCAGCATCGCGGTGGCCTCGGTGGCGAGCGTCTTCTTGGCCTCGTTGATCTCCGCCCCCTCCAGCGACGCGAGGCGCGCCACCTCGTCCAGCGGCAGCTCGGTGAACAGTCGCAGGAAGCGGCCGACGTCGCCGTCGTCGCAATTGCGCCAGAACTGCCAATAGCCGAAGACGGGGAGCAGGGACTCGTCGAGCCAGACCGCCCCTTGCGCGGTCTTGCCCATCTTGGTGCCGGCCGCCGTCGTCAGCAGCGGCGCGGTCAAGGCGTAGAGCTGCGGCAGGCCCATCCGGCGGCCGAGGTCCATGCCGGTGATGATGTTGCCCCACTGGTCGGAGCCGCCCATCTGCAGGCGCACGCCGAGGCGGCCGGCGAGTTCGGCGAAATCGTAGGCCTGGCAGCACATGTAGTTGAATTCGAGGAAGGACAGCTCGTGGCCGCGCTCCAGCCGGAGCTTGACCGAGTCCATCGCCAGCATGCGGTTGACGGAGAAGTGGCGCCCGACATCGCGCAGGAAGTCGATGTACTTCAGGCCGGTCAGCCAGTCGGCGTTGTCGACGAGGGCCGCGTCCCTCGCGCCGTCCCCGAAGGTCAGGAACCGGGCGAAGACCTTGCCGATGGCGGTCTTGTTGCGCTCGATGTCGTCGAGCGACAGCAGCTTGCGGCTCTCGTCCTTGCCGGACGGGTCGCCGACGCGCGTCGTGCCGCCCCCCACCAGCACGATCGGGCGGCCGCCGGTCTTCTGCAGCCATCGCAGCAGCATGATCGGCAACAGCGACCCGACGTGGAGCGAGGGGGCGGTGCAGTCGAAGCCGATGTAGGCGCTCAGGCCGCCGCTCCGCGCGAGCTGGTCGAGACCGGCCACGTCCGAGCACTGGTGGATGAACCCGCGCTCGCTCAGGACCCTCAAGAAATCGGACGCGGGATGGAAGGCGGACACGGCGTGGCCCCGATGACGAGGCGGAGGCTTCGGAGAAAAAGCGAGGTCCGTCAAGCGACCGGCCTTTGCCATCGTGCGGCGGATGCGTCTACGCTTCCTTCACGCTGAAGCCTCAGCGTGCCGATGTGCCGTGACGTTGGGCACGCGAGGGTGCCGGCATGCGCGCGATCGGATTGATGAGCGGGACATCGATGGACGGGGTCGACGTCGCTCTCCTCGACACGGACGGCGAGCGCGCGATCCGGCTCGGCCCGCAGGCGTTCACCCCGTACGATGAGGCCGATCGATCGCTGCTGCGCGCCGCCATGCGGGACGCGATCGGATTGCGCGACAGGGACGCGCGGCCGGGCGCGCTCGGGCCGGCCGAGGAGATGGTCACCGCGCGTCACGCGGTGGCGGTCGAGGCCTTGCTGTCCGATCAGGGCCTCGCGCGCGAAGACGTCGATGTCGTCGGTTTCCACGGCCAGACGGTGCTGCACGCGCCCGAGCGCCGGCTGACGGTCCAGATCGGCGATGGGCGGGCGCTCGCGCGGCGGCTCGGCGTGAGGGTGGCCTTCGACTTCCGCGCCGCCGACGTCGCGGGGGGCGGGCAGGGCGCGCCGCTCGTGCCCGTGTACCATCGCGCCCTGGTCGAGCGCGACGCCATCGCTGGACCCGTGGCCGTCATCAACATCGGCGGGGTCGCTAACGTCACCACACTCGAAGCCGGCCGCGACCCGATCGCCTGCGACACCGGCCCCGGCAACGCCCTCCTGGACGACTTGGTGCGTGAGCGCCTCAACATGCCCTTCGACCAGGATGGCGCGCTCGCCGCGCGAGGCCGCGTCGACGACGCGGCGCTGGCGGCCCTGCTCGCCCACCCCTACTTCGCGCGGCCGGCCCCGAAGTCGCTCGACCGGAACGCGTTCTCGCGCTTGGCCGTCGACGCGTTGCGCACGGAGGATGCGGCGGCGACGCTCACCGCCTTCACCGCGGCGACGATCGCCGCCGCGCTCGACCTGATGCCGACCCCCCCGCGCCTCGCGGTGATCTGCGGCGGGGGCGGGCGCAACGGCACCCTGATGGGCGAGCTGGCGGCGCGGCTGCCGTGCCCGTTGAAGACCGCCGACGCGCTCGGCTGGTCGGTCGAGGCGATGGAGGCGCAAGCCTTCGCCTACCTGGCGGTGCGCCGCCTGCGCGACCTGCCCATCACGTTCCCATCGACGACCGGGATCGCCGCGCCGCTCGCCGGCGGCCATGTCGTCGACCCATGACGCGAGCCGTCAGCGGCCGGCGAGGACGATCTTCGGGCAGCGGTCCATGACGACGGTCATGCCGGCCGCCGCCGCCCGCGTGGCCGCAGCGACGTCGACGACGCCGAGCTGCGTCCACAGCACGCTGGGACGGAGCGTCATCGCGAGCACCTCCTCGACGAGGCCGGGAAGCGCGTCGGAGGCGCGGAACACGTCGACCATGTCGATGGGGCAATCGACGTCGGCCAGCGTGGCGAACATCGGCGCGCCGTGGATGCGCCGCCCCGCGAGAGCGGGATTGATGCCGACGCACGCGTAGCCGCGCGCCACGAGGAACGCGAGGACATCGTTCGAGGCTCGCGCCGGGTCGACCGATGCGCCGACGACGGCGATCGTGCGGACGCCCGCGAGCAGGGCGCGGAGGTCGTGGGAGGTGCCCGGCGTCATGCTCCGATCTCTCCTTCGCGATCGTGGTCGGTGCCGCCCGAACTGGAGCGGTACCGAGATACCGTGGTCTATAAACATCGAGGGCGGCTGCGTTATTTGCCGCGTCTTGGCTTGACATGGCAACCGGGAGGACGGTTTAAAGCACGCTTGGGATTTAGGTGGCGAGACGATGTTCGGGAAGACGATCACAACCAAGACGGCCGAGATCGAGAAGAAGTGGGTCGTGATCGACGCTTCCGGCCTCGTCGTCGGCCGACTCGCCTCGCAGATCGCGCTGCGGCTGCGCGGCAAGCACAAGGCCTCCTTCACCCCGCACATGGACGACGGCGACCACGTCATCGTCGTCAACGCCGAGAAGGTCGTTTTCACCGGCCGCAAGCGCGAGGACAAGGTGTACTACCACTACACCGGCTTCCAGGGCGGCATCAAGGAACGGACCGCCCGCTTCGTGCTCGACGGGCGCTTTCCCGAGCGCGTCGTCGAGAAGGCGGTGGAGCGCATGCTGCCGCGCGGGCCGCTCGGCCGCAAGCAGCTCGGCAACCTGCGCGTCTACAAGGGCGCCACCCACCCGCACGAGGCGCAACAGCCCGAGGTTTGGGACGTCGCTGCCCTCAACAGCAAGAACAAGGCTGCCTGACGATGGCCGAGACCACGCTTTCCTCCCTCCAGGACCTGAAGGGCGCGACCGCCGCGCCGCAGCCCGACGCGCCGATCCACGTGCAGAAGCTCGACAAGTTCGGTCGCGCCTACGCCACCGGCAAGCGCAAGGACGCCGTCGCCCGCGTCTGGATCAAGCCCGGCTCGGGCAGGATCGAGGTCAACGGCAAGACGTTCGAGACCTACTTCGCCCGCCCCGTGCTGCAGATGATCCTTCAGCAACCGCTCGGCATCACGGCGCGGGTGGGCCAGTACGACATGATGGTCACGGTTGTCGGCGGCGGGCTGTCGGGGCAGGCCGGCGCGGTGCGCCACGGGCTCTCCAAGGCGCTCACCTACTTCGAGCCGGAGCTTCGCCCCGTTCTCAAGAAAGAGGGCTTCCTGACCCGTGACTCGCGCGTGGTCGAACGCAAAAAGTACGGCAAGAAGAAAGCCCGCCGCTCGTTCCAGTTCTCCAAGCGCTGAACGCCTGGACGGTGGGATCGAGGGAGGCGGCTTCAGCCGCCTTTTTCTTTGTCTACGTGTTTCCCTCCATGGTCATACCGGCGGCCGCGATCCGCAGGTGGCAGACTTCGTGCGTGGAGCTTTCTCATGACAGCGCGCATCTTCATCGACGGCGAGGCGGGGACGACAGGGCTCGGCATCCGCGAGCGCCTCGTCGGCAAGCCGGGCGTAATGCTTCGGAGCCTCAGGGACGAGGAACGCAAGAGCGTCGCCGCCAAGCGCGCCCTGCTGGCCGAGGTCGACCTCGTCATCCTCTGCCTGCCCGACGAGGCGGCACGGGAAACAGTGGCCCTCGTCGAAGCGATGCCGCGCGGGCCACGCATCCTTGACGCCTCCACCGCGCATCGCGTCGCGCCGGGCTGGACCTACGGCTTCCCCGAGTTGACGCCGGGGCAGGCGGAGGCGATCCGAGCCGCCCGCCTCGTGTCCAACGTTGGCTGCTACGCGTCGGGCGCGATCGCGCTGCTGCGGCCGCTCACCGACGCCGGGCTGCTCGCGCGCGACGCCCATGTCCCCATCAACGCCGTGTCCGGCTACAGCGGCGGCGGCAAAGCGATGATCGCCGACCACGAGCGCGGCGTCGCTCCCCGCTTCGAGCTGTATGGCCTCGCGCTCGGGCACAAGCACGTGCCGGAGATCATGGCCTACGGCGGCCTCGAGCGGCGGCCGATCTTCGTGCCGTCGGTGGGCGCCTTCGCGCAGGGGATGCTGGTTTCAATCCCCCTATTCCTCGACGACCTGCCGGGCAGGCCGCGCGTCGCCGACCTCGTTCAGGCCCTCGCCGCCCATTACGGCGACACCGGCCACGTCCGCGTGGTGGAAGCCGGCGGCGGGGGACGGATCGAGCCGGAGTCGCTCAACGGCACCGACGACCTCGAACTGCGCGTGTACGGCGACGAGGGGCGGCGCCAGGCGGTGCTGGTGGCCAAGCTCGACAATCTCGGCAAGGGAGCGTCTGGCGCGGCGGTGCAGAACCTGGAGCTGATGCTCAGTCTTTAAGGCGTGCCCGGCCCGTAGTAGTTGCAGGTGTCGCCGGCCGAGTCGCGGTAGACCGAGACCTTGGCGAGGCCGGTGCAGCGCGGCGCCACCGTCACCCAGATCCAGCGGGCGAGGTTCTCCATCGTCGCCGGCCCGAGGCCGGGCACGTGGTCGAGGAGCCGATGGTCGAGCCCGTCGCGCGCTTCCCGCAGCGCCTGTTCGAGCAGGGTGAGATCCATGATCATGCCGGACGCCGGGTTCGGCTCGCCTCGCAGCATCACCTCCGCGCGATAGGAGTGGCCGTGGATGCGGCGGCTCGCGTCGGCCTCCACGCTGCGCTCGAGCGTGTGGGCGGCCTCGAAGCGGAATTGCTTGGAGATCTCGAACATCAGGGCGAAATCTCCATCAGGGTATGCCGACGACCTTGTGGGTTTGCACGCTGAGCCGCCAGCGCGGGTGAGCGAGGCAGTAGGCCACCGCCGCCCGCGTGTTCTCGATCCGCGCCGCGCCGTCCATCGGCTGCAGCCAAAAATGATCGAACGCCAGGCCTTCCATCGCGGCCGGATCGATGCCGGGTTGCGGATACACCAGCTTCAACTCGTCGCCGCGGGTGAGTTCGAGACGCGCGCCGGCCTTGGGGCTCACGCAAACCCAGTCGACGCTCGCCGGGACGGGGCGCGTGCCGTTGGTCTCAACCGCGCAGGCGAAGCCCCGCGCGTGGACCGCGTCGAGCAGGGGCTGGTCCAGCTGAAGCAACGGCTCGCCGCCGGTGAAGACGATGAACGGCCTGCCGTGCCGACCGCGCCAGGTGGCGGCGATGGCGTCGGCGAGGCGGTCCGCACGATCGAACTTGCCGCCGCCCTCGCCGTCGACGCCGACGAAATCGGTGTCGCAGAAGCGGCACACGGCGTCGGCCCGGTCGTCCTCGCGCCCGCTCCACAGGTTGCAACCGGCGAAACGGCAGAAGACAGCCGCGCGGCCGGCCTGGGCGCCCTCGCCCTGCAACGTGTAAAAGATCTCCTTCACCGCATAGGTCACGGCATCACTCGGCGAGGCTCACGACGGGTCCACACCTTCGGGGAACGACACGCGTGTTGAAGCATCCCGGCCATCCGCTTGGAAGGCCTATGTAGGGAGGTCGCCGCGACGTGGCAACGCGCCGTGCCGGGAGCGCGGGGCGGAGGCGGGCAGGCGACGCATCCTTGATGGCCTCGGCCGCCGCGCCTTCACGCACGTCGGGCCGGCGCGCGGCATCACCGTCCGCTCGCGCGTTATGGTCCGCACCTTCGCCGACGGGATGCGGGCGATCATCGGCGGCAGGATCAACGCCCGCGTCGAACGCGCCGGCTCGATGGTCGTGGCCCGGCCGCCGGACGAGCCCGACGTGATTCCGCCATAGCGCACATTCTTGCGTCAGCTGCGTCATGCGTCAGGATTTCGCCGCATCGCAGCCGACGTCGATCAAAGCTTGCCGGGTCCGATAGGTATCAGTACCTTACCTGGCGCACGTCACGACGGCAAGCCCGGCCCGAAGGCGGCTCCGCACATCCCGCCGCGTCCGCGACCCTTCCGAGGCCGCGAGCTGTCCGGCGGAGACCGAACGACCGACGCCGTCCGCCAACCGTGCCTCGAAGGGCTTGCCCGCCGCGCCCCGGACCGGCTAGGGTCGGTTCGCGTAGGAGTGTAGCTCAATTTGGTTAGAGCACCGGTCTCCAAAACCGGGGGTTGGGGGTTCGAGTCCCTCCTCTCCTGCCAAGGCGCGCCCTTGCACCCCTGACCGCCTCCGCGTCGTCATTGTGGGCTGGACCCGGATCAGCGCGTCGCGACCCGTCGCCACTTCGCTTCGATGCGGGCGTTCGCCACCTTGATGCGGGCCTCGAACACGCTCCAGAACGCGGCCCCGCGCTTGTGGCGCAACGACGCCGCGTCGCTCGGCGCCGCGCCCGCCGGATCCGGCGCCCACGCTGCCGCAACCAGGTCGCCGGGTTTGACGAGGCCGGCCAACGGGGAGTTGGTCGCCGACAGGTGCGCCCGCGCCCGTGCGCAATAGGTGGTCGAGATCGCCGACATCACCTCCTGGCCATGGCCGGCGCGGTACTTCATCAGGGTGCGGCACACGTCGCCCTTGGCAAGGCGCCAGGCTTGGCCGAGATAGAGGGTGCCATAATGAATGTTGACGGCAGGGCTCGACAGCTCGCTCGGCGCGCCGCGGAAGCCGAGCATGGCCGCCGTGCCCGGCCGGACCTGCATCAGGCCGATCTCGCCGACGTCGCCGATCCGCGCCGGACTGTAATCGCTCTCGATCTTCATCACGGCGTCGACGAGGTCGAAGGGCAGTCCAGCCTTCGCGGCCTCCGCGCGGGCCATGAGGCGATAAGCGAGGATGGCCGCCACCCTGCTGGGCGCGGGCGGAGGTGGCGCGGCAGGCTCGGCCGAAGCCGGCTCGGCCTGGACGCTCGGCGCGCCGGGTGCCGGCTCGCCGACAGGCGCTTGTCCGGCTCGCGCCGCCGTCGCCGAAGCGAGAAGAAGGATGACAGAGGTTGTTGGACGCAGCACGAGCACCTGTGGAGGGCCGGGAGTTCGTCGGCATGGTGGGCGACACGTCTTAACATCGATCTACCCTTTCGCCACATCGTGCGAACCCCTCGGCCGGGATGGCCAGCGCCTCCTTGTCCCACCCTCGCCGCCACGCCATCGATGAACCAAGCCGCGGTCCGGGGTGTTTCGCGACCGGCCCCATCGCGATGGCGGATGTCGAGGCCACGAATCGGGACCCTGTCGATGTCGCGCCTGCGCACGATCCTACCAAGCGTCGCCCTATTCGCGCTCGCCGTCTGGCCAGTCCAGGCCCAGGACGCGGACGAGGGCACCAAAGCCGACGCCGAGCGCGCGATCCAAGCCTACCTCGCGATATGGTCGCGGGACGCGAGCGTCACGCCGGCCGCCGTGGAGCGCTTCTACGCGCCGCGGACCCTGTACTACGGGCATTCGTTCACCCGCGCCCAGGTGCTCGCCGACAAGCTCGCCTACATCAAGCGCTGGCCGCGACGCTCGTACCGGGAGGTTCCCGGCTCACTGAAGGCGCGCTGCAACGTCGACCGAAGCCTTTGCAGGGTTTCGGTCGACATGGCTTGGCAACGAGCCAGCGTGTCGACGGCGAGCGGCAAGGCCCACATGGTCTTCGACTTCGTGCCGAGCGACGGCGCCCGCAAGATCGCCCGCGAGTCGGCGCGCTTCCTGTAGCCCGCGCCGGCTCGACACGAAGGCCGAGGCGTCAGGGCTGCCGCTTACGCTGACCGAAGGTCGAAGGGCGCGACCCGCCGCCGGGGCGAGAGCCGGCCGGCGGCGCGGCACGATGATCGCCACTTTGCCGTTTCGAGGCCGGGCCGCCGTGCCCGTGATCGAAGCCTCGGCCACCACCGTCCGCGCGGGGCGCGGGGCGGCGTCCCTCGGGCGCGCCCGGTGGCTTGCGGCCGGGCTGATGGTGCGGGCGGCGTTGTTCGCGGACCTCGACCGGCGCCTGCGGGGCGTTCGGGTCGCGACGGTCCTCGGTCGGGATCGTCTGCCGGGTCAGCTTCTCGATCGATCGGAGGAAGGCGCGCTCCTCGCCGTCGCACAGCGAGATCGCGCGCCCCTCCGCCCCGGCGCGCGCGGTGCGTCCGATGCGGTGGACGTAGGATTCCGGCACGTTGGGAAGATCGTAGTTCACGACATGGCTGACGGCGTCGATGTCGATGCCGCGCGCGGCGATGTCGGTGGCGACGAGCACCTTGGCCTGCCCGGCCTTGAACGAGGCCAGCGCGCGCTCGCGCTGGGCCTGGCTCTTGTTGCCGTGGATGGCCAGCGCCTCGATCTTCTCCTCGCCGAGATGGCGCACGACCTTGTCGGCGCCGTGCTTGGTGCGCGTGAAGACGAGCGCGCGCTCCATGCCTTCCTTGCGGATCAGGTCGGCGAGCACGTAGCGCTTGCGGCCGGTCTCGATGAAGATGACCTTCTGGTCGATGCGTTCCGCCGTGGTGGCGACGGGCGCGACCGACACCTTCACGGGATCGCGCAGGAGGTCGTCGGCGAGCGAGCCGATCTCCTTCGGCATCGTGGCCGAGAAGAACAGGCTTTGCCGCTGCTTCGGGAGCAGCGGCACGATCTTCCGCAGCGCCTGGAAGAAGCCCATGTCGAGCATCTGGTCGGCCTCGTCGAGGACGAAGATCTCGACCCTGTCGAGCCGCACGGTGCGCTGCTGGAGGTGGTCGATGAGCCGTCCGGGCGTCGCCACGAGCACGTCGACGCCGCGCATCAGCCGGTCGATCTGCGGACGGATGGAGACGCCGCCGAAGACGGTCGCGACCGAGAACCCGAAATGCTGCCCGTAAACCTGGAAGCTTTCGGCGATCTGGCTGGCGAGCTCGCGGGTCGGCGACAGCACGAGGCAACGGCACGTGTTGCGTTCCGGGCGGACCCGCTCGGCGGCAAGCCGGTGCAGGATCGGCAGCGCGAAGGCCGCCGTCTTGCCGGTGCCGGTCTGCGCGATGCCGAGCAGGTCGCGGCCGGCCATGACGTGGGGGATGGACTGGGCCTGGATGGGGGTAGGGGTGAGGTAACCTTCGCTCGCCAGCGCCTTGAGGAGGGGCGCGGCGAGTCCGAGATCGGCGAATTGGCTCAAAGGATGCTTTCGGGCATGGCGCGTCCCGCCGTCACGGACGGCCTCGACGCGGGTACGGGTGGGGCATGCCGTGCGTGACCGGCTCCGGTCGATCGGCGGCTGGCGGTTCGCGTGCGCGCCGGATCGGTCATCGACAGGTCGGTGAACGTCGATCGAGAGGCGGCATGCGATCACGCGGCCAGAGGCCGTGGCCGCCCTGGAGCGGCCGACCGGCATGTGGGACCGTTTCCGCCGGAAAGCAAGAACTTTAATGCTGCGCTGCACAGCAATAAGTTCGCCGGACGGGCTGACAAAGCGGCGGCGACTGATATGGTTAACGCCGTGTTCAACCAAACGGAAGGAGGTGATCCAGTGTCTCATGGTCATGTCGCGAGCGAGCTGGAAGTCTCTTGCAAGACCGGGGGTCTCGTCTGAGGCGTCGGCGGCTCCGCTGACATTTCCGGGCGTGATCGGCTGCCAAGGTGCAGCCGAACGCTTCGCAACAACGAGGCTCCGATCGATGATCGGAGCCTTTTTCATGTCCGGCGCCGGTCGGCGCGCCGGTGCGATCGGCACTGGCTGGCGGCAGCAGCGGTTCCGCGTCGCACCCGCCGCCGCCATGAGCCCGCCGACCGCCGCGCCCGGGCGGACCGGAGTGGGTACGGTCGCCGGCGTCGCGCGCGCTATGGCTTTGTCACAACAGGTTCGCAGGGAACGCCGATGCCGCCGCGACATCGGCACATTGCCCAGCTTTGCGGCTGTTCGGCGGCGGCGGCTTTGCTATCGTGGCCCGGTCCGTATCGCGAGGTGATTCGGCCTGAGCGGCAGGCCGGCGCAGCACGCGGACAAGCGTTTCGGGGATGAGTGCCTTGACAAGCAAGGATCATTTTTCAGTCAGCCGCGGCGTCGAGGCCACCGACGACGTGTCGTCCGACGGTCTCGACCTGGTCGAGGTCGCCGGGCGTATCAAATGGTTCGACGTTTCCAAGGGCTACGGCTTCATCGCGCAGGACGGCGGCGGCCCCGACGTCCTCCTGCACGTCACCACCTTGCGCCGTGACGGCTACCAGAGTGCCCAGGAGGGCGCGCGCGTGGTTTGCGAGGCCGCCGTTCGCGCCAAGGGCCTGCAGGTCTTCCGCATCCTGTCGATGGACGAGAAGACGGCGGTGCACCCGGCGCAGCTGCCGACCCGTACGCACATCCAGGTCACGCCTTCGGGCGGCTTCGAGATCGTGGTCGTGAAGTGGTTCAACCGCGTCCGCGGCTTCGGCTTCGTGTCGCGCGGGGACGGCACGGAGGACATCTTCATCCACATGGAAACGCTGCGGCGCTACGGGATCGCCGAGCTGAAGCCGGGAGACAGCCTGCTGGTGCGTTTCGGCGATGGGCCCAAGGGCCTGATGGCGGCCGAGGTGCGGCTGCTCGAAGCGGCCTTGCCCTTGTCGCACTGACGTGGTTCGTGCCGCCGGGCGCCAGCGCGCGAAGCGAGGTTGAGCGGGGGATCAATGGTGGTGGTTCGATCGATCGCGGGTGGCCGAACCGCGCTGGCCGGTGCCGTCTTGGCGGCGATCGTCGGCCTATGTGCGGCGGGCGCACGCGCGGCGTCGCCGAATCTCGAAGTCGATACCGGCAGCGGCAAGCACGCCTTCACCGTCGAGTTGGCCCGCACCAACGCCGAACGCGAGAAGGGGCTGATGAACCGGCGATCCATGGCGGAGGCTGCCGGCATGCTGTTCGACTTCGGACGCGACCAGATGCTGCTGTTCTGGATGAAGGACACCTACATCCCGCTCGACATGGTGTTCATCGACCATGGCGGGCACGTCGTCAGCATCAAGCACGACGCCAAGCCGCTCGACGAGACGACGATCTCGTCGCAGGTTCCGGCGGCCGGCGTTCTCGAAGTCAACGCCGGCGTCGCCGACAAGATCGGCCTCAAGGTGGGGGACGAGGTGAAGAGCGCCATCTTCCGCAACGAGGCGAACGCCAGGTAGGGCCTTCGCCATCGTCGGTGGAACGCGTCCGTCTGGATCGCGTCCCGCCAGCCTACCTCGACAGGAACGCCACGAGATCGTCGTTGAGGCGCTGCGGATGCGTGAAGGGCACGGCATGCGGCGCACCTTCGTAGGCGATGAAGGTGGAACCCGAGATGCCGGCGGCCGCGGCCCGCCCCGACACGTCCACCGGCACCGTCTGATCGTTGTCCCCGTGGATGACCAGGGTCGGCACCTTGAAGTGCGGCAGGTCGGGCCGGAAGTCGGTCTCGCCGAAGGCCTTCACGCAGTCGATCGTCGCCTTGGGCGAGGCCATCATCGCGAGGTTGCCGGTCCACTGGATCAGTTCGGCGGACGACGGCGCGCTGAGCAGGGTGACACCGAAGAACGTCTTGCTGAAGGTCGCGAGGAAGTTCGGCCGGTCCTTCTTCAAGCCCTCGATCATCCCGTCGAAGACGCTCCTGTCCACGCCTTCCGGATGGTCCTGGGTTTTGAGCAGGAAGGGCACCACGCTCGACACCAGGACCGCCCGCGTCACGCGCGCGCCGCCGTGGCGGGACATGTAGCGGGCGACCTCGCCGCCGCCCATCGAGAAGCCGACGAGCGCGACATCCGCCAGGTCGAGCGCGTCGAGCACGTCCTTCAGGTCGTCGGCCATCGTGTCGTAGTCGTACCCGGTCCAGGGCTGGTCGGACCGGCCGAAGCCGCGGCGGTCGTAGGCGATGACGCGGAAGCCCCGCTCGGCCAGCACCGGCGCCTGATACTCCCACATGTCCGCGTCGAGCGGCCAGCCGTGGATCAGCACGACCGGGCGGCCCCGGTTCCAGTCCTTGTAGTAGAGCTGCGTCCCGTCCTTGGTCTTGATGGTGGGCATGCCGGCGTCCTCCCGTGCGATGATCGCGCGGCGAACGACGGACAGGCCCTTGCGTTCCGCGCGGGAGCGGGACGCACTCACCCCTCGTATGTCGGGGCTCGCGGTGGTAGCGGTCGTGGCGCGCACTCTCGGAGACTCAGCGGATGGCCCTCCTCGTCCACGCCCTCGACCACCTCGTGATCAATGTCGGCGACGTCGACGCCAGCGCGGCCTGGTACGAGGCGACGCTGGGGGTCGCGCGGGAGGATTTCGATCCGGGCGCCGGCAAGCCGCGCCGCACGTCGATCACCTTCGGACAGCAGAAGATCAACCTGCGTCCGGTCGACGCCGACCGGATCGAGTGGTTCACCGGTCGCAACGCCGTCGCCGGCAGCGACGACCTTTGCTTCCTCACGCGGAGCGGGCCCGACGCGGTGGTCGCCCACCTGATCGAGCTCGGCGTCGCGATCGAGGAGGGCCCCGTGCGCAAACAGGGCGCGAGGGGTCCGATCCGATCCGTCTACTGCCGCGATCCCGACGGCAACCTCATCGAGATCGCGTCCTATCCGGACTGAGGGGGTCGGCCGGCCGCCATCCCGCGTCCCAGAAGGCGGTCTCGAGGCGCGTGGCGTCCCGGAAAACGTCGAGCAGCTCGCCCTCGCGCCGCGGCGTCAGGTACCCGTCGGCGAGGCGGTCGAGCTGCGCGCGCGCGGCGGCGGCGATCGCCTGGTAAGGGTGTCCGGAATATTCCGCGATCCAGGCCGCGTACGGGTTGTCCTCCGCCGTCGCCGACGGATGGCGGACGAGCAGTCGGCGCGCGATCTCGGCGTAGCCGATCACGCAGGGCGCCAGGGCGACCTTCAGCGACAGCAGGTCGCCGCGCATCCCCGCGTCGAGCGCGTAGCGCGTGTAGGCGAGCGTCGCCGCTTCCGCCGGCGTGCGTTCCAAATCGGCGGCCGAGATCCCCCACCGCGCGCAAAGCCTGACGTGCAGGTCCATCTCGACGTCGAGGATCGCGGCGAGACCGGTGGCGGACTCGCGCATGTCGGCGAGCGCCGGCGCCTTGTAGATCGCCAGCGCGTAGGCCCGCGCGAACTCGATCAGGAACAGGTAGTCCTGAGCGAGATACGAGCGGAAGGCCTGTGGCGGCAGCGAACCGTCGGCCAGCGCGTCGGTGAACGGGTGCTCGACGTAGGCGCGCCATTCGGGTGCCGCCCCGGCCTTCAATCGGTCGAAGAAACCCATTCACAGTCCAAACATCATCATTGACGTTTGCGGATCCTGACGGGCGAGGTTTGCTCGAACGACTGGGTAACCCCAACCGCCGTTGCTCGTGTTACCCTTGAACGTCTTGATCTTGGCGCTATGGCCCTTGTTGCTCAGGTGTCCCGCCCATGCCACCGAATGAAACGTCATCAATATCTGCGCGGTCATGCTTGCCGTAGACGCTCTCATATTCGCCTCCATCGATGCCGGTACCAAGCTACCGTAGCCAAAGCGGAGCATCCCGTATCATCCCTGACCGACACGACGTTCCATGACGTTCGATGGTATGATTCCGCGTCGGAAACGTTCCCCCTCCGAGAAAGGCTCTCCCCCAAGGAAAACGGCACGGCAGGGCGTCGACCGCCGAGGAGTTCGAGCACCGGGCGGTCGGATGGCTGACGTCCCGTCCGGCCGACCCTTCATCGATCATCACCCGCGACCACGGCGGACCCCATCGTGGACATCCGCGTCGGGAGGGCGCAGATCGAGGGCATGACGCAAAACGCTCAGCCGGCAAAGGGCACACCTCCGGGCGGCACGCCCGCCGTCGCGCGGCGGTGGAGCCCCAGACTGCTCGGCACGACCATCCGCAACCCGCTCGCCGCCTTGCCGCCGGAGATCTACGACCATCCGCTCACGGTGACCAGCGTGCTCGGCCGCACGCGCGTCTACGTCAGCGATCCCGAGCTGATCCAGGACGCGCTGGTGCGCCAGGGCGACGCGCTGGCGAAAAGCCCCGAGCTGATCCGCGTCCTCGGCCCGGCGCTGGGTTCGGGGCTGCTGACGGCGAACGGCCCGGACTGGCGGTGGCAGCGGCGCTCGCTGGCGCCGGGCTTCCAGCACGAACGATTGCAGGCGCTGGTGCCGGCGATGATCGCCGCCGCCGAGGCGACGCGCGATCGTTGGCTGGCGCTGCCGTCCGGCGCCGCCGTCGATATCGCCCACGAGATGATGGCCACGACCTTCAAGATCATCGTCGACACGATGCTGTCCGGTCCGGGCGGCATGGATACCGGCGTCATCGAGCGCTGCGTGGTCGATTACCTCAAGCCGACCTCCTGGATGTTCGCGCTCAGCCTCCTCGGCGCACCGGAGTGGATGCCCTATCCCGGGCGGCGGCGCGGCCTGCGGGCGGCGGCGACCATGCGGCGGACGGTCGAGGCGATGGTCGCGGCGCGCCGCGCGACCCCCGAGAGCAAGGAGGACCTCGTTTCCCTCCTGCTCGCCGCCAACGATCCGGAGTCCGGCCGCGCGATGAGCGACGACGAGGTCGCCGACAACCTCGTGACCTTCATGACCGCCGGCCACGAAACCACCGCGATGGCGCTCGGCTGGACCTTGATGCTGCTGGCGGCGCACCCGGAGATCGAGGACGGGGTGGTGGCCGAGATCGACGCGGTGTGCGGCGGCGGCAAGGTGCGGCCGGACCACGTCGCGCGGCTCGCCTACACGCGCCAGGTCTTGAACGAGGCGATGCGGCTCTACCCGCCGGCGCCGATCATCTCCCGCGAGGTTCTGCGGCCGATGGAGCTCGGCGGCCTCTCGATCGCGGCCAAGTCGACGCTCATCGTTCCGATCTACGCGGTGCATCGGCACCGCAACCTTTGGGCCGACCCGGAGCGCTTCGACCCCGACCGGTTCGCGCCCGAGCCGGCGAGGGCGCGCCACCGCTACGCCTTCATGCCGTTCGGGGCGGGCGCACGCATCTGCATCGGCAGCGCGTTCGCGACCACGGAGGCGGTGGCGGTCCTGGCGGTGCTCCTCAAGGCGACGCGGGCGCACATGTCGGGAGCCGTGCCGCCGTCGGTGATGCGGATTACCTTGCGCCCGAGCCGACCCGTGTCGATGCGGGTCCTGCCGCGCCGACCGGTCGGCCGCGCGGTGCCGGAAGCGGCGGCGGGCTCGCCGTGAGGGCCGGTTTCGGCCGGGCCACCTCGTCGCGAGGCGGGCCGGCGCTTTAGCTGTGGACCTCGTCCACCGGTGGTCGCGCCGGCCTACCCGCGCCGGGGCGCGGGGCGTAGGAGAAGGGGATGTCGAGAAACCCGTCATGAGCTTCCGCTTCATCCACACGGCCGATTGGCAGATCGGCAAGGGCTTCGGCAACTTCCCGGCGGAGGCGGCCGTGGAGCTGCGGACGCAGCGCATCCGCGGCGTCGAGCGGATCGCCGAGGCGGCCCGGCGCGAAGAGGTCGACGCGGTGCTCGTCGCCGGCGACGCCTTCGACAGCAACGAAGTGTCGGACCGCACGATCCATCGGACGCTGGAGGCGCTCGCGCCGTTTCGTGGCACCTGGGTGTTCCTGCCAGGCAACCACGACGCGGCGCTCGCCCACAGCGTATGGACGCGGATCCACGGGATCGGGCTTCCCGACAACGTCGTGATCGCCGACAGGCCGGTCGCGATCGACCGGTGGCAGGGAGCCGCCGTGGTGCTCCCGGCGCCGCTGCGGCGCAAGCGCGAGGCGGAGGACCAGACCGAATGGTTCGACGCGGCCCCTTCGCCGGACGGCTGCTGCCGCATCGGCCTCGCCCACGGCAGCGTCGCCGGTCGCCTGCCGGGCTCGGCCGACGCCGCCAACGAGATCCCGGCCGACCGGGCCGCGCGCGCCGGCCTCTGCTACCTCGCGCTCGGCGACTGGCACGGCGCGCTCCGGATCGGGCCGCGAACCTACTACGCCGGCACGCACGAGAGCGACCGCCACAAGGCCAACGCGTCCGGCCACGTCCACGTCGTCGAAGTGGCCGGCGCGCGTGCCACCGAGCGGGTGGAGACGGTCCGCACCGGGCACTACCATTGGATCACCAGCGAGGTCGACGTGCTCGACGGTACCGTCGAGGCCCCCCTCGCCGCTCTGCGCGCCATTGGCGAGGATCCCAGGCGCTGCGTCGTCTCCTTGGGCCTCGTGGGGACGATCGGGCTCGCCGAGCGCCGTCGCCTGCAGCGCGAGCTGAAGGCGTGGGAGGCGCGCTTCCACCACCTCGACATCGACGACGGCCGCCTTTTCGACGAACCGACCTCCGACGATCTCGATGCCGTCGACACGTCGGGCTTCGTCAGGTTGGCGATGGACCGGCTGAAGGCGATGGCGGACGATGTCGCGAACCCGCAGGCCGCCGACGCGCGCATGGCGCTGCGCATGATGTACCTCGACCACCACGAGAAGGTCGCTTGAACCGATGCGGATCCGCCGCATCGAGGTCCGCGACTTCCGCAAGCTCGGCCACGCGCTGGTGGAGGATCTGGCCGACGGGCTGAACGTGCTCGTCGGCGACAACGAGACCGGCAAGTCGACGCTGCTCGCGGCGCTGCGGGCCTGCTTGTTCGAGCGCCACCGGGTCGGTGGCGAGGTGGCGCAGGCGATGCTCCCCTATCATCAATCCGTGCGGCCGGAAGTGTCGGTTGACTTCGAGCTCGACGGCCGCGCCTGGCAGCTGCGCAAGGCGTTCTGCCAGCGGCCGGAGGCGGAGCTGAGGGGCCCCGGCGAGCGCACCACCGGGGAGGGGGTCGAGGAGCGTCTCGCCGAGCTGTTCGGTTTCAAGCCGCCGGGCAAGGGCCGCTCCAAGCCCGAGGAGCACCAGGGCGTCTACGGCCTGCTGTGGGTGGAGCAGGGCGCCTCGCATCGCGCGCTCGGCGTCGGGGGCGGACGCGACGCCATCGCCTCCGCCCTGGAGCAGGAGATCGGGCAGGTCGTCGGCGGCGAGCGCGGCCGCGCCTTGCTCGCCGCCGCCGCCGAGCGGCACGGGACGTTCTGGGACAAGCGCGGCAACGCCAGGGGCGGCTACAAGACCGTCGGCGACGAGGTCGGGTCCCTCGTCGCCCGTGACGGGGAGCTGCGGGCGCGGCTCGCCGTCCATGAAAGCAAGGTGGCGGAACTGGACGCGAAGAACGAGGCGTTGGCCCGGCACGCGCGCGACCGGCGGCTCGACGCGGCGGTGCGCGCGCTGGCGCTGGCGCGGGACGCCGTGGCCGGGTCCGAGCGTCTGCGCGCGGCACTGGGCTCCGCGGCCGAGGTGCTGGCACGCCGGCGGCTGGAGCATGGCGCCGCGCTCGATCGCCGGAACGCCCGCGCCAGGCTCGTGGCCGATGCCGGGCGCGCCCGGACCGCCGCCGCCGCCGCCGCGAGCGGCCTCGCCGAGGACGAGGCGACGGCGGCG
>CAXTIU010000006.1:0-227401 GCA_964244495.1 uncultured Beijerinckiaceae bacterium
GCATCGCGTCCGCCAGCAGCCGCTTCAGCTTGGCGTTCTCGTCCTCGAGCGCCTTTATACCAACCTGCGTTGATCAGCACTTATGAGCCCATGTGCGCAGCCCGAGGCTCATGATGCGCCAGGGCTTGTCGACAAGGTTGCGCCAAGCGTAGCAGCAGTGGTCGACGATGTCGGTGTAGGAGGCGAAGACGCGGTTCGACAGCCAGTTCTCGCGCATGAACTGCCAGACGTTCTCAACCGGGTTCAGCTCCGGCGAGCGGGGCGGCAGCGGCAGCGGGGTGATGTTGGCAGGCACGTCGAGCTTGGCCGATCCGTGCCATCCGGCCTGGTCGAGCAGCACCACGGCATGGCAGCCGGCATCGACCGTCAGGCTGATCTCCGCCAGGTGCGCGATCATGGCGTCGGTGTCGCACCAGGGCGTGACGAGGCCAGCGCCCTTGCCCTTGGCCGGGCAGATCGCCCCGAAGATGTAGGCCGACTTGGTGCGCTGGTCGTGCGGTGCACGGGCCGGGTGCCGCGCTTGGCCCAGCGGCGGGTGATGCTGTTCTTCTGGCCGATCCTCGCCTCGTCCTGCCACCACAGCTCTATGGCGATGCCGTCCGGGAGTTGTGCCTCGATCGCTTGCGGTTGGGCCGGAAGGCTTTTTAAAAGCTTCGATCGCCTCCTCATCCTGGGCACGGTGCTGCGGCCGCGCCGACAGCTTGCGGTAGCCCAGCTTGCGCAACTCGCGCCCGACCGTGGTGTCGTCCAGGCTGATGCGGAACTCCTCAAACACCCACCAGGCGAGGTCGCGCAGCCGCCAGCGCACCACGCCATGGATGGCAGGCATCGGTCCGCTCTCCACCAGGCGCACCAGCGCTTGACGCTGCGCCTCGTTGAGCTTGGAGGGCTGACCTGGCGCCTTGCCATCGATCAGCCCGGCTAAACCTTCGGCGTTGAAGGCCAACACCCAGTCGCGCACCGTTTGCAGCCCGACACCGCCAACCCGCGCCGCGTCGCTGCGCGTACCGCCATCATAGATCGCCGCCAAGGCCAGCAGGCGGCGGGTCGGGGCCGCGTCCTTGCTGGCCTTCGCCGCCAGCCTCACGGCGGCAGCATCGAAATCCTCGCGTAGCGGGATCGGCACACTCATGGCGGATGCTCCTCATCCACCCTATGGAATCACCTCGCAGCTCACCTGAAAAGCCCACAAGTCCCGCTCAGCGCACTTTGGTATAACCCATCCTCCCGTGTCACTCTTGCCGCCTCCCCTCGTGGCAGCCGCCGGCGGCGTCAAGGCCTGGTATCGATTCTGAGACAAATCAGGCGCGGGCAGGCCAGTTATGGGTCGCTGGCGCAAGGCGTGGTCAGCGCACGACGGCCGAGCCGTGAGCCGGTCGCGCGCCGCAGGGGCGCTCAGCCGAGCACCGCCGGCTTCAGTTCCTCCTCGGCCCATCGGCGGAAGGTGGTCGGCCCGGTGGTTTCGAGCGTGCGCGGGGTCGCGTTGTCCATGCCCTCGTTCTTGGCGCGCATCATGTCGACGTAGCCCTGGGCGAAGGCCTCGCCCGTGCCGCGCTCCAGCAACTGCGCCTTGGCGCGCTCGAACGGGACCTGTTGGTAGCGCACCTCGCGGCCGAGCACGGCGGAGAGGATAGCGGCGAGGTCGTCGTAGGACAGGTCCTCCGGTCCGAGCAGCGGCACGTCCTCCCGACCCGTCCAGGAGCGGTCCCGCAGCAGCCGGGCCGCGACCGCCCCCATGTCGCGCGTTGCGGTGTGGGGTACCTTCCTATCCGGATCGAGCGGACCAAACATCCGACCCTGCCTGATCGCGTCCACCTGCTGCAGCGCGTTCTCCATGAAGGCCGGCATGGCGAGGCCGCGCACCGCGGCGCCGGTCTCGCTGAGAAGGTCGACCATGCGGAACGACGCGGAGAGCAGCCCGGCCCGGTCCTGCCATCGGGAGCCGCGCCCGAGCACGGTGACGACGACGACGCGCGCGACGCCATGGCGGCGGATCGCTTCGGCCGCGGGGCGGGTGAAGTCGAGATAGGTTGCATCCAGCGTTCCCGCCGTGTTGGGCGGCGCGACCCAGAACAGCGCCTCCGCACCGTCGAGGGCGCGGTCGATCACGGCCGCCTGGCCGTGCGAGCCCTCGAAGACCTCGACGCGGTCGCGGACCGTGTCCGGCAGCTTGCCTGGGTCACGGGCGACGAGGCGCACCTTCTCGCCGGCCTCGAGCAGGTGGCGGACGACGTGGTGCCCGATCTGGCCGGTCGGCGTGGTGATGACGATCATGCGAGGCCTCTCCGATGGACGCCGGCACGAGATAGACCGGGAGCCGCGCACCAGCTACACGCGATCGTCGCTCGTTTCTTCGCCATCGTCCGGGAGTTTCATGGATCCGCTGTCCGGCGTCCTCGCGCTCCTGAAGCCGCGGAGCTACCTCACCGCTGGCTTCGACGTCGGCGGGGACTGGGCCGTGCGCTTCGACAATCAGGCCGGCGCGATCAAGTGCTACGCCGTGACGAGCGGCGCCTGCTGGCTGAGGGTCGATGGCCTCGACGATCCAGTCAGGATCGACGTGGGCGACTGTTTCGTGCTGCCGAGCGGCCGGTCCTTCACCCTCGCCAGCGACATGGCCCTGTCCCCGGTGGCGGCCCGTGACGTGTTCGCCGGTGCGCGGCACGGCGGCGTGGTCGTGCACAACGGCGGGGGCAACCTGTTCCTCGCCGGCACGCGCTTCGAGGTCGACGGGCGCAAGGCGCGGGCGCTGCTCGGGGCGCTTCCGCCGGTCGTCCATCTCGATGCGGCGGAGGAGCAGGCGGCGCTGCGCTGGTCAATCGAGCGGATGATGGTCGAGGTGCGCGAGGGCAGGCCCGGCGCGTCGCTCGCCACGCATCACCTCGCCCACATGATGCTCCTGCAGGCGCTGCGGCTCTACCTGTCCCGGCAGGCGGGCGATCAGGTCGGCTGGTTCTACGCGCTCGCCGATCCGCGGCTGAGCGCGGCGATCGGAGCCATGCATGCCGACCCGGCCCATCGCTGGACGCTTGGCGAACTGGCGGGTCGGGCCGGGCTGTCGCGATCGGTCTTCACGCAGCGCTTCCGCGAGAAGGTCGGCGAGACCCCGATCGCCTACCTCACCCGCTGGCGCATGATGCTGGCGGGCGAGCGGCTTGCGACCAGCCGCGAACCGCTGGCGCAGACAGCCCACGCGTTCGGCTACGCGTCCGAGAACGCCTTCAACACGGCTTTCAAGCGAGTGATGGGCCGCTCGCCGCGTCGCTACGCCCGCGCGGAGGCGGGCAGCTCCCTCGGGGCGGACGCGTGATCCTGACGAGTTTACCCGCGATCGACGCTCGCCGTAGGGAACGTCATGACGGCGTTCCCATGCTTGCCGCCGCGCCGGCGAGCAGGGCGTTTCCGCCTATAGCGGGGACGGACGAAATCCTTGGCCACCCACGCACCTGCCGGATGCCGCGCGCGTCTTCCGCCTCGCACTCGAACGGAGCGCCCGAAACGTTGCGTACCGACCGGCAGCCACCGTCCGCTTCGTGACACCACTCGACCGAAAGCGAACGCTGGTATTTTCCGCTAAAATCGACCGGGTCGCTTCGGCCAAGGCGCGCTTGATCCACGCGCCGTTGAAGCGAATGCAGTAAACCGGGGTTCCGGGCTGAAAGCGCCAGCCTTCAGACAGGGGACCGACATCGATCGGGGCGAACCCGAACTGATCATGCAGGTCTGAGACGACCTTTTTAGCGTCCGCGTCGTCGCCGGCGAAAGGTAACGCGCGCCGGTCGAACGAGCCAGTGGGCTGACCATCCCGGTCGAAATGCGGCATTAGGATCGCATTGAAAGCCTTAACGACCTTCGAGTCCGGAAGATGCCTCGCCAGCATCTCGCTACTGGTCGTTTCCCTGCTGTTCAACTCGGGGATCGCATCATCACGGCCGGGATAGTAGTTGTTTGTGTCTATCACGATTTTGCCTTCAAGCGGCTCGACCGGAACGGCCTTGTGATGCTTCATGGTGATCGCGACGACGACGATGTCGCCGAACCTCGCTGCCTCATCAATGGTGCCAGCCTTGCAGGCTATGACGGCACACTCGCTGAATAATGTCTGCGGGCCGCGTGAGTTGCTGATCATGACTTCGTGGCCGGCCTTCACGCCCGCGCCGGCCAGAGAGCGGCCGACGTAGCCCGCGCCGATGATGCCGATCTTCATGGTCCAAATTCGTGTCGATGTCAGGCGGAACCCAGCGGTCGCTCCCAGGTGTTCGCAATCAGGCCCGGCTGCCTGCTGCGCGGCGAGGGGCTACGCTATCGTCTAGCAGAGTTCGTCGGTCGGGAACTGCGCCCGCCCGTGCCCGAGCGACCGGTTATCGTCGGTGTTGGCGACCCGCGCAACGACGATGTCGGATGGTGCGATCCTGCACCGCTCCGCCAACCGCTCGCATAGAAGTCGGCGGAACGTTTCCTTCGCCTCGCGGCCGCGGGTACGAATGGTCACCCGCAGCGAAACCCGCTTGTCGGTCCGGAGGGAATGTCGAGCTTGGCGTCCTCCAAGACCACATGTGTCGCCCGATGCTCGTGCGCGATCCGTTGGTGGTCGCCGGGCGGGACCTGAAAAGCTTCCGTGACGGCATCGTTGGTGGCGTCGAGAAGCGTCTTCGATGAGGCGGGAGGCCCGCTGCCGAAGGCGGTGGTCGCCGACGAAGCCTATGAGCGGCATGGCAGCACCGGGCCTAAGAGCCCAGTGGGACCGTCCTTCGGGTCGCTCGCGTCTCGACGTATACGGCTCGAACGTCCAAGCCATCGGCACGTTGAGTTGACCCATGACGGTGCCGGTGAAGAGGCGCGCCTTCGGGACGCCGAGGAAGTCGTCGGAGGCGAGCGCCGTGGCGACGACGTCGAGGGTTGGATAAAGCCTGGCCTCGGCGACTTGCACCTGCAGTTCAGCCGCACCCTGGCTCTGATCGGATCGGGTTGGAGGGTCCTGCGGCCGCAACCGCGCGGCATAGCGGCGTCCACGAGGCCGATGGAAGGCGTCACCCTCCACGACCTCGCCGACGACGTCGCGAGCGTGATCCGAGCCCTCGGCGGTGGCGGACGGGCGGTCCTCCTCGGACACGCCTACGGCAATGCGGTCGCCCGTATGATCGCGACCGATCACGGCGACTTGGTGAGCGCCGTGATCATCGCCGCCGCCTCCGCCGACGACGCCCCGGCGGAGATCGCGACGGCGCTTTTCGTCGCGGGCGACACGTCCCTTCCGCGCGCCGAGCGCGTCCGCGCGTTGCGCAAGGCCTTCTTCGCGCCTTGTCACGACGCCAGCGCCTGGCTCGAAGGTTGACATCCGCAGACGTTGGCCATGCAGCGCGCCGCGTTGCACACCGTCGAATCACGCAGCTACGTGGCGGGCGGGGAAGCGCCGCTCCTAGACATTTTCGGGAACGAAGATCCGTTCAAGCCCATAGGTTCTCGGGACGACCTGCGGCGTAAGCTCGGCCCCCGCGTATCGACGATGGTCATCGATGACGCCAGTCATGCCCCGTTCCCCGAACAGCCGCAGGCGATCGCCGACGCGATCGTGCCTTGGGCTTCACGCTTCCTGTAAGCCGTCGGAGCGTCCTTTGGAGGCGCGAACGTCAGTGACGATGGGTCCATGTCTCGACGCGAGCGCTGTCGCGTCACACCCCCTTTCAGCGGAGGCAACTCCGCCATGGTTCGGGTCGTCCGACGATCGACCTTCCGAACCGCCGGGACTGAGGTCGCGCGCGACGGAGGCGCGGTGGACCCGTTCGGCCTCCTCCCGCCACGAGGGTGAGCGGCCAGGGCGAGGCAGGCGGTGACGTTGACGACGACATCGATACCGTCACGGAGATCGACGAGGCCGGCCAGCACCGCCGCCCGATCCGCGTCGTCCACGCTAGGCTGGTCAAGCGCCGGCACCCGCACTTCACGCCCACCTCGACCTCCTGGCTCAACGTCGTCGAGGGCCGGTTCCCGCTGCTGACCCGGCGTTGCCTGCAGCGCGGCGCGTTTCAGAGCACGGACGCGCTGGAAGCCGCCATTGCAGCCTAAATCGAGTACCCCAATACTGATCCGCGGCCGTTCACACGGACCAAGTCCGCCGACGCCATCCTCGCCGACGGCGTACGTTTCCGTCAGGAAACATCCAACTCAGACCGCTAGGCTGTGGCAGCCCTGGGGACCGTCGACGCTTTCGGCTGAGCGTTCAGGGCCCATCACGCCTGCGTCGCGATGGTCCTGGCGGCGACGAGTTCGGCCGCTGCCTTCGCGCTGCGCATCGCCGGCTTAGTTTTCTTCCGCATCCCGACCTGATACAGCCTGCTACCTCCGGCGGGCTGGTCGGTGCGCTCCGATGGCGCTCGACAGCGTGCTTCGTCGCGCGACCGGGCGCACGCGATGGAAGGGGCGGACTTCATCAATGAACCAGCCGGCCGATCTGCCCGACGAGGAGGCCGGCTGCCGCGGGTCGCTGCTTCCGGGCCGAAGGCCGGTCGAGCGGGCCTCGGGGCTGACCGTCTTTGCAGCGATCTTCGCCGCGGTGGTGTTCGTCTACCTGATACACTCGATCCTGCTCCCTTTCGTGATGGCCGGTGCCTTGGCGTTCGTTTGCACGCCGCTGATCGATCGACTGACCGCACGCATGCACCTGCCGCGATTGGCTGCCGCCGCGCTCGTCTTCGTCATGCTCGTGGCGGTGCTTGGCGTCGTCGGATACATCGCCGCGCCCTCCCTCATCGACGAGATGAAGGGCACGATCACCGATCTGCAGACCACGATCCAGCGTACCATCGAAAGTGCGCTCGGCTCCGGCAAGGTCGAATTGCTGGGCCAGCAGACCGACGCCGCGCAACTTGCCAAGCAGGCGATGGACGGATTCCGCCAGGCGGTGCTCCAGGCCGACGTCATCGCACTTCTAGCCGGAGGCGGTATCGTCGCCATCGTCGGCCTCTTCCTGACGTTGGTGCTCCTCTTCTACTTCCTCGTCGGCGGTCCCGTCATCGGTCGGGGGATGGTCGCTCTGGTGCCGCCGAGGCAGCGCCCTCTCGTCGAGGCGATTTGGGCGCAGCTTTCCCCGGTGCTCTTTCGCTACTTCGCCGGTGTCGGGCTGGTCGTGCTCTACGCGAGCATCGCCGCCTACATCGGGCTCGGCCTGTTCCTCCACCTCAAGAACGTGGTGGTCCTGGCCGTGGTTGCCGGCTTCGCCGAGATGATCCCGGTGGTCGGGCCCTTGTTCTCGGCGACCATCGCCGGCTTCGCGGCGATCCGCAGCTCGCACGGATACGGCGACATCGTCGCCTACATCGCTTACGCCACCTTGCTCAGGATCTCCATCGACGAGTTCATCAGCCCATTGATCCTGGGCCGCGCCGGCCGCATCCATCCGAGCCTGGTCATCTTCTGCCTCCTGACCGGCGGCGTGCTCTTCAACGTCGTCGGCGTCGTACTCGCCGTCCCGGTGGCCCTGACGATCAGGATCGTGCTCGCCACGCTCTACGAGGAACGTCCCGACGAGACCGACGGGGGAAAAAGTATGGAGCGGGAAGCGACGCGTCTACCTTCACGGACGGTGACGGCCTGAGCGGCCGAGGACGTCCCGCGAGCCGCCGGTTCCGAGCGCCCGCGCGCGGCTGAAGCGATGGATCGCATCGTGGACGCGCTCCAGCGCTGCGGTTCCTTCTCGGTCCCCGCAGGACATCGGAGTCGCCGCCGGTCCACCGCGAGTATTTTTCGTCTGCCACACACATTCTCGCGTCAGGATGCGTCATGCGTCAGGACTCCGAAAGGGTCGCAGGCGCCTTGACCGGAGAAACTTGGAACGAGCAAGGCAGAAATACCTTACGGCGAGCCTGTCACGGCCGCAAGCCTCTGGGAAGGTGAGGCTCATACCCAAACGCGTTCACGACGCGGTCCGACGCCGTGACTTCCGCGATCCAGACCTTGGCGCTCGAGTCGATCGGCCGATGATCGACGGGCCGCTTCCGCATGCGGGATGACTGATTACACCAGCCTGAATTCCTGAACCGATAGGGAAAAACATCAATAAGTATGGAATTCTTCGGAAAGGCTGAGTTGTCTACACATTTGATTGCTTGATCGGGATCGGCAAGACGTTTTGGTGGTCATCAATCAAAGAGGCTTTAGGCCCGAAAGGGCATGACAGGCGGTTAGCGACGTGTTCATCCGTGCGCCGGCGCAAGGAGGCTGCCGCATCGACAATCGCCTACGCGCATGTTACTGCATAGCATGATTTTATGAGTTCGCTGAACTACCCTCTGGATGCATGGTCATGCTCTCGATGAGGTCATCTCGCGCGATGCGACACGGTTTTCCGTCGGGGGCCAGCTCATTGAACATCACCGCCGAAACGAGCATCTTCCTTCTCCATGCGATGACTTCTCCGGTCGCGGCTCTTGGACGAGGAGATGCACGGCTTGCCGCGCGGACCCATCGCTGCCGGCACGGCAGCGCCACACCTCGGCGGCTTCGCACCGGTCCTCGGTCAAGCCAGCGTCTGCGCCGCGCCAAAGGGAAGGCGCCGGGCGCGCTGAGGGTGCCGGCTCGCGGCGGGAACGCCTCGCGCGCTGAAAGCCTCGCGCTTCCACCTGAGCGGGTCTGCCGCCCCCTCCGGCTGTCGCTCGATCGCCACGCGGCGGTGTTCGTGTGCATGCGCCGGGGCAAGGCGACGTCATGAGCGTGCTTGCTGCCGTCGGACATGGGATCTGCGCACTCTGCGCGATCGGGGCTGCGGTGGGTTGCGGCTACCTCCTCTTCGCGACGGCCATCGCCCGCAGGGTGCCGCGCGCGGCTGGCCGCGGCCCGTCGTGGGTGCCGCCCGTGACCATTCTCAAGCCGCTGCACGGCGCCGAGCCCGGCCTGCTCGAGCATCTCCTCTCGTTCTGCGACCAGGATTACGCGGGCGAGGTCCAGATCGTGTTCGGTTGCCAGGAGCGCTCCGATGCCGCGATCGACGTCGCGCGGCGGGTGATCGCCCTGAGGCCGGCCCTCGCCATCGACCTCGTCGTCGACGACAGGCTGCATGGCAGCAACCGGAAGGTCACGAACCTCATCCACTGCCTGGAGCGGGCGCGTCACGACGTGCTGGTCCTCGCCGACAGCGACATCGCCGTCGACGCGTCCTATCTCGACCGCGTCGTCGAGGCGCTCGCGCGGCCTGGCATCGGGGCCGTCACCTGCCTCTACGAGGGCTGCGGCGGGGGAGCGGGCGCGGCGCTGTCGGCGTTGGCGATCAACGCGCATTTCCTGCCCAACGTCCTCGTCGGCATGGCGCTCGGCGCGGCGACCCCCTGCTTCGGCTCGACCATCGCCTTGCGCCGCGAGACGCTGGAACGCATCGGCGGCCTGGACGCGGTGGCCGACAAGCTGGCCGACGATTACGCCATAGGCGCCGCGGTGCGGCGCCTCGGACAGGGCGTCGCCGTCCCGAGCTTCACGGTGCGACACGCTTGCGCGGAGCCGACGATCGGGTCCTTCTTCGCGCACCAGCTCCGCTTCGCGCGCACCATCCGCAGCATCGACGCGCCGGGCCATGCCGGGTCGTTGATCACCAACCCGCTTCCGCTCGCCCTCGTCGCCGCGCTCGGGAGCCTCGCCGTCGCGCCCTGGCTGGCCATCGCGGCGGTGGTGTGTCGCGTGGCCTTGGTTCGCGCGGTCGAAACCCGCTTCGCGACCGCCCCCCAGCGGCTCTGGCTGCTGCCGATCTGCGACCTCGCCCTGTTCATCGTCTTCGTCGCGAGCTTCTGCGGCTCGACGGTGGAGTGGCGCGGCCACCGTTTCCGCTCGTTGTCCGACGGCTCGCTCGCCGCCAGAGGAAGCTGACCCAACATGATGCGCACGCTGTTCCTGCAGGCTCCCTCGTACACCGGCTTCGACGGCGGCGCGGGTTCGCGCTATCAAGCCAAGCGCGAGATCCGCTCGTTCTGGTATCCGACCTGGCTGGCGCAGCCGGCCGCGCTGGTGCCCGGCAGCAAGCTGATCGACGCCGCGCCGCACAAGACCACTCTCGACGACGTGGTGGCCCAGGCCCGCGATTTCGACCTCGCGGTGCTGCACACGTCGGCACCCTCGCTGGCCTCCGACATCGCTTGCATCAAGGCGCTGAAGAGCGCCAACCCCTCGCTCAAAGCCGGCTTCATCGGCGCGCAGGTCGCCGTCGATCCAGACAGCGGCATGCGCGACGAGGCGGTGGATTTCGTCGCCGGCAACGAATTCGACATGACGATCAAGGAGCTGGCCGAGGGCCGCGACTGGTCGGCGATCGACGGCCTCGCCTGGCGCGACCGGGACGGCACCGTGCGCACCAACAAGCCGCGCGCCGTGCTCGAGAACATGGACCTGCTGCCGTTCGTGACCCCGGTCTACCAGCGTGACCTGACGATCGAGAACTACTTCATCGGCTACCTCAAGCACCCCTATATCTCGCTCTACACCGGCCGGGGTTGCAAATCGCGCTGCACCTTCTGCCTGTGGCCGCAGACCGTCGGGGGCCACCGCTACCGCACCCGCAGCGTCGGCCACGTCGTCGACGAGATCCGCTACGCGATGCGGGCTCTCCCGCAGGTGAAGGAGTTCTTCTTCGACGACGACACGTTCACGGACGACCTGCCGCGCGCCGAGGCCATCGCGCGCGAACTCGGCAAGCTCGGCGTGACATGGTCCTGCAACGCCAAGGCCAACGTGCCGCGCGAGACGCTGAAGGTGCTGCGCGAGAACGGGCTCAGGCTGCTGCTCGTCGGCTACGAAAGCGGCAACCAGCAGATCCTGCACAACATCAAGAAAGGCATGCTGGTCGACGTCGCCCGGCGCTTCACCAAGGATTGCCACGAACTCGGCATCACCATCCACGGCACCTTCATCATGGGCCTGCCCGGCGAGACGAGGGAGACGATCGAGGAGACGATCCGGTTCGCCAGGGACGTGAACCCGCACACGTTGCAGGTCTCGCTCGCGGCCCCTTATCCGGGCACCGCGCTCTACAGGCAGGCGGTCGAGAAGGGCTGGCTCGACACCGCGCACGCCGAGCTGATCGACGAGCGCGGCGTGCAGATGGCGCCGCTGCACTACGAGCACTTGAGCCACACCGAGATCTTCGACTCGGTGGAGGACTTTTATCGCCGCTTCTACTTCCGCGCACCGAAGATCGCCTCGATCGTCGGCGAAATGGTGCGGAGCCCCGAGATGATGAAGCGGCGCCTGCGCGAAGGCGTCGAGTTCTTCGCCTTCCTACGCGATCGCCGCACGACGGCGCCATGACACCCGTCGGCGATCGTCTCATCGTCACCGCCGACGACTTCGGGCTGTCGCGGGAGGTCAACGAGGCGGTGGAGATCGCGCACCGCGACGGCATCCTCAGCGCGGCCAGCCTGATGGTCGGCGGTCCCGCCGCGCGCGACGCGGTGGCGAGGCTCCGGCGCTTGCCGGACCTGCGCGTCGGACTTCACCTCGTGCTCGTCGATGGCGACGCCGTGATGCCGGGCGCGCGCATTCCCAACCTCGTCGGCGCGGACGGTCGGCTCAGGACCGACATGGTCCGGCTCGCCATCGCCGTGGCGACGCGATCGAAGGTACGCCACCAGGTCGCGGAAGAGATCGAGGCGCAGTTCGGCGCCTTCGCCGCGATCGGGCGGCCGCTCGACCACGTCAACGCGCACAAGCACTTCCACCTTCATCCCGTCGTCGCGGACCTGATCTTCGCCGCCGGCCGGCGCTTCGGCCTGCGCGCCGTACGGGTGCCGCGCGAGCCGGCGGACGTTCTGCGGCGCGCCGGCGGACGCGGCTCCTCCGCGCCGATCGAGGCGCTTATGGCGCGGCGCCTGCGGCACCAGGCCGAGCGCGCCGGCCTGGTCTCGGCCGACGCCGTCCTCGGCCTCGCCTGGTCCGGCGCGATGACGGCGGCGCGGCTCGCCGCGCTGCTCCGGGCGCGTCCGCCGGGCGTTATCGAGATCTACACCCATCCCGCGACCAGCGACGCCTTCCCCGGCTGCGCCCCGGGCTATGGCTACCGGAAAGAACTGGCCGCGCTCTGCGATCCGCTCTGCCGGGAGATCGTGAGGGGTGCCGCGGCGACCGGCGGCTACGCCGACATCGCCGCCGCGGCCCCTCCAGGCGGCCGTCCCGTCACCGCTTCACTCGCGCGAGGCTGACATGAGCGAAGACGTGCCGTCCGACCCTCACGCCGAACGTTCGGCCGTCGAACCCGCGACCGGCACCGGGGGTTTGCATCGAGTTGGCGGTCACCCGCTCGCCGGCGAGCGGGTGCTGGTGACGGGCGCCTCCGGCTTCGTCGGCGCGGCCATCGCCCGCCGGCTCGCGGACAGCGGCTGCAAGATGCGGGCGCTCGTGCGCTCGACGAGCGCGCTGGCCAACGTGGAAGGCCTCGGCATCGAGCTCTTCGAGGGCGACATCCGGGATGGGCGCGCCGTCGCCGCGGCGATGGAGGGCGTACGTTATCTCTTCCACGCCGCCGCCGACTATCGGCTCTGGGCGCTCGATCCTTCGGAGATCCTGGACGTCAACGAGAACGGCACCCGCGTCGTCATGGAGGCGGCTCAGGCGGCCGGCGTCGAGCGGATCGTGTACACCAGCAGCGTGGCGACGCTGAAGCCCCCTCGCGACGGCCCGCCGTCCGGCGAACAGGATCGGCTCAGCGCGCGGGACGCGATCGGCGCCTACAAGCGCAGCAAGATCCTGGCCGAGACCCTCGTGGAGCGGATGGTGATCGAGCGCGGTTTGCCCGCGATGGTGGTCCATCCCTCGACACCGATCGGACCGGGCGACATCAAGCCGACACCGACCGGTCGCATCATCGTCGAGGCCGCACACGGCCGCATCCCCGTCTTCGTCGAAACGGGCCTCAACCTCGTCCACGTCGACGACGTGGCGGATGGTCACGTTCGAGCGCTTCAGCTCGGCGTCATCGGCGGGCGTTACATCCTCGGCGGCCAAGACGTCGCTTTCGGGACCATGCTCGCCGATATCGCCGCGCTCATGGCGCGGCGAGCCCCGACCATCCGTGTACCCCACACGGCGATCTATCCAATCGCCTACGCTGCCGAGATGGTTGCGCAGGTGACCAGGCGCGAGCCGTTCGTCTCACTCGATAGCCTGAGGATGTCGAAGCATCTCATGTATTATTCATCGCGCAAGGCCGAGCAGGACCTTGGCTACCGGGCGCGGCCTTACCACTTGGCGCTCGAAGATGCGCTCCGCTGGTTCATTGGCCGTCAGTACGTTCCGGTGCTCAAGGCTCCTTCATGGCTGAAGGCGTCGGCCATCTCCGATTAAAATATCGGCTGCATCGCTGGTGCTGCCACTGCAGAACGCAAGTCAGCGAAGGTGAACAACAAGGCGCTCGTCACCGTTGTTGGACGAGGGCACTCTTTGACGAGAACGTGCTGGAAGAATGTTTCTTCGCTGGCGATTACCTCATTGAACCGGACCAAAGAAGACCAACGGTCATCAGCTCTGACGCGCGGGGTTTCGTTGGTGCGGCTGATCTGACTCCCTGGTGCCGGGAGGACGGCCGCCATGGCAGTAGCGGTGAATTTCCGGACGGACTTCTCGGCGGGCGACCTGCGGCGGCTGCACCCCGCTCTCGGCCTGGTGGACCTGGAAGCGGCGGAGGCCGGCGGCGCTCGCCGTGTCCGGGGCCCGGCCGAGGAAGCCGGCGAAGCCGCTGACGACATGGAGGTAGGCGTGCTGCGTCTCCTCGCGCAGGCCGCGCATGGTCATATCTTCGAGCATGCGGCGGCGCGGCGGAGGGACAGGTCGTATAGGGGGGTTGGTTGGACATCGCATCGTCATCGAGCTGAAGGGTGACCCTTCATGCTCAAAGCCCGATCCGTCTCACCTCAACCCCTATCAGTCCCAATGGCGACGCTCACCCTCGCCCCGAGCGCCTCCCGCGAAGCGGGTTCGTGCGCGGGCGCGAGGGGGCCGATCACAGGGGCACGAGCAGCACCTGGGCCGCTGCCAGTCTCATGCGTGACGTGAGCCATTGCCTTTGCCGCGTGTTGCTGTCGAGGATCGTCTCGAGAGCGGAGAGAAGGGGCTTGTCGCGAAGCGCCTTCGCCGCCTGCTGCAGTATCGCAGCGGCGATAAAGCTCTCGTTGGCGAGCATGTAAAGGTTTTGAAGCTCGAGCAGCAGGTTCAGGCCGTGCCGGGGTCTGTGCACCGAGAACACCTTCGAAGGATGGCTCGACGTCACCCGGCCGGCGGCCGGGTACCTCTTGCACATCGGATCAAGAATGACCGTGGCTTCGTGCGACCATTCCGCCAGGAGGGCGCATTCACCGACGATATCGGGGATGTCGGCGAATGTGATCTTCGTCTTCTCGAACGCGATCGCCAGATGGTCCTCGTTGATCGACAGGATCGCGAGGTAGTCACCCAGATGAGCGTGCTCGTCGGCAGGCTCGCCCGTGGTGGTCGACGTCGATGATGTCGACTCGTTCACGATGGTCGGGTCCCGTTGCGTCGTCACGACCTCGGGCTGATCGACCTTCTCCAGCTTGACCGCGGCGTATTTGAGATGCGGCTGTTTCGAGACCGGGTCCCAAGCGAAGAGGGTCAGTTCATTCGCGGTGCGCGAGCGTCCCGGCGCGTCCCAGTAACCGTAGTGGAAGGGCATGAAGACTTGGCCCGGTCCGATGTCGCCGATGCGCGCGCGCTGTTCCACGAAACCGCGACGCGAGGAGATCCGGACCCAATCCCCGTCCTTGATGCCGAGAGTGTCGGCATCTTGCGGGGCGATCTGCACGAAAGCGTCCGGAGCCGCCTCGCGGAGGTTCTTCGACCGGCCGGTCTTGGTCCGCGTGTGGAAATGGTAAACGAGCCGCCCGGTCGTCAGGAAGAAGGGGTACGCGTCGTCCGGCTGCTCGCGTGGCGGTCGGTAGTCGACCGATTTGAAGATCGCGCGTCCGGCCGGGTTGGAGGCCCGGTAGATCGTGGCATCCACCGGGGCGCCGGTATCGAGGTCCTCGCCGTAGCTTTCGCAGTAGTCGGCATCGGTCGAGAAGTGCAGGTCCTCGTAGATGCGAGGACGGCCCTGGGGATGGTCCTCGTTGCAAGGCCACGGAATGCCCGACCCTTCGGACAGCTTGGCGTATGATAGGCCGGTGTAGTCGCAGGGGCGCCCGCGCGTGCACTCCCGCCATCCGTTGAAGGCGCCTTCCGCGTCGCTCCATTTGAGGAGCGGTCGACCATCCCTGTCGCGGAAGTCCATGCGACGGGAATAGTCGAGGAAGATGTCCAGGTCCGAGCGTGCCTCGCCCGGTGGCTCGACGGCCTTGTGGGTGATGTGCACCGTCCGGCTGACGTTGGTCGTGCAGCCGGTCTTCTCACCCCAAAGGGCCGTCGGCAGCACGAGGTCGGCGAGTTCCGCCGTTTCGGTCATGAAGGCGTCGCTCACCACCAGGAACAGGTTTTCCTTGGCGAGGATCTCCCGGATGCGACCGATATCCGGCATCGAGACGGCCGGGTTCGTGCCCTGGACCCAGAGCATTCGGATCGAGCCGATCTCGCAGTAGCGGAAGATCTGCAGCGCATGCGTCGGACCGACCCAATGCGGGATGATGTTGGGGTCGACGTTCCACAGCTCGGCGAGCTCGCGGATGTGCGCCGGGTTGCTCCAGTTCCGGAAGCCGCACATGTCGCCGTCGGCCCCGGTCTCGCGCGTGTTCTGCGCGGTCGGCTGGCCATTCATCTGCAGGATGCCGCAACCCGGTCTGCCGATGCGACCGAGGAGGAGGTTGACGTTGTTGACCTGCACGGCGGAGGCGCAGGCCTGGTTGGACTGGTAGACGCCTTGGAGGCAGCTCGACAGGAGTCCTCGCGACCCGCCGATGAGCTCGGCGGCGCGGCGGAGGTCGGCCTGCGGCACGCCGGAGATCGCCTCGACGCGCTCGGGCGAGTAGCTCGAAACGCGTTTCCTGAACGCCTCGAAGCCGACCGTGTGCGCCGCGATGAAGGCTTCGTCGGCGTACCCGCCCTCGATCAGCAGGTTGTTCAACCCGTTCAGGACGGCGGCGTTGGTGCCCACGCGCAGCATCAGGTGCACGTCCGCCTCCTTGGCGGTCGGCGTCCTGCGGGGATCGATGACGACCATCTTGGGTGGGTTCGCGCCGCGGCGGCGGTCGAGCACGCGCATCCACAGCACCGTGTCGGTGTGCGCCATGTTGTGACCGACGTGGAGAAGGCAGTCGGTGAGGTCGATGTCCTCGTAGCTGCCCGGCTGTCCGTCGCAGCCGAACGTCTGTTTCAGGGCGGCCGCCGAGGTCGCGGTGCAAAGACGCGTGTTGCCGTCCATGTGCGGCGTTCCGAGCCCCGCTTTGCCGATCAGGGCCAGGGTGTAGTATTCCTCGAGGAAGAGCTGGCCGGACGTATAGAAACCGATCGAGGACGCGGTGTAGCGGTCGCGGAGTTCGCGGGTGCGGGACACGAGCAGGTCCATCGCCTCGTCCCAGCTCGCCGGTTCGAGCGCGCCGTTGCGACGGATCAGCGGGCGCGTGAGCCGGTCGGGGCTGTGGTTGGCTTCCCAGGCATGGAGGCCCTTCGGACCGAGACGTCCCTTATTCACCGTGTCGACGCCGCGTCCGCGCACGCCGACGATGCGCCCGTCCTTGACCCCGACATCGCATCCGCAACCGTTCGAGCAGAGCACGCAGGCGCTCTGCACCCAATGATCCGGCTCTTCGGAGGTGCGCAGGTCGACACGCTCGGGCCAGCGTCCGTCGGCGTCGTGCGGCGTGCGTTGACCCCAGATATCGGCAACACTGTCTCGGGTCACGCGATCCATGGCTCGCCTCTCGTCCGTTTCGGTCGCGCTTCGATACAAGTCTCACGCCGCGATTTCAAAGCCTCGCTGGTCGCTGCCCCCGATGCGGGTGCGCGATGCATTCGCGTGCCGCTCGATGCCCTGGCAGTTTCTGACACGCCCCGTACCCGGCACGTCTTCTGCGTCACGATCATTGTGATCCTCCGTCTCAGAGCCTGTTTGAGCGGGTTTATCATGAAGCGGCGCGGACCGGCTTGGGGTTGAGCGGGGCCTCGGTGCTGGACAGGACGGCGGCCCAGGCAGGACGACCAGCGGCGGGCGAGGACGACGAAGCCGTTCTGCCCAGTAGCGCGCGCCACGATGCGATGGCGCATGCCGTTTGCGTGTCGACGATGGCGAGGCGCGGTGGGCGTCGGCGTCCGGCTTTTCGGCGGCGCTGACTCGTCGCCTCCACGCAACTAAGGTTTCGCGTATGACAGCTCGATACGATGGGGTACAGCGATGTCCATAGACCAGACACGTAGTTCGAAGACATATACGCGAAACCGCAATCTACTTCTCATTGTTTTTGGCCCTTGCATAGTCGTAAGCTCCTTCTTCTTCCTTGATTTTGCCGATTTGAATACGCTGGAAGATCAAGGAACTGTTATTAGCGAACAGTTGTCTTCAAAACGCCACAATCATTGCGACATTTACATCAGAAGTCATGACGTTGGCTTCAACTATGAGGAGGATCCTGACTCTTGCGCAGGAGGGTGGATCCCTGGCTCAAAGGTGTCCTTTAAATATGTGAGAGGTAGATTCAGTGGCTCGGTTTTTCTTAAAAGTAAATCTCTCAGAGCTATTGACTAGCGCGATAAGTGGTCGAACAGACCCCGGGGTGAGCCAGCGCCGGAACCAGCCGCGCGCCACGGCGGCATGCCCGGCGGCGGCCGGCGCCAGCTCCCGCCCACGCGCAGGTGCCAGGTGATCGCGCCGCCCACGGGCAAGGCAGGGGGCGCGGTCCCGCTGCGCGGTGGGTCGACCCGCTCCAGCCAGCGGGCGATCTTCCCGACGGCCCACGTTGATATCACTTGCTTCAGATTCGCCTCACAGCGTGGCCGATGCTGCGGCATCCACATGTCTCCTCTACCCCGCCCGGTCAGGCGGAGTTCAGCAACCTCAGGGGCAGATGGAATGCGCAATGAGTGCTGGTTCCAACACGCTAGCGAGAAACCTGAGATGTGATAATGTAATTTGGCCGCTTTAGACTAGGATCGGTGATGATAGCAGAATTCTCATCGTAGTTGAAAGATGCTCAGCGAGCAATCTGCAGGCTTCGTCTTGGTCTCGATCGACGACCGCCTGCATCAAAGCGCGATGCTCGGCGTCGACATCACGGTGGGTTTCACGGAGTGGCAACGACAGTCGCCTATAGCGTTCGGTTTGCGCGTAGAGGTTGGCGCGTATGCGTAGAAGCGATCGGTTTCTACAACCCGCCACGAGCGCCAAGTGAAACATGGCGTGGCATCGGGTCCAGACTTCATTGAGAATGGCCTGATCGTGAGGATCACGTTCCGGTATGCGATGCAGCCTATGGAACGATCCAACGATGTCGATCTCCCATTCGAGTTCACCGTGTTCCATGGCGTCGCGCAAGCAGAGCTGCTCTATCGTGATGCGCGTCGATGTTAACTCAGTTAACTCTTCCTTCGAGACCGGCGCGACCGTGTAGCCCTTCTGAGCCTGGGCTATGACGAGCCCCTCTCCGGTCAGGCGTGATAAAGCTTCCCGGACCGGGCCGAGACTGACGTCCAAACGCGAGGCGATCTCGTTGATACGGATCCTGGTGCTCGGCGCCAGACGGCAGCTTAGTATCTCGGCCAGCAAAAACTCGAACGCTTGGTCGGCCTGCGTCGCGGTCGGAGCGACAGAGATCAGCGACATGGGCGTATTTCCATCGAACGTTTAACTTCGAAGATCCGCATGATGGTCGAGTCACCGCCTATCGACAAACCCTCGTGTCCTGACGTTTCATAAACCGAGCAGCCGAACGGCCAGGTCGCCCTTGATCTTCGCGCGATCCAGATCGGATATGGCGAGGGCGTCAATGAAACCCAGCGGATCCATTTCACCGACCGGAAAGTCTGACCCCATGATCAAACGGTCGGCGCCGACCCGGCGGATCAAGTTCTCGGCAATCGTCGGATCGTACAGACAGGTGTCGAAGTAGAAGGATCGGAGATAGTCGCTCGGCTTGCGCGTGATGTTCTCCATCGTTTCTGGCATATGCTCGACGTTACGATCGAGACGGCCCATATTGTGCGGCAGCATGCCTCCTCCGTGCGCGAGGACGATCTTCAAGCCGCTCAGTTCTTCCAACAGACCCTCATAGATGATGCTGGTGATGCACTTAGCCTCCTCGATCGGCTGGCCTATGGAATTCCACATCCGATATTTCTGAAACCAAAGGTCCGTGACGCCTTCGGGATGAACAAACGCGACGATGTCGCGATGGAGGATGTCACGCCAGATTGGCCGAAGCTTCTGCTCACCGAGGTAGTCACCTCCAACGTGCGCCGGCAACTGTACGACGCGCATGCCAAGCTCTCCGGCACAACGGTCCATTTCGCGCAGCGATGAACCCTCGTCTTGAAGGGGCAGCACGAAGCTGCCGACGAATTTTTCCGGGAAACGGGCCACCCAATCAGCGATGAAATCGTTCGTTCGGCGGCAGAGATCGTAGTCCGTTGCGGCATCAGCCCAGGAAGAGCCCTGAAGCACGGTACTCGCCGAAAGCACCGAACGATCGATGCCCGCGCGTTGCATTCGCTCAACTTGAGCCTCCGCCACGGTCATCTCACGCAAGATCGAACCACGCCCGAACTTCGGCGGCGGCCGCGTGCCGAAGCCGGTGAAGACGTTCTTGTCGCGCGTCGCCTCGAAAACGCTCGGCTCGAGGACGTGAACATGAAAGTCGATGATCATCCCCGCGAAGCTCCCTGCGGTCCTGAGTGAAGCGATAGTCGACGTTGAGGACGACGCTCGACCGGGAACGTGGTTCCAGGGCGTGAGGTCGTTGACGGGGTTCGCCCTCCACGCAGGAGCAACCAACTTTCTCGTCACGAGCGCCAGCCACGATCGAGTTGGAAAGGCGAGGTCGAACAATCCGACCCGGCGAGCAGCGGCGAGTTGCTGTCGCAGAGGTTCGATCCGCCGGGACCAGTCCTGGGCGCCTCGTGCACGGCTCGCGGGTCGGCGAAGCATGCCAACTGAAACCGAGGCGTCGCGTGCGGCAGTCGCGCATGGCTGCGGACGATCCCGTCAAAGCTCCGTCGCTTTTCGGCCGAAAAAAGTTTCCGCGCCGTCGAGGGTCAGATGATGAACCGTACAGCATGAGATTCGATCGTCATGGCGGAGTGCCAAATGGTGCGATCACGCCCTTACATGATAAATTTCATCGCCTGAAGACCAAAATCTCCTCCTCTGTCGAAAGGAACAGTTTTGACAGCATGAAATCTTGTTTATGGGGATGTGCTGGTCTGCAGTCACCCGCAACGGCTTGGTGAGGGTCACGATCCGATGATGGACATCATTCTGATCGGCCGGGGCCCGGCGGGTCTGACGATGGCGGCGCTCTTGGCGCGGCTCGGCCATAGCGTCGCCATCGTGGAACGCCATCGCGACATGTACGGGCTTCCGCGAGCGGGACATGTCGATCACGAGATCGTTAGGCTGTTGGCCGCGCTCGACGCAGCCGAGGCGATGCTCGAGGACAGCTATCCGACCGTCGAGTACAAATGGGTGAACGCGGCCGGGGACACGCTGCTCGACTTCGATTGGGGCGCGACGAGCGTCTCCGGCTACAACTCCGACTACATGCAGTACCAGCCGCTCATCGAGGCCGCGCTCAACGATCGGATCAAGGCCAGTCCGCAGGTCGAGGATTTCACGGGGTGGGAATGCGTCGAGGTCGTCAACGGCGAGGACCACGTGGACGTCCGTGTTCGCCCCGCCTCGCCCCGCGCCGGCGCTGCGGAGCCGGTGTCGTCGGACGATGAGGTGGTTCTGCGCGCCCGCTACCTGATCGCGGCCGATGGCGCCAATTCCCACGTGCGGCGAAGCCTCGGCATTCCGCAGCGCGATCTCGGGTTCAACGAGCAATGGCTCGTCGTGGACGCCCGCAAGAAGCGGGAGGTCACGCTCGACTTCGATTGCGGCCAGATCTGCGATCCACGCCGACCGGTCACCGTGCTTCCGCTGGGTCGTCGTCACCGGCGCTGGGAATGGGCGGTGATGCCTGGCGAGAAGGTGCGCGACCTCGAGCAGCCGGACTTCGCCTGGAAGCTGCTGGCCGAACAAGGTGTCGGCCCGCATGACGTTGAGATCATCCGCCAGCTCGTCTACACGTTCGAGGCTCGGCATGCCGAGCGCTTCCGTGATGGCCGCGTGTTCCTGATCGGCGACGCTGCTCACACCATGCCGCCGTTCATGGGCCAGGGGATGTGCTCGGGCTTGCGGGACGCGGCGAACCTCGCCTGGAAGCTCGACCTCGTGCTGCGCGGCGCTGCGACCGATGCCTTACTCGATACCTATGAACGTGAACGTTCGCCCCATGCGCTCGACTGGACGTTGATCTCGCTGGAATCCGGCAGGGTCCCCTGCACGTTGGATCCCGAGTTGGCCCGACAGCGGGACGAACTCTTCAAGACTGGCTGGCTACCGCCGATGCCGAACTTCCCGAAGCTCGTCTCGGGCATCCTTCATAAGGTCGGCGGCGTCGCGGCCGCGCCGGCCGGCGAGCTCGGATTGCAGGCGCGGGTTCGTAAGGACGGGCGGGTCGGCCTCCTCGATAGCTTCGTCCAACCCCTTGCTTTCACCATCATCAGCACGGAAGGCAGGCCGGAGCACGCGCTCGACGCACGTCAGCGCGCCGCGCTTTCGTCAATTGGGGTCACCTACCTTTGGATCGGCGAAGACGGTGACGTCGAGGACATCGATGGCGCTTACGAAGCTTACCTGCGCGTGCATGGCGCCGAAGCGGTCATCGTGCGCCCCGACTTCTACGTCTTCGGCGTGGCGGCTAGCCTCGCCGATCTGTCGGGGCTCGTCGGCGACCTCCTCGATCAACTCGCCCCGAGTGAGGCGTCGGCGTTTGAGTGTCAGCCCGAAGCCGTACGGTCGCTCGCGTGAGCGAGGCGACCCTGTTCGCCGACGGCCTGACGTGGCCGGAAGCGCCACGCTGGCGCGACGGCTCGCTATGGATCTCCGACACGCGAAGCCTGCGCCTCCTGCGCGTACGCCGCGGCTCGATCGAGCCGGTCTGCGACGTACCTGGCCGCCCATCCGGAATGGGGTTTCTGCCCGACGGCCGGCTGCTGCTCGCGACCGCACTCGACCGCAAACTGCACTACGTTTCCGCGTCTGGGCAGACCGAGCTTGCGGTCGACCTTGCCCCGCTCGCCTCTGCGCATCTGAACGACATGGTGGTCGACCGCACCGGCCGCGCCTGGGTCGGCGACACCGGTTTTCGCTTCGGGACCGACGACCCGCGCGTGCCCGGCCGGGTGATCGTGTTCGACGCCGCGGCCGGTGCTCGCGTTGCGGCCGAGAACGTCATGTTTCCCAATGGCGCGGTCATCACCGACGATGGCCGCACGTTCTACCTCTGCGAGACTTTCGCCGACTGTATCACCAGCTTCGCCATCGAGCCCGACGGGACATTGGGCGGTCGGCGCGAGCACGTTGCGCTCGGTGCCGCTCCCGATGGTTTGTGCCTCGACGAGGAGGGCGCATTGTGGGTGCCGCTACTCTTCGAGGGCGCGTTCGTGCGCGTGTTGCCCGACGGTGTCGTCGATCGGCGCGTAGCATTCCCCGGGCACAACGCGATCGCTTGCATGATCGGCGGCGACGACGATCGGACACTGTTCCTCTGCGTCTCCAAAGCTGAACACCATGCCGGGGAAACCCTGCACAAGGGCGCGATCTACACGTTGCCCGTGGCGCGTGGCGGCGCCGGTTTGCCTCGCTGATCGCTTTCGAACGAGACGAAGAATGGAAGTCACGCATGGCCATCGGCGGTGTTGGTGCGGGCTGCAGTCGGGGCGCGCTACGCTTGGCCGCTGATCGTTCGATGCAGCAGTCAAACGAGCGGTCGGCCGACTAGCGAACGGGACGGCGAAACGAGGGAACTATCGGATGACCATCGAAGGACATGTCAGATCGGACGCGACGACGGACCGGCTCGACGTCGGGAAAATCATCGACGAAGCGGCAGTCGGACCGTTCCAAATCCTGGTCGCGGCGCTCTGCGCGCTGGTGGTCTTCTTCGACGGCTTCAACACGCAGGTCATCGCTTTCATCGCGCCCGCCATATCGACCGAACTGCACCTCTCGCGCGCGGATCTCGGACCTCTTTTCGTCGCCAGCCTCGTCGGGATACTCTTCGGGGCCTTGGTCTTCGGACCGCTCGCCGATCGCTACGGACGTCGCAGGATCGTCCTCCTCAGCACCGCCCTGTTCGCACTGCTGACAATGGTGAGCGCCGCCTCCACCGACCTGACGGAACTCCTTGCACTACGCTTCCTGACGGGGCTTGGGCTCGGCGGCGCGATGCCGAACGCCGTGGCCCTGACGGCGGAATATTGTCCGAGGCGCCGACGCTCGACGATCCTCATGATCATGTTCACGGGATTTTCCATCGGGGCCGCCGTCGGTGGCGTGCTCTCCGCCTGGATCGTGCCGGCGTATGGCTGGCGAGCGGTCCTGCTCGTCGGAGGCGTCTTGCCGACGCTGCTCTGGATCGCCCTTGTCTTCCGGCTGCCGGAGTCGGTCCGCTTCCTCGTACTTGGCAAGAACGACGCTCGGCAGGTCGCGCGCTTGATAAGCCGAGTCTCGCCCAACGTCCGCCGAGCGGCCGGGCAACGATATCGAGTCGCTGAGGAGAGCGGGACCGGCACGCCGGTTGGTCAGCTTTTCCGGGCGAGGCCGCCGGTGGCGACGATCCTTCTGTGGGTTGTCTTCTTCATCAACCTGATGACCAACTTCACGCTGCAGAACTGGATACCGATCCTGGCCACCGACGGCGGCATCGCCGTCCGAAGCGCGGTTCTCATCGGCAGCCTTTACCAAGTCGGCAGCGTGGTCGCCTCGCTGCTCTTGGGCCTGTTGATGGACAAGCTCGGTCCGTTCCGGGTGGTGCCCGTCCAGCTTGCCCTGGCGGTGCCTTTCATCGCGTTGCTCGGGCTCGTCACGCCCGGCGTGGGCATCTTGATGGCCCTGGCGCTGGGCGCCGGCTTCTGCGTCTCCGGTGGCCAAACGTCGGCGAATGCCCTCGCCGCCGTGTTCTATCCGACGGCCGTCCGCTCGACAGGCGTCGCCTGGGCGCTGGGCGTCGGTCGCATCGGCGCCATCGTCGGCCCGGTCGCGGCGGGTTGGCTCCTCGTCAGGCATGCGTCCATGTCGTCGCTGTTCCTGATCACCGCCTTCACCCAGGCCTTCGCGGCGCTGGCTTGTTTCCTTATGGGTGTCTTCGGCCGGCGCTCGGAGGCAAATAAACGCGGGCACCAAGCGTTGGAGTCGATCCCTTAGATCCCTGTATCGCATCAGACTGAAAACCGCTGCGCGCTTCTTGCTCTGATGCTTGTCTGCCTGCCTACGTCCGCTTTCAAGCGCGCCGTCGAGCGCCGGGGAGGGCTGCAAACGTGAAGGTTTTCGGATGCCGGTCGAGCGCGATCGAGCGTTCTTGATGAGGGTCGGCGTCCGAGAATCGCCCATGCACGAACCCGCGGGTGGTGCGGCTGCGGCATGGCTCCGACGCGAGATCGCAGGTGGTCGCGCCAGGTCACGACGCGGTGATCCCGCAGGACGTGGGTGAGGCCGGTGGTACGCGGGTCCGGGCGAGACCGTGAAAGACTTCGATGACGACCGTGGGGCCGCCGCAGTATGGGCCTGGCGGTCGCGGATCGCCTCCGCCACGCTTCGACACCAGCACGTCGACTTGCCGTAGGTCGACTTGCCGTAGCTTGGCGACGATCTCTTGTGTCGCTTCCTCGTCATGCAAGCCGGCCTCGTCTTGGCTCGAAAGCCATACCTCGGGACGAACCACTTCAAAGCGGGAAGATCACCGAGGTGTACCTGCCCGGCCTCGGCGCAGGGCCGGCTCCGCAACCCCGATCAGTGCCGCCGGCCATGCTCACGGCAGCGCCCAGAACGGCCACGACCTAACATTCAACTCGGACCATCCGATGGAGGCCGATCAGTTCTCCATGCGGGCGCCACAACGACGGAAGCAGTCGCGGGATGCCGCCGCTAAGGTGGAGGCTCAGGGCGCGGCAAGGCTCCGTCGCAGTCGCGTGATGGCGCCGGGCAGGCCGCGCACCGTCAGCACCCGGCCGGTCTCCTCATGCTGCTCGGACAGCACCCGCGTGCGCTCGTACACCTCGCCGATCAATCCTTGCTTCGCGTAGGGCAGCACCAGCACGTCCTCCACCATCGCCGCCTCGAAGAACGCGATGATGGTGTCCCGCAACGCGTCCACATCCCCGGGCGCGTGGGCGGAGAGAAGGATCGCGTCCGGATGCTTGTCCAGGAGCGCGGCGCGTCCGGCGGCGTCGACCCGGTCCACCTTGTTCAGCACCAGACGGGAGGGCACCGCCTCCGCCCCGATCTCGCGCAGCACGCTGCGGCTCACCTCCAGCTGCGCCTCATGGGTCGGGTCCGACGCGTCGACCACGAACAGCAGCAGCGAGGCCTCGAGCGCCTCCGCCAGGGTGGAGCGGAACGAGGCGACGAGATCGTGCGGCAGCTGCTTGATGAAGCCGACCGTGTCGGACACGAGCACGCGGGGCCTGGTCTCCGGCTGCAGGGCGCGCACGGTGGTGTCGAGGGTGGCGAACAGCTTGTCCTCCACCAGCACCTGGCTGCCGGTCAGCGCCCGCATCAGGGAGGACTTGCCGGCGTTGGTGTAGCCGACCAGCGCCACCCGCAGCTGGTCGCGGCGGGCGGAGCGGCGCTGGTCGCCGTCGCGCTGCACCGCGTCCAGCTGGTCTTTCAGTTCCGCCAGCCGGTCGCGGACCTTGCGCCGGTCGAGGTCGAGCGTGGTCTCGCCGGCGCCCGGACCCCGCTGGCGCCCGCCGCCGGCGGAGGACTCCCGCATCCGGGGCGCCACGTACTTGAGGCGCGCCATCTCGACCTGCAGCCTCGCTTCGCGGGTGTTGGCGTGGCGATGGAAGATCTCGACGATGACGCCGGTACGGTCCAGCACGGCCGCGCCGGTCGCCCGCTCCAGGTTGCGGATCTGGCTGGGCGAGAGCTCGTGGTCGACGATGACGAACCCAGGCCTGCCGGCGGCGACCGGGCCGGGCTCGGGCGGGTCGGCCGTCTTCACGGCCCCTTCGAACCGCTGCCGGGCCTTCGCTCTCGGAGGCGGCGCCATCGAGCCGACGACACCTGTGCCGCCGGTCAGCGCCGCCAGTTCCGCCAGCTTGCCGCTGCCCAGGACCAACGCCGCGCCGGTGTCGTCGCGCCTCTGCGACAGCGTGCCGACCACTTGGTAGCCGAGCGTCTTGATCAGGCGCCCCAGTTCCTCGAGGCTGGCCTCGTGCGCGGCGTCATCGACATCCGGCAATTGGATGCCGACGAGGACGGCGAGCGGGATCGATGGTCTGGTTTCCATGGACGGCAACCTAGCACGGACCGGCGGGAAAGCGGCTCCGTCCGGCGCTAGCGCTTCTTCGTGCCGAGCTTCGACATCAGCGCGATGAAGGTGCGGTCGAGCGCCGCCGGCTTGCTCGTGGTTTGCCGAACGCCCGCTCCCCTGGGCCGCGCGACCGCGGGCTTCGCGCTCGCCTCGGCGGAGTTCCGCGACGCTGCCGCCACCGGCTCACCATCCCGCACCGCGCGCGGCGGGCGCGCCGTGACCGTCTCGAAGGGACGCTTCTGAGCCCCGCGGACGGGAGCTTGTTCGCGAACCACGGCGGCACGGCCGCCACGCTTGCCGCGATCCCCGTCGCCGGGACGGACGCTTCCCTCGCGGCCGCCGGCGCGACCTTTGTCCGCCGCCCGCTTCATCATCCGATCGCCGCGCGCACGCTCCCGGTCGACGTGCTCTTCCAGGCGCCCGCGTTCGTCGGCGGTGAGGACCGCCGCCTTCTCGACGTCGTTCCACGGCACGACCGTCCCGGCGCCGTCGCCCAACACCGCCACCAAGCGGTTCGGCACGTGGCCGAGGCAGCTGAGCCCCTTGTCGGAGAGCTCGTAGACGCCGCCGTTGACCGGCGTGACGGCGGCTTCGACGCCGAGGGCGAGCGCGAGGTCGGCGTGGGCCGCGAGGTGGACGGGACCGCCGTGCACCGGCATGGCGAAGCGCGGCTTCACCGCCTCGTACATGACGCGCAGGTCCGCCCGCACGGGATGGCCGGTGACGTGCACCGGATCGCCGTCGAAGCGATCGGCGGCCGTCACGATGCGCGCCCCCAGCGCGTGCAGCTTGTCGGTCACGGCGAGGATATGGTCCTCGTTGCCCGGGATCGCGCGCGCCGACATCACAACGGTGTCGCCGGCCTTGACCACCGGCAGCCGCGGGTCGCGCCCGCCCGCGAGCTTGGCGAGCGACGCGTTCGTCTCGCCCTGCGTGCCGGTGCACATCAGGACGCAGCCGTTGCGTTGGGTGCTCCCGAACTTGGAGGCGTCCTCCAGGAAGCGGGGCACCCCCTTCATCAGGCCGAGCGCCTCGGCGGCGGCGGCCGCCTCACGCAGCGAGCGACCGGCGAGAGCCACCTTGCGGCGGGCAGCCTTGGCGGCCTGGGCGACCGATGCCATGCGTGCGACGTTGGAGCCGAAGCTGCAGACGAAGGTCATGCCGCGGGTGTCGCGCATCACGCGCTCCAGCGCGCGCCGCACGGCGGCCTCGGAGGTCTGCGGCGCCTCACGGTCGGCGTTGGTCGAGTCGCACAGCATCAGCTCAACACCCTGGCGTCCTAGCGCCGCGAAGGCGCCGAGATCGGTGCGCGACCCGATGCCGGGGTTCTCGTCGATCTTCCAATCGTTGGTTTGAAGCACCCTTCGACCCTGCGCCTCGAAACCGAAGGCGACGCAGTCGGGCGTGGAGTGGGCGACGCGGATGGTGCGGATGCGGAACGGTCCGACGTCGAGCGTGGTGCCCGGCTCGAAGGTCTGGATCTTGACCTCGCCGCGCAGACCCTTGTCCTGGAACTTGGCCGTCAGCATGCGGGCGGCGAACGGCGGCGCGAAGATTGGGCACGTCGCGTGCTTGGGCCAATACCGGGTGATCGCCCCGACGTGGTCCTCGTGGTAGTGCGAGACCAACAAGCCTTTCAGCCTGCCGCCGAGCGCGGCGAGGAAGCGTGGGTCAGGCATCACCGCCTCGACGCCGACGGTCTCGCGCGGAGCGAACGTCGTGCCGGCATCCACCAGAACCCACCCGCCCTGCGCGCCGTAAAGCGTCAGGTTCATCCCGATGTCGGCGACACCGCCGAGCGTGCATATGACGATCGTGCCGGCCTTCGGTTCGGGAAGGCTATCGAGCGCCGCGCTCGTGGCGGCGTTACGCGAGTCGTTCAAAAACAATCCTTATGAGTTTCGTTACCCGCGTCCTGATGTAGGATCGCCCGCATCATGCAACGATCGTTTGACTGCGTGTGAGGCAGGGATCTAGCCGAAGTGCGCTGTTCGACAAGCCCGACTGATGTAACGCAGCCACGTGCCCCTGATGTCAAACGAAATACGTGGCGAACATGGTGAAAGGCCAGTGTCGGAGCGCGGCGCGAAATCCTCGCGGTGAACAAGGTCGCCACGCGAATGCGCCGGCGTGACCGGAGAACGAAGCCGCTTCGCAGGCCGCGCATTCGGCGGAAGGGTGGGATGTCGGCATGGATGAGGCGCCTGGACCGGGCGGGCAAGTATAGACGGGCGACGTCCACGAGGCGACCTACGACGAGGTCGTGGATGCCGATGGCATGGTCGGCAACGGCGTCGCCGGTGCATGAAGGCAGCCGGCACCGGCGACGGCGGCTTCGCCATGCTGATCAGGGACATGCCGATCAGGGACATGCTGATCCAGTGCAGGAGAAGCTGCCAGTGATGATCGTGCTGTTAACGACGGTACGCTCAATCTCGTCGAGATTGCGATATAGGGCAGCGCCACGTTGACGATCGTGGTGTCAAGGATCAACGGATAAAGGCTGGCCCATGATCCACCTCCAGGGAGGGAATCAGCAAACCGGGCCCAAGTTCAACGAGTCCGCGTTCAAGTCCGATGCTTGCCTTATGACTTTGCTGTCCTGTTTGGGCAGGATGGAGTGCCCCCGGTGAGGGTGACGCCCACCGGGGGCGGAGGGGGGGATGGATCGTTCCGGTGCTGACCGTGAGGGATCGCGCTAGAGTTTGATCGGCCCCTTACTTTTCCCTGCGGCCCGAACGGATACCCGTGTGTGATGACCCGCATGACAAGCATGGGACACGGAGAAGATGGCTGACCTTTTACCACAAAGCTTCGGCGTCGACATCGGCAAAGCCCGCTCGACGTCTGCCTCCACCCGCTCGGCGCCACACGGCGCTTCGCCAACCACGCCAGGGGCTTCCGGGCTCTCATCGACTGGCTTCGACCCTAGACCCCCACCCGCGTCGTGTCCAAAATCAAGATCACGAGCCGATCTGCCGATTTCTGAAGCCGTCGGCGATCTTCTCGGCGCCCATGAGGACGGGTACGTTCGTGTTGGCACTCGGCAGACGCGGCATGATGGAGGCATCGGCAACTGTCAGTCCGGCAACCCCCAGGACGCTTCCCGTCGGGTCGACGACCGCATCGCGATCATCGGGGCGACCCATGCGGCAGGTGCCGCTGGCGTGCCATACGCCGAAAACGTTGTCGCGTACGTAGCTCGCCAGGATCATCTCGTCGCCGATCGACGCAGCTAGATCGAACCCGCCCGTGAAGATACCCAACATCCACCGCCGCAACGGAGCTGGAAGGTCGAGGAGCCGCGCCAGAATCGCCGTCAGGTGACCGTTGCGCTTCGAAACGGCGCTGAGCTTCTTGATAACGGGCGAGAAGCTCGCCGGGAAGAGGTCGCTCGGGTTTGGGTTGAGGTGCGGCGAGACGGCGAGGCGAACCAGGAGTCGGACACCGGACGTGAGCCGGTCCAGATCGCGAGGATCGGAGAGGAGGCCGAGGTCGACGTCCGGCTTGCCGCCCGGATCGGACAGGTCAAGGCGCAGGCGGCCGACGGAATGCGGCTGGTTCACCCAGAGAAAGTAAAGGGCGAGGCTGCGACCGAGGGCGTGCCAGCCACCCCGAGCCGAGGCCGTAAGGTACATGTCCGAGAGGCTGCCGCCGGGACAGGCGGACGAGTAGCGCAGCGCCAGGAAGCTCGCCCGACGCTGGCTTTCGGGCAGGCGCAACGCTCGAGGCAAGTACTGGGCGAACGTGAGGGCGGGATGGTCGCGCAGGTTGGCGCCAACGCCCGGCCGATCGGCCACGACGGCGACCCCGCAATCCCGGAGGTGACCGGCGGGACCTACGCCGGCGCGCATGAGCAGAGCCGGCGACTGCAGGGCGCCGGCGCATAGCACGACGTGACGGGCCGAGACTTGCCGCTCGGAACCATCGGCACGGCGCAGCATCGCGCCCGTCACCCGGCGTTCGTCGGTTGAAAGGGCGGTGACTTGCGTCTCCGCAGCGATCGCGAGATTGGGTCGCGCGCGGGTCGGCGTGTCGAGGTAGGCAGCGGCGGCGGACACCCGCGCATCATTCCGGTTGGAGAAGGCTGCCGGGAAGAGGCCGTCCTCGAACTCGCCGTTCTGGTCGAGGCGACGCGGCAGGCCGCTCGCGTCGAGTGCCAGTGCGGCGGCCCGGGCAAAGGGCGGCCAGTCGGGTTCCAGGATGCGGCGGATCGGCAGGGGACCGTTGGTGCCGTGTAGCGGGCCACCGAAATCGAGGTCCGTCTCGAGCTTGCGGAAGTAAGGGAGCACGTCGTTCCAGCCCCACCCGGTGGCGCCCAGCGCGGCCCAGACATCGTAGTCGCGCGGGAGGCCACGATTGGCAGACTGGACGTTGACGCTCGACGAGCCGCCCATTACCCGACCCTGCTCGTAGGCGCGGCGCCGACGGCGGCCGGCGGCATCCGTCGTGACGGCGGCGTCGAGGCCGACCCAGATGTAGCGGTCGCCGTAAAACAGCGGCATCGGATAGCTGTCGAGGATCTCGGGCGGTGCGCGCTCGGGCGGGGTATCGACGCCTGCCTCAACCAACAGCACCTGAAGGGTCGGATCGGCCGACAGGCGGTTTGCCATCACGCAGCCGGCCGAGCCTCCGCCGACAATCAGGACGTCGGTCGCCGAGGGCAGATCATCCATGGCGCAGCCCGGCCGCGACCCGCCAGTCGACGTCGCGGTCTATGACGGCGGCGAGGTCGACCTCCGTTTGGCCCGGGACCGAGATGCGCTTGAACTTCATGGGTGGAGCATCGACCGGCACGGTGGCGTCAAGACCCATCTTGGCGCCGACGCCGTTGCGGGTCGAGGGATCGAGCTTCGAGCCTTGCGCCTCCGCCACCACGACGAGGTCGCGATCGGCCTGAAAACGGGTCGAGATAGCCCATTCGACTTCAACGGGATCGTGAATGTCGACGTCGGGGTCGACCACCACGGCATGCTTGATGTCGTAATGGGCCGCGAAGGCGCCGAGCAGCACGTTCTTGCCCTCGCCGTCCTGCGTCTTCCTCAACTTGACGTACAGGTGGTAGCGGCCGACACCACCGAGCGACAGGTGAACGTCTTCGACACCCGGGAAGCTGCGCCGCAGAGTGGCAAGGATCGTGGCCTCGCGCGGGATGGCACCGAGCAGGAGGTGTTCGAGGCCACCACCCACGATCATGTGGAAGATCGGGCTCTCGCGATGGGTGACGGCATCGACCTGCATGACGTGGCGCGCGGCACGCTCTCCGTAATATTGCGGGAATTCTCCGAAAGGACCCTCGGGTTCGCGGACTTCGGGAAGCAGGCGTCCCTCGATGACGATCTCGGCATGGGCGGGCACACGCACGGCATTGGTCAGGCATTTAACCACGTCGAGCGGCGCGCCCGTCAGGGCACCGGCGATCTCCAGCTCGTCGTGACCGAGCGGCACGATCGCCTGCGACGCTAGCAGGCAGGCGGGTTCGACCCCCACCACCAGTGCCACTTCGAGGCCCCGGCCAGCTGCTTCCGCCTTGCGATAGAAGTTGTCGGTGTGGCGGGGAAGCACGAGCACGCCGATGCGGTCCGGCCCGCTGATCTGGCAGCGCAGGATGGCGACGTTCTGCACGCCCGTTTCCGGGTCACGCGAGATCATCAAGCCGGCCGAGATATAGGGACCGCTGTCGTGCTCGTTCAGCGTCGGCACGGGCATGACCTTGAGGATGTCGATGCCGTCCGTATGCATCACCTGCTGGGCGGGGCCGGTCGGCAGCTCTCGCCAGGGCATCGGCTCGGTCGCGGCCCGGTGGTAATGAGCGATGAGGGCGTCCTCGGTGGTGCCGAGCGCCTCCGCCATCCAAGCCCGGCTCGAGACGAGACCCGACACGATGGTGCCGGGATGACCATCGGGCTGCGGGAACAGCGTGGCGCTGGCGCCGTCGAGGCGGTTGGCGACTGCGGCCGTCTCGTGCCTCAAGCCGAGGCCCGGGCGGGCCACGGCGAGCCGCCCGCTCGCAGCGAGGCGCTGGAGCCAGTCGCGGAGCGAGCGGACGGGTTCGGGTGGGCTCATGTTTCCTCCGGCGAGTCCCTGATGGATCGTCCGAACCGGATCGGTAGGCCGCTGATTGGCTCTTGGATAGTCAGGAATAGTGATGCCGCGCATCAGCGCGACGCGCGGATCGGACAGCAGCCATGGACCTTCGGCAGATCTCCTATTTCATCGCGCTCTATGAGGAAGGCAGCGTTACTCGTGCGGCGGATCGGGTCCACGTGGTGCAACCCGCTCTCAGCATGCAGATCTCCAAGCTGGAGCGCGAACTCGGTCAAGTCTTGTTCGACCGCCAGCCCAAGGCCTTGGTGCCTACGCCGGCCGGCCGCGCGCTGCACCGCCTGGTACGACCCATCCTCGACGACGTGGCGGCTGCCCGCGCCGCCATGGCGCGCCTCCTGACCACCGTGTCGGGCCGCGTCACCGCCGGCATCCTGTCATCACTGACGATGAGCGTGGTACCGGGCGCGCTGTTGCGCTTCGCCAGGGCTTACCCGGATGTCGAGCTGTCGCTGGCCGACGGCACGACGTCGAGCTTTCTCGCGAAGGTCGGCGATGGCTCGCTCGACCTCGCCGTGATCAACCAGCCGGAGTGGCCACTCGGCCTCGTGGTTGAACCCCTACTCAACGAGGAGATGGTGTTGGTGGGCGGCCGCGACACGGCTCTGCCGGTACCGCTCCCACTGCGCCCACGCGACCTCGCACGCGTCGACCTTATCCTACCGTCGACACGCAACGGGCTCCGTTCAGCGCTGGACTTGCGGCTGCGAGCCGAGGACGTGATGCTCACGCCGAAGCTCGAGCTCGACCTCGTGCCGGCCATCGCCGAGGTCGTGGGACGCTCCGCCCTGTTCACGATCCTGCCGGCCATCGCGGTCTCCCGGCAGCTGGCTGACGGCTTTCTCAAGGCCTATCGCATCGGCGAGCCCCGCATCGTCCGCCAGCTTGCCGTCGTGCACCGCCGCGAATCACCGCTGAGCACGGCCGCGACGACATTCGTCGCCTTCTTGGCCGAGGAACTCGCCACCGCCACCGTAGCCCTCAGCGACAGGGTCGCAACCTGCACATGAAACGCAGTTCGGACGCTACGTTGCTGATGGCCGCCATCATCCGTCCTTATTCGACATCCCCCGCCGCGTTCCGTAACCCTCGCCCCAATGAGGATTTGTCATGGCGTCGCTGAGCCACGCCAGGCTTGAACAGCTTCCGCAAGCGAGGTTCGGGGATGGAAAGGCACCACGCCGCTCAGCATCGCCTCGAGGGTGGGTCCGCGGCGAACGGCCTCGCTCAGGCTGCTCCAGGGGGTCTCTCGGCGAGCGGGATCGTTGAGGGACGTTTCGTTTTGAAGGCGACACCGTGAGCGCCAATCGACCCCTCGTGGTCGGGATTTCGGGGGCATCGGGGGTGATCTACGGCATCCGCATGCTAGAAATCCTTCGCGATCTCGATATTCCAAGCCACCTCGTCATGTCGCGTTCCGCCGAGGTGACGCTGGTGCACGAGACCGACCTCAAGGTGGCGGCCGTGCGGGCGCTGGCGACGCAGTGCTACGCCCAGGCCGACATCGGCGCGGCGATCTCGTCGGGCTCATTCCGGACCCGCGGCATGGTGGTGGCGCCCTGTTCGATCCGCTCCATGGCGGAGATCGCCAGTGGCGTCACCTCAAGCCTACTCACACGCGCCGCCGACGTGGTGCTGAAGGAGCGGCGCCGGCTGGTGCTGATGGTGCGGGAAACGCCGCTACATACGGGGCACCTGAAGAGCATGGCGGCGCTTTCCGAAATGGGGGCTATCATCGCGCCCCCGGTGCCTGCGTTCTACGCGCGTCCGCAGACCATCGCCGAGATGGTTGATCATACAGTGGGGCGAGTGCTGGACCTTTTCGAGATCGAGTCGCGCGGCGTGCGGCGATGGAAAGACAAAACGGAATGATGAACGAGGCAACGCGCGATGGCGCCTTTCAGGTGCGGCCTTGGGTTCTCAGTGAGACGCTCCACGGTTCCCAGGCGCAGAACGCCTGGCGACGTCCACCAGCGCTCGCACCGCTTCCTCGGGTAAGGCCTTCCCCAGATACGCCTCGTACGTGGCGAGAAACTGCTCTGCCGCATCCGTCCTCCGCTCGGAAACCGCGGGCGCGATCGCGAAAAGCGCCGCCAACGCCGATCGCTCGGCTTCCAGCTCCGCGGCCTTCACCCGCTCGCGGCACCGTTCCGTGTCGATCCCGGGCAGCAGGCCGCCGCCCTTCATGGCTCGCCGCGCGGCACGCAACGGCTCGACAACCGCAGCGCGCCATGGCGCTAGCCTGGCCTCCGTGGCGGCGATCGTCCCCGCGTCGAGCCATCGACCGGTCATTGCGCACCAGAGGAGGTAAAGCACGAGGGTGACGTCGGCGGCGGCGTCGTCCTGCAGAGCCAAGCAGGCAGGCGCCACGCCGGGACGAGCGTAGAGATTCAGCGCGAAGCGCCACAGCGGATCATCCGTCATGGTCAAATCCTTCGCACCTTCCAGCTTCAGATCCGCTCAAGGTTGCCACGGGTTTCAGGCGTCAGCAAAGCACCAGCGAGATAGATCAGCGTCACCCCGACCGTGAAGGCGGCCAGCACGGCGGGAATGTTGCTCGGTGCCCTCGCTGCCAACGATACGAAGGTAGGCAGGATGCCACCGAGCGCGAAACCGATGTTCCAAGACAGGCCCGTGCCGGTCGCCCGCAGCGCCGTGGGAAAGCTCTCGTTCAGGTAGATCAGCAGCGGGCCGTAGCTCGCGTTGGCGATGAACGACAGGAGCATGACGTACACCGACAGGAGGGTGAGGTCGCTGGTAGATCTCATGGCGAGGAAGAGGCACGGGAAGGTAACGAGCCGCACCACTCCCATGATGAGGAACACGGCCCTGCGACCGAGGTGCTGGCTGAGTTCGCCGAACGCGCAGGCTCCGAGGCCGGCCGAAGCGCTGGCACCCACCAGCATGATTGAGGCACTGGCGTTGGGGATGTCGTTGACGAGTTTCAGGAAGGTCGGGAGGTAGCCGGACGTCAAGTAGTAGGCGGCGCCCCCTCCGAAGGAAAGCATGATCGCCACCACGAAGTTCTTCCGATGGGCGGACGACAGCAGCGCCTTCACGGGTGAGCCCGTCGGTTCCGGGGCCTTGATGCGGGCCTTCTGCCACTGCAGACGGGCGAAGATCGGCGACTCTTCGAGGTTGCGGAACAGCAGGTACCCCACCAGCGAGGTCAGCAGGCCGGAGAAGAACATCAACCGCCATCCCCATTCGGCGAAGGCCGGCCCGGGAGCGACCAGCGACACGATGAAGAATACCAGCGAGGCGAGGAGCCCACCCATGGCCGAGCCGCCGCCACCGACCGCACCCGACATCAGGCCGCGCCAACGCTCCGGCACGGTTTCGGTCCCGATCGTGTGCGAGGCCGCCACCACCCCGCCGACGAAGATGCCCTGTATCATCCGAAACAGCAGGAAAATTGCGGTGGCGAGCCACCCGATCTGCGCCACAGAGGGGAGAAGGCCGAAGACCGCGGTCGACAGTCCCACGCCGATGACGGCAATCGTCAGGGCGCGGCGGCGTCCGAATTGGTCGGCGTAGGAGCCGAAAAGGGCGGAGCCGTAGGGACGGATCAGCAACGTCACGCCGAAGGACGCGTAAGCACCGGCGAGCGACAGCATCGGCTCGTTGGCCGGGAAGAAAAGCCGGCCCATCACCGGCGCGACGTAGAGCAGGATGAACAGGTCGAAGAGGTCGAGCCCCCAGCCGAACAGCGATGCCGCGCAGGCCGCCGCGATCTGGCGGCCTGTAGGTTGTGGTGGCGCGTCGGTGTCTTGCAGAAATGTTGTGTTGGCGGTGGACATGTTGGCGTTCTCCCGTGGATGACGTCGCTGTCGAGCCATGCGCCGTCGCCCGGTCGTTGCGCCGCCGGGTCTTCGCGCCCTTTGGGCCGTCGTTACGCTTCGATAATCGCGCCGCGCAGGGGCGAGGAGTCAGCTTCCGCGGAACGTGGGGTTCCGCTTCTCGTGGAAGGCCGTCACGCCCTCGCGGAAGTCGTCGGATTGGCGCAGCCGGCTGTAGCAATGGCCTTCGAGTTCGATGGCGGTCGCCACGGTGGCGTTCTCGCTATCATTCAGCAGCTTCTTTGCAGTGCGTTGCGCCAAGGGCGAGAAGGCCCGGAGTTCGTCGACCAGCGCGTCGACGGTCTTCTCTAGGTCGTCGTTCGGCACGCACTCGGTGGCGATACCCCAATCGAACGCCTGACGGCCGGAAACGCGCTTCGAGCGCATGACGATGTCCTTGGTGCGCGCGATGCCGACGATGGCCTGGAGGCGCGCCGACCCCCCCGAGCCCGGGATCTGGCCGAGCTTCTGCTCGGGCAGAGCATAGCTGCAGGTCTCCGAGACGACACGGAAGTCGCAGGCGAGTGAAATCTCAAAGCCGACGCCGAAGGTGTAGCCGCGGTTGGCGGCGATGACGGGCTTCGAGCAGCGCGCTGGCGCGGCGATATTCCAAGCGAGGTGCGACACATGCTCGGGAGAGGCTTCGAGGAAGCCCTTGATGTACCCGCCCGAGGAGAAATGCTCGCCTTCGGCGCGCAGCACGATGACGCGCACGCGGCGGTCCTCGTCGAGGACCTCGAAGGCGCGTCGAAGCTCGTCACGTTGCGGCATCGTGATGACGTTGACGGGTGGGCGGTTCAGCACGATGTCGCCGCGCTCGCGGGCGGCGTCGACCTCGACGCGGAAGCCATCGCGATCGGTCAGGCTGGGATCTGCGGCGGACATATCGGGATCCTGGATGGAGGGGAATGGGGAAGGATGGCGGCGGTGGCCGGGGTTTCCGGCTCGTAGTCACCCGCCACGAGGCGGCGGCGCAGCAGCTTGCCGACCGGCGATTTCGGGATCTCGGCCACGAACACCATCCGCCGCGGCAGTTTGTGGCTGGGCAGGCCGGCCGCCCGGCAATGGGCGTCCAGGTCTTCGGGCGCCACGGGGTCGCGCCGCTTGACGAAGGCCGCCACGATCTGGCCCCAGCGCTCGTCGGGCAGCCCCACCACGGCGACCTCGGACACGGCTTGGTGGAGCGACAGGCAGCTCTCGATCTCGACCGGGGACACGTTCTCGCCGCCGGTGATGATCATGTCGTCGACGCGGCCGGTGACGAAGATGTCGCCGTCGGCGTCGGCGTAGCCGATGTCCCCCGTGAAGTACCAGCCGGCCCGGAAAGCCTTGGCGTCGGCCTCGGGCCTGCGCCAGTAGCCCTCGAAGGCCTCGTCGCCGCCGGCGATCACGGCGATCTCGCCCTCCTCGCCGACGGCGGCGATTGCCGTGGGATCTGTCGCGCCGAACGGCACGATGCGCACCATGGTGTTGAGACCGGCGCGCCCCGCCGAGCCCGGCTTGCGGGTGGCCTGCTGGTCGATCGTGAAGGTGTAGACCTCGGACGATCCATAGTGGTTGACGAAGAGGTCCGGGCGGAACGCCTCCTGAAGTCTCGCCAGCAGCCCGTCCGTCATCGAGGCGCCGGCGAAGCCGAGCTTGCGAACCGACGACACGTCCGTCGCCGGGAAGTCGCGGTGGTGGACAAGGTCGTGGTAGAGGGTCGGCACGAGGTATAGGTTGGTCACGCGCTCGGCCGCGATGAGACGCAGCGCGTCGGCGACGCTGAAGCGCGGCAGGCAGACGAAGGTGCCGCCGATCAACGACATGGCGAGCAACGAGCGCACTCCCATCGTATGGTAGAGCGGCATGACGCCGAGCGTGCGCTCGCCCCGCGCGTAGAGGTTCTGCGCCACGTGGGCCAGGGCGGCGGCCCGCTCGGCGCGGTGGCGGCGCGGCACGCCCTTGGGCCGAGCGGTCGTGCCCGAAGTGTAGAGCATCAGCGACAACGCCTCCGCCGAGGCCCGGGGCTGCGCCGCGGCGCCATCGTGCGCGATGAGCTCGGGAAAGGCGATCTCCCCGTCCCCAGCCGGGACATCGAGGACGATCCGCGGCAAGGCCGTCGCGGCCGAGGCGGCGTGGATGGCGGTTGCCGACACGGCCTCGTAGACGACGCCCCGGGCTTCGGAGTCCGTTAAGGTGTGGTTGACCTCCTCGGCGGTGGCGCGCCAGTTCAGCGGCACCATGACGATGCCGGCGAACTGGCAGGCCCAATGCAGCGTCGCCGCCTCCCAACGGTTCCGCAGGGCGGAGACGAGGCGATCGCCGGATTGCAGGCCGAGCCGGTCGAGACCCGTCACGGCGGCCGAGATCGTGCGGTACCAGTCGGCGTAGGTGAGGCGGATGTCGCCATCGACGATGGCGAGCGCCCGCGGATCGCGCGACACGCTCGCCAGGAAGCTCGTGCCGAGGTCAAGCATGAGCGGTGTCCTCCTTCTGTTCGGTCCATCCCAAGGATGGCGCGACGCGCAACGCGGCGGCTGCGGCGAGGGCGGCGTCGACGATGGGGGCGTAGCCGGTGCAGCGGCAGAGATGGCCGCTGATGACCAGCGCGAGATCCGCCCTCGACGGGTCCGGATGGCCGCGCAGGTAGGTGTCCACCGACATCAGGATGCCGGCCGTGCAGAAGCCACACTGCAGCGCGTGGTGGCGCTTGAAGGCGGCCTGCAGGACCCCGAGGCGGCCCGGCTCCGGCGCGAGGCCCTCGACGGTGCGGACTTGGCAACCCTCGACCGCCAACGCGAGTGTCAGGCAGGCGCGCGCCATGGTGTCGTCGATCGCCACCGTGCAGGCGCCGCACGCGCCGTGCTCGCAGCCAACGTGGGTGCCGGTGGCGCCGATCCCGTGGCGCAGCGCGTCGGTGAGCAGCGTGCGTGCCTCGACCTCAACGCTCACCGGTCGTCCGTTGAGGGTAAACTCCACCCGGTGGCGGGACGAAGCGCTCAGTTTCGGCATCGGACAGCCTCCGCGATGACCTTGCGGCCGAGATGGCGGACGAGATCGCGCCGGAACCGCGCCGTGGCGTGGATGTCCTCGCCGGCGCCGAGGTCCCAGGCGAAGGCGTTCAGCGCGTCGTCGAGGGCGGCGCCATCGAGCGGGGGAAGGTCGCGCGCCATCGGCCGGTCGGCGACGCCGCCCACCGCGAGCCGGATGCGCTGGCGATCGACCACGGCCGCGCAGGCCACGATGGCGTAGTCGCCGTGCCGCCGCGCCACCTCGGCGAAGGCGTAGCCAGTGCCAGGCCGACGCAGCGGCAGGGCGATGGACTCGACCATCTCGTCGTCCGCCTTGGCGGTCACCATCATGCCGGTGAAGAAGTCCTCGGCCTTGATCGTCCGGGCCCGCTTGCGCGAGCGCAGCCGCACCTCGCCCTCCAGCGCCAGCAGGCAGAGCGGCGTCTCGGCGCTCGGGTCGGCGTGGGCGACGGAGCCGCAGGGCGTGCCCCGCGCCCGCGTCTGGGCGTGGCCCACCCAGGGCAGGGCCTGGGCGAGCAGCGGCACCTCGTCGCCGAGCGTCGAGCGGTCGAGCAGCGCCGCCTGACGCACGCCGGCCGGCACCACGAGCGCGCCCTTCTCGACCCGCGGCTCCGCGAGCGCCGTCAGCCGCATGATGTCGACCAGCACGGCGGGACGGGTCAGCCGCATGTTAAGCATCGGCATAAGCGATTGACCGCCCGCCAGGATGCGCGCGTCGCCGCCGGAGGCCCGCAGCGCGTCGAGCGCCTCCTCCAGGCTGCCGGCGCGGACGTAGTCGAAGGCGGCGGGCTTCACGGCTTCCATCCCAGCAGGGCCAGGAGGCGGCGCAACACGCCCGGCCCGGCCGCCCCGCCCCCCGCTCGCCGGGCCAGGGCTGCGAAGAAGCCCCCGATGATGACGCGGGCGGCGCCGTCGAGCAGGCGGCCGCCCACCGCCGCCACCTTGCCGCCCACCGCCGCCTCGTAGGTGTAGCCGATGCGGGTGCCGCCCTTCCCGTCCGCTTCCAAGGTGACGCGGCCCATCCCGCCGCCGTCGCCGAGGCCGCCCGACACCGTGCCGGTGAGCGTCACGCCGTGGGGTGGATCGAGGTCCGACAGGGTGATGTCGGCCTCGTAGCGGCCTTTCACGGGGCCGACCCCGAGGGTGACGTCGGCGGTGAAACGGGTGGGGGACAGCTTCTTCACGTCGTGGGCGCCGGGGATCACGGACGCCAGGACGTCGGGGTCGAGCAGCAGCGCCCAGATGGTTCCGGGCGGCGCCGGGACGGTTGTTTCACCGGAACCGCGCAGGGTGCGGTCGCCGGGCTTCCCGGCCGGCGCCGCCGGGCGATGGCCGACAGGGGGCGGCGGCTCGTCGGGGCCGGCCATCAGGGCGTGGAGCTTCGCGGGCGTCAGCGGCAGGTCGATCGCCTCGAGGTCGAGCGCGTCCGCCACCGCGTTGGCGAGGCACACCGGCGTCGACATGCAGTTGCCCTCGCCGACCCCCTTGGCCCCGAGCGGCGTGAAGGGCGACGGGGTTTCCACGTGAAGGATGCGGAGGTCCGGCACCTCGGTGGCGGTGGGCAGGAGGTAGTCGGCCAGCGTGCCCGACAGGAAGGCGCCATCCTCGCCGTAGACGAGTTCCTCGTAGACGGCGGCGCCGAGCGCCTGGGCGAAGCCGCCGCGGACCTGCCCCTCCACCATGCCGGGATGCAGGATCGTGCCGCAATCGTGCATGGTGACGTAGCGGTCGATGCGCAGCTTGCCGGTGGCGCGGTCAACCTCGACGCCGCAGAAATCGAAGATGAAGCCGTGGCACAAGGAGGAGGCGACGTGGTCGTCCGCGTCCGGCGCGGTGAGTTCCGGCGGCGTCCAGAAGGCCGTCTCGCGAATCGCCTGGCCGACGTCGTCGGGTAGGAGGCCCGGCGACCAGTGGCTCGTGGCGGCGACGCGCGCGAAGGGCATGAAGGCGTCCGGGTTGCCGCGCGAGGACACCCGGCCGCCGGCGAAGACGAGGTCCTCGGCCTGCAGGTTCATCTGCGCCGCCGCGATGCGGGCGAGCTTGTCGCGCAGGCGCGTCGCCGCGAGATGCGCCACGCCGGCCACGGCGGCGGCGAAGCGGCTCGAATAATTGCCCGAGGCGATCGACCAGGCGTCCTTGGCGGTGTCGAGGTCGGTCGTCACCCGCACGTCGGCGGGGGCGATGCCGAGCACCTGCGCCACCACCCCGGCCAGGACGGTGCGATGCCCCTGGCCCTGCGGCACGGAAGCGACCTGGACGGTAACGGTGCCCACGGGATCGAGCGTGATGGTCGCGGTCGACTGGGCGCCGTTCTTCGGCCCCGCCTTGGCGCGCTCCGCCGGCGTCAGGACCGCCGTGATGTAGCCCATGTTGGAGACGCTCGGCTCGACCGCCGCCGTGAAGCCAATGCCGTAGAGCCGCCCTTCCCGCCGTGCCGCCTCGCGCCGGGCGAGGACCTCGTCCAGGTCGCCGTCGCGCACCGCCTCGTCGAGAGCGCGCTGGTAGTCGCCGGAATCGTAGAGCGCCCCCGTCGCGGTGCGATAGGGAAAGGTGCGGGCCGGGATCAGGTTACGGCGGATCACGTCGAGGGGATCGAGGCCGAGGTGCCCGGCGATGCGCTGCATCAATCGCTCGAGGGGGTAGTACACCTGCGGGCCGCCGAAGCCGCGCACGAGACCGGTCGGAGCCTTGTTGGTGAGGACGACGCGGTTGCGGATGCGGACATGGGAGATCGCGTAGGCGCCTGTCATGTTGCCGTGCATGCGGTAGAGCGTGGCGGGTTCGGGCGCGCGGAGGTAGGCGCCGCAATCCTCCAACTGGTCCCAATCGAGCGCCGTCATGCGGCCATCGGCATCGAAGGCGCCCGTGAGGGTCGTGACGCGGTTGGTGGCCGACACCGAGGCGGCGAGGTGCTCCATGCGATCCTCGACCCACTTCACCGGTCGCCCGACGATCCGGGCCGCGGCGGCGATCAGCACGGCATAGGGGGCGACGCCCTGCTTGACGCCGAAGCTGCCGCCGGAGTCGGGCGGCGTGCGAAGGCGCAGACGGTTGCCCGCCACCTTGAGGGCGCGGGCCATGACGGCGTGGATGCTGAAAGGGCCCTGGAAGTTGGCGAGGACGTCGTAGGCCCCCTCGTGAGGGTCGTACTCGGCGACGATGCCGTAGCATTCCATCGGCGATCCCGTGTTGCGGGGGTAGCGCACGCTCACCGAGAGGCTATGGGGCGCCGCCACGAAGGCGGCGTCCGGGTCGCCGTAGCTGAAGCGTCGATCGCTCATCAGGTTCGAGCCGACGGCTTCGTGCAGGATGGGCGCCTCGGCCTCGATGGCTTTCCCGGGGTCGACGACAGCGGGCAGGGCGCGGTAGCGGACCGCCACGAGATCCGCCCCGTCCTCCGCCAGGTAGCGGTCGCTCGCCACCACGATAGCCACGGGCTCGCCAACGTAGCGAACGCGATCGACCGCGATGGCACGAGCGTCGACGGAAACGCGCAACGCCGGGAGAAGACCCGCCGTGATGTCGAGCAGATCGCGACCGGTGATGACGGCCACGACGCCCGGCGATCCAAGGGCGGCGGCGGTGTCGATCCCCTCAATGTCGGCGTGGGCGTGAGGCGAGCGTAGGAAGGCGGCGTGCAGGGTGCCGGGCTTGGTGCCGAGGTCGTCGATGTAGCGCCCGCGCCCCGACAGAAGGGCCGCGTCCTCGACCCGCTCAACGGTTGGCGCGGGGAAATGCGTACTCTGGATGTTCAACAAGCCTCTCCCGGCCGGCACGCTCCGGCGAATCCATCAGATCCGCCGGGCTCTAGAGGATCGGAGCAACCTGGGCGCGGCGGACGCCGTCCGACGGCGAGACACCGTAATGCCGCAGGATGACGAGCTAGCAACGCTGCGGCCATGCCGCCCTGTCTCACGACTTACCGAAACGTCTCAAACATTGGAGGTCGCCGAGCTCAGCACCTCCGGCATCGGCGAGCGGCGCGCGAGGGCTCGGAACGCACTCGGTGAGATGCCGGAATGGTCGCGGAAGAAGCGGGAGAAGTGGCCTGGCGCTGCGAAGCCGAGCTCTTCGCCAATCTCGGCGAGGCTGCCTCGACCATCCACGATGGCTGCGACCGCGCGCTCGACCCTGACACCGTTGAAGAAGACGTGCGGCGAGGCGCCGCTTGCTTGCGCGAACAGGCGATAAAATTGCGCCCGCGAAAGGCCGGCGTCGCGCGCCAGGGCGTCGACACCGCCAGCCAGGCCCGGCGAGGCTCGCATCCGCGCGACAGCCCGGCGAACGCGATAGTCGGTGCAGCCGCGCCGCGCGAGCTCACGCAGCGATGTCCCGACCTCGCGCCACGCCGTGAAACGTTCGAGCGCCGCTACCATCAAGCCCGACAGCATCTCATCCTGGATCCGCGATGAGCCTGGGGAATGGATCATTTCCGCGGCGAGGTCCTGGGCACAGGTTCGAATGATGGGCGTCACGGCACCAATAGGGTCTGGAAAGAAACCGGGCGCGCCGCTAGCCATCCAGTTGCGGCGGAAGGCGCCGAGCCAAGCTGGTTCGATGTAGAGGGCCAAGATGATGGCTTTGCCACGCTGCGGATCATGGACATAGGCGTGGCTTTCCCAGGCGTTGACCAGCACGGCTCGATCATCGGTCAACGACACGAGTCGTTCGCCGACCAGGAAGTGCGTGTCGTCTCCTTCGACCTTGATGAGCACGTGACAGTGAGGATGCGCGTGGCGCACGAGGCCACGGTCCATGTCGAGCAGCGCGACACGTCCGAAGGACCCATGGGCGATCTCAATCGCCTCCGACATTCGCCCTCCCGGTTCGGTTCATCGACGCACGCTGTCCGGACCTGCTTGTGGTGACACTGAAAACGAGATGCATCGGCATCACGGCTCGGGCTGCAACGGGACTCCCAGGATCGTATAGGAGCCATCGAAGATATATCGTTCATCTTCGCGGATGCAGAACTCGACCAAAGGCAGATCAGCGCGGCCAGCCACTTGACTCGGCGAAGAACCAAGTCAAAGAAGGTGACCCAAGCCCCAAGGTGTTGCGCTGACCATCTGTGCCGGACGCGAGTAAGCGGAACACGCTTTCGACCTCGTCGGCATCAGATTCAAATAAATTTTGTCAGACACGGTGCTGAGACCAGGGTGCGCTGAGCGGGACTCGTCTCGAACCGGCGACGCAGGAGATTGCTGTCGCGAAAGCGACCATAGCGGTTCTTCGAGAAGGTTGAGTGGTCCGGGACATCGCCGTATGCCGGAAAGAATGAAACACCTTACGCTCGCTCTTTGTGACAAGCGCATCGGTGTGCCTCGACCATCAGCGGCCCCAGTTTTTCGTGCGGCGCTCCTGATACTCCCGCAGGTGCAGGAACTGGTATCGGCCGCCGTCGCGCTTGCGTCGGACGGCATAGTCTAAGAAGCCGAGTTCGACCAGAACGGGATGGACAGGAATCCTACGACGCGAGGCGGCAGTCTTCGCCTTCTTCTCAGCGTTGCCCCGACCTAGGCGCTCGGCTTCCTCGTCGATATCGGTGATGTCGAAGTAGTCGGTACCTTCTTCCCAGCGGATGTCGGTCACGAGCAGTTGCCCGATCTCCTCCAGCCTCGCCCCGGCGAAGAGCCCGATGAGCGGCAGCCAGAACGCGGCTTCGCCACCGCAGGCAAGCAGCCGCTCGCCGGCGCAGTAGATTGGCAGCGAGAAGATGAGGTTCAGCTCCTCGACGCTGAAGGGCAGTCGCTCCGTCGGCTCCGCGTTGAGCAGCCCCGAGCACGGGTTCACGGTGACGTGGTCGTCGTTCGACGCGACCGTCATCAAGGCCGAGATTGACCCAATGCCCTCGCGTTCACCGTCCCCGGCGCGATCAGGCGTCGCCCCGCCTGCCGCTTGGTCCAGGCCACCTGATCACGCAGCGGCAGCGCGGCAATCTCGTTCGGCATGTCGCGCGCGCGCTCTTTCAGTGTGTCGCGGAACTCCCGCACGTGCCGCTTCGTGACGCCGGTCACGAGAAGGTCACCATGAGGGCATTGCCCGGCTAATGCGGGCGGCCGGCCTTGTCGGCGCCTGCCACCGCAAGGGCGGCCCGACCACGACGCGGCGCGATGCGAAGGGTCGCCCGGCACTTGACCTTGTGGACCGCAGCTTCAAGGCCGACGCGCCCAACCGGCTCTGGGTCGCCGACATCACCTACGTGCCCACGATGAGCGGCTTTCTGTATCTCGCCGTCGTGCGCGACGTGTTCAGCTGCAAGGTGGTCGGCTGGTCCATGCAGAACCACCTGCGCACCGAGCTGATCGTCAACGCGCTCGACATGGCTGTTGGACAGCGCAAGCCGACCGACGTGTTCCTCGCCATCCATCAACCAGCCTTCCTGCGAGAACATCGGATCAGAAAGGATCAAGGCCGAAAAAGGAATAGGTCACCAAAGCCTGGAATGTATGTGCCCAGAAAATTCGGACCGGGCCGGTGCGGCGGTCGGACCACGGCTCTCTGGCATCGGACCGGCACGTGCGCGGCGGGTCCGGACACGCTGACGTGGTGAGAAGGGGATCCCGGCGTCGGACCGCGTCCACGACGCGATCGCTAGAAGCGGTACCACACCGCGAACAGCGGCCCCGTCTCGCGCAGCGCGTTGCGGCCGGCGATCGTCCGGATCACGCCGACTTGCCCCGACCACCGGGCGCTGAAATCGTAGACGAGGCTCGCCTGACCCTTGGAGTACGAGGTTGAGGGAATGAACGGGCCGGCGCGCGGTGCCAAGCTGTTGAAATCCTGCAGGAGGACCAGCAGTCTCGCGACCGGGCGCAGGCCGAAGGCGAGGTCGAGCCGCGCCTCATCCGGCAGGGGATCGGCATACAGCCTGACGCCCGGCTCGACGTCGGCGAAGGCGGCCCAGCCGAACAGGGTGAAGGATCGCCCGCCCAGCACGCGGAGGTCGACCGCGAGGCTGCGCGCCCCGCCGGCCGCGACCTGTGCCGCCGCGCCGCCGGCGCCGAGCGGCGGCTGGACCAGCGCCTGCACCGCGAGCACGCCGCCCGCGCCGCCGAGCAGCTGGAGCCTGGCGCCGAACGCGCTGCTGTCCGAGCCGGTGACGGTGTTGGCGGCCACGCCGGTCTCGTGCGCGAGCGTCGGCGCCGCGACGAGGCTCAACCACGAGGTCAGCCCGTATTCGAGGTAGCCGCTCGCCTCCGCCTTGCCGACGGCCGGCGCGGCGACGACGTGGCCGGACGGGTCAAAGCGGCGCGACCCTTCGGTGTAGCCGACTCCGGCGATGAACTGCCCCTGCCCTTCCGGCAGCAGGAAGGCGCCCGCCACGACGGTTCGCGGCAGGCAGGCGGCGCAAGCGGCGACCGCGAGACATAGACAGAGCGAAGGACGCGGCACAACGATGCTGCCCGACCCGTGAGAATATCAACTATTCCTTCTTTTCCGGATATTCCTAGCATCCGGAGGTTGCAGGCATCTGAAAATTATCGCTTGGCGATTGAAAAGGCTCAATCGAACGTAGGATATCCCCGACCTGCCGAGAACCTGGACTCGATCGCCGGCCGACGATGCGGCGGCGGTTCGGGGCCGGTGCCTTGGAGCCGATCATCAGCCCCGGAACCACCGCGCGTTTCTCGGACTGGTGCCGCAGGTTGCCGTGGGACACTTCGATGGACGATGGGATCGACACCGAACGCGCCAAACGCAAGACGCCGTGGCACGTGCGGGCGTGGCACGGCGTGCTGGCCCGGGCGCAGATCATCATCGCCGTGCTGCTCACGCTTGGCGCGATCATCCGCATCTGGAAAGGTCTTTGAGACGGTCGACGCCGCTCCGTCCTTCCGCGAGACGCCGTGACACACGTTGGGCGCGAACGACCGACGTTGCATCGCGGCGCCGGATGGCGCTCTTGGACGCATGAGCAAACCCTACAAGATCCGCAGACCGCCGCCTGGACAGGACAGCAAGCGGTTCTACCTCGTGACCCTCGTGGTGATCCTCGTCGCCATGGTCACGGGCGGGGTACTGAGCCGCCTCCTGTATTGAGGAGACCGGCGCAACCCGTCAACCGCCTGAGTCCTGGCCCACTCGCGGTACGCTCCGCGGCCGGTCCGCGAGCGGTCACTACGGTCGTGCGAGGAACCGCCATCGATCCGACATCCTTGCACCTCCGGGCTTCGCCGCCGTTCATCGCATCCGCGGGCCGCGCCATCCGGGACGACGCGCCCTCGTCGCGAACCGGCGATGGGGCGGGACCCGATCGTCGGGCCGTCGCCTTAGCCGGGAGCCTCCGCGCGTGAGCATCGTCCCGATCGTCCTCGCCGGGTTCGCCGCCGGCTTCATCGACGTCCTCGCCGGCGGCGGCTCGATCCTCGTCCGCGCGGCGTTGGGCGCGGCGGGGCTGAGCGCCCTCGGGGCGAGCGCTTCTGGCACGGTGGCCCTGTTGCCGGCGCAGGTGGTCACCGCCCTCCTGCTCCGTGGCGCCCTCGCGCGGTCCGGGCCCGTCGCAGAACGCGACGGCGCACCGGATCAGCGGGTGGGGGCGGGCACCGGGCTGCCGGTGCTCGCGACCGTCAGCGTCGCCGGTGGTTTCGCCGGTGCCGTGATGCTGCTGCTGGAGCCGCCGGGCTCCCTCAGCGCGGTCGAACCGTGGCTGATCTTGTTCGCGATCGGCGTTGTGGCCGGTGGAGCCTCGACCAGCCAAGCCTCGATCGTCGCGCGCGTCCGGCGCCTCGGGATGGGACCGCGCGGCGGCGGCGCCCTGCAGGCGGCCGTGGCGATCTACGCCGGATATTTCGGTGGCGGGGCGGGCCTGCTGACGCTCGCGGCGCTCACGCTCGTCGGCGTCCGCGATATCCGGGCGATGACCACTCTCAAGATCGTCCTGACAACGCTGATGGCCACCGCCGCCGCCCTCGTCTTCGCCACGGCCGGCCTGATCCGGTGGCCGGCCACGATCGCCCTGGCGGTCGCGGCCCTATCCGGCGGACTGGCCGGGGTCGAGGCGGTGAGGCGGGTGTCGGCCCCGCTCCTGCGCGCGGCGATCGTCGCGACCGGCGCCGTGCTGACGCTGGCCCTGCTCGCCTTCGGGTCGAGATGACTAGCCCGGTTCGGCCTTCTCAAACCCGGCCGAGCGTGCCGATCGTGGACGGGCTGCGGTCGACGCGGGAGTACAGCGTGTAGCGCCGGTCGAAGATGAAGGCGACGAACAGGGCGACCCACGAGGGATGCGACTTCAAGGTGTCGTAGAACTCCGGCGCGGCGCGACGCAGCGCGGGTAGCCGGCGCCACGGGATGTCGGGGAAGTCGTGGTGCTCGTTGTGGTAGCCGATGTTCATCGCCACGAGGTTCATCGGACCGTAGTAGTCGAAGGTTTCCTGGTCGGGATCGAGCGTGAAGTGCTCCTGGATCCAGCGGGCGCCGAGCGGGTGCAACCCGACGGAGAACCAGAACGAGGCGAACAGGTATAGCAGGCCGTTGAGGCCGCAGACCCACAGGATCGCCGCATCGAAAGCGGCTACGGCGAGCGCGTTGTAGAGCGTCCATCTGTTGCGCATCGGCACCGTACCCTTCAGCCGCTCCAGCCGGGTCAGCTGGAACAGGGCGAAGAAGAACAGCCACCCCGCCTTCATGTACCAGCGGTTGCCGACGAGGTCGGCTTCCCAGCGGCTCGGTAGGTCGGCGTCGAAGTCGTAGTCGCCGAGGTGCGAGTGGTGCTTCACGTGGTAGCAGCGGAAGCCCATGCCGGTCGGCACCGTGTTGACGAGGTCCGCCATGATTACGGTGAGCTTGTTCAGCACCACGCTCTTGAAGACGAGATTGTGCGTGCCGTCGTGGATGATGACGAACATCGCGTGGTTGGCGAAGGCGCCGACGCACCAGCCGGCGATCAGCGCCACCCACCAGCGGCCGATGCCGAGGTGACCGGTCGCGGCGGCCATCGCGACCTGGAGGGCCACGAGGCCGACGCAGATCGCGGCGGTCCAGCGGTCCTGGCCCATCAACCCGCGCACCTCCGGGTGGGCCTTGAGGATCGCCATGCGGCGGATCGGGTGCGGCCGCTTCAGCTCCGCCGGGAAGAACGAGCGGCGGAACGCCGCTTTCGCGCGGGTCGTGCGGCCAAGATCAAGAACATGGCTCATGGAAGGAGCTTCCTGGGGATAAGGTCTCGGGGGCGTCGCGGTCGCCGGGAAGGCGGCCGCCGCGAGACTCAGGCGTCGAGGTGCTTCTCGTAGACGCGGTGGACCTTGTCGATCTGGGCACCCGACAGTTCGATGGGGCGGCGCATGCCGGCATTGTCCTCCAGCACCCAGCCGAATTCGATGTGCTCGATCGAATGGTTGCGGCCGCGCCGGCGCAGCTCCTCGATGAAGGCGAGGGTGACCACGCCGCCGACCGCCTTGCGCTGCAGCGCCTTGCGGACGCCGAACAGCAGAAGCCGGCCGGACTTGTAGTCGTGGTTGCGGATACGCGACACGATCTTCGGCAGGCCCATAGGGAACAGCCGCCCGTCGCGGTCGGCGAGGATCTCGTGGAGGTTCGGCAGCACGATGCCGAACGCCTGAACCTCGCCGTCGAGTTCGACCATGAAGCCGCAATCCTCCGGCATCACGTGCTTCAGGCCGTCGCCGACGGACATGAACTCGTCGAGCGTGAAGGGCACGAACCCCCAATTGCTGCTCCAAGCGTCGTTGAAGACGTCGACGATGATCTTGGCCTCGTCCTTGAGGTTCTTGAGGTCGATCGTCCGGATCTTGAGGCGCTCCTTCCATTCGAGCCGGGCCATGATGGAACCCTTGCCCTCGAGGTCGGAGGCGCGCACGGCGTAGCGGTACGAGATAAGGTCGCGCGCCTTGGTGTACCCGCAATCGGCGAGCCGCTCCGGCAGGTAGGCCGGGGTCCAGGGCATGAAGATCATCGGCATCGCCTCGAAGCCTTCGACCAGCATGCCGGCCTCGGCGTTCACCGAGGGCGAGAACGGACCGACAACCGTCGTCTGGTCGCGCTGCGCCAGCCAAGTCTCCGCCGTCCGCATCAGCGCGGCGACCACCGCCTCGTCGTCGATGGCGTCGAGCGCGCCGAACTGTGCTGGTGAGGTGCCGACCGGCTTGATGCCGTCCTTGTAAAGCTGCGCGGCGATGCGGCCGACGTACCGGCCGTCGCGCCGCGCCAGCCATGCCTGCGACTCGACGAGCTTGTAATGTGGGTTGAGCTTGCCGGCGAAGATGGTCCAGCGCTCCAGATCGAGGGGGGGCGAGAACCCCTTCATTCCTTTGTAGATCTGGCGCGGCAGACGGCAGAAGGCGAGGAACTTGCCGATGCCCTTGACGGGTACGATCTCGACGTCCACGGCCATTCCTTTCAGGAGGCCGTGCTCATCGTCTCGTGGATGAAGGCCTCCCCCATCAGCGCGTCGCCCATCAGCCCGTCCGCTGTCAAATCCTTCGGCAGGACCGCATCGCGCAGCGCTGACCCAGCGATGGCGGCCACCGTCTCGGCGGCGGCGCCGTCCCTGGCGCGCAGGCCGGCGAGCACGTCGATCACGCCCCGGATGTCGGCCTCCGTGTGCATCGCCGACAGGAAGAAGCGCAGGCGCGGCTGATCCCGCGGAACGCCGACCTGGATGATCGGGGGCACGTAGAACCCGTTGACGAGCAACACCTGCGAAGCTTCCAGCGTCGCGTAGCTGTCCTTGAACAGGATCGGCACCACGCCGCGACCGATCGCCGGGCCGGTGTCGAGGCCGGCCTCGTGCGCCATCGCCACGAACAGCTCGCTGTTGTGGCGCAGGCGCTCGATGCGCCAACCCTCGCTCTGCGTCAGCTCCAGCGCGGCGAGCGCGGCGGCGCTGATGACCGGCGACAGGCCGACCGAATAAACGAAGCCGGGCAAGGTATGGCGGAACCACTTGATGACCGCGGACTTCGCGCAAACGAAGCCGCCGCAGGAGGCGAAGCTCTTCGACAGGGTGCCGACGATGATGTCGATCTCATTGGGGTCGACGCCGGTGTGCTCGCACAGGCCACGGCCATCTTGGCCGAGCACGCCGATCGAATGGGCCTCGTCAAGCAGCAGCCAAGTGGAATGCTTCTTCTTGAGGGCGACGAGGCGCGGCAAGTCGACGATGTCGCCGTCCATCGAGAATAGGCTCTCGGACACGATCAACGCCGTCTTGTAGTTGGGGCGGTGCTCGGCGAGCAGGGCGTCAAGGTGCGCGAAGTCGTTGTGGCGGAAGAAGACGACCTCGGCGGGCGAGGCCTTGCAGCCGGATATGATGCTGTTGTGGGACAGATCGTCCAGGAAGATGACGTCGCGCGAACCCATGATGTGGGAGATCACGGTGACGTTGGTCAGGTATCCCGACACCAGCGTCATGACCTCCTCGACGCCGATGAAGGCGGCGAGCGCCTGCTCGAGGACCTTATGGCTTTCCCGCTCGCCGCCGACCAGCCGCGAGGCCAGCGCGCCGATGCCGGTCATGTCGAGGGCGTCGGCGGCCGCCGACTTCACCGCCGGATGGTTGCTCAGCCCCAGGTAATCGTAGTTGGCGAAGGACACGAAGCGCTCGCCCCTGGCCGCCGCGTCGCTGCGGGCCTTGTCGACGGGGACGAAGAAGGGGTTGTGCTTGACGAGGTAGCTGCCACCCGCGAGGCGGAGACGTTTCTCGGCGTAGTCGGCAAGGCTCTTCTGTTTCTGCACGCTGTGTCGCAATCTCGGTGTCAAGGCCTCGACGGCCCAAGGTGCGGTCCATGGGCGATCGTGGCGGCATATTCACGTGGAGCGAGGCATACCACCCCGTTAAGGGGCGGCAAGAGCACGAAAGACACGGTCCGCCGCGAGGGCGTCGGCGGAGCCGTTGCAGAGCAGCATAGGTGAGCGAAAACAAGGCGATAAGTGCGAATTCAATTCGCATTACAAAGCGTTACAAAGCCGCCCCGGTCGATGCGTCGTCGACGGACCGGGCTGGTCAGGACGGCGCGGACGTGGTCAGACGGCGGCCGTAATGACTCAGGATGATGGCTGGCTCGGACGCGCCGGGAACGTCGCGAGAGCGATCGGCAAGCTCAATTCCGGCCCGATCCCGCGCGCGGCCATGCTGCGGAGCGGTGGGGCGGTCGGTGTCGGGTTCGTCGGGCTGCTCGCCTTCGGCGATCTGGAGGCGGCGTCCCTTTGCGCCGTCTTCGTGAACCTGCTTTGCTTCGCCGACAAGGCCAGCGACCTGCGCACGCGGCTCCTGGTGCAACTCACCGAGGCGCTGCTCTCGACGCTGGCCGGGCTGATCGGCACGATCCTGGCCGGCAACGACATCATGATCATGGCGGCCACCCTCGCCTTTGCCGTGGGGGCCGGTCTGGTGCACGGGTCGCTGCCCGGCGTCGAGTCCGTCCCGCGCTTCGCGCTGGTGTGTTTCATCGTGGCGGCGTTCGTGCCGGTCGCGCAGGTCGGCACGCTCTGGGTGGTCGGCTGGGGAACGTTGCTGGGACTGGCCACCGTCGCGCTCGACCATTACGTCCGTCACGGCCGACGCGGGCGGTTGGTCGAGAAGTATCGCGGCGTCGTCCGCTATCCCGGCCCGCGCTTCAGTCTCATCTACGGCATCGCGGCGGTGTGCGGCCTCGCCATGGGGCTGCGCTGGGAGCAGACGCGGCCCTACTGGGTGACGGTGACGACCCTGTTCGTGATGCAGCCGGACCGGCGCGCCAACACGGTCCGCGTGCTGCAGCGTTTCCTGGGAACGCTGCTCGGCGTGATCCTGGCCTTCGTCCTGGTGAAGCTCCTGCCGTCGGCCCACCGGACACAGGGCATGCTCGGCCTGATCGTGATCCTGCCCTTCGTCTGGCCGCTCGGGTTCGACCGCAACTACGCCGTCGGCGTCGCGATCTTGTCGGCCTGGGTCCTGATCCTGCTCGACGCCTCGTTGCCGCCCAGCTCCCTGATCCCGCCGCTGTTCCTGGCACGTCTCTCTGACACGGCGATCGGCTGCGCCATCGCGCTCGTCGGAAGCTTCGTCGTCTACGAAGCCGTCGCGCCTGCGAAGGCATGAACCACTCGGACGCGCCACCGATCATCGATGTGATGGAATTGTGTCGAGGCCGGGCGGTCCCGCAGTGCAACGAACGGTGACGGTGACGCGTTGCTGAACATATCACGGGTGATTCTCGCGACACCGACACAATGGCACGAGTACGATGGTAGATCTTGGGATGATGACCAGTGTCGCCGGCGACAGCCCCGCCCGACCCGGCCGCCTCGTTGTCGTGTCCAACCGCGTGCCCGTTCCCACCGCCGCCGGTTCGCCACCCCCCGGCGGGTTGGCGGTGGCGCTCAGCGGCGCCCTCGAAAGTCGCGGCGGCCTATGGTTTGGCTGGTCTGGTAAAGTATCGGCGGAGGCGGAGCCAGCCCTGCACGAGCAAACGGTCGGCAACATCGATTACGCGGTGGCCGACCTCAGCCGCCGCGACATCGACGAATATTACCATGGTTTCGCCAACCGCGTGCTCTGGCCGGTCTGCCACTACCGCCTCGACCTTGCCGATCTGTCCCGCCGCGACGTCAACGCTTATTTCCGCGTCAACGAGCAATTCGCGCGGCGGCTGGCCCGCTTGCTTAAGCCCGACGATGTCATCTGGGTGCAGGACTACCACTTCATCCCGATGGCATCCTTCCTGCGTGAACTTGGCTTCACCAACAAGATCGGCTTCTTCTACCACATCCCTTGGCCGCCCTCCGACATCGCGGCCGCCATTCCCGCCTACGACCGCATCCTCAAGTCCTTTGCCGCTTACGACCTGATCGGCTTCCAGACACCGGTTGACGCCGAGAACTTCAGGGCCTGCGTGACGCGCGCGAGGGTCGGCACGGCGAGCGCCGGCGACTGGCTCAACGCCTACGGCCGCAAGTTCCGCGCGACGGCGTTCCCGATCAGCATCGAGACGGCGACGTTCGCGCAGGAGGCCCGCGTTGCCGAGAAGAACGTGATCGTCAAGCGCACGCTGCAAAGCCTCGAGGGCCATCCCCTGGTGATCGGGGTGGACCGCCTCGACTACTCGAAGGGTATACGGGAGCGGATCGACTCCTTCGCAACGTTCATCGAGAAGTCCAACGCGGCGATGAAGGCCCGCGTGACAATGCTGCAGATCACGCCGAAATCGCGCTCCGAGGTGCCGGAATACGCCGAGATGCAGCGCGAGGTGGCCGAGCACGTCGGCTACGTCAACGGACGACTGGGCGATGTCGATTGGACACCGATCCGATACATCAACAAGGCGATGAGCCGCACGGCGCTCGCCGGGCTGTACCGGATCGCCAAGGTCGGGTTGGTCACGCCGTTGCGCGACGGCATGAACCTCGTCGCCAAGGAATATATCGCGGCGCAGAACCCGGACGACCCCGGCGTGCTGGTCCTGTCGCGCTTCGCTGGCGCGGTGCACGAACTGGAGCAAGCGTTGATCGTCAACCCTTACAACCTCGAGGAAACGGCCTCCGCCATCCAGCGCGCCTTCGAGATGCCGCTGCGCGAGCGCCGCGAACGTTGGGAAGCGATGATGGGGACCATCGAGGCGAACGATGTCGAGCACTGGTGCCTGACCTTCCTCGCCGAACTCAACGGCGACGCGCACGACAAGGTGACGGCGGGCGACCCCAAGTCGGGACTTAAGGACGATGCGTGGCGTTCGACGACGGCTTCCGCCTGGACCTCGACGATCGGACGCTGACGGTTTGCCCTTGTCCTTGAGCGAGGGCCAAGCCGCGCCGCTCGGCGCGACCTGGGATGGTTGCGGCGTGAACTTCGCCCTGTTCTCGGCTCACGCGACCCGCGTCGACCTGTGCCTGTTCGACGAGCGCGGCCGCGTCGAGACGCAGCGCCTGAGCTTACCGTGCTGCACCAACCAGGTTTGGCACGGCTACGTCACCGGCGTGCGGCCCGGGCAGACCTACGGCTACCGCGTCCACGGGCCCTACGAACCCGGCTCCGGCCACCGTTTCAACCCCCACAAGCTATTGCTCGACCCCTATGCCCGCCAGCTCGCCGGGCACGTTCGCTGGCATGACGCGCTGAACGGGTTTCGGTCCGGCGGCAACCGCGCCGACACGGCGCTGGACCGCCGCGACAGCGCACCGATGATGCCGAAGGGGGTGGTCGAGGACCCGGCGCGGACCTGGGGCGACGACCGCCGTCCCAACGTACCCTGGCGCGACACGATCATCTACGAGGCCCACCTCAAGGGATTGAGCGAGCTGCACCCTGGCATGCCGGGCGAAGTGCGCGGCACCTATACCGCGCTCGGCCACCCGGCGGTCGTCGACCACCTCGTCAAGATCGGCATCACCGCCGTTGAACTGCTGCCGATCCAGGCCTTCGCCGACGACCGCTTCCTCGTCGAGAAGGGCCTGCGCAACTATTGGGGCTACTCGACGCTCAACTACTTCTCACCCGAACCCCGCTACTTCGGCGAGGACGGCGCCTACGGCCTGCGCGCGGCGGTCAAGACACTGCACGCCGCCGGCATCGAGGTGATCCTCGACGTCGTCTACAATCATACTTGCGAGGGCAACCAGACCGGGCCGACGCTGTCGTTCCGCGGCATCGACAACAAGTCGTACTACAAGCTGGTGCCGGACGACCCGCGCTCGTACTGGGACTGCACCGGCTGTGGCAACACCCTCGATCTGTCGCACCCGCGCGTGCTGCAGATGGTGCTCGACAGCCTGCGCCACTGGGTCGAGTCCTACCACGTCGACGGGTTCCGCTTCGATCTGGCGCCGGCCCTCACCCGCACGCCCTTCGAGGTGTCGGACCGGGCCGGCTTCCTGCACGCGATCGGGCAGGATCCCGTCCTGTCGCGGGTCAAGCTGATCGCGGAAGCCTGGGACCTCGGCAACGGGGGCTACCGGGTCGGCGCCTTCCCGACCGGCTGGGGCGACTGGAACGACCGTTTCCGCGACACCGTCCGCTCGTTCTGGCGCGGCGACCCCGGCCAGATCCCGGGCATGGCGAACCGCCTGTCAGGGTCGAGCGACGTGTTCAACCATTCCGGCCGCAAGCCGTGGGCCTCCGTGCAATACGTCGCCTCGCACGACGGCTTCACGTTGCAGGACATCGTCAGCTACAATAACCGCCACAACCTGCCCAACGGCGAGAACAACAAGGACGGGCACGAGCCCAATTATTCCGCCAATCATGGCGTCGAGGGGCCGACGCGCGACAAGGCGATCCTCGCCGCGCGCAACCGGCAGAAGCGCAACCTGCTGGCGACCGCGATCCTCGCGACTGGCACACCGATGCTGCTGATGGGCGACGAGTTCTCCCACAGTCAGGACGGCAACAACAACGCCTACTGCCAGGACAACCGGACGAGCTGGCTCGACTGGCACGACACGCTCGACCCCCACCTCGTCGACTACGTCGCCAACCTGATAGCGCTCCGCAAGCGCCACGCCGTGTTCCGCCGGCTCGAGTTCTTCACCGGCGACGCCCTGGCGACGACTGGCCTCAAGGATGTCTACTGGCTCACCGCGGAGGGCCAGGAGATGGAGGGTGACGATTGGGGCCACGTCGAGCGCCGCGCCCTCGGCATGCAGATCGGCAACGACGGCGAGGCCTCGGAGCGCATCCTGTTGCTGTTCAACGCGTCCGCCGAGGATCTGTCCTTCAAACTTCCCAAAGGCTTCCCCTGCACGGCCTTCCGTCCGGTTTTCGAGTCTACCAAGCCCGACGGTTTGTGCGATACAGGCGCGAAATGCGTCGGCGCCGGCGAAGCCTTTCCGCTCCCGTCGCGTTCCTTCGTCCTTTTGCAACACACACCATAGAAGAACCGGACGGATGCAGAGCAGGCACTCCATGCCTTTCGGGGCCGAGATCACGAACGACGGTGTGCGCTTCGCGCTCTGGGCCCCGTCGGCCAAACGCGTCGAACTCGTCTGCGGCGAGCGCCGGACCGCGATGCCGTCGATCGGCCAGGGCTGGTACAAGCTCGTCGATCCCGCCGCCAAGCCCGGCGAGCGCTACGGCTACGCGATCGACGGCGGCGCCGACCTCGTGCCGGACCCCGCCTCGCGGTTCCAGGACGCCGACGACGACCGGCGCTCCACGGTCGCGGACCCCTGCGCCTACGAGTGGCGCGACGGCGCCTGGAGCGGACGTTCCTGGAACGAGGTGGTGCTCTACGAGACCCATGTCGGGACGGCGACGCCGGCCGGCACTTACGCCGGATTGGTGGAGAAGCTCGACGCCTTGCGCGATGGCGGCTTGACCGCGATCGAGCTGATGCCGCTCGCCGAAACCAGCGGCGGCCGCAATTGGGGCTACGACGGCGTGCTGCCCTACGCCCCCAACAACGCCTACGGGCGGCCGGAGGACCTCAAGCGCCTCGTCGACGCGGCGCACGAGCGCCGCCTCATGGTCTTCCTCGACGTGGTCTACAATCATTTCGGCCCCTCCGGGAACTTCCTGCACGGCTATGCCGGCACCTTCTTCACCGAGCGGCACCAGACGCCCTGGGGCGCCGGCATCAACTTCGACGGCAAGGGTGAGGCGAGCGAGGTCGTCCGCGAGTTCTTCATCCAGAACGCGCTATATTGGCTGGAGGAGTTCCACATCGACGGCCTGCGCTTCGATGCCGTTCACGCCATCATGGACGACGGCGACAAGCACTTCCTCGATGAGTTGGCCGAGCGCATCCGCGACCGGTTTCCCGATCGGCACGTCCACCTCGTGCTGGAAAACGAGAAGAACGAGGCGCACCGCCTGACCCGCGATGGCGACGGCCGCGCGCCGAGCTACGATGCCCAGTGGGACGACGATATCCACCATTGCTGGCACGTCCTGCTGACCGGCGAGCACGAGGGTTATTACGGCGACTTCGGCGGCGACACGGTCGCCCGCCTCGGCCGTTGCATGGCGGAGGGTTTCGCCTATCAGGGCGAGTTCTCGGAGAACCTTAAACACAACCGTGGCGAGAAGACCGAAGGGCTGCCGCCGCAAGCCTTCGTCGCCTTCCTCCAGAACCACGACCAGATCGGCAACCGCGCTCAGGGTGAGCGGCTGACGAGCCTCAGCGACCCCCGCCACTTGGCGCTCGCCCGGGCGGGCCTGCTGCTGTCGCCGCAGATCCCGATGATCTTCATGGGCGATGAATGGGGCGCGACCACGCCGTTCCAGTTCTTCGTGAACTTCGAAACGGATCCCGCCCTCGAGGAGGCGATCCGCGTCGGGCGAGCGAAAGAGTTCGAGAAGTTCTCGTCCTTCAAGGGTGAAGATGGCAAGAGCACCGTGCCGGACCCGACGGCGATCGAAACGTTCCAGCGCTCAAAGCTCGACTGGTCGGAGATCGGCCGCGAGCCCCATGCCTCCATCATGGCGGAAACCAAGGCGCTCCTCGCCTTGCGCGCGACGCAGATCGTGCCGCTGACGGCGAGCGGGTTCATCGACGCGCGCTACGAGCGGCTGGGCACCGGCGGCCTCCTCGTCGAATGGCGCTTCGAGGACGGAACCCTGACGTTCCTCGCCAATTTCGCCGACGCCCCGATGCAGCACCCCGTCCCCGACGACGCGGCGGTGATCTGGCGGAGCGACGGGACCGAAACCGGATCGGCCGTTACCCTGAAGGGCTGGACGGGCGCGATGTTGAGAAGCGAAGCGGCATGAGCGACGACGCCCTCCACCGGATCGCGGCCCTCGCCGGTCTCGAACGCGGCTTCCAGAGCGCCCACGGTACCCAGGTCGACTCGCCGGACCATGCCATCGCCGCCGTGCTGCGAAGCCTCGGCTACGCCGTCGACGGCGAGACGGCGCGGAACGAGACGCTGGCGCGGCTCGAGCGGTCGAGGCCCCTGCTGCGCCCGACGATGGCGGTCGCCGCCGACGAGGAGGCGATCATCCCGCTCCAAGGTCCAGCGCATGACGGCCCGACGCACGGCGAGGTCGCGTGGCGCATCACCCTGGAGGACGGCACGGAGCGGGACGGGCAGTCCCCGATCCGCACCATTGGCGGCACCGCCACCGTCTCGGTCGGCGCGCTGCCGGTGGGTTATCACGCGCTGCGCATCGAGGCGGCCGGTGCTACCGCCACCGCGATGCTGATCGCCGCCCCCGAAAGCTGCTTCCTTCCCGACGCGCTCGCCCGCGACGGGCGCGGCTACGGGATTACCGCCCAGGTCTACGGCCTGCGCTCGACAGGCAATTTCGGCATCGGCGACTTTTCCGACGTGGCCGAGCTCGGCGAGGGCGCCGGCCGCTTCGGCGCCGCCTTCCTCGGTCTCTCGCCGCTGCACGCGCTGTTCCCGTCCGACCGGAGCAAGTTCGCGCCCTACTCGCCCTCGTCCCGCCTGTTCATCGACCCGATCTTCATCGATCCCGCGCAACTGCCCGACTTCGCCGCGAGCACCGCCGCCCGCACCCTGGCCGAGGCGGACGTGGCCACCGAACTCGACCGCCTGCGCGCCGCCGGCCTCGTCGACCATGCCGCCTCCTGGGCGATCAAGCGGACCGTGCTCGGCAAGTACTGGGCGCGCGTCGCCAACAGCGCCGACCCGCGCTTCGCCGCCTATCGCGCGGAGGCCGGCGAGCCGCTCGAACTCCACGCGACGTTCGAGGCGCTCTCCGAGCACTTCGCGGGCGAGGGCAGGCATTGGGTCGGGGAATGGCCGACCCCCTACCGCGACGCGCGCAGCGACGCGGTGCGCCAGTTCCGCGAGGCTAACCCGCAGAAGATCGCATTCTACGCCTGGTTGCAATGGGTCGCCGACGAGCAGCTCGCCGCCGCTCAGGCCCGCGCGCTCGAAGGCGGCATGACGATCGGCCTCTACCGCGACCTCGCGGTCGGCTGTGATTCGGGCGGGGCCGAGTTGTGGGCGCGTCCGGACTGGTTCGTGCCCGGCGCCGCCGTCGGTGCCCCCCCGGACCTGCTGGGACCGGGCGGGCAGAACTGGGGCCTGCCGCCGTTCAACCCGCGCACGCTGGAGGAGCAGGGGCTGCAGGCCTTCCGCACCCTCGTCACCGCCAACATGCGGCACGCCGGCGCGATCCGGATCGACCACGCCTTCCAGCTGCAGAGGCTCTACGTCGTGCCCGACGGCATGTCGGCGACCGAGGGCGTCTACATCAACTATCCCTTCGAGGCGATGCTGGCGGTGCTGCGCATCGAGAGCCACCGCGCCCGCGCGCTCGTCATCGCCGAGGACCTCGGGACGGCGCCGCAGGGCTTTTCCGACGCGATCATGCGCTCGGGCCTGCTCAGCTACCGCATCCTGACCTTCGAGCGCGAGGACGGTGGGGCCTTCAAGCCGCCGGGCGCCTACCCGCGCAAGGCCCTGGCGGCGATCGCGACCCACGACCTGCCGACCTTTGCCGGCTGGTGGAAGGGCCTCGACACCGCGCTGCGCCAGACCTTCGACGTTTACACGCCCGAGCAGGCGGCCACCGAGCGCGACGAGCGCGTCGGCGACCTCGCCAAGTTCGCGCGGGCGCTGCACGCGGCCGGCCTGACGCCGAGCGCGGCGGTCCCGGCCGACCCGCCGTTCGAGGAAGCGTTCCGCTACGTCGCCAAGACCGACGCGATGCTGATCGCCTTGCAGCTCGAAGACGTGCTGGAGGATACCAACCAGGCCAACTTGCCGGGGCCGGACGGCGGCCATCCCAACTGGCGGCGCAAGCTGGCCTTGACGGTGGACGGTATTCTCGCGCCGGGTGGTCCGCTGGCCAGGGCATCCGCCGCCGTGCTCGACGAGGGGCGCGGGCTGGTCATGCCCGCGCCGCGCCTAGCATGGCCGCCGCCGTCCGCGACCTACCGGCTCCAATTTCACAAGGATTTCACCTTCGCCCACGCGACCGACGCGCTGCCCTACATCAAGGCGCTCGGCGTCAGCCATGTCTACGCCTCGCCAATCCTCAAGGCGCGGCCGGGCTCGACGCACGGCTACGACACCGTCGACCCGACCCAGATCAACCCGGAGCTGGGCGGGCTGGAGGGCTTCGAGCGCTTCGCCGCCGCGATCAAGGCGGCCGGCATGGGGCTGCTGCTCGACATCGTGCCCAACCACATGGGGGTGGGCGGCGCCGACAACCCGTGGTGGCTGGCCGTGCTCGAGTGGGGCGAGCTGTCACCGCTCGTCGACACCTTCGACATCGACTGGGAGCGCCTCGGCGCGCACGGCAAGCTCGTCGCGCCCTTCCTCGGCGCGCAATACGGCGAAGTGCTGGAGAAGGGCGACCTCAAGCTGTCCTTCGACAGGGAGGAGGGCAGCTTCAGCGTCAACCATTACGAGCATCGCTTCCCAATCTGCCCGCTGACCTACCCCGACATCCTCGACCGTGCGGTCGCGGTGGACGCGTCGGAAGGCGGCGACGGCATCGACGGCCTGCTGCGCGTCGGCGAGGAGCTGCGCGCCCTGGCGCAGGAGCCGCCGCACCGCCGGCACGATGTCGTTGCGCCGAGCGAGCGGCTGAAGCGCCGCCTCGCCGTGCTCGCCCGCCGCGACAGCGTCCTGGAGGCCATCGAGGGCGCCGTCTCCGTCTTCAACGGCACGCCCGGCCTGCCGGAGTCCTTCGGCACGCTGCACAGGCTGCTGGAGCGCCAGGCCTACCGCCTGTCGTTCTGGCGCGTCGCCGCCTCCGACGTGAACTACCGACGCTTCTTCGACATCGACGGGCTCGCCGGCGTCCGCATCGAAAAGGAGGCCGTCTTCGAGCGCACCCACCGGCTGATCTTCGATCTCGTGCGGCGCGGGCTGGTGCAGGGGTTGCGCATCGATCACATCGACGGCCTCGCCGACCCCAAGGCCTACGCGGCGGCCCTCCAGCGGTCCATCGGGCCGAACTTCTACGTCGTCGCCGAGAAGATCCTGGAGCCGGGCGAGGCGCTGCGTCCGTGGCCCCTGTCGGGCACCACCGGCTACGAGATGCTGAACTTCCTCGACGGCGTGTTCGTCGACGCGAGCAACGAGAAGCGCTTCGACCGGCTGTACCACGAGACGACCGGCTTCGCGCAGAGTTACGAGGAGGCCCTGCTCGCCGCCAAGCGGCAGGTGTTGCTGGAAAGCTTCTCGTCGGAGCTGGAAAGCCTCGTGTCCGACATGAAGCGCATCGCCGACGCCAACCGGCTGACCCGCGACTACAACGTCAACGCGATCCGCGTCGCGCTCGGCGACCTGATCTGCGCCTTCCCGGTCTACCGCACCTACATCACGCCGCGCACGCTGGAGAGCGAAGACCGCATCCTGCTGGGCCACGTTCTGACGCGCGCCAAGGCGATCACCGCCCTGCCCGACAGCAGCGTCCACGACTTCCTCGGGTCGGTGCTGCTCGGCACGGTGCCGATGGGGCAGCCGGGACGCGCCTCGACCGGCCTCGTCAACCGCTTCCGCCGGCGCTTCCAGCAGCTGACCGGGCCGGTGATGGCGAAGAGCCTGGAGGATACGCTGTTCTATCGCTACGTGCGGTTCCTGGTGCTCAACGAGGTCGGCGGCGAGCCGAGCCGTTTCGGCATCACGGTGGCGGACTTCCACGCCGAGAACGGCGCGCGCGCGAGCGCCTGGCCGCAGGCGCTGACCACCACCGCGACGCACGACACCAAGCGCGGCGAGGACGCCCGAGCCAGGCTGCTCGCGCTGTCGGAGGCGCCCGACCTGTGGGCGCAGGCGCTGGCGATCTGGCGCGTCGAGGTCAAGAGCGTCGCCGCGCCGGATGCCAACGACCAGTACATGTTCCTGCAGGCGCTCCTCGGCGTCTGGCCGGTGGAGTTGCTGGAGCGGGACGATCCCTCCGTGCTCGCCGCGCTGCGCGAGCGGCTCGCCGCCTACGTGCCGAAGGCGCTCCGCGAAGCCAAGCGCCACAGCAAGTGGATCGCGCCCAACGAGTCCTACGAGAAGGCGACCACCGACCTGCTCGATCGGCTGCTGGCAGACGGATCCTCTTTCGTCGCCCGCATCCGCCCGATCATGCGGGACCTCGCCAAGCGCGGCATGCTGATCTCGCTCACCCGCACGGTGCTGAAGTGCACGGTGCCCGGCGTGCCCGACTTCTACCAGGGCACGGCGCTGTGGGACTTCTCCCTGGTCGACCCGGACAACCGGCGGCCGGTGGATTACGCGGAGCGCTCCGCCATGCTGGAAGGCGGCGAACGCCTCGTCGACCTCCTCGACACGTGGCAGAGCGGCGGCATCAAGCTCAGGCTCGCCTCCGACCTGTTGCGCGAGCGGCGCGACCACGCCCTGTTCTACGCCAAGGCCGACTATGCGCCGCTAACCGCCACCGGGCCGTTGGCCGCCAAGCTCATCGCCTTCTCGCGCCGCCATCGCGACGAGACGCTCGTCGTCATCGTGCCACGCTTGTCGGGCAGTGACAGCGAGACCGCGCTCATCCCGACCGGCGCCTTCTGGCAGGGCACGGCGGTCAACGTGCCGGCGGGGCGCTGGCACGACGCCTTCGGGGGCGGGACACTCGATTCGAACGGTTCGGTGGCGGCCAGCGCGGCGCTGGCGACGCTGCCTTTCGCGGTCCTGAGGATGGTTTGATGAGCGCCGACAAGTCCAAGCATCGATCCCACGGCAAGTCGGGCCATCATGACAAGGCGGGACATAACGAGAAGATGAACTCGGACGCAGGGACGCGCTCGCGCAAAGGGGATGACGCGAAGCGCCCCGAGGGAAAGCCTCGCGATTTCGCCCGCGATCTGGGGGCCGGCCGCGTCGTCATCGAGGCGGTGACGCCGGAGCTCGACGGCGGTCGCCATTCGGTCAAGGCGGTGGTCGGGGAAACGGTGGTGGTGGAAGCCGACGTCTTCACCGACGGCCACGAGAAGATCGGTTGCGACGTCCTCTGGCGCCCGCTCGACCAGGACCACTGGAACCGCGTGCCGATGGCGTTCGTCGCCAACGACAAGTGGCGGGCGCGCTTCGTGCCGACGCGCAACATCCGCCATGTCTACACGATCGAGGCGTGGCGCGACCCCTTCGCCTCGCTGCTCGATGGCCTGGGCAAGAAGCGGGTGGCGAAAGTCGACGTCGCGATCGAGGCGGCGGAAGCGCTGGCGCTGGTCGCCGACGCTGAGCCGCGAGGCCTCGAGAAGCAGCGGCACAAGACGCTGCTCGCGCGGCTGGAGCGGACGGGGGAAGGCTCCGAGGCGCAGCTCGACCTGATCACCGATCCCGAGACGATCGTTCTGATGAACCGGTTCGGGCCCCGCCACCAGGTGTCGCGCTACGACCGCGAGCTCGGCCTTATCGTCGACCGTACGGCGGCAGTGTACTCGTCCTGGTACGAGCTGTTTCCCCGCTCGATCACCGACAGCAGCGATCGTCACGGAACCTTCCGCGACGTGATCGGGCACCTGCCCTACGTGCGCGACCTCGGTTTCGACGTGCTGTACTTCCCCCCCATCAGCCCGATCGGCTTGAAGAACCGCAAAGGCAAGAACAACACGCTGACGCCGTCCGCCGACGATGTCGGCAGCGTCTACGGCATCGGCTCGCCCGACGGCGGGCACGACGCCGTCCACCCCGAACTCGGGACGATCGAGGACTTCCGGGCGCTGGTGCGGGCGGCCAAGGACCACGGGTTGGAGATCGCCCTCGACTTCGCCATCCAGTGTTCGCAAGACCACCCTTGGATTGCCGAGCATCCGGAATGGTTCGTGTGGCGCCCCGACGGCACGATCCAATACGCCGAGAACCCGCCGAAGAAGTACGAGGACATCGTCAACGTCGCCTTCTACGGCGCGGCGTCGGTGCCCTCGCTGTGGAAGGAGTTGCGCGACGCCATGCTGTTCTGGGTGCGCGAGGGCGTGCGCATCCTGCGCATTGACAACCCGCATACCAAGCCGATCCCGTTCTGGCGCTGGGTGATCGCCGAGATCAACGGCAAGTACCCCGACGTGATCTTCCTGGCGGAGGCCTTCACGCGCCCGGCGATGATGAAGCAACTCGCCAAGGTCGGCTTCCAGCAGTCCTACACCTACTTCACCTGGCGCAACGAGAAGGCCGAGATCGAGGAGTACATGGCGCAGCTGACCGGCGCGATGGGCGACTATTACCGCCCGAACTTCTTCGTGAACACGCCCGACATCAACCCTGTCTACCTGCAGACCGGCGGCCGCGCCGCCCACCTCGTGCGCGCGACGCTGGCCGCGACCCTATCGTCGAACTGGGGCGTCTACTGCGGCTTCGAGCTTTGCGAGTCACGTCCGCTGCCGGGCCGGGAGGAATACGTCGACTCGGAGAAGTACCAGATCAGGGTCTGGGACTACGACCGCCCCGGCAACATCAAGGATCACATCCGCCGCCTCAACGCCATCCGCCGCGAGAACCCGGCCCTGCACGAGTTCCGCAACTGGACGCGGATCAACGCCTTCAACGACCACATCATCGCGTACGCCAAGTTCGACGCCGACAAGACCAACTGCGTCTTCGCGATGGTCAACCTCGACCCCCATAACCGGCAAGAGTGCGCCTACGAGATCCCGCTTTGGGAGTGGGGGCTGCCCGACACCGGCTCGATCGAGGTCGAGGACCTCCTCGGCGGCTACCGCTTCACGCTCTACGGCAAGACGCATCAGATCGCGCTCGACCCTTATGACCGCGTCGCGGTCATCTGGCGCCTCACACCCCCGGCTGACTGGAAAAATCGTTCATGATGGATCGCACCGACACGCAATGGTACCGCGACGCCATCATCTACCAACTCCACGTCAAAAGCTTCTTCGACGCCAACAACGACGGAATGGGTGACTTCGTCGGGGTCACGCAGAAGCTCGACTACGTGAAGGAGCTCGGCGCCACCGCCATCTGGGTCATGCCGTTCTACCCCTCGCCGCTGCGCGACGACGGCTACGACATCTCGGACTATCGCGGCATCAATTCGTCCTATGGCACCGCGCGCGACTTCAAGGCCTTCGTCAAGGCCGCGCACGACCGCGGCATCCGCGTCATCACCGAGCTCGTCATCAATCACACGTCGGACCAGCACCCCTGGTTCCAGAAGGCGCGCGCGGCCAAGCGCGGCTCGGCGGCGCGCGACTTCTACGTCTGGTCCGACGACGACGGGAAGTACGGCGACACACGCATCATCTTCCTCGACACCGAGAAGTCGAACTGGACCTGGGACGAGCAGGCGCAGGCTTATTACTGGCACCGCTTCTACTCGCACCAACCCGACCTCAACTTCGACAACCCGCGGGTGATCGAGGCGGTGCTCGACACCATGCGCTACTGGCTGGACCTCGGCGTCGACGGGCTGCGCCTCGACGCGATTCCCTACCTGTGCGAGCGCGAGGGGACCAACTGCGAGAACCTCGCCGAAACCCATGCCGTGCTGAAGATCATCCGCGCGGCGGTCGACAAGGACTATCCGGACCGCATGCTGCTCGCCGAGGCGAACCAGTGGCCGGAGGAGACGGCGCAGTATTTCGGCGACGGCGACGAGTGCCACATGGCGTTCCACTTCCCGCTGATGCCGCGCATCTACATGGCCTTGGCGCAGGAGGACCGTCACCCGATCACCGACATCATGCGCCAGACCCCCGAGATCCCGGAGGGCTGCCAATGGTCGATCTTCCTGCGCAACCACGACGAGATGACCCTCGAGATGGTCACCGACAAGGAGCGCGACTACCTTTGGAAGTTCTACGCCGCCGACCAGCGGATGCGCATCAACCTCGGCATCCGCCGCCGTCTGGCGCCGCTGCTCGGCAACGATCGCCGCAAGATCGAGCTGCTCAACTCGCTGCTGCTGTCGATGCCCGGCACGCCCTGCATCTACTACGGCGACGAGATCGGCATGGGCGACAACATCTATCTCGGCGATCGCGACGGCGTGCGCACCCCGATGCAATGGTCGGTCGACCGCAACGGCGGCTTCAGCCGCGTCGATCCGGCCAAGCTGTTCCTGCCGACCATCCAGGACCCGATCTACGGCTACCTCGCCGTCAACGTCGAGGCGCAGCTCGCCAGCCCCACATCCATGCTGAACTGGCTGCGGCGCATGATCATCGTGCGCAAGTCGCATCGGGCGCTGGGCCGGGGCACGCTGCGCTTCCTTTACCCGAGCAACCGCAAGGTGCTCGCCTACCTCCGCGAACTCGGTGACGAAACGATCCTGTGCGTCGTCAACGTGTCCAACGCGCCCCAAGCCGTCGAGCTCGACATGGAGGAGTTCGACGGGATGGGCCTCACGGAACTCACCGCCGGCACCACCTTCCCGCGCATCGGCGAGCTGCCGTACCTGCTGACGCTGCCGGCCTACGGCTTCTACTGGTTCCAGGTGGAGAAGGTCAGCGACGACGCGCGGCACGCGTCCTCGCCCTACCTGCCGGAGCTGTTCACCCTGGTCGCCACCGGCCGGATCGAGTCGATCTTCGCCGGCCGCGAGCGCGACGCCTTCGAGCAGACGGCGGCGCCGGCCTATCTCCAGACACGCCGCTGGTTCGCCGCCAAGGGATCGCGCATTCAGAAGCTGAGCGTCGAGGACTTCGCCGTGCTCCGCGACGGTCCGCGCGGGCGCTTCATCCTGCCCCTGCTCTGCGTGCTGCCGGCCAAGGGCGACGAGCAGACCTACTTCACGCCGCTGGCGGTGGAGAGCGAGCACGACGACGACGAGGGGCTGCTGCCTTTCGCCATCTCGCGCCTGCGGCGCGGCGCCCGCATTGGCCTGCTCTATGATGCCGACGCCTCGCCCGCCTTCGCCGTCGCGATGCTAGCGGCGCTGCGTCGCGGCGAGGAGATCGAGACAACCAACGGCGGCACGGTCCGGTTCTCGCCCTCGCCGCTGCTCGCCGACGAACCGGTCATCGATGTCGAGAACATCCGCCGGATGGGCGCCGAGCAGAGCAACTCGTCGATCAACCTCGACGACCGCATGGCGCTGAAGATCTACCGGCGCCTGCAGCCCGGCGCCAATCCGGAGGTCGAGATCGGCCGCTTCCTCACCGACGTAGCCCATTTCGGCAACGCGCCGCCGACGCTCGGCGTCGTGGAACACGTCGACCCCGACGGCGTCGTCACCGCGCTCGCCGTGCTCCAGCGCTTCGTCCGCAACCAGGGCGATGCTTGGACCTGGACGCTCGGCGCGCTGACCCGCATCCTCGACGCGTTCGCCTTCTCCAGCCAGCAGAGCCGGTCCGACGTCGCCGCTCAAGGCTTCGACTCCTACACTCCGCACATGCGCCGGCTCGGCGCCCGGACGGCCGAGATGCACAAGGCCTTGGCCTCGCCCACCGACGACGACGCCTTCGCCGCCGAACCGCTCACCCTCGCCGACATGGAGGATGCGGTGCGCGACGCGCGGGCACTGGCCGACAAGGCCTTCGCGCACCTGGAGGGGATCGTGAACGGCGTCGGCGGCAACGCCCACGCGCTGGCGACGCGGCTGCTCGCCCGCAGGGCCGATTGTTACGCGCTCCTCGACGCCTCGATCGTGGAGCCGATCGGCGCCATCAAGACCCGCATCCACGGCGACTACCACCTCGGCCAGGTCCTCGTGGTCAAGGACGACGTCGTCATCATCGACTTCGAGGGCGAGCCGGCCCGGACCCTCACCGAGCGCCGCGCCAAGGGCACGCCGATCCGCGACGTCGCCGGGATGCTGCGATCCTTCGCCTACGCGGTGGCCACCGCGCGGCGCCGCATCGCCCAGCGGCTGCCCGAGGTCGGCCTGCGGCTGAACAAACGGCTGATCGAGTTCTCGGAAATCTTCATCGACGCCTACATGGAGAGCGCCAAGGACAGCCCGATCTGGATCGGCGACCCCGCGACGCGGCGACGCCTCCTCATCCTGTTCACCATGTCGAAGGCCTTCTACGAAATCGATTACGAGGCCGGGAACCGACCGGAATGGATCGACATCCCGATCGAAGGCGTTCTGACCATCCTAGACTTCGTCCCGGAGCCCGTATGACCGACACCCGTGAGCTGACCCCGCATGAGTCGACGCGCGCGAGCAGCGGGACGGCGAGCATCCCGCCGGCGGCCGAAGCGGTCGGTCGAGGCGCGGTCGAAGCGATCGTGTCGGCGACGCACGGCGACCCCTTCGCCGTGCTCGGCCCGCACGAGGTGGCGCCGGGGACATGGGACATCCGCGCCTTCCTTCCGTGGGGCGAGAGCCACGACCTGGTCGGCCTCCACGACGACACCGTCCTCGCGCGCTTCGAGACGATCCACCCGGCGGGGTTCCGCGTCGCGCGCCTGAAAAGTCGCGAGCGGCCGGGCTACCGCGTGAAGATCACGCAGGACGGGTTCGGCCACGTCGTGATCGATCCCTACGCGCTCGGCTCCGCGCTCGCCGACTACGACATCGCCGCCATCACCCACTCCAACGACACCGTCTTCTACTACATCTTCGGCGCGCACCCGATCACCCATGGCGGTTTGCCCGGCGTCCGCTTCGTGGTCTGGGCGCCCAACGCCGGCAGCGTCAGCGTGGTCGGTACCTTCAACGACTGGGACGGCCGCCGCCACCCGATGCGCAACCACGACGGGATCGGCGTGTGGGAGATCTTCATCCCCCACCTCGCGCTCGACAGCCGCTACAAGTTCGAGATCAAGGGGCCGGGCGGCCAGCGCGTGCCGGAGAAGGCCGACCCGGTCGCCTTCGCCGCCGAGCACCCGCCGGCCACCGCCTCGCTCGTGCACGGCCTGCCGCGCCACGACTGGCAGGACGCCGCCTGGATCGCCGAACGCTCCAAGGTCGACGACCGCCACCGGCCGATCTCGATCTACGAGGTGCACCTCGGCTCCTGGCAGCGCGTGCCGGAGGAAGGCGACCGCCGCCTCACTTACCGCGAGCTGGCGGAGCGCCTCGTCCCCTACGTCAAGGACATGGGCTTCACCCACATCGAGATGCTGCCGATCACCGAGTTCCCGTTCGACGGCTCGTGGGGCTACCAGCCGGTGTCGCTCTTCGCGCCGACGAGCCGCTTCGGCACGCCGGAGGATTTCGCCTACTTCGTCGACCGCGTGCACGGGGCCGGCCTCGGCCTGATCCTGGACTGGGTGCCGGCGCATTTCCCCAACGACGCGCACGGTCTGGCGAGCTTCGACTCAACGCACCTCTACGAGCACGCCGACCCGCGCCAGGGCTTCCACCAGGACTGGGGCACCTACATCTACAATTTCGGGCGCCGCGAGGTACAGGCGTTCCTCATCGCCAACGCCCGCTTCTGGCTCGACCAGTACCACCTCGACGGGCTGCGCGTGGACGCGGTGGCGTCCATGCTCTACCTCGACTACTCGCGCAAGGCGAACGAGTGGGTGCCTAACCAGCACGGCGGCAACGAGAACCTGGAGGCCATCGCGTTCCTGCGCAAGATGAACGAGGTCGCCTACCAAGCGGCGCCGGGCGTGATGACGATCGCGGAGGAATCCACCTCCTGGCCAGGCGTCTCGAAACCGACCTACGACGGCGGCCTGGGTTTCGGTTTCAAGTGGAACATGGGGTGGATGCACGACACGCTGCATTACATCGGGGAGGACCCGGTCTACAGGGGCTACCACCACCACCACATGACCTTCGGGCTGCTCTACGCCTTCTCCGAAAACTTCATCCTGCCGATCAGCCACGACGAGGTGGTGCACGGCAAGGGCTCGTTGCTCGACCGCATGCCCGGCGACACCTGGCAGAAGTTCGCCAACCTGCGGGCCTATCTCGGCTTCATGTTCACCCATCCCGGCAAGAAGCTGCTGTTCATGGGCTGCGAGTTCGCGCAAGCCCGCGAATGGAACCACGACCGCTCACTCGATTGGCACCTCCTGAACGATGCCAACCACAAGGGCATCCAGAGCCTCGTTCGCGACCTCAACCGCGTGTACGTCGGCACGCCCGCCCTCCATGAGCGGGACTGCGAGGCGGCGGGTTTCCAGTGGCTGGTCGGCGGCGACACGCAGAACAGCGTCTTCGTATTCGCCCGGCACGGCAAGTCGGGCGGCTTGGCGATCGTCGCATCGAACTTCACGCCGGTCCCGCGCACGAACTACCGGGTCGGCGTGCCACGTCCCGGGCACTACAAGGAGGCGCTCAACACCGACGCGAGCCTCTACGGCGGCTCCAACATCGGCAACATGGGGGGCGTCGACAGCCGGCCGGAAGCGCTGCACGGCGAGGCGCAATCCATCACGCTCACCCTGCCGCCCCTGGCAACCGTGGTGTTCACGCTGGCCTGAGCGGTGTCGCCCGAGACGGGCACCCGTAAATCGTTTGACGGGCGGGCGGGCGCCTGCCTATAAACCCGGCTGAAACGTCGGCGTGCCGGCGATGCGCTTCGTGACGGCGCGCGGTCGGCTCCTTCGGAGGTCCGATCCTACCAGCCTCCTCGAGAGACTCATTCATGGCAAATACATCCTCGGCCAAGAAGGCCGTTCGCAAGATCGAGCGGCGCACGGCCATCAACAAGTCCCGGCGGACCCAGATGCGCACCTACCTGCGCAAGGTCGAGGAGGCGCTGGCCTCGGGGGACGCCGCCGCCGCGACCGCCGCGCTCGGCAACGCCGCGCCGCTCGTGATGCGCGCCGCGCAGAAAGGGATCGTGCACAAGAACACCGCGTCCCGGAAGGTGTCGCGCTTGACGAAGCGCGTGCGAGCCCTCGCCGGCTGACACCTGCCTCGCGCCTCGCGCTTCAACCTTGGAAAGCCCGGCTCGTCCGGGCTTTTTCGCGTTCGGCACCGTCGCCGTCGGATATCCCGCCGTGGAGCAGGATCGCCCAACACGCAGCGTTCCACGCCAGTAAAACTTTTTCTCGAATGTTGAAGGACTTAGCCACAAAGCGGCCGAAGGAGGCCGCGGCGCCCCCGGTCGGTTATGACGTTTGGGTTAAGATTCCGTAAACGTCTCGGCCGCGACACGGGCGGGTGCCGCACCGCGACACTGCGGATTGTTGGTCGCGGAATCAGCGGGTTGTCGTCGTCAAGCGGGTTTGATCCATGGTGTCCACCGGTCGGGCGGGGCGGTCGGCCCAAGCCCCCTGGCTTGCTGGGCGGCCCCCTTGTGCTAGCTTGTCCCGAGGCCGTGACGGGTTGGTGTGACGGGCTGGCTGGCACCGACGGCGCGTTCGTCGGGACAGATGCGGCGTAGGCCCTTCGGTTTCGGGCCTTAGCGCGTCGCTCATACTTTCGTGACTACCGTGTAACGTCCGCATGTCATGCGGCGTCCTTGCGTTGCGTAACCTGAGATCGAGGCCGAATGATGCCGAAGCCGATGGCCGATACCCGCTCGCTATCGCCACCCTACGATCACCAAGCCCCCACCTCGACGAGTCCCAACCCGACGAGCGCGAAGGCAAACGACAGCTGGGATCGCATCTGCCGCCGCCTGCGTGCCGAACTCGGCGAGGAGGTGTTCACGTCATGGTTCGGGCGCCTCGAACTCGACGGCGTCGCCGATGGTGTCGCGCACCTCAGCGTTCCGACCCGGTTCCTGAAGAGCTGGATCCAGTCCCATTACCTCGACCGCATGCTGGCGGTGCTGTCGGCCGAGATCACGGAAATCAGGGCGTTGGCGGTCGACGTGCGCTCGTCGTCCCGCGCCGCCGTCGGCCGCCCCGCCGCCGTCGACGACGATCCCGGCTCGCCGAAGGACGACGGTCGTGCCGCGCGTCCCGAGCCCTTCCTGCCCGAGCGTGGCACAGCGTCGCCGGCCAGCGGGCGGAGCGTCGGCGCGTCAGGGGCTGGCGCGCGGGAGGCGGACGCCGACGTCCTGTCCGGCTCGCCACTCGACCGGCGCATGAGCTTCGAGACCTTCCACGTCGGTCGCTCCAACCAGCTCGCCCATGCCGCCGCGCAGCGCATCGCGACCGCCAGCCCCGACGAGGGGCTGATCTATAACCCGCTCTATATCCATGCCTCCGTCGGCCTGGGCAAGACCCACCTCCTGCAGGCCGTGGCCCACGCCGTGACCGCGCAGCGCCGCCGCGTGATCTACCTCACGGCCGAGAAGTTCATGTACGGCTTCGTGCTGGCCCTCAAGGCGCAGACCTCGCTCGCCTTCAAGGAACGGCTGCGCGGCATCGACGTGCTGATCATCGACGACGTGCAGTTCCTCCAGGGCAAGTCGATCCAGCAGGAGTTCTGCCACACGATCAACGCGCTGATCGACGCCCGCAAGCAGATCATCATCGCCGCCGACCGGCCCCCGGCCGACCTCGAAGCCCTCGAGGAGCGGGTGCGCTCGCGCCTGTCGGGCGGGCTGTGCGTCGAGATCGGCCCACTCGACGAGGCACTCCGCGTTAAGATGCTGGAGTCGCGCGTGGCGGCGGCCCGCGTCAACGTGCCCGGCTTCGACGTCTCGCCGGCGGTGATCGCCTACGTCGCCAGCGCGCTGCAGACCAACGGCCGCGACCTCGACGGCGCGGTCAACCGCCTGATGGCGCACGCGTCCCTGACGCAGGCGACGCTGACGGTGGAAACCGCCGAGATCGCGATCCGCGACCTCGTCCGCACCCGCGAACCCAAGCGCGTCAAGATCGAGGACATCCAGAAGCTCGTCGCCACGCACTACAACGTCAGCCGTGCCGACATCCTGTCCTCGCGCCGCACCGCCAACGTCGTGCGACCGCGCCAGATCGCGATGTACCTGTCCAAGGTCCTGACCCTGCGCAGCCTGCCCGAGATCGGCCGCCGCTTCGGCGGGCGCGACCACACGACCGTGTTGCATGCGGTGCGCAAGATTGAGGGCTTGACCGGCACCGACCGGGTGCTGGGGGACGAGGTCGAGTTGCTGAAGCGCATGCTGCTGGATTAGACCGGAGCGTCCCCGGAGGCTCCGCCATCCCCGCTACCGTCCGCATCCTCGGCATCGATCCCGGCCTGCGCAACACCGGCTGGGGCCTCATCGAGGCGACCGGCTCACACCTCGCCTTCGTGGCCTGCGGCACGGTGACGTCGCGCGGCGCCGACGACACCGCCACGCGGCTGCGCACCCTCTACGAGGGCCTGACCGGCATCATCGCGACGCATCACCCGCACGAGGCGGCGGTGGAGGAAACCTTCGTCAACAAGGATCCGCAATCGACCCTGAAGCTCGGTCACGCGCGCGGGATCGCGCTGCTGGTGCCGGCGCTGGCCGGGCTCGACGTCGCCGAATATTCCGCCAACCTCATCAAGAAGACCGTGACCGGCGCGGGCCACGCCGAGAAGGCGCAGGTCATGATGATGGTGAAGGTGCTGCTGCCGCGCTCCGAGCAGCTCGGCCCCGACGCCGCCGACGCGCTGGCGGTCGCCATCACACACGCCCAGCATCGCGTCGCCGCCCGCCGCACCGCCGTCCTCGCCGCGACCGGCGCGCTCCCGTGATGGACGATCCGAGATGATCGGCAAGCTGCGCGGCATTGTCGACTCCTACGCCGGCGACTTCCTCGTGCTCGACGTCGGGGGCGTAGGCTACCTCGTGCAATGCTCCTCGCGCACTCTTCAGGCGCTGCCCCGCCCGGGCGAGGCCGCCTCCCTGTCGATCGAGACCCACGTCCGCGAGGACGCGATCCGCCTCTACGGGTTCCGCTCGGACGGCGAGCGCGACTGGTTCCGCCTGCTCCAGAATGTGCAGGGGGTCGGCGCCAAGGTGGCGCTCGCCATCCTCGGCACCGGCACGCTCGACGAGCTGGCGAGCGCCGTCGCGATGGGCGATAAGGCGGCGATCGCCCGCGCGCCGGGCGTCGGTCCGCGCCTCGCCACCCGCATCGCCGCCGAGCTGAAGGACAAGATGCCGGCGCTCGGCTCGATCGATCCCACAATCGCCCGTCTCGGCGGCGAGGAGCCGGTGCCGGGCGCGCCGCCGGCCGTCCACGACGCCATCTCGGCGCTGGTCAACCTCGGTTACGCCCGCCCGCAGGCGGCGGCGGCGGTCGCGGCGGCGCTGAAGGCGCTCGGCGAGGACGCCGAGGCGCCGGGCCTGATCCGGCGCGGGCTGAAGGAGCTGGCGACGGGGTAGCCGCGCCGGCGATCCATGGGATCGCGTCGTGGAGAGGGCACGTGAGCGGCGACCTTGAACCGGTGTCCACCGGCGACGATCGTTGGATCACACCTGTTCCGGGTTCGCCCGCGGCGCCCCCGGAACGACGCCGACGCGGGTGGAACTTTGCACCAGTCCTCGACGTAGGCGGATGAACTTGCCACCGGGAGGTGACGTCTTGAAGGGAAGAGCGCGGGATCTGGCGATCGTGACGGGGGGACTTCTCGCGGCGGGGAGCCTGTGGGTCTACATCGATTACCATGCCTGGCTGAGACTCGGCGAGGGCGGCGTACGCGCCAACTTCAAGGGCTGGATGAACATCACGCGGCTTCGACTGAAGATGCGCGATCCCCTCGACGCGACGGAGGTCCGGGCGATGCGGCGCACCGGCGACGACGTGGCGACGCTGGGATCGCTGCCGCCGCGCGCGACCCCACGGCCCCGCGTGGGCCGTCACCCGGTGCCCCATCGCCAGATGAGCCAGCGTGCCGATCCGAAGCACCGACGTGCTTTGCAGGACCTCTTCGACCGAACGGTGGCGGCGCACGGCGAGGACGTGCGCTACGCCTTGAGCCATTTCGAGAAGCACGTCGATGCGATCACCTGCGCCCGCCCGCGTTCCGACGACCCGGTCGGCGGCAGCTCCCACGGGGAGATCGCCCACATCCACGGCAGCGACGGCTCCATGCACATGATCCTCAGCCCCAGCGACACCGTCGTCGCGATCGACGCGGGCTGGGCTCAGTTCCACGGTCTCGCCGGGCGGGGCTACGGGTTGCCGATGACCTACGTCATGGTCTACGCGGCGCGCGACGACGCCGAGCTCGCGGTCATCGACCGCCTCCTCCAAGCCTCGATCGCCTACATGCTCGGGACACGGCAGGCCGAGGGTCCGGCACGCGGCGCCTGACGTTTGAGCCGGGCTTTTCGGCACCGCCTTCACGCGCTCCAACCGACGCTGCCGCATCTGTCCTACAACGTAAACGCGTCAGCTTTTTCCGAGAACTGCCGCGCACTTTTCGGGCCGACGCTTCAGCGGTTGGGCCACGTCCAGGATGGCGGCTCGTGGTCACGCACGATCGTCTCGCCGAGTTCCTTCTCCAGCACGATCCGCCTGGCGGTCTCGCCCAGAGCCGCGATCAGCGCCGGCGAATGGGACACGACGACGACCTGCGAGCGCGCCGCGGCGATCAAGCGGCCGAGCGGCGCCAGCAGGTCGGGGTGCAGGCTGGTTTCCGGCTCGTTGAGCACCATGAGCCCCGGCGGACGCGGCGACAGCAGCGCCGCGACGAGCAACAGGTAGCGCAGCGTGCCGTCCGACAGCTCCGCCGTGCCGAGCGGGCGGAGCAGGCCGTGCTGGCGCATCGCCAGCGTGAAGGCGCCGTCCGCCGCCTCCACGCTCAGGCGCGAGCCGGGGAACGCGTCGGCGATCGTCGCGTCGAGGTCGCGCGGGCTACCGATCTCGATGATCGTCTGGATCGCCGCGGCGAGGTCGGCGCCGTCGCTCGCCAGCACGGGCGTGTACGTCCCGACCTGCCGTCGCCGCGCCGGCGCGTCGCCGTCGGTGCGGAAATGATCATAGAAGCGCCAGTCGCGCATGTGCTCGCGCAGGACGAGGAGTTCGACCGCCTCGCGCGGGTCGCCGCAGTGGGTCACCATGCTGTCGACGGTCGCGAGGTCGGCGGAAACGGTGCGCCACGCGCCGGCGGCGTCCCTGACGCGGACGGCGGGACCCCGCCGGCTCGCGAACTCGTTGGCGCGGCCGAGCCGCTCCCCGGTCCACAGGCTTTCCGCCTTGATCTCGGGATCGTGCTTGAAGAGCGTTTGCGATGGGAACGGCGGCGGCAGGCCGAGATCGATCGCGTAGCCGTAGTCCGCCGCGCCGAAGCCGAGCTTCAGACTGACCGGACTGTGGCGCACCAGGCCCTGCACGGGATGGTTGCCGCGCTTCACCGCGCGCGCGATCGTCTCCGGCCCCGCCCAGAGCGTGGACGGCAGGCCGCCCTCGGCGGCCAGCGATTGGATGATCCGGCCCTGCGCGATGTCGGCGAGGAGGCGCAACGCCCGGTACAGGCTGGACTTGCCGCTACCGTTCGCGCCGGTGACGATCGTGAGCCGACCCAGCGTGACGCGGATGTCGCGGAGCGACCGATAGCCGGCGATCGCCAATCGCGTGATCATCCCGCGTCCCTTCGTCCAGGCGCCATCCACGGACGCCCGGTCTTCCCATAGAACATCGCCGCCGCGAAGCGGCGCCGGACGGGCAAGGACGACTCGCCGCCGCCTTCGCGTATCGCCATCCGACTACGAAATCGAAAGATCTCTCGGCGAAGCTCCCGCCACCAGCGCGGGAGCGGCTTTGCGTACGGCGACGGATCGATTGCGAGCGGGCGACCGCGACGTTGGAGTCACTCCGTCGGCGGCGAGGACGGTGGCGCCGCCCCCGCCCGTGCAACGCCGCGACCCCGTGCGGGCCGCGCAACTCGACGAGACGCTGCGGGGCTTGGCGCTCGCGGTCGCACCGCCCGTCGTCCTGCTGGCGATCCTCGCCGTCGCGCTGAGGACGTCGCGGGTCGGCTCGGAATTGGCCTGGCTGTTCGCCGCCGGCGTGGCGCTGGCGGGCGTCGCGGCGTTCGTGTCAGCCGCCGTGCGCAAGGGCGGCGCGCGACGCCGCGAATCCAGCCGGGTCGTCGCGGTGGCGATCGCCGCCGCCTTCGGGGCGATCGGTGGCGAGGCGCTCTTCCTCGCCGGTCACCCGAGCGCGGGCGAGGGTCGCTCGTTCGTGGTGGCGGTGATCGCCGCGATGCTGGCTGACGCCTTCGTCTTCGGTCCCCTGGCCCCCGTCTCGCTCGCCTTCGCGGTGCCGGTCGTCGTCGGCGCCACCGGGGGACTGGTGCGCGGCGGCGACCCGTGGGGACTCGCGTCGGCGTTCCTGCTGGTCGTCGGCTTCCTCGCGACGATGGTCGCCCTCGATCGACGCGGGAAACGCTCCGCCCGCGCCCACGCCGATCGGCTGCGCGCCGACGAGCAGGGCGGGATCATGGCCACGCTGCTGCTCGACGCCGAGACGGATGCCGGCGAATGGGTATGGGAAACGGACGCCGTCAACCACGTCCGCCGCGTATCCGGCGCGGTGGCGGGAACGCCGGCCGCCGTGCTCGAAGGGGCGTGGTTGCCCGCAGTGCTGCGTGGCGGAGCTTTGAACGAGGGGCCTGTGCTCGCCGCCATCGCCGCCCGGGCACCGTTCCGCAACCAGGTCGTGGAAGTCCGCGCGGGGGACCGCCCGCACTGGTGGCGGTTGACAGGCAAGCCGGTTCATGACGCGGACGGCACGTTCGTCGGCTATCGCGGACTGGGCGCCGACATCACCGCCGCCCGCGAAGCGGAGGCGCGCATCGCCTACCTCGCCAATTACGACAGCTGGACCGACCTCGCCAACCGCGCGACGTTCCAGGTCCATGCCGCCGACCAGTGCCGGGCCGCCGCCGCCGAGGGGCGCTGCGGGGCCTTGCTCTACCTGGATCTCGACGGCTTCAAGAGCGTCAACGACACCTTCGGCCATGCCGCCGGCGACGCCGTGCTGAAGGAGGTAGCGCGGCGACTCACCGCCGTCGCACCGCCCGAGGCGACCGTGGCGCGGCTCGGCGGCGACGAGTTCGCGATCTGGATCGTGACGGCCGTGCCAGCCAGGGCCGAGGCGTTGGCGGACGCGCTCATCGCGGCGATCACCGCACCCTACGACATCGAGGGAAGCCCCGTGGAGATCGGCGCCAGCGTCGGCATCGCGCTGACACCCCGGCACGGCACCGATCCCGACGAGCTGCTGGTGCGGGCGGACCTCGCGCTGTACCGCGCCAAGGCCGAGGGCAAGGGCCAGTGGCGCCTGTTCGTCGAAGCCTACGAGCTGTCGCTCGTCGAGCGCCGCAAGCTCGAGACCGACCTGAAGCTCGCCCTGGCCCGCCAGGAGTTCGAACTGCATTACCAACCCCTCGTCGATCTCGTCAGCGGCGAGGTGGTCTGCTTCGAGGCGCTGATCCGCTGGCACTCGCCCGCGCGCGGGCTCGTGTCCCCCGCCGACTTCATCCCGGCCGCGGAAGGGTCCGGCCTCATCTCCGCCATCGGACGCTGGGCGCTGCTCAGCGCCTGCAAGCACGCGGCCAGCTGGCCGGGCGCGGTCAGCGAGGCGCCCCATGTGGCGGTCAACATCTCGCCGCGGCATTTCCGCAGTCCCGACTTCCCGGGCGAGGTGCGCCTGGCCCTGCAGCTCAGCGGCCTGAAACCGCACCGCCTGGAGGTGGAAGTAACGGAGGGCGTCTTCCTCGACACCTCCGCCACCGCCATCGACAACCTGCACGCGCTGCGCAAGTTCGGCGTGCGCATCGCGCTCGACGATTTCGGCACCGGCTACTCGTCGCTGAGCTACCTCATCGATTTCCCCGTCGATAAGATCAAGATCGACCGCTCCTTCGTCAGGCACCTCGACCGGAAGGCGAACCGCGCGGTCGTCGACGCCATCCTGGCGCTGGCCCGCAGGCTGTCGATCAGGGTCACCGCGGAGGGCGTGGAGACGGCCGAGCAGGCTTTGGCGCTGAAGCTGCGGCGCTGCGACGACATCCAGGGCTACCTGCTCGGCCGCCCGCAACCCGCCGAGGCGGTCGAGGCCATGCTGACCGGCGTGCCGACAGCGTTCCGCCGGATCATTCCCGAACACCTCGAAACGCCGCTGGGTTTCGCGCTGGCCATGAAGAAGCAGGCGGCGCCCTGACTAAGTCGGCAGGGTCCTGGAGAAATGTACGCTCGGACACCAAATCACCGGGATCGTCGCGTGTTGTTACGCGTGCCTCGGGACCTCCCGACGCGTTCGTATCCGGAAAGCGCAGCGTGATCGCTCGGACCATCCCCCATTATCCGAGCCGCGCGGCGGCTCGCGCGGATCTCGTGATCCACGTCGTCGGCCTCGTCCTGGCCGTTGTCGGTGGCACGGTGCTGCTGACGCTGTCGGCCGGCGAGCAAGCGGCGCTGGTCGCCGCCGTCGGCGTGTATGCCGCCGGGCTGGTGCTAATGCTCACCTTCTCGCTGGCCTACAATTTCGGCGCCGAGCGCCACCGGCCCTTCTTCCGGCGGTTGGACCACGCCGGCATCTTCCTGATGATCGCCGGCTCCTACACGCCGTTCACCACGCACGTGCTGACAGGCTCCTGGGCTTGGGGCATGACGATCGCGGTCTGGACCATCGCCGGGGTCGGCATCCTCGGCAAGCTGGTCGTTCCGCATCTCCACGAGGGCATCTGGATCGCGATCTACCTCGCGCTGGGCTGGATCGTGGTGATCGCGATCCGCCCCATCATGGCTGGCCTGCCACTACAGGCGATGGTGCTGCTCGTCATCGGGGGGCTGGTCTACACGACGGGGGTGGTGTTCTACGCCACCGAGCGTTTCCCTTACTGGCGCTCGATCTGGCACGGCCACGTGGTGGCGGCGGCCGGCGCGCACTGGTTCGCGATCCTGATCGGGACCGTGCTGCGCACCACGCAGTAGTCCCGCGATCCACGTGGCCTAAGCTGTGGAAGGCGGGGGCGCGCCGGGTTATGCTGGCGGCATGACGTCCTCCGCCGTGCCCGCGTCCGACATGGACACCCCGCCCCGATCCGAGCCGCGCCCCGTCGGCAAGGGCGACCACGTCTTCCTGGTGGACGGCTCGTCCTTCGTGTTCCGCGCCTACTTCCAGTCGATCCGCCAAGACGCCAAGTACAACTATCGCTCCGACAGGCTGCCGACCGGCGCGGTGCGGCTGTTCTGCACCAAGCTGTTCCAGTTCGTGCGCGAGGGCGCGGCCGGCCTGACGCCCACCCACCTCGCCATCATCTTCGACAAGTCGGAGAACTCGTTCCGCCGCGCGCTCTACCCCGCCTACAAGGCGAACCGTTCCGAGCCCCCCGAGGATCTCGTGCCGCAGTTCCCCCTGATGCGCGACTCGGTGCGCGCCTTCGGGCTGACGCCGGTCGAGCAGGACCGCTACGAGGCCGATGACCTCATCGCCACCTACGCCGAGCAGGCCAGCGCCCGGGGCGCCGACGTCCTGATCATCTCCGCCGACAAGGACCTGATGCAGCTGATCCGGCCGGGCGTCGCGATGTACGACCCGGCCTCCGGCGTCAGCGGCGCGGCCGGCTCGCGCGAGGAGCGGCGCATCGGCGTCGACGAGGTGATGGACTACTTCGGCGTCGCGCCGGAGCTGGTGGTCGACGTCCAAGCGCTCGCCGGCGACGCCACCGACAACGTGCCGGGCGCCAAGGGCATCGGCATCAAGACCGCAGCACAGCTCATCAACGAGTACGGCGATCTCGACACGCTGCTGCAATGCGCCCGCGAGATCAAGCAGCCGAAGAAGCGCGAGACGCTGACCGACCCGGAGTCGGTCGCGCTCATCAGGCTGTCGCGCGAGCTCGTCACGTTGAAGCGCGACGTCGACGTGCTGGTGCCGCTCGACGACCTCGCCCTGGTGCCGCCCGACGGGCGCACGTTGGTCGCCTACTTCAAGGCGTTGGAGTTCACCACCCTGGCGCGCCGCGCGGCGGAGGGTTTCGCCGTCGAGGCGGCGGAGATCGAGCCGGACCCCGCCTTCGCCGGCCCCGCCGCCTGGCGCGACCGCCACGGTCACCCACTCGCCGGCGAGGAGGCTGCGGCGGAAGACGCCAAGGTCGAGGACACCAGGAAACCGGACGTCCCCGCGCGCAACGCCCGCTACGGCGAGCAGGCGCCGCGCGCCGCCATCGAGACCGGTCCGGGCGCGCTCGCCGCCGAACGGGCGAAGCGGCACCACGGCGCGCCGGTCAAGCGGGACGGCTACTGCACGATCACCTGCCTCGACCAGCTCGATCAGCTCATCGCCGTCGCCCACGAGACGGGCTACGTCGCCGTCGACACCGAGACGTCCTCCCTCGACCCGCTGACCGCCGACCTCGTCGGCCTGTCGCTCTGCGTCGAGGACGGCCAGTCCGGCTACGTCCCGCTCGGCCACCTCCAGCCTCGCCCCACGGAGGGCGAGGCGGACCTCCTGGGCAAGGTCAAGGAAGGAACCGAGTTCGAGCCGGTGCCGGGCCAGCTCGCCGCCGCCGACGTCCTCGCGCGGCTGAAGCCGCTGCTGGAGGATCCGGGCGTGCTGAAGATCGCCCACAACATGAAGTTCGACTGGCACGTGTTCAGCGGGCGCGGCATCCGCGTCGCGCCGGTCGAGGACACGATGCTGCTCTCCTACACGCTCGACGCCGGCCGCACCAATCACGGCATGGACGTGCTGAGCGAGGCGATCCTCGGCCACAAGCCGATCCCGTTCGGGCAAGTCGCCGGCTCGGGCCGCACCTTCATCGGCTTTCCGCGCGTGGCGATCGACAAGGCCACGGAGTACGCCGCCGAGGACACCGACGTGACGCTGCGCCTGTGGGAGGTGCTGAAGCCGCGCCTCGCCGCCGAGCGCATGGCGACCGTCTACGAGACGCTGGAGCGGCCGATGCCCGCCGTGCTGGGCGCGATGGAGCGGCGCGGCATCGCCATCGACCGCGCGATCCTGGCGCGGCTGGGGGCTGAGTTCGCCGCCGAGGCGACGCGGCTGGAGGCGGTGATCCACGAGGCGGCCGGCGGCCCCTTCAACATCGGCTCGCCCAAGCAGCTCGGCGACATCCTGTTCGGTCGCATGGGGCTGGCCGGCGCGCGCAAGACGGCCACGGGGGCGTGGTCGACGGCGGCCGGCATCCTGGAAGACCTGGCCGAGCAGGGCAACCCGTTCGCCGGCCTCGTGCTGGAATGGCGGCAGACCACCAAGCTCAAGACCAACTACTGCGACGCGCTGCCGACCTTCGCCGACAAGGACGACCGGGTGCACACCTCATACATGCTGGCGGCGACCACTACTGGCCGGCTGTCCTCGACCGAGCCGAACCTGCAGAACATCCCCGTGCGCAACGCCGCCGGCCGCAAGATCCGCTCCGCCTTCGTGGCGACGCCCGGCCACGTGCTGATGTCGGCCGACTACAGCCAGATCGAGCTGCGCTTGCTCGCCCACATGGCCGACATCCCCCAGCTGAAGGAAGCCTTCGCGCGGGGCGACGACATCCATGCGCTGACCGCCTCCGAGATGTTCAACGTGCCGATGGACAGGATGACGTCGGACGTGCGCCGCCGCGCCAAGGCGATCAACTTCGGCATCATCTACGGCATCTCCGCCTTCGGCCTCGCCAACCAGCTCGGCATCGACCGCGGCGAGGCCGGCGCCTACATCAAGACCTACTTCGAGCGCTTTCCCGGCATCCGCGCCTTCATGGACGGCACCAAGGCGACCTGCCGCACCAGGGGCTACGTGGAAACCCTGTTCGGCCGGCGCTGCCACTACCCGCGCATCACGGCCTCGAACCCGTCCGAACGCGCCTTCAACGAACGCGCCGCGATCAACGCGCCGATCCAGGGCACCGCCGCCGACATCATCCGCCGCGCGATGATCCGGATGGACGAGGCTTTGGCCGACGCCGGTCTGAAGGCGCAGATGCTGCTTCAGGTGCACGACGAACTGGTTTTCGAGGTGCCGGAAGGAGAGGTGGCGAAGACGATCGACGTGGTGCGCCGCGTGATGGTGGACGCGCCCCATCCGGCCGTGCAGCTCTCGGTGCCGCTGCAGGTGGATGCGAAGGCGGCGGGCAACTGGGACGAGGCGCATTGAGGAGCAGCGGTGCGGCATGAAGTGGATCGACCTCGACGCGTCGCGCTGGACGACTCGATGGTCTGGGGTGAGATCAACGCCGTCGGAAGTGGGCGGCTGACAGATCGACTGCGCCGACATCGCTTTTCATGAAAAATCCCCGTGACGACTATACTCCTCGATGCGTCATCCGGGATGCGAAGGAATACGACGACAAGCGAAAGCATAATTGGGCGGACTGAGGCCACCGACCGGATCAAGGACTGACGAGACGGGTCGCGGGCACCAGCGCGATCATCTGGCCGTCGAGAAGATCATGCCAGGTCGCGTTCCCCGTCCGCACGTGCGGCGAAACCGTGATCAGCCAGTCGATCGCGCCGCCAGAGCCGATGACTCCGACCAATCCCAAGATGACACGCCATTCGGGACCCTCGAATGCGATCCGTTTGGCACGCCTCCAGCCCGCATCGTCCGGTAAGCGGCGACTTGGTAGCCGACGACTTGGTAGCCGACGACTTGGTAGCCGACGACTTGGCAGCCGACGACTTGGCAGCCGACGACTTGGCAGCCCGAGCCGACAGCTTGTACGGTTTCGGCGCCCCGCGTCCTCGACCGGCGCGGCTGTCTCTCGAACATGGCTTGCGACCATCATGGGTCCCATCATGAGCGTTGATCTCGCCACCCGCGCCTGGGACCACTCGTTCCGGATCGATCCCATCGTGCGCACGCTGCTCGACACGGATTTCTACAAGCTCCTGATGCTTCAGATGATCTGGAAGCTGAAGCCGGACGCGCGCGTCGCCTTCGGCCTTATCAACCGAACGAGCGCGGTGAGGCTCGCCGACGTGATCGACGAGGGCGAGCTCGTCGCCCAGCTCGACCATGCGCGCACGCTGCGCTTCGCCAGGAGCGAACTCGTCTGGCTCGCCGGCAACACGTTCTACGGCCGCGCGCACATCTTCGAGCCGGCCTTCATCGCCTTCCTCGCCGACTTCCGCCTGCCGCCCTACGAGCTATCGCGTCGCGACGGGCAGTTCGAGCTGCGCTTCGACGGGCCGTGGACGCACACGACCATGTGGGAGGTGCCCTGCCTCGCCATCGTCAGCGAACTCAGGGCGCGCGCGGCGATGCGCGGGATGAGCCGCTCCGAGCTCGACCTCCTCTACGCCCGCGCCAAGGCGAAGCTCTGGGCCAAGATCGAGCGGCTGCGCGCGCTCGCCGCCGAGGGACCGCTGCGCGTCGGCGATTTCGGCACGCGGCGGCGCCACAGCTTCCTGTGGCAGCGCTGGTGCGTCGCCGCCCTGATGGAGGGCCTCGGCGAGACCTTCACCGGCACCTCCAACGTCAAGCATGCCCTCGACCTCGGCGTCGATGCGATCGGCACCAACGCCCACGAGCTGCCGATGGTCTATGCCGCCCAAGCTGCCGCAGGCCGACACGCTGCCGCAGGCCAACAGGGCGCGGCGACGGACGAGGAGGCGCTGCGCCAGGCGCCTTACGCGGTGCTGGAAGCGTGGGCGAAGCTTTACGGCGGCAACCTGCGGGTGCTGCTGCCCGACACGTTCGGCACCACCAACTTCCTCGCCGCCGCGCCGGACTGGGCGGCGGACTGGACGGGGGCGCGGCCGGATTCGAAGCCGCCGATCGAGGCGGCGGAAGAGCTGATCGCGTGGTGGCGCGCCCGCGGCCGCGATCCGCGCGAGAAGCTGGTCATCCTATCCGACGGCATGACCATCGACTCGATCGAGGAAAGCGTGCGGGCGCTGCGCGGGCGGGTGAAGCTGTCGATCGGCTGGGGCACGGCCCTCACCAACGACTTCACCGACTGCCAGCCGCGAGGCCGCTCGCCCGACAACCCATTTACCGACTTCAAACCGGTTTCCCTCGTCTGCAAGGTGTTCGAGGTCGACGGCCGGCCGGCGGTGAAGCTGTCGGACAACCCGGCGAAGGTGATGGGACCGAAGGCCGAGGTCGAGCGCTACGCCCGCGTGCTGGGCTACCGGGCGGGACGATGGCGGGAGGCGTGACGACGCTCGCCGGCCGGCGACACTCATTTGGCGGCGGACGGAAGCGCAATCGTCTGCGTGATCTCGCGCGGCTGCGGTTGCAGGAACGTGACCATGGCGAGCATGGCGCCGTAGACGACGGCCACGAGCAGGGCGATGGATACAAGCAAACGAAACAGGGTGGGCACCCAGCGCTCCCGATCGTATTAACCCGTGTCCCGAGCGAGGCTACAAGGTCGTCGTGAACAAAGCGCTTGCTTTTCACGCGGCCGAGTCGATTTCGACGGCGGCGCTTTCGCGCGAGGCCGTCTTTCGATTGCCGGGGGACCGGCGCGGTTTTCCATCGATCGACGGGTCGCCCGCAACCCTGCGCCCGCAACCCTGGAGGACACGTGATGATCGATCTCTACTACTGGACGACGCCGAACGGGCACAAGATCACCATGGCCCTGGAGGAGATCGGCCTCCCCTACATCCTCCACGGCATCAACATCGGCAAGGGCGAGCAGTTCGCGCCGGCCTTCCTGGCGATCTCGCCGAACAACCGCATCCCGGCCATCGTCGACCAGGAGCCGGCCGGCGGCGGCGCGCCGGTTTCCGTGTTCGAGTCCGGTGCCATCCTGCTCTACCTCGCGGAGAAGACCGGCAAGCTCCTGCCGGGGGACATGCGCGGCCGCGTGAGGGTGCTGGAATGGCTGTTCTGGCAGATGGGTGGCCTCGGCCCGATGGCCGGGCAGAACCACCACTTCAAGACCTACGCCAAGGAGAAGCTGCCCTACGCCATCGACCGCTACGTCAACGAGACGAACCGGCTCTACGGCGTGCTCGACCGCCGGCTCGCCGGCCGCGACTTCCTCGCCGACACCTACTCGATCGCCGACATCGCCTGCTATCCCTGGGTGGTGCCCCACGAGCGGCAGGGACAGACGCTGGACGATTTCCCCAACGTCAAGCGCTGGTTCCACGCCATCGAGGCGATGCCCTCCACCGTGCGCGCCTACGCGAAGGCGGACCAGCTCAACACCGCGCCGACGGTCGACGAGGATTCACACAAGATCCTGTTCGGGCAGACGGCGAAGCGGGGGTAGGCGGGCGCTGGTCCCGCCGGAAGCCCTTCGGGTGTTTATCGCGCTTCTTGTGACTGCGAAGACACGGCGGTTTCGGCAGGGCCGTGATAGGCATCCGCGATCGTCACGTCTTCCGGACACGGGCAGATGCGCATCGCTTTTTGCCTCTCCGCCGCGACCGCCGCCCTGCTCTCGGCCCTTCTTCCGGCGCCCGCGCGCGCCCTCGACGCCGACAGCATCATCTTCTTCGGCGACAGCCTGACGGACGAGGGGCGCAACGGCCGAACCGCGCCGGTCCTATGGGCAGAGGTCCTGCGTGCCGACACGTCGATCACCGCCGGCGCCAACTACGCGATCGGCGGGGCCACCACGAGCAATCAGCCGAGCGCCACCTTCGGCGATTCCTCCTACCTCGGCCAGGTCAACAGCTTCATCGCCTCGGGAACGCCCGTGACGGCGAACGAGGCGGCCGGCATCTGGATCGGCACCAACAACGTCCAGATCGGCGCCGCGCGGGGCGTCGCGCCCGCCACGATCGCCTCGGGCGCGTCGGCCGACGTGCGCACCGGCATCACGCAGCTGGTGGGGGCCGGCGTGCATCAGGTCGCCCTGCTCGGCGTCTACGACCTGTCGCTGACCAACGCGTTCATCCCCGCCGGCGTCAACACGCTCGCGGTGCGCGACGCGGCCGCCGCCGCCTCGCAGCTCTACAACGCCCAGCTCGCCGCCTTGAGCGTGCCCGGCGCGTCGATCCAGTTCTTCAACATCGCGTCCTTCATCTTCCACCTGCAAAGCAACGCCGCCGCCTACGGCTTCGGGCAGATCCTGCCGCTCGCGCCGGGCGTCGCCTGCAACGCCGTTTGCCAGCAGACCTCGATCTTCGACGACACGATTCACCTTTCCGCCCATACCCAGACGCTGATCGGCGACTACGTCGCGAGCGGCGACCCGATCTACAACGGCCTCGCCTTCAGCTACGGCGGCATCGTCGATGACCTCGCGAGTTCCGCCGTCTCCGCGCCGATCCCGCAGCAGATGGCGCGCGCCGCCGCCGAAGGGTTCGTGACCTCAATGTTCGAGCGGCTCGACGCGACGCGCTACGCAACGCCGCGCGGCCCCGCCAGCGACCCGACGCAGGGCCGCTCGGCCACCGAGGTCGGCCCAGCCGCCGCCCACGCCCTGCAAGTCTACGCCTACGGCAGCGTGGACGGCGGCACCATCGCCCACGTCGGATCGGCGGCGGGCTACCAGGCCGGCCTCGACCCGACGCTGTCCGGCGTCACGGTCGGGGCCGATTACCAGCTGACGCCGATCGCGCGCGTCGGCGCGGCCTTCAACTACGCGCACGCCGACAGCAACCTCAACGCCGCGATCGGCACCAGCACGAGCCTCGACGCCTTCCAGGGCGCGCTCTACGGATCGCTGACCAAGCAAGCCTTCTTCCTGGACGCGATCGCGACCGGCGGGTCGGAGGATTTCCAACAGACGCGCTACGGGACGTTCGGGCGGCTGACGGCAACGCCCAACGGCGATACCTTCACCGCCTCGTTCCGGACCGGGTTCCTGCCGCTGGTCGGCGCAGCGGGGTTCGGGCCGGTCCGGATCGGTCCCGTCGGCGGCCTGTCCTACCTGCGGACCCGCGTCGACGGCTACGCCGATCACGAGGACTCGTTCTACGCGCTGCGGATCGACGGCCAGAGCGTCGACAGGCTGGAGGCCAGCATCGGCGGTGAGGTGCGGTTGCCCGGTCCGCTGTGGCGGCTGCTCGATCCGTTCCTCGCCATCACCTACGAGCGGCAGCTCCTCAGGGGCGCCGATCCCATCACCTCCGCGTTCGCCAGCCTGCCGACCCAGCAGCTGCCGGCCACCTTCGTCACGGACGGCGCCACCAATGCCGCCAAGATCGTCGCGGGAACCGACATCGCCCTGGGGCCGGCCTGGCACGCGACGCTGACCGCCTTCGGCGTGCTCGGCCAGCAGGACATCAACGCCTTCGGAGTGAACGCCGGCCTGTCGTATCGTTTCTGAGGGCGCCTGGAACCGGGATCCCACTTTTCGCGACGACGCTTGTGCGGTAAGCGACGAGAGCTGGATCCGCCCAGCCCAACGGAGCATCACCGATGAAGACCCGTGCCGCCGTGGCCTTCGAGGCGCAACATCCACTGGAGATCGTCGAAGTCGACCTGGAAGGTCCCAGGGCCGGCGAGGTGCTGGTCGAGATCAAGGCCACGGGGCTCTGCCACACCGACGCCTACACGATGTCCGGCCAGGACTCGGAAGGGATCTTCCCGTCCATCCTGGGGCACGAGGGCGCCGGCGTCGTCGTCGACGTCGGGCCGGGCGTGTCGTCCCTGAAGAAGGGCGACCACGTCATCCCGCTGTACACGGCGGAGTGCCGGGAGTGCGATTACTGCCTGTCGAAGAAGACCAACCTGTGCCAGCGCGTCCGCGTCACCCAGGGCAAGGGACTGATGCCGGACGGCACCAGCCGCTTCTCGTACAAGGGCCGGACGCTCCACCACTACATGGGCTGCTCGACCTTCTCGAACTACACGGTCCTGCCGGAGATCTCGCTCGCCAAGATCCGCACCGACGCGCCGTTCGACAAGGTCTGCTACATCGGCTGCGGCGTGACGACGGGAGTCGGCGCGGTCCTGTTCACCGCCAAAGCCGAGTACGGTTGCCGCGCGGTGGTCTTCGGGCTGGGCGGCATCGGCCTCAACGTGATCCAGGGCTTGCGGATGATCGGCGCGGAGCAGATCGTCGGCGTCGACGTCAACGAGGGCAAGGCCGCCATCGCCCGCCGGTTCGGCATGACCGATTTCGTCAACCCGAAGACGCTCGATGGCAAGGACATCGTCCCCCACCTCGTCGAGCTGACCAGGGGCGGCGCCGACTACACGTTCGACTGCACCGGCAACGTCACGGTGATGCGCCAGGCGCTCGAATGCTGCCACAAGGGTTGGGGCACCTCGATCATCATCGGGGTGGCGCCGGCCGGGGCGGAGATCGCGACGCGGCCGTTCCAGCTCGTCACCGGCCGTAACTGGCGCGGCTCCGCCTTCGGCGGCGCGCGAGGGCGAACCGACGTGCCGCGCATCGTCGACTGGTACATGGAAGGCCGCATCAACATCGACGACTTGATCACCGACATCATCCCGCTGGAGAAGATCAACGACGGCTTCCACGCCATGCACGAGGGCCACGGCATCCGCACCGTGGTCCGCTACTGATGGCGGGACTGGAAAAGACCGACGCCCACGCCTGCTTCGGCGGCGAGAATGCCATCTTCAAGCACGCGTCGTCCGCCATCGGCGGTGCGATGAACGTGTCGGTCTACCTGCCGCCGCAGGCGAAGGGCGGCAGGCTGCCGGCGCTGCTGTACCTCGCCGGGCTCACCTGCGACCACACGACGTTCTTCATCAAGGGTGGCGCGCAGCGCCTGGCGACCAAATACGGGTTCGTCCTGGTCGCGCCCGACACCAGCCCGCGCGACAAGCGCCATCCCGGCGACGATGACGCCTACGACTTCGGCCAAGGCGCCGGCTTCTACCTCGACGCCACGCAGGCGCCATGGCGCGACGGCTACAAGATGGGTACGTATGTCGCGCAGGAGCTGCCCGCGCTGATCGAGGCGAACTTCCCTGTCGATCCCGCGCGTTGGGGCGTGTTCGGTCATTCCATGGGCGGCCACGGCGCGCTCGTCACCGCGCTGCGTCACCCCGATAAATTCAAGACCGTGTCGGCCTTCGCGCCGGTCGCCGCGCCGTCCGCCTGCCCCTGGGGCGAGAAGGCCTTCACCAATTATCTCGGGCCGGATCGGGCGGGCTGGGCGGAATGGGACGCGACCGCCTTGGTCAAGGCCGGACGCAGGACCTCGCGCATCCTGATCGACCAGGGTACGGCCGACCAGTTCCTCGCCGAACAGCTCCGCCCGCACCTGCTGGAAGCGGCGTGCCAGGCGGCCGGCCAGCCCCTCACGCTGCGCATGCAGGAGGGCTACGACCATTCGTATTACACGACCATGACCTTCATGGAGGACCACGTCACCCACCACATGAGGGTGCTGGGCCTTTGAAGGCTAAGTGGATGCGGTGATGGCGCGTCAGCCCGCCGCCGGCAGTGCGTCGGCGGCGGGCTTGGCGACGGCCGCCGTGCCCTTGGCGGTCAGGGCCACGCGCAGCTCGCGCGCGCCGTCGGCGAGCGCCTCGCCCGGCGTGGCGGCGACGAGGCCCTGGGCGGCGAGCCGCTTGACCGCGGCGACGATGGTGGCCGGCGCGAAGCCGCCGGTGGCGGCGACGCTCGTGCGGCCGAAGGTGTCGCGGCGCAGCACGAGGGCGCGGCCGGCGACGTGGAGGTAGCCGAGCAGCCGCGTGTCGACGTCCTTCGCCGTACGCGCGCCCGGCAGGAGCTGCGCGCGCCGCGCCGCGAAGGTGCCGAATGCCGCCGCCGCCGCCGACCAGCTGTCGCCCTCGCCCACGGTGAAGACGACGTCGGCCACGTCGGCGTCGGCCCGTTCCAGCGTCAGAAGCGGCTGCAGGAAGGCGTGTCCCTGCTCGCGGACCTGCTCGACCTCGGCCAAGCCGGCGCGGCGCAGCAGCACGAGGCAGTCGGCGGCGGCGGGATCGACGAGGCGAAAGCAGTATTCGAGGCTGGCGCGCTCGGCGTCGTTGGGGGCGGGGAACACCGCCGCCGCCGGCAGCGTCCCGATGCCCCTCACGCGCCACAGCACCTGCGCCGCCGACTGCGCGTCCTGCCCGGACGGCTCGGCGAGGAAGTCGTCGAGGGCGGCATCGGAGGCCGGCGAGGCCAGGATGCCCGCCACGAAGGCGAACAGCGCGTCCGGCTCGATCGGCTTCGACAGCATGCTGTCGAAGACCGAGTCGACGCCGCGCCGCGCCGCGAGGCCGAAGCGGTCGGCGGTGATCGCCACCATCTTCATGTCCGGGTTGACCTTCTCGGCCAGCGTCCGCATCAGCCGCGCCAGCGCGTAGCCATCCATCTCCGGCAGGTGGTAGTCGACGAAGACGAGGTCGTAGCGGTGCTCCTGAGCCAGGCGGAGCGCGCCGAACCCGTCGGCGGCGGTGTCGACCTCGTCGCCCTGGCTGCCCAGCAGGGCGGCGAGGAGGTCGCGGGAGGTCGGATCGTCTTCGACAAGCAGGATGCGCGTCGTCATGGCGAGGCTCTCTCAATAGGGTTTCGGGGTGCCGGCTTTGGGGCCGAGCAGGGCCTGGGGCGGCAGGTCGGCGGCGAAGGGTGTCGGGGACGGCGTGGTCGTCTCGACATGCGCGAGGGATGCGGCCTCGACCGGGGCGATCGGCGCGGTCTCCTCCCGGCGGGTCAGTTGCGACGCTTGGCGGTGGTGCTTGCGCGCCGCATGCGCGCGGCGAACCGCCTTGCGGGGCGCCTCGGGCGGCGCGACGACCATGGCCGGGTCGACCGCCGCGACCTGCGCGTCGGGCTCGGCGCCGATCGCGAGGTGGTCGATCAGGGCCGCCATCGCGTCGAAGCTGGTGCCGGCTTGGCAGAGCCGGACGCGCAGGCTCACCGGCCCGGCCACGCCGGCCCGCGACGGCAGTTGGTTGGCGTCGATCCATTGCCACGCGTAGAGGCAGCGGACCTCGCCGCTGGCGCGACCCAGCGCCAAGCCGTAGGAGCCGTAGGCGTTGGCGGAGTTGCGCTCCACCACCTGCATCGCGAGATGGGGGAACTGGGCGCCGATCTCGGAGCGGATCCCCGCCTCGGTCGGTCGGGCGAGCGGCACGCGCTCGTCCAGCGTCGGCTGGGCCGACGTGCGCGCGAGCACCGTGATGCCGTTGTGGACCGGCGCGAAGGCGCTGCCGGCCAGCGCCACGTCCTCCCGCAGACCATCGACGTAATCGTGGATGCGCACGTCCCGCAGCGCGCCGGCGTCGGGAGGCAAGGTAACGATCGGCTGCCTGCGCGAGGCGTGGTCGGGCGCCAACGCCACCACCTCGGTGCGGGACTGTGCGCGGGGGACGGCGACGCTCGCCTCCAGGCTCGCCGCGCCGTCGTCGTGGCTGCAGGCCGCCGCACCGAGGCAGGCGACGGCGAGCAGAAGGGCGCGCGAGGACCGGGGGAGGCGCAACGATTCTGGGAGGGAGCGCGTCATCACGACCGTCGATCGGGGTTGGAGATGTCGCCCGTGCCGTTCAGGGGAGGACCGGCGGAGGCGGAACTGGCGGAGGAAGGATCGATCTTGGGGGGAACGGCAGGCGAAGCGGCGGTGCGCGGAAGCGCCAGCGTGGCACCGTCACGTAAAGATTGCTCCAACGCCCACAACGTCCCCTCCGGCGCGGAACGCTCCGCCGCCGTCGGCGCGCTTGGCCCCACCGTGCCGTCCCAGCCCGGCCTGAGCGTGAAGCCCCACCGCTCGTAGGGCATCGGTCCGACGCCCGGCACGCGGCGCGCCACCAGCGGCGGTCCGCCTTCGCGTCCGCCGGTGCGCGCGCCGGAGGACGCGACCGTGCGCAGCGCGGAGAAGCGCAGCGGGTTCTCCGGCGGGACAGCCATGGGAAATTCAAGCCGCTTCTTCAGCGGCGGAACGGTGCCGTCGGCGCCGCTCGCCGCCGCGTCCGGCGATGGAACCACCGACCGCCGCGCCACCCTCTGCGCGAACGGCGGGAGAGCGGCGGCCGCCGGCTTCAGCGTGTCGGCCATGGTGCGGCCGGTCCAGTCCGGCCCGGCCTGGGCGTCGGCGGCAGGCGCGGCGCGCGTCGGCGCGACGACCCGCGCGTCGCAGGGCGGAGGGGGCTTGCGGATGCCGTCGTCGAAGGCCAATGCCACGACCTTGGGGAACAAACCGTCGTAGCGGTTGACGATGTCGCGAGCGTCCCTGCCTTGGTGCATCCGTTCGAGGGCGAGCGCGTAGCCGTAGACGGTGGCCTCCTTGGGAAGCCAGGCGACGGCGCGAGCGAACCATTGCAGCGCCTGCGGGTATTGGCAGGTGTTGTAGGCGTACCAGGCGAGCGCCTGCGCGCCCTCGCCCGACTCGGTCGCCGCCGTCACCTGCGCGTAGCGGGTGACGCGCGCCGACTCGATGGCGGGCGGCCGCTCCTTGGTGAAGTCCTCCTCCAGGAGGTCGATGAACAGGATCGCGTTGTTGACGAGCGGCTCGCGCCACGCGTAGGCGACCTCCTCGGCTTCCCGCTTCAGCCCCAGCATGCGCAGCGTGTGCGCCAACCCGTGCGCGATCATCGCGTCCCCGCCCCGGCCGATGGCGAGCTTGAACCAGTCGAGCGCCATGGGGTAGTCGCGCCGCTTGAAGGCGTACCAGGCGACGAGCCCGGGTTCGTTGGGGTCTTTTTCGGCCCGCACGAAATCCTCGAACGCCTTCAATTCGTCGGCGCCGACCGCGTTGGCGGGTTCGTCGTGGAGGAAGGCGCTGATGCGCGCGCGCGTGAGGTCGATGGCGATAGGGGCGAATTCGCTCGCGCCGTGTCCGTCGTGGCGGGCCAGCGCCACCAGCTTCTCGACGGAACTCATGGGGACGAGCGCGATCGCGTGCTCGATCGTCGCCCGCCGCTCGTTGGGATCGTCATGGTCGGTGAGGATCGAGCGGTAGACGACCGCGGCCTCGCCGCAATCGTTCTCGCGGGCGTAGGCCTCGGCGATCACCCACAGCGCCTCCGCGTCGTCCTTCGCCCAGGCGATGCCGCTGCCCTTGAACAGTGCGACGATGGCGTGCCAGTCGGCCGCTGCGGCGAGCGCCATCACGCGGGCACGCAGGCGCTTCCCCTTGACCTTCGCGGCGAGCTCGTCGGAGGGCACCCATCCGGGCTCGGCCCCTTGGCGCAGCCTGATCGCCTCGTCCAGCTCGTCGAGGCGGTCATGCCCGAACAGCGCCCACAACGGCCCCTCGTCGGGGTGGCCGCGATGGGCGGCGTAAAGATCGTCCGGCACGCGCCATCGCGGGTCGAGCCGTTGAAGGCGCCTCGCCTCCGCGGCCACCCGATCCTTCTGGCCGAGCGACGCGTAGTAGCGCAGCGCGCCCTCGTCGAGCGGGCGGCGCGGGCCGGCCACCGCCGGCGCGGCAGCCTCGGACGCGGCACCGGCCGGTGCCGGATCGGCGAAGGCCGGCGATGCGAGAAGCGCTGCGAGAGAGACGGCGGTCAGTTGTCGAAGCATGACGCGTACCTCGTGTGGCCAGCGATCAGGGCGAGGAGGTTGAGCGTCACGGCGTAGTAGTTCTCGTCCGAGTGCACCCGGCGCTGGTCGCGCGCGAAGCGGGTGTCGTTCGCCGCGCAGGCGGTGAGCGCGGCCACCGCGCCGTAGCCCTTCTCCACCAGCCAGTCGGTGGCTTTGCCGGTCGCGGCGTCGACGATCGGCAGCGCGTCGCGGGCGTTGCGCTGCCAGATCGCGACGAAGGGCGCGTAGATCTCGCGCTGCCCGAGCCCGGCCCAGGCGATGTAGAGCGGGATGCGGATCGAGTTGTAGGCGAACGTCTGGGGGAAGCCGTCGGCCGGCCGCGGGCTGGCGTCGTGCAGCGAGATCCAGTCGGTCGGCAGCTTGGCCGGGCCGAAGTGCACCTGCTTGACGAGTTCGAGGCCGTTGCGGCTGAGGCCGGCCCAATCCACGTCGGGTGCCACCAGCGGCAGCCGCGCGAAGGCGGGAAACACCCAGTACGACAGGTTGACCACAGGGCCGTCCGGTCGGTCCTCCGCCGCGAACCCGGCGACGGCCGGCAGCAGCAGGGCGCCGTAGGCGCTGTGCGGCAGCAGCAGCTTGCGCCCCACCTCGACGGCGATCCGCCGCGCGGCGATCCTATAGGGAAGGCTGCCCCAGGCCTCCGCCGCCTCCGTCAGCGCCCAGGCGACGAGGAGGTCGCCGTCCGACGCGTCGTTCATGTCGGCGACCGCCGGCCGGTGGTCCGGCTCCCAGCGCCAGGCCATCAGCTCGTCGTCGCGCACCATCAGGTTGGCGCGCGTCCAGCCCCAGATCGCGTCGAAGGCGGCGCGATCGTCGGCGGCGACGGCGAGCAGCATGCCGTAACCCTGTCCTTCCGAGTGGCTGATGCCGCTGTTGGCGGTGTCCACCACCCGGCCGGCGTCACTGACGAAGCGGGCCTTGTAGGCGCGCCAGGCGTCGGCGTCCTTCAGGGTGCCGGCGAGCGGCATCGAACGGGTTTCGGGCTTGGCGGTGCTCGCGGGTGCCGGCCCGGCGGCGAAGGCGGGCGCCCCGCACAGCAACGCCAAGGCGGTCGCGGCGGCGGCGAGGGATGCGATGACCTTCATTCCGACCTCCTGCCGACACCACGGACGAACCACAGCGTCGATCCGCTCAGGCCCAGCGCGGTGAGGAGCGCCATCGCCACGAAGGCGGCGGGGTTGAGCGAGAACCATCCGGCGAGCACCAGGCGCGCGTTGCCGAGCGACATCGGACCGCTCGTCCGGTAACGGAACGCGGTGGCGTCGGTGGAGGTGACCGTGCCCGTCGAGCCATCGAGCGTGGCGAGGCGCCCGTGCACCTGCGCCATCACCTGCGGATCGAACAGGCAGCCGACGGCATCGCGCAGCGTTCCGGCGTCCGGCGCGGTGACGACGGTGGTCACGTTGCCGCCAGCGGTCGAGGCCTGCGCCAGGACCAGCGAATCGCTGGAGGTGACGCCGGCTTCGCGTGAAAGGCGAGGCCAGTGGACGCTGGCGCCGGCGGTGCCGACCCAGCGCGACACGCCCGTCGTGGCGGCGGCGACGCGCTCGCGCCAGGAGGGGACGGAGCGCTGGGCCCCGGACCAGCGGTCGAGCAGGTCGTCGCCGCCGGCGGGCGCCATCACGGCGGCCGGCGTGACGGTGGCCTCGGGACGGCTGTGCGGGGCGGCCTGCGCCGGCAGGTGGCAGGCGGCAGGCCCGTCGACGGTGCCGAGCCACCATCGCTGTGGCAGTCCCTCCCCTTCGCCGCGCGGCCTCGGTGGGGCGACGACATCCCGCCAGCTCGCCTCAACCGCCTGCGGATCGAGACCGACGCCGGCCATCACCGCCGGATCGAGGGCGCGGGCCGGCGAGACGACGAGCGTGGATCCGTCGTCGGCGGCGGGCATGGCTGTCGCGAAGGCGAAGGGAACCGGCCTGCCGGCCGCCACCGCGACGCGCGCGGTGAGCGAGAGCGCGGCGGCCATCGTGTCGCGATCGGGTTTGGGAACGACGAGCCGCGCCCTGCCCCGCGTGTAGGGCAGGCCGCCGCTGGCGGTGGCGGCGAGGTCCGGCATCCGTTCGACGCGGGCGAGCGTCGGCAGGACGAGGTCCGAGGTGTCGAGGAACAGGAAGCGCTTGGCCTCGGTGGCGGAACAATCCTTGTCGGCGGCGCGGGGCGTTTCCGCGAACACGTCGACGCGGTTGAGGCCGGGGCGCAGCAGGCTGAGCGGCAGGAACAGCTGCTTGTGCCTGAACACGTCGCCGCCAGCGTCCGGCAGCTTGATGACGCCGGCGCTGCGGCCGTTCACGTCGACGCGGACCTGCGCGTCTCGGGTCAGGCCGGCCGCGTAGCCGCCGGCCAGGCCGAACGTGCCCCGCCCGTAGTCGGAGGACAGGAAGTCGGCCGGCAGCTTGAGGTTGAAGCTTTTGCGGAAGAAGCGGCCGGAGAAATCCTGGCCGGCCACGCCGGCATCGCGCAGCAGGAGGCGCCCGCCTCCCTCCGTCGGCGTGGCGGGATAGCTCGCGGCGGCCTTGAGGCCGGCGGGGGTGCCGGCCGCGCTGGCGGGAGCGGCGTCCGGCAGCGGGAGGCTGGCGACGGCCTCGGCGACCTCCGCCTCGCTCGATCCGGTGAGGAGGAGCGTCGGACGCCCCCTCGTCGTGGCCGGGATGAGCTTGGCCAGCGGTCCGGCCGAGCCGAGCAGGTCGGCCAGCTGCGGGATGCGGCCCAGCGCCTCGCGCGTGCCGAGCGCGAGGTTGACCCCGAAAGCGTCCGTCACGGCCGAGCCGAAATCGATGGCCGGCTGCTGGGCGCGGGTGACGAGCGCGATGCGCTGCGTCGCCGCGATCAGGTGGCTGAGGTGGACCGGGTTGGTCTTGCCGGCCATGACGATGTGGACCGGCATCGACCCGTCGGCCCGGGGCAGCAGGGCGGGCAGGTCGGCCAGCGTCGTGATCGCCTGGGCGCCCCCGTCGATCACGAAGCCGGTCTCGGCGGGGTCGATCCGGGTCCACAGCTCGTAGGTGGCGGCGACCGAGCAGTCGACGCGGTGGCGCTGCCGCACCACGAGCGACACCGCGTTGAAGCCTGGCCGCAGCGAGCCGGCCGGTACCGCGAATTCGAGCACCCGCAGGCCCTGCGAGGCGTCGATCGACGCCTCGCCGATGGCGGCGTCGTTGACGCGGACCTCCAGGGTCGAGGCCTCGGGGAGCACGGAGACGGCCGACACGTAGCCGAGGCGGAAGCGCGTGACGCCGGCCACCTGCGCCGCCGCGAGGTAGACCGGCCAGCGAAGGTCGCCGGTCTCGCCGCTGAGCCGGAGGCCTTCCAGCGTGTTGGGCAGGTGGCGGATGGCGCTGGCCGGCGCGGGTGCGGGCGACGGCGCCGTGAAGATTGGCGCGCCCGTGAAGACCTGCGCGCCCGTGAAGACCTGAGCCTGGGCGTGGAGCGGGACGAGCGCCAGCGCGGCCGCCGCGAGGGCGGCGTTAGGCAACCCTGGACGTCGGCGCATCGGCCCGCTCCTCTTGAACGCCATCGCGCTTCATCTCTTGGCTGGCCAGGTTGAGGACGGCGTGCATCCAGTCGGCGAGGGCGTCGACCGACTGGTCGCGCGGGCCGGCCCCCACCAGCGCGGCGGCGAGCGCGTCGAAATCCTCGTCGATGGCGGTCTCGCCGACGATCTCCGCCGGTGCCTCGACCGGAGCTTCGGCGAAGGCCGCGACAGGGGCGATCGCCGGGGCGGTGACCGGCGCGAGGACCACGGGTTCAGCGACGGCCGGCTCCGCCGCCGGTTCGACGCGGTCGGCTCGCGGCCGCACGCCGAGCCACCGTCCAAGCCGGACGTACCCGAGATGGGGTAGAAGGTGGGCGGCGGCGCGCGGCGGCTCCAAGGCGCCCCACTTCAGGAACTGCCAGGAGCCGGACAGCAGGTTCTTGTGGGCACGGCGGCTCGTCTGGAAACGGAGGATCGCGCCGGGATCGCCGTACATCAGGTCGGCGAGGGTCATGTAGGCGCCCGGCGTCATCGCGACGAAACTGAAGCCGAGGGCGGTCGTCCCGGTGCCCTCGTCAGGTGTGGCATGGACCAGGTCGAGCAGCAGCGGGGCTCGGGCGTCGCCGCCGACCGGCACGATCGTCAACGACGCCCGCGTCCCCACCTGGAGGTCGCCGATCGCGTTCCCGTCGGGAAAGCGCAGGGAGCAGCCGCCGGCCGACACGGAATGGATCGTCACCGGCGCGGTCCGCCCTTCGACGCTGAGCGCGCCGGTCCGCTCGATCGTGAGGCGGGGGAAGCGGTCGGGCTCGCGCCGCTCGGCGACGACGCCCAGCGCCGCGCCGGCGATGACGAGGTTGAAGGTCGTCCACAGGCCGACGATCAGCATCAGCTCGGCGCCGGGCTCGGTGAAGTAGCGGGTGAAGGCGGTGATCGCGCCGACCCCCAGCAGGCCGAAGATCGCGAAGAAGGGCATCGCCAAGCCGGACAGGTGGTCGGCGTCGAGCGAGATGCCCTTGGCGGTGACGTTGAAGGTCGGCTTGCGCGGCTTCATCACCACCGCGACGATCGCCTTGGCGAGGTAGACGCCCTGCACGTACTCGTAGAGTTCGCTCATGAACGGCCAGCGCACGCGGCCGTACAGGTAGTTCTGCAGCAGGAGGTTCACGACCATGTAGGTCGCGGTGTAGGCGAGCGCCTCGTCCATCGAGGACACGAAGATCTTCACGTCGAAGAAGATGTGCAGGAGCGGCGCGAAGGTGAACACCATGCGCGGCAGCGGGAAGAACCAGAACGTCATCGAGGACAGGTAGGCGAGCTTCTGGATCGGCTTCAGCCCGCGCTTGAACAGCGGGTTCTTGAGCAACAGGATCTGGAACATGCCCTGGCACCAGCGCGAGCGCTGGCCGATGAAGGACTCGAAGGTTTCCGGCTGCAGCCCGGCGATGAGCGGCTTGTCGACGTAGGCGGAGTGCCAGCCCTTGGCGTGCAGCTCGAAGGCGGTTTCGCAATCCTCCGTGATGGTGATGCCGGAGAAGCCGCCGGCGACGTCGAGCGCCTCGCGCCGCAGCAGCGCCGCCGATCCGCAGAAGAACGAACCGTCCCACTTGTCGAGGCCGCGCTGCGTGACCGAGTAGAACATCTCGTTCTCGGACGGCATCGCCTGGAACGTGCGCAGGTTTCGCTCGATCGGGTCGGGGTTGAGGAAGACGTGGGGCGTCTGCACCAGGAACAGCTTCGGATCCTTGGCGAAGTGCCCCACCGTCTCGCGCAGGAACGAGCGGAACGGCGCGTGGTCGGCGTCGAACACCACCACGATGTCGCCGGTCGCGACCTGGAGGCCGTTGTTCATGTTGCCGGCCTTGGCGTGCTCGTTGCGGGCGCGGGTGAGGTAGCGCGCGCCCATGTCGGCGCAGAGCCGCTGGAGTGAGGCGCGGCGCGCGCGCGCGGCCTCCGCCTTGGCGGGATCGGCGTCGGCGCATTTTTGGGTGGTGCCGCCGTCGTCGAGCAGCCAGACGGTGAGCTTGGCGGCGGGATAGTCCATGGACTTGGCGGCGGCGATGGTGGTGGCGAGGATGAACTCGTCCTCGTTGTAGGTCGGGATGAAGACGTCGACGGTGGGCAGCGCCTCGTCGTCCCCGCGCTCCAGGGCGGGCCGGTCCAAAGGGTCGGCGTTGATGATCAGGCTGATGACGAGGATCAGCACGCAGTACAATTCGGCGGCGATCAGCAGCAGGCCGATGCCGAAGTTGGCCGGCTGGTCGAGCGGCGGCAGCGTGCTGGTCGCGCGCCAGAAGATGTAGCGGATCACCACCAGGCTGCCGCAGGCGAGGAAGGCCCAGCGCGCGAGGAGCCCCCTGCCCCAGCGCCAGACCGCGAGCATGACGGCGATGACGGTCGATGCCAGCGCGAGCTGCGTGCCGACGCTGATCGGCTGCGTCACGAAGAGGATCGCGAAGGCGCCGGATGCCGCCCAGGCGATGAAGCGGATCGTGCGGATCACGGACGCGGCCTCAGAAGCCGACGCGCGCGTCGACCGTGGCATAGCCGCCGCTGCCTCTCACCCGGTCGTAAAGGTAGCCGGCCGCGAAGGCGACCTGGAGCGGGCCGGCGCGCAGTCCGGTGATGTGCGCGCCGATCCGCTCCTGGTTGAAGAAGGCGTCGCCGAGCGCGACGAACTCGGGGCCGACGTAAAGGTCCGGCCCGATCAGGTAGCCGCCGCGCAGCCGTGCGAAATAGGCGGTCTTGTTGGTGGCGAAGGAGGCGTTGGCCGCCACCATCGTCAGCAGGCTCGGCTTGGTGTAGAACTCGAGTTGGCCCTTGGCGCCGACGCTGGTGCCGACCACCGTGTTGCCGGGGTCGACGCGGGACAGGGTGTTGTTGCGGATGTCGGCGCCGACGTAGGCGGCGAACACGGCGGCCGGCGAGACCCACTCGTAGCCGACCAGCGCCGCCCCGGACTCTTGCGTGCCGTGGATCGTCTGCTTGTCGTCGGTGCTGTAGTAGCTGTAGACGCCCCCCAGCCCGTTGGCCCGCAGGCGCACGCCGCTCTCGGCCAGCGTGCCGACCGGGGCGGCGGTCGCGTTGATGTCGCCGAAATACGATCCCTGCGTGGTGATGTCGGTGGAGGCGTCGACCGCCACGATCCAATCGTCGGTCGGCGTCTGCGGCTTGGACCCGGTGTACCAGTCGGCCGCGAACGCCGGCGCGGGGAGGCACAGGAGCAAGATTGACAGGCAACGCGCCAACATCGGCATACTCGGGACACGCGGAACGCTAAGAACGTCGCGACCCTGGTGACCTTTCGTAAACAAAGGCTGAGAGGGAACAGGCCCCGATCCGCCGCGCCCACGACGATGGGGAGCGCTCGCTTGAAGGGCGTCCGGCCGGCCACGGCAACGGACGGTGAGCACTAAGTGCTTGTTCGTGCGCCGCCTTCGAAAGGGCGGAGGCGTCGGGAGATGCGCCCGCCCGGCGCCGGACCGGCGCCCTTCGGCTCCGGCACGTCGGCCGGCTTAATGAGATCGAAAGCCGGGCCATGCGTAATCGCGGTGAACGAATGGTGAAGGGCGCGGTCGGCATCCCCTCACCTGACGATCCGAGGTCGCGCATGGTGTCCGAAGCCGAAATCCCCCTGTCACCGGGACGCCGGACGGCGATGGTCCGCCTCGCCGCCGGTGGCGGCGCCCGCGCGCTCGCCATCGCCGTCGGCCTGCGCGCCTGGACCATGCGCGGCCCGATCGCGGCGGCGATCGTCACCCGCCAGGCGCTTCGCCACCTCTTCGCGCCGCACCGGGAGCGGCTCGTCGCGCTGGAGGAAAGCGAGATGCGCTACCGCCTGCTCGCGCAGCAATCGGCCGACGTCCTGCTGGTGCTCGACGCCGACGGGGTCCGGCCACTCGCTTGGGGCGCGGTGGGGGGCCTGCTCGGCTACGAGGTCGAGGAGGTTCGCTCGATGCCCGCCCTCGCCCATCTCCACCCCGACGACCGCGTCGCCGCCAAGGCGCTCCTGCGTGGCTTGTCGGCCGCCGAGCCGCGTGCGGCGGCGACCGTGCGCCTCAGGCATCGGCAGGGTCACACCATCTGGGCGGAGGCGACGCTGTGCCGGATCGGGCAGGCGTCGGGTGCGATCGAGACGATCGTCACCATACGCGACGTCACGGAGCGCCACCGCGAGGAGGAGGCGCTACGCGAGGCGACGCTGGCCGCGCGGCGGGCGCAGGCGGCGGCGGACGAGGCCAACCGGGCGAAGACCGAGTTCCTCGCCTGCATGAGCCACGAGATCCGCACGCCGCTCAACTCCGTGATCGGCTTCGCCAGCCTGCTGCTCGCGCGCGCCGACCTCGACGGGCAGGCGCGCCTCTACGGCGAGCGCATCCAGGCCAGCGGCAAGGCGCTGCTGACGGTGGTCGACGACATCCTCGACTTCTCCCAGGTCGAGGCCGGCGTCGTCGACCTCCATCCGCAGCCCTTCTCCCTGCCGGGCCTGATCGACGAGTGCCTGTCCATCGTCCAGCACGCCGCCGCCGCCAAGACCCTGTCGGTCCACGTCAACTTGGTGGACAGGCTGCCCCCCACCGTGCTGGGCGATGCCGCGCGCCTGCGTCAGATCCTGCTCAACCTGCTGAACAACGCCATCAAGTTCACGCACGAAGGCTCCGTGCTGCTCGACATCCGCACCGACAGGTCGTCCCGGACCGGAGCGGTCGGGACGATGACCAAGTTCTCGATCGTCGATACCGGGATCGGCATCGCCGGCGAGGACCTGCCCCGCCTGTTCCAGCGCTTCGCGCAGGTCGACGCCAGCATCCGGCGGTCGTACGGCGGCACGGGCCTCGGCCTCGCCATCTCCAAGCGCCTCGTCGAACTGATGGGCGGCACGATCGGCGTCGACAGCGAGAAAGGGATCGGCTCGACCTTCTGGTTCACGCTGCCGCTGCCATCGACGCGCGGCGTGGGCGCCGACACGGTCGATCAGGTCCCGGTGGTCATGGATCGGCGAAGGATCCTCCTCGTCGAGGACGTGCCTATCAACCAGGAGCTCGTCCGCCACATCCTGGAAGCCGGTGGCCACGCCATCGACGTCGTTGGCAACGGCGCCGAGGCCATCATGGCCGTGCAGGACGCCGACTACGATGCCGTGCTGATGGACATCCAGATGCCCTACCTCGACGGGCTCGCCGCCACGCGGACCATCCGCGCGCTCCCGCACCGCTGCCGCGACGTGCCGATCATCGCGATGACCGCCAACGTCCTGCCGGGGCACACGGCGATCGCCCGCGCCGCCGGGATGGTGGACGTCGTTCACAAGCCGTTCTCGGTCGCGCAGATCTTCGCCGTGCTGGAGCGCGTCGGCCGGCGCGCCGCCCCCGATGGGGCCGCCGACGGAGCGGCCATCGAAGGCGACCCTGCCGGGAGCGGCATCGCGCCGCCCGCGGAGGGCGCCCCTCTCGCGGGCGATGTCTTAGCGAAGCTGGCCGATCTGATCGGCGACGCCAAGGTCAAGACGCTGCTGAGCGGCTTGGCCGCGTCCCTAGCCTCGCGCTTCGAAGGCGACGCCACGGCACCGGACGGACGCGCCGCTTTGAGGCGGCAGGCGCACGCCAGCGTCGCCGGCAGCGGCATGCTCGGATTCACGGCCTTCGCCGGGCGCTGCAGGGCGTTCGAGGGAAGCGGGGACGTCGGCTTCGCCGAGCGGCTGGGGCAGTTGCGGGCGGAGGCGGCGCACGTCGCCGCGATGGCGTCCCGCCTGGCGGCGTCGCCCGAACCGCTGGCGAAGGCGGCGCAGGCGGCGTAGGATTCGGCCGAAAGCATCAGCCCGAAACGTGCGCAGCGGTTCTCTGACACGGTGATGCGACGAAGCCGTGGCTGTCGTGGGGAGGGAGATGGAAGCGAGCTTCGGGCGATCCGCGATCCTGTCGGTCGCCGTCGAGATCTACCCGATCGCCGGCCGCTTCGTGATCGCGCGGGGCGCCAGGACGGAGGCGACCGTCGTGGTCGTCACGCTTCGCGACGGGGCGGCGACAGGGCGCGGCGAGTGCGTGCCCTATGCCCGCTACGGCGAGAGCGTGGAAGGCGTCGTCGCGACGATCGCCGGCGTGCGCGCCGCGATCGAGGCGCGGCCGGACCGCGAGGCGCTGCAGGCTCTGCTGCCGCCGGGCGCGGCCCGCAACGCGCTCGATTGCGCCCTGTGGGACTTGGAGGCCAAGCGCACCGGCGTGCCGGCTTGGCGGCGGGCCGGCCTGAGGGCGCCGGTGCCGGCCACCACCGCGTTCACCCTCTCGGTCGATGCCCCGGCGGCGATGGGCGAGGCGGCGCGGCTGGCCCGCCACCGTCCGCTCCTCAAGGTGAAACTGGCCGGCGCCGGCGACCGCGAGCGGATCGCGGCGGTTCGCGCCGGGGCGCCGGACGCGACCCTCGTCGTCGACGCCAACGAGGCGTGGGCGGAGGCCGACCTGGAGCCGATGATCGCCGCCTGCGCGGAGGCGGGGGTCGCGCTGATCGAGCAACCGCTGCCGGCCGGCGCCGATGGGGCGCTGGCCCAGGTGCGCCACCGCATGCGCCATCACGTGCCGATCTGCGCCGACGAGAGCATCCACGGGCGCGGCGGCCTCGCCGCCCTGCGGGAGCGTTACGACGCGGTCAACATCAAGCTCGACAAGACCGGCGGCCTCACCGAGGCGTTGGCGGTGATGGCGGCGGCGGAAACGCTGGGCTTCGCCGTGATGGTGGGCTGCATGGTCGGCACCTCGCTGGCGATGGCGCCGGCGACCCTGCTCGCCGGCCGCGCCCGCTTCGTCGACCTCGACGGCCCGTTGCTGCTCGCCGGTGACCGCCCGAACGGCCTGCGCTACGACGGCTCGACCGTGCACCCGCCGGAAGCGGGGCTATGGGGGTGAGCCCCCGCCAGGTTCTCAACAGCGCGATCGATCGACCTTGGCCCTTGTCATCCCCTTGCGACATGCGTCTGATTAGCTCGCACGACCGCCAGACCAAGGCAGGTGCCGCGTGGACGACGACATCGAGACCATCCGCTTCCGCAGCCTGTTCATCTCCGACGTGCATCTGGGCAAGCGGGGATGCCAGGCGACCCTTCTGCTCGACTTCATCCGCACCCATGACGCCGACACGATCTACCTCGTCGGCGATATCATCGACGGCTGGGCGCTGAAGGGGAGCTGGTACTGGCCGCAGTCGCACAACGACGTCATCCAGAAGCTGCTGCGCAAGGTGCGCAAGGGAACCAGGATGGTCTTCCTGCCCGGCAACCACGACGAGTTCGCCCGCGACTACGTCGGCATGAACTTCGGCGGCGTCGAGGTCATGGACAGCGTCGTCCACGAGGCGGCGGACGGCCGCAAGCTCCTCGTCATCCACGGCGATCAGTTCGACATCGTCGTCAACCACGCCCGGTGGCTGGCGCTGCTCGGCGACTGGGCCTACGAGGCGGCACTGGTCTCGAACCACTGGTTCAACAAGGCCCGGCGCGCGCTCGGCTTCCCTTACTGGTCGTTCTCAGCCTGGGCCAAGCTCAAGGTGAAGGACGCGGTCAGCTTCATCGGCTCGTTCGAGACGACGCTCGCCGACGAGGCGCGCAAGCGGGGGTGCGAGGGCATCGTGTGCGGCCACATCCACCACGCCGCGATACGCGATATCGGCGGGATCACCTACGTCAACGCGGGCGACTTCGTGGAGTCCTGCACGGCGGTCGCGGAGCACGCCGACGGGCGGCTGGAGATCGTCCGTTGGCAATCAACCGGCGCCGAGCAGGCACTCGCCAACGGGACCGGCCGCGGCGATGCCGATCTCGCCTCGACGCCGGCGGCGGCGTGATGCGCCGCCGACCTCCTGGCGAGGGAGATCCCGCGCGCAAAGGCCCGCGCCCACGCGGAGGGCTTCACCTGGGCCAAGCCGGCGCGTCAGTTCCCGGACAATAACGTCCGGGCCAAGGGTGGTCTCACCTCGACGCGCACGGCGACCTCAGCTGAACAGCGCCAGCTTTCCGGCCAAAGGCAGGCCGTCGAGTTCCGAAAGCAGCGCCAGGCGCCGGTCCGCCGCCGGCGTGTCGGCCACGGGCGATTGCGGCGGAGCGAGCGTTGTCGGCAGCTCGACGCGCGGCAACCGCACGGGCGGTGGGGGTGGCGCGACGGCGAGTTTGGGTTCGGGTGTCGGGACCGGCGTCGCTCCTGATCGCGGCGCGGTGCTTCGCATCATGCCGGCGACCGCCCTCGCCTGCCCCTCGACCGCGTCGGCGAAGCGCTCGTCGAGCCCGACATCCCGCATGTCGCCGGCAAGCCCGTCGAGCGCGCCGGCGATCTCCTTGATGCGCTGGATCAGCAACCGGACCGAAGGATCGGCCGACGGCAGCGCGGGCTGCGCCGGCGCGACCGCCGACTCCAGCCGGGCCATCGCGTCGAGCAACTGCCGCATCTCGCCCATGCGGTTGCGCCGGGCGAACTCGTTCAGGAACCAACGCCCCCGCACCGTTTCCGTCACCGCCGCCTCGATCGTCTCGTAATCGTGGTCGCTCACGCCCTGCGGCAGGGAAGCCGGCGGCGACCCTGGCGACGGCGAACTTTGCGACGGCGGCGAACCCTGGAACGGCGGAACTGACGTCATCATCGACTCGACGGCTTCGAGGGGCCGCCTCGATCTAGCAGGCCCTGGAGCACCTTGCAGCGTTTTTGAACGATCGGCGCCTTGCCCTGCACGAAGCATGCGTGGCAACAGCGACGAGCGCGCCGGCGAGGCGACGGGCGGACGGAGGTGATGCGCTTCATGCAGACCGATATCGAGATCGCCCGCGCGACGACGCCGAAGCCGATCGCCGCCATCGCCGAGCGCCTCGGCATCCCCGCCGACGCCCTGCTCCCCCACGGTCGCTTCATCGCCAAGATCGACACGCCCTTCGTCGAGGCGGTCGCCGCCCGAAGCCGTGCCGGGACGGGCGCCGCGGGAGCGAGGGGGGGCAAGCTGATCCTCGTCACCGCGATCAACCCGACGGCGGCAGGCGAGGGCAAGACGACGACGACCATCGGCCTCGCCGACGCGCTGGGCCACATCGGCAAGAAGGCGGCGGTGGCGATGCGCGAGCCCTCGCTCGGCCCTTGCTTCGGCGTCAAGGGCGGCGCGGCCGGCGGCGGCTTCTCGCAGGTCGTCCCCATGGAGCAGATCAACCTGCACTTCACCGGGGACTTCCACGCCATCACCGCGGCCAACAACCTGCTGGCCGCGATGATCGACAACCACATCCATCATGGCAACGCGCTCCACATCGACCCGCGCCGGGTCAGCTGGACGCGATCGGTCGACATGAACGACCGTGCGCTGCGCGACGTGGTGATCGGGCTGGGTGGCGTCGCCAACGGCTACCCGCGCCAGACGAAGTTCGAGATCACAGTCGCGTCCGAGGTCATGGCGGTGTTCTGCCTCGCCCGCGACCTCGCCGACCTCCAGGCGCGCCTGAAACGGATGGTCGTCGCGCTCGACCGCAACCGCCGGCCGGTCACCGCCGACCAGCTCCAGGCGGTGGGCGCGATGACCGTGCTGCTGCGCGACGCGTTGATGCCGAACCTCGCGCAGACGCTGGAGGGCACGCCGGCCTTCATCCACGGCGGCCCGTTCGCCAACATCGCGCACGGGTGCAACTCGGTCATCGCGACGAACCTCGCGCTCGGTCTCGCCGACTACGTCGTGACGGAAGCCGGCTTCGGCGCCGACCTCGGCGCGGAGAAGTTCCTCGACATCAAGTGCCGCCAGGCCGGGCTGGAACCGGCGGCGGCGGTGATCGTGGCGACGGTGCGCGCGCTGAAGATGCACGGCGGGGTCGCCAAGGCCGACCTTGGCGGCGAGAACCTCGACGCGTTGCGGATCGGCATGGCCAACCTCGGCCGGCACGTTGCGAACCTGAAGAAGTTCGGCGTGCCGCCGGTCGTCGCGATCAACGCCTTCACCTCCGACACGGCGGCGGAGCTTGCGCTGGTCCAGGACGTCTGCGCGGAAAAATTCGGCGCAACGGCCGTGCTCTGCCGGCACTGGGCGCAAGGCGGCAAGGGTGCCGTCGAGCTCGCCGAGGCGGTCGTAGCGATGACGGACGCCGGCGGCGCGCGGTTCAAGCCGCTCTACGGCACCGACATGCCCATCGCCGACAAGATGCGCGTCGTCGCCCGCGAGATCTACGGCGCCGCCGATATCGCGGTCGCGGCCAGGGCGGGCGCGGCGATCAAGACCATCGAGGAGATGGGGTTCGGCGACCTGCCGATCTGCGTGGCGAAGACGCAATATTCGTTCTCGGCCGACCCGAGCGCGCTCGGCGCCCCGACCGGCCACGTCGTGCCGGTCGTCGATGCCAGGCTCTCGGCCGGGGCCGGCTTCGTGGTGCTGACCTGCGGGGACATCATGACCCTGCCGGGCCTGCCGGTCGAGCCGGCCGCCCACAGGATCGGGCTCGATGCTGACGGGCACGTCGTGGGGCTGTTCTGAGGCGTCGGCCCAAGTATGCAGCGGTTTTCGGGAAAGCCGCTGCGGTGAGCCTGAAACAAGATCGTCGAGAAGATATCGAAGACCGGAAGAGATTAGGTGATGCTGGATCTTTTCACCACTCAACTAGCGGCTCAGGTTTCTTGTCAGGTCGCGCATTCCTGTGTCGTTGACACAGCCAGGACGTATGCCGCCGTGCAGACCGCGACGGCCGACGCGATCGCCTCGGCCGTCCTCATTCCCTGTTCGTCCGATATGGTGTCGGCGGTGGCAGCGCCAACCGACGTCGTCAGGCCCGACGAAGCTGGCGCCGCCTCTCACACGCTCGACTTGCTGGCGAAGCGCGACGCCGCGTCAGCTCGTTTCCAGCGAACGTTCCGCGCCGACGTTATCACGGCTGTTTCCGAGGCACGGACCTCTCGCTGACGTTCGTGTCCGTCAGAGGGCTGCAGCGCGGTCCAACACGCCCGATCGGTCCATTCGGCGCCGACGTTCCTGAGAACAGTCGAACAAGATCAGCTTCGGACGCCGTCGACCGCCCGCGTTACCAACTCGCGCATCACGACGCGCCCGCCTTCGCAGATCGAGCGGATCTCGCGGCACCTCCGACTTGACCGCATCCATAAGCATCAGGAGTTTCCATGCCAGATGGGGTGACCTTCGCGATCCTATACGGCCTCGGGCTGATCCTGGCGTCGGTCGTCCACGAAGGCGCCCATCTGGCGATGGGCGCCCTGCTAGGATGCGGTCCCCGCGTGATTTGCATCGGGGTCGGGCCGAACCTGGGCCGGTTCCGGTGCGCGGGTGTCTGGGTCGTCTTCCGCCTCGTGCTCGTCGGCGGCTACGTCCTGCTCCTGCCACGATCGCGCGAGCGACGGGTCGCCTCGTTCCTCGTCACGGCCGCGGGTCCATCGGCGAACCTCGTCGCCGCCGCGGCTTTATGGTTCGTCTCCGACGGGCTCCCCGACATCCTCGTGTTCTCCTGGCTGACGCCGCAGGCGTTGCTCCTTGTCAGCAGCATCCTCCCCTACAAAACCAGGATCAACGGCGTTTCCGCCTTCTCCGACGGGAAGAAGATGCTCCTCTTCCTGATGGGGCGCGATCGCGACGTCGTCGCCGAGACCTACGCGGACGTCTCGGCGCGATTGAGGCCCGATTCCGAGCCGCCCGAGCGGACGTCCGGGTTCCCCGAGATCGTCTTCCAGGCATCCCGGTGCGACCGCACCGAGGCCTGGGGCCGACGGCAGGCCATCGACGCTCTGTCGGAGCTGACCGCCAAGGGTACGCTCAACGCCATGGAGGCCGAGGTGACGACCCAAATCATCTACGAGTACGTCGATGCCGACCAAGCGGCGTTTCGGAAGGAACGAGAAACGGCACGCGAGGGTCGCAGGCGGACATGGCGCCGAGCCGCCGCTTCGGTGCGGCGCAGCTGGCAGACGGATTAGCCACATCAGCGGAGCGGCTCGCCACCTCATCGACATCGCGTGAACGACGCCGGCACGCATCGCTTAAGCCGGACGAGCGGCGACATGACCGTCGACGATACACGCGTCCTGTTGAAACGGCTTCGGTAGCCCCGGAGCCCTTGCAACACATCGTTGGCCTTGTGCTGCGACGTCGTGTTTCGCGGCACGGTGAGGTTTCGATCCGTGATCGGGCCTTCACACCTCGTGCGACCCCTTGACGTGACGAACGAACCGGCGCGCGGCGTTTTCAAGCAACGTGCATGATGCCAGGCAAAGATCGCCGCCCATCGATCAGGCGAACGCGCGCTTGTGACGGAAGTCGAGTGAAGGGTCGATCGCGGGATCGCCAACGAGATCAGGCGCAAGCTCGCGGACGACCTCGATGAACTCGTCGATGGAACTGGCCTCGGCGTCGAGGCCGGGGATGTCGGAAGAGCGCGCGTCGCACCTGCCCTCTTGCACGTCGTCACCGACATGGACGACGTAGCTCATGCCCCCCATGGTCCAAAGCCGATTGGTCGTCGATCCGACCATTCGCTCCCACGACGCGCCGCCGTCGCTCACGACGCGGATGCGCGCCGTCGCCCGGCCGAAATTCACTAAACTTCTAATCCCGCGCCCGTGCGTGTTGCTTTATTCCTCTTGACTGTGGTTTACGCGGGACACGATTGAGGAGGCTGGATGCCGTTCGTTGCCAATCCCATGAAAGCGGCCGGTCACCGCCTCCGGCGCCTGGCCGGCCCGTTCCGGTGCCGCTTCGCCGACAAGCCGGCCCGCTTCCGCACCGCGGTGGCGAGCGGCTTCGTGGTCGCGGCAGTCGGATCGCTGGTGCTCGTCGGCGATCGGTCGGGCTCCGCCGGATCGTTCTTCGACCTCTTCAACGGGTCCCTTTTCGAGCAACCCGCCGCTCCGCAGCCGAGCGCGGCATGGTCCGGCGGTCGCGTCGCCGCCCGCCGGCACGTGCGCCCGGCGCACATCGTGCGAACCGCCGCCCGGCCGTCCGTCCCTCGCCGCGCCCCGATGACACTGGCCCGGCAGTCGATGTGCGTGCGCCTGTGCGACGGCTTCGCCTTTCCCGTCGGCGCCTACCATGGCGACGGGGACCGGGCGTCGCACGAGGCCGCGTGCCAGTCGCAGTGCCCGGGCGCGCGGACCGCGCTCTACGTCATGCCGGTCGGCGGGGATGCGATGCGCGAGGCGGTTCGCGTCGGCACCGGCCAAACTTACTCGGAGCTGCCGGACGCCTTCCACTACGCGAGCGTGCTCTCGGACGCGTGCTCCTGCCATCCGCCGTCCGGCAACCGGATCACGTCGATCCTGCACGATTTCACCCTTCGACGCGGCGATGCCGTGATGACCGGCAGCGGCGTGCAGGTGTTTCACGGCGGCGCGCATTATCCCTTCAGCCGCCGCGACTTCATGGCGCTCGCCCGGAGCCCCGACGTCCGTCAGGCCGATCGGCCGGTCTTTCACGCGATCGAGCGGGCGAGCGCCGCGCGGCCGTCCACCGTCGCCGAGGCCCGGCCGGCGAAGCCGAACGACACCGTGGCGCAGAACGATCCGGACGCACCGGCGGCGATCCGCTGACGATCGGGCATCTCCCGTGACGGTCCTGGACGCCGAAGCCGCCCGCGCCACCTGACGATAGTCTTCACCTTTCGGAGATCGGGTCTTTGGTGGAAGTGAACAACGAGGGCAACCGCTTGCTGTCGCGCGCGCAGCGCAAGGCGGCCGGCAAGGCGTTGCGCGCGGTCGTTTCGCGGGAAAGCCACGCGGACGTCGCCGTCGAGCCTCACCGCGATCCCATGCCGTTGCTCGCCGCGAGCGATGCCGCGCGCGTCGCCCCGCTCGTGCCGGAACGCTACAAGCGGATGGCCGCCTCGCCCTTCGCCTTCTACCGGGGCGCCGCCGCCCTCATGGCGCACGACGTCGCCGCGGTGCCGGCGATCGGATTGCCGGTGCAGGCCTGCGGCGATTGCCACCTCATGAACTTCGGTGCCTTCTCCTCGCCGGAGGGCAACGTGCTCTTCGACATCAACGACTTCGACGAGACCCACCCCGGCATCGATTTCATCGTCGACCTGAAGCGGCTGGTGGCGAGCGTCGCGGTGGCCGCCCAGGGCGCGGGGATGACCGACAAGAAGGCGCAGGCGCTGGCGCAGCTGACCGTCAAGGCCTACCGCGAGTTCATGAGCGATCTCGCCGCGCGCTCTCCCCTGGAGATCTGGCAGACGCGCATGGATCTGACGGACCAGCTCAAGGGTTTCGATGACGCCGCGCTGGAAACCAAGATCCTGACCAAGCTCGTGAAGTCGGAGAAGGGCGGCAAACTGGCGTCCGAGCAGCCCGCCGTCGAGATCGGCGGGGACGGCGGCCTGCATTTCGTCGACAAGCCGCCGTTCCTCGCGCACGTCGGTCCCGACGGCGAACCGGTGGGCGACGTGCTGAACGCGGCCATGCTCGAGCGATACAAGGCCACCCTGCAGCCGGAGCGCGCGAGGCTGCTGGACCGCTACGGCCTGAGCGACGTCGCCTTCAAGGTGGTGGGCATCGGCAGCGTCGGCACCTACTGCGCGATCGGCCTCATGGCGACGCCGGACGGCGACACCCTCGTCCTGCAGTTGAAGCAGGCGGGCGCAGCCGCCGTCGCCGGGCTCGCGCCGGGCGTGCCGATCCCGAACCATCCGGGCCACCGGGTCGTCGACGGGCAGCGCGCCCTCCAGGCGGCGGCGGACATCTTCCTCGGCTGGACGCGGGACGAGGGTGGGCGCCAGTTCTACATTCGTCAGCTCAAGAACCGCCGCCTCGGCTCGATCGCCGAACTGATCGAGGGCAAGGCCCTGCCGGCCTACGCCACCCTGTGCGGCCGCACGCTCGCCCGCGCCCATGCCCGCACAGGCGACCCCGCGCGGATCGACGGCTACTGCGGCGCGTCGGAGGTGCTCGACGCCGCTCTGGGAACCTTCGCCATGGCCTACGCGAGCCAGACCGTGCTCGACCACGCCAAGCTCGTCGCCTCGCCGCTGGCGGCTGGCACGGCGAACAAGCGGGCGGCTTGACGAGGTCAGCGCGCGGGCTCACCCCTCCCGCGCGTCGCCCATTGGGTGGAGGTCCCGCACCATCGCCTTCATGCGTTCGTCGAGGACGTGCGTGTAGATCTGGGTGGTCGCGATGTCGGCGTGGCCGAGCAGTTCCTGGAGGATGCGGAGGTCGGCGCCGTTCTGCAGGAGGTGGCTCGCGAAGGCGTGACGCAGCACGTGCGGGCTGACGCGATGGCTCGCGATCCCCGCCGCCACGGCCACCGCCTTGAGGTCGCGGGCGAAGGCCTGGCGGGTCATGTGGCCGCTGTCGGACTCGGCGGGGAACAGCCACGGTCCCTCCGCCGCGCCGGGATGACGTTGCTGCAGCAGGGCGCGGTAGGTGTCGACCGCGCGGCGCGCTGGTTCCGACACCACGATGAGACGCTCGCGGCCGCCCTTGCCCTTGATGCTGACCAGCGGATCGCGGCCGCGCAGGGCGTGGCGGGATAGCGACACCAGCTCGCTGACCCGCAGGCCGGTAGCGTAGAGCAGTTCGAGCAGCGCGCTCATGCGGGCGACGCGAAACAGGACGCCGGCCGGGTGCGCGCCGTCCTTCGCCGTGGGGATCACGCCTTCCTTGGCAACGACGAGGAGCCTGTCGACCTCCGCGATCGATAGGATCTTCGGCAACCGCCGTCCCTGGCGCGGCCCTTCGAGGATCCGCGCGGGATCATCCGCGCGCTTGCCTTCGTTGAGCAGGAAGCGATGGAACTGGCGGATCGCCGAAAGCCGCCGCGCCGCCGTCGTCGCCTTGAAACCGGACGCCTCGAGGGTGGCGAGGTAGGCGCGCAGGTCCTCGGTGGTGGCGTCGAGCGGGGTCTTGCCCGCCGCCGCGAGCGCGCCGGCGGTGGCGGCGAGGTCGCGGCGATAGGCGTCCAGCGTGTTGGCCGCCGCGCCGCGCTCGGCGGCGATCATTTCGAGGAACAGCTCGATCAGCCGCAGGGTGGGAGGCGCGGGATTCGTCATGGCGGGAGGGTAGCCGGGAGGCGGGCACCAGCAAAGGGGCGGGATCGCGAAGCATCGGTCGCGGGCCTGCGCTACGGCCGGTGGCGACGACGGAGGGCCGACCGTGCGCGCATTGCACCTTTCGTTCGATCACCGCTCGGGCAAGCGACCTTCATGGCCATCCCGGTGGCCGAGTTGACCCTGCGGATCCCACCCGAGAGGAGCCGCCGTCGACCGGCTCCACCACGTCATGCCGGCATCGATCCATCTTCGCCTGAGATCCGCTTGGGACGTGTCGGGATCCTGGTGGTCGATTCCCGCGCCGCAGCACGGGCACATGCCGAAGCTCGCGCATCCGACCGATCCTAGGGAGCCTCGTCGAGCCTGGGGTTAGGCACAGACCGGGCACGTGGACATGCGACGACCGTCGACGGGCGAAGTTGATCGAGGCCGGGAGGTTCATGGCCGTCGGGGAAGCCCGCAGCCTTCACGGCCGTTCCCGCGCATCCCTCTCGCGCTGCGAGGCTAGGAAGTCGCCGATCGCCTTCTGCCGCTCCTGCTCCTTGATTTCCGCCTGCACGTCGTAGGCCCTGTCGATGCGTTGCAGGATGGTCAGCATCTCGCGGTTCTGCTCGACGATGCGGTGGTTGTCCTCGACGATGCGGTGGTTCTCCTGCACGATCTGGTACGTCTGCTGCAGCTGGTCGGCGATGCGCGCCAGGGTCGGGCTGATGGAGCGCACCGCGTGCATGTCGGCGATCTCCGCGCTCTCCAGCACGACGTGGCGATGGCCGGCCTGGCGGTCCTCGCCCCGGCGGCCGAGGCGGTACTGCGACACCCAGGCGACCAGCCCGGCGAGCGCGATCGAGCAGAGGTAGACGAGCTGGGCCAGCCAGCCGTCACTTGCGGCGGGCGGCGGCATGGCGGGCCTCCCTGTCGGCGGCGCCGACCTCGCGCGCGGTGATGAGGGACACGATGAAGGCCATGGCGGCGAAGCCGGCGTTGTTGGTGACGCCGGTCGAGATCGGGTTCGCCTCGAACATGCTGGCGGCGGCGGCGGTCCAGAAGCCCGATGCGGCGAGCGCCGACATCGAGCGGACCCAGCGCGACCAGCGCGCGAACCATTGGAAGTTGCCGTTGAGGATCAGGGCCAGCAGCCAGACCAGCGAGATGGTGAGCGCGACGCCGCCCCACGTCGTCTCGGTGAAGAGGGTCGCCATGGTGCGGTAGGTCGGCGAGGACACGAAGGTCCGCCCGGTTCGCAGCAGCTGCCAGCCGAACAGGCCCATCTGGCCGGCGAGCAGCCATTCCGGCAAGCGCGTCACGAAGTGCGACCGGACGCCGGTGGCGATGCGCAGCGCTATCACAGCCTATCCTCGCCGACGGGGAAGTCGCGCGCGGACCGGCCGGCCCGGCGTCGCTGGGTAAGAATAGCCATCGCGTTCTCTCGTCGGGGGGAAAGAGGTCCGCGCCGGCGTGCGAGCCGCGGCGGGAGGGGCGGGTGTCGATCGTGCGTGGTGTCGCCGACGCCGACGATCAACGCGATGCGGAACGGGACGTCCCTGAAGCGAGAACCGTCGGACCTTTTCCAAAGGCTCGCCAACCGCGGCGGACGGGAATATGCTATGGGACCATTTCGTTCACGCGGGACGGCGGCCCCCTTGGAGCCGGTCGCCCTTCACCTCCAGGTGACGAGGCCACGGTATTTCCGTCCGCTTCGTCTTGAAAGCATGATCCGATGGCGAAGCCTATCACACGCGAGATGCTCGAAAGCATGAGCCTCGATCAACGCAAGACCTTGCTGAAGAACGCGCAGCAACGCGACACGGCGGCGGCGAAGGACGTGATCGCCATGCTGGAGGAAGGCGATCTGCTCACCCGTGCTCCAGCGGCCATCGAGGCGCCGGTCGTGGCGAAGAGGATCAAGATGAGGCCGGCGCCCAAGGTCGCCAAAGAGGACGAGCCGGACGGCGCGGAGGACGCCTGAGCGTCGCCGAACGCCGGCGTCAGACCCGACGAAGGCCGATGCGGCTCACCGTTCGCTGCTCGCCATCCGCGCGAATGAGGCATTGCGTCGAGCCCGGGACGGGTTCGATGTCGATTACGACGATGTCGCGCCCGATCATGCTCCAATCATCGTCGGGAAGACGGACGTGATCGCCCACATTAATATCGAAGATGTTCGTGCCGCACCCGTCCATCGCCGTTCCTTCCGGACGCGCCGCCTGTTATCGCCAGCGGCCTTGTGAATCTTAATCGGTTCCGCAACGGAACCGTTCCGAACCGGTCGGTGTGCCGAAAGGTGGGTGGAGTTCCGGCGACCTCCGGCGCCGTCTCACGGCTACCTCCGATGCAGCCACGCCGCCGCCGCCGAGGCCGGCGGCCCGATCGTCGAGACCACGAACAGCGAGGTGACGACCACGCGCTCGTATTCGGCATAGATCGTCGGCAGGGGCGGCACGCCGAGGCAGCCGTAATGGCTGCAGCCGAGCTTGACCGTGGAGTCGAGGAACACCGCCGCCGTATGCGCCGCCGCCGAACCGCCTACGAGGAGGTAGAGGACGCGGGCGCCCCACCAGCTGTTCGCCGCCGCCTTCTGCTGGCCCATGGCGATCTGGTAGTTCAGGAAGGTCGCGTAGGCGGCGCCGTCGATCCCGGCCGCCGTCTGGAAGCCGGCGAGCTGCGCGTCCTGCCGCTTGTTCAGCCAAGTGAAGAATGGGGTGACGACCCCGCTCAGCAGCCCGCTGGCGAGTGACGAGATGAGTGTGAACATCGGGAAGGATCCTCAAGGAGGGCGAGGCCGGTCATGTCGATCAGGATGCCGCGGTCGACCGGTATGAAGACGTGGTCGTACCCGGCCGCGCGGAGGAGCCGGGTCACTTCGGCGAAGGTTTCCGGGCTGACCTCGAGCGCGGCGACCGTGTGGGTCGGGACGAGAGGGGCGTCGGCCATCAGGACTCCGTGGAGGCGGTGCCGGGCACCGGCAGGATGGCAGCGGCTCGCACCTTGCCCTTCAGCGTCAGGAAGGCGCCAAGCAGGCCGAGCGCGGCGATGATGTGGAACGACACGACATCGCCGAAGAAGGCGCTCCACAGGCTTTTATCCCGCAACGGGACGAGGTCGGTCGGCTGCAGGGTGTCGACGACCGTCACGCCCGTGACCACGACGCCCTTCGTGGTGGCGACGACGAGCGATCCGGCGCCCTTGGCCGAGGCGAACAGCGAGGTGAGGAACATGACGGCAAGGGTTTTCTTGGCCTCGAACCACAGGTCGAGCTTCTTCCACAGGCTGCCCTCGGCGGCATCGAGGCGCTGCACGAGGCCGGCCGTGACGGCGTATTTCATGAGCGACGGGCGGAGGAACGTGAACCAGGCGACGCCCCACGCGAGGGCGAAGGCCGCGAGCGTCAGGGCGTAGATCTTGGTGGCGTGCATGGTGTTCTCCTAGGATTCGGTGACAGGCGGCGGGCTGGCGGGTCGCGGGATGGTCGGCGCGGCCGGGCGAGGCGCTTGCGCGGCGGCGTTGGCAGCCAGCGTCTTGGCTGCGTTGAGGTGCGACCACGCGGCGAGGCCGTCGACCGCCGCGCCCACGGCCGCGAGGCCGCCGATCCCCCAAGCCAGGTGACCGTGGTGCGCGATCGGGGCGGCGACCGCCGCGGCGGCGCCGACCGCGGCGACCACGCTTCCGCCGGCGGCGGTCTTCCGCGCGCTGGCCTTCCTGGTGGCCGCCCTGTGGGTCAGAACGGCGGCGCGCTCGGCGACCACGTCCGGGCTGTCCGCCCGAAGGAACTGCGCCATCTCCTCCCGGCGTCGCCCGGCAAGGGCGGCCGGATGCGCCCAGTCCATGAAGGCGGCGGCCGCGCCCCTGACATCGCCGAGGTTCAATCGGCGGATCGTCAGCGACGTCCTCAAGCCGCCCGCGCCGATGTTGAAGCCGAGGCTCGCCAGCGCGTCGAACTCGTTCTGCGTCAGCGGCACGGTGACGGCGGCGCCGATGACGCGTTCGACCGGCGCGAGGTCGGCGGCGAGAAGGGCGTCGCAGTCGGCTTGCGTGATGATCATGCCGGCGCGGACCGGCGGCGGCGCCATGCGTCCGGTGTGCCCGACGCCGATGGTCAGGATGCCTCGGCCATCGCGGTAGGCGGACAAGCGGCGGCCTTCGCGCCGCTCGATGAGGGCGCGGCCGGCGGCGGACGTTCTCATGGGGATCTCCAACGCGGAAGACCCCGGCCGGGCGCCGGGGTGGGTGCGGATGGTGGGTTTGAGCCGGTCGGGTTTGGTCGATCAGCCTTCTGCGGCCGGTGGCGGGGACGTGGCGGGCGCGGCCAGGTCGGCCGGCGCGTTGCCGGCCTTGAGCCACGCCTGGTAGGCCTGCCAGTCGGTGTTCAACGGATCGGCTGGGATCATGGCGCCGTCGCTCTCGCGTCGCACCAGGGTGGCGCTCGCCCCTCCGGTGAAGGGATCGAGGGCGCGCGCGTAGCCCTCGTCAGAGTTCGGCGCTGGCATAGAAGCCTCCGTTCTGTGGGTTCGATATCTGGAAGTATCCTGCGGCCGAAGCGAAGGTGTAGAAGACGAAGGAGATGGCGTTGCCGGCCCCTATGCTTGGCCCGGCGCAATTGTTGCTCACGTATGAACCGATGATGCCCATCGTCGGCGTGGCCCGCATCGGGACCGGCAGCACGTAGGCGGAAACGAAGCTGCGGTTCGCCGCGTCGGAATAGCCGTTGACCTGCATGATGAGGTAGGCCGCGCCGGTGGTCTGGACGTAATAGCGGTAGCAGAGTGCGATCTCCTGCCCGGGTTGGCGCCGATCGAACCGCGTCGGTCCGACGTTGGGCATCGCCGCCTCGAACTGCACGAGGCCGAGCGTGCCGGTGCCGAACTCGAGATTGGTGATCGTCCCGACCGCGAGGCCGCCGACGAGCAGCGCGTTGACGGTGACGCCGCCGACGGAGGTGGTCACGCCGGCCGAGAAGGCGCCGGCCGCCGAGCCCTGCCAGACCCGTGCCGTCGCCGTGCCGACCCAAGTGAGCCAGTAGGCGCCGGCGTAAACGTTGGGCGCGTCCACCGCCTGGACGAGCGTGCCGGCGGTGATCGTCACGGTGGTATCGGGAACGGTCTGCGTGAACGTGTAGGTGCAGCCGCCGGCGCCCGCCTTCCAGCGATCGTGCGCGTAGGTGTTGGCGGCCAGCGCCGCGCCCGACGCGTAGGTTCGCTGGTTGACGGAGAAGGTCGCGTTGATGAGGGCGTTGCGCCCCGGCAGGTCGCCGATCGCCGCCGCCGGCCAGCCGCCGGGCGTCGCGCCGTCGTGGACCTGGACGCGGTTGTTCGTCGTGTCGACGAGCAGTTCGCCCTGCGCGCCGACGTAGCTGGACAGGAAGCCGGCCGCCTCGCGGCGGCGGCGGACTTGAACGCTCATGGTGTGATCCCTTCGGCATCGGCCCGAGTGCGGAGCGGTCGGGCCGGTGCGGTATGAGGCTACGAGGCGACGAGGCTGTCGTCGGACAGGCGGCGCCAGGCGCCGTTGGAGTAAGCCGCTACGACGCCGGTCCCGGCGCCGGCCGCCTCGCCGACCTTGCGGCCGTTGGAAGCGAAGGCGAGCGCGCCGTTGAACGCCCCCGATGGCAGCACCGCGACCGCGTAGGGCGTCAGCCCGAGCAGCGCCTTGAACGCCGCGTTGCCCGAGGTTTGATCGACGACGAAGACCTGGAAGAACGTCGACCCGTTGGGCGAGACCTTGAGCTGAAACTGGTCCGATCCGGTGGTGCCCATGAGCGCGCGGGCGGAGAACCCGGTCTCGAACGTCAGGGTCGCGTCGTTGGCCGCCGCCACCTTGTTGAAGGTGAAGCGCATCGAGTCGGTCGCGGCGGTGAACAGGCAGGACGTGCCGGTGACGCCGAGCGCGTTGTTGCCGTCCGCCGTGTAGCCGGCGAGGCCGACGTGGCCGGTGGCGGGATCGATGTCGAGCGCCTGGGTGAAGCTCGCGCCGGTGGCCGAGACCGACACCCGGTAGCGGTCGGAGCCGAGCAGGCCGGCCTGGGCGCGACCGGAGTAGCCGGTCTCGAAGAGGTGCGCGCCGGAAGCGGCGGCGGCTGCCTTGTTGACGCTCACCTGCACGCCGGCGCCGACGTTGTCGAACAGGGCGTTGGCCGACTTGACAGAAAGGAGGTTCACGCCCGTGTCGACGGCGGTGCCGATGCCGATGCCGGCGAGCTGGGTCAGGCTGGTGATGTCGGCGTTGGCGCCCGCCGCCGCCGCGCCGATGTTGCCGCGCGCCATCGCCGGGGTCGTCGCGCCCGTCCCGCCCGAAGCGACCGCGAGGGAAAGGGCGCCATCCGACGCCAGCCCTTCGTCCAGCGGGCTGGTGTAGGGATCGGACGCCAGCCCGTAATCGTCGAACTGCGTCGCCGCCTGGCTGGCGAGCCCCTCGTCGAAGCCGGTGCCGGCGGCGATCGCCACCGCCGTCGGCCCGAAGAGCCCGGAGCCGACCGGCGTCACGGTGGTGGCGGCGCAGGTGGCGAGGTCCTGCACCGCGCCGCCGTAGATGTTGAAGGACTGGAACTTCAGCGTCAGCGTCTTGCCGAGCGTGCCGGGCGGCAGCGTGTACTTGAAAACCGCGCCGTCGAGCCGGGCGAACGGGGCGCCCGCCGCGTGCGCGACCGGTCTCGAGCCGTACAGCCCGCGCTGGAGGCCGGCCAGGGCGTAGCGGTTCGGCGCCGTCAGCGTCGCGGTTGCGTAGGCGACGAGCTCGTGGTCGACGATCGCCAGCGTGACGCCGTTCGCCGCGTCGGTGGGGCTCGCCGACGACAGGGCGCCGCCGCTCTCGCCGAGGTCGACGGCGAGCGTGTCGGTCGCGTCCGGGTTGATCCCGGCGAAGGCCGGCAGCGCGGCGGCGGCGACGCCTTGGCGCGCCGGCGCCGTGACTTGGCCGACCTGCGTGAAGGTGGTGCCATCGCGCGACACCCACACGTTGGCGCCGCCCCAGTTCGGGTCGGCGACATCGTTCGCGCCGCCCGACACCGCCGCCCATAGCTGCGGCGTGCCGCCGGTGAGCGCGGCCGGCGGCTCCACGATCACCGGCGCGTTGACGGCGGCGACCGGCACGTTGCGGTTGAAGATCGTGGCGGCGTTGGCCGGCGCGTTGGCCCGCACCGCCGTGGCGATGCCGCCGGGGAACTCCTCCGCCGTCACGGCGAGCATCCCGTCGCCGTCCTCCTCGATGGCTGTGATCCGCACCGGCGTCGCCGCGAGGCCGAGGCCGGGGTCGGTCAGCGCGACGACGTCCATCGGCTCCAGCAGGCAGCATTCCCAGGACAGCTTGAAGCTGTAGGCGTTGCGGACGTAGAGCCCGCGCTGGAGGATGAGCTGCGCCGCGGTCAGACCCATGCCGAGGTCGCAGATCTCGTGGGCGGTGATGGTCGAGCCGATGCGCAGGCCGAACTGCTCGATGGCGTTCTGGTCGCGCGCCTCGACCGGCGTCGCGGCGTACTGGTTGGATCGGTCGAAGCATTCGAGCCGCTGGACGTTGGCGATGGCGTAGGGATCGACGCGGGCGACCTGCACGGGGTCCTGGCCGTCTTCGGTGACGAAGTCGTCGTCGTCGAGCGCGGCGACGGGCGCGACGTTCGGGGTGTAGGTGCCGGCCGGGCTCGCCGTGGCGCCGATCCTCACCTGCGCGTTGGAATCGCCGGCGTTGAACGTGTAGAGGCCGGCGTTCACCGCGTATTGGCCGACCCCCGGAACGCCGGTGACGGCGACGAGCGCGGTGCCGTTCGCCGCGTAGGCGACGCCGTCGTCGGCGACGAAGAGGGCGGCCGGCACGGCCTGGATCGTCTGCGTCGGCGCGACGAAGCCGAGGCCGTCGAGCGCCGCCGGCACGGTGAAGACGCCGGTCGTCGGGACGGCCGTCGCGGCCACCGCCGCGTCGCCGTAGGGTACGAACTTCAGCTGGCCGCCGGACCAGATCGCCGCCGTGTTGGTGAGCTGCAGCCATCGCGCGAGGATCGAGTTGGCCGTCTCCTGGTCGGTCAGCGCCGGCGACAGGGCGAGGCCGACCGCCTTGCAGTAGGACTGGTAGGAGGGGTCGCCGCCGGCGCCGAACAGGGTGGCGGCGCTGAGGCTCGCCGCGGGGAAGCCGACGCCGTACTGCGGGTTGGTGAGGAAGTCCTGCACCACGAAGGCCGGGTCGGCGTCGCGCGCGTTGATGGCGGCGGTCGGGTACAGCAGCCCGTACACCTCGAAGCCGAGCGACGGGTTGCTGGCGCTCGACCCCAGGTCGAAGTCGGCCGAGGCCATGTAGGCGGTGCCGTTGTAGGGCAGCGCGGCCGGGGCGAAGGCGGCGTTGGCGAGCGCCGGCCCCCAGGGCGCCTGCGGCGTGGTGCCGGGGAGCAGCGACAGGCCGTAGGACCCGTAGGGATAGGTGGCTTGGCCGTTGTAGATGGTGCCGACCGCCGTGACCGGGCCTTCGCCGATCGCGTACATGACCCAGGTGTAGTACTCGTAGCCGGACACGGTCTTGCCGCCGCCCTTGCCGCCGCCGGACGACTGGTACTGCGGCACCGCCGCCACCCCGTTCTGCCAGATGATGTTGGGCGCGACGCGGGTGTTGCCGTAGACGATCGGGATCGCCGCCGCCGCCGTGGCGGTCTGGATCGCCAGGCCGGAGAAATCCGGCTGGACCGCCGCCGAGTGCCGGGATCGGAAGATGCTCATCGCGGACTCCGGGATGGATGGGTCCAGGGGCTGAATACGCGCGGCGCGCGGCCGGGCTCGCTCAGGGCGGCGTTGCGCGCCAGCGCCTCCTCGACCACGGCGCGGGCCGGCGAGAAGGCGTGGACGAGGGTGAGCGGATCGGCGCCGGTGACGATGCCGCCGTGGGCGTGGCAGCGCCCGTAGCGGAACACGATCACGTCGCCGGCAGCCGCCTCGGCGAAAGGCACCTCGCCGGCGTGGTCGAGGACGAAGCCGAGGTAGCGTTCCTCGCTGCGATGGAGGTGCCAGTCCGGCGGGTAGGGGCGCGGATCGAAGGGCGGGACGAGACCGGTGTCGACGAAGACGCGGACGATGAGCATGCCGCAATCGACGCCGGCGCCGAGCACGTCGGCGGCCGGGTGGTAGGGCGTGCCGATCCAGCGCCGGGCTTGCGCCACGACGCGGGCGCGTTCGCCCGCGCGATCGTCGTGATCGATGGTCATCGCTGTCCTCATGGTGGGTCGGTGATCGCGGCGTTTCCCGCCGCGACACACCCGAGATTCATATGGCTGGCGCCTCGTCCGGGGCGCTCTGTCCGCCGGTGCCGTCGCACACGTGGAGACCTGCCGTGTTGAAGACCCTCGCGCTATCCCTAGCCCTCGGTTCAGCCCTGGCCGGCCCGGCCCGCGCCCTGCAGACCACCGTGACGCAGGTGGACAAGAACGCCGATGGCACGGCCACCTACCATTTCGCGGTGAAGCTCGACGCCGGCGAGACCATGGCGGCCGGCGACAAGGCGACCGCCGACTTCTTCACCGTCTACAACTTCTACGGCCTCGTGGATGGCTCGACGAAGGCGCCGGACGGCTGGGTGTTCTCGTCCGAACAGTTCGGCCGCACGCCGACGCTGAACGGCTACCCCCTGGTGCTGCCGGTCGACGTGCCCAACACGCCGAACCTCACCTGGACGCCGACGGTGCCGGTCGCGGCGGGGGCGATGATCGAAGGCTTCACCGCCACCACCAAGTCGGGCGGCGCCATCATCGAGGGCGAATATGCCGGGCAAGTGACTCGCCAATCGCCGGCCACCAAAGGCGCGCCGGCCGATACCGAGACGGCCTCAAAGCAGGCGCTCATCGGGATGATCCCGACGCCGGGCTTCCTCGCCGCCGTGAAGTAGCGTATTCCACGCTCCATCGGACGAACTGGTACGGACAGGAACGGACATGGCGAGCAAAAAGGCACGGGCATTCTTCATCTGCCCGCAGTGGGCCGAGGTGCCGGGCGCCAGCGGTGCCGCGCCGGCCGTCAACGCCAAGACGCTGGCCGCCATCGCCGCCGGGCGCCCTGTCGCCCGCTCCTCGCTGCGCGCCGCGCTGATGGCGGCGCTGCGGGCTTCGGGCACGATCTACGACGTCGACGCCTACATCGTGGACCAGCGCAAGGCTGCCTAGGAACTAATAAGCCGTCTCCGGCACCGGCACGAACGGGAAACCCCGGAAGTTCGCGCCGTTGTTGAACCTGGCCCGGCAGGTCGCCAGCGTGTGATCGCAGCCCTGGTAGGCCGTAAAGCCGTCGCCGGCCGCCGGCACGACCGGCAGCGGATAAGACAACGTGAGGGCCGACGCCGAGGCTCCCTTGATGTTGGCGGTGGCGCCGGTGTTGGCGCCGGACGTGAAGGTGATCGTGCCCTGCGCGTAGGCGGACGAGGCCGCCGCCCAGGGGATCAGCGTCGCGCCGGCCCCCGCGCCGACGACACCGGCGGCGCCGAAGGCGTTCTTCACCAGCCCGCAGCCCGAGTCGAACAGCACGTGGTTGCAGGCCGGCTGGTACAGGTTGCGCGGCATGTCGATGTCGAGCAGCACCAGATCGGACGCCACCGTGACCTCGGCGGTGGTGCGGCCGACGCTGTCGATTGTCGACACCCGGCCCTTGAACAGGGTGACGGACCCCACCGGCGCGGCGCCCCAGGCGGTGAGGAAGGCGCGGTCGCGCTGGACCTCGCAGCCGTCGAGCAGCCCGTTGCGGATCGCCACGAGGAACGGGATGCCGCCGATCGTGTCGGTCGGCCGCGCGCTGATCGTCACCTTCTGCTTGTCGACGTCGAGCCCGACGGCGCACTTGTACTGCAGCCCATCGATCAGGATCGAGTTGGCGGCGTAGGTCGCGCCGTTCAGCACCACCGGCACGTCGGCATTCGTGTAGGTGAGGATCGTGCCGGTGCGCAGGGTCAGCGTGAAGCAGTCGGCCATCAGCACGGGGGCGTCGTGCTGGGCGCGGAGGTTGGCGAGGAAGGCGACGAGCGCGGGGGTGGCGGTTCTCATGACGTCCGCACGCTCCTGAACTTGAGGCTGCCCAGCTGCCAAAGGCCGGCGGCGACGTTCTCGAAGTCTTCCTGGTCGTTGAGGAAGCGACACACGAAGGCGTAGGTGAAATCCGCCGTGATCGCCGTGCCAGCGACCGGCGCGGCGGCGAGGGTCAGCGTGTTCGGGGGCACCAGCGCGTAGGCCGACGAGGCCTGCGCCGCGCCGCCGAGATACACGTTGCCGATGCCCGTGACCCAGCCGACCGGCTCGATGGCGCCCCCGAGCGAGCGCACCATCGTGAAGGCGGTGGTCGCGCCATCGCCGACGCCGATCGGCTGAACGGTGACGGCGTCGTCGGTCGGGTCGGCGTAGAGGAAGGTGCCGAGCTGGCCCTGGCATTGAAGGTAGAAGCCCATCAGCGTCTGCAGCGACGACGCGCCCAGACCCGCGAAGCCGGCGGAAGCGAGCCCGTCGAAGGCGACCTCGAACTCGTAGAGCGCGGCGGCGTAGTTCGCGCGGCGCACCTCGCGCCCGGACACGTGCGGCGCCACCCGCGTCGCGAAGGTCGGGCGCTTGTGGACCGACCAGGCCTGGCCCGGCAGAACGGGAAAGGACGGCGGCGTGCTCGCGCTCATGCCGGCACGCTCACCAGCGTCAGGGTCTGCGTGCGCCACAGTCGGTTCATGAACGCCTCCAAGTCGGTGGTGTCGTCGGCGAAGCGGCACAGCAGGCTCGCGCCCTGGCCGAGCTCGGCCGGCACGGGCACGAGGAACACGTCCGCCTCGCCCTGCGCGGCGAGGGCGAGGCCGGCCAGCGCCTGCAATTCCGCGTCAGCCATCCGCAGCACGTCGAAACTCAGTTCGATCTCCCAGCGCACGGCGGCGCGGCGAGCCGCCCGCGCCTCGCGGCCGGACACGTGGGCGGCGGCCCGCGTCCGGAACACCGGGCGGTAGCGCGCCGACCAGGCCTGCCCGGCGAGCGCGGGGAACGTCGGCGCCGACCCCGACGACGCCGGTGGCGTGTCCGGCACCGGCACGGCGATGAACGGCCCCTTGCCGCCAAGCCAGTTGCCGGCCGGCCAGTTCGCCGCGTCGCCCCACACGGAGCCCAGCATCGGAAAGGTCGGGAACGGCCGCGCGTCCCAGTTCCAGGCCGACAGGAACGTCGGCTCGATCATGGCGACACCGGCCGGCGACGCGGCGTTGTTGCCGCCGGTGACCCAGTATTCATACAAAGCCTGGAGGCCGAGCTGCGCCAGGGCGGGGTCGAGCACCGGCGCGAAGCCGCCGCCCTCGGCGGACCGCCACGCCGACCAGTACGGCGTGAAGCTCTCGCTCGACTTCGGGTCGTAGAAGACGTTGGGCTGGTTGGTGCAACGGTCGGTGGTCGGGAAGCCGTACTCGGCGAAGGTGATCGACTTCGAGCGCGGCAGCCATTGCGTCGCCGCCCCGCGCGGCACCTGCCCCTGCCCGTCGCCGGTGTCGTAGACCGCCCGGTGCGGGTTCAGCCACCACCAGCGCAGCATCTTGTTGGCGAGCAGCTGCTGTCCGGGCTGGTACGGGGTGCGGACCTGCGCCAGCCGGTCGCCCTCGGGTCGGGACACCTGCTGGTCCGAGCCGTTCGGGTCCGGCCCACGCCCGTCGTTGGTCGAGTCGACGTAGAACCAGTTGTACTTCTCGCCGCCCTCGACGTTGGCCTTGAGGTAAACGAGGCTGCGCAGCGCCGGTGCGCCGGTCAGCCCGAGGCCGTTCATCGCGGCGGCGGTGGGCGGCCAGGATGTTGGTGCCGGCACCTGCCAGTTCGCCGCGTCGAGCCCGCCGGTGCCGCTCGTCCAGTCCGACAGCGGCAGGTAGTTGTCGAAGGAGACGAGGTCGATCGCGGCCGAGGCGTAGAGGCTGTCGAGGTGCGGCCACTGCCCGCCGAGGTTTGGGCCGAGCGCGTGCTGGACCCCCATCCACACCGACCAGTCGGCGGAGTAGGTGACGAGGTTGTGCAGGTTGACCGCATCCTTCGTCAGACCGGCCGCATCGAAGGCGCCGCGCACGTCTGCGGCGAGCTGCGCGAGGCCGGCGACGAAGGGGTAGTCCCAGGTGGCGAAGCCCTGGCCGTCGGTCGTGCCGGCCGGCGTCCAGGCCGGGCCGCGCACGCTTTCCAGCCCGCGCAGCTCCGAGCCGAGCAGGAACAGGTCGACCCCTCCCGCCACCACGCAGAGGTTGGCGTAGTGCAGGATCATCCGGCGGTACGTCCAGTCGGTCGGCGCGCCGGCGTAGGCGACGGTGAGGTTCGTCGCGTCGCGGGTGAACTGCGACGGCGCCGCCGCGCCGAGGAAGGCCGCGACCGCGGCGCTCGCCGCGCTGGTGATGTCCGCGCCGTTGAAGCCGATGCGACCGCGCCAGGGATAGCCGGCGCAGTCCATCAGCAGGAACGGGTAGAACACCACCCGCAGCCCGCGCGCTTTCAAATCCTGGATGCAGCGGACGATCGCCCCGTCCGCCGGGGTGCCGCCGTAGACGAAGGAGCCGCCCGCCTGCGAGATCGGGATCAAGCCGGGCGAGGCCTGCGTGAGGCCGGAGCAGCGCCATGGGTCGGGCGTCCAAACCGTCGAGCCATTGGCGCCGTTGACGAGCGCGTCCGAGCCGCCGCCGATGTAGGTCGTTGACGGGTAGATCTTGCATTGCGTGACGTCGGTGGACGAGCCGAACCACGCGACGATGAGGGACACGGTGGTGCATTCGGGATGCTGCGCCTGGAGTTGATCGAGGGCGAAGGCGTAATCCGTCCGCGTGCCGCCCGGCGCGTAATGGAGGTTCTGCACCACCGGCGCGGCCTGTGTGACCTGCTGTGAGCGGTGCGGGACCGTGTCGTAGACCCACTCGCCGGACGCGGGGAGGAGGTTGACGCCGTTGAGGAGGGTCATCGAACGGGAAATCTCCTCACGGTGTCATCCCGGGACGGCGCAGCCGAACCCGGGGACCCAGGGGCCGCCGGATGCCGATCGTTGGTGGGGAGCAGGATACCCTGGATCCCGGATTCTCAGCTTCGCCGAGCCCCGGGATGACAGACGCTCCGGATCGATCGCCTCACACCCCGACCGGGCTGCGCAGCTTGCTCAACCCCAAATGCGAGCCCGACCGCAGCCCGTCGTTGATCGCGCCCAAGATGTGCTTGGAATTGTCGGAGAAGAACCGGCGCACGTCGCGCGAGTCCATCGCGGTGACGTGGAAGTGGGTGTGCAGATCGCCCGCGCCGGCGCCGCTGCCTCGCGCGCCGGCCGACCCGCCGCCGGCGGCCGCCGCGCGCATCAGGTCGGCGGGGCCGGCCGGCACGATCATCTCGCCGGCGTGCACCTGCGCGACCATGTCGGAGGGCAGCCGCCACGCGCCGACGGCGAACGAGGCGGCGACCGCCGCGACGCTCGCCTGGCCGGCGGCGGCGGGACCGGCTGCGGCCGGGCCGAGCACCGGCGCGAGGAAGCCGAAGATGCCGGCGAAGGTTTCCGCCGCCGAGGCCAGGATGCTCTTGCCGACCGAGGCCAGCGTGCCGGCGTCGCTCGTCGCGGTGGCGGTGGTCTCGGCGCTCGTCCGCGCGGCGGTGCCGGCGACGACCGCGCTCGTCTTGGCGGCCTCCCCGGCCGTGGTCGCGGCGCTCTGCGCGAGCTGGCCGGCCGCCCAGTCCGCCACCGTGCGGATGCGCGCCTGGATGAAGCTTTGCACGATCGACAGCAGCACGTTGCTCACCGCCTGCTTGAACGTTTCCTGCCCCTTGATGAGGCTCGTCACCTGCGAGGACACCGACGAGCCGATCTGCTCGAAGGTGCGGCGGTAATCGGCGTAAACCTCGCGGGTGTAGTTGCGCTCGATCTCCTGGCGCTTGAGCGCGGATTGCGCCGACAGCTCGTCGATCTGCCGCTGCACGCTCGCGTATTCGCTCGCGTTGTCCCGGTAGGTCGCCTGCAGGAAGGTGAGATGATTGCGCTCGATCGCCTCGCGGTCCGCCTCCAGGGCGAGCAGCTGTGCGCGCTCCTCGTCGTGCGAGGTCTGTGAGAGCTGCGCCGCCTCCTTCACCTCCGATTGCTTGAGCTTGACCGCGTCGAGTTCGATGTCGGTCTCCGCCCGGTCGCCCTGGCGGGCGATCGCCAGTTGCTCGTCGCTGGCACCCCGTACGAGGTCGGTGCGGCGCGCGACGCCGGCGGCATAGGCCTCCGTCATCCCCGCGAAGGAGGAGCCGACCTGCGCGGCGCCGGCCTTCAGCGCGCCCGTTGTGTCGGCGATGCCGCTCGTCGCCTGGGCGAGGCCGCGCTGCAGGTCGGAGATATCGGCGGTGAAGACGATCCTGATGTCGTCGGCCATCTCAGGCTCCTCATGCTTTCATGATGCCGTCGGGGTGGCGGGCGATCAGCGCGCCGACTCCGCTGGGATCGTCCGCCTTGGCCGGCGCGGCACGCGTCACCCGGTGCACGGCGGCGAGGATCTCGTGGGCGGGCGGCTGGTCGCGCCAGTGCCGCAGCAGGGCGACGACGTCCTGGGCCGGCATGGCGTCGATCTCGTCCGGCGTGTAGCCGGCCCCGGCCATCAGCCGCGCGTAGAGGGCGCCCCAGTCGACGCGAGCGCTCAGCCCGCCTCGATCCTTCCAGGCTGGGCTTCCCCCGATGCGGGGCTCTCCTCCGGCAGGAAGCCGCCGAGGCGCAGCACGCTCGTCATCGCGCTGGCGATGGCGGGCGCGCCGGCCTCCACCTCGTCGAGGGTGGCGGCGGCCTCCGCGTGGTCCCGGGCCAGCGCCACGCGCAGGATCGCGATCGCCGCCGCCACGGTGTTGGCGCCGGTGCTCGCCAGCAGCGGCTCGATCGCCTGCACCTGGGCGAGGGTGAGCGGGCGGATGCGCCATTCCCGCTCGCCGAGCGTGACCGTGCGCGGCGCCATCCGCATCACGAGGCCTCCGCGAAGGACCAGGTGGCGACCGTGCCGGTCGCGTCGGCGAAGCAGGAGAAGTCGAACTCCGGCACCACGAAGTCCTCGATCTTGGTGCCGAACGACAGCTTGCTTGAGGTGCAGGCATTCAGCTTCAGCGACACCGCCTGGCCCTGGAAGGTCGTGAAGAACTGCGCGGCGAAGGTCGGCGTGGTGCCGGTGAGCTGGTTCGTCACCGCGAAACGCTGGCCGCCGGCCGGGATGGCGTAGGTGTAGTTGAGGAGCAGCGCCTTGCCGGCGTCGCCGGCCGACAGCGTGTAGACGCCGGCCGACAGCGCGTACTGGCCGGCGGCCGGCGCGGAGGCCACCTTGACGAGCGGCAGGCCGGTCGCGGCGTAGACGAGGCCCGCGTCGTCCCCGAAGGTCGCGCCGTTGGCCGGCGTCACCGCGTAGGGCGAGGCGGCCGGGACCACCGCCGCCTCGGCGAAGGCGGTCGCGACCTGGCCGGGCAGCGGCGCGACGCCGTAGAACAGGTTGGCGAAGGCGAGGCCGGAGATGCGCGCCACCTTGGCCTTGCCGGTCGTCTTGATCGTGCCGCGCGCGATGGCGATCGGGTGCTGGAATTGGCCGTACAGCTCCTTGACGCTCGCCGATTCCTCGATCGTCACCTCCTGCACGAGGCCGAAGTTGACGGGGGTAGCGTTGACGATGTCCGTGCGCGTCCCGATCAGGACGCCCGAGCCGAAACTATACATTGGATGATCCTTCTCTACTTGAGATCAAACGTCTGCGAGCAAGGACGCGAGGCGCCGCTTCAGCTCTTCCTTCGCGTCGTGGACGACGTTCCACAGCTCGGTGGAGCGGGCGACCGGCGAGCCGTGGAAGCTCTCGAAGAACCATCGCTCGACCAGCGCGTCGGTCGCCTTCGTCTCGGGGGTCTCGTGTTCGGGCATGGGTGTGGCTCCTTGGGGTGAGGGTTCAGGGCAGCACGAGGCGGATCGGCACGACGAGCAGGCCGTCGCCGTCGAGGTCGCCGGGGTCTTTCAGCGGCTTGCCCTGGATGCCGCAGCGGTAGGCGGTGCCGCCCAGCGTGTTGCGGCCCAGCGCGTCGTCGGCGCCGGCCGGCGCTAGCGCCAAGTCGAGCGCGTCCATGATCGCGTTGAGCTGCGCGGCGCCGACCGCGGCGGGATCGCGGGCGTCGACGTAGATGAACAGCCGGACGTCGAGGCTGCGCTTCGGCGTGCCGACCTCCGGATGCTCGTAGGTCTCGGCGCCGCCCTCGAAGAGGAAGCAGGCCGGCCGCATGGCCGGGGGCACGTCGCTCCACAGCTTGAGCCGGCGCGCCGGCGGCGCGGCCCAGGGGTAGGCGGCGGCGACGCGCTGGAGCAGCGCGCCGATCGCCTGTTCGCGGGTGGTCATGGTCAACCCTTCAGGAGGCGTCGAGCGCGTCGAGGACGACCGCCTTCAGGCCGCCGGTGATGTCGTCGTGCAGCGCGTCGAGCGCCGCGCCGAGGTAGGAGCGGGCGGGGATCGTCGAGCCGGGGTGGTGGACGCGCCGCGCGAAGGTGGTGCCGCCGGCGCCAGCGAAGGCGAGCGCCCGGGCCTTCACCGGCACGATGTCGTGGGCCGGGGTGCGGCCGCCGTACTCCTGGATCGCCGCGTAGGGCACGCCGGCGCTGCCGACGGCGGCGGTGACGGTGGAGGGGTCGGCGGTGAGCGAGGCGGCGATCGAGGCCTTCAGCGCGCCGGAGCGCGTCCGCAACACGTCGCCCGACAGGTTGGCCTCGACCTTGGCGAGGAGTTCGTCCTGCAGCATCGCCATCTTGGCGCGGACGGCCTCTCCGATGTCGGCATCGAGCATGGTAGGTCTCCGTCACCGGGCGACGCGCCGGTAGGGCTGCAGCAGGCGGTCGACGATGTCGGGCATCGCCTTGACGATGAAGGATGCCGTCTCCTGGCCGCCCAGCGTCTTGCCGCTCTGGCCGATGCGGGTGCGGGTGCTGTAGCGGTCGGCGACCCACTCGCAGGCGGCCCGCGCCAGGTCGGCCGGCACGTAGCCGTAGGACAGGGTGACCGCCGCGCCGGCGTCCGTGGCGGCGAAGGTGTAGGTGCCGGCGACGACACTGTAGGGCGAGGGAACACCGCTCACCCCGGTGTCGACCTGCCAGGCCCCGTAAGGCGCCGCAGCAGTCACCGTGTAGGGCGGCGCCGATGGCACCACGGCCGGCTCGCCGGTGATCTCGTAGCCGGCGCGGTAGTCGACGGTGATCACGCCGCGCGGGACGGCCCCGTGCCGGAACAGCAGGGCTTGCGGTGCGCCCGGCGGCGCGGGGTCCGCCGCCTCGATCGCGAGCCGCCCCCGCCCGATCGCGAGCGACACCTCCCCCGCCGTGCAAGCGAGGAGGCGCGTGATTGGCCAGTGCCGGAGCATAGGCGCGGTGCCGCCGTCCAACGTCTCGCTCCAGGTGGCCGGCAGGAGGCTCGGCCGCCCGAGATCGGCGAGGATCGCTTGGCTGAGGGCGCTGATCAGCCCGGCGATGAGGCCGTCGTCGGCGGTGGTGGCGACGCCGAGCCAGGCCTTGCAGTCGGCCAGTGTCGTCAAGTCGTTCGGCAGGGCCATGGCGCGCTCCTCCGGGGCTTCACTTCGATCGGGCGAGCGCGCGCCGCAACGCGCCGCGCAGCATCGCGACGTCGGCGGCGGCGGGAGCTGGCGAACCGCGGGCGGCGAGCGCCGCGACGAGCTCGGCCCGCGACAGCATGTCGACGCGCCTTGGATCGATCGGTTTAGGATCGATGGGCTGGGATCCATCCCGTTTGGGATCGGGCGCGCTCGGCTCGGACGCCGGGAGGAGGCCGTGGGGCGCGAGCAGGACGCCTGCGCCGGGCTCGACGTCGACCGTTCCGTCGGGGGCTATCGCCAGCGCGCGGCCGGCGTGGGACACCCCGGCGCATCCTTTGGGCAGATGATACCGCATCGCCCGCCTCAGCCGTTGCCGACGTTGGTGATGAGGGCCAGCGCCGGCGGGAAGTAATGCTGCAGCACCTCGTCGGTGTAGACCCCGTATTCGTAGCGGCGCGTGCGCAGCGGCCACTCGATCTGATAATAATCCTGCCGGGTGCGGATCTGCATGAGGTTGCCGACGCCGGCGAGCGGATAGGGCAGCATCGCGGTGGTGAACAGGATGGTGCCGGCCGGCATGTTGGGATGCACCCTGATGTCGAGCGTCGAGCCGCCCTGCATCGAGAAGCGGTTGAGGTAGGTGCGCACCACGATGCCGCCGCCGACCATGTCGTCGGAGACGTCGTAGACGAAGCGCTGCGCCGAGGCGGCGGCGCCGGCGACGATCTTGCGCGAGATGTTGAGCGCCTCCTGCGAGCTCACCCACATCGTGTCGGGCGACAGGCGGTTGGTGTCCCACATCGCCTTCAGCACGGCGTCGACCTCGACGATGCCGCCGGTGCCGTCCGCCGTCAGCGGCGTGCCCTGCCCGGCCGTGCCCTGCGGCTGCACGATGATCGTGGCGCCGCTTCCCGACTTGAACGCCTGGGTGATCAAGCCGTCGAAGGCCAGCACGTTGAGCGAGTTGTCGGCGGCGCCGAGCGAGACGGCGGTCTGCGTGCCGGCCGCCGTGCCGTTGATCGCCACCGAGGCGATGGGGGTGAGGGCGCCGAGCACCTCCGCCCCGGCCGCGCCCCAGAACCAGGCGTAGCCGAGCGCGCCGGCGACCGGGGCGACCGAGGCGCGGACGAGGTGCGTGGCGTTGCCGTCGTTGGCGGTGGTGATGGTGGCATTGGCCGAGCGCCGCGCCGCGCCGCCGCCGAACGTGTCGGTGGTGCCGTCCGCGTTGGTGCGGGTGATCTGGCCTTGGATGCCGCCGGCGAGGGTCGCGTTGGTCAGGCCGTCGTGGGTCAGCGCCACGCAGATCACGCTGAGCGCCGCGTTGGCGGCCAGCCCGCCGCCGGTGCCGACGTCGCTGAGCGTCGGCGTCGGCGTGGTGCCGAGCGGCGACGAGGCGCAACCGCCCAGGATCATCGCCTCCTCGCCGAGCATCAGGGACTCGAGACCGGTCTTGCCGGCGATGCCGCGAACGTCGTCGAAGCCCTGGCCGGCGTACTGCGCCTCGAAGTCGACGCTGGTCTCGACGCCGAGCCCCTTGTAGGCGGCGGTGTAGTCCTGCGTCGTCACCGCGAGCACGCCGCCACGGTTCGCCGCCGAGACGCCGAAGCGCAGCCCCTGGGTGTTGATGGCGGTGATCGCGCGCCAGTTGGCGGCGAGGCCGCCCTTGCCGCTGGTGCGCGGGATGATGTTCCGCAGTGGGGTCAGCACGGGGTAAAGGAACTTCGCGCCGAGTTCGAGGTCGTAGAAGGTGAGGCCGGAGGTGGCGCTCATGCCTTCGGTGAAGGTGCTCTTGGCGATGCCGCCGTTGGCGAACGAGGCGAGCGGCTTCTGCTGGGCGTTCTTGATGCCGGTGAGGACGTCGGTGACGCTGGTGACGGGCATGGGATGGCTCCTGGGTTGAAGGGGTTGAGGACGAGCGCCGGCGCGCCCTCGAGGCGAGGGCCGTGCGTCGGCGAAAAGCGGTGAGGGCGCGAGCGCCCTTCGGGTTTATCGGCCCTGGCGCTGCGCGAGCTTGATCGCGAGCAGCGACAGGGTGCCAGGATCGGCGAGCAGGGCGTCGACGCGCTCGGGCGACAGCCCGTCGTCCACCTTGTCGACGGCGCGGGCGGCCGTCGTGAGCGGGAGCGGCATCGGCTGCTTCTCGATCGCTTCCAGCCTGGCGGTCAGGTCGGCGACCGATTTCGCGAGCTGGTCGCCGAGCTGGGTGAAGAGCTTGCCCATGTCAGCTTTCACGAGGTCCAAGCCCGCCCTCAAGTCCGGGCCGGCGGTGTCGACGTGCTTGTGCGCGGCGCAGCTGGCGCCGAGGTCCACCGCCGTGTCGTGCATGGCCTGGATGCGGGCCTGGTCGGCGGCGCTGTTACGCGCGCCGACCTTTCCGACAGGCTCGGCGGCGCCGTTGCGCTCGCCCTCGTCATCGATCGGCCCGGGATCGTCGGGTGCGGCTGGCTTGGAAGGAGGCGCCGGCTCTCGCGGCCCCTTCGCTTCCCCGGTCTCCCGCGCGACCTCCTGGAAGCGTCGCCATTCGTGCGAGCCGTCGGCCTTGATCATCTCGAAGCGGGCCTGCGCGAGGCACGGCAGGTCGACCAGCGAGATTTCGTGCGGGTCGGCGGTGTAGCGCTTGGCGCCGGCCTCGTCGGTCCAGCGGCGAGCGTAGGTGCCGCCCTGGCTGAAGCCGGTGTAGACGCCCTCCGCCACCTTGCCCCACTCGGCGTCGTCGACCACTTTCGCGCAGATCTCGATCTGCTTGGCGGCGTCGTTGAAGGTCAGCGTCGTCACCTTGCCGGCGGCGACGTTGCCGTGCATGGCGCGCAGGTTGCCGAGCGACTTGCCGCCGGTGGAGGTCGAGATGGCCGCCGACCACTTCTCATAAAGGGGTTTGGTGGAGGCGTAGTCGCACACCTCGCCGGCGCGGTCGGCGACCTCGGCGGTCGCGACGCCGTAGACGAGGCGGCGCGCGGCGTCGACCTTGGTGATGGGGATGTCGAGGGGCAGCATGGAGGCTCCTTGGTGAACGAACGAAGGCCCGCCCCGCGCGGCGGGGCAGGCGTGTGGGGCGAGGGGGCGCGAGGGATACCGGACAGGCCCGGCGAGCGGGCTACGGGGCCGGCGGCTCGTCGGTGTACGTCCAACCTCGGCGGCCGATGGCGAGGCTGTCGGACTGGCGAAGGGCGGGCACCACGCGGCCGCCGCTACCGGCGCGGCATGGGGTCGGCCGTGAGGCTCTCGACGGCCGATCGGCTCGGGGCGACGTGAGGCACGGGCGGAGACACGCGATCGGAATGACGTCCAGGCGACGGAGCGATCCCGCGCCCTCCTGCCCGATCAAGGACTGTCTATCGGAGAACCACGTTGCGGGATCCATCCAGGTCGATCGTCCTCTGCGGGTGGCTCTCGATGACCTCCTTTGGAACGAGCACCGCGTAGCGGAAGGACCCCTTGTGATGGACGGCTTCGGCCGGGATCTGCTCGACCCGGTACGCCCAGAGGTCCAAGCCCGAACCTTTGTCGGCCCAAGGCGCGTCTTTGCCGGCCCGCACCATCTCACCATCGTACCAGGAGAACGCGACGATCAATCCCGCCGGGGCGTCCGCCTGGAACCGCTTCGCGAGGTCCAGGGCGCGTGGCGTCACCTGTATCGTGCCGGGACGCGTGCATTCCTCAAGAGGGACGGGCTCGTCACCGCTCGACGCCTGCTGTCCCGTCGCGGTTGAGAAAAGCACCAAGGTGACGCCTTTCCACCGGACCACCGTTCCACGGCCTCGCGGTTGAGGCGGGGTTTCGCCCCAGTGGCTTGTTACCCCGTCAACGATGACCATGCTGCCTCACCCGATCGAAGGGCTACCGACCCGAGTATATCACGAGGCCCGTCCATGGTGATCGTCTTCCGCGGGTGGACGCCCCATCCCGCACGGATGTGGGCGTCCACCCGATCCATCAGGATCGCGTACACCAGACGGCGATGGCGATGTCGCTATACTCATCGACGATCGCGGGAATGTCCTGCTTGAGCTTCAGCCATCGGCAGAAGCGGCAGACCACGGCCGCCTCTTGATCCGTCGCCATCCTCCGCATGTCGAGGTCCTGGTTCTCCGACGACTTCTTGTAGGGGGAAACGGCTCCCGCGAGAACGTTGAAGAAGACGTCGATGAGGAAGTCCTCCCTGTCATAATCCGTGATGATCGACTTCATGTAGAGCGGGAGAAGCCAGAAGGACGCCTCCGTGTTCATGTAGATGAAAGCGACGAACACATGGCTGTGACGGTCAACGACGGCCTGGTGCTTGTGGAAGTACGCGTCGACGCGCTGCGCCTCCGAGTCGTATCCAAGCTCCACGCCGTTTTCGATCAAGCGTCCTGCCGGCATGGACCGGTCGGCGAAGGCGTCCTGGATGGCTGCGAGGAGTTGCTCTTCCTCTTGGTTCATCTTAGTATCCATCCGCCAAGATCGATTTACTTGAACGTCCTGCAATTATATTAGTATCTTTACTGTACGCACCTTTCCGCTGACGGAAAAACCGACTACCTGATAATTACGTGGCCAAGCTCATCCACGTCAATCGTCTTCTGCGGATGGTTCGCGAGAATCTCATCTCGGATGAGTACTGCGTAGCACAATGATCCCGCGCGGCAGATGGACTGCTCGGGAATTTGCTGGATGCGGTAGGCGCCAAGGTGTATACCGGGGCCGTTATCCACCCAAGGTGCATCTTTGCTGGTTCGTACTCTCTCTCCGTCATGCCAAGAGAATACAACGATCCATCCCGCAGGAATAGACGCCTGGAACTGCTCGGCGAGCGTCAGTGCAGGACGCGTGACCGTCATCGTGCCAGGAAGCCTACAAACTTCGATGGGAACGCGTTCGTCATCGTTTGACATGACACCCTTCTTTATCTTGGCTGCGGAATAAAGCCGTCCAGCCCTATACCGATGGAACGTCGCTCGATGGTGCTTCCATCTGGGCAGTTATACTCTGCCCAATAGTGCATGATCCCGTCAATGCGAGTTTCGCTGTGCGAACCTTTTGTGCAGATGGGAACAACCTCCGCGACACGTTGGCGGTCAGTCGGAGCATTCGCAGACGCGGGCTGCGTCGGCGGCACCGGTGGCCCCGCCCCGCCTCCAGGCGCGAAGCGCCCACCCTGACCGTCCCCCGCCCCCGCCGGCCAGCGCGGGTGCGCGGCCTCGTCCCAATCGCCATCCTTGCCGAGCTTGGCCACGCCTGCCACCTGCCCCAGCGGCACGTAGCCCGCCCCCGTCAGCGCCATCAGACCTCGAAACAAAGTCCCTTACCTGAGAATCACACTTCGCGGTCCATCTAGGTCGATTACTTTCTGCGGGTGGTCATCGACGACCTTCTTGGGAATAAGTACAGCGTAACGAAAGGATCCAGCATGGTGAACGGCTTCTTCAGGAATATCGCCGATCCGATACGTTCCGAGACCCATGCCTGGACCTACGTCCACCCAAGGGGAGTTCTTGCTGGCACGCGTCCTTTGACCGTCGTACCAGATGAACGCGACGATCCATCCCAAGGGAATGGAGGCTTGGAACCGCTCGGCAAGGTTCAAGGCGGGGCTCGTCACCCTCACAGCACCGGGAGGCGTGCAAGCTTCAAGGGAAATACCTTCGTCGTCACTCGACATCGTCTGCTCCTGGTCACGGCTGAGGAATAAATCCTTTTAGAGGCTTGCCTATCAAACTCTTTTCGATCGTGCTGCCATCCAAGCAGTTATACTCTGCCCAGTAATGCATTATACCATCGATGAGGGTTTCGCTGTGCGAACCTCGGATGCAGATGGGAATAACCTCTGCGACTCGTTGATGACCGGCCGGAGCGTACGGGGTCGCGGGTTGCGGCAATGCCTGCGACCCAGTCCCGCTCGCCGGCGCGAAGCGCCCGCCCTCGCTCGAGCGCGGGTGCTGCCCCTCGTCCCAGCCCGCGTCCTTGCCGAGCTTGGCCGCCGCCGGCGCCGTCTGCCCCAGCGGCACGTAGCCCGCCCCCGTCAGCGCCATCGCCCGGTCGGCGGCGGGGTCGGGGAGCGGGTCGCGCCCCAGCATGGCGCGGGCCTCGTTGATGGTCAGGATGCCCCGGCCCGTGTAGGCCGACAGCACCTGCTCCTGCGCGGCCGGGTCGACCGGGGCGCTCGGGCTCCAGGCGAACTCCAGGCCCGGGGCGCCGAACTCGCTGGCCAGCAGGTCGTCCACCAGCGCCTTGACCCAGGCGAGGATCGGCTCGAAGCCCTCCTCGTCGGCCGACAGCTTCTGCGTCTCGGCGGTGGCCCGGTTGGTCTGCTGGACCAGCGCCTGCGGCGACACGGAGAAGGCGAAGCACACGACGCGGGCGAGCCAGTCGTCGAAGGCGCTCTTCAGCTCCGGCTCCTTCGTCTGCACGAAGGTCTTGGCGACGCCGCCCGGCACGAACTTGGCGCGCCGCCGCCGCCCCGCGTCGCCGGAGAAGTAGGCGTCCCAGTACTTCTGGTAGGTGGCGATCTGGTCCGGCGTCCACCCGTCCGGCACCCCGATCAGGCTGTCGGGGATGTTGCCCTCCGTGAAGTATTCCATGAGGAACAGCTGGCGGCGCAGCGCGATGTTGACGGTGGTCATCACCTGCTCGACGGGGGAGTAGCCGTAGGCCCGGTTCACGCGCGGGTTGCGCGGCCGGTAGAGCAGGTCGCGCACCGAATAGTCGATCGCCGGGAAACCCTTCAGCACCTGCTGGTAGGCGACCGGCCACACGGTCCGGTCGCCATCCTGATAAGGCTGCGGGGTGCGACCCCAGGCGTCGATCACCGGCTTGATCGTGGCGCCGTCGAGCGGCAGCAGGGCCATGAGCCGCCCGGCGCGGTCGCGGCGGCAGTAGAAGGCCGGCGCGTCGATGACGAAGAGCTCCTCCAGCACCAGGCGCAGCCAGTCTCCCCAGCCATGGATGCCGTCGGGGCGCTGGAAGAAGGTGGTGGCGGCTCCCGTGTCGGCGGGTCCGGCACCCGCCGCCCCGGCGCGCGGCTTGATCGACCACGCCATGCGGGAAACCTGGTCCTTGCGCGTCTCGATGACGAGGCGCAGCAGGTCGTAGCCGTCGGCGAGCTGGCGCAGGGTATGGAAGGAGACCGGGTCGGCCTGCCGTGGCGCCAGCGACAGGTTGTAGCCGGACGGATAGTCCCACTGCCGGCCGGCGACGTCGGGCGGCGCGCCGGGCGCGGGCGGGGCGAGCGGGCCGAACCAGTCGCCGCCAGAACCCTGGCCGCCTTGTCCGTGGCGCGCGGCGTAGGACACGCTGACCTGATAGGGGTCGAGCGTCCAGGACGCCCGACCCGCCGTGCGGTCGACCATGGATGGCATCTCCGTTCAAGGTGATGGAAGACGTCGAGAAGCGCGCTTACTGACCGCTTGCCCGACTTAATCTTGCGGAAGCTCGGATTGCTTCTTGTAGAATTCGATGATCGCCGTGCCTTCTTCATGGGCGAACAGGTGCGTCAGCGCCCAGATGGCGGCATCCGCGTGGTCGGGGCTGCCGGCGCCGCCGTAGCCGGAGCCGGAGAAGGCGCAGAGTTGCTCCTCCAGCTTGGGCAAGCGGCCGACGTGGTGCACCTGGCCGAGCGCGTAGCGCACCGAGATCGGCTCCGCCCGCACCGCCTTGCCCCGGCTGGCGGTGACGAGGTGCACCGGCACGTTGCCGTCCGCCGCCTGGATGGTGGCGCGCACCATGTCGCCGCCGAAGTTGGCCTCGGCGACGATGCAGTCGGCGGCGAACTCGTGGTAGGCGACCACCGCGCGGCGGCCCCACGCCACCGGCCCGTCGCGCAGCGAGCGGTCGGCGAGCACGTAGGCGTCGCCGTCCTGGCCGCGCGCGGCGACCACGATGCCGATCTCGTCGGCGCCGAGGTCGTCGCGCCCCGCCGCGCCGGAGGGGTCCACCGCGACCACCACCGTTTTGCGCGCGTCCACGGGGATCGCGTCCGCCTCCACGCGGTGCCGGTCGATCACGTCGTAGGACCACAGCGCGTCGTCGACCGCGTCGACGTACACGCCCTCGTAGAAGCGCCGGCGCTGGCGCTCCGGCAGGTTCGCCAGGCTCTTCACGAAGGCCGGCGCCAGGTTGGCGGCGTTGTCGACCGGGTTGAGGAAGGCGCGCGCCACCTCGTCCGGTTCGGCGAGCGGGTGCATCGTGACGGGGTCCCGCTTCTCGCCGAAGAGCACGTTGGTCCAATGCGTCTTCGCCGTCGGGTTGAGGTCGACGAAGGCGCGCTGGGTCAAGTCCGGCACCACCTGCGCCAGCCGCGTGAAGGCGACGAGCGCGGACGCGTAGGGGATCTGCGAGGCCTCGTTGAGGAACACGGTGGCGTATTCCAGCCCCAGGATCTTCTCGACGCGGTCGGCGTCGTCGAGGCCGCCGATCGTGATGCGCGAGCCGTTGGGGAGCGCGAACACGCCGTCCCCGCGGTGCTCCTTGAGGGCGACGCCGGGGAAGCAGAGCCTGGCCACCTGCGGCAGCGTCGCCAGCGCCAGCGAGGCGCGTGCCGCGTTGGCGTGGAGGCGGAGCATGGCGTGGCGCGACTCCGGCGCCCGCACGGCCCGCTGGAGGATCGCCCGCACGATCAGGAACGTCTTGCCCGAGCGCGCCCCGCCGGCGAGGCAGGTCATGCGCTGCGGCCCGTCGAGCAGCAGGCGCGCGGCCTCCTGCCCGGCGCTGAACGACACCATGCGGCGATCCTGGTTTCTTGGGCGGCGTCGGCCCACGCGCAACGGCGTTCGGGGCGGGACGACGGCGGGAAAGGGGGAGCGAGGCGCCGACGCAGTTCGGGCTCGGCATGCGCGCATTGGGCGTCGAAAACCGTCACGCGTCAACCGTTCGAGCCAAGATGATTCCGGTAGTTTGCACCAGCCTTCGGCGATGCGTCGGTCCGGTCGCCTCGCCATCGGCGGTGCGGAAGAAGGCGGCGCTCACCCCCGCTCGACCCGCTCCGCCCGCGACCGCACCCTCGGCAGGCAGTCCAGCCACTCCGCGCTGCCCCGCGCGCGCGCCGCGAGCAGGGCGGCGAGCCGGCGCTGGAAGGGCTGTGGATGGGCGGCGTCGCGCAGGATCGGGTTGGGGAGCGACGTCGCCAGCAGCGACGCCTCCCGCGCGTCGAGGTCGGCCGCGCGACGATGGAAGTAGTGCCGCGCCGCCGCCTCGATCCCGAAGATGCCGTCGCCCCATTCCGCCACGTTGAGGTAGACCTCGACCGTGTGCGGCTTCGACCACAGCTTGCCAAGGCCGAGCGCGAGCGCGATCTCCATGCCCTTGCGGACCTTGGAGCGGCCCGGCCACAGGAACAGGTTCTTCGCGGTCTGCATGGTGATCGTCGAGGCGCCGCGCGACGGCCCGTCCTCGTCGGCGTCCGCCATCACCTGGTGCAGCGCGTCCCAGTCCACCCCCCCGTTGCGGCAGAACTGGGCGTCCTCCGACGTGATCACGGCGGCGACCGCGACCGGCGCGATGGCCTCCAACCTGACGTAATCGCGCGTGTAGCCCCGGCCGGTGGCGAGCCGCCCCAGCATCAGGGTCGAGGTCGGCGGGGCCACGCTGTCCCAGGCCAGGGCGCCCCCGAACAGCAGGACCACGGCGATTGCGCCGAAAAAGACGCAGCGCAGGACAATTCCCGCGAGCCCCTGCCGCCGATGCCGTCTCACCATGCGGCAGCCTTGACCCAACCCGATCGATCGGGCAAGCGGGACAGGCGTTCAAGCGAGTTCAAGCATGACCCGGTGGGCCGAGAGCCATGACTTCCCCGAGCGGCTGACAGCGGTCGCCGACGCGACGGAGCGCATGCTGGAGGCTCTTCTCTCCGACGCGCAGCTGCCGGGCGAGGAGGCGAGGCCGGCGCGCTTCATGGCGGCGATGCGCTACGCGGCGCTCGGCGGCGGCAAGCGGCTGCGCCCCTTCCTTCTCGTCGAGGCGGCCCGCCTGTTCGGCGCGGAGGGCGACGGGGTGCTGCGCGCCGCCTGCGCACTCGAGATGGTCCACTGCTACTCGCTGGTCCACGACGACCTGCCGGCGATGGACGACGACGACATGCGTCGCGGCCGTCCGACCACCCACAAGGCCTACGACGAGGCGACCGCCATCCTGGTCGGCGACGGACTGCTCACCTACGCCTTCGACGTCACCGCCGATCCCGCCACCCACCCCGACCCTGCCGTGCGCGCCGAGCTCGTGCTGCGGTTGGCGCGCCATTCCGGCCTAGGGGGCATGGTGGGCGGCCAGATGCTCGACCTCGAGGCCGAGGCTTCCACCGCGCCCCACACCGCCGAGACGGTGATCCGCGTCCAGGCGATGAAGACGGGAGCGCTGCTCCACCACGCCGTGGTCGCCGGGGCGCTGCTGGGCGGCGCGGACGCCGCGGCGCGCGCCGCGATGTCGCGCTACGGTCGGGCGATCGGCGCGGCGTTCCAGGTGGCCGACGACATCCTGGACGTCGAGGCCGACAGCGCCGCGCTCGGCAAGAAGGCCGGCAAGGACGCGGGGCGCAACAAGGCGACGCTGGTGGCGGCACTGGGCCTGGAAGCCGCCCGCGCGCGGCGCGACCGCTTGGCGGAGGAAGCGATCGCCGCGCTCGACGCCATTCCGCAGGGCGCGCACGCCGACGTGCTGAGGGACGCGGCGCGCTTCGCGGTCGAACGCAAGAACTGACGGAGGGTCCCCAAGCGTCCGTGCGCCCCGCATCGCTCGCCGGACGCCTCCTGCTCGGCCGGCCGCGCCTGATCGCTAGCGTGGCGCTCGCCGTCGCAGCCTTCCTCCTGGAGCCGAGCGCGATGTCCGACCGGTCGACCCGGATGCTGGTCGCCTGGAACGTCGGCACCGGCCTCGATATCGCCCTGAACATGCTGGCGGTCGCCAGGGCGACGCCGAGCACGATCCGCCGGCGGGCGAGCCTCACCGACGAGGGGCGCTTCGCCATCCTGATCCTGGTGGTGCTGGCGGCGCTCGCCACCATGGGCGCGATCTTCGTCCAGCTCCACGTCGCCAAGGACATGCAAGGCCTGGCCAAGGGCCTGCACCTGGGACTTGCCGGGCTCACCATCGTGAGCGCCTGGGTCTTCATCCACCTGACCTTCGCGCTGCACTACGCGCACGAGTACTTCGACGAGACCACGGCGCTGCCGGGCGAGACGCCGCGAGGCGAGGCGCGGACGTGGCGCGGCGGCCTCGCCATCCCGGGCACCGACGAGCCGGACTACTGGGACTTCCTGTACTTCAGCTTCATCATCGGCGTCGCGTCGCAGACGGCGGACGTCGCGATCACCTCGAAGAGGATCCGCCGCACGTCGCTGGCGCACTCGATCGTCGCGTTCTTCTTCAACTCGGCGATTTTGGCGCTGACGATCAACATCGCCGCCGGGCTGACCTAGGCCGAAGCTGAGACGTTCCATCTTCGGCCCGTGACGATCTCGCCGCGTGCGCTCCGGCGGCATGGGGCATACGGCTCCGTCGATCAGATCCCCGCGCTGATGACTTCCACGTCCACGCCTGATCGATTCGCCATCGTCGAACTCGCGCTGCCCTGCAGGGTCGGGCCGCTCACCTGCGTCGCCGCGCAGTAGTGGCCGCGCGGTGGTGCCGGTCGGCCGCGTCGACGATCATGCCCTCCTGAATTAAGGAAGCGGTAACGTCTTTCATTAAACATGTCTTGGGTCCGCATGCGGACAATTCGATGGTGGTTCATCATACGCTGAAGTGAGGTCGATCATGGCGGAGCCCATCACCATCGCTCTCGCCGAGGCCATCGCCGATCAGCTCGGCATCGACATGACCCCGGATTTCCTGGTGCAGGTCGACCTCGTCCGCTATCGCCTCTTCCTGGGCGGCTATTCGGTCCGCCATCTCAGCACCGGCCCGTCGCGGCCGCCGGCCGGGTTCGTGTTCCCGCCGCCGAGCATCGGCCTGAACCGCGCCGACCGCGCGAACAGCGGCGACCTCGCCAAATAGCGCGGGATCGCCGACTGAAGCGTCAGCCCTGAAAGAGCGCAATCGCTTTCGGGAGACCTGAAGCGATAAGGACGATGTACGGCATCGCGGGCGGCTGCCGATGCCACTACTCCGCCGCGGCCTTCGCCCCGGCGCCGAAGCGCTTCTCGATGTAGTCCTCGACCAGCACCTTGAACTCGCCCGCGATGTTGGCGCCGCGCAGCGTCATCGCTTTCTGCCCGTCGATGAACACGGGGGCGGCCGGCGTCTCGCCGGTGCCGGGCAGCGAGATGCCGATGTCGGCGTGCTTCGACTCGCCGGGGCCGTTCACGATGCAGCCCATCACCGCGACGTTGAGCTGCTCGACGCCGGGATAGCGGGTACGCCACTCCGGCATGGATTCGACGATGTTGTTCTGGATGTCGCGGGCGAGCTCCTGGAACACGGTGGAGGTGGTGCGCCCGCAGCCGGGACAGGCGGCGACGAGCGGCACGAAGGTGCGGAAGCCCATCGTCTGCAGGATCTCCTGCGCGACCTTGACTTCCGTGGTGCGGTCGCCGCCGGGCTCGGGGGTGAGGGACACGCGGATCGTGTCGCCGATGCCTTCCTGCAGCAGCACGCCGAGCGCGGCGGCCGACGCCACGATGCCCTTCGAGCCCATGCCGGCCTCCGTCAGCCCGAGGTGCAGCGCGTAGTCGGAGCGCGCCGCCAGCATCTTGTAGACGGCGATGAGCTGCTGCACCGCCGACACCTTCGCCGACAGGATGATGCGGTCGCGCCCAAGCCCGATCTCCTCCGCGCGCTTGGCCGACAGCAGCGCCGACTGCAGCATCGCCTCGCGCATGACCGCGCCGGCGTCGACGGGGGTGGCCGAGGCGGCGTTCTCGTCCATCAAGTGGGTCAGCAGTTCCTGGTCGAGCGAGCCCCAGTTGGCGCCGATCCGCACCGTCTTGCCATATTGGATCGCCTTCTCGACGATGGTGCCGAACTGGGTGTCGCGCTTGGCCTTGAAGCCGACGTTGCCGGGGTTGATGCGGTACTTGTCGAGCGCTTCGGCGCAGGCTGGATGATCGCTCAACAACTTGTGCCCGATGTAGTGGAAGTCGCCGATGAGCGGCACGTGGCAGCCGATGCGGGCGAGCCGCTCCTTGATCTTCGGAACGGCGGCAGCCGCCTCGTCGCGGTCCACGGTGATGCGGACCATCTCGGAGCCGGCGCGGGCCAGTGCGGCGACCTGCCGGACCGTGCCGTCGATGTCGGCGGTGTCGGTGTTGGTCATGGACTGGACAACGATGGGCGCGCCGCCGCCGACCTGAACGGCGCCCTCGCCCGACCCGACGACCACCGCGGTGGTGAGGCGTCGCGCCAAGGGTGCGGCAGCGATGGGCGCGGCGTCGACGGACAGATCGGACGAATGGGTCATGATGCCTCGCACCTCTGCGGCCGGGCGCGGGGCCGGACCGTGGTTCGGCGCGTCCGCCGAGCGTCGGCCGTCCTATACCAACTCTCGCCGTCGGGTGAAAGGAGGGACCCGTCCGGCCAACCCGCCCGCCCGATCGCACGGCGGGCCGGCGATTAAACGGCCGCTGAAAGGATCGTTCACAAACGGTTAACACGCGGTGTCCCAAGCGTTTCCACGAAAGTCGAATCCTTGGCTTGCCACCATGACTTGCCATCGGGGGCGGGGCGGGAGCGCGAAAGATGACCATGCTGCTTGAAAAAGACGTCGTCGCCGCCGGGACACACATCATCATAGCGGACGATCACCTGCCGGTGCGCGACGCCCTGCGCCAGAAGCTGTCGGCGGCCGTGACGGGCGCCCGGATCCGCGAGGCCGGCGACCTGGCCGCGCTCGGCCGCGAACTCAGGTGCGGCGAACCGGTCGACCTCGTCCTGCTTGACCTGGCGATGCCGGGTGTCAGCGGGCTTTCGGGCCTGCTCTACCTGCGGACGCAGAACCCGGACGTGCCTGTGGTGGTGGTCTCGGCGAGCGAGGACCGGACGCTCATGCGGCGCTGCATCGAGATCGGCGCCGCGGGTTTCATCCCGAACGGCACGCCGGTCGAGGCGATGCGCGAGGCGGTCCGCGCCGTGCTGTCCGGCGCCGTCTGGGCACCGGCCGACCTCGACGGGGGCGAGCCGACCGACGCCGGCGTCGCCGACATGATGCGACGGCTGACGAGCCTGACGCCGCAGCAGCTGCGCGTGCTGATGATGCTGTCGCAGGGACTCCTCAACAAGCAGATCGCTTACGCGCTGAGCGTGTCGGAGGCCACCATCAAGGCGCACGTTTCCGCGATCCTGCAGAAACTCGGCGTCGAGAGCCGGACCCAGGCGGTCATCGCCGTGTCCAGGATCGATCAGGGGCGTTTCTCCAGGCAGGGCGGATCGCCGGCGCGGTCCTGATCGCGCGGCCGGATGCATCCTCTCAGGACGGGAGCGCGTTGAGGCGATCGTGTACACCCAGCGCCATCACCGACGGACGGGCATCGTGACCGAGCAGCCAACCGAGCCGCCCCGCTATTGGACCCGCAGCGCGCCCGCCGCCGCCTGGGGAACGAATGGCCGCCGCGACGAGACCGGCCTGCGCCGCTTCCTCGGCGGGTCACCGCTGGTCGTCGCCCTCAGGTTGGTGGTGGTGTCGCTGATCGTCGGCGCCCTGCTGATGTGGCTCGATATCCGCCCCGCCGACGTTTACCGCGAGCTGTCGGACCTTTTCGGCCGCCTGTGGGCGCTCGGCTTCCGCTCGATCCGGGATTTCGGCAGCTACATCGTCGCCGGCGCGATCATCGTTGTCCCGGTGTGGCTGGTCCTGCGGCTGTTCAGCTATCGCGGGCGTTGAGGCGGCGGAGGTACCGCTCCTACGGGGTCTGCTCTATCCCGTGCGGGCGATCGCGTCGGCGAGCACCCCCACCGAGCCGGCGAGCGTTTCCGCCGGCGCGAGCCGTTCCAGCAGCCCGGCCTTGATGTCGGCCAGGAGGCCCGGCCCCTTGAACACTAGGCCGGAGTAGATCTGCAGCAGGCTCGCGCCCGCCTCGATCTTCGCCCGCGCGGTGACGGCGCTGTCGACGCCGCCGACGCCGACCAGCGGGAACTGCCGTTCCACCCGCTGGTAGGTCTTGGCGAGCATCCGTGTCGCCAGCGTGAACAGCGGCCGCCCGGACAGGCCGCCAGCCTCGCCGCCGTGCCGCGCCGCCGCCATCGCGGCGGGGCGGGCGACCGTCGTGTTCGACACGATCATGCCGTCGACGCCGCGCGCGCGCGCCACGCGGACGATGTCGTCGAGTTCGGCCGACGACAGGTCCGGGGCGATCTTCAGCAGCACCGGCTTGCGGCCGCAGGATGCGGTGGCCGCGTCCCTCGCGTGGAGGACGCGGGCGAGCAGCTCGTCGAGCGCGTCGGGCTTCTGCAGGTCGCGCAGGTTCGGCGTGTTGGGCGAGGACACGTTGATCGTGAAATAGTCGGCGATCGCGCACAGGGCCTCGATGCCGGCGACGTAGTCGGCGGCGCGGTCGCCCGCGTCCTTGTTCGCGCCGACGTTGACGCCGAGCACCGCGGGACCTTTCCGCAACGCGGCGCGGGCGTGGGCGTGGCCGCGGTTGTTGAAGCCGAAGCGATTGATGACGCCGGCTTGCTCCGGCAGCCGGAACAGGCGCGGCTTGGCGTTGCCGGGCTGCGGGCGCGGCGTCAGCGTGCCCACCTCCGTGAAGCCGAAGCCGAGCGCGTGCGCCTTGTGGGCGAGCACCCCGTCCTTGTCGAAGCCGGCGGCGAGGCCGAGGGGGTTGGCGAAGGCGAGCCCGAAGGCCTCGGTCGCGAGGCGCGGGTCGTCCGGCGCCGGCGCCGGCAGCGGCATGAGGGCGAGCGCGCGCAACGTGAGGTCGTGCGCTCGCTCCGGATCGAGCGCGTGCAGCAACGGGCGGGCGAGCGGCCAGAGTGTGTTCACGGGTCTTGTCACGCGAGCAGCCCCGCGAGGTTGTGCCCGCCGTCGGGCTCAAGCGGCAGCGGCTTGACCCACGCGACATCGGCGAGCGGCAGCGACGCGTAAAGGTGGGGGAACAGCGAGCCGCCGCGCGACACCTCCCAACGCAGCGCGTCGCCGAGCATGCCCGGATCGACGGCGACGAGCAACAGGTCGCGCTGCCCGGCGAAGTGCTTGGCCGCCGTCTCCGCCACCTGGTCGACGGCGGAAAAGTGGATGAAGCCGTCGGCGAGGTCCACCGGCGCGCCGTCGAAGATCTCGCCGGCGTCACGCCACAGCGAGGCGGGGACGATCTTGTAGATCAGGGACATGCTGAACCTTCGTTGGGAGCCTCAATCCTTCCTTCTCCCGCCATTGGGAGAAGGAGGTGTCGCAGCTCGATCCGTTATGCTCCGGACCCTTGAACCAACTCCCCCGCCAGCGCCCGCTCGATCAGCGCCCGCGTCCCGGCGATCCCGTACAGCGCCACGAAGGAGCCGAAGCGCGGGCCTTTAGGCTCGCCGAGCAGCACTTGGTAGAGCATGCCGAACCATTCGTTCGACACGCCGGGACGCTCCGGCGTCGCGCCCTTGGCGGTGACGTCCTGGTAGCGCGGGATCGGGCGGGCGACGTCGTAGAGGGTGGCCTGGATGGTCTCCGCGTCGGTCGTCGCCGGCAGCGTGGCGAGCGCGTCGGACAGCTTGACCAGGGCGTCGCGCTCAACCGCGTCGGGCAAACGATAGCGCTTCATCGGCGCCACGAAGTCGCGGTAGTAGCGCACGGCGTAGCGCACCAGCGCGTCGATGCGGGGGTGGGTGGCCGGGGTCACGTCCGGGGCGTAGCGCTCCAGGAAGCCCCAGAGCACGGCGGGGTCGGCGCTGTTGGCGACGGTGGCGAGGTTGAGCAGCATCGCGAAGGAGACGGTGGTGGTGCCCGAGCCGGCCGCCAGCACCTCGGGTGCCGGCGGGTGACCGTCGTGCAGGTGCCACACCGGGTTGCCGAGGAGCGCCTTGGCGTCCTGGCCGGTCGCCTGCCTCTCGGCCGCGTCGAGGAAGGCGAGGTACTCGTCGACGGAGCGCGGGATGACGTCGAAGTGCAGCTTCTTCGCCTCCTTCGGCCGCTGGTACATGAACAGGGCGAGGCTCTCGGGGCTGGCATACTCCAACCATCGCTCGATCGTCAGCCCGTTGCCCTTGGACTTCGAGATCTTGTGGCCCTGCTCGTCGAGGAACAGCTCGTAGTTGAAGCCGTCCGGCGGCGTGCCGCCCAGCGCGCGCACGATCCGGCCGGACAGCTTGACGGAGTCGATCAGGTCCTTGCCGGCCATCTCGTAGTCGACGCCCAAGGCATACCAGCGCATCGCCCAGTCCGGCTTCCATTGCAGCTTGGCGTGGCCGCCGGTGACGGGCGTGGTGAAAGGCTCGCCGGTCGCCGGATCGCGCCAACTGATGGTGCCCGCCTCGGCGTCGACGCCCTCCAGCGGCACCTGCATGACGTGACCGGTGTGCGGATGGAGCGGCAGGAACGGCGAGTAGGTCGCCGCGCGCTCCTCGCGGAAGGTCGGCAGCATGATCGCCATCACCGCGTCGAGGGTGCGCAGCATGTGCAGCAGCGCCGCGTCGAAGCGGCCGGACGTGTAATAGTCGGTGGCGGAGGCGAACTCGTAGTCGAAGCCGAAACTGTCGAGGAAGGCGCGCAGCCGGGCGTTGTTGTGGGCGCCGAAGCTCTCGTGCGTGCCGAAAGGGTCCGGCACGCGGGTCAGCGGCTTGTTGAGGTTGGCGGTGAGCAGTTCGCGGTTCGGCACGTTGTCCGGCACCTTGCGCAGCCCGTCCATGTCGTCCGAGAAGGCCAGCAGCCGCGTCGGAACCATGTTGCCGGTCAGCACCCGGAAGGCGTGGCGCACCATGGCGGTGCGGGCGACCTCGCCGAATGTGCCGATGTGCGGCAGCCCCGAGGGCCCGTAGCCGGTCTCGAACAGCACCTCGCGCCGCCCCGTGCGCTCCACGCGGGCGACGATCTTGCGCGCCTCCTCGAACGGCCAAGCCTTGGCGTTCGCCAGGAGATCCTTGGCATCGGCGAGGAGATGCGGCTCGATGGCCAGCATGGTGACCGAGCCGGGATGAGCGGCCGAAGCGGCGGCGGAGGACATGAACGATCCGGGTTAGCCACAAGACCGGCAAGGCTTGCGTGACATACGAGCAGCAGGCGCACCCTAAAAAGGCACGCATGGCCCGTCAAATGCGTGTCATGAAGTCGATGCCATATTGCGGTCCGGCACCATCGGCGCCATAGTTTCCTGCGGGCTCCCTCGTATTTAGAGCCTGCTTCCCCACAAATCAAAGGCACCAGGATTGGCACGATTAGCAGATGTCGGCTTCGCCGAACGGCGGGAGTCCGCCGCCAATAAACGCATGGAATTGATGAAGAAGATGCAGGAGCGGCTGGCCAGCCCGGATATCGAGGCCAAGCTCGCCGAGCGGCGCGCCATCGTCGAAGCCCGCAACCAGCGCCTAGCCGAGAAGGAAGAACTCCGCCGACAGGAGGAGGCCAGGCTCGCCGCGCTCCGTGCTGAGGAAGAGGCCAAGCTCGAAGCCGAGCGCGAGATCGAGCGGCAGCGCCTGGAAGCCGAGCGCCTCGCCGAGGAGAAGCGCCTGGAAGAAGAGCGCGCCGCCTACGCCGCCAACGCCACCGCCCGCGCCAGCCGCGTGCTGGCCGAACTCGCCGAGGCCAAGGCCAAGCGGGACGCCCGCTACGCCGCCCGCAAAGCCCGTAAAGCCTGACACCGGCGAGGCCTGACGGCCGGGTCCGATCGATCAAGGCTCAGCTCGTTGAGTCTTCCATCGGGGCCGCGTCTTTCACCAAAGCCAGGAGCGCCGGCTCGTCCGGCGTGTCCGCTACCGCGATCCTCGCGCAGCCGACATCGCGCAACGGCGCCGCGACATCCTCAGACAGGCAGAAATGGGCGAGTCGGCCCAGGTCGAGCTGATCCCGCCGCGCGAGGTCGACGAAGAGCGACGCGCTACGTCGGGAGAAATGCAACACGCCCTCGATCCGGGCCGCCCGCAGCGCCTCGACGACCGATGGCTCAAGGGCGTCGACCACCCCTGCCTGATAGGCTTCCACGACGTCGAGCGTTCGACCGAGGATCGCGAACGCGTTCTCCAGGTCGGGCTTGCGGTCGCGGCCGGCGATGTAGACGAGGCGTCGCACTTGCCGCGACAGGTCTGGGATGGCGACGGCGAGATCCGTCGCGTTCATGGCGACGACGCTTGGTCCGAGGAACCCATGCTCGCGCGCGGTTGCCGCCGTCCGTTGCCCGACGAGCAGCAGCGGCATCAGCCGGCGCGTTTCCGGCGTTGGCCAGCCATCGAGGGCGGCGAAGGCGTGCCCGCTGGTCGCGACCAGCGCGTCGACGACGCCGGGTGGTCTCGTGGCACCCGTGGGAACGACGGCGATCACGGGCGACACCGACACCTGATGCCCTTCCTCGGCGAGTCGCAGCCGCGTGCGTGCCGCGTCGTCCCGCGCCCGCGTCAGGAGGAGGTGCACCGCGCTAGTCCGCGAAGAAGCCGGTCGGCAGGCGGGCCTTGATCGCCTCGCCGGCGGTGCGGCCGATCAGGGCGGCGTCCCCGGCCTCGCCGTACATCGCCTCGTCGTAGGCCTCCGATCCGTCCGGCCGCAGCACGGTGCCGCGCAGGGTCAGCTGATGGCCGTCGAGCGTGGCGTGGACGCCGATCGGCGTGCGGCAGGAACCGTCCAGCGCCCCGAGGAACGCCCGCTCCGCCGCGAGCGAGACGCCGGTCGCGGCGCACAGGATCGGCGCGAGCAGCGCGGCCACGTCGACGTCGCCGGCGCGCGCGGTGATGGCGATCGCGCCCTGGCCCGCCGCCGGCAGGAAGTCCTCGACCGGGATCACGTATGTCGCGTGGTCCTCCAACCCGAGGCGGCGCAGGCCGGCCAGCGCCAGCAGCGTTCCGGCGAACGCGCCCTCCCCGACCTTGCGCAACCGGGTCTGCACGTTGCCGCGCAGCAGGGCGGTGTGGATGTCCGGCCGCATCCGCCGCAGCATCGCGCCGCGCCGCAGCGAGGCGGTGCCGACGGTCGCCCCGGCCGGCAGCTCGCGCGGGCTCGGCGCGACCGGCGAGATCCACGCGTCGCGCACGTCCTCGCGCGGCAGGTAGCCGGCGATGGCGATGGTATCCGGCAGCACCGTCGGCAGGTCCTTCGCCGAATGCACCGCCACGTCGATGGCGCCGTCGATGAGGGCGGTGTCGAGTTCCTTGGTGAACAGCCCCTTGCCGCCGGCCTCCGACAGCGGCCTGTCCTGGATCGCGTCGCCGGTCACCTTGACGATGACGATCGCGACCCGTCCCTCGTCGAGCCCATGGGCCTCGCGGATCCTGTCGCGGGCCTGATGCGCCTGCGCCAGGGCCAACGGGCTGCCGCGCGTGCCGATGCGGAGGGGCGAGGAGCGATCCATAGCGAGGTCCCGGTACTAGGAAGGCTTTCCTATCGTGTGTTGCCGGCGGGCGGAAGTCCTAGCCCTCCAGCGATGCCGGTGGCGACCGCCGCCCGTCGAGCGCCGCGAACCAGGCGGCGTAGCGCGTGTTCTTCGCCATGCGGCGGGTCTCGTCGGGCGCGCCGTCGTCCCACCACACCGGGCCTCGCTCGCCGAGCGCTCGCTTGGCGGCATCGACACCAGCGCGGGCCTGCGCCATGCCAGTCCCACCGCGCTTGGCGACGGCGACGGCGCGACGGGCCGCCATCAGCGCCACGACGAGGTCGGCGCGCACCGCCAAGTCCAAGGCCGGGTTGGAACGGCGCCACAGCCGCCCGCGCACCACGAAGTAGCGGCCGTCCGGCGTCACGGGGTATCGGTCGTCCATTTGCCCCTCGAACCCGCGCCCCGTTGCGCCTATGCTCGACCCTTGGAGCGGAGCCGTCCATGCGTGTGCTGGGAATCGAGACCACCTGCGACGAAACGGCGGCGGCGATCGTCGAGCGGCGGCCGGACGGCGCGGCGGCCATCCTCTCCAACGAGATCATGAGCCAGATCAAGCAGCACGCGGCCTACGGCGGCGTGGTGCCCGAGATCGCCGCCCGCGCCCACGTCGAGGTGCTGGACCGGCTGATCGGCCGCGCCGTCGCCAAGGCGGGCATGAAGATGCGCGAGATCGACGCGGTCGCCGCCGCCGCCGGGCCGGGGCTGATCGGCGGCGTGATCGTCGGCCTCACCGCCGGCAAGGCGATGGCGCTGGCGCTGCGCAAGCCGTTCGTCGCGGTCAACCACCTGGAGGCCCACGCGCTGACGGCGCGGCTCACCGACGGCGTGCCGTTCCCCTACCTGCTGCTCCTCGTGTCCGGCGGCCACACCCAGCTCGTCGCGGTGCGCGGCGTCGGTGACTATGTCAGGCTCGGTGCCACCCTCGACGACGCGGTCGGCGAGGCCTTCGACAAGGTCGCCAAGCTGCTCGGCCTATCCTACCCCGGAGGCCCGCTCGTCGAGCGCCACGCCGCCGAGGGCGACCCCGAGCGCTTCGCCTTCCCGCGCCCGATGATGGGGCGGCCGAAGCCCGACTTCTCGCTGTCCGGCCTGAAGACGGCGGTGCGGCTCGAAGCCGAGAAGACCGCGCCGCTGACCGCGACCGACGTCAACGACCTGTGCGCCTCGTTCCAGGCGGCGGTGGTCGACACGATCGTCGACCGCGTGCGGGCGGCGACGCGGCTGTTCCGCGAGCGGGTCGCGCCGTGCGAGACGATCGTCGCGGCGGGTGGGGTGGCGGCCAACGACGCGATCCGCCGCGCGCTGGCGCGCTACTGCGGCGAGGCCGGCGTCAGGCTGGTGGTGCCGGAGCCCAGGCTCTGCACGGACAACGGCGCGATGATCGCCTGGGCCGGCATCGAGCGCCTTGGCCTGGGGCTCACCGACGACATGACCTTCGCCGCCCGGCCGCGCTGGCCGCTCGACGCGAGCGCGGAGGCGGTGCACCACGGCAAGGCGTGAGGGGCCTCGCCAAGCCCGTAGGATTCATAGTTACGACTTCACGCACGGGGACTGACCGCTAATGCAAGTGACGTTGCTGCTTCTAATGACTTTGGCGGCACCGACCGCCAATGAGGAGGCTTCACAGCGCGCCGCCGAACATTGCAGCGCAGTCGCCCTGACCCGTTTCGCAGTGTCTTCGACAGATCCAGCTGCTGACATGGCCAAGGCCTCTTTTCAAGCCTGCTCCAATGAATGGGAGCTGGTAATCGGGCAACTAGCAACTCGTCTGGCAGCAGATCCAGACACGCAAGACGCCGAGCGCATTCACGAGCATTTCACAGGTGAGAAGCCCAACCCATTACTGTCCGTTCGCGTCGCCACGGAAGTGACGCACGACGCCTGGATTAGACAAACCAAAACCTTCGTTTTCATCGCGAGAGCGCGGGCTCACGAAGGAAAGTGAAAGGAGCGACCTTGCGCCGGATCGCGGTTCTCGGCGGAGGGGCCTGGGGCACGGCGCTCGCCAACCTGGCGGCGCGCGCCGGCGCCGGCGTCGACCTGTGGGCGCGCGAGCCGGACCACGTGGCGGAGATGGTGGCGACCGGCGTCAACGCGCGCCGCCTCCCCGGCATCCCCTTCGTGGCCGGCGTGCGGCCGACCGGCGACCTCGCGGTGCTCGGGGCGGCCGACATCATGCTGCTGGCGGTGCCGGCGCAAGCGGTCCGCGCGGCCGGCGACCTCGCTAGGCCGCACCTCGCGCGCGGCGTCCCGGTGGTCGTCTGCGCCAAGGGCATCGAGCGCGCCACCGGCCTGTTCATGAGCGAGGTGGTCGCCGCCGTGCTGCCGGATCACCCGCCGGCGGTCCTGTCGGGTCCCTCCTTCGCGGAGGATGTCGCGCGCGGCCTGCCGACCGCCGTGACGCTGGCCGCCGGCACGACGCAGGCCGCCGAGGCGCTGGCGGCGGCGCTCGCCGCGCCCTGGTTCAGGCTCTACCATTCCGCCGATATCCGCGGCGTCGAGATCGGGGGCGCCACCAAGAACGTGCTGGCGATCGCCAGCGGGATCAGTGCCGGCAAGGGGTTCGGGGCCAGCGCCGCCGCCGCCCTGCTGGCGCGCGGCTTCGCGGAGCTGACCCGCTTCGCGGTCCGTCACGGCGCCGCGCCCGGCACGCTGACCGGCCTGTCCGGCCTCGGCGACCTCGTCCTCACCTGCGGGTCGCGGCAATCGCGCAACTTCTCGCTCGGGCACGCGCTCGGCGAGGGCCTGACGCTCGACGCGGCACTCGCCCGGGTCGGGACGGCGGAAGGCGCGCAGACTTGCGCGATCCTGTGCGACCTCGCCGCCAGGGCCGGGGTCGACATGCCGATCGCCCGAGCCGTCGACGCGGTGCTGGCCGGACGCGCCAGCGTCGACACGACCATCGGCGAGCTGCTGGCGCGGCCCGCCAAGCCCGAAGCGGCGGGCTGACGCGCCATCCCCGCTCAAGCTTGCCGTTGGACGATCGCGGGCGGGATCGGGAAGGGCGAAGGCGATGGCGCACTGGCTGGTGAAGAGCGAGCCGGACTCGTGGTCGTGGACGCGCATGGTGGCGGCCGGGCCGGCCGGCACCCATTGGAACGGCGTGCGCAACCACCTCGCCAAGAAGAACCTGATGGCGATGGCGCTCGGCGAGCAAGCCTTTTTCTACCATTCCAACGAGGGACGCGAGATCGTCGGCATCGTGGAGGTGTGCCGGGCCTACTATCCCGATCCCAGCGACGCGAAGGGCATGTTCGGCATGGTCGACGTGCGCGCGGTGAAGCCGCTGCCAAGGCCGGTAGGCCTCGCCGCGATCAAGGGGGAGCCTGCCCTGGCGATGATGATGCTGGTGGTGAACGCGCGCCTCTCCGTGCAGCCGGTCACGGACGGCGAGTGGGCCGCCGTCTGCGCCATGGGAGGCTTTTGAGAGGCTTCGGGGCCGGCGGCGTGTGAAGGCCGCCCGGCCGCGCCCTTCACCGGCGGTTCAGCCGTCGCCGGCGAAAGTGCGTCCGCCGTCGCGAACCGAAGCCTGTGCGACGCGTTCCGTCCATCGAGCGCACACCGCGCATCAGAGGTCATCCGATGAAGAAGATTGTGTTTTCCCTCGCGCTTTGCGGCGGCTTGGCGGCTGGCCTCACGACCATGTCGGAGGCGAGCGCCGCGCCGGGCGGATGCCTCAAGTACGGTGCCGCCGGCGCCGTCGCTGGCCACATGGTTCATCACGGCATTCGCGGCGCGCTCGCCGGCTGCGCCGCCGGCGCGTACCGCCGCCACCTTTACAACAAGCAGCAGCGCCAGATGAACGCGGCCGGCCAGCCGGCCTGACACCTCAAGCTGCCCCGACCATGACGCCGGCTTCCATAGCCGGCGTTTCCATTTGCGCGTCCTGCGCCCACCATGTCCACCGCCCTCGTCGCTTGTCCCGTCCGCCATCGCTCAATGGCCACGCTCGCGTTGATCTCCCTTCGCGAACCTGAGAAGAGAGGCCGCCAGCGCCGATTCGGCCGGCCTTGATGTGAGTTTGGGATGGCGGACGCCTGCACCTCGGGTCTCGACACCGGCTTCGTGGGATTGGGTTTCCTCCGGGTCGGGTTTCTCGGCATCGTCCAGGGCATCACCGAACTCCTGCCCATCTCGTCCACCGCCCACATGCGGATCGTTCCCGCCCTGCTCGGCTGGCAGGACCCCGGCTCCGCCTTCTCCGCCGCCATGCAGCTCGCGGCGCTGGCGGCCGTGGTCAGCTATTTCTGGGCGGACGTGCGCGGCCTCGCCTGGGGCACGCTGGCGGCGGTGAAGCGTCGTGACTTCGCCGACTGGAACTTCCGCTTCTTCGTCTGGATCATCCTGGCGACCATCCCGATCTCGGTCTGCGGCCTGCTGCTGTCGGCCAAGCTCAACGCCTGCGGCTCGCCGCTGCGGACGTTGAGCGTGATCGGGATCGCCTGCATTGTCATGGGCGCCCTGCTCGCCTACGCCGAGCGAGCGGCGCGGCACACCCGCACCATCGACCACGTCACGCTGAAGGACGCGCTGGTGGTCGGCTTCGCCCAGGTCGGCGCCCTGATCCCCGGCGTGTCCCGATCCGGCTCGACGCTGACCGCCGCGCTGTTCCGCGACATGCAGCGCGACGAGGCAGCGCGCTTCTCGTTCCTGCTCGGCATCCCGACGATCGCGCTCGCCGGCTTGTTCGAGCTGTTCAAGCTGCGCAAGGCCGGACTCGGCCTGCACGGCTGGTCGATCCTGCTGTTCGGGATCGCCATCGCATCGATCTCGGCCTTCGCCGCGATCTGGAGCCTGATGCGGATCCTGGAGCGCTTCTCGGCTTGGCCTTTCGTGATCTACCGCTTCGTGCTCGGCGTCGTGCTGATCCTCGCCGTCGTCGCCGGCGTGCTCCCGAACTGAGGTCGGAGACCGCTCAGTAGCGCACGCCGGGGGTCAGCGGATTCGGCAGGAAACCGTAATCGGTTTCGCGACTCGTGAGGCTACGGACGTGGCGCTTGTCGCCGCGGCAGATCGCGTAGTCGCGCGTGCCGGGCGTGAGGCCGTAGCTGCGGCAGGCCACGTCGTCCTCCGGGTAGAAGGCCCTGGGCGATCCCTGCGCCAGGCAATCATTGTGGTTGATGTCGAGGTAGCAGTCGCGCACGCCGCAGCCGCCCAGCAGCAGCGCGAGCAGCGCGAGCAGCGGCACCATCGTGCGTGAGATGGTCTTGAACGGCAAGGCGACGACCCCATCCCGACCGCCTCGCGACAATGGTGCCGAGCGCCGGTCCGGCGGCTCTACCACGCGGCGTCCCGGCCCGAAAGGATCACGCGCTCAAAACACCGCGACGCCGCGCGCGTTGAGGTCTTCGGCCAGATGGTCGAGTGCGCGGGCGCGCAGCTTGTAGAACGTCGCCGGCACCCAGCCTTTCTCGCGGCAAAGGCGGCGGATTGAGCGCCGGCGCGCCACCCGCAGCGCCCAGTAGCTCGTCACGAGGGCCAATCCCGTGTCGACGGCGCGCAGGTCGCGCAGCCATTCGAGCGCGGCGTCCATTCGCGCGATGGCGGCGGCGTCCGGGCGAAGGCTGAGGGCGTTGCGGATCGCCTGGCGCTCGCGCCGTTCCTCCTCCGGCAATTCGGCCTGCGCGAGGTGATCGGCCCATTCCAGCCGGTGGACCGGCCAATGGTTGCCGGTCTGGCGGGGGGTGGCGACGCGCGGCATGCGGTCGAGGGTGCGGAAGGCCTCGACGAGGCAGAGGGCGACGTGCTCGGGCGTCCAAGCCGCCGGCGGTGCCGGGGAGTCCGAGGCCACCAGATCCTCGAGCGACTGTTCAGGAGCGTCCATCGTGGCGAGGTCCGACATCTCACAGTCCGTCGTCGAGAATGTTGTCAATCAATCCGGCTTCCGATCCGGCCGTCACCAGCACCGCGCGGATCAGGCCGTCACGGTTCAGGCCGCGCTTCGCGGCGGCCTCGTCGAGGCGGCCCGCCACGTCGAGCGGCAGCCGCAGTCCCGCCGCCTCGCGGAAGGCGAGGCCGAAACGCTGGGCTTGGCGGTAGACGTTGTTGGCGGTCGAGGCGATCAAGGGATCGACGGCGACCCGTTTGGCGTCCCAGCCCTGGCCGACCAGGAAGCCGAGGCGAGCGACGCGCACGAAGGACCAGTGGGTGCGGCTTGGAGGCATGATCAAATGATTCATGATGCGAGTATCGGTATCTATACCTTTTTCGTCAACGGTTAAAATACCGCTTGGCATTGCGCTTACCTAAGGTTATTCTACCGCCATGCTACTCCAGGATGTCCTATCGCGAGTCGAAAGCCGGTTGGCGGTGGTGGGCCTGTCGGCGCATGCCGCCTCGCTCGCCGCCAAGAAGCCGGACGCGATTCGCAACCTGCGCCGCGCGGTTCAGAACAACGATCGCCGGGGCATCACCACGGAGACCCTGGCCGCCCTGGCACCCGTGCTGAAGACGTCCGCGGCCTGGCTGCTGGAGGGTGTCGGCGCCGACGGCGGATTGAACGTGACGCTGCGCATCGTCGGCCGGGTCGGCGCCGGGGCGGAGATCCTGCCGGAGTTCGAGCAAATCCCGCCCGATGGCCTCGATGAGATCGAGTTCCCCTGGTCATTGCCGCCGGGATCGATCGCGTTCAAGGTCGAGGGGGACAGCATGTGGCCCCGCTACAATGCCGGCGACGTGGTGGTCTGCGCCGACGGCGAGCACGACCTCGTCACGGTGACCGGGCAGGAGGCGGCGGTACGGACCGGCGATGGCCGGCGCTACATCAAGACCGTGCGGCGCGGCGCGCTGCCCGGCACCTTCGATCTCGAGAGCCACAACGCTCCGCCGATCCGTAGCGTGACCTTGGAGTGGGCGGCGCCAATCCTGATGATTTTGCCCGGCACCCGCTGGTTGCACGCCGGGCCGTCCATGGCGAAGCGGTAAGAAGACGAGGAAGACGCCTCCCTTTACCAGGTATTTATACCTAGGTATGCTGTCCCGCGAAGGAGCGACAGCATGCGGATTCTTGATGTAAGCGGCGAAGACGGTTTGGCGGCGGCGGCGCGGACCGCGGCCCGGATGATGGTGAAGGGGCGGGCACGCTTCTATGATCGCACCCCGATGGCGCTCGACGCGCTCCATCCTGGCCTCGCCTGCGCGCCTCCCACGACCCTCGTCGCCATCGGCGAGCACTTGGTGGAGCGGGAAAGCCTGTCGCCGCGCCGCTGGTTCGGCTTTGGTGGGGAGGTCTGCCTCGTCAACGCCCGTGCCGCGCTGCTCCTCGGCCGCGCGCGGCGGCGCGCGGCGGCCCGGCGCGCCTGATCGCGCGCGCCACCTTTCTCGGGCAGCCTTATCGGCGCTGGCGCCGGAACCATTTGACAGAAAGCGCCGTTCCGCCGTCCAATGCCGACCGGTTTCGGCGCGGATCAGGTGCGAATAGAATCCCATGACGTCCGGCTCCAGTGTTTGGGACGATCCCCCTTCAACGGGGGCATCGCACGGGGCGCTCGCGACGCGTCTCTTGAAAACGAGGCAGCATTCGATCGACCTCGCGGCGCCCCTTTCGCCGGAAGACCAGGTTGTCCAGGCGAACGACGACGCCAGTCCGACGAAGTGGCATCTAGCCCACGTCACGTGGTTCTTCGAGACATTCGTGCTCAAGCCCTACCTGCCGCATTACCGGCTGTACGACGAGCGGTTTTCATTCTGCTTCAACTCTTACTACGAGGCGGAAGGCGCGCGCCAACCGCGCGGCCTGCGCGGCCTGCTCACCCGGCCGACCCACGATGAGGTGAGAGCCTATCGCGCCCACGTCGACGACGGTTTGCGGGCGCTCGTGGCGTGCTCCGCGATGGCGAACCCGGACGTTTCCGCCCTGCTGGAGGTTGGCATCCATCACGAGCAGCAGCATCAGGAGTTGCTGCTGACGGACATCCTCAGCCTGTTCGCAGCACAGCCGCTCCGCCCGGCCTACAGCACCGACGCTTCGGACGGGGCCGCGAGCGCGCGGCCGCTCACCTTCACCCACCATGACGGCGGGATCGTCGATGCCGGCCACGCCGGCGACGGGTTCAGCTTCGACAACGAGGGGCCGCGCCACCAGGCCTTGCTTCGACCCTACCGGTTGGCCGACCGCCTCGTCACCAATGGCGAGTGGCTGGCCTTCATGGCCGATGGCGGTTATCGCACCCCGGCGCTCTGGCTCGCCGACGGCTGGGCCACGGTGAAGGCGCAGGGGTGGGACGCGCCGCTGTACTGGGAGCGGCACGACGGTGCTTGGCTGCAGATGAGCCTGTACGGGCGCCGGTTGGTGGAAGCGGCGGCGCCGGTGTGCCACGTCAGCTATTACGAGGCGGACGCCTTCGCGCGCTGGGCGGGGCACCGCTTGCCGACCGAGTTCGAGTGGGAGCGCGCGGCGGTCGCGGCTGGCGAAATCAGGCCGCAGAGTCGCGGCGACGCCTTCCGTCCGCTCGCGGCCGCCGATGCCGGCGACCGGCAGATGTTCCGGGCGGTGTGGCAGTGGACGCAGAGCGCCTACCTGCCTTATCCCGGCTACAAGGCGGCACCGGGCGCGATCGGCGAGTATAACGGCAAGTTCATGTGCGGCCAGCAGGTGCTGCGGGGTTCGTCCTGCGCCACGGCGCCCGATCACGCCCGCCTGACCTACCGTAACTTCTTCTACCCCCACCAGCGCTGGCAGTTCATGGGTCTGCGCCTCGCGAGCGACGGATGACCCAAGAGATGGTTTCGGAGGCCGACGACTTCGCGGAGGCCGTGCTGTCCGGCCTGGGCGCGCCGCGCAAGACGCTGCCGTGCCAGTACCTCTACGATGAACGGGGCAGCGACCTGTTCGAGCAGATCACCGTCTTGCCGGAATACTATCCCACGCGTACGGAGACGGCGATCCTGTCGTCCTGCGTCGGCGCCATCGTCGCCGGCACGCCGGCCGGCTCGGTGCTGGTCGAGTTCGGCTCGGGATCGAGCCGCAAGACCGAGATCCTGCTGGCAGCGCTCGACAAGCTGGCCGCCTACGTGCCGATCGACGTCTCGCCGAGCGCGCTCGACGATGCCCGCGCCCGGCTCGCGGCGCGCTTCCCGGCGCTGCGCGTGCACCCCGTGACCGGTGACTTCCGCGCCGCGCTCGCGCTGCCGCCCGATCTCGCGGAGCGGCCGCGCATGGGCTTCTTCCCCGGCTCGACGATCGGCAACTTCTCGCCCCCCGCGGCGCGCGACCTCCTCGCCGGCATGGCCCGCACTTTGGGCGAAGGCAACCGCCTCATCATCGGCGTCGACCTGCGCAAGGATCTCGCCACCCTTCTGCCGGCCTACGACGACGCGGCCGGCGTCACCGCCGCCTTCAACAAGAACATCCTGGCGCGCGCCAACCGCGAACTCGGCGCCGACTTCGACCTCGACGGGTTCAGTCACGAGGCGCGCTTCGACGACGGCCAGGGCCGCGTCGAGATGCACCTCGTCAGCCGGGCGGCGCAGACCGTGACGCTGCTCGGCCGCCATTTCGCCTTCGCGCCCGGCGAGAGCATCCACACCGAGAACTCGCACAAGTACACGGTCGCCGCCTTCCAGGACCTCGCCCGCGAGGCCGGTTGGCGCCCGAGCCGGCTGTGGATGGACCCGGACGGGTTGTTCAGCGTGCATGAACTGGTCGTGATCGGGTGACAGCGGGACGAGGGCACCGGATGGGGAGCGCCGACTTTCCCCGGCGCTCCCGAACCATGCCCTTCACATCGTCGGCGCGCGCCAGATCTCGTCGGCGTACTCGCGGATGGTCCGGTCGGACGAGAACCAGCCCATGCCCGAGATGTTCTTGATCCGCGACGCCGCCCAGCGCTTGGGGTCGTTCCACATCCGATCGACGTCGCGCTGGCGCTGCCAGTAGGCCTCGAAGTCGGCGGCGACCATGAATGTGTCGTAGCCCAGCACCGCGTCGACCAGCGAATGGTAGCGGCTCCGGTCGTCGGGCGAGAACTGCCCGTCGTAGAGCGCGTCGAGCATGTCCTTGAGGCGCCAGGAGTTGATGAGGGCGTCGCGGCCGCGGAAACCCTGCTTGCGGCGCATCTCGACCTCCGGGGTGGACATGCCGAAGATGAAGATGTTGTCGAGCCCGACCGCCTCCGAGATCTCGATGTTGGCGCCGTCCATCGTGCCGATCGTCAAGGCGCCGTTCAGCGCCATCTTCATGTTGCCGGTCCCGGACGCCTCCATGCCGGCGGTCGAGATCTGCTCCGACAGGTCGGCGGCAGGGATGATCACCTCGGCGAGGCTGACGTTGTAGTTGGGGAGGAAGGCGACCTTCAGCTTGTCGCCGATCTGGGGGTCGTTGTTGACGACCTGCGCGACGTCGTTGGCGAGCTTGATGATGAGCTTCGCCCGCGCGTAGCTCGCCGCCGCCTTGCCGGCGAAGATCTTCACGCGCGGCGAGTAGGGCATGTTGGGGTTGAGCTTCATCTCCCGGTACAGCGCGGCGGTCGACAGGATATTGAGGAGCTGGCGCTTGTACTCGTGGATGCGCTTGATCTGCACGTCGAACAGCGCGTCGGGCGAAACGGTGACGCCGAGCCGGTCGAGGATCGTGGCGGCGAGTGCCTGCTTCTTGGCGCGGCGCACCCGCGCCATGCCGGCGGCGAAGCCGGCGTCGCCGGCGTGCGCGGCGAGGCCGCTGAGCAGCGTGGGATCGCTCAGCACCGGCTCGCCCAGCGTGTCGACCAGCAGGCTCGTCAGCTCCGGATTGGCCTCCATCAGCCAGCGGCGGAAGGTGATGCCGTTGGTCTTGTTGACGATGCGGCCGGGATAGACCGTGTTGAGGTCGGAGAAGATCGTCTGCTTCATCAGGTTGGTGTGCAGCGCCGACACGCCGTTGATGCGGCGCGAGCCGACGAAGGCGAGGTGGCCCATGCGCACGCGCTTCTGGTCGCCCTCCTCGATCAGCGACAGGCCGGCGAGCTGCGGGCCGCCGCGCATGGCGTCGGGCACCTGCTTCAGGTGCTGGTGGTTGATGAGGAAGATGATCTGCATGTGGCGCGGAAGCAGGTCGTTCATCAGGGTGAGCGGCCAAGCCTCCAGCGCTTCGGGCAGCAGCGTGTGGTTGGTGTAGTTCAGGGTCGACTGGGTGATCGCCCATGCCTTGCCCCAGGCCATCGCGTGCTCGTCGACGAGCAGGCGCATCAGCTCGGCGACGGCGATGGCGGGATGGGTGTCGTTCATGTGGATGGCGGCGCAATCGGGCAGGTTGTCCAGCGTCGGGTGCATCGTCAGGTGCCGGCGCGTGAGGTCTTGCAGCGAGGCGGAGGTGAAGAAATACTCCTGGCGGAGCCGCAGCGCCTGGCCGGATTGCGTCTCGTCGGATGGGTAAAGCACGCGCGAGATGCTTTCGGCGTAGGCACGCGCGGCGAACGAGCCGACGTGATCGCCCCGGTTGAAGGCGGTGAGTTCGATGGCGTCGACGGCGCGGGCCGACCACAGCCGCAACGTGTTGGCGTGCTTGCCCTGCCAGCCGACGATCGGCGTGTCGTAGGCCACCGCCAGCACGCTCTCGCGCGGGTGCCAGATGTTCTTCACCGGCATCGCCTCGTCGTCGCCGCCGACCTGCTCGACGAAGCCGCCGAACTGGATGGGATAGACCACCTCCGCCCGCTCGAACTCCCAGGGGTTGCCGTGGGCGAGCCAGTCCTCCGGCGCCTCGTGCTGCCAGCCGTCCGAGATCATCTGGCGGAACAAGCCGTGCTCGTAGCGGATGCCGTATCCGTAGGCCGGCAGTCCGACGCTCGCCATCGATTCCATGAAGCAGGCGGCGAGCCGACCGAGGCCACCGTTGCCGAGCGCGGCGTCGGGCTCCTCCTGGCGGATGTCGTCGAGGTTGACGCCGAGCGCCGCCAGGGCCTCGCGCGCGGGTTCGGTCAGGCCGAGGTTGGTCAGGCCGTCCATCAGGAGGCGGCCGATGAGGAACTCGACGGAAAGATAGTAGACTTGCTTGCCCTGGCTCTGCTGGGTGCGCCGCGTCGCGCTCATCCAGCGGTCGACGATGCGGTCGCGCACGGCGAGCGCCAGCGCGATGAACCAGTCCCGGGGCGCGGCGGTCCTCATGTCCTTGCCGACGGCGTAGACGAGCTTGTCGACAATGGCTTGGCGGAGCTCCTCACCCGTCGGCAGGCTCGTCACCCTCGCGCTCTGCTGCTCCTGGATGTCGGCTTCGGTGTTCAGCATGGGGGATCCGTTTCTGTCGAGCCTCGGCCGCCATCGGGGCTGCCTCTTCGCCGCCCTTCTATCAACTTTCACGCCACTCGCGTTTCGCGTCGCCTGCGACGGATCACGCCCGACGGCCACGAATCCGCCGAAAAAACCCGAGGAGGGTTGATGCCGCCGCCACTTAGCCGATTGCAAACGGTTCGCGGGTGAGCCATGTCTTGCGAGGTGCCGGTCCGCTGATCGGGCCTGACGGAGGACGGGTAGACTGATCAACGTGGTTTCGAGTGAGGCGCCCGCGCCTCCCCCGCCGACCGGCCGGCAGGCTGCAGGTGGATCGCAGGTCCCGAACGGATCGCAGGTCGCGGACGGGGCTCTCGTGCACATCGTGATGGGTAGTCTCGACGATGCGAAAGCCGAGGACACCACCTTGATCGATTTGAACGGAAAGACCTCGATCGCCGACGCGATGGTGGTCACCACGGGGCGCTCCAACGTTCATGTCAACGCCATCGCCGATCGCGTGCTGCGGGACATCAAGGCCGCCGGCCTCGGCCTGCCGAAGGTCGAGGGCCTGGTGAACGGCGACTGGGTGCTGATCGACGCGGGCGACGTGATCGTCCACGTGTTCCGTCCCGAGGTGCGCCAGTTCTACAATCTCGAGAAGATGTGGGGATCGGATCGGCCGAACGCGATCTGAGCCACGGCACCGTTGCTCCGGCTGATCGATGCTTCGGCTGAGCCTCGTCTGCATTGGCCGCGTCAAGGCTGGCCCTGAGCGTGAGCTTGCCGCGCGCTACCTGGAACGAGCCCGGCTGGCCGGACGCTCCATCGGCCTCGCGGTCGCCGTGCGCGAACTCGATGAATCACGGGCGCGCCGCGCCGAGGATCGCCGGGCGGAGGAAGCCGCGGCCATCCATGCCGCCGCCGGGTCGGACACCCGCCTCCTCGTCCTCGACGAGAGGGGGGAGGCGATCGGCAGCGACGCTTTCGCGGCGCTCCTTGATCGCGCGCGGACCGGCGGCCGGGAACTGGCGCTGGTCGTCGGGGGTCCCGACGGGCTCGATCCGGCGCTGCTCGAGGCGGCGTCGGCCCGCATCGCCTTCGGGGCGATGACGTGGCCGCACCAGTTGGTGCGGATCATGGCGAGCGAGCAAGTCTACCGGGCGATCACCATTCTCGCCGGCCACCCCTATCATCGTGCGTGACGCGTGGGCTGCGGGCTCGCGACTTGGATCGCCCCGATCCCCGAGCGATCCTCGCGGCGCCGTTGTTACGACACGATCGCGTCATTTGGCTTTCCCTTAATCTTCACGCGATATCCTTCGGACGGCATGCCCGTCCGCCGCACGGGAGCCGGAGGCGACGATGCCGGGACGAATGGGACGACGCCTCGGCGCGGCCGTGCTCGCCCTGCTGCCGTCGCTGGCGGGACAGGCCGCGGGCGAAACGCCGCAACAGCCCGCCGAGTCCTACCACCTGCGCGGCCTGCCCGAGGCGGATCGAGATCCGCCGGGGCGGATCCCTTCGCGAACCGTGGCGGCGCCCACCGACGCGACGGGCCAGACGCCCGCCATGCCGGACCGCGTCAAGCTGAAGGCCTCGCTCATCGAGGCGACGGCCAAGCTCGCCGCCACCGAAACGGCCATCGCCGACGCCCAGGCACGGCTCGACGCTTTGACGGCGAGCGAGGCGGCCAAGAAGGGGGTGCTGGAAGGCCGGCAGGCGGTGGTCGCGGAACTGCTGGCCGCCTTGCAGCGCATGGGCCGCAAACCGCCGCCGGCCCTGCTCGTCGACCCCGGCGACGCGCTGAAGGCGGTGCGAAGCTCCATGCTGCTGGGCGCCGTGCTGCCGGGCATGCGGGCGGATGTCGATCGGCTTCTGGGCGATCTGGCGGCGCTCGCCCGCGCGCGGGAGGACGTTCAGGCGGCCAAGCGGAAACTCGACGCCGACCTCGCCGTGATCAGCGACGAGCGGGAACGGCTCGGAGCCCTCGTCGCGCTTCGCCAGAACGCGTCGGGGTCCACGCAGGCGGAGCGCGACGCCGAGCGCGACAAGGCCCGGCAGGTCGCCGAGCAGGCCGGATCGTTCAAGGACCTGCTAGGCCGGATGGAACGCGACAGCGCCCCCGTCGCCAAGGGGGCGGAGGCGGCACGCCGCGCCGACGCGCTGGCGGCCCCGGCGCCGGACGGCGCCGCTCCCGGAGACGCGCCGGGCGGCCTCGCGAGCTCGACGGGAGCGCCGGACGGCGGAACGGACCCGAAAGCGATGCCGTTCAAGGACCCCGCCCGGCTCGCTCCCGCAATCGCCTTCGCCGCCACCAAAGGGCTGCTGCCGGTGCCGGTCAGCGGCACCTTGCTGCGCCGGTTCGGCGAGGACGACGGGCTCGGTGGCACGGAGAAGGGCGCCTTGTTCGCGACGCTGCCGAGCGCCGTGGTGGCGTCCCCGGCGGACGGCTGGATCGCCTACGCCGGCCCCTATCGAAGCTACGGCCAGCTGCTGATCCTCAACACGGGCGCCGGCTACTATATAGTCCTTGCCGGTATGGAGCGGATCAACGTAGATTTGGGCCAGTTCGTTCTGGCCGGCGAACCGATCGCCATCATGGGTGACGGGTCGAGGAAAACTGCCGCCGCCATCGCCCTTGGTGCCGCGCAGCCCGTCCTTTACGTGGAATTCCGAAAAGACGGGGCGACCATCGATCCGGGCCCATGGTGGGCGAAGCCGGAGCTTCAAAAGGTTCGCGGATGATGCGCAAAGTTTCGCTCGTGTTGCTGGGTGCGGCCCTGGGAGCGTCTTCCGTCACCCTGGGGACGCAGACCCACCTGCTCACCGGCGCAAAGGCGGCCGCTTCCGACACCTACCGCAGCCTCAACCTGTTCGGCGATGTCTTCGAGAAGATCCGCACGGATTACGTCGAGAAACCGGAGGACCAGAAGCTCGTCGAGGCGGCGATCAACGGCATGCTGACCTCGCTCGACCCGCATTCCTCCTACATGGACGCCAAGAGCTTCCGCGACATGCAGGTGCAGACGCGCGGCGAGTTCGGTGGCCTCGGGATCGAGGTCACGCAGGACGACGGCATCCTGAAGGTCGTCACGCCCATCGACGACACGCCGGCCTCGAAAGCCGGGATCCTGTCGGGCGACCTGATCGGCGCGATCGACGGCGAGCAGGTGTCCGGCATGACCCTCAACCAGGCGGTCGACAAGATGCGCGGCGCCGTCAACACGCCCGTGACGCTGAAGATCCTGCGCGGAGCCAAGAAGGATCCGGTGGACGTGAAGCTGGTGCGCGCGGTGATCACCATCAAGTCGGTGCGCAACAAGATCGAGGACGGCGACATCGGCTACATCCGCATCACGCAATTCAACGAGCAGACCTACGACGGCGTGAAGGAGGCGATTGACAAGTTCCAGAAGGATATCCCCAACGACAAGTTCAAGGGCTACATCCTCGACCTGCGCAACAACCCCGGCGGCCTGCTCGACCAGTCGATCGCCGTGTCGAACGCCTTCATCGACAAGGGCGAGATCGTCTCGACGCGCGGCCGCAACGCCGACGAGACCCAGCGCTATAACGCCCGGCCGGGCGACATCTCGCGCGGCAAGCCGCTGGTGGTGCTGGTCAACGGCGGCTCGGCGTCGGCCTCCGAGATCGTCGCCGGGGCGCTGCAGGACCACAAGCGCGGCACGATCATGGGCACGCGCTCCTTCGGCAAGGGATCGGTGCAGACGATCATCCCGCTCGGCCAGAGCAACGGGGCGATCCGGCTGACCACGGCGCGCTACTACACGCCCTCCGGCCGCTCGATCCAAGCCAAGGGCATCGAGCCGGACGTGATGATCGTCGAGGACACCCCGGCCGACCTCAAGGGCAAGGACGAGACCAAGGGCGAAGCGTCGCTGAAGGGACACCTGCTCAACGGCGCGGAGGAGCACGGCTCGGGCGCCTACGTTTCGCCGGACCCGGCCAAGGACAACCAGCTGATCGCGGCAGAGGACCTGCTGCGCGGCATCAAGTACACGGCCAACGCGACGCCCACCAATCCGATGCCGGCGGCACCGATGCCGGCGGGACCGCTTGCCACCACCGTCCAGCCCGGCGCGCCGGCGCCGGCGGCGCCGACCACCGGCGGTACGCCGAGCGAGCCGCCGCCGGCCAAGCTGACGAAGTGACGCGCGGCGCGACGCCGGTTCAGCCGCGACCGGGGCGGCGCCACCGCCGACCTGGGTCCGAGGGATCGCCTCCGAAGTGAGCGCCGTCGGGGCAATGGCGCCCGAAGTGGTCGCGTGGCCCATCGGGGATGGTCGTCGCGATCTTCCCGACCGCGCGCTACAAGGGCGGTCGAGGCCATGACGAATCGCTGTCGCGCCGCCGCACGGAGACCGGTCCGATGGATCTGAATGCGCCACTCGGCACGACGCCGACGCCCCGCCGCAAGCGACGCGCCGGCTCACGGCTGGCCCTCGGACTGGGCGCGGCGGCGGTCGCAACGGGTGGGATCGCTTACGGGTTGCTCACCGCGAACCCGCGCGGCGGCGAGCCAACCGCGGTCGCGACCATCGTCAGGCCGCAGCCGAAACCCGTCGCCGCCCCCGATCCGATGCCCACCGGATCGGTCGCCCCCCATCCGCCGGAACGTCCGGCTTTTGTCGGCCCCGAGGCGGGGTCGGATACGGCCACGGTGGAAGGCGGGGTGAAGGTGTTTCGCGGCGCTCGTCCGGACGGCGCGGCGCCGCAGCGGGACGCGGCGAACGGCGGCCCGCTCGTCATCGACGTTTCGAAAGCCCTCGACGGCGCCCGAAAGCCCACCACGACGGCCGCCCGCCCGACGCCGGCGAGACCCCGCGTGGCGATCTTCGTCGGGGGCATGGGACTGAGCGCCGGCGCGACGCGCGAGGCCATCGACACGATGCCGGCGGCCGTGACCCTGGCCTTCGTCGCCACCGGCGAAGGTTCGCCCGCCGCGGTGGACGCGGCCCGGACCAAAGGCCACGAGGTGCTCCTGCAGCTGCCGATGGAGAGCGTCGCGGCGTCCGCCGAGGCCCGGCGCAGCCTCGGCCCGCACAGCCTCACGGCCACCGAGCCGGCCGCCGCGCTGAACGCGGACCTCGATTGGCTGCTGGGGCGCTTCAAGGGGTACGACGGCGTGACCAACCTGCTCGGCGCGCCGGTGACGGAGGCACCGGCGGCGATGACCGGCGTGCTGAAGTCGGTCGCCGCCCGTGGCTTGTTCTACGTCGACGACGGCACCTCGCGGCGCTCCCTCGCAACGGCGCTCGCCCCGGGGATCGGCGTGCCGGCGGCGCGCGCCGACATCGTGCTCGACGCGACCGCCGATCCGGCGGTCGTGCAAGCCAACCTCGACGCGCTCGTCGCGCTCGCGCGGCGCAAGGGCGCGGCGATCGGCATGGCGAGCGGCCTGCCCGACCACCTCGCCGCCATCGCCCGCTACGCCGGCGGCCTCGGCCAGCAGGGCGTCGAGCTGGTGCCGGTCGGCGCGATCGCGCGAGGCACCAGCGACGTGACGGCGGCCCGATGACCGAGCATCCCCGCGACTTCGGCAACTACAGGCCCGGCGTCGGCATCATGCTGCTGAACGCCGACGGCTACGTCTTCATCGGCCGCCGCCGCCCGAAGCGGGGAACGGACGCGGCCGGCAACGCCCACCTGTGGCAGATGCCGCAAGGCGGCATCGATCCCGGCGAGGCCCCGCTCGACGCCGCGCTCCGCGAACTGGCGGAGGAAACCAACGTCACCTCCGTCACCGTGCTCGCCGAGGCGCCGAGCTGGTACAGCTACGACCTGCCCTACGACGCCTCCAAGAAGGCGTGGCGCGGCCGCTACCACGGCCAGCGCCAGAAATGGTTCGCCCTGCGGTTCACCGGCGCCGACAGCGAGATCAACGTCGTCGCGCCGTCCGGCGGCTTCAAGCCGGAGTTCGACGGATGGCGCTGGGCGCGCATGGACACGTTGCCCGATCTCATCATCCCCTTCAAGCGGCCGGTGTACGAGCGGGTCGTGGAGACGTTCGCGCGCTTCGCCGGCGCTTGAGGAGCGGGCTTGCTTCGTCACCGGGCTGGATCGGGCTTCGCCTCAAGGCCCGCCAGCAGCGCGTCGACGGCGGGCAGGATGTTGGCGACGATGGTGTCGACGCCTCGGGCGTTGGGGTGCAGCCCGTCCGGCAGGTGCTGGCCGCTGTCGCCCATGATGCCCTGGAGGAAGAAGGGGTAGAGCGGCACGCCGTAGCGCTTGGCGAGCGTGGGATAGATGGCATCGAAGGCGGTGCCGTAAGCCCGGCCGAGGCTGGGCGCCGCCCTCATGCCGGCGAGCAGCACGGGGACGTGCTTCGATTGGAGGCTGGCGAGCATCTTGGCGAGGTTGTCGGCGGGGATCCGCGGGTCGAGGCCCCGCAGCATGTCGTTGGCGCCGAGTTCGAGGATCACGGCGTCGGCGTCGCCGCCCAGCGTCCAGTCGAGCCGCGCGAGGCCATCCGTGGTGGTGTCGCCGGACACGCCGGCGTTGACCACGGTGACGTCGCGGCCCCGCGCCCGGAGCGCCGCCTGGAGGCGGGGCGCGAAACCCGCCGCGTCCGGCAGCTGGTAGCCGGCCATCAGGCTGTCGCCGAAGGCGACGAGGCGAACCGGCTTGGCGAGCGCGGGCGAGGCGCCTAAGAGGATCAGGCTCGCGAGCGGCGGCATGAGCCAGCACGATCGGAGCAGGCCCGATGGCATGCGGCGCCGGCTTCCTCCATATGGGAGCCTGGCGCCGCGCGGCGGCGCGCCGGCGGCGCGCGCGGACGGGGCGGGACGGCGCGGGAACGTGAAGAAGATCATGGCATCACCGGCGATCGAGTTGAACAGCGTCGACCTGAGCCTGGGGCGCGGCGCGGCGCGCGTCCACATCCTGCAAGGCATAACGCTCGAAATAGCAAGCGGCGAGACCGTCGGCCTGACCGGACCCTCGGGGTCGGGCAAGTCGACCCTGCTGATGGCGATGGCCGGGCTGGAGCGCCCCGATTCCGGCACGATCCGCGTCGAGGGGCAGGACATCGGGACGCTCGGCGAGGACGCGCTCGCCAGGTTCCGGGGCCAGCGCATCGGCATCGTGTTCCAGTCCTTCCACCTGATCCCCACCATGACCGCGCTCGAGAACGTGGCGGTGCCCCTCGAACTCGCCGGCCACCGCGACGCCTTCCCGCGCGCGAGGGCGGAGCTCGACGCGGTTGGGCTGGCGGCGCGCGCCGGCCATTACCCGGCGCAACTGTCGGGCGGCGAGCAGCAGCGGGTGGCGCTCGCCCGCGCCATCGCGCCGCGCCCGGCGATCCTGGTCGCCGACGAGCCGACCGGCAACCTCGACGAGGCGACGGGGGCCGACATCGTGGAGCTGATGTTCGCGCTGCGGCGCGAACGGGGCGCGACGCTCGTCCTCGTCACCCACGACCTGACGCTGGCGGCGCGCTGCGACCGGACGGTCCGCCTGCGCTCGGGGCGGGTCGAGGGCGTCGCCGCGCCACGGGCGACAGCCGCGGCCTAGGAGCATGGGCGCGCGCGCCCGCCGGCCGCCTCGACCCTCGCGAAAACCAAGCCGCCCACGTCGAGCCGGCGCGCCGGCGCTTGCTGCCCCGCTGTCCGGGCTTTAAGGGTCGCGAGCAGTCACCCCGGCCTCGGCCACATCGATCCGGCCTCGGCCGTTGGAGCTTCCATGCGTGCCGTCCTCGACGTGATCCTCCTGGTCCTGCAGATGTACACCTACGTCATCATCGTCGTGGCCATCATGTCGTGGCTCATCGCCTTCAACGTCATCAACGTCTACAACAACGTCGTTCGCACCATCTGGGACGCCCTCAACGCCGTCACGGAACCGGCGCTGCGGCCAATCCGCCGGATGCTGCCGAACTTCAGCGGCCTGGACCTGTCGCCCCTCGTTCTCCTTCTCCTGATCTTCCTGGTCCAGGACATCATCGCCAAGTACATCTACCCCAACGTCTTCTGACCGGCGCGAGCTGGACCGGCCAGCCGAACGTGTCGGATAGCACCTTCCTCACCGCGGGCTGGTTCGGCGTCGATCGGCTGTGCGCCGTTCGCGTCTGTCACGATGTCTTGAGCAGCCTTGCATGGGTCGCTCGTCTAGTGTGCAATGCGAGGGACCGTCGCGGCCCGCTTCCCCGACATGATCAGGACTTCGAATGGGACTGGTTCTCTATGCCCTGAAGTATCGCGTGTCCTTCTTCGTGCTCGGCGTGCTGATGATGCTCGGCGGCGTCGGCTCCGCCCTGGTGACGATCAAGGACGTGCTGCCGGTCGTCAACATCCCGGTCGTGGTGATCGTGTGGACCTACACCGGCCTCGACGCGACCGACATGGCGAGCCGCATCACCACCTACAGCGAGTTCGGCCTCACCAACAACGTCAACAACATCAGCAGGCTCGAGAGCCAGACGCTGCAGGGCACGACGGTCGAGAGGGTGTACTTCGACCCGTCCGTCTCGATCGACCTGGCGATCGCCCAGGTCGTGTCGTCCGTCAACTCGATCCGCGCCGTGCTTCCGCCGGGCATCCAGCCGCCGATCGTGGTCCGGTTCTCGGCCTCCTCGCAGCCGGTGATCCAGCTCGCCCTCACCTCCGCCACGCAGAGCGGCGCGGCGATGTACGACTACGCGCAATACCGTATCCGCCAGACCCTGATCACGGCGCCCGGCGCGACCCTGCCCTCGCCCTACGGCGGCTCCCCGCGCCAGATCCAGGTCGACCTCGACCTCCACGCGCTGCAGGCCAACGGGTTGACGCCGCTCGACGTCATCAACGCGGTCTCGAACCAGAACGTGATCGTCCCGTCGGGCCTCGCGAAGTTCGGCAACTACCAGTACCCGATCCGCCTGAACGCGGCACCGAGCGCCCTGTCCGATCTCAACCGCATCCCGATCAGGGTCGTGAACGGCATCCCGATCCAGGTGCGGGACGTGGCCTACGTGCGCGACGGGTCGCCGCCCCAGCTGAATTCCGTGCGGGCCAACGGCCAGAACGCCGTCCTGGAAACGATCCTGAAGAACGGGCCGGCCTCGACGCTGACGGTGGTGAACTCCGTCAAGGCGGCGCTGCCGGGCATCCGCGCGGCGGCGCCCAAGGGCATCGAGATCAAGGCGCTGTTCGACCAGTCGGTGTTCGTGTCCAACGCCATCGAGGACGTCATCCGCGAGGCGCTGACCGCCGCCGGGCTGACCGGCCTCACCATCTTCATCTTCCTCGGCTCGTGGCGCTCGACGCTCGTCGTGCTGGTGTCGATCCCGCTCTCGATCCTCACGTCGCTGTCGATCCTGTCGCTGATCGGCGAGACGATCAACGTCATGACGCTCGGCGGCCTGGCGCTCGCCGTCGGCATCCTCGTCGACGACGCCACCGTCGCGGTCGAGAACACGTATCGCCTGATGGAGGAAGGCCAGGGCTTCCGGCAGTCCGTCGTCGAGGGCGCGGCCGGCATCGCCAAGCCCGCCCTCATCTCGACGCTGGCGATCTGCGCCGCCTTCGTCAGCGTGCTGTTCCTCACCGACACGCCCAAGTACCTGTTCACGCCGCAGGCGCTCGCCGTCGTGTTCGCGATGCTGACCTCCTACGTGCTGTCGCGAACCATCGTGCCGATCATGATCGACATCCTGGTCGAGACCGAGTTCTACAAGCGCTTCGGTCCGGAGGGTACGCACGGGCATGGGTCGCACGGGCATGGGTCGCACGGGGATGGGTCGGACGGTGACGGGTCGCACGAGCAAGCCGCGAACAGGGACGCCGACGATCCGCCCGCCTCGACGAAGGTTGCCCCGCGCAAGAAGGGCTGGCTGGATCGCTTCCACGACGGCTTCAACCGTCGCTTCGCGACGTTCCAGCTCGGCTACCTCGGCCTGATCCACGCCACGATCCGCCACAAGGTCGTGACGCTGCTGGTGGTCGGCTGCGTCTTCGTGCTGAGCGGCGTCCTGTTCACCTTCGTCGGGCAGGATTATTTCCCGCAGATCGACGCCGGCGAGATGACCCTGCACGTCCGCGCGCCGTCCGGCATGCGGCTCGAATCCACCAACCAGCGGTTCGCGGAGATCGAGAAGGTCGTCAACCGGACCATTCCCGACAAGATCGACCTGATCCTCGACAACGTCGGCCTACCCTCCTCCAACTACAACTTCGCTTTCGGCGACGGGTCTTTCGTCGGCTACAACGACGGCGAGATGCTGATCCAGCTGAAGGACGTGCCGCACGAGCCGACCGCCGTGTACCAGAAGATGCTGCGCAAGAACCTGCGCGCCGCCTTCCCCGACATGACCTTCTATTTCCAGCCGTCCGACATCGTCACCCAGATCCTGGACTTCGGCACGCTCACGTCGGTGGACATCCAGGTGACGGGACGCCACCAGGCCGAGGATCTCGCGGCGGCCAAGGCCATCGTCGGCAAGTTGCGGCTCGTGAAGGGCGCGGTCGACGTGCACGTCCAGCAGATCACCGACGCGCCCGAGTTCTTCGGCAACGTCGATCGCGACATGGCGAGCGAGATCGGCGTCAGCACGCAGCAGATCGCCAGCTCGCTCAACGTGTCGCTGTCCGGCAGCTTCCAGGTCACCCCGAACTTCTGGGCGGACCCGAAGACCGGCATCCCCTATCCGCTCTGGGTGCAGACGCCCGAGTACCGCACCGACAGCCTCGAGGACGTGAAGACCACGCCGATCTTCGTTTCGGCCGGGACCACGTCGGCCGACGGTTCGGCCGGACCGGGCGTGCTGACCCTGCTGAGTTCGGTCACCGACCTGCACCGGCAGGCCGAGCAGACGGTGGTCAACCACCTGAACGCGCAGCCGGTCTACGACGTGTTCGCCAACGTGCAGGATCGCGACCTCGGATCGGTGAACAGGGACATCCGGACGATCATGGCGTCCGTGCAGAAGACGCTGCCAGTGCCCGACACCATCGTCGTGCGCGGCCAGATCGCGCAGATGCAGAGCGCCTTCCTCAACATCGGCATCGGCCTGATGATCTCCGTCGTCGCGGTGTACCTGCTGATGGTGATCAACTATCAGAGCTGGGGCGATCCCTTCGTGGTGCTCTGCGCCCTGCCGCTAGCCTTCTGCGGCATCGTGATGAGCCTGTTCATCACGCAGACCACCTTCTCGATCCCGTCCCTGTTCGGCGCGATCATGAGCGTGGGCGTGGCCAGCGCCAATTCCATCCTGCTCGTCACCTTCGCCCGCGAGCATCGCGAGGCGACCGGCTGCAGCGCGGTCGAGGCGGCCATCGAGGCCGGCGCCACGCGGCTGCGGCCGGTCCTGATGACGGCCAGCGCGATGTTCATCGGCTTGGTGCCGATGGCGATCGGCATCGGCGAGGGCAGCGAGCAGAACGCGGCGCTGGCACGCGCCGTGCTGGGCGGTGTCGCGGTCGGCACCTGCTCGACCCTTTTGTTCGTACCCTTCCTATATTCCGTCCTGCGCCGGGGCGACGTCAAGCCGGTCGAGGATTACCTATGACCAAGTCGAACCCCGAGGCGGAGCGGCCGGCGACAGGCGGCGAGTTCGGACCGGAGCGCGGCACGGATCGGGGCGCCGACCATCGCGATGCGAGGCCGAGGGACGAGCATCCGCCGCTGCCCCGCGCGCGCGTCTTCGTCTTCGCCGTCCTCCTCGTCGCGGCCCTGCTCGGCTACGGCGCCTACAGGCATTGGCAGACCAGCCTAGCGGCGGACCAGACCCAGCGGGAGACCGCCGCCTTCATGCCGGAGGTTCAGACCATCACCGCCAAGGCGGAGGACCAGGCCTACAAGGTGACCCTGCCCGGCCAGACCGACGCCTTCGACTCGGCCACCATCTATCCCCGCGCCACCGGCTACATCACCGAGCGCAAGGTCGACATCGGCTCGCGGGTCAAGAAGGGCGACCTGCTCGTGCGCATCGCCTCGCCCGATCTCGATCAGCAGCTCCAGCAGGCGCGGGCGCAGCTCAACCAGACGAGGGCGAGCCAGGCGCAGGCGCAGGCGTCCCTCGATCAGGCCAACGCCAACCTCGAGCTCGCCAACGTCACCTTCAAGCGCACCAACGCGCTCACGCAGCGCGGCTACGAGACGGTGCAGAACAACGACAATCAGAAGACGCAAGTGAACTCGCAGCAGGCCATGGTGGAAACGGCGCAGGCCGGCATCAAGGTCGCCGCCGCCAACGAGCAGGCCCAGCAGGCCACCGTCGACCGGCTGCAGACGCTGACCCAGTTCGAGCAGGTCGTAGCCCCGTTCGACGGCATCGTGACGACCCGCGGCGTCGATAACGGCGACCTCGTCAACGCCGACACCAAGACCGGCGCGCCGCTCTTCAGCATCGCCGCCGACAAGGTGCTGCGCGTGACCGTGCACGTGCCGCAGGCGGACGCTTTCGCGATCCACGACGGCCTGCGGGCGGACGTCACCCTGCCCCAGATGCCCGGCCGGACCTTCACGGGCAAGATCGCCCGCTCGTCCGTCGCCCTGCTCGACTCCGCGCGGACCCTCGACACCGAGGTGGACGTGCAGAACCCGGACGGCGTGTTGCGGGCTGGCTCGTTCGTCAACGTCGCTTTCGACATCCCTCGTCTCCACCCCAACGTCGTCCTGCCGGCGGAGGCCCTGGTCTTCAATCAGAACGGCCTGCAGGTGATCACCGTCCAGGACGAGGAGGCGCATTACCAGACGGTCGCGATCTACCGCGATTTCGGCAAGACGGTGGAACTGCGCGACGGCCTTAACGGCGGCGAACAGGTGGTCGTCAACCCGCCGCCCGACCTTCCCGAAGGGAGCAAGGTCAAGGAAAAGGCCCGCGACAAGCCGCAGGAAGAAGCCAAGAAGTAGCTGGCGGCGTGCCTCGACCGGGGAGGGGCGCGCCGTGCGCATTCCGACGGCCGGCCTTCCGCCGCGCCGACAAGGGCGCGGGGCGGCGCGTGTGATGTTATGCCTTCGTCCGGTCGAAGGGCGGAGCGTAATCGCTGTTGCGGTGCACAAGGGTTGGTTTTATTGGAAGCCTTTGACATCGAAAGCGTCGGGCAAGGGTCCATGGTCGAAACGAAGACGAAGCCGATGAGCCTCGATCAGAGGCGCCCGCTCTCGCCGCACCTCCAGATCTACACCCCCATGCTGACGATGATGATGTCGATCGCCCATCGCATCACCGGCATCGCGCTCTACGCCGGCACCGTGCTCATCGCCTGGTACGTGATCGCGCTCGCCGCCGGCCAGGGATCGTTCGCGACGGTGGCCGCTGTCTACCGGTCTTGGCCCGGCATCATCGTCCTGATCGGCTTCACGTGGGCGTTGTACCATCATCTCCTGGGCGGCATCCGCCACGCCATCTGGGACCTGGGCCACGGCACGGATTACCCGACCCGCGAGTACTTGGCGCAGGGCACGCTGGTCGGCGGCGTCCTTCTGACCGCCGTCACCTGGCTCATCGCCTGGCATGTGGCTTGAGCCTTTCCGACTTCTAGGTGCACCGATGGCCAACGACGTCCAATCCCTGAAGACCGCTTCCAAGAAGATCCGTCACCTCGGCTCGGCCAAGTCCGGCGTCGCGGCCTCGCGCGCGATGCACATGACCTCGCTCGCCCTGATGCCGCTGACGATCGCCTTCGTGTGGATCCTCATCAGCCTGATCCACAAGGACTACGCCGGCGTGCGCGCCGAATTCGCGCACCCGTTCCCCGCCATCGCCATGCTCCTTTTCATCGAGGTCAGCATCTATCATATGAAGCTCGGGATGCAGGTCATCATCGACGACTACGTGCACGAGCATCATCTCAAGGACTGGTCGCTGATGGCCAACACCTTCTTCTCCGCCTTGGCCGGCGTGGTCTGCGCCTACGCGATCCTCAAGGTGAGCATCGTCGGCTGAGCTTCGCTCGCCGCCCCCTTCCCGTCCGTCCGAAAGGCGAAATCCATGGCTCTGAACGGCTCCACCAACGGTTCAGCGGCGTCGGGCAAGGCCGGCCCGGCCTACCCGGTCACTGACCACACCTTCGATGTCGTCGTCGTCGGTGCCGGCGGCGCGGGCCTGCGCGCGACGGTCGGCTGCTCGGAAGCCGGCTTGCGCACCGCCTGCATCTCCAAGGTGTTCCCGACCCGCTCGCACACGGTGGCCGCCCAGGGCGGCGTCGCCGCCTCGCTCGGCAACATGGGCTCCGACAACTGGAAGTGGCACATGTACGACACCGTGAAGGGGTCGGACTGGCTGGGCGACCAGGACGCCATCGAGTACCTGTGCAAGAACGCCCCGCAGGCCGTCTACGAGCTGGAGCACTGGGGCGTCCCCTTCTCCCGCACGGAGGAAGGCAAGATCTACCAGCGCCCGTTCGGCGGCATGACGACCGACTTCGGCAAGGGACCGCCGGCCCAGCGCACCTGCGCCGCCGCCGACCGCACCGGCCACGCCATGCTGCACACGATGTACGGGCAGGCGCTGAAGTACCAGACCGAGTTCTTCATCGAGTTCTTCGCCATCGACCTGATCATGGACGAGGGGCGCTGCGTCGGGGTCGTCTGCCTCAAGCTCGACGACGGGACGATCCATCGTTTCCGCGCGCAGATGGTGATCCTCGCCACCGGCGGCTACGGCCGCGCCTACTTCTCCGCGACGTCGGCCCACACCTGCACCGGCGACGGCAACGCGATGGTGCTGCGCGCCGGCCTGCCGCTGCAGGACATGGAGTTCGTGCAGTTCCATCCGACCGGCATCTACGGCGCCGGCTGCCTCATCACCGAGGGCGCGCGCGGCGAGGGCGGCTACCTCACCAACGGCGAGGGCGAGCGCTTCATGGAGCGCTACGCGCCCTCGGTGAAGGATCTCGCGCCCCGCGACATGGTCTCCCGCGCGATGACGATGGAGGTCCGGGAGGGCCGCGGCGTCGGCCGCAACAAGGATCACATCTTCCTGCACCTCGACCACCTCGACCCGGCCGTGCTGCACGAGCGGCTGCCCGGCATCTCCGAGAGCGCGCGCATCTTCGCCGGCGTCGACCTGACCAAGGAGCCGATCCCGGTCATCCCGACCGTGCATTACAACATGGGCGGCATCCCCACGAACTATCACGGCCAGGTGCTGACGAAGGTGAACGGCGACCCCGACGTGGTCGTCCCGGGCCTGATGGCGATCGGCGAGGCCGCCTGCGTGTCCGTGCACGGCGCCAACCGGCTCGGCTCGAACTCGCTGATCGACCTGGTCGTGTTCGGCCGTGCGGCCGGGCTCAAGGCGGCGCAGGTCGTCACGCCCGGCACCAAGCAGGCCGACCTGCCGGCCGGCTCCGCCGACCTGGCGTTGGCCCGGCTCGACAAGCACCGCAACGCCAAGGGCAGCGTGCCGACCGCCGAACTCCGCCTGCGCATGCAGAAGGTGATGCAGTCGAATTGCGCGGTCTACCGCACCGGTGAGACGCTCGAGGAAGGCTCCAAGCTGATCCACGAGGTGTGGGGCGCCAACGACCAGATCGGCATCACCGACCGCTCGCTGGTGTGGAACTCCGACCTCGTCGAGGCGATGGAGTTCGACAACCTGATCGTCCAGGCGGTGGTGACGATGGACGGTGCCAACAACCGCACGGAGTCGCGGGGCGCCCACGCCCGCGAGGATTATTCCGAGCGCGACGACCGGGACTGGATGAAGCACACGCTGGCGACGATCGATCCGGAGTCGAAGAACGTGTCCATCGATTACCGCCCCGTTCACTCCTACACGATGTCCAACGACATGCAGTACATCGAGCCGAAGGCCCGCGTGTACTGAGGATGGGCGATCATGCCGGTGTCGTTTGGGATCGGGCATAATCGGGGACGGAGCGGGTCCATGCACGCCATCGTCTTCGGTACCAAGATGCTTCAGCAAACGTATCCAGGACCATCCTGGAGCAACGCCGACACAAAGGTCCGGACGTATCTGACATCACGGGGTTTCGAGTGGACGCAAGGAAGCGCCTACTTCGGGGACGAGACGATCGACGCCGTGCGCTGTGTCCGAACGGTGCAGGGAATGGCGGAGAAATTCGAGTGGTTCACGCCGTCGGTCCGCGACATTCTCATGTTGCGGATCGAAGAGAATAACGACCTCAAGGTGGCCCTCGAGGACGATGACGATTAAGCCGCGAAGGCGAGAGCACCAGTAATGGCCCAGTTCACCCTACCCAAGAACTCGAAGATCGGTGTCGGCAAGACGTGGCCGAAGCCGGACGGCGCGATGAACCTCAAGGAGTTCCGCGTCTACCGCTGGAACCCCGAGGACGGCGAGAACCCGCGCATTGACACCTATTTCGTCGACCTTGACGATTGCGGGCCGATGATCCTCGACGCGCTGATCTGGATCAAGTCGAAGGTCGACTCGACCCTGACCTTCCGCCGCTCGTGCCGCGAGGGCATTTGCGGGTCGTGCTCGATGAACATCGACGGCACCAATACGCTGGCCTGCCTCAAGGGCATGACCGAGGTGAAAGGCGCTATCAAGATTTACCCCCTGCCGCACATGCTGGTGGTGAAGGACCTCGTCCCCGACCTCACCGGCTTCTACGCCCAACACGCCTCCATCCAGCCCTGGCTCAAGACGACGACGCCCGAGCCGGAGAAGGAGTGGCGCCAGACACCGGGCGACCGCGAGAAGCTGAACGGCTTGTACGAGTGCATCCTGTGCGCCTGCTGCTCGACGTCCTGCCCGTCGTACTGGTGGAACGGCGACCGTTACCTCGGTCCGGCCGTGCTCCTCTCGGCCTATCGCTGGCTCATCGACTCGCGCGACGAGGCGACCGGCGAGCGGCTCGACTTCGTGGAAGACCCGTTCCGGCTGTACCGCTGCCACTCCATCATGAACTGCGCCAAGGCCTGCCCCAAGGGCCTGAACCCGGCCAAGGCGATCGGCGCCATCAAGACGATGATGATCGAGCGCCAGATCTAGGCTTCGATTCGGCGCGGGATCGTCCCCGCCGTCATCGATCGACGTGCTCGCCAGGACGAGTGCCCCCGGCGGGGTGCTCGTCCTTCGTCATATCGGGCAGGTCAAACAAGACCATGCGCGATGTCCACGATACGTCAGGCGGGCTTGATCGGGGCGGCGCCACGGTGGCAAAGCGTCCGACTTCAGGTGTGGGGAAGACGCGATGCGGTGGTTGCCTCGACTCGTTGCCGGCCTCTGCGCCGCCCTGCTCGCCGTCACCGCCCACGCCCAGACGACCGGGGACTCGCCCGCCAACGGCGCCACGACGCCCGCGCCCGGCCACGTCGAGGTCCTCTGGCTCGGCCAGTCCGCCATGCGGATCACCACGCCGGGCGGCAAGGTCATCCAGGTCGATCCCTACCTCACCCACAACCCGAAGACGCCGGAGGCATGGAAGGACCTCGCCAAGCTCGGCCACCTCGACCTGATCCTGGTGACGCACGGCCACCTCGACCACGTCGGCGACGCCTTCGAGTTGTCGAAGCGCAACGATGCCAGGGTCTACGCGCCGGCCGGGCTGCAGGACACGTTCACGAGCCTCGGCCTGCTCGACGCCGCGCACGCGCCGAAGATGAACAAGGGCGGCACGGTCGCGCCGCTCGGGCCGGGCATCGCCATCAGCATGGTGCACGCCGACCATTCGTCCGAGTTCATGGGCACGGACCCGTTCACCGGCAAGCCCTACAGCTTCCCCGGCGGCGAGCCGGTCGGCTTCATCCTCAAGCTCGAGAACGGCTTCACCATCTACCACATGGGTGATACCGCGCTGTTCGGCGACATGAAGCTGATCGCCGACCTGTACCACCCCGACCTCGTGATGATCCCCATCGGCGGCAACTACACGATGGACCCGCAGGCGGCGGCGCTGGCGTTGCGCACCTACCTGCACCCGCGCTGGGCCATCCCGATGCACTACGGCACGACGCCCCTGCTCACCGGCACGCCCGAAGCGCTGATCCGCGCGATGGGTCCGAACCCCGCGACGAGCATCGTGGTGATGCAGCCCGGAGAGACGCGGACGTTCTGATCCCGTTCAGGGCGGCGCGCTCGCGGCCAGCCGGCCGAGCCGACGACGCACCTCAGCCAAGGGCAGCGCGTGGGCGAGGACGACGCTCGCCACCGCGTCCACGTCGTCGAGGTCGACGCGCGGCAGCGACCCGAACGGCGGTGGGGCGTCGCTCGCCAGCGCGACGACATCGGGATCGTCCGGGTACAGGAACGGCTTGGCGTTGGCGACCCGGTGCACCTCCAGCTTGGCGAGGGCGCCGCGGCGGAACCCCTCCACGATCACGAGGTCGACCGGCGAGAGGCGGTCGATGAGGTCGCCCAGGTCCGGCGCCTCCTCCCGCGCGCCGCGCACCTCGTGCATCAAGGCCCAACGGCGCGCGGAGGCCACCAACACCTCCTCGGCGCCGGCCTCGCGATGGCGATGGGAGTCCTTGCCGGGCTTGTCGACGTCGAAATCGTGGTGCGCGTGCTTGATCGTCGAGACCAACAGGCCGCGCGCCTTCAGCGCCGGGATCAGCTTGACGAGGAGGGTGGTCTTGCCGGCGCCGCTCCAGCCGGCGAGCCCGATGACTTTCATGTGGGCGTCCCGCCCGGGCGGGTCCCGACCCTCAGAGGCCCGCCTCCACCATCATCGTGTCGAGCGTGAACGAGCCGTCGGGCTCGAGCGCGAAGTGCGCCGCGACGTCCGCCGGCACCTCCCGTTGCAGGGCGCGGATGGCGCGCGCCTCCATCTCGGGCGTGGCCATGCGGGCGATCCAGGTGGCGAAGTCGAGGCGCAGCCGTCCCAGTTTCGGGGCGTCGGGGCGCAGGCCGGCGACGCGCATCGCCGCCTCCCACTCCCTCACGGAATAGTCGCGCCGGTGCGAGCGATCGCGCAACGTCTCGATCGCGTGCAGGAAAGCGTCGTGCGGGGCTTGGCCTGGCGACACGGTGTCGATGACGACCGCCAGGCCGCCGGGCTTCAAAACCCGCCGCATGCCGGCGAGACCGGCGGCGAGGTCGGACCAATGGTGCGCGCTGTAGCGGGTGGCGACCACGTCGAAGCTCGCATCGGCGAAGGGCAGCCGCTCGGCCGGCCCCTGCTCCGTGCGGATGGTGTCGAGCCCGCGCGCCGCCGCCTCGCCGCGAACGGCGGCCAGCATCTCGCTCGACAGATCGTAGGCGACCACGGCCGCGGCGAACGGCGCCGCCGTGAAGCTGACGTGACCGCCGCCGCAGCCGAGGTCGAGGACCCGTCCGCCGCGGCGCGCGGCGAGGATCGCGGCCAGGCGCCGGAGGTCGGACCCGGTCGCGTGATCGGCGCTCTCGACGTAGGCGCGGGCGCGGCGGCCGAACTGGCTGACGACGAGCGCTTCCTGGCTGGACATGACGGCCTCCAAGGGTTCGTTCGGCACCCGCGTCCCGGCATCGGACCTGGCACCCGTCGTTCGGCATCGATCCGCCGGCCCACGATCGCCGTCTTGTAACGCACAATGGACATCACCGGAAAGGGCGCGAGCCGCCGGTCCGGACGCCGCATGGCCGACGGCGGGGTCGGAGGGGTCCGGAGGCCGGCGGTCGGGCACGGCCTTCCTCGTCCCCATTTACCTTGCGACAGACCACGTCTCGACAGACGGCGGCGCCACCGCTAAGCCGTTTTTCGGCCATCTCGTGGCTCAATTGCTCTCAGGAGGAGCTTGGCATGACTCGTCAGTTCAAATCGATCGCCCTCGCCGGCGCTCTCATGGTGATGGCGGCCCCGGCCTTCGCCCAGGCCGGCAACATGAACCCGTTCGGGATCGACCTCGACCCGTTCCACATCTTCACGCCGGCTCCGCCGCCGCCCATGGCCAGCGGCGCGCCCCCCATGGGCGGAATGCACCGGATGCATCACAGCCGCAGGATGATGATGCGCAAGAAGATGATGAAGAAGAAGATGATGGCGCCCAAGAAGAAGATGATGATGAAGAAGTAGGACGGCGTCGGCCGCCTTTTCATCGCGACCCGTCGGTGCCCGCAGCCCCCGCCGCGGGCATCTTCGCGTCGGAAGCCGGCGACGCGGCATTCGAGGCCCCGCGACGGCGCTCAATCCACGAGGTTGCGGGGCGTGCCGCCGACGAAGGCCTCGATGTTGTCGACCAACTGGTCCGACAGGATCCGCATGGCTTCCCGACTGGCCCAGGCGACGTGCGGCGTCACCAGCAGGTTGGGGATGGCGGGATCGAGCAGGACGTTGCCGTCGCGCGGCGGCTCCTCGCTCAGCACGTCGAAGCCGGCGCCGGCGATCACGCCCGTCTTGAGGGCATGGGCCAGCGCCGCCTCGTCGACCAGGCCGCCGCGCGCGGTGTTGATGAGGACGGCCGAGCGCTTCATCGTCGCGAGCTCGGCGGCGCCGATCATGTTGCGCGTTTGCGAGGTGAGCGGCGCGTGCAGGGTGATGACGTCGCTCTCGCGCAGGATCGTGGCGAGGTCGACGAGGCCCTCCCGCGGGACCGCGTCGGTGGCGAGCACGCTCATGCCGAGCCCCACGGCGCGCTTGGCCACCGCGCGGCCGATGGCGCCGTGGCCGACGATGCCCATCGTCGCGCCGGCGATATCGTGGATGTCGTGGGGGAAGAAGCAGAACTGCCGCGCCTGCGCCCAGGCGCCACGGCGCACGTCGAGCACGTAGTCGACCAGCCGCCGCTTGAGCGCGAACATCAGCGCGATGACGTGCTCGGGCACCGTGTTGAAGGCGTAGTCGCGGATGTTGACGACCGCGACGCCGCGCGCCCTGGCGGCGGCCTTGTCGATGACGTCGGTCCCGGTCGCCGCCACCGCGATCAGCTTCAAGTCCGGCAGGTGCGCCAAGGCTTCGGCGGTGAGCCTGACCTTGTTGGTGATGCAGACGCTCGCGCCCCTCAGCCGCTCCACGACTTGCTCGGGCGCGGTGACGTCGTACTCGACGTAGCTGTGGGCGAAGGCCGGCGCGCGGACGACCGCCCCGAGGGTCTCGCGATCCAGGAAGACGATGGCGTGCGGCATGGGGGCGTTCCGATCGGGCTGGGGCGCGGGGGTCGCGAAGGTTTAGCGGCTCGCCGCATGCTTCGCCATCGTGCCGCATGGCCGAGGGAGGGGAAGGGCGAGGCGTTGACAAAGGCCGGGGAATTATTTTCTCGTGGCCGCGATCTTCGCGGGGACCCGACCATGACCGAGGCCAAGCCGCTCGACGCCAAGCCGCTCGACGCCATCGACAAGCGCATCCTCGCCATCGTGCAGGTCGACGCCTCGCTCGCGATCAACGAGATCGCGTATCGCGTGGGCCTGTCGCAGACCCCGTGCTGGAAGCGCCTGCAGCGCCTGGAGCAGACCGGCTACATCAAGCGCCGCGTCGCGATCCTCGACGGGGCCAAGCTCGGCCTGGGCGTCACCGTCTACGTGTCGATCGAGGTGGGCGAGCATTCCGCCGAGACCCAGGCGACCTTCGCGCGCGAGGTGTCGGCGATGCGGGAGGTGCTGGATTTCCACCGCATGGCCGGCGACGTCGACTACATGCTGCGCGTGGTGGTGCCCGATACCGCGAGCTTCGACGCCTTCTATAAGCGGCTGGTGGCGGTGGCGCCGCTGAAGAGCGTGAAGTCGCGTTTCGCGCTGGAAAGTTTGAAGGCGGAGACGGCGCTGCCGATCTACTGACGCGCGGGTCTCTCATCCATGGCCTCGGCGAGCCACGCGACGACGCCCCGCCCGGCGGCCGCGCCGGTGGCGAAGCAGGCCTGCAGCAGGTAGCCGCCGGTCGGCGCCTCCCAGTCCAGCATCTCGCCGGCCACGAACACGCCGGGTCGGGCCCGCAGCATCAAGGCGTCGTCGACCGCCTCGAAGCGCACGCCGCCGGCGCTCGAGATCGCCTCGCCGATCGGCATCGGCGCCGTGAGCCGCACCGGGACGGCGTTGATGAGCGCCGCGAGCGCGTGCTCGTCGAGCGAGGCCGGCGGCGGACCCTCCGCCTCCCGCAGCAGGCCGATCGCGACCGGGTCGAGGCCCAGCGCCTTGCGCAGCCCGTTGGCGAACGATTCCTTGCGCCGGCGCCGGCCGAGCCTGGCGACGAGCGCGTCGTGGGGGATGTCCGGCCGCAGCGCGACGCGCGGCGTCGCCGCGCCGTTGGCGGCGATCGCGTCGCGCAGCGCCGCCGCCAGGGCGTAGACCGCGCCGCCCTCGAGGCCGGCCGCCGTCACCACCACCTCGCCGCGCGCGGCGGCGGCACCGAAGCGCAGCGCCACGTTGTGCAGCGGCGCGCCTTCGAACCGCGCTAGGAACGGCGCGCTCCAGGCGACCCTGAACCCGCAATTGGCCGGCCGCAGCGGCGCGAGCGCGACGCCGGCGAGCGGCGCCGTCCAGCCGCCGTCCGAGCCGAGCTGCGGCCAGCTGGCCCCGCCGAGCGCGAGCACGCTCGCCGCCGCCGCCACCTTCACCGCGCCGTCCGGCGTGTCGAAGGCGAGCCGCCCGGCCGCGTCCCAGCCGCGCCAATGATGCCGGGGCCGGATCGCGACGCCGAGAGCGTCCAGCCGGCGCAGCCAGGCGCGCAGCAGCGGCGAGGTCTTCATGGACGTGGGAAACACCCGCCCGCTCGTGCCGACGAAGGTGTCGATGCCCAGCCCCGCGCACCAGGCGCGCAGCGCGTGCGGACCGAAACCGGCGAGCGCCGGCCGCAGCGCCGCGGCGGCCTCGCCGTAGCGGGCGTCGAAGCACGCGGCCGGCTCGCCGTGCGTCAGGTTGAGGCCGCCGCGCCCCGCCAGCAGCAGCTTGCGCCCGGGCGAGGGCATGCGCTCGTAGAGCGTGACCGCCGCGCCGGCGCGCGCCGCCACTTCCGCCGCCATCAGCCCGGCCGGCCCCGCCCCGACGATCGCCACGCGCGCGCTTGTGTCCGTTTCCACGGGCGCCTTATACGGCGAAAGGGGACCGGAGGTCCTCAAGAACGATGCGCCGGCGCGCGGCGCGACATCCCCGGCCGACCGCCGCGACCGCTCCCGAAGGACAGGCTCATGACGATCGGCATCCTGGAGTGCGGCGCGCCGCCGGCGGCGCTGCAACCCCGCTTCGGCAGCTACGGCGCGATGATGGGGCGGATGCTCGGGCCGCACCGGAGCACCCAAACCTTCGCGGTGAGCGAGGGCACCCTGCCGCCCGACGTCGCGGCCTGCGAGGCCTACGTCCTCACCGGCTCGGCGGCGGGGGTGTACGACGACCTGCCGTGGATCGCCGGGCTGCTCGACTTCCTGCGCCGGGCGCGCGGGCGGGCCAAGCTGGTCGGCATCTGCTTCGGCCATCAGGCGATGGCGGAAGCGTTCGGCGGCGCGGTGGTGAAGTCCCCCAAAGGCTGGAGCGTCGGGCTGCACCGCTACGAGGTGGTGCGAAAAGCGCCGTGGATGGATGAGCCTGGGATGGATGCGTCTCGGCTGGACCGGGCGACGCACGTCGACGTCGCCGCCTCGCACCAGGATCAGGTCGTCATCTGCCCGCCCGACGCCCGCGTGACCCTGGCGAGCGCCTTCACGCCGCTCGCCGGGCTCGACTACGGCGACGCCGTCTCGTTCCAGTTCCATCCCGAGTTCACGAGCGCCTACGCGACGGCGCTGATCGAGGCGCGAGCGGACGGCTACGGCGGCCTCGCCGCCCCGGCCATCGCGTCGCACCGCCGGCCGAACGACGGCGCCGTGGTCGGGCGCTGGATCGATCGTTTCTTAGGGGCTTAGACGACGAGGCGTTTCCCAAGACCTACGAGCTGGAGGGCTTCAAAGGCCCCTTCGGCGCGAAGTCGAAACGCGGCCCCGAGGCGGGAGTGGCCTGAGGAAGAGGTGGGAAGACCGAGACGGCACGATCAACACGAGGCAGGTTGAACCATGAACGTCTCGCTGAGAGCCACCGGTTACGACAAGTCGACCGAAGCTTGGCCTTGCCGCATCCCGTTCCCGAGACTGTCGCTTTCGAGGCTGAGGGCCTCGCCCACGTCGCTCCGAGCGACGATGGGCCGAGGTCTATCCACTCGATCCCCGGGCCGCGTTGACGCTCGGCCTGGGATCGAGAAGCCGCTCAACCGCGATCTTCCGATTGGTTTTTGGAGCCGACCCGACGGCCGATCCTTGGTTCCTTGAGACAAGGATTGTGCGGGCGCGATGGCGAGCGAAACCATCGTCGCCGGTCGCGGGTCGCCACACCTTGCCCATGGTCACGGCGGTCTTCGACGGCGGCGCTGAGGAATGGAGCGCCCTTCGGCCCAGCCGTGATCCCGGCGTGCGATCCAAGACGCAGCTACGAAGGCAGCCCTTTCCTGGCTTGCGGCCGTAACAGGCCGGGCGTAAGGTATTGATACCTCTTCACTCCGCTCGGAGCGTCATGTTCCATAACATCCTGACGCCTGACGCAGCTGACGCGAGAATGTGTGCTTGAGAGAGATTTCGCGGCCGGGCCGGCGCGGCGGCCGGGTGCCCTAGAACCCGACCTTCGCGTAGGCCGCGCGCCAGTACACCAGCGCGCCGTCGCCGCCGAGCGCGCGGGAGGCGGTGACGCGGCCGATGACGATCGCGTGGGAGAAGCGCTCGATGATGTCCTCGACCTGGCAGGCGAAGGAGGCGAGCGCGTCGGCCAGCACCAACGTCCCGTCCACCTCGATCCACGCGGCGCCGGCGAAGCGGTCGGCGCCCCGGCTGCCGTCGCGGCCGGAGAAGCGGTCGGCGACGTGCTGGTGGTCGTGGCCGAGCAGGCTGATGCCGAAGCGCCCGCTGGCGCGCAGCAGCGGCATCGCCGACGAGCTCTGCTTGACGCAGACGATCAGGCTCGGCGGGTCGGCCGACAGCGAGGTGAGGGAGGTCGCGGCGAGGCCGCCGCGCTCGCCGCCCGACGTGACCGTGACCACGCTGACGCCGCCGACGAGGTGGCGCATCGCCGCCGTGAACGCGTCGCGCTCGCGCGCCTCGCCTTCGGCGGCAACGGTGGCGACGGGTGCGGTCATGTCAGGCGGCGTCCCGATGTGGTGGCTGCCGATCCCGTAATCGTTGGCGGCGGCGCAGGCAATGCGCGCGCCGCCGCACGGCCGGGCGCGGGGACGAAGGGGATCACGGGACAACCCGGCGGACATCGGTCTCCGTCGCCATCGGGGGGGCGCCGTCGGGCGGCGCGTCGCTGGCCAGCGCCTTGAGGCGGTAGAGCGCCGCCATCGCCTCGCGCGGGCTGAGCGCGTCGGGATCGATGGCGGCCAGCGCCTCGCGCAACGGGTCCGCCTCCGGCTCGGGCCGGCATCGCTCGGGCCGGGAAGCGGCGGCGAACAGCGGCAGGTCGGCGAGCAGCCGCGCCACGGGCGCGTCACGGTCGCCGGCCTCCAGCGCCGCCAGCAGGGTCTTGGCGCGCCGCACCGCGACCGCCGGCAGGCCGGCGAGCTTGGCGACCTGGATGCCGTAGGAGCGGTCGGCCGCGCCCGGCACCACCTCGTGCAGGAACACGACATCGCCGTGCCAGTCGGCGACCCGCGTCGTCAGGTTGACGAGCCGGTCGAGCCGGGCCGACAACTGGGTCAGCTCGTGGAAATGGGTGGCGAAGATCGCCCGCGAGCGGTTGCGCTCGTGGAGGTGCTCCATCACCGCCCAGGCGATCGACAGGCCGTCGAAGGTCGCCGTGCCGCGCCCGATCTCGTCGAGGATCACCAGGGAGGCCGGCGTGGCTCGGTTGAGGATGGCGGCGGTCTCGACCATCTCCACCATGAAGGTGGAGCGCCCGCGCGCGAGGTCGTCGGCCGCGCCGACGCGGGAGAACAGCCGGTCCACGATGCCGATGCGGGCATGGGTGGCCGGCACGAAGGAGCCCATCTGCGCCAGCACCGCGATCAGCGCGTTCTGCCGGAGGAAGGTCGACTTGCCGGCCATGTTGGGGCCGGTGACCACCGCGATGCGGCCGCCGCGCGGCGTGGCGGACAGGTCGCAGTCGTTCGCCACGAACGGCTCGCCCTGCCCGCGCAGCGCCGCCTCGACGACCGGGTGGCGACCGCCGCGGATCGCGAAGGCGCCCCCGTCGGCGATCTCCGGCCGCGTCCAGTCGCGCGCGGCGGCGACGTCGGCGAGCGCGGCGGCGACGTCGATGAGGCCGAGCGCGTCGGAGGCCGCGCCGATCGCCGGCGAGGCGTCGAGGATCGCGGCGGCGGCGGCGTCGAAGAGCGCGTTCTCGCGCGCGGTGGCGTCCGCCGCCGCCGCCGCGATCTTGGCTTCCAGCGCGCCGAGCGCACTGGTCGAGAAGCGCATCGCGTCGACCATCGTCTGGCGATGGACGAAGGTGGCGTTGAGGGGCGCCACCATCAGCCGTTCGCCCAGCGCCTGGGGCACCTCGACGAAGTAGCCCAGCATCGAGTTGTGCTTGACCTTGAGCCGACGGCTGCCGGCGAGGTCGCAGTATTCTCCCTGTAGCGCGGCGATCACCTGCCGGCTCTCGTCGCGCAGCGCGCGCGTCCCGTCGAGGGCGGGGTCGTGGCCGGGACGGATGAAGCCGCCGTCGCGTCGCTGGAGCGGCAGGCTGTCGTCGAGCATGGCGGCGAGCCGCCCACTGAGCCCGGGGTCGAGGCCCTCCAGCCCGGCGCGGGCCTCGATCAGCAACGCGGGCAGCGGTCCCCGCGGGAAGGCGTCGTCGTGCAGGCCGGCGGCGAGCGCGCGGGCGGCGGCGAGGCCCTCGCCGATGGCGGCGAGGTCGCGCGGCCCGGCCCGGTCGAGCGCGAGGCGGGACACGGCGCGGGCGAGGTCGGGCGCGCCCTTCAGGAGTTTTCGCACGTCAACCCGCAGGTCGCGGTGCTCGACCAGGGTCGCCACCGCCGCCAGCCGCGCCTCGATGGCGGCGCGCTCGGTGAGCGGCGACGACAGCCAGGCGGCGAGCAGGCGGCTGCCGGCCGGGGTGACGCAAGCGTCGATGGCGGCGAGCAGCGAGCCGGCGCGCGCACCCGCCAGCGTGCGGGTCAGTTCGAGGTTGGCGCGGGTCGCCGCGTCGATCTCCATCGCGCGCGCGCGGCGCACCGAGGTCGGCGGGTCGAGCTTGGGGCGCGTGCCGCACTGGGTCCGCTCGACGTAGAAGATCGCGACCGCCGCCGCCGCGACCTCGGCCGGAGACAGGCCGCCGAGCCCTTCCAGCGTCGCGAGACCGAACCAATCGAGCAGCCGGCGCTCGGCGGAGCCGGGCTCGCGCCCGATCCGGGTCACCGGCACCCTGACCTCGGCCAGCACGCGGGCGACCTCGGGATGGTCGGCCAGCGCGTCGGCGACGACGAGCTCGCGCGGGTCGACCCGGCCGATCTCGCCGCCGAGCGAAGGGAGCGGCGCCTCGCAGACCTCGAAGACGCCGGTCGACATGTCGAGCGCGGCCAGCCCGAACCCCCAGGCGCCGTCCGCGCCGCGCACGCGGGCGAGCGCCGCCAGCCAGTTGGCGCGCTCGGGCGCGAGCAGGCGCTCCTCCGTCAGCGTGCCGGGCGTGACGAGGCGCACCACGGCGCGGGCGACGACCGACTTGCCGCCCCGGCGCTTGGCCTCGGCCGGGTCCTCCGTCTGCTCGCAGATCGCCACGCGATGGCCGGCCTCGATGAGGCGGTGGAGGTAGTCCTCCGAGCGCTCCACCGGCACGCCGCACATCGGGATGTCGGCGTCCTCGTGCCGCCCCCGGCGGGTCAGCACGATGCCGAGCGTCTTCGCCGCGACCGCCGCGTCGTCGAAGAACAGCTCGTAGAAGTCGCCCATGCGGTAGAACAGCAGCGCGTCGGGGTGCGCCGCCTTGATGCCGAGGTACTGCGCCATCATCGGCGAGGCTTTGGCGGCATCCCGCGCGGCCGCTTCGGGGACGGAAAGGCTATTATGGGTGAAGGGCGCTTGCTCTCGATCGGTCCTGCGCATGGGTGTCATAGGCGAAGATCGCGATCGCGGCGTCAATGGTCGCGCCTGGTCCGTCCACGAGACTCCGGCGGATTGGCATCGGGCCGTCACATCAGGCTATTAACTTGTATGCGCAGTTCGCGTCCGGCATCGCCGTGAGCGCGATCGCCACCGCGACCAGCCTGGGCCGGCAAGCGACCTGCACTGTTCAGGACAACCGAGCCAAGGTGAAGGTTATTCTGCTGGCTCGGGGAAGCTGGGCGTGATCACCTTCTCCCCACGTCGCGGTGCGATCCTCCTGTGCGACTTCGGCCCGAACCCGCTCGACGCGTCGACCTTCCCGCTTCACCGTCCGCCGCTGTCGAGCGCGCCGGAAGTGTGGAAGGTCCGACGCGCGATCGTCGTCTCGCCCGATGCCGCGAACCACCGCCATGGGGCCGGACCTGGCCTCTGCATCGTGGTCCCCTGTAGCGCGACGCCGCCGCGATCGGCGGACCCGCAGGACGTGTCGATCCCGCTCGGCTCCTATCGGAGCTTCACCCGCGACGTATGGGTGAAATGCTCCACCCCGGCGCGGGTGTCCCACTCGCGCCTCGATCGCGTCGCCTTCGGCGGGAACTACAGGACGGAGTTCCTGAGCGCGGCCGACATGCTGCGCGTGGAGGCCGGCCTGCGGACTGCGCTCGGCCTGTAGTTGGAAAACACGCGGATATGAATTATATTCGATCCGTCCTCGCGAGAGGCTTTGAAGGTCCACCCGGCTACAGACATCGCCAAGCCAGGGACTAGGCGCATCGGTTTCAGCGACGCGCCGAACTCTATCCGGAGAGGGATGTGGCGGACCTTAGACCGAGGGCCTTGCCTCACAGGCAAGGCCCTTTCTTTTTCGCTTGCGGCCTGGTTGACCTGGAATCTGAATCAAGCCATTTTTGCGACTGGAGTCCGTTGGCCGGGCATATGGCTGGGATCAACACTGTTCACAGGGTGCGACCGCAGGGTCAGCGCTCTTTTTTATGCCCAAATTCGGCCTTGCCGGAACGTCGTGGACATCCGTGTGCTGAAGTAATCCGCCGAGCGGGGTTCTCCACGGACCACTGCCGCAACTCGGTAGCGCGGCCCTCTAAACACTTCTCATCCCATCCTTCCGGCACGTGCCGCTTTCCCTCGCCTCGAATCTATCGCGGCGGGCGACGACGCCTGTCCGTATGGCCGCGAGGAGCGCCTTCGGTTCGGTGCGGTGCGCGAGGTCGCGACTTGGCCGATCCTCCTTCCACAGCCCGACGCGACCGCTGGGCTTCACAAGGATCGCCATGGAAGCTATATCGCCTGAGCCCGACGCGCGTTCGGGCTTGTATCCCTCACAAGAACTCTGCCGCGCAGGCCGGGATCATGTGGCCTCCAACAGTGGAGCCCGTGCCCATGCCGCCGGCTAACTTCTTCACATACTGTGTGGCATACATCTCCGCCGCATTCGCCGCCATCTCGTGCCTACCCGTCCCTTGGCATGGCCCGGCGTTCGGATGCGTCCTCGCGATTGGTCTGGCCATGGTCGTCCTGGTCGCCCCTAAGCAGCCTTGAGCACCTGAAAAGCCATGGCAGAGCGACTCACACCGTCACCTGCGCTCCCAGTTCCACCACCCTGTCGGAGGGGATCGCGAAGAAGTCGGTGGCGTTCGCCGCCTGCTTCGACAGGGCCACGAACAGGTTGTCCTGCCACAGCGGCATGCCGGAGCTGGGCGAGGTCTTGATCGTGCGGCGGCCGAGGAAGAACGAGGTCGTCATGATGTCGAACTTCAGGCCGGACTTGCGTAGCGAGGCGAGCGCGGAGGGGATGCGCGGGCTTTCCATGTAGCCGTAGTGCAGCACCACCTTCGTGAAGTCGGCCGACACCTTCTCGATCTCGTAGCGTTTGGCGAGCGGCACGCGCGGCGTCACCTCCGTTTTCACCGACATGATCAGGACTCGCTCGTGCAGCACCTTGTTGTGCTTCAGGTTGTGCATCAGCGAGGACGGCGCGGTGTCGGGATGGTTGGTCAGGAAGATCGCGGTGCCGGCGACCCGCTGCGGCTTCGACTTCTCCAGCATGCGGATCAGGTCGATCGTGGGGATCGAGTCGCGCTGCGTCTTGCGCACCAGCAGCCTGTTGCCGCGCACCCAGGTCCACATCACGACCATCGAGCAGGACGCGAGCAGGAGCGGCACCCACCCGCCTTCGACCACCTTGACGAGGTTGGCGGCGAGAAAGGCGAGGTCGACCGCCAGGAACATGCCGGTGAAGGCGAGCGCCGCCCACAGCGGCCAACGCCACAGCTTCCATACCACCACGAAGGCGATGGCCGTGGTCACCACCATCGTGCCGGTGACGGCGATGCCGTAGGCCGAGGCCAGCGCGCTGGAACTCTTGAACAGGAGCACCAGCGCGAGCACGCCGATCAGCAGCATGCGGTTGACGCGAGGGATGAAGATCTGCCCCTCCAGCATCTCGGAGGTGTGAAGGATCAGCATGCGCGGCAGCAGGCCGAGCTGGATCGCCTGGCGCGCCAGGGAAAAGGCGCCGGTGATGACCGCCTGGCTGGCGACGACCGTCGCGATCGTGGACAGGATCACCAGCGGCAGCAGCGCCCACGACGGAGCCAGCAGGAAGAACGGGTTCTCCACCGTCTTCGGGTTCGACAGGACGAGGGCGCCCTGACCGAGGTAGTTGCAGATGAGCGCCGGCAGCACGAAACACAACCAGGCCGCCTGGATCGGAAAGCGGCCGAAGTGCCCCATGTCGGCGTAGAGCGCCTCCGCGCCCGTGACCGCCAGGAAGACGGAGCCGAGCACGATGAAGCCGAGGAACCCGTGCCCGAACAGGAAGGCTAAGCCGTGCCACGGGTTGAACGCGCGGAAGATGCGCGGCGCGTCGCCGATGTGCAGCAGTCCGAGCAGGGCGATCACGACGAAGAACACGAGCATCACCGGCCCGAAGAAGGTGGCGACGCGCGCCGTCCCGCTCTGCTGGAAGAAGAACAGCGTGACGAGGATCAGCACCGTCAGCGGCAGCACGTAGGCGTCGAAGATCGGCGTCACGAGGTCGAGACCCTCCAGCGCCGAGAGCACGGAGATGGCCGGGGTGATGATCGCGTCGCCGGAGAACAGGGCCGCGCCGGCGACGCCGAGGAAGAACACGGGGACGGACGACCGCTTCAACGCCTGCTGCGCCAGGGCCATCAGGGACAGCGTGCCGCCCTCGCCCTTGTTGTCGGCGCGCATCAGGAACAGGACGTATTTGGCGGTGACGGTGAAGAACAGCGCCCACACGAGCAGCGACACCGTGCCGATGACCGCCTCGTCGGTGAGGCCGACCGCCTTCGAATGCGCGAGCGACTCCCGCAGGGCGTAGAGCGGGCTCGTCCCGATGTCGCCGTAGACGACGCCGATGGAGGCGATGGCGAGGCCGACGACGTTGGTCGCGTGCTTGTGGGGCGTGACATTGCCGGCCGCGGCGGCGTCGGACGCCGTCGGGGACGCGGCGGCGCCCGGCGCCGGCGAACCCAGCGCGGGGCCGCTCGGTCTCGATGCGGTCGGCGCGGGCGCCATGGGGGACGGTCCGTTCGCCGGGCTCGCGGGGGGGTCGCCGGCCGACCCGCCCCTGGTCGGCAGGGCATCGTGCGACGACAAGACCTGCGACGATGGCCCCCGGGCCGATGCGCCTTGCAGGACCGGCGTGGGCGATGCCGCCTTTGCGGGGGTCGACCCTCGCACCGTGTCTCGCGACATCCTATGGGTTCCCCGCGAACCGTGCCCGAAGACGCGTCGTCGATTGCATCCCGCTCTATAGCCAATTCAGGGAAGGACGAGAAGCCCGGTGACGCGCGCGACAGGCGCCGCCCGGAGGCCCGTGACCTTGGCCGTGCAACCTTAGCCGTGACTCGCGTCTTTCCTATCGCCAATGCTTAAGCCGGGAGGCGATCCGTGACACTTCTCCTACTCATCCTGATCATCGTGCTGCTGTTCGGCGGCGGCGGCTACTATGGTCATCGCGCCGGCTATTATGGCGGCGGCGGCATCGGCATCGTCGGCCTCGTCGTCATCGTCCTCGTCGTGCTCGTCCTGTTCGGTCATCGCGGCGTCGGCATCTGAGCACGGCGGGCGGCGCCGGCGCGGGCTCGCGTGCCACGTCCGGGTCGCGCCGCGCGGTTCCGGGCCGCGACCGCGCAATGTTGCGATGCGTCGAACGCGGATTGCGCATGGCGTGGAATGGACTTAGCTAAGTCATCCCGTGACGGCCCCGTGCGAAGGATCCATGAGCAAGTTTCTCGAGGAACGCGTCCTGTCCGTCCATCACTGGACGGATAGCCTCTTCAGCTTCCGCACCACGCGCGATCCCTCGTTCCGCTTCCGCAGCGGCGAATTCACGATGATCGGCATCCCGGTCGACGGCAAGCCGCTGCTGCGGGCCTACAGCGTCGCCAGCGCCCACTACGAGGACGAACTCGAGTTCTTCTCGATCAAGGTCGCCGACGGCCCGCTGACCTCGCGCCTGCAGCACCTGAAGGCGGGCGACCCCGTGATGGTGAGCCGCAAGCCGACCGGCACGCTGGTGCTCGACAACCTCGCGCCGGGCAAGCACCTGTACCTGCTCGGCACCGGCACCGGCCTTGCCCCGTTCCTGTCCATCATCAAGGACCCCGAGACCTACGAGCGCTTCGCGAAGGTGATCGTGGTGCACGGCGTGCGCTTCGCCAAGGATCTCGCCTACGGCGAGATCATCTCCGACATCCTGCCCAGGGACGAGTTCCTGGGTGAACTGGCCTCGGAGCAGCTCATCTACTACCCGACGGTGACGCGGGAGCCGTTCCGCAACATGGGCCGCATCACGGCGCTGATGGAGGGGGGCAAGCTGTTCGCCGACATCGGATTGCCGCCGATGAGCGTCGCCGACGACCGGTTCATGCTGTGCGGCAGCCCGCAGATGATCGCCGATGTCCGCGCGCTCCTCGACGGCCGCGGCTACGTGGAGGGCAACCACGGCGAACAGGGCCATTTCGTGATCGAGAAGGCCTTCGTCGACAAGTAGGCCGGTCGAGAGGGCGCTTGTCCGACGACGGCGCCTCGTCGCCGTCGTCGAACGATGCGGGCCTTCGAGCATTTCCCGTTCGGAGGATCAACCATGCTCGAGAACGTCCCGGCCGCCGTCGGCCACGCCCTCAGTTCCATTCGTCCCGGCCTCGGCAAGCTCGCTTACGCCCAGGCCGACCTCGCCGCGCCCGAGACGATCCGCGTGACGAGCGAGGCCTTCGCCCACGGCGGCGCGATCCCCGCCCGTTTCACCAGCGACGGGGCCAAGGTTTCGCCGCCGCTGCGCTTCGAGGCGCTGCCGGCCGGGGCCAAGTCCCTCGCGCTCGTCGTCGAGGACGCCGACAGCCCGACGCCGGCGCCCCTGTGCCACGCGCTCGCCTGGCGGATCGCCGCGACCGACGGCGTCGGCTTCCACGAGGCGGCCCTCGACGCCGACGCGATGCCGACCACGCGCAGCGGCGCGCTCGTCGGCAAGAACTCGTTCCTGTCGTCGGGTTGGCTGCCGCCCGATCCGCCGACCGGCCACGGCCCGCATCGCTACGCCTTCCAGGTCTACGCGCTCGATACCGAACCCGACCTCCCCGAGGGCGTGGGACGCGGCGCGGTCGTCGACGCTTTGAAGGGCCACGTGCTGGCGAAAGGCCTGCTGATCGGGACGTACGAGCGGGCTGGCTGATCGTCCGGTCGAGGACAAACGCCGATCGACCGGCCGGATCGAAACCGCGCTCGCTTGTCATGGCGTCCAAACGCCTTTACCGCTAATGCGCGTTTCCCGTGGAGGGCTGTCGCGTCCGTCGCGAGACGTTCAAGGCACCGGGGGCGCCCGAACATGCGTCGATCGCGCGGCGTCCCGCAACGAGGCCAACGCGATCCGAAGCTGGTCGCCGTCACGGGCGGCATCGGCGGACACGCGTCGCTCCGTGAGCGAGCACGACGCGTCCATGCTCGGGCAAGCGCGCGGTTTTCGGGGCGGCTCGCAGCCGAAGGTTTCGAGGGGGCACGGGAATGCTTAAGACGAATATCGTGATCGCCGCGATGCTGATGTGCGGCATCGAAGGCGCCCGCGCGGACGTGACGCTCGCCTTGGTCGGCCCGATAACAGGCCAGAACGCGGCGTTCTTCCAGCAGATGAAGCACGGCGCGGAAGGGGCGGCGGCGGCGATCAACAAGGCCGGCGGCATCAACGGCCAGAAGATCGTCCTCGACCTCGAGGACGACGCCTGCGACCCGAAGCAGGCGGTCGCGGTCGCCAACAAGATCGCGAGCGGCGGCAAGGACCCCGGCGTGATCGGCCATTTCTGCTCCTCCTCCTCCATCCCGGCCTCGGAGGTCTACGCCGAGTCGTCCATCCCGATGATCAGCCCCGGCTCGACCAATCCGGTCCTCACCGAGCGCGGCCTCACGGACGTGTTCCGGACCTGCGGCCGCGATGACGAGCAGGCCGCCATCGCCGCCGCCGGCATCCTCAAGCTGAAGCCCAGCGCGAAGATCGCCGTCGTCGACGACCGGTCGACCTACGGCAAGGGCCTCGCCGACGGCGTGCGCACGTCGCTGGCCGCGAAAGGCGTGAAGCCGGCGGTCGACGACACCGTCACGGCCGGACAGAAGGATTATTCGACGCTGATCTCGCGCCTCAAGGCGGCGAGCGTGACGGTGATCTTCTACGGCGGCTACTTCCCCGAGGCCGGCCTGTTCGTCCGCCAGATGAAGGAACAGGGACTGAACGCCACCTTCATGAGCGGCGACGGCATCGCCACGACCGAGTTCGCCGGCGTCGCCGGTCCGGCGTCCGACGGCGTCCTGATGACCTTCTACCCCGATCCCCGCAACAACCCGACCGCCGCTCCGATCGTCAAGGCGTTCCGCGACGCGCACTACGAGCCGGAAGGCTACACGCTCTACACCTACGCCGCCGTCCAGACCTACGTGCAGGCGGCCACGCGCGCCAAGACCACCGACGGCACCAAGGTTTCGGCCGAGCTCCACAAGGGCGACTACGACACGGTGATCGGCAAGTTCGCCTTCAACGGCAAGGGCGATCCCAGCGCCGAGCCCTTCGTGATCTACGAGTGGAAGGGAGGCAAGTACACCCCCCTCAAGTAGCGGCGCGCCGCGGTTCGCCTCGGCGACACGTCCAAGCCGAGCGTCCCGAGGCGAGCGCCTTCCCGGAACCCCGCAATGGCCTACTTCCTCCAGCAAACCATCAACGGGCTGACGCTCGGGTCGATCTACGGCCTCATCGCGCTCGGCTACACGATGGTTTACGGGATCATCGGCATGATCAACTTCGCCCACGGCGAGGTTTACATGGTCGGGGCCTTCGTGTCGGTGATGGCGTTCACCGCGCTCGGCCTGCTGGGGATCTCCTGGGCGCCCCTCGCCATCGTCCTCGTGCTGCCGGCGGCGGTCCTGTTCACGTCGGCCTACGGTTGGGCGATCGAGCGGCTGGCCTACCGCCCGCTGCGCGGCTCGACCCGCCTCGCCCCGCTGATCTCGGCGATCGGCGTCTCGATCTTCCTGCAGAACTACGTGCAGCTCCTCCAAGGCGCGGAGCTGCGGACCCTGCCGCCCGTGCTGACCGGCAGTTTCGCCTTGATGGAGCAAGGCGGCTTCACGGTCCAGATTTCCACGATCCAGATCGCGGTGATCGTGGTGAGCGCGATCCTGATGGTGTTGCTGACCTTCGTCGTCCAGGCGACGCCGCTGGGGCGCGCCCAGCGTGCCTGCGAGCAGGACATGACGATGGCCGGCATGCTCGGCATCGACGTCGACCGCACGATTTCGCTGACCTTCGTGATGGGCGCCGCTCTCGCCGCCGGGGCGGGACTGACGGAGACGCTCTACTACGGATCGGTCGACTTCTTCATCGGCTTCCTCGCCGGGGTGAAGGCCTTCACGGCGGCGGTGCTGGGCGGCATCGGCTCGATCCCCGGTGCCATGCTCGGCGGCCTGGTGATCGGCCTGATCGAAGCCTACTGGGGCGGCTACGTGTCGGGCGCCTACAAGGACGTGTCCGTCTTCGCGGTGCTGATCCTGGTGCTGATCGCCAGGCCGACCGGCCTGCTCGGCCGGCCCGATCTCCAGAAAGTGTGAGGGGCGCGTGGCCACGGTTGCCCAAGCCTCCCTGCAGCGGGCCGGCCTCGCCGGCGGCGTGGCGCTGGTGCTGGCGATCCCCTTCGTCGGCGTGCGCCTCGACACGGTCGACGGGCGCAACGCGCTGACCTTCCACCCCCTCGACATCGCGGCGGCCGTCGTCGCCGTCTTCCTCGGGCGGCTGCTCTTCGAGGCCGTGTCGTCGCTGCGCGCCGTGCGCCGGGCGAGGCGGCGGGCCGCCGCGATCCCCCACGCCGGCGACGGCGCGGCGATCGTCCGCCCGTCCCGGCGCCGGATGACCGGGCGCCACGTCGCCCAGGCGGTCGGCCTCGCCGCCATCGCCTTCGCGCTCGCCTTCCCCTTCACGCCGCTCGCGACCCGCTACACGCTCGACCTCGGGGCCACCTTCCTGACCTACGTGATGCTCGGCTGGGGACTCAACATCGTGGTCGGCCTCGCCGGACTCCTCGACCTCGGCTACGTCGCCTTCTACGCCGCCGGCGCCTACACGTTCGGCATCCTGGCGACCGACCTCGGCTTCGGCTTCTGGGAGGCGCTGCCGCTGTCCGGCCTGGTGGCCGGCACGCTGGGCGTCCTGCTCGGCTTCCCCGTGCTGCGCCTCAAGGGCGACTACCTGGCGATCGTGACGCTGGGCTTCGGCGAGATCATCCGGATCATCCTCATCAACTGGTATCAGCTGACCGGCGGCCCCAACGGCATCATCGGGATCGGCCGGCCGACCTTCTTCGGCGTGCCGTTCCTCGCCGCGCCCAAGGGCGGCGGGACGACCTTCGCCCACCTTGTCGGCCTCCCGTTCTCGCCGCTCCAGCGGGTGGCGTGGCTCTACGTCGTCATCCTGGCCCTGACGCTGGCGACGCTCGCGCTGACGATCCGCCTGCGCCGCCTGCCGATCGGGCGGGCGTGGGAGGCGCTGCGCGAGGACGAGATCGCCTGCCGCGCGGTCGGCCTCGATCCCACCGCGATCAAGCTCACCGCCTTCGCGCTCGGCGCGACGATCGGCGGCCTCGCCGGCTGCTTCTTCGCCGCGCACCAGGACTTCATCTCGCCCGAAAGCTTCACCTTCGCCGAGAGCGCGTTGATCCTGGCGGTGGTCGTGCTGGGCGGCGGCAGCCAGCTCGGCATCGCGGTCGCCGCCGCCGTGCTGATCGGGGTGCCGGAACTCGGCCGCAGCTTCGAGCAGTACCGCCTGCTGGTGTTCGGCACCGTCATGGTGCTGGTGATGGTGTGGCGGCCCGGCGGCTTCACCTCCGCGCGCGTGCCCTCGGTCAGCGCCGACACCCTCGGACTCGGCGAGCCCTCGCTCGGAACCCTGACGTGAGCGGCGCCAAGTTGGATGGCACGAAGCCGGCCGGCGCGACCTTGATCGCCAGCGGCCTTTCGATGCGCTTCGGCGGCCTCCTCGCCGTCTCCGGCCTCGACCTCGTCGCGGAAACGGGACGGGTGACGGCCCTGATCGGTCCCAACGGCGCCGGCAAGACGACCGCGTTCAACTGCATGACCGGCTTCTACAGGCCGAGCGCGGGCGAAGTGACCATTCGCGAGCCGGATGGGGGCACCCGCCGCATCGACACCCTGCCCGGCCATCGCGTGGTGAGCGAGGCCGGCGTCGTCCGCACGTTCCAGACCACGCGGCTCTTCGCCGGCATGACCGCCCTGGAGAACCTCCTCGTCGCCCAGCACAGGGCGTTGAGCCGCTCGGGCTGGCTCCAGCTCCAAGGACTGTTCGGCCTGCCGGCCTTCCGCCGCGCCGAGCGGCTCGCCGTCGCCAAGGCGATGCACTGGCTCGCCCGCATGGGCTTGGCCGCGCGCGCCAACGATGTCGCCGGCGCCCTGTCCTACGGCCTGCAGCGCCGCCTCGAGATCGCGCGCGCCATGTGCCTGGATCCCCGCTTCCTCTGCCTGGACGAGCCGGCCGCCGGCCTCAACCCGCGCGAATCCGCGACGCTGGAAGCGGACCTCCGTCGCCTCACCCGCGAGGACGGCGTCGGCGTTCTCCTGATCGAGCACGACATGAGCGTCGTCATGGGCGTGTCCGACCGCATCTTCGTGCTCGATCGCGGCAAGAAGATCGCGGAGGGCGCGCCCCGGGAGGTGCGCGAGGACCGCAACGTCGTCGCCGCCTACCTCGGCGAGCCGGCCGGCGCCGCGCCCGCCCGCCGCCGGACCGCGCCGGCGGGCGATGGGACCACCGTCCAGCGCCCGCCGATGCTGGAGTGCCGCCGCCTCAGCTCGGGCTACGGCGCCGTCGCGGTGCTGCACGAGGTCGACCTCCACGTGGGCGAAGGCGAGATCGTGGCGCTGCTGGGGGCGAACGGCGCCGGCAAGTCGACGCTGCTGCGCACCCTGTTCGGCGCCCCGCGCCCGACCGGCGGCGAGATCCTGCTCGGGGGACGGCCGGTCGACCGCCTCCGGGCGCACGAGGTCGCCCGCCTCGGCGTCGCCCACGTGCCGGAAGGGCGGCACATCATGCCGCAGATGACCGTCCGCGAGAACCTCCAGACCGGGGCGCAGGGCGGCGGCCGCGACACCTTCGCCGCCGACCTGGCCAAGGTCCTGGCCCTTTTCCCCAGGCTCGAGGAGCGCCTGACGCAGCGCGCGGGCACGATGTCGGGCGGCGAGCAGCAGATGCTCGCGATCGGGCGGGCGATGATGCAGAGACCGAGGCTGCTGCTGCTCGACGAGCCCTCGCTCGGGCTGGCTCCGCTGGTGATCCGACAGATCTTCGACGCCATACGGACCCTGAACGAGAGCGAACGAATCTCGGTGCTGCTCGTGGAGCAGAACGTCGCCCAGGCGCTCGCGATCGCCGACCGCGGCTACGTGCTTCAGACGGGCCGCGTCGTGGGGACCGGACCGGCGGAACGCTTGGCGGACACGCCGGAGCTTTCCAGCGCCTACCTGTAGGCCGATCGCGGCCGTGGAAAGGGTCGGCGTCGCGTTCGCTGGCTTGCCGCGAGGCTGCCGGCGCTGCGACAGCGCCGACCCGGAACCTGCGGTGGAGCGCACGATTGGCGCCACGACCCTGCAACGGAGTGCCGCCCCATGCTTCGCGAAACGCTGCTGCCGCTCATGCTCCTCGCGAGCGCCGGGCCGGCCCTCGCGCAGAACACCCCGATCCGGTCCACCACGGACAAGGACTACCTCGTGGAGGACGCCCGGAGCGCCGCCTACGAGCTGGCGTCGGCCAAGCTCGCCACGCAGAAGGCATCGAACCCCGCCGTGAAGGCCTACGCGGAGAAGCTGGTGAAGGATCACGAAAGCTACAACACGGCCCTTCAAAGACTGGGGCACGACCAGGGATACACCCTGCCCAACGACCTGAGCGCCGCCGATTCCGTGCGCTTGACCGCGCTGAAGGCGCTCTCGGGTTCCTTGTTCGACAAGGCCTACGTCAAGGAGGCGATCCGCATCAATGCCGATGACCTGAGCGAAGCGAGAAAGGAGATGGATGCGACGCAGGACGAGACGATCAAGACGTTCCTCTCGCAGTTCGCCGGCATGGATGCAGAGCATGAAGCCTCGGCCAAGGCGCTCGATAAGTGAGAAGGCTGTGTCGCCGCCATCCTTCGCCGTCGTCCAAAGCCCGAGCATGAGCCGACGGCGGATCGTCTCAGGACGGTTGGTCGGCGCGCCCGATCGCGCCGAACCTGGTTCGGAACCGGTCTGAACACGGATCTTGGAAAGGGAGTTGGCCACATGCTAGGCTTGGCCCGCGCGTCCCGGTAGCTCAGCAGGATAGAGCAACGGTTTCCTAAACCGTAGGCCACTGGTTCGAATCCAGTCCGGGACGCCAACAATTACAATGAGGTAGACGCATCGTCGGCGGGAAGGAGCAGATAAAGACTTCTTCGGGTAAGCATTCGGTAAGCGTATAGCTGAAAATCGCATCAGGTGCCTGCTTAGGAGAGTCCAGTCCGGCAGCCGGCCGGGCCACCCGGGAGGGGTAAATTGGCGGTTGATCCAGCGCGCTCCTGACTGGCGCACGAGAGATGTGCCCAAAATTTTTTGGAGCGAGACATTTGCCTGACAAGAAAGAGCCAAAGCCTCGGAGTCGCGCAGCCGGAAAAGGCGTGGTGCCTGTGCCAACGGTCAAGGTACCCGCGATCAACCAAGATCCGCTTGAACGCAAGGTGGGTATCGCTGCCACGCTTGAGCGGAATGGCGTGCATGCGAAGGCGGATAGTCGTCTCGTTGCGGCGATCGACCGTCTCGGCGGCAATTTAGTAGACTGGCTCAACATGTTCGTAGAGCCTAATTTGAACCGACGTAGGGACGCAGAGAGCCTTGCGAGTGCATTGCGTGAAGTCGATCATAGGCGAGCGTTAGAGGGTGCCGAGATTGCTCCACGGTCTAGCGACGCCTTCCTTATACGGCACTTCGAACAACAGATCAGCGAGGATCGCAATCGCCTTATGGTGACCCTCGCCGCCATCAGCGATCTCAAACGCGAACCGGAGCCCGAACTGCCAAACGAAGCCGCTACGTCAAAGCTTGATTCTGATTGGCTCAACGAGTTTGCAGGGATTACTGGACGTAAAAGCAACAAAGATCTGCAGATCTTGTGGGGCCGGCTTCTAGCTGGAGAAATCCGCCAGCCGGGCACATTTAAGCTGCGCACGCTACAGAGATTGTCCGCTATAGATAGTAGTGAGGCAGTGCGCATTCATGATTTTCTCAAACTATCAGTATCAAATGCCTATATATTCAGGGCCGACGAGGTTGTTCGGTTTACTACAGTTCTTGAAATGGAAGATCTTGGAGTCGTACAAAGCGGCGGAGGGCTTCTGAACACTTCGTGGCAAGTAGAAGAAAACGATGAGGGCATGTTTACATTTAGTAACAAAGTACTCAAAGTTACATCAAGAGATAAAAGAAGACTACAGGTGAATTGTTTTCCTTTAACGGATTTTGGTAAGGATCTTGCTGCATTGATTATTTATGAGGAAGTACCAATAGCATATATAAACGCTTTTGCTACTGCCATTAGCAATCAAAATCAGTCAATAAAGATTGCCGACGTACTTAATGATATTGCACCGACTAGGATCGGCGACTTTGTTGATTGGCCTCCGAGCGCGGGTACGCAACTGAGTGTCTCTGCCGCACCAGGTGCGGGACCGTCCTGACCACGACGAGTTCCAGGCCAAGTGCGCCGAGGAGGCACGGCAGCGACATGGCTCCGAGGCGCTTGTCGCCGCACTCGATCTTGCCGACGTAACCCGATTGCAGCCCGGCGATCTCGTCGACGAGGAGCTGCGGCAGGCCGAGTTCCTGACGGCGGCTTCGGCAGGCGGCGACGATGTCCTCGTAGGATCGGGCGACTCCGATCGGCATGCCGGGCGATGACGCGTCGCCGGTGACCTGCCCATCCGATCCGGTGCTCACCACGTCCAAATACCTGCCCGCGAAGGATAATCCAACGGGCTGATCCATACGCTCGCGGACGGTGCGTTGTGGCATTGGCCCCGCGCGGGAGAAAATGCCGGCATGATGAGCAACGATCCTCGCGACCGCACCTTGCCCACACCCGCGCCCTCGAACCGGATGGACGCGCTCGGTCGCGGCGGCGGCGAACGGCGAAAGCCGGAGGGTGGGCCGCCGGCGCTGACCGCTCGGCACAAGCTGCTGATCTCCTACATGGTCGACGGCTGTGGGCATCAATCAATCTGTGACCGAACCTGGATCGAGCGGCCCGTCGCCGTCGAGGGCGGAACGGCGATGCTCAAGCGCCATCCGAGGCCGCACGAGCCGCTGAAGCTCCTCGAGGCCGCCGACCTGCTGCGGATCCGCCGCCGGAACGCGCGCGAGCTGGTGACGACGCCGATCTTCAAGGCGGCACTCGAACAGGAGATGACGCGCTATCGCGACGGCGAGCGCATCGCCTCCGTTCAGACCCTCGTCGAGGTGCGCGACGACCCCGGCCTCGGCAAGGCCGCCGACCGCAAGGTCCGCCTCCAGGCCGCCGGGCTGCTGCTCGGCGAGGTCGGCGGCGGCAGAACGACCGTCAACGTCAGCGTCGGCGGGCAACACATCACCGCCGGGATCGTGCTCGACCTGCGGGACGACGACGAGACCGACCGAGACGCCACCACCATCGAGCACCGGAGCGAGTGATGCAGCAATCGAGTGAATGCCCCCAATTGGACGCGCTGGTCACGCGACATGGCGAGCTGCGGCGCGCCGGAGAGCTTGGTCGGCAGATGGCCGAGGCCACGATCAGCGACTTCGCAAGGAAGATGGCGCATGCCCGATGTATCGCGGAGGAGATCTCGAAACTCGAAGCGGCAGGCAAGTGGCCGCCCTCAGCTAAGCCAAACGGTCAGCGCGCGCCGATGATCGATGTCGCCGTGTTCAATCGGCCGCTCCGCCTCACCATCAAGCCGTAGGGGCGCCCATCGTTGACGCGACACTTCCGGCGAACCAGCTCGCGCTCAGCGAGAAGCCGACGACGCAGATCGACGCCTCGGTCTTCAATCGGCCGGCCCGCGTTGGCATCGCGCCCGGCCTCGAACAGCTGGGCGCCGGCGCGGAGGACTTGGCCGACACGGCGGCGAAGCAGCAAGCGGCCACCGACCTTCAGAAGGGCGTGACGCTCGACGCCAACGGGCAACCCGCCGTCGCTACGCCGCAGAACTCGATCATCCTCGGCAAGGCTGGCGAGGACTACCATGCACTGATGGTGCAGGGCATTCGGTCGAGCCTGCAATCGGGCGTGACCAGCGCGCTTTCCGAAATGCACCAGAAGTTCATCACGGACCCGGACGGCTACCAGTCCGCCTTAGGCGCCTACGTCCAGCAGCAACGGACGAACCCGAACGTCCCGCCGGAAGTCGCGAACGCCCTCGCCACCCAGGCCGCCAACGAGAGCGCGCAGCACCTCGCGAACCTGCGCGAGCAAACGGTCCGACACCGCCAAAGGCTTCAAGGTGCTACCCAGGCGTTGGCGCGTTGAGCGCACCATAGCCTGGCTGAACCGCTGCCGTCGGCTGGCCAAAGACTGGGAATGCCTGACGCGCAAGGCCTTGGCTTTCCTGCACTTGGCCTCCATTCGCCTGATGATGAGGAAACTCTGCCAAACCTCATAATGATCTCGGACGGACTCTTAGACCACGGCGCGCGCGTGCTGGCTGATCGCCTCCGGCCCTCCGGATCGCGAGCGCCGCGCCGCCGCGCGTCTCGACGCCTTCTCCGCCCGGCTCGCCCGCCCCGCGCCCACCGACGATCCCGGCTTGGCGCCCCGCGATCTCGCGCGAGGATCATCGCGCCGGCGTCGAGCGCGTGAAGGCTCTGATCCTCGTCGGCGACAAGCTGTCCGTAGATGGAAGCGACAGCCCAACGAGGAGTGGGCTAAAATTTAGGCCCGACCGTCCGGTGAGGCCAAATTAGCACGTGCGCCACGTTAATGCTTGCGGCACAGTCCCCCAACAAGCATAGTCGTAAACGTCGAAAAATTGACATACTAGTCGACGTTAACGGCGGCTGCCATCGCGCCTTCGTTTGGGATGGCAAACGGTGGCGTGTGTTCCAGCTGAAAAACCAGTGGCATCGGGGGGGGGGAGTTCGTATGAGCAAGAGGGTCAACCTCGCTTCCGCAGTCGTCGCGTGCGATGCGACGATGGTTTTGATGCCTCGAGCGTCCGCTTATGAGCGCGGCTACGGCAGCTTCAGCATCAATCCGGGCTCCTTCCTAAATCTGCCCGCGCCCACTCCCCCACCCGGTCTCTATGGAAGCTTGGTCTTCAACCAGACGGGCCTGAACATCGTCGGGCCGAGCGCGTTCTCGTCGACCGGCCAGCCCACGCGCGTCGACGTCAGCGCGCCGGTCCAGATCCTCACCATCGTGCCGGGATTCAACTTCCTCGGTGGCGTGTACAGCGCGACGTTCGCACAGCAAGAAAAATATACTCGCAGTCGGCGCTGCAAAACATCATTAGGTTCGGCGTCCACAATAGCAGCGTCACCCCCATCTCGCTCGGTTACAAGATCGGCGACACCGGCCTCTATACCAAGCTCTACACCGCCGTGGTCTTCCCTGACGGAACGCAGGACGGTCCGACCGGCCTCGGCAACGCCGGCGTGCCGTTCTGGACGATCCGGCCGGGTTTCGGCCTGGAGTTTCAGAAGGGCGGCTTCACCTTCATCAACAACTTCGTCGCCGAGTACAACACCGAGAACTTCATCACCAGCTATCAGACGGGCACCATCATCCGGGACGAGTTCACGATCACCAAGACGCTCGGCCGCTTCACGTTCGGGCCGGCCTTCGCCTACATCGTGCAAGTCACGAACGACACCTCGTCGAAGTATTACAGCTACGCCATCAACACGAACCGGTACGATCAGTTCGGCATCGGCGGCATCGCGGGCTATGACTTCGGTCCCGTCTCGTTGAGCGTCTACGGCTTGCAGGACGTACACGCGTCCGGCGGGACGCCGGCCCGCATCGGTGGGCCGGAAACCGGCGTAACCACCGCAGGTTACTCCATCTACGCGCAGGTCAGCTACAGGATACCCGGTATCTTCGGCGTCGGGAGACCGTTCGGGCCGCCGGGACCAGTCGCGGTCTCCCGTCCTGGGACAGCGCTCTCGTCGCCCGGACCGTTCGGGCGGTAGGCCGACAAACTCGCCACCCGCGCCATCGTCGACCGCTTCAAGACCTGCGCCGCGACACGTTCGCTAGGGGAACCCATGTCCACGAGCTCGTTGACAGACACGTTTGAGATCCGCCAACTGATTGAAGACTGGGTCCTGTGGCGCGACACCGGTGATTGGGACCGGCTGGCGACGACCTGGCATCCTGAGGGGCGCATTGTCACGACGTGGTGCGTGTCGTCCGGCGAGGAATTCGTTGGGCGAAGCCGGGGCGCGTGGAAGGCCGGCCTCAAGGTGCTCCACACCCTAGGCGGCGCCAGCATCGACGTGAGCGGGTCGCGCGCGATCGGGCAGACCAAGATGCAAATCATTCAACGGGCCGCCGTGCACGGCGTGCTCGTGGATGTGAGCTGCCACGGTCGCTTCTGCGACGCCTTCGAAAAGCGCGACGGCCGGTGGGGAATCGTGCTGCGTCAGCCGGCCTACGACATGGACCGCATGTCCCCCATTGAGCCTGGCGCCACGCTCGCCCTCGACGCCGACCTCCTCGCGTCCTATCCCGAAGGCTACCGACACCTCGCCTACCTGCAAACGCAGCTTGGGATGAGCGTGACCAAGGACCTTCCGGGGACACGCGGTCCGGAGACGGAGGCGCTGTACGCACGCCTGCGCCGCTGGCTGGCGGGTGACGATGCCTCGTGCCTGGACGCTCCAAGCTCGGCTTGAGGTGCGGAGCCTTAGGAAGTTTCACTATTTTGCCGACGACGACGCTGGCGCTCGCTGGGCGAGGCATGGCGAGAATAACAATCCGGACGACAAGTGCCCGTCCACTCGTTCTTGTAACGCGCCGCTTTTGCAGGTACCAACGTTACCATCGAAAATACAACGCTATCGTAGAAAAAGGGGCTTCATCCCACGGCTATGATGGGATGCTCCTGGCGACAACGATCAAGTGACGGCGAATGTGGCGCGGCCAACCGAGCGACCAGCTCGCGCTTCGGTCGGTCTCGTTCGCTCCCAAAGTCACAGTTCACGCAACCCGACTGCAGGCCTCTTGGCGCGTCAGGCGCGCTGTCCTTCATGATCCTGGGACCACGAACAGCTTGAGGATATAAGAGATGGACGGCAAGATCGGTCTTGAGGAGCACTTCTCCTTGGAGGAAACGCTGGAGGACTCGCTCGGGCAGATGCCGAAGGTGATCTGGTCCGAGCTGCGCCACCGCCTGCTCGACATCCAGGAAACGCGCCTCAAGCTCATGGACGCGCACGGGATGGAGATGATGCTGCTGTCGCTCAACGCGCCGGCGGTGCAGTCGGTCGCCGACCCACACCAGGCCTCCGAGCTGGCGCGGCGGGCGAACGACTTCCTGGCGGAGGAGGTCGCCAAGCGGCCGACCCGCTTTCAGGGTCTGGCGGCGCTGCCGATGCAGGATCCGGACGGCGCGGCGCGCGAGCTGGAGCGCTGCGTCAAGGACCTCCGCTTCAAGGGCGCGCTGGTCAATGGCTTCTCCGAGATCGCCGGCGTCGAGGGACCGGTCTACTACGACCTGCCGCAGTTCGCGGGATTTTGGGCGGCGGCGGCGGCGCTCGGCGTGCCCTTCTACCTCCACCCGCGCAATCCGCTTCCCGCTGACGCGCGCATCTACAAGGACCACCCCTGGCTGCTCGGCCCGACCTGGGCGTTCGGCCAGGAAACGGCGGTGCACGCGCTGCGCCTGATGGCGTCCGGCCTGTTCGACAGGCATCCCGGGCTCACCATCATCCTCGGCCACCTGGGCGAGGGTTTGCCCTACAGCATGTGGCGCATCGACAACCGCAACGCCTGGATCAAGCTGAAGCCGGCCTATCCCGCGCAGAAGAAGCTGGCCGCGTACTTCCACGCCAACTTCTACCTGACGACCTCGGGCAACTTCCGCACTCAGTCCCTGATCGACGCCATGCTGGAGATCGGCTCCGACCGCATCCTGTTCTCCACCGACTGGCCGTTCGAGAACATCGACCACGCCACCGACTGGTTCGACGCCGCCTCCATCAGCGAAGCGGATCGGCTGAAGATCGGCCGCACCAACGCGCAGAAGCTGTTCAAGCTCGACCAGTAGGCGCGTCTGGCTCGCACGCCGCTCGCCCAGCCGAACCGTTCACCACCGTGACCACGAGAAGGAACAAAGGATGACCCGAGACGGCACCCTGACGGAGCAGCGCCATGTCCGGCACTGGATCAACGGCGAGTGGGTGAGTTCCGCTCCCGAGCGGCAAAGCTTCAACCCCGCGACAGGCGAGGTGATCGGCACGTTCTGCGACGCCGACGGCGCCGTTGCCCAGGCGGCGATCCAGGCGGCGGCGCACGCGTTCCGGCAAGGACCCTGGCGGCACGACCCGATGCTGCGCGCGACCGCGCTCGGCCACCTCGCCGACGCCTACGCCGCGCGGCTCGACGACGTCATCGACACGCTCTGCCTGGAGAACGGCAAGGTGCGCTACGAGGCGACCTTCGAGGCCCGCTTTATCATCCGTGCGCTGCGCTTCGCCGCCGGCCTCGCGGTGCAGAACTTCGGCCGCGTGGTCGACCCCCGGCCCGGCCAGCAGACCCTGTCGATCCGCCAACCGGTCGGCGTCGCGGGGCTGATCATCCCGTGGAACTCGCCGGCCTATCTCTGCATCCGCGCGCTCGCCCCGGCGCTCGCCGCTGGCTGCACCGCCGTGGTGAAGATGCCTGCCCAGGCCGCCCAGACCGCCGCGCTACATGCGGAAGTCATCGCCGGCGTGCCGGAAATCGCTAAGGGCGTGGTCAACATCTTCACCGAGTCCGGTTCGGACGGCGCCCGCCTGCTGGTCGACTCGCCGCACGTCCCGACGATCAGCTACACTGGGAGTACGGCGGTGGGTCGGATCATCGGCCAAGGCGCTGCGGCCGGGCTCAAGCGCGTCGGCCTCGAACTCGGCGGCAAGACCCCGCACCTGGTGTTCGCCGACGCCGACCTCGAGGCGGTTCTGCCGGTGCTCGAGAAGTCCTGCACCGTGTTCGCCGGCCAGTTCTGCATGACCGGCAGCCGCATCCTGGTCCACCGCGACGTCGCCGACGCGCTCAAGGACGGGCTGGCGCGAAGGCTGAAGAAGGTCCGGCCGGGCCCGGCCGCCGATCCGGCCAGCGACATGGGTCCGCTCATCGACAACGCCGCCGTCGCCCGGGTCGACGCGATGGTCGATGACGCCATCCGCGCCGGGGCGCGAGTGATCGTTCGCGGCGGGCCGTCCACGGATCCGGCCCTGGCCGGCGGCGCCTTCTACCACCCGACCCTGCTCGAGGTGAGCGACCCGTCGATGGCGATCGTGCAAAAGGAAATCTTCGGCCCCGTGCAGACCGTGCAGGTGTTCGACACGGAAGCGGAAGCGATCGCCCTGGCCAACGACAGCGAGTACGGCTTGAGCGCCTGCGTTTGGAGCCGCGATGTCGACACGCCGATGCGCGTCGCCAGACAGCTCGAAGCCGGCCTCATCTCCATCAACAGCTGGGGCAACCTCGCCGTCGAGTCCGAGGAGGGCGGCTTCAAGTCGAGCGGCCTCGGGCGCCTGGGCGGCGTCGCCTCAATGGAGGATTTCGTCGAGTACAAGCAGATCACTCAGAACTACGACGGCGGACACTGAACGGCGGGGCGGAGCGACGCGAGCCGCCCGACCCGCGCCGCGTCACGGAAGCGGCGGTCGTGTCGCATCCGAACGCGCCTTTCATCCTGCGCGACGTTGCGTTATCGCCGCCGCGGCCGGACGAGGTAATCGTGCAACTGGAAGCGAGCGGCGTGTGCCACGCCGACCTGGCGGCGCGATCGGGCGCCCTGCCGTTTCCGCTTCCGGGCGTCCTCGGGCACGAGGGCGTCGGGCGGATCGTCGAGGTTGGCTCAGCCGTTGGCGTCGCCGCGGTCGGAGATCGCCTCGTCATCAGCTTCGATTGGTGCAGTCATTGTTCAGCATGCCGACACGGTGCCCCGGCTTACTGCCGGCACTGGCCGCGCTTGAACCTGACCGGTGGAAGCCGCAACGACGGCTCGGCGACGCTCAGTTGCCGTGACGGCGGCTTGCACGGTCACTTCTTCGGCCAATCCTCCTTCTCGCGCATGGTCGTCACCAAGGCGCGCGCCACCGTGCCGGTGCCGGAGGACGTGCCGGCCGCCGTGCTGGCGCCACTCGGGTGCGGGGTCCAGACCGGGGTCAGCGCGGTCACCGACGTCCTGCGGCCGGCACCCAGCTCCCGCGTGGCTGTCTTCCGCGCCGGCACGGTCGGCATGTCGGCGTTGATGGGCCTGCGTGCGACCGGCGTAGCAAAGGTCATCGCGGTGGATGTCCATCCCGCGCACCTCGCGCTCGCCCGCAAGCTCGGTGCAACCGATGTGGTCGACGTCGCCGCCGGCAATGTCAGCGAGCGGATCGCGGCGCTGACCTCCGATGCCGGGATCGATGGGTCGATCGGGACGGGTGGCATCCTCGGTGCGTCGCGGGCCGCGATCTGCTCGCTGGCCTCGGGCGGCACCTGCGTCGCCGTCGGGGCGCCCGCGCCGGGTGACAGCGGCGACTGCGACGTGATCGACCTTGTCGCCCGAGGGTTGCGGGTCGTTGATGCCAACCAGGGTGACGTCCCCCCCCCGGCGCGTCTATCCCGCGCCTCGTCGAACTCTACCGCCGCGGCCGCCTTCCCGTCGATGAGATCGTCACGAGTTTTCCTTGTCAGGGAAATCAACAAGGTGGCTCGCGCGTCGTCGGACGGCACCGTGATCAAACCCGTGCTGCACACGGCCTGACGCGACCCATGGCCTAGTCCTGGGGCCATGGGTCGTGGCCTGAGTCTAACTGGATTCGCTACACGGGCCGGATCCACGTCAATCGATGGTCTTGGCCCGCACGCGGTAGCTCAGGAGGACCGCCGCCGCCGACAACGCTGGCAAGGCCATGATGGCCGGCACAGCCCCCTGGTGAAGGCCGCTCGAGAACAGCAGGCCCGCCAGCACCGGCGACAGCGCGCTGCCGAGGCGGCCGCTTCCGACCACGAAGCCGGTGCCGCTCGCGCGCACCGGGGGGGAAAGCGCGCGCCACCACCGAATACAGGGCGATCATCGCACCCAGCGTGAAGAAGCCGGTCACCGCCGACGCGATCCTCAACAGGCCGAGGTTGGCTGGGGTGAAGCCGAGCGCGACGATGGAGGTGACGGCGCCGAGTTGAGCGGCGATCGCCACTCCCTTGAGACCAACCCGGCCGCTGAGCGCGCTGACGGTCACGCCGCCGCAGATGCCGCCGAGGCTCACCCACACCGCCACAGCCTCGGCCTGCGCCGCCGGAAAGCCGAGGTTGGCGATCAGCGTCGCTACCCAGGTTTGAAGGTAGAAGTTGGTCATGACGTAAAGGAAGTAGGTCGCCGTCACCTTCAAGGTGGTGGCCGCCATCCCGTCGTGGAACAGATTGACCAGGGGAACCGTTTTCCGGCTTGCCGGCGTGGGGAGGCGTGTCACGGCGGTGTGCCCGCAGCGCGTGAGGAAGGCGTTGACTTGCGCGAGCGCGTCAGCCTGCGCCCGCGCCGTGCGGTGGGGCCGCGCGATCAGCGAAGGCAACGACTCCGGCAACCACACCCAGGACACGGCCAGCATCGCCGCGCCGAGGCCGGCGGCGCAGACGAAGACGGCGCACCAACCGTAGGACGGCAGCAGGTGCGCCGCCAGGAGGCCACCGGCGACGCTGCCGATGGGACACCCGACGTTGAGAAGGCTGACACACAGGTCGTGCCGGCGGGCGTTGGAATATTCGGCGGCGAGCGGAATGACCGCCGCGATCATCGTGCTCACGCCGAGCCCGGTCAGCAGCCGCGAGGCGATCAGGCCGGCGAGCCCGCCCGCCAACGCGGTCCAGATCGAGCCGGCGATCATCAGAACGAGGCTGACCATGGTCAACGCACGCCGGCCGCGCACGTCGGCGACCGGCGCGATCAGGAAGGAACCGATCGCCATGCCGACCAGCCCGACGGAGAACGCGGTTCCCAACGCGGCCTTGCCGATCCCCCGTCCCGCGCGACCGCCGGCGCCGCGAAGGTGATCGCCAGGACGTCGAAGCCGTCGAGCGCGAACAGGGCCACCGTGACCGAGATCGCGACGACCTGGAGACGGCTCATCGGCGCGGCGAGGAGCACCTCGCGGGGATCAAGTTCGCGGAAGGAGCCGTACTCGCGCGCAACCCCGTCCAAACGTCCCGTCATCACCATGGATCGATCCGCCTTCATGATCGCGCGGAGGCGCCCGCTTCGGCCCTTAATGTCACCAGCGATCCGGAGCGGACGGTCGGCGAGGCGGCCCTACGCGCCGACGCGGGCTGGCTGCTGATCCCGCCTATCGCGTCGCCGGCTGCGACCGGCCGTCGGCCTCGCGCATGAAGTCCACGACGACCTTGTTGAAGTCGTCGGCGTTCGCGAGCTGCACGAAGTGGGTCGGCGACTTGACGATGACGTGGCGGCCATGGGTCAGCTTGGCGAGGATGTCGGCGCCGGCATCGTAGAGCGGGTTCCATCCGCCCGTGATGATCAGCGTCGGGATGCCGGCCTTGGCGACGGCTTCCGCCGCCTGCTTCATGGCCGGAAACGGCGCCTGGCGGGCCTCCAGCAGCGCGCAACCCTCCGCCGTCGCGCGTTTGGGGTCGGACTCAAGGAGGGCCGCGGCAGGGTTGGGCTTGCCGCCCTTGGACAGGCTTCGCGCGAAGGCGATCCCGTACTCCCCGGGCGTCTTGGCCTGCGTGAGCGTGCTCACAAAGCTGTCCGTGTCGGCTTTGATGGCGGGGTTCTGCGCGATCGTCGGATCGCTCGCCAGCAGGACGCGGACCGCCGGCTCGATTAGGATGAGCGACTTCACCGCCTGCGGCCGACGCGCGGCGGCCAGCAATGCCTCGGCGCCACCCCAGGAGTGTGCGATCAGGTTAGTGCCGTCCCCCAGCATGTCGGCGATCCAGACGGAGTCGGCCGCCATGTCGTCGACGCCGCGCGTCGGGCTCTTGCCGAATCCCGGGCGATCGACCACCTCGAGTCGCCAGCCCTGGTCGCCGAGCACCTTCTGCTTGGCGAAGTTGCTCGGGCCGCCGCCCAACCCGCCCTGAACGCCGCCGTGCACGATCAGGACCCTCGGGCCGCTCGTGCCCCACCGGGTGACATCGATGGGCAGCTTCGCGGCTTCCGCCTCGGGCAAGCGGGTCGCCGGCGGGCACTGGGCGACGAGCATCGCCACGTGTTGCTGCATCGCCGACTTCTGCTTGGCGGCGTCCTGTCCCGGTCCGGCGGACTGCTGGGCATCCGTGACGATGGAGGCGCCGGCGAGCGCCATGGCTGCCAGGCCGGTCGCAGTTATCGTCTTGATCATGGAATTGACCCTTCTCGGCTCCGGATCGGTCCCGTCCGCCCGGCGTCTCACCTGGAGCGGATGGAATCGGTGATTGGGTGACGCGTCGCGCTTAAACCGGGACCTGCTTTGGGCGCGGCGGGATCCTACCGTCGGTGGTCGCGTCGCCGATCATCGGCGCGGAGAGCGAAACCTCGCTCAGCCGATAGCCGCCGAACTTGCGGGCGCACAGGACGGCGAGGGACCCCGCGCCGACGGCGCCGACGACCAGCGCGAACGCGGGCGCGATGAACACGTCTGCCAGCGGGAGGTGGCGCGCCAGTAGCGCCCCGCCAGCGACCTGCGCGCCGAGGGCGCCCACGCGGCCGAGCGCCTGCGCCCAACCAGCCCCCTTCGACCGCACCGCCGTGGGATAGATCATGCCGCAGACCGCGTTGAGCCCGAAGTTGTTGCCGGTGACGCAGAAGCCCGCACCGGCGATGATGGCGCCCAGGACCGTCGGCGACTCGTGGACCATCCCGATTGCCGCCATGATCGGGGCGCCGAGCGCGAATAGGGCGACGATCGACACGACGCCGAACCTGTCTATGACGAAGAGGAGCACCGCGCCGCCGAGTAATCCGCCGATGGAGAACATCGAGGCGTTGACGCTGGCTTGGGCGGTGCCCGCCCCGGTCGATTGCAACAGGGTTGGAAGCCAGCTAACCGTGAAGAAGTTGGTGAACTGGTTGGCCGCGAGCACGATCCAGAGGACCGGCGTGACGACCGCCAAGCCGCCGGCGAAGAGCTTGGCCGGCGAGCCACCGTGGCGCACGACCGGGTCCTGCGTCGGAACGGTGAAGCGGGTGTAGGGATCAAGGCGGATATCCGGCCGAAGCGCGTGGGCGACCCGCCTCACCGCGTCGTCGTCGCCGCGCTGGACGAGGTAGCGTATCGACTCCTGAAGGAAGAGGAGAACGCCCACCCCGACCGCGAGCGACAGGAGACCGCCGACGAGGAACAGCACGGGCCATCCAAAGTGGGGCACCAGCAACGCGGCGACGAAGCCCGGCAGCGCGATGCCCGCCGGCACCCCGAAGTTGACGATAATGACGAACATGCCCCGGCGCCGCCTCGGGGCGGCCTCGGCGGCCAAGGCGATCACATTGGGGATCAGGCCGCCGAGACCCAGGCCGGTCAGGAAGCGGAGCACGACGAATTGCTGCAGGGTGGTGGCCGACATCGAGACCAGCGTGAACACGCTGACGGCGGCGAGGGTGAGGATGATTGCCTTCTTCCGGCCGAAGCGGTCCCCGACGTAGGCCAGCAGTGGCGCGCCGAACAGCAGGCCGAAGACCCCGGCCGACATGACCGGCACGAGCGCGTGGGGCGACACGTGCCATTGCTTGACGAGCTCAGGCGTGGTGAAGCCCATCGTCGAGATGTCATAACCGTCCGCGACCATGGCGAGGGTCGCGACGATCAGGAAGACCACGCTGGAGCGTTGGATCGCCTGCCCGTCGATTAGGTCGTTCAGGTCCATGCTGGGCGGACCACTCGCACCGGGGCTGTTCAACGCGTGTCCCTCTCGTCCGTGTTTCAAGCTTCAAGCGGGGTTCGAAACGCGCCGGGGCGCGGTCGCGGCATCAGGTGACCCGTGGCCCGGCTCCGCGAACCTCGGGAATAAGACGGAGGCGTTGCCGCCCCCAATCGCGCGCCTGAGGTCCGGGTCGAGGTCGAGAGCCGCAAACTCCGTGACGCTGTGCCCGACCGGGAAGTAGGAGAAGTCGCTGCCGAACAGGAGATGGGTGTCGGGAACCACCGTCCGCAGGAGCCCCATGAACTCGGGGGCGTAGGCCTGAGCGCAGTCGAAGTGCAATTTCGCGAACTCGGCGTACACGCCGTCCGGGAACAGGGACGCCAAGCCTTCGGGACCGACCGTGCGCCAACCGGTGAAGCCCGCCATGCGACCCAGCAACGCCGGCGTGACGCCCCCGCCGTGGCAGAAGATGAAGCGGATGTGAGGGTACTTGCGCGTCACGCCGTTGGCGAACAGGCTCAGGATCGCGCGCGCTGTGTTCGTCGGGAACTCGACCCACGGCGAGGAGATGAGCCCGCCCCCGTAGTCGCGGCTCATCGCCCCGCATCGCGACGTCGGTGCGGGATGGACGAAGACGACCGCGCGGCGGGCGTCGAGTTCGGCGAAGACCGGCGCGTTCCGCTCGTCGCCCAGCCACAGGTCGCCCTCGCTGGTCGACATGCCGATGCCGTCCGCCCCCAGCACGTCGTAGGCGTAGGCGATCTCGGCCAGGGACAGGTCGACGTCGGGAAGCGGCAGCGAGGCGAAGAGGCCGAAGCGGCCGGGATGGTCCCGGCAAACCTTCGTGCCCCACTCGTTCGCGTCGCGGACGCGTCCGGGGCGCGCGGGGCTGCCGGCGTCGTTGACCGGCCCCAGCGACGCGATCGCCGTCGCGATCCCGCTCCGGTCCAACTCGTCCAGGGCCATCCGGACGGACCAGGGATTGCCCTCGTTGTCCTTCAGGCCGGGGTTGAAATGGTGGTGCACGTCGATCGACACGCCCGCCACGACGTTCGATCCGTCGGCCGCGCGGGCAGGCGGCTGCATCGCTCGCTTCCTCACCCGGCGCGAGCCGCCGGCACATCGACGCCGGGTTCGGGACCCGCTTCCATGGCAACCTTGGCCGCGACCATGGCGCGCAACGTCGCCTTGTCGACCTTCCCGACCCTGGTGAGCGGGAACGCATCGATGATCTCGACGCGCTCGGGGAGCTTGTACTTGGCGATGTCAAGGTCGAGGAGGAACGAGCCGAGCCGCTCCATGGTCAATGGCGGCCGCTCGGCGTGCATGATGAGGTAAGCGCAGGCCTTCTCACCGAAGACAGGGTCCGGCATGGCCACGAGGCGGACGTCTGCGACGTCGGGATGGCGGCCGATCAAACCCTCGATCTCCTCGGCGCCGATCTTCTCGCCGCCGCGATTGATGTTATCCTTGATCCGGCCCTCGAACGAGTAGCAGGTCCGGTCGTCAAGGACGTGCGCCCTCATCAGGTCCCCCGACCGGAAAAAGCCGTCGGCGGTGAAGGACCTCGCCGTCGTGTCGGGATCGCCGAAGTAGCAGGTGAGCGTGCTGGGACCTCGGAAGCAGAGCTCGCCGACCTCCCCGAAGGCTACCTCGGCGTCGGTCTCGGGGACCAGGAGGCGGACCTCGTCGCCCGGCGACAAGGGGTAGCCCACGGTGCGGTGGCGCAGCGCGGCCGACGTCGTCGGGGCGGCCGCGAACACCATGCCCTCCGTCATGCCGAACATTTGTCCGACCGGGATGCCGACGTGCGCCTCTACGGCGTCGGCCCGCGTCAGCGAGAAGAATTGTCGCAACGAGCCGATCTCGTGGTTGTGGAGGTCCTTGACCTCCAGCAGCTTGGCGGCGACCGGGCCGATGCTGCCGCTGAACGTGACTTGGTGCCGCTCGACGAGGTGCAGCATCTCCGCGATGTCGACGCGCGTCTGCAACACGAGTGTCCGGCCTTCCAGGCCCACGGGAAGCACGGCGAACATGGCGCCGGCGTTGTGGATGAGCGGCAGGCTCCACAGCGACACGTCGTCCCCGTCCAGCATGTAGCGTTGGGACAGCTGGAGCGTCGCGGCGAGGTACTCGCCGTGCATCCGCGGGATGATCTTCGGGAGGCTGGTCGACCCGCCCGAGAGCTGGAACACCGCGACGTCCAGGATGCCCGGGCCGGCGCCCGCGACGCGCGCACGCGCGGCGTCGATTCCGAAGGCGGTCGCCATCGCCTGGAGCGACAGCGCCCCCTCGCGCTCGCCCCGCACGACGATGACGTGGTGCATGGATGGGGCGGCCGCCGCCAACTCGAGCGCGAAGCCCACTTGGTCGAAACGCGGGTTGACGTCGGCCTGGACGAACATCGCCCTCGCCGCCGTGGCCTCCGCGAAGTGGCGCATTTCCGACATACGGTACTGCGGCAGCGTGCAGACCGGCACCACGCCAGACTTCATGCAGCCGTAGAACGCGATGAAAAACTCGGTGACGGTGCCGACCTGGAACAGTGCGCGGTCGCCCGGCTCGAGCCCGAGGTTGAGGAGGCTGGCCGCCACCGACTCGCTCCGGGCATTCAGTTCGGCGAAGGTCAGCGATCCTGCCGGGTCGACGACCGCCGTCTTCGAGGGCGCGACCGCGGCCGTCGCGCGAAGGCTGTCCCCAATCGTCAAGTCCAGCCAGTTGCCACCGGCGAGCTGAGCGCGCGCGTATTCGGGGGAGCGATACGTCATGCCCTCGATGCGATGGCGTGGCGTCAAGCCCGAACCATCCACCTGCTCGGGCAAACACGGTTCAGGCTTTTGATGGATTCCCAAGCCCCGACTCTCCCCTCGCCGTCGCCTCGATCACCGTCGAGTTCAACCCGTCGCCGCTATTCCGAGCGACGCTTTCGTCCGATATTCCACGATAGCGTTGGCAGGTCAATGAAGCCGAGAGGCCGATGGTCGATCTCGGTTGATCGGCCAAGATCTCGACGATATCATCGAAAGATCGACAATAACGACGAAGAGTTGGTCCGAATGAGCGAACGCGAGGCGACGGCTGGCTTTCGCAACGCCGAGTGGACGATGGGCCAGCTTCCCGAGGGAAGCGGTGTCAGCGTGCATCCGCTCCGCACCGCCGACGGCGCCGCCGTCAACGGCTTCCTCTACACCGCCGGTCCGTCGGACGTCGTTGCCTGCATCATGCACCCGCGCGAGTTCCTGGCCAGCCACTACCTCGTTCCCGAACTTCTCTCGGCGGGATATTCCGTCTTCACGCAGACGTCGCGTTCGGTCGGCTCGGACCTCCGCCTGGAACACGAGATCACGCTGCTGGACGTGGCCGCCGGCCTGTCGTTCCTGAAGGCTTCGGGGTTCAAGAGGATCGTCCTAATCGGCAATTCCGGCGGCGCCAGCCTCTACACCTTCTACAATCAACAGTCGCTACTCGCGCCGGCGGACCGGCACCGGCACACGCCCGGCGGACGCCCGACCGGGCTCAAAACGCTCGCCATGCCGCCGGCGGACGGCATGATCCTGGTATCGCCCCACCCTGGGCAGGGCATGGTCCTGATGAACTGCATCGATCCCTCTGTCAGCGACGAGGCCGACCCGCTCTCCATCGCGCCGGCGTTCGACTTCCTCGATCCCGACAACGGCTACCGCCCCGCGCCGGACGGGGCTAGCTACGCCCCGACCTTCGTCGAGCGCTTTCGCGCCGCGCAGCGCGAGCGCGTCGCCCGCCTCGATGCGACCGCGCGCAACCTGATCGACCGACGGCTCGCCGCCCGCAAGAGGGCCAAGGCGGACGGGGACCGCGAGGATCGCATCCTCGGCGCGCACACGACCGCCATGACCATCTGGCGCACGGACGCCGACCTTCGGTGCTGGGACCCGACGTTGGACCCGTCCGATCGTCCGATCGGTTCGATCTGGAGCAACGACCCCTACGTCACGAATTTCGGGGTCGTCGGTTTCGCCCGGTTCTGCACGCCGGAGGCATGGCTGTCGACCTGGTCGGGGTTGTCGTCCCGGGCAAACATGTACGAGACCGCGCGATCGATCGAACAACCGCTGCTGCTGATTGAGTACAGTGGCGATCAGGTGGTGTTCCCCGCCGACGTCGAGCGGATCTTCGGGGTCGTCCCTTCCGCGGATCGGAAGCGTCACAGCTTCAAGGGCGATCATCACGGCCAGCCGCTCGGGGCCGGCGAGGAGCCGGGCCGGACAGGCGCCGGCCGCGCGATCCGCGACTGGTTGGGCGAGCGCTTCCCTCGCGCTTGAAGAGGACGCGCTTGCCGTCCTCGCCGCGCGGCTGATACTGCAGGTGGAGGGTCGTGTTCTCACCAGGTAGGAACGGAATGCCGGTCACGCCGCTACGAGGCGCCAAAGCCGAGGGTACCAAGTCCGACATCCGCCGTGCCCCGTTCCGCAAAGACAAGACCGACGACGACGCATATCCATCGGGCGCTCGTCGTGACCTCCTTGCCGCCGAGGTCCTCGGAAAGGCCGCCGAACTCTTCGCCTCGCAGGGGTTCGCGGCGACGAGCCTGAAGGACGTCGCCGACGCGGTCGGCCTACAGCGATCATCCATTTACTATTATTACCCCAACAAGGACGCCCTCCTGGCCGAACTCATCCAGGGCGCCACCTTACCGGTCACGCAGATCTTCAAGGAGGTCGAGGCAGAAGCCTTGCCGGTCCTGGGGAAGATCAAGGAGGTGGTGCGGCGCCTCGTCCTGTGGGTTGGCGATCCGCAGACGCACTTCCGGCTCATGGACCGCTGCGAGGCGGAACTCCCCCCCGCCATCGCGAAGCTGCATACCTACGCCAAGCGCCACGTGCTCAACGAAACGATCAAGCTGATCGACGCGGCGGTCTTGGCCGGCGAGGCGCGCGCCAAGGACACCCGCGTCAGCGCCTTTTCCATCATCGGCATGACGATGTGGACAGCCTGGTGGTTCCAACCCGGACAGGGCCGTTCACTTGAAGATGTCGCGGCGGAGATCGCGGATAACGCCATTGCTGTGCTTCAGCGAACGGATGCCGCCAAGCATGCCGCCACGGTTCACGACCTGACGCGGGAAATCAGGGACAGCCTGGCCCTTATCGATCGGCTGACGGCACCCACCGAACGCTAGACGAACACCGGAGGTTCGTTGGTCGGTGCGAGCTTGATGCGATCGGCGTCGAAGGACACGATCTTTCCATCGAGGCCGCCGGTCAAGCATCCGAACCAAACCGCTTCCCCGAGGTTGGTCGCGGCCCGCTCGATCTCGACGACGCCGTCGAACTCGACGTAGATGTAGCCGCGACGCGGCGCGTGGACGCGGCACCGGTCGTTCGTCTTCGCGACACGCACGATGGACGCGAACTCCGGAACATCCAGGACGTAGAAGCCGCTCACGAAACAGGCTCTACACTTCTCTGGTGCTTGGCGACGTGATCGGCCTTTAGGCGCCAAAGCTGCTCGATCGTGGTCCAAGCCCCGTTGTCCGCCAGGTCGAGCGCGGCAGCGATCGTCAGTTCGGCGTCGATGCCATCGATTCGCTCGACGGCGCGCAGCGGCCGGGTAATCTCCAGCGGGTAGAAGTTTGGGTCTCGGAAGTAGATCGACTCGAGGATTTCGTGCTTGATCGACTGGCTGACTTGGACGCCCGCCGTCTGCAGACGGGCCTGCCAGGCGAGGAGTTCCTCCTCGGTCTCGACGCGCCAGGCGGTGTGGTTGGCCATCGCCATGTAGCCGCGCGGCACCTTCATCTCCGGCGGCTGTTCCGTGCCAATGTAGTAGAAGAATGCGATCGTGCTGCCGTTGCCGGCGTCGAAGAAGAAGTGGATGAAGTCCGCGTGCGCTTCCTTGGCGCGGCCCCAACCCTTTGCGGTAATAGCGTGCACAAGGGGGAGCCCCAGCTTGTCGCGGTAAAACTCGATCGTCTCGCGCAGCTTCCACGTCGGGCGGGCGGTGTGATCCACGCCACTAAGCTGCAACTGGGTGAGAGGCGAGCCCTGACAGTCTTCCTGTTTCATCCCAATGTCCTGATTTTGATGTTGTCTGAGCTTGGCAGCCCTCGACGCATGTGTCAATATATCGACAAAGACGCTTAAAAGATGATCATTTGGGTGGAGGATGTTGTTTGCGTATCGCGGTGATAGGCGGAGGACCTGCGGGGCTGCTCTTCGCGAAGTTGTCGAAGCGGGCTGATCCGGCGTGTTCGATCGACGTGTTCGAGCAGAACCCCGCGAATGCGACCTACGGGTTCGGCGTCGTGCTGGCCGACATCGCGCTCAGCATTCTCGACGACGTCGACTCGAACCTTCGTCGCCGGATCGCCGAGTTCGCCGAGTTTCAGGATCGCATCACGCTCGTCCACAAGGGCGTGCCGATCGCGCTCAAGGGCAACGGGTTCATGGGCATCAGCCGCGTCAAGCTGCTGCGGCTGATGCAGGAGAACGCGATCGAGGAGGGCGTGCGGATCAACTTCGAAGCCCGCGTCAAGACGCCGTCCGACCTCGCTGGCTATGACCTGATCGTGGGGGCGGACGGGGTGAACAGCGCCGTGCGGACGTCGCTCAACGAACATTTCAAGGCGGTCAAGGAGCCTCGGCTCTTCAAGTGGGTCTGGTACGCCACGCCCAAGCGGCTGGAGTCGGTCGGCCTGATCTTTCAGGACACCGCGTTCGGGACGTTCATCGCCCACAGCTACCGCTTCTCGCCCGAACTAGGGACGTTCGTGATCGAGTGCAGCGAGGAAACGTGGCGCAAGGCCGGCCTGGACACGGCGAGCGACGAGGAAAGCCGGGCGACCTGCGGCGCGATCTTCGCCGACTTCCTCGGTGGCGAGCGGCTGGTCTCGAACCGTTCGACCTGGTTCAACCCGGAATTCGTCACGAGCCGGCACTGGCATCACGGAAACGTGGTGTTGATCGGCGACGCGCTGAAGACCGTTCATCCCTCGATCGGCTCAGGCACGCGCGTCGCGTTACAGGACGCGATCGCCCTTTCCAAGGCCCTGGCCGAATGCGGCGACGTTCCATCCGCCCTCACCGCCTTCGAACGCGACAGAAGGGGGGGAGCCGACACGTTCCAGGGCGCCGCGATGAGGAGTATCCTTTGGTATGAGAGCGTCGACGAGAAGATGCACTTGGACCCTGTCCCGTTCGCCTACGACTACATGATGCGAACGGGGCGCGTGAACGACGAGAAGCTGCGGCGGCTGGATCCCGAGTTCGCGGACCTCGTGAAGGGCCATGGTCTCGGTACCACGCCCGAACTCGTCGCCTCGATCTAGCGCGAGGATCGCGGACGTCCCACTCAGAGGAGACGAGATGAACCTGATCCTATGGCGTTGTATCTTGGCTGCATCGTTTCCCACTAGCGGCGCCGCCTTGGTCCAGCGGACAGGACCGGAGACCGGGGTCGAAACGGGCAACAAGACGACGACCGGCGACCTCGCCGGCGTGAATCAGCCGGGATTGTCGGGTGGTGCCTGACTCGACCGCTATTTTGGACCGAGCCGATTGAGAGGCTACTGCATGGTGGCATTTATGGGTAGCCGGAACGCGAGGTCTGAGAAGGTGACGGGCGCTGGTGGCCTGTAGCTGAGCGAAGGGTGCGGCCGGACGCGGTTGTACGTGTTCTGCCACATGCCGATCACGACCTGTGCCTCTTTGAGCGAGTTGAAGATCTCCTGCTTCAAGCATTCATCCTGCAGTTTGCCGTTGAAGCTTTCGCAGGTGCGTCCTCCCATGGCGAGCCCGGGGCGATGGTCTTGATCTTCGGGCCGGTCTTGGCGACCCACTCCTTGCACGCCACCGCAACGCTCTTGCCCTGCGCCGTTTGCACCTCGATCTGGCGCAGCTTCAGCACAATCTGCTCTGCGCTCGCCTTCTGACCTCGCCTCATCTCCAACTCCTTGGTCCTGGCTGATTCTCTCAATCAGCCCGGTCCAAAGTCAGCCGGTCACGCCACCCGCGCCCGTCCCGCCGACCGCGACACTTACTGAGAAGAAAGGTGTGAGGTTGGGCTCCCACGGCGAGGCCCTAGCAGTACTGA
>CAXTIU010000007.1:0-180115 GCA_964244495.1 uncultured Beijerinckiaceae bacterium
CTGAATCACGATCCATCAACGGCGGCGAGGGGCCTTTTTCAGCAGCCTGTTAGAGACTTCGGCCTTCGCTCGTGAATGCGGGACGGGAGAAAGCCGGTTCCAGCCTCGCGACCTCGAGCGGCGCCGCAGGGACAATCCGCGTAGGATTGATGACGACGTTTCTTGCTCGCCGCACGGCCGGTCCGCTACTCGGCTCACTCGGCGGCAGCCTTCGAGACGTCGCTGTAGCCGCGGCGTCCCACTGCGCTGAGGGGTAGCGTCACGCTGAAGGTCGTGCCGTGTCCCAGTGTGGACGTTACCGTTATGCGGCCGCTGAGTGAACGGACAAGGGCCTTGACGTGGGCGAGACCGATGCCTTCGCCGGGACGGTCCTGGACACCCGCCCGCCGGAACAGCTCGAAGATGCGGGCGCGATCGCGCGCCTCGATGCCGCGACCGTTGTCAGCCACGTCGAACTGCGCGAAGCGGTTACTCGTGACATGCCCGGACACCTCGATGCGACCAGAGCGATCCGCGTCGAGGTACTTCACCGCATTGTCGACCAGGTTTCCGAAGATCTGCTCCACCGCGACGCGGTCGGCCTCGATCCGGGGAAGGTCCGGCGCGATACGGATGTGCGCGCCCGCGGCCTCGACTTGATGATGCTGTGCGTCGACGAGACCCTGCATCACCGCGACCATGTCGAGGTCTTCGGCACGAAAGATGCGCCGACCATCGCGCGACAACTTCAGGATCGCGGCGATCAACCGTTCCATGCGCGCGACGGACGCCTTGATGAAGCTCACGGCCTCGGCAAGGTCGGCGTCGATGCGGGCTCCTTGCGGATGCGTCGCGAGTGCGTCGCGGATGTCGCCCTGTACCGCCGTGAGCTCTCCAGCGAACCCCATGACGTTGACCAGGGGTGCCCGCAGATCGTGGCTGACGATGTAGGCGTACCGCTGCACCTCCTCGTTGGTTTCACGTAGTTCCGCCTCAGCGTCCCTTTGCTCGGTGATGTCGGTATGCACGCCGACCCATTCTCGGATAGTGCCATCCTCGTCAAGGATTGGGACGGCGCGGATCGCGTAGTGACGGAAGGTGCCATCGTGCGAGCGCAAGCGGTGTTCCCACACGAAGGTGCGCTTGTCCCGCACGGTCTCCTGCCACGCCTCGATGGAAGGTTGCGCATCATCAGGATGGACGGCATCCGCCCAGCCGAAGCCTTCGTACTGTGCCCGCGACTGGCCTGTGATGGCTGCCCAGCCCGGCTGCTCCCCGACCATCCGTCCTTCGGCGTCGTTGGTCCACAACACGCCGCGCACGGCACGGACCGCGGCCCGGAAACGCGCCTCGCTGAGGCGCAGCTCATCTTGCACGCGCTGCTGGTCCAACGAGGACGTCAGCACGGCGAGGAACAGGATGACGAATGTCGCGCCGGCGACGGCAAGCGCAAGGTTGACCTGCGTCGCGCCGAGGGCCGCCGCACGAGCCATAGTGGGGCCGTCCCGCTCCCCAGTGAAGGCGGCGGCGGCCATGCCGGTGTAGTGCATCCCGGCGACCGCGATGCCCATCACGATTGCGGCGAGGAGCTTCTGCCAGACGCCGTGCTGACGAAAGGCCAGCCACAGCGCAGTCGTGGCAGCCGTGATCGCGATCCCGACGGAAAGGACCACGATGGGCAGGCTGTAGGCCACGTTGCCAGGAACCCGCATGGCGGCCATGCCCGTGTAATGCATCGCCGCCACGCCGCCGCCCATCAGCGGGCCGCTGACCAGCAGGGATTGCACGCTTGCGCCCCGTTGGCCGACCCAGGCGAAGGCCGCGCCGGTCACGCCGATCGCGATCATCAGCGAAACGATCGTGAGCCCGAGATCGTAGGCGGCTGGCATGCCCATCTCGAAGGCGAGCATGCCGACGAAGTGCATGGACCAGATGCCACCGCCCATGGCCGTCGCCGCTCCAGCGATCCAGGCCCAGCGCGGTGCCAAGGCAGCGGTGCGCACGCGGCTGCCGAGATCAAGCGCGGTGTAGGAGGCGAACACCGCTATGGCCACGGAAAGGGCGACCAAGGCCGGATCATACCCTGTGCGCATCATGGCAGGGTGCGAGTGCATGTTGTCATCCGCCGGCTCCGTCCGTCATGATTGGGCAAGACTTGCCGCCGAATCTTGCCTCGGCTCATGCCAACACTCATTCGCATGGTACGATGTTCGACGCCTAGACGGCCATGTTGGACACGCGGCAGGCCGATGAAGGAGCGACGATGCACATGCCGCTCTTCCCCCTTGAGGTGGTGCACCGCCGAGCTTGGTGGATTTTGTCGCGGGTGTGAAGCGCCGGCGAAGGGGTCGAGCTTGGGCCGGCCAACCATGGCGCGCTTCAGCGGCTTGAGGCGGTCGACCCGCTCCCGACATGACCGCTGCTCCAGGATGAGCGAAGGCCGGCGCGCACGGCGGCCCCGTCCTGAGCGAGGCTGGCGGCGAAGCCTCGACGCTGCGCGCACCGCAGGTGCGTGCCCCACCCGACCACGCGTCGAACACGGCGACCGCCGCGCCGCCCGGACGCTGCTCACCGCGGCGGCGTCGGACGATCCGGCGGAACCGCCGGCCGGGTTCGACGACCTTGGACGCCTCGCCGTCCGCGGGACCCGCGCGACCACAGCGGCGGCCTCGGCATCGAGGTCGTCAGGGTCGAGCGGGCGATGCCACGACAGCGGCTTCGGCGAGGGCAACGTGGGGAGCGATGGTCCTGCAATCGTCGGGCGGTGCGTGCCACCACCGGATCGTCGTCTGGACCGGGCGCGTGCGCCGCCCGCCGAGCCAGCGCCCGACCTGCTTCGGGGTATCGGAAAGCCGAGGTCCCGCAGCTCGCGCCACAGCCGCATGGCATTCTCGCAGCCCTGGGCGTGACGGGCATGCAGGTGGTCGAGGTAGGGATCGAGGGTGCTCGGTGCCGGCCCGCGCAGGCCGTGGCGTTCGCGCCGGAGCCAAACGGCCAGCGTCGCGGCCGAGCGGTCCGGTCGACGCCGGCCGACGTGACGCGTCGAAAGATCGGGACGAGTCCGGGATGATCGACGCGCGGCGACTTCCAACAGCCCTGCTTTCGAGCTAAGCCGGTCCGGCAAAGGTCGGCCTTCGAACCGACCGGCCAACGGGGACGCCCGGGATGATCCGCATGCTGTGCGCCGCCCGCGCGGTGCCCGCCGCAGTGCCGTCCGTCCCGCTCCTCGAGGAGGCCGGTCCCGCTCCAGTGCCCGAGGTCGCCCGTCCATCCGGAGACGCGGGTCGGGACCGTTCGACCGGGCCGTCGCAGAGATCGGGGACGCACCTGTGTGGCCGGGCCAGGTGCGGCACGCATGTCCGGGCGGCTGAGCCGGCCCCGTCGGTCCGGAGCGAGGGAGGGGATCATGGTGGTCGATGCCGCGCTGGAGCGGTCGGCGATGCGACGCATCGGGTGGCGGCTCGTGCCGTTCCTGATCCTCGCCTACTTCGTGTCCTTCCTGGATCGGGTCAACGTCGGCTTCGCCGCGATCGAGATGAACCACGACCTCGGCCTCACCGCCACGGTGTTCGGCTGGGGTGCCGGCATCTTCTTCGTCGGATATTTCCTGCTGGAAATCCCGAGCAACCTGGCGCTGGAGCGCTACGGGGCGCGGCGGTGGATCGCCAGGATCATGGCGACCTGGGGCATCGTCTCCGCCGCTACGGCGCTGGTGGAGGGACCTTGGTCGTTCGTCGCCGTGCGTTTCCTGCTCGGCCTCGCGGAGGCCGGGTTCTTCCCCGGCGTGATCCTCTACCTCACCTACTGGTTCCCCTCCGACTATCGAGCGCGGATCGTCGGTGTCTTCATGATCTCGATCCCGATCTCGTCCTTCCTGGGCTCGCCGGTCTCCGGCGCACTGCTCGGCGTGAGCGGCTGGGGTCTGCGGGGCTGGCAGTGGCTTTTCATCCTGGAAGGCCTGCCGGCGCTGCTGATGGCGGTGGCCGTCCTGTGGCTCCTGCCCGACAGGCCGGGCGACGCCGCGTGGCTGCCCGCGGCCGAGCGCGACTGGCTGGAGGGGCGCCTCCGAGCCGAAGCGGCGCGAAACGCCCGGCGCGACCGAAGCGCCGAACCATCGTCGTGGGCGGTGCTGCGGGAGCCGCAGCTGCTCCTCCTCATCGCCATCTATTTCGGGTCCACGGCGAGCAGCTACGGCCTGACGTTCTGGACGCCCCAGCTCGTCAAGAGCTACGGCCTGAGCAACTTCCAAACCGGGTTGCTGAACAGCGTCCCCTACGGCTTCGCTTCGGCGGCCATGATCCTGTGGGGTCGGCGCAGCGACCGGATGCGCGAGCGGCGCTGGCACCTGGCGATCCCGTTCCTGATCCTGGCGGCGGGGCTCGCGGGCGGCACGGTCCTGTCGGGGCTCGCCCCGCTGGTCTGCGCGCTGACGGTCGCGGCGGTCGGCGTTTACATGCTGAAAGGTCCGTTCTGGGCGCTGGCGACGGAGCAGCTCCCGCCCGTCACGGCGGCGACCAGCATCGCGGCCATCAACGCCGTCGGCAACCTCGGCGGCTTCCTCGGGCCCTACCTCATCGGGACGATCAAGGACGCGACGGGCAGCTTCACCTTGAGCCTCCTGCCCTTGATCCTGTTCGCGCTGGTCTCGGCGGTCCTGTCGCTCGTCGCCGGCCGCGAGCGCTCGGCGGCGACCACGCCGGCGGAGGTGCCCTGACGGCCCGAGGACCGCAAGGCATGACGCTCCGGCCAACGCCTTCGGCTCGGGGGAGGCGACGCGCCCGACGGCGGCGCGAGACCGGGCGGTGCGTCAGAAGATCGCAGGCTCGGGGACCGGGGCGCCGAACTCGGTGCGGAGGAAGTCGAAGTCGCAGCCCTGGTCGGCCTGCTGGATGTGCTTCGAGAAGGCCCAGCCGTAGCCGCGCTCGTAGCGCGGCGCCGGCGGCACCCAGGAGGCCCGACGGGCGTCCAGCTCCTCGACTGGCACATCCATGTTGATCGTGCGGGCATCGACGTCGAGCGTGACGATGTCGCCGGTGCGCAGCAGCGCCAACGGACCGCCGACGTAGCTTTCCGGCGACACGTGCAGCACGCAGGCGCCGTAGCTCGTGCCCGACATGCGGGCGTCGCTCACGCGCAGCATGTCGCGGCAGCCCTGCTTCAGCAGCGTCCTCGGGATGGGCAGCATGCCCCATTCCGGCATGCCGGGCCCTCCCTGCGGGCCGGCGTTGCGCAGCACCAGAACGTGGTCGGCGCTCACCTCGAGGTCCTCGTCGTCGACGGCCTTCTTCAGGCTCGGATAATCGTCGAAGACCAGCGCGGGGCCGGAATGCTTGAGGAAGCGCCGGTCCATCGCGGCCGGCTTGATGACGCAGCCGTCGGGCGCGAGGTTGCCGTGCAGCACCGCCAGCGAGCCTTCGGCGTAGATGGGCTTCGAGGTCGGGCGGATCACGTCGTCGTTGTAGTTCTTCGCGCCGTCGATGTTCTCGCCCAGCGTGCGTCCTGTGACGGTGATGCAGGACAGGTCGAGGTACTCGCGGATCTCGTTCATCAAGGCCCGGATGCCGCCGGCGTAGAAGAAGTCCTCCATGAGATACGTGTCGCCGCTCGGCCGCACGTTGCCGATGACCGGCACGCGGCGGCTGTAATGCTCGAAATCGGCGAGCCCGGTGCCGTGACCGGCGCGGCGCGCCATGGCGATGAGATGGATGATCGCGTTGGTGGAGCAGCCCATCGCCATGGCGACGGCGATGGCGTTGCCGAAGGCGGCGCGCGTCTGGATGCGCCCCGGGGTCAGGTCCTCCCACACCATCTCGACGATGCGCCGCCCGCTCTCAGACGCGAGGCGGATGTGGCCGGCGTCGGCGGCGGGAATCGAGGAGCCGCCCGGCAGCACCATGCCGACCGCCTCCGCGACGGCGGTCATCGTGGAGGCGGTGCCCATGGTCATGCAGGTGCCGTGAGAGCGGGCGATGCCGCCCTCGACGCCGAGCCAATCCTGGTCGGTGATCTTGCCGGCCCTGAGCTCGTCCCAGTATTTCCAGGAGTCGGAGCCCGAGCCCAGCACCCTGCCCTGCCAGTTGCCGCGCAGCATCGGGCCGGCCGGGAGGAAGATCGCCGGCACGTCCATCGAGGTGGCGCCGAGCAGCAGGCCCGGCGTGGACTTGTCGCAGCCGCCCATCAGAACGGCGCCGTCCACCGGGTGCGAGCGCAGCAGCTCCTCGGCCTCCATGGCAAGCATGTTGCGGTAGAGCATCGACGTCGGCTTCAGGTAGCTCTCCGACATCGACAGCGCGGGCAGTTCCACCGGGAAGCCGCCAGCCATGAGGATGCCGCGCTTCACGTCGTCGACGCGCTGCTTGAAGTGCATGTGGCAGGGCTGGAGGTCGGACCAAGTGTTCAGGATGGCGATGACGGGCTTGCCGGTCCATTCTTCCGGCGCGTAGCCCATCTGCATGGCGCGCGAGCGGTGCCCGAAGGAGCGGAGGTCTGCCGGGCCGAACCAGCGGGCCGAGCGCAACCCGGACGGCTCCTTGCGTCGCGCCAACGACTCGGCGGGACCCGTGCCGGGCTCGAATGCGGAGGGTGAGAGCGGGGCGTCTGCCACGGCGTGGTGCTCCTTTGCCTGGTGGGCGGCTGCGTGCCGCGCTTCTCGGACCGGTCTGACTCATGCGGGCGTGGGGCGGGCCTTGTCACGGCGGCAACCGACCGTCGCGGGCTGGACAGGTCCTGAACGGCCTGGATCGTGGCCGTCGCGACCCCTTCCGTCCAGGTGCCGGCGACGGGTCGCGCACGACCGGCGAGGCGGCAGGTCCGGGCCGAAAGCCGTGGCAGGTGTGGCAATCGGCATCGCCGGCGAGCCTACCTCAAGTCAGCGCCGCCGTGACGAGACGACGCGAGCGGGATGGGAGGCCGGCGAGGCCGTGCCCCGTCCGCCGGGCCGGGTCAGCGGCCCGTCCAGCGCGCGGCACGCTTCTCGGAGAAGGCGCGCACGCCCGCGGCGAAGTCGTCGCTGCCGTAGCAGGCGCGGATCAGATCGTCCGCCTCCGCCCCGAGGTCGGTCGCCAGCCGCCGCAGGCTTTCGCGCGTCGCGCGCATCGTGACCGGCGCGTGGCCGAGCAGCCGCTCGCAGATCCTCGACACCTCCGCGTCGAGCGCGTCCGGCTCGACGATGGCCGCGAGATAGCCGAGCGAAGCCAAGGTCTCGGCGCTCGGCAGCTCGGCGAGGAGCAGCATGCGTTTCACCATGCTGACGCCCAACGTCGCGGACAGGCGACGAAGGTTGCCCGGCGAAAGGCAGTTTCCCACCGTCCGGGCGATCGGGACGCCGAAGCGCGTGTTCGGCGTCGCCACGCGCAGGTCGCACGCGTTCGCGATCACCAGGCCGCCGCCGATGGCGAAACCCTCGACGACCGCGAGGGTCGGCACGCGCACGCGCTCCAACGCGTCGATGGTGAGCTCGATCTTCGCCTCGTAGGCGACGCCGTCGTCACCGGACGTGAAGGCGGCGAACTGCTCGATGTCCGTGCCGGCCACGAAGGCGTGGCCGCCGGCGCCGCGCAAGACGGCCACCCGGATCGCGGGGTCGGCCTCGATCCGCTCCAACCCCTCCGCAAGCTCGGCGTACATGCGCCACGTCAAGGCGTTGCGCGCCGCCGGACGGTCGAAGGTCAGGGTGGCGACCGCCTCCTCGACCCGGAACCGGACCGTTCCTAGCTCCCCCTCGCCGCTCATGGCGCGAACGCGCCCCCGGCGCGCATCGCCTCGACCTCGTCGGCGGACACGCCGAGCTCGCTCAGCAGGGCATCTGTGTGCTCGCCGAGGAGCGGCGCGTGCCGGCGGACGCGCTGGGGCGTTCCGGACAGCTTCACGGGGAAGCCGATGTTCGGGACGCTCCCCTCGATCGGGTGCGGCACCTCCATGCGCATCTGCCGATGGCGGCCGTGCTCGCTCTCGAAGGCCTCGGGATAGGTGTTCATGCGCCCCGCCGGAATGCCGCGTTCGAGCAACGCTTCAACCCATTCCTCGGCCGTCCTGGCGGCGAAGCTCGTTTCCAGCTCGGCGATCAGCGCCTCGCGATTGGCGAGGCGGCCGGCGATGTCGCCGAAGCGCGGGTCGGCGAGCAGGTCGCCGCGCTCCAGCGTCTGACACAGCAGGCGCCACAGCTTCTGGTTGGTCGCTCCCATCACGAAGTAGCCGTCGGATGCCCGCACCGCCTGGTAGGGCGCGCTCATCCGGTTCGACGTGCCGAGCGGCTCCGGCACACGCCCGGTTCCCCAGTATTCCGAGACGTCCCAGATGGAGAAGGCGAGCGCCGCGTCGAACAGCGAGGCATCGATGTATTGGCCCTCGCCGCTCGTCTGCCGCCCGATGACGGCGCTCAGGATGGCGTAGACGGCGAACAGGGCGCAGCCGATGTCAGCCACCGGGACGCCGGCCTTGACCGGCGGTCCGCCGGGATGGCCGGTGACGCTCATCACCCCGGACATCGCCTGGGCCATGAGGTCGTAGCCGGGCCGCTCCGCCCAAGGGCCGGATTGCCCGAAGCCCGAGATGCTGGCGTAGACGATGGCGGGGTTGCGCGCGCGCACCGCCTCGTAGCCGAGGCCGAGGCGCTTCATCACGCCCGGACGATAGTTCTCGACGACGATGTCGGCGGTCGCGGCGAGCTTCAGGAACACATCGCGTCCCGGCTCGCTCTTCAGGTTCAGGGCGATGCTGCGCTTGTTCCGGTTCATGTTGTGGAAGCCCATGCTGTCCGGCCCCTTCATCTTGAAGCCCATGGCGCCGCGGGTCTGGTCGCCCGTGCCGGGCGGCTCGACCTTGATCACGTCGGCGCCGAGGTCGCCGAGCAGCATGGAGCAGAAGGGACCGGCCATCACTTGCGTCACGTCGAGCACGCGCAATCCGGCGAGCGGCAGGGGCTGGACGGGCGCGGCGGCGGCGCCGGCATCAGGCTCCTCCCCACTGCCGGGGTCGAGGGTGATGGGATTTTCGATCATGGCCGTTCCCCCGGCGCCGCGCTCGGCGGCGCCCCGATGTTGTTGCAGCATGGATAAGACAAGGGAACCGGGGCGCAAGGGGGATGGCGGTTCCCGGCCTTCGATCCTCGACGGGCGACGTGCGTGGTGAGCCGATGCCGTCGCAGCCTACCAAGTTGCTTTTCTGCCGCAGTGCCGCTTTGCCTCGCGGCAACCACAAAGCCGTCCACAGGCAGCCGCGAACGCGGCCTTACGTCGCTGTCGCGTCGCACGACAGCGACGCTGGCCAGGGCGGGACCGAGCAATGATCACCGAGCGTTTAGTGGATGTCGTGGACACCAGCAAAATGGCTGTCGTGCACACGTTCCCGATCGCGATCGACGCCGGGGACGCCGTTCCGCACGATGCCGAGTTCGAGCAGAAGGCCTCCGCTGCGGCGGCCATCGCGCTGCCGGTCCCCGATGCCGAACTCGGCAAGCTTGCCACCCAGATGCACGTCGATCGAGGTGGGCCTTTGCAGCCCTACGGCGACGAGCACGGCTCGCTCGTCATGACCAGGGACAGCATCGAGCAGGAGACCCGTGAACGCGCCTACCATGCCTGGCTGGCGGAGGGCTGCCCGGACGGGCGCGCCGAGGCGCACTGGCATGCCGCGCAGCACCGGTTCCGCTGCGAGCGTGCCTACCGCTTGTGGCAGCTCGAAGGACGCCCGGAGGAGAGGTCGGGCGAGCATTGGCACCGCGCGCTTCAGTTCGAGTAGGATCGAGCGCTCGCGATCGTCCACCGGCGGAACATCGGCCCTGGGATCGCAAACGCCGGGGGGCGCCGGGACGCGAGAAGTTGGACGACCGGACGCTCCCTCATGCCGCGCCCGGCCTGGGCGTGTCCTCGGCCTGCAATCCGGTGAGGGGCGCGGTGATGGTGCAGACGACACCCGTCAACGGATAGCTGAGATCGGCGGACCCGTTGAAGTTGCCGGCCAGCCCGCGCCCGATGAGCCGCGAGCCGAAGCCGAGGCGGGTCGGCGGCGCGACCGGCGGCCCGTTCTCTTCCGTCCATGTCAGACGGACCTGAGGATCGTCCCCGCCGCCGATGATCGTCCAGGCGATCACGACCCGCCCTCCCGCCGTCGACAAGGCGCCGTACTTTGCGGCGTTGGTCGCCAGTTCGTGCAGGATCAGCGACAACGAGGTCGCCGCCTTGCCCGCCACCTTCACCTCCGGCCCCTCCAGCCGAAAGCGGTCGGGCCGATCCCGGTGCGGCTCCAGCGCGTGCTCGATCAAGGGTCCGAGCAACGTGCTGGCGAGCGCACCGCCGAGCAGCAGGTCATGCGCCTTGCTGAGGGCGACGACGCGATCGGTCAGGACCTTCTTCGCCACGCCGAGGTCGGTGGCGCCGCGCATCGTCTGCAACACGATGGCATGAACCATCGCCAGCATGTTCTTCATGCGGTGGCTGAGTTCCAGGTTCAGGACGTGGCGCTGTTCCTCGGCTTCGACCCGGGCGATGGCGGCGCGCGTACGATCGGCCACGTTGCGCACGAACAGGATCTCCTCCACGCTCCAGGCATGCGCCCGACGTTTCGCCGCGTAGAAGAGCGCGACGATCCTGCCGTGCTCGATGACGGGAAGGTTGAGCAGGGATCCGATGTGGAAGGCGGCGAGCGCGTCCACATCGGCCTTCGTGCGCGGATCCAGCAGGACGTCGTCCACGACCACGGTGGCGCCCGCCTTGAGGTCACCGATGTAGGACCCGTAATCCCTGAAGGCGTGCAGCGCGGCGATGCTGCCGAGGTCGTCGCGCGCCCAGTCGTGGGTCACCAGGATCGTCTCGTGCTCGAGGTCGACCGCGCCGTAACCGGCGCGCGACAGCCGCAGCGTCCGGCCCATGACCTCGGCCGCCGATGCTGCCATCACGCCCTTGTCGGTGGCGTCCCGCAACCGGTCGCCCAGCTCGGCGAGGGCCGCCCGCCGGGCATCGGCCTGCTTGCGCGCCGTGATGTCGAGGAACAGGCTGGCGAAGCGCTGGCCGGTCTCCTTGTGGGAGCGCACCTCGAACCAGCGGTCGAGCGAGGGAACCTGGAGCTCGAAACGCTGCGGCTCGCCGGTGTCGACCGTGCGCGCGTAGGTCTCGATCAACCATGACGAGATGTCGGGCACCAAGCTGCGGATCGTCTGGCCGACGCTGTCGGCCGGCAGGCCGGATTGCGCGACGAAGGCCGGATTGATCTCCAGGAAACGGGCGTCGACCGGGCGACCGTCCCCGTCGCGGATCACCTCGCCGAGGAAGAAGCCCTCGTGCATGCCCGTGAACAGACCACGCCAGCGTTCCTCGCTCGCGACCAGGGCCCGCTCGGACCGCTTGCGGGCGGAAATGTCGGTGAAGAGCAGGGCCATCGTGCGGGCGGCCGCGTCGCCGACCGGATAGGCATGGACCTCGAACCATTTGTCGCCGAGCGCGCCGGCGCGCTGCTCGAAGCGCTCGGAGGTGCCGCTCCGGGCGATCCGGCCGTAGGTGTCGAACCAGTGCTGCTCGTGATCCGGGGCGAGATCGCGCATCCACCGCCCGACCGGATCGCTGAGGCCGGTGTGTCTTTCGAACGCCGGATTGACCTCCAGGAAGCGGTAGTCCCGCGGCCGGTCGGTTCCATCGAACTCGATCTCGATGACGCAGAAGCCGGCGTCGATCGACTCGTACAGGGAGCGGTAGCGCTCCTCGCTCCGGATCAAGGCGTCCTCGGAACGCCGCTGCTCGGTGCGGTCGCGCAGGATCTTGATGAAGCCGTCGGGCGTGCCGTCCTCCTTCAGGAGCGGCATCATCTCTCCGCTGGCCCAGAACACACTGCCGTCCTTGCGCCGGTGCCATCGCTCGTCGGTGCCCCGGCCACGCAGCAAGGCGCTCCCCATCTCCTTCTCGGGGATGCCGTCGCGCGAGTCCTGGTCCGTGAAGAAGACGTGGGCGGGCCTGCCGATCATCTCCCGCTCGCTCCAGCCGAGGATCGCCTCGGCTCCACCCGTCCAGCCGGTGACGGCGCCGTGCGGGTCCATGGAGACGATGGCGTAGTCGACCGCGCTTTCCAGGATCGCTGCGTTGCGGCGGTCGCTGTCGCGACGCTCCTTCAGCGCGCGACGGAGCGCGAGCTGCGTCATCACGTGACGGGCGAGCGTGCGCAGGGTGAACGCCTGCTTCTCGCTCAGGACGTTGGGTTTGGTGTCGAGGACGCAGAGCGTGCCGAGCGCCGTGCCCTCGGGCGTTCGCAGCGACACGCCGGCGTAGAAGCGCACATGGGGATCGCCGGTCACCAAGGGATTGCCCGCGGTGCGCGCGTCCTTGGTCGTGTCGGCGATCACGAACACATCGGACTGCTGCACGGCGTAGCTGCATATCGAAGCGGTGATCGGGGTCTCGCTGCGCCCCAGGCCGGTTTCGGCCTTGAACCATTGGCGGTCGCCGTCGAGCAGCGAGATCAGCGACACCGGCATGCCGCACGCTTCCGAGGCCAGTTTGACGATGTCGTCGAATTCGACTTCGGCCGGCGTATCGAGAATGGCGTACAGCGCCAAGGCACCCCGTGTGTCGGGGGCATCACGATGCTTACTGGTGCCCTGCTCCACGCGGTCTCGCTGCTCTCGTGTCATCTCCAGCCGTCGGTTCACCGGGGACGGTCGATGACCGCGCCGAAGATCGCAGCCAAGACCGCCCTCGCGGGAAAAGGGCGCCCGAGGCCGGACCACACCTCGGCTTCGTCCGCGAACCGCGACGCGAGGCCCTGCCCCTCGACCTTACCTGAGACGCTTCGAAACGGGAACAGCGCACGCGGACGGGCAAGACCACGCCCGGCTTTCCTCCCGAAGGGCTGGATATCGACGCCTTCGGCCCAGGACCGCCCGGCCGCGATAGGGGCGGCTTCATGAAGCCTCCGATCAGCCCGCCACGCTTCGAGCAGGCCACCGCCCCGCCGAAGCGGAGCAGGGACAAGGTCATGGCGAGGACGCTCGGCCGCAAGTGGTTCCTGAACGGCCTGTCGTCGTTGGCGGCGACAGGAAACGAGGAGCTTCGACGACGCCGCGCGCACGTTCCAGGACTGCGCGCCGGCGGCGCCAAGCCGCCCAGGGACGAGGCCGAACGGATCGTCGCCGACGTCCGGCGCCTGGGGAGGGTCGGCGTCATGCGCACGGTGTTCGCCGGCTTGCTCGCCGTGGACGTCGGACCGGATGACGGACCCGATCCGATGCCCCAAGATGTCGCGCTGCGTCAGCCTTCTCGGACAACCGCTGCGCACGTGCCGGGCCGATGCTCTAGCCGATCACCTCCAGCACCATGGCGTCGCGGTGCTCGCGCCCGTACTCGTCCGTCACCCGGACGGTCAGGGCGTAGTGACCGGCCCGCAGGCCGCGCGGCAACCGCGCGGACCAGATGTGAGACGACGGCATCGGCTTGACCCAGGGCTTGATCGTGCCCGGATACCGTCCGTAGAGCTGCTGGACGAACGGGTCCGGCCGCACGATCCTCGTCATGGCGAGCGCGGGCGCGGCGTCGAGTGCGTAGGCCACCTCCGTCTTCGGGCCACCGTCGAACACGTTGACGACGACGCTCGCGGCGGCGGCCTGGTCCGCCGTCAGCGGCGAGCGCAGCAGTTGCGACATGCTCGCGTCGCGGAACGTCTCGCGGTCGTCCTCGTGGGCCTGCGTTTCCAGGCTGATGCGCATCTGCTTGTTCGCCGGCTCGGCGGCGGGGACGTAGCGGGTGGTGTAGGCGGCGCCGTCGATCGACAGCACGTGGAAGCCGTTGGGCGTGCCGTCGGTGCTGTCGGCGCAGGCGATGCCGCGATGGTCGAGCGGGCCGCTCCACCATGAGCCGGACACGGCGGTCAGGACGTGGTGGTGGTGCGGGATCGGGCCGCTCGCGCCGTCCGCCGGGCCGAGGTAATGGTGTTCTGTCGTGTGCGTGTGCCCGGCGAACGAGACGCTAGGCCGGTCGCCGAGGAGCTTGAGGAGGTCGGCCCTGTTGCTCGTCGTGATCGCGGGGTCGTCGTGACCGAGGTAGCTTGTCAGCGGGATGTGCATGACCAGCACGATCAGGCGATCCGCCGGGGTCTCCCGCAGCAGCGCGGCGACGAAGGCGAGTTGGTCGGCGGCTATGAAGCCACGGTACTTGCCGGCCTTGCCGGGCTTCGCCGGATCGGGGCCGAGGTAGTCCACGTTGTCGAGCATGATGAACAGCGCGCCGGCGTGCTCGTGCGCGGTGTGGGTTGCCCCGAAGACGCGCTTGAACGTTTCGCGCGAGCGGCGGGCATCGGGCGCCTCGTAATTGAGGTCGTGGTTGCCGCCGACGTTCCACCACGGCAGGCCGATTCGACCCAGGATCGCGTTGTAGCGCCCGTAGAGCGACAGGTCGTCGAACATCAGGTCACCGGCCGTGATCCCGAAGGCGGCCGGCGAGCCGATCAGCCCGGCGACCACGTCGTCGCGCACGTACTCGAGTTCGGCGATCGATTCCGGCTGCGGATCCGTGAGGAGGAGGACGTCGAAGCGCTCCGGCTCGTCGACGCGCCGGAGCGCGAAGTCGATCGCGACCGGCAGCGGGCCGGTGGCGGCGAGCCCGGGATAGCGCAGGTCGAGGTCGGCCGGCGTGCCGTTCGGCTCGTGGACGACGGCGACGATCGGCAGCCGGGTCCCGGGATCGACCGGCACCGCGTAGCCGGCCGGCTTGACCACGAAGACCGACATGCCCGGCTCCACCGGCAGGGTGTAGCGCCCCGCCGCGTCGGTGCGCACCACGTCGCGCCCGTTCGAGACCAGCACGCCGGGGATCGGCGGCCCGGACGCACCGCGGTCCCCCGATGCCGACACGTCCTCCCGCACCGTCCCGCGCGCGGTGGCGCCTCCCGGCTCCGGAGCGGATACCTGCCCCGTGGATTGTTGCCCCTTCAGTTCTTGCCCCGTGGACACCTGTCCTGTTGATCCCTGCCCTTCGGCCAATTCGGGCGTCGCCGCCGCGACGGCGAGCGCGGCGCCGCCCGCCACCACGGTGCGTCGCGAGGGCATGTCCTGGTTCTGCGTCAATGATCCCACTCCCAACCTCGATCGTCGAGGAAACCAGACGGAAGCGAACGTCGCGTGACGAAGGTCGAGGGCGTCGATCGTGGGAGAGGATCGGATCCAGACCTGATGGATTGTCCACGGCCGGACAAAGAACGGCAACCGCCCGGATGTGTGTTTTGCTCCCGCTTGAGACCCCAAGAGCCCTGGATGCGAGGAACGCGGCGTGCCCGAAGGACGCGAGTACGAATTGAAGTTCGAGATCGGTTCCGACGACGTGGATCGTCTCCTGTCGAACCCGGGCGTCGAGCCGCCGGCAGCCAAGAAACGGCTGCGCTCGACCTACTTCGACACCGCCGATGCCGTGTTGCGACGCCATGGCGTCAGCCTCCGCGTTCGCCGCTCCGACGCGTCCGTCGTCCAGACGGTGAAGCGGACCGGATCCTCCATCGTCGATCGCGAGGAATGGGAGCGCGAGGACGCCGACGTGGCGCCCGACCTCGCCTGGCTGCGAACCACGCCCCTCAGGCGGTTGTTCAGCAAGCGCGTGGCGCGCCGTCTGCAACCCTGCTTCACCGTCGACGTCGAACGAACGGTGTTCGCCCTGGCGCAGGGGGACGCGCGGATCGAAGGCGCGCTGGACAGGGGTACCATCCGGACGCAGGCCGGATCGCTTCCGGTCAGCGAGTTCGAACTCGAACTGAAGACGGGTCGTCCCAGGGCCGTGCTGACGTTGGCGCGCGGCTTGGCCAGGGACGTGCCGATGACCTTGAGCCTCGCGAGCAAGTCCGAGCGCGGCTACGGGCGCAGCGACCCGGCATGGGGACACCCCACGAAGACGCTGGAGCTCCGGCTCCGCGGGGACATGAGCTTGGCGGAGGCTTTCGAGGCGGTGACACAGGCCTGCCTGCGGCTGCTCCTCGCCAACGCGGCCCTCATCGGCGGCGGGGAGGATGCGGAGGCCGTTCACAAGGCCAGGATCGCGTTGCGCCGCCTGCGAGCCGCCCTCGAACTCTTCGGGCCGGTCCTGCGCCGGCGCTGGCGCCACATCCTCGTCGACGTGAAATGGATGGCGAGGAAACTCGGCGAGGCGCGCGACACCGATGTGTTCCTGGAGCAGGTCGCCGCCGGCGTCGAGGACCAGGGTGGCCGCGACCTGATCGGCGTCATGCGTGACCGGCAGCGGGCGATGCGGCAGGCGCTGCGGACGGCGCTCGCGTCGCCGCGTTGGCGGCTGCTTCTCCTGGATCTGGTCGACGCTTCGCGATGCGGCGTGCGGCGTGGCGCGCGGCACCGGCCTTTGCGGCCATACCTCGACGCGCGACTCGCTTCGCATCGACGCTCCCTCGCCAAACGGTCGCGGAACATGAAGGCCTTGTCGCCCGAAGCGAGGCACGACGTGCGCAAGCGCGCCAAGATGCTCCGCTACACCTGTGACTTCGCCAGCGTCGGATCGGGCCTGGTGCCTCGCCGCAAGTCGTTCCGCCGGCTGCTGGACGATCTGCACGTCCTCCAGGAAACACTCGGCACCCTCCATGATCGCGAGGCCCTCCACGAGCGTTTGCGCGAGGACGTCATCGGTCGCGACGGCGCCGTCGGACCTTCGGGTTCCGTCTCGTCGGCCGCGCAACGCGTCGTGGCGCAGGAAAACCCGTCGCGACACGCGTTGCGCGAGGCGCGACACGCGTCGCGCCGCATCCGTCGCTCGGCGTGCTACGCGTAGCCTCACGCCGCTCGGGGGTGCCGGCGTCGCCGATGCGCGCGGCGCGCGGGATCGCGTCCGTCATCGCCGGCGCGACGGCCGGTTCGGGCATCGGACCGAGGGACAAGGTCATCCGGCAGGGTGCGCACGCCCGCGTTGCGATGCGCGGCGCGCTCGGGTAAGCAGCGCGACCTGTGGACGAGGACCTTGCGAGGATGGGACTCCCGGTTGCTCCCGCGACACCGGCCGACCTTGCCGCCGACCTGTCCCTGCGCGTTCGCGGCATCGGCACGAGCCAGATCGGTCTGGTCGCCGACCGCGGCCGGGACGATCCCGACGTGGTGAAGCTGTGGATCGGGGAAGGCGACCTGCCGACGCCGCCCTTCATCGTCGAGGCGGCGCACCGGGCGATGCAGGCGGGGCACACGCGCTACACCACCTCGCTGGGCATGCCCCGCCTGCGCGAGGCGCTCAGCGCCTACCACGCCCGGCACTGGCACGTGGACGTTGCGCCGGACAGGTTCGCCGTCACGGCCGGCGGCATGAACGCCATCATGCAGGCGATGCAGGCGCTGGTCGACCCCGGCGACGAGATCGTCGTCCCGTCCCCCGCCTGGCCGAACCTGGGCGAAGCGGTGCGCGTCACCGGCGGGGTGCCCGTGAGCGTGCCGTACCGCGTCGGGCCGGACGGGCGCTTCGCCCTGCCGCTGGCCGATATCGAGGCGGCGATCACCCCGCGAACCCGCGTGCTGGTGGTGAACTCGCCCTCGAACCCGACCGGCTGGATCATGCCGTTGGCGGAGATGATGGCGCTGCGCGACCTGGCGCGCGAGCGCGGGCTATGGATCCTGTCGGACGAGGTTTACGCGCATTTCACCTATGGCGACGCCATCGCGCCGTCGTTCCTGCAGGTCTGCACGGAGACCGACCGCCTCCTCGTGTCGAACACCTTCTCCAAGAACTGGGCGATGACCGGCTGGCGCGCCGGGTGGCTGGTCTATCCGCGCGGCTTGGCCGCCACGTTCGCCGCGTTGGGCCAGTACAACACGACCTCCATCCCCACCTTCGTCCAGCATGCCGCCGTCGCCGCGCTGGACGAGGGCGACGACTTCATCCGAAGCATGGTGGACCGCTGCGCGCGGAGCCGGGCGATCCTGGTGGAAGGCCTTTCGCGCTTGCCGGGCGTCACCGTCGCGCCGCCGGACGGGGCATTCTACCTCATGGCACACGTGGCGGGGGGCGAGCCCAGCCTCGCCTTGGCGCTCCGCCTGCTGCGCGAGGCGAAGGTCGGCGTCGCGCCGGGCACCGCCTTCGGACCGGCGGGCGAGGGTTTCGTCCGCATCTGCTTCGCGATCAGCCCAACCCTCGCCCGCGAGGCGGTGGACCGCCTGTCCACGGTGCTGGGACGCCGGCATCCGGTGGCCCCGACGCGGGGACCGATCGGCGCCGGATGAGGTGAACGGCGCCCGCTGGCGAGGGTCGCGCTTCTCGCGGACCCCGCTCCGGCGTCGCACCACAGCTCGCGCGGGCTGATGCCTCCGCGCATCCGGGGGTTGACGCCGCGTCCGGGCATCGCCCACCGTCGGGGTCGATGTCCCGACCGGCATGCCGGCCGGCGCTGGGAAACCGGAAGAGTTCAACCGCAGCTGGCGCCGCCCAGCACGCAGAAGCGGGCGCAATGCGGATGGTTCAGCGCCACCTGTCGCGGCGCGTCCGACAGGCTGGGACCGAGATCGAAGCGGGAATCGTACGGGATCAGCGTGCAGGCGACGACGTGGGGACGCGCGGCGCCTCGGCGCTTCACGACCATCCGGCTCGAGGCGCACATCGGCGCGTCGGGCGCGATGCCCAGCAGGCTCCAGCAGGCGTCCGTGACCTCCGGCACGTCGGCACCGGCCTCCATCTCGGGAAACAGCACCAAGCCGGCGGGATCGGCGGCGTCCAGGCCGACGCGGTGGGCGGCGAACAAACCGGCGTATCCGGCGCGGGCTTGCGCCTCGGTCTCGGCGGCGAGGCGGCGTCCGGCGACGGCGACGTGAAAGCCGTGGTGCGCGAGCCAAAGGAGGCCGTCGAGGGCCGGCTTCCAGGTCGCTGGTCCGCGCTCCGCCTCGTGCACGGCCGGCGTGTGGTGGTCGAGGCTGACGCGCAGCGCGAGCCGGTCGCCGAAGCGCGCCCGCAGGTCGAGAAGCGCCGGCCCGACCCGACGCATCGGGCGCATCGCATTGGTGAGGACGAGCGCGTCGTGGCCGCGCCCCAGGGCGTCGCCGAGCATGGCGACGAGGTCGCGGTTGAGGAACGGCTCGCCGCCGGTGAAGCCGATCGTGCGCGTGGGCCAGCCGGCGCCGGCGACCTCGTCGAGGACGGCCGTCACCTCCGCCGCCGCGAGGAAGGCGAGCGCGTCGTTGCGCGGCGTGCTCTCGATGTAGCAGTTGGCGCAGGCGAGGTTGCACAGCGTGCCGGTGTTGAACCACAGCGTTTCGAGCGCGCGCAGCGTGACGTGGGCGCGCGGCGAGCCGTCGGCGGTCACCGCGGGGTCGGCGAACTTGCCCGGCGCCAGGCCGGGCACGTCGCTTCGGACGAACGGCGAGGAGGCGCGTCGGGGCTTGAGCACGGTCATCCGAGACGTGTCCGTCAAAGTCCGAGGCGGCGCAATCGCGCCAGCGTCGCGGCCCAGGCGCGGGCGCGTGCCGAGAAGATGCGGGGCTCGAAGGCGGCGAAGGCGACCGCCTTGGCGATCTCGCCCCGCGTCGGATAGGGGAGCATCAGGCCGGACAGCGCCCAGAGCGTCGGCCTGGTGCGGCCGACCGCCAGTGTCCACGGCAGGAGAAGCTCGTCCGCGCCGGCCCCGACGATCGCGGCGCCGACCGGTCGGCCGTCGCGGCGCACGACCTTGGCGAAGCCGGCGGTGTCGCCGTCCGCCACCGCGCGGTCGTTGTCGGCGAAGGGCTCGCGGGACACCGCGACGCGCCCAGGTGTCAGACGGGCCTCGGCCTCACCGACGCCGACCTCGGCCACCGCCGGGTCGGTGTAGGTCACGCGCGGCAGGGCGGCGCGATCGGTGGGGGCCGGCACCCCGAAGCCCAGCCGCGTCACCAGCCGCGCGCCCTCGTGAGCGGCCGCGTGGGTGAAGCGGGGTCCGGCGCGGCAGTCGCCGATGGCGTAGATGCCGCGCGCGCTCGTGCGCCCGTGCCGGTCCACGATGATCCCGTCGTCGCCGACCGTGACGCCCGGCACGTCGAGGCAAAGGGTGCCGACGTTCGCCACGCGGCCGGTGGCGACGAGCAGGTGGCTGCCGTCCAGCGCCTGCCCGTCGGCGAGCGTCAGGCGGATCGCCCCGGCCCGACCCTCGACGCCGACCGCGCGCGCCGCCTCGAAGACGGCCACGCCTTCCGCACGCAGCCGGGTGGCGACGATCGTCCCCGCTTCCGCGTCGCTGCCCGGCAGCAGGCGTTCCATCTCGACCAGCGCGACGTCGCTGCCGAGACGCTGGAACGCCTGCGCCATCTCGCAGCCGATCGGGCCGCCGCCCAGCACGAGAAGGCGGCGCGGGCGCTCGTCGAGGTCGAACAGGGTTTCGTTGGTGAGGTACGGCACGGCGGTGAGGCCGTCGAGCGGCGGCAGCCCCGGGCGCGATCCGGTTGCCAGCACGATGCGCGGCGCGCCGAGCCGACGACCGGCGACATCGAGCCCGCGCGGCGCGACGAAACGGGCGTGGCCCCGCACCACGTCGACGCCCCAGGCCTCGAAACGCTCGGCCGCGTCGTGCGGCGCTATGGCGGCGACCGCGCCGCGCACGTGGGCTCGGACGCTTCCCCAGTCGATCTCCGGCGCGGCGACGCGGACACCGAAGCGCCCGGCGTCGCGCACGGCCTGCGCGCGCCGGGCGCAGGCGATCAGCGCCTTGGAGGGCACGCAGCCGCTGTTGAGGCACTCGCCGCCCATGCGGTCCGCCTCGACCAGCGCCACCGCCAAGCCGAGCCGGCCGAGCCCGCCGGCGACGGTCAACCCGGCCGCGCCGGCGCCGATCACCACCACATCATGCGTCCACGTCACATTCTCTCCCCGGACAAGGGCCGTGCCGGCAGCAACGACATGGCGATGGCGCGGTTAAGGCCGAACGGATGGAGGCGCGATGAACATCGAGAACAGCCGCGATTACTACGGCAACGTCCTCCAGGGCTCGGGCGACCTGCGGACGGACGCCTGTCGCACGGTTGAGCGGCCCTCGCCGGCCTTCGCCGCCGCGCTCGCCAACGTCCACCCGAGCGTCAAGGCCCGCTACTACGGCTGCGGCCTCGTCGCCCCCGCGATGATCGGCGGCGCGACCATCCTCGACCTCGGTTCGGGCGCGGGACAGGACGCCTACGTGCTGGCGCAGCTGGTCGGGGCGAACGGCGCGGTCGTGGGCGTCGACGCCACCGCGCAGCAGCTGGCCGTCGCCGAGGCGCACCGCGCGTGGCACGCCGAGCGCTTCGGCTACGCCAACGTGAGCTTTCACGAGGGCGACATCGAGCGGCTCGACGCCCTGCCGCTGGCGCCGGCCACCTTCGACGTGGTCGTCTCGAACTGCGTGATCAACCTCGTCGCCGACAAGGGCGCCGTGTTTCGCGCCGTCCACCGCCTGCTGAAGCCGGGCGGCGAAATGTACTTCTCCGACGTCTACGCCGACCGCCGGCTCCCGGCCGCCTGGCGCGACGATCCCGTGCTGCACGGCGAATGCCTCGCCGGGGCCTCGTACTGGGGCGACTTCGTCGCGCTCGCCAAGGCGTCCGGCTTCGCCGACCCGCGCCTCGTGTCCGACCGGCCGCTCGCCGTCTCCGACCCGGCCATCGCGGCGAAGGTCGCCGGCGCGGCGTTCTTCTCCGCGACGTGGCGGCTGTTCAAGCTCGACGGCCTCGACGCCGAGTGCGAGGACTACGGTCAAGCGGTGCGCTACCGCGGCCGCGCGGCGACCGGCGAACGGAGCGAGGGGACCGACACGTTCGCCCTCGACAAGCACCACCTGATCGAGGCGGGACGCGTGTTCCCGGTGTGCGGCAACACTTGGCGCATGCTGGCCGAGACGCGTTTCGCGCCCGCCTTCGAGTTCCTCGGCGATTTCTCCCGCCATTACGGGATCTTCGCGGGCTGCGGGGGCGGCCTGCCGTTCGATCGGTCGGACGCGGGCAAGCCCGCCGCCGCGTCCTGCTGCTGATGGGCGCGCCACTCACGGTCCTCGTCACCGGAGCGGCGGGCCTCATCGGCGGCGAACTCTGCGGCGCGCTGGCGGAGCGGGGCCACAGGGTCGTCGCGATGGTGCACCGCCGCGCGTGCGTGATCCGCAGCGACGGAACGAGCGTGACGGAGCGCGTCGCGCTGCTCCGAGGCGATGTCACGCGGCGCGACCTCGGCCTGGGTGCGGAGGCCCCCGCGATCCTGGCGGGATGCGACAGGGTCGTGCATTGCGCCGCCGACACGGGCCTGGGGACCGGGCGGCACGAGGCGGTCAACGTCCAGGGCACGCAGAACCTGCTCGACCTGCTCGCGCGCGCGGATCCGGCTCCGGGCCTCGTCCACGTCAGCACCGCCTACGTCTGCGGCGCGCGCTCCGGGGCCATCGCCGAGGCGGCGTCGGAGGGGACCGGCACCAACCCCTACGAGGCGAGCAAGATCGAGGGCGAGCGGCGGGTCGCCGCCGCCGGCCTGCCGGCGGTGATCGCCCGTCCCTCGATCGTGGTGGGGCGCTGGCGCGACGGCGCGATCTCGCGTTTCGACGACCTGTACGGCCTGATGCGCCTGGTCGGCGCCGGCCGCATCCGCGCGCTGCCGGTGGAGCCGGGCGCGACGCTGGACCTCGTGCCGATCGACCACGTCGTCGGCGGGCTCGTCGACCTCGTCGAGCGCTTCGAGGCCGCGCGGGGCCGGGTGGTCCACCTCGCCTCGGGCGCGCCCATGCCGGTCGCGACGCTGTGCACCACCGCCTTCGCCGGCCTGCACGCGCCGCGCCTCGTCCGTCCGGACGAGGCCGGCGCGCGGGGCGCCGGGACGGGCGGACGCAGCACGGCCCGCCACGAGGTGCTGGCGCTCTACGCCGGCTACCTCACCCGCGACCCGCGCTTCGTCACCGCCAACCTGGCCGCGCTGTCCGGCCGCGTCGCGCCGCCGGTGGACGTGGCGTTCCTCCAGCGCATGATCGGGCACGCCTGCGCCGCCGGCTACCTGCGCCGCGACCCCGTCCTCGCCGACCCCGTCACCTGACGTCCGGGTAGTGCCGCTCGATGCGCTTGCGCAGGCCAAGGCCCCAGCGCACGCCGACGTAGAGGTAGATCCAGTTCGCCCTCAGCCCGCCCCAGGCGGCGACCCGCCGGTCGGAGGTCATCACCAGGCGGTTGACGAGGCGGACGCGCCCGCGCCGGACGAGGCGCTGGCACAGGTCGGCGTCCTCCATCACGGTGAGGGTCTCGTCGCAACCGCCCACCGCGAGGAAGTCGGCGCGGCGGAAGAACATCGCGTGGTCGCCGAACAGCAGCCGCGCTCCCTGGAGGAAGAGATGCGGCCGGAACAGCAGCGGCACGTACCAGGTCTTGATCCAGTTGTGGAACGTCGTCCCCCAGCGCACCGTTTCCGCGCCGCAGATGATCGCCGTGAACCCGGCCAGCGCGACGCGGGGGTCGGCGAGCGCCGCGGCGACCACGCTCATCGCGTCGTCCGGCAGCACCGTGTCGGCGTGGAGCACCATCACCAGCGGCGCGCTCGCCTCGCGGACACCGTGGTTGATCTGGGCCGGGCGCCCGCGCGTGGCGAAAGGGATCACGCGCAGGCCGCCGGCCTGCGCCAGCGCGACGCCGCCGTCGGTGCTGCCGCCGTCGACGGCGATGACCTCGGCCGGCGGCGGGTGGAGCGCGGCGAGGTTGCGGATGAGGCGCGGCAGCGTGGCCGCCTCGTTCAGCATGGGGATGACGATCGCGATCCCCGCGTCGCGAAGGCCAGGGGTCGCCGGTGGGGTCGAGGATCGCGGCATGCGTTCCTCCTACGCGATCGCGCGGCCGCTTGCAGCAGGGGACCGCCCTTGACGCCGAAGCGCCGCGACGACACCTCGTGCCCATGCGTGGACCTGACGAGAGCCTACGACCCTCGGCCCGCTCGACCGGCGCGCTCGAGGTCGCGACCACCGCCGCGATGGTCGCCGGCGCCCTCGCCATCCTCGTCGCCGAGCGCCGGCGCCCGCTCAGGCGGCGGACGCAGGCCGAGCCGCGCCGCCACCTGACGAACCTCGCGCTTGGGCTCGCCGCCTCGCTCGCCATCGGCCTCGCGGAGACGCCGGTCGTCGAGCCGCTGGCGCGCCGCGCCGCCTCGCGCCGGCGCGGCCTCGTGCAGCGCCTGCCGCTGCCGGACTGGGCGCGCGACGGGCTCGGCGTCGTGTTGATGGATTACACCTTCTATCTCTGGCACGTGCTGACCCACAAGGTGCCGGCGCTGTGGCGGCTCCACCTCGTCCACCACGTCGACCTCGACATGGATGCTTCCACCGCGCTGCGCTTCCACGCGCTCGACATGGTCGTGTCCGCGCCGTGGCGCTTCGCGCAGGTGGCGCTGATCGGCCTGTCGCCGCGCGGGGTCCGGCTGTGGCGGGGGTTCTTCTTCCTGTCGATCCTGTTCCACCATTCCAACACGCGGCTGCCGGAGCGCTGGGAGCGGCGCCTCGCCCGCGTGATCACGACGCCGCGGATGCACGGCATCCACCATTCCGCCGTGGAGGGCCATACGAACGCGAACTGGTCGAGCGGGCTCAGCTGGTGGGACCACCTCCACCGCACCTTCCGGCTCGACGTCGACCAGGCCGACATCGCGATTGGCGTGCCGGCCTACCGCGAGCCGGCCGAGGTGGCGCTGCGGCCGGCGCTCGCGCTGCCGTTCCGCCGTCAGCGCGACGACTGGGCGAGCGCGCGAGGATCGAAGGGCTAGCGCCCCCGGCGGGACGCGCGTTCCGGCCGTCGAGCCGGGGGTTCGCGACCGAGGCATATGGCCGTCGACCCGTCCCGACCGGGCGCCGATCCCCACGGCCCTTCCCCGATCTCCGCGCGACGCCACCGCCCTCGCCAGCCCCCACGAGGGCGGGAAGTCAGGTGCCATGCGTGACGAGCCATCGAAGGCTTGCCAAGGCGACGATCACGGCTTCTGCTCCCGGCGATCCGGCAGCCGCTTCCCTTCACCCATCGGAGATCCATCGCTTGGCGACCGAAACGCCGTTCCGACATCGCTCTTTCCGCGCGTTCTGGTTCGTCCGCACCGCCTCTTCCATGTCGTTCCAGATGCTGGGGGTCGCGATCGGCTGGACCATGTACGCGATCACCGGCAGCGCCTTCGACCTCGGGCTGGTGGGTCTGGCGCAGTTCCTGCCGATGGTGGCGCTCACGCTGGTGGTCGGTCCCGTGGCGGACCGGGTCGATCGGCGCGCGATCATGCGCGTCTGCCAGGTGACGATGGCGGCGGTGTCGCTCGCCTTCGCCCTCGGCAGCTGGAGGGGCTGGCTGTCGCGGGACATGATCTTCGTGCTGGTCGCCATCCTCGGCGCCGCCCGCGCTTTCGAGGCCCCCTCGACCATGGCGCTGCTGCCCGCCGTGGTGCCACGACAGATCCTGCGTCAGGCGACGGCCGCGTCGTCCTCGGCCAACCAGACGGCGCAGATCCTCGGGCCGTCCCTCGGCGGCGTGCTGTACGCGCTCGCGCCCGGCGCGGTCTACGCCTTCGTCGCCCTCGCGGCGCTGAGCGCCTCCCTGCTCCTGGCGTCGATCCAAGTCGACACGGCGCGGGACGAGCCCATGTGGACCGGGGCGAACCGGACCGGGCGCGACCGGGCCGAACGGCGGGGACGGCCGCCGGCGCGGCTCGACATGCGCTCGCTGTTCTCCGGCATCGCCTTCGTCGGGCGCAACCCGATCATCCTCGGCGCGCTGTCGCTGGACCTCGTCGCGGTGCTGCTGGGCGGGGCGACGGCCCTGCTGCCGATCTTCGCGCACACGATCCTCGGCACCGGGCCCTGGGGGCTGGGGCTGCTGCGCTCCGCACCCGCGGTGGGCGCCCTTTGCGCCTCCCTGGTCCTGGCGCGCCACCCCATGCGCACGGCCGCCGGCCTGACGATGCTGTCGGGCGTCGGATTGTTCGGCCTCGCGACGATCGTGTTCGGCCTGTCGCGCAGCATGCCCCTGTCGCTGCTCGCGCTCTGCGTGCTTGGTGCCTCCGACACGATGAGCGTGGTGGTCCGCCAGTCGCTCGTCCAGCTGCGCACGCCGCCGGAGATGCTCGGACGGGTCAGCGCGCTCAATTCCCTCTTCGTCGGCACCTCCAACCAGCTGGGCGAGTTCGAGTCGGGCGCGACGGCGGCCTTGTTCGGCACGGTTCCCGCCGTCCTGATCGGCGGCGTCGGCACGGTCCTCGTCGCGCTCCTCTGGGCCTTCCTGTTCCCGGCCCTTCGCGACCTCCGCTCATTGGACGAGCCGTCGCCCGCCCTGCTCGACGAGGACCTGTCCGCGAAGGAGAACATCTGACGGGTGGGCGGTGAGGCGCGGCCCGGCACGCGCCCCACGGCGGCCTCGCTTTCGCCCGGTACGGGTCTCGCCTCCCGCGCGATTCCGGCCTTCGACCGGTCTTGGCATTTCCCCCGGCGATGTCTTACAGCAGGGTCGTTCGCGGCCCGTCTCGTGCCGGGTTCGGGATCTCGCTCGCGATCGGAACGTCGTGGCGCGCGACATCCCGAACCCGTCGCGCCGACCGCGCCGTCACGCCGATCGAGCCGACATCGATGGCGGAGATCCGGAGGAAGCGATGTCCATGATGACCCCTGCCGAGCGACGCAAGAAGATCGGGGCGGTGCTCCGCGTGGCGAGCGGCAACTTCCTCGAACAATACGATTTCTTCATCTACGGTTATTACGCCTCCTACATAGCGAAGGTCTTCTTTCCCCTCGACGACGTCTTCGCTTCGTTGATGCTTTCCTTCGCGACCTTCGGGGTCGGCTTCCTGATGCGTCCGCTCGGCGCCATCTTCCTCGGCGCCTTCATCGACCGCGCCGGACGCCGGACCGGGCTCATGGTGACGCTGGGGCTGATGGCGGTCGGCACCCTCAGCATCGCGGTGACGCCGGGCTACGCCAGCATCGGCGTCGCCGCGCCGCTCATCGTCGTGGCCGGACGCCTGCTGCAGGGCTTCTCGGCGGGTGCCGAACTCGGCGGCGTCTCCGTCTACCTCGCCGAGATCGCGACGCCGGGTCGCCGCGGGTTCTACACCGCGTGGCAATCGAGTAGCCAGCAGGTCGCCGTCATCATCGCCGCGCTCATCGGCGTGGCCCTGTCCAGCACGTTGACCCCCGCTCAGATGGCCGGTTTCGGTTGGCGGCTGCCGCTCCTGATCGGCTGCGCCATCATCCCGTTGATCCTGTGGCTGCGCGGCTCGCTGGAGGAAACCGAGACCTTCAAGCAGATGGAACACAAGGCGCACACGGTGCGCGAGGTCCTCGCCATGCTCGCCGGCCATTGGCGCATCGTGCTGGTCGGCATGGGTTTGTCCGTCCTGACGACGACGACCTTCTACCTCATCACCGCCTACACGCCGACCTACGGGCGCGAGGCCCTGCACCTCGGCAACATCGGCGTGTTGATGGTGACCCTCTGCGTCGGCCTCGGCAACTTCATCTGGCTTCCGGTGGGCGGGGCGATCTCCGATCGGGTCGGGCGCTATCCCCTCCTGCTGCTCGTCCCCGTCTGCACGCTGCTGACCGCCTACCCCGCCCTGCTCTGGCTGGTGGATGCCCCCAGCTTCCCCAAGCTCCTGGCGGTGGAGCTGTTGTTCTCCGCTTATTTCGGGCTCTACAACGGCGCCATGATCCCGTTGTTGACGGAGATCATGCCGCTGCGCATCCGCACTTCCGGTTTCTCGCTCGCGTTCAGCCTGGCGACGGCGGTGTTCGGCGGGTTCACGCCCTTCATGTCGACCGCCCTCATCAAGGCGACGGGCGATCGCGCGTCGCCCGCCCTGTGGCTGTCGTTCGCGGCGCTCGTGAGCCTGGCGGCGGTCTTCGTGTCCCGCCGGTCGGCGCGACGGATGCCGCGCGTCGTCGGCGCGCCGGTGGGCGAAGGTGTCCCGACCACCTGAAGCGAACGGTCCACGGCACGCCTCATGGACGCGGACCGGTATCGTCATGGTGGGGCCGACCTCGCCCCGGGGCTTGCGGTCGAGAAGGGCTTGGCTTAAGGTATTTCTACCTAGGTGGCTCCAACCGACGTGACCGCGATCCTCCGAAAGCCTGACGCATGACGCAGCTGACGCGAGAATGTGTGCGTCGCGAAGATTCGCGGCCGTCCGGCGCGTCGGTCGGACCGCGCCCCCGGAGCATCAGCCCGAACGCGCGGCGCCTTCTCGGAGAAGAGCGGGCGCGATGAGGGCGGTCGCAGCATCCGACCGCGTCCACGACGCGACGCGGTCTCCTAGCACGCCTTTTGCCGGGCGGCGTCGCGCCCGCGATGGCACGGCGCGGAAGGCGACACGATGAAACCGGACCTCCTGCTCGCCCTCGACTGGCCACGGCACGACCGCGCCCGGCTCGAGGACGCCCATACCGTCCACGTCGCGACGAGCGAGGCGGCGCGGGCCGCCGTGGCGCGGCGCCATGGCGAGGCGATCCGCGCCATCGTGACGAACGGCGTGACGCCGATCTCGGCCGAGCTGATCGCGGCCCTCCCGCGCCTGGAGATCATCTGCGCGCAGGGCGTCGGCTACGAGGGCGTGGACATGGCCGCCGCCCGCGCGCGGGGCATCGAGGTGACGCACGGCCCGGGCACCAACGCCGACTGCGTCGCCGACCACGCGATGGCGCTGCTGCTGGCGCTGCTGCGCGACGTGGCCGGCAACACCGCCGTGATCCGGGCCGGCGGCTGGCGCGAGCGCAACGCGATGCGTCCGGCCGCCGGCGGCCGCCGGCTCGGTCTCCTGGGCTTCGGCCAGATCGCGACGCGGATCGCGCGCCGCGCCGGCGCCTTCGACATGGCGGTCGCCTATTGCGCCCGTCGACGCCGCGAGGACAGCGACTTGCCGTTCATGCCCGACGTGAGGGCGCTGGCGCGATGGGCCGACATCCTGGTGGTCGTCGTGCCCGGCGGCGCGGAGACCCGGCACATGGTCGATGCCGAGGTCCTGGCCTGCCTCGGGCCGGACGGCTTCCTGGTGAACGTCGGCCGGGGCAGCGTCGTCGACACGGCTGCCCTGGTGGCCGCGCTCCAGGACGGGCGCTTGGCCGGCGCGGCGCTCGACGTGTTTGAGGAGGAACCCGCCGTGCCGCAAGCGCTCCGCGACCATCCCGACGTCCTGCTGACGCCGCACATGGCCGGGCGCTCGCCGGACGCCATCCAGGCGACCATCACCCTGCTGCTCGACAACCTCCGCGCCCATTTCGCCGGGCGCCCGGTGCCGACCCCGGCGCTAGGCTGAGCCTCACGCGCCGCCGCCGGCGCATCAGGGCGTCGCGGCGGCGCGCCCGCGCCAGGGTCGCATCCAGCCGAGCCCGGCGCTGGTGCCCGCCTTCGGCCGGTACTCGCAGCCGACCCAGCCCGGGTACGCCAGCTCGTCCAGCAGGGCGAACAGGTAGGGGTAGTTCACCTCGCCCTCGTCCGGCTCGTGGCGGTCCGGCACGCCGGCGACCTGCACGTGGCCCACCACGCCGATCAGCGCGCGCAGCCTCGCGGCGAGATCGCCTTGCATGATCTGGGCGTGGTAGAGATCGAACTGCAGCTTCACCCCGCCCCCGACCTCGCGGCACACGGCGGCGCCCTCCTCCTGGCGGCTGATGAAGTACCCCGGCATGTCGCGCGTGTTGATCGGCTCGACCACCACCGTGATCCCGTGCGCCGCCGCCTGCCGCGCGGCGTGGGCCAGGTTCGCGACGAAGGTGGCGCGCAGCCGCGCCGGATCCTCCCCCGGCACGCTGACACCGGCCATCACGTGCAGGCGGGTGTTGCCGAGCACGCTCGCGTAGGACAGCGCGAGGTCGATGCCACGGCGGAACTCCTCCTCGCGGCCGGGGATCGCCGCCATGCCGCGCTCGCCGGCCGCCCAGTCGCCGGGCGGCGCGTTGAAGAGGGCGAGCGTGAGGTCATGGTCGCGCAGCCGGCTGCGGATCTCCGCCGCCGGCGCCTCGTAGGGGAAGAGGATCTCCACACCCTTGAAGCCGTCGGCGGCGGCGGCGGCGAACCGGTCGAGGAAGGCGTACTCGCCATATTGCATGGTCAGGTTGGCGGCGAAGGCCGGCATGGCGTCCCCTTTCCCCAGCTACCAGCGGGCACCGAAGGTGGCGCGCAGCTCGGCGATGGCGGCCTTGTCCAGCGGCTGCGGCTTGGGCGACTGGCCGAGCCACAGCTTCGCCGTCTCCTCCAGTTCCTCCAGCGCGTAGGAGGCTTGCGAGGGCGTCGCGCCCCACACGACCGGCCCCAACCGCTCCAGCAGCACGGCGCGCACCTGCCCCGCCACGGCGCGCACCCGCTCCGCCACGGCCGGGTCGCCGGGGCGGCGGTAGCGGATGAGCGGCACGTGGCCGACCTTCATGACCTGGTAGGGGGTGAGGGGCGGCAGCACGTCGTCGTCCCGCCACACGCCGGCCAGCGTGAGCGCGACGAGGTTGGTGGAGTGCGTGTGGACCACCGCCCGCATGGCCGGATCGGTGTCGTAGACCGCGCGGTGCAGCAGCAGCGTCTTGGACGGCCTGTCGCCCGACACCCACGCGCCGTCCGGGCCGACCTTGGCGATGGCGGCCGGGTCGAGCACGCCGAGGCAGGCGTCGGTGGGCGTGATCAGCCAGCCATCGCCGAGCCGGGCGCTGATGTTGCCGGCCGTGCCCACGGTGTAGCCGCGCGCGTAGAGGCTGGTGCCGACCCGGCAGATTTCCTCGCGCAGGAGCGCTTCGTCAGACATCGGGCGGCACCTCCAGCTGTCGCAGCGCCCTGATGAAGAAATCCTCGCCGCCGAAATTGCCGGACTTCAGGGCAAGCGCCATCGGCTCCTCCCCGATCGTCACCGTCCAGGGCACGCCGGGATCGATCTGCCGGCCAATGCGGAGCGCCGAGACGCCCAGCGCCTGCACCACGGCGCCGGACGTTTCGCCGCCCGCCACCACCAGACGGCGCACGCCGGCCGCGTGCAACCCGCGCGCCGCTTCCGCCATGGCGCGCTCGACGAGTTCGCCGGCCTCGTTGGTGCCGAGCGCCGTCTGCGCCTCGCGCACCGCGTCTGGCGCGGCGGTCGCGTAGATGAGCACGGGTCCCTCCGCCAGCCTCTCCCGCGCGAAGGCCAGCGCGTCGGCAACGACCGGCTCGCCGGCGGCGAGGCGCAGCGGATCGATGCGGAACGCGGCGTGGGAGGCGCACCAGCGGGCGACCTGGGCGTTGGTGGCCTGCGAGCAACTGCCGGCGAGTACGGCGGAGCGGCCGCCCACCGCCGGCAGCGCCGCCGCGTCAGCCGCCCTCGCGAGACGACCGGCCTCGCGCAGCGCGCCGGCGATGCCGAGGCCGAGGCCGGAGCCTCCGGTCAGCAGCTTGAGGTCGAGGGTGGCGCGTCCCAGCGCCAGGAGGTCGTCGTCGGAGATCGCGTCCGCGATCGCCAGCCGCACGCCGGTGGCCGCGAGGTCGCCGAGGGCCACCCGCGCGGCCTCGGCCCCGCGCGCGATCGTGTCGTAGCGCAGCAGACCGACGGTGCCGGAACTCTGCCGCTGGAGAACGCGCACCAGGTCGGGATCGCGCATCGGCGTCAGCGGATGGTCGCGCATGCCGGACTCGCTGAGCAGCCGGTCGCCCACGAAGAGGTGGCCGCGGAAGACGGTGCGCGCCGCTTCCGGAAACGCCGGGCACGCGAGGGTGAAGTCGCAGACCAAGTCCGCCATCAGCGCCTCGGCGACGGGGCCGATGTTGCCGGCGTCGGTGGAGTCGAAGGTGGAGCAATACTTGAAGTAGAAGCGCTCGCAGCCCTGCCCCCGCAGCCAGCGTAGCGCGCCGAGCGACTGCTCCACCGCGCTCGCGGGAGCAATCGTGCGCGACTTCAGCGCCACCACGATGGCGTCCACCGCCTCGGGTAGGTCGCCAGCCGGCACGCCAATCGTCTGCACCGTGCGCATGCCGCCCCGCGTCAGCATGTTGGCGAGGTCGGTCGCTCCGGTGAAATCGTCGGCGATGCAGCCGAGCAAGGGCGCGCCCCGCGTCATGATCGTGCACCCTGCCGCATGTCCCGCACGAAGGCGCGGATCACGCCGTCGAAGTCCTCGTCGGCGGCGAAGCCGAGGCGTCGGGCATGATCGGCGCTGAAGTTGCCGGGCCAGGAGTTCACGATCCGCTCGACCGCCGGGTCGCGCGCCACGTGCACGCGGTCCGCGACGGCGTCGCCGCAGACGCGGCGCAGGGCGTCGAGCATGGCCGCCACCGTGATCGACAGGCCGGGCATGTTGATGACCCTGCCCTCGCCGAGCGCGTCGGCCGGCAGCTCGTGCCCGTGCACCATGTTGCCGATCGCCCGGTCCGGCGACATCAGCCACAGCCTGGTTTCGGGCGCCACCGGACAGGCGGCGTCCAACCCGTTGACCGGCTCGCGGATGATGCCGCTGGCGAAGCTCGACGCCGCGCGGTTCGGCTTGCCCGGTCGCACCACGATCGTCGGCATGCGCAGGCTGCGGCCGTCGACCCAGCCGCGGCGGCTGTAGTCGGCGAGCAGGAGGTCGTTGATCGCCTTCTGCGTGCCGTAGGAGCTCGCCGGCTGCCACACCTGGCTATCGGGGACCGTTTCGGGCAGCGCGCCGCCGAAGACCGCGACCGAGCTGGTCATCAGCAGCTTGGCGCCGCGCCCGACGGCGCGGACCCGCTCCAGCACGGCGCGCGTGGCGTCGACGTTCACCCGCATGCCGAGGTCGAAGTCCTCCTCCGCCTCCCCCGAGACGACCGCCGCCAAGTGGAACACCGTATCCGTGCCCCTGTCGATCAGCGCCGCCAGGGTCGCGGGATCGGCGATGTCGCCGGTCATCGGCACGACCCGGTTATCGTCGGGCAACCCGGTCGGCTCGACGAGGTCGAAGGCGGTGATCCGTTCGATGGAAGCGGGACAACCGGCGTGATCCGCGAGTGTGCCCCGTTCGAGCAGGACCCGGATCAATCGGCGCCCCAGGAAACCGGCGGCGCCGGTGATGGCCACCCGCATTCCCATTCACTCCCGCGAGCCGACTTGCTGCCAAGCCGCTGCTGTATGGCGGGCGAAGGGGCGGCGCAATCCCCCCTTTTTGGCGGCGCAGCGAAGCGTGCCTCGTCCCGTTTGAACCTTGGACGACGCACCAAGATCGACACCGCCCGCGCCACAACCGCGAACCTCGCGGCGTCGCGAACCTGACCGCTCGGGTCGGTCCGCCCTCCCACCCTCCTCCGGCGATCTTCCTTCTGCCCCGCTTCCACGTCGCGCCGGGCCGTGGAAAGGCGCCGCGGCGCGCGCGTCCGAACGGCCGTCGTTCAGGCCAGCGCGCACGGCTCGCCTTGCCCGAAGTCGCTCAGTCAGCTATCGCTTCGGCAAAAGGTCGCAACCGAAGGACATCCGCCTGGCCCCCGCCGTCAAGTCGCTCGCCATCGCCGACGTGCTCCTCGTGACCCCGCGCCGGCTCGCGGACGCGCGCGGCTTCTTCGTCGAGACGTACAACCGGCGCGACTTCATCGAGGCCGGCATCGCCAACACGTTCGTGCAGGACAACCAGTCGCTGTCGCGCCAGCGCGGCACCATCCGGGGGCTGCACTTCCAGCTGGCGCCGGAGCCGCAGGCCAAGCTGGTGCGCGTGCTGGCCGGATCGGTCTTCGACGTCGCCGTCGACCTGCGCCAGGGCAGCGCCGGCTACGGCCGATGGTGCGGGGCCAACCTCACGGCCGACGGCGGCGAGCAGCTGTTCATCCCCGTCGGCTTCGCGCACGCCTTCTGCACGCTGGAACCCGACACGGTGGTCGCCTACAAGGTCGACGGCTTCTATAACAGGGGCGCGGAGGGCGGCGTGCGCTGGGACGACCCCGACATCGCGATCCGCTGGCCGGTCGACGAGATCCTCGTGTCGGACAAGGACGCCGCGCTCCCTTTCCTGAAGGACGTCGCGTCGTCCCTGGCATTCTAACGCCCTCGCGCGGTTCGGGAGGGGAAAGGCCCACGATGACGCTCCGTTTCATCGTTACCGGCGGCGCCGGCTTCATCGGCTCGGCGGTGGTGCGCCACCTCCTCGCCGACACGCCGCACCACGTCGACGTGATCGACAAGCTGACCTATGCCGGCAACCTCGACAACCTCGATCCCGTGAAGGACGACCCGCGCCACCGGCTCCACCAAGTCGACATCTGCGACGCCGACGCGGTGCGCCGCGTGGTCGAGGCGACCATGCCGGACGTGATCATGCATCTCGCCGCCGAGAGCCACGTCGACCGCTCGATCGACGGTCCGGGCGCCTTCGTCCACACCAACGTGGTCGGCACCTTCGTGCTGCTGGAGGCGGCGCGCCGGCATTGGATGGGGCTCGCGGGCGAAGCCAAGGCGCGCTTCCGCTTCCATCACGTGTCGACCGACGAGGTGTTCGGCTCGCTCGGCGCGGATGACTTCTTCCACGAGGACAGCCCCTACCAGCCGAACTCGCCCTACTCCGCCACCAAGGCCGGCTCCGACCACTTGGTGCGCGCCTGGCACCACACCTACAAGCTGCCGACGGTGGCCTCGAACTGCTCCAACAACTACGGGCCGTACCACTTTCCCGAGAAGCTGATCCCGCTGGTGATCCTCAACGCGCTGGAGGGCAAGCCCCTGCCGGTCTACGGCGCCGGGGCGAACATCCGCGACTGGCTCTATGTCGAGGATCACGCGCGCGCCCTGGTGACGATCGCCGAGCGTGGCGCGATCGGCGACAGCTACAACGTCGGCGGCTGGAACGAGCGCACCAACCTGGAGGTGGTCCGCACCATCTGCGCGCTCGTCGACGAGATGGCGCCCGGGAAGACGATTGACGGTCGGGCGATCGGCCCGCGCGAGACCCTCATCACCTTCGTCGCCGACCGGCCCGGCCACGACGCGCGCTACGCCATCGACGCGAGCAAGATCAAGCGCGAACTCGGCTGGACGCCGCGGGAAACCTTCGAGACCGGCCTGCGCCGAACCGTGCGCTGGTACCTCGACAACCCCGGCTGGTGGCAGCGCATCCGCTCGGGCGTGTACCGGGGCGAGCGGCTCGGGCAGACGGTCGCGTGAGCGGCGGCCCGCTTCTGGTCTTCGGCGCCGCCGGGCAGGTCGGCCAAGAACTGCTGGCGCTCGCCGCCGCGCGGGACGTGCCGGCGAGCGGCGTGACGCGCGTAGAGGCCGACATCACGGACGCCGAAGCGGTGACCGCCCTCCTCGCGGCGAGGCGCCCGCGCCTGATCGTCAACGCCGCCGCCTACACGGCGGTGGACCGGGCGGAGAGCGAGCCGGACGCGGCGGAAGCCGGCAATGCGACGGGACCGGCGGTGCTGGCGCGGGCGGCGGACGCGGCCGGCGTGGCCCTGCTCCACCTGTCGACCGATTACGTCTTCGACGGCAGCAAGCCCGGTCCCTACACGGAGGACGATCCGATCGCGCCGCTCGGCGTCTACGGCCGCACCAAGGCGGAGGGCGAGGCCAGGGTGCGGGCGGCGGCGAGGCGGCACGTCATCCTGCGCACCGCCTGGGTCTACGGCGCCTACGGCAGCAACTTCCTGAAGACGATGCTGCGGCTCGCCGGCGAGCGCGACCGGCTGCGCGTCGTCGGCGACCAGCTCGGCTGCCCCACCGCGACGATCGACATCGCGGAGGCCATCCTCGCGGTCGATCGAACCCTCGCCGATGGCGGGCAGGGCTACGGCACCTTTCATTTCGCTGGAACCGGGGACACGAGCTGGCACGGTCTCGCGGAGGCGATCGTGAGGGCGCAGGCACCCCGCACCGGCCGTCACCCACCGGTAGAGGCGATCACAACCGCCGAGTACCCGACACCGGCGCGGCGCCCCGCCAACTCGCGGCTGGCCTCGCGGCGCTTCGCCGACGTCCACGGATATCGCGCCGCGCCCTGGCCGGACAGGGTCGAGGAGATCGTCGCGCGCCTGGTGTGTGGAAAGATGTGACGGAGGCGAAGCATCCAGGCCCTCGGACTCGGCCCTCGGACTCCGCCGTGGACGCGGCCCGACGCCTTCGCGACGCATCCGCTTTTCCTGAGAACCGCCGCGCATCGCCGACCGGGCCGATGCCCTAAACTCCAAGCGATGATAAGGAGAAGACATGAAAGGCATCGTACTCGCCGGCGGCTCGGGCACGCGGCTCTACCCACTGACCCTCGTGCTGTCGAAGCAGCTGCTGCCGGTCTATGACAAGCCGATGATCTATTACCCGCTCGGCACGCTGATGACGGCGGGCATCCGGGACATCCTGATCATCACCACGCCGCACGACCAATCCTTGTTCCAGCAGCTGCTCGGCGACGGCTCGGCGCTCGGCCTCAGCCTGTCCTACGCCGTGCAGCCTGAGCCGAACGGCCTCGCCGAGGCCTTCATCATCGGGCGCGGCTTCGTCGGCGGCGACCGCGTCGCCCTGGTGCTGGGCGACAACATCTTCTACGGTCATGGCCTGCCCGAGCTGCTCGCCTCGGCCACGGCCCGGACAAGGGGCGCGTCGGTCTTCGGCTACGTCGTCGCCGATCCCGAGCGATACGGCGTCGTCGAGATGGGCGAGGGCGGCCGCGCTCTGTCCATCGAGGAGAAGCCGGCCGCGCCGAAGTCCAACCTCGCCGTCACCGGCCTCTACTTCTACGACAACGACGTCCTCGACATCGCCGCCGCCATCCCGCCCTCGGCACGCGGCGAACTCGAGATCACGGACGTCAACCGCGTCTACCTCGAACGCGGCTCGCTCAGCGTGGAGATCATGGGGCGCGGCTTCGCCTGGCTCGATACCGGCACGCACGACAGCCTTGCGGAGGCGGGGCAATTCGTGGAGATCCTGGAGCGACGGCAGGGCCTCAAGATGAGCTGCCTGGAGGAGATCGCCTTCCACCAGGGGTTCATCGACCGGGACACCCTGCTGAGGAGCGCGACGCGCTACGGGAAGTCGGGCTACGGCAAGTACCTCAGGCGGGTGGCCGAACTGGACGGCTGAAGGTGGGAGCGTCCGGCCAGGGCGAGCCCAGTGTTCAGCCGGAACCGCAGGGGCCGAGGCCAAGGATCGTCACGGATGTCGACGGCGTAAGCGGCGTCGCGAGCAAGATGCGCCAAGCAGGTCACGGACGCCTCCGGCCGAACAAAGACGCCGGTTCACGACCTTCGCCCCCTCGCCGGCGACGATCAGCATGAGGCGGACGACGTGGCCGATCACCTGCGGAGGCGCATCAAGCCCAATCGGCGCGCATCGCCTCTTCCGAAGCTTGCAACGTGCGAACGCTTTCCTCGACCGAACCGACGACCTCCAGCCTCGTCATCTCCGTATCGCCTAACAGCAAAATGCTGCACTTGGCGTGGCCGTATCGACCATTGAGGGGGACAACGGCTTTCACGGAACCGGGATGAACGGCGATGACATCCGCCGTGTGATCGGCGAGCTGAAACCTGCACAGTTCGTGGATCATCATCGTCTCCTTTCCACCGAGCATAACGCAGCCGGGAGCAGGAATGGAGGTCGGACTCGAAGCGCGACAGTGAGACGCCCCGCCTGCGTAGCGGATCGAGCCGGCCCAACAACGATGCGCAGCATTTGCTCTAATTGACACGTTTGTGAACGCATAGCTGCCTTGCTGCACAGAAATATTGCACTTCTCTAGGGCGTCCACATGTTCCCTGTTCCGAACGCACAAGGATTGCTCACATGCAGATCAAAGGTCTCCTTCTCGTCACCGTAGCCGCCGTCGCCAGTTTCGCAGCCCTTCCGAGTGTCGCACAGACAGCCGACGCGGACACCCGCACCGCGCCCTTCCTTCAGCAGGGCAGCACGATCAACAACGCGGCCAACGCCAACCAGAATGCGCCTGGCGATGCACAGGAACTTTCGCCTGACACGAAGCAGTCAGCGACCGGCGGCCCTTCGGGCGGTTTTGGTCGCGGCGGCGCGGCGGGCGGCAACTGACGCCTGTCTGAGATAGGATGAAGCCCGGTTCCATCAAAAGGAACCGGGCACGGTTGCGGTCGAGCGCAGATTTCACGAGGCTGCGCCTTGCTTGCCGGTCATCGCGGCAAGAATACAGATGTATCGATTTCCAAATACGGGAGGTCGTCCTGGGCTTCGCACCCGCCGCGCGCGCGCTCGCATTTCCGCTGCAACTTTTTCATAATCCACGAGCCGTCAATCGATGCGGAGGCGTTGGATAGGGTATGCAAGCGGGTGCAAGGCACCGAGCGGTGATCGCTCTGGTGGTGACGGCGTACCTGACCGGCGCGTCGGCCGCGCAAACGACGACGATCCTGCCTCACGACACGTCGTCGGGGCTCGCGCCTTCGGGCGCCGCCCCCGCAATCGTCGCGACCCCACCCTCCATACCGCCGGCAGCCGCCGACGCGAACCGGCTCGACACGCCCGGTGAAACGTTGAAGAAGGCGGGAGCGGTGATCCGGGATCTGGCGTCCGGTAACGTGCACGCCTTGCGCAGAGGCCCGTTGCTCCTGCACGGCAATTTTTGCGGTATAGGCGGACGACCCGGCCTCGCGCCGATCGACGCGTTGGACGCCGCCTGCAAGCGGCACGACGCCTGCACCAGGACCGGTTCCTTACCGAATTGCACCTGCGACGAACGGCTCGAACGGGAGGCGACCGCTATCGCCGGCGATCCGGCGACCACGGCGGAACTCAAGGCGCTGGCCGCCGCCACCGCGGCCAGCATGGCGGTCCTGATCTGCAAGTGAAGCGGCCGACGTACGGGCGCGGCGGTGTCGGCCCTCGCATCGAGCGACACCCAGGCCTGGACGGCGCGGCGACCGCTCAAGGCGTGCGGTAATGAGGCGACCTCGAAGCCGGCTTCGGTACAGAAAGCCGCAGCAGGCTTGCACAAGCCGCGACGATCGCGAAAGCGGCGGCCAGAAGCAGGTCGATCGTCTCGGCGTTGCCCGGCGCGAGGCGGAACAGCACGGCCGCCAGGGTCGCGCCCACGCTGAACCCGACGAACCGCGCGGTGGCGAGCATGCCGCCCGCCGCACCCGCCCGACGCCTTGGCGCCGCCGATAGCAGGGTGCGGTTGTTGGGCGCCTGGAAGAAGGCGAAGCCCAGCCCGCACAGCGCCATGCGCCAGACGATATCCTGCGTGGAGGCGTGCGACGGCATGACCGCGAGCAGCGCCAGGCCGATCGCCAGCACCACCAAGCCGGCACCGCCCAGGATCGCGGCGGGAACGCGGTCGGACAGCCAGCCCGCCAGGGGCGCCGCCAGGCCCAGGGCCACGGGCCAAGGCGTCATCAGCAGGCCCGTCTGCACCTGGTCGCGGTGGAGCACCGTCTCGTAGTAGAACGGCAGCGCGAGAAGGGCGAGCATCTGGGCGGCGAAGGAGCAGACCGAGGTCGCCACCGACAGGGCGAACACGGGGATGCGCATGAGGTCGACGGGGATCAGCGGCTGATCGGACGCCGCCTCCCGCCGGAGGACGAACCAGCCCGCCACCACGGCCGCCAGGACCTCGAACGACGCGACGAGCCCCTCGCCCCCGCCGTGGGCGAACGTGTCCGCGCCGACGAAGAACAGACCGAAGGCCAGCGCGTTCAGCACCGCGCTCCGCCAGTCGAAACGGCGTTCCGACAGGTCGGAATACGGCAGCGCGCGCGACGCCAGCGCCATGTTGAGGATGCCGATCGGCACGTTGATCGCGAAGAGCCATTCCCACGAGCCGAGCGCCAGGATCGCGGACGCGATGGTTGGACCGAGTGCGGCGGCGGCGGACACGACGAGGGCGTTCAGGCCGACGCCTCGGCCGAGCGAGGCTTTGGGATAGGTGAAGCGCACCAGGGCGCCGTTCACGCTCAGGATCCCGGAGGCACCCAGCCCCTGCACGACGCGCGAGGTCACCAGTCCGGGAAGGGTATGCGACAGGGCGCAGGCCAGCGACCCGGCGATGAAGACCACCAGGCCGACCTGGTACACGCGCCGGTATCCCACGCGTTCGCCGAGGGAGGCTAGCGGCAGGACGCTGACCACGAGCGCCAGCTGGTACGCGCCGATGACCCAGATCGAGGTCGCCGGCGTGGCGTGCAGTTGCCGGGCGATGGTGGGCAGGGCGATGTTGGCGACGGACGAGTCGAGCACCGCCATCGTGATGCCGAGCGCGATCGCCAGCATCGACCAGTACCGCAGCGGCGTCGGCAGGCCGTCCGGGTGCACGATGGCCGTCACGGGGAGCGCTCCGGAAGTGACGAACGGGGACGCGACCCGCGCCGCGCCGTCCGGTCGCACGATATGATCGCACGCTTCGTTCGCCGAAAGGGCCGGGCGCCCGCTCGTTGGCCCATCCATGTCGCCGCGCTCTTTCGGGATCGTTCCAAACGCAAGGTTCTCCCACCGGCCGGTCTTGAACGTCGGGTTCACGCACCGTGCCCGGCGGCGCGACCGCGAGGTTCGGCCGAGGCCCGGATACGAACTTGTTCAGACATTTGCGAGATAGAAACCCATCGTGCGCCGCTGGCAAGGACCGCAACGGTCACGAACGAGCAAGCGAACAGGGATAGGTCATGCTGTCACGCCGCCAGGTTCTAGCGGCTTCCGCGTCGATGATCGCGGCGCCCGCTCTCGCGAAGGGGGACGCCCGCACGCTCCGCTTCGCGCCGCGCTCCGACCTCGCGATCCTCGATCCGCTGTGGACCTCGGCGCTGATCACGCGCAACCACGCCTACATGGTCTACGACACCCTGTTCGGCGTCGACGCGGCGTTCCAGCCGAGCCCGCAGATGCTGGCGGGCACCTCCGTCGCCGACGACGGCCTGACATGGCGTTTGACCCTGCGCGAGGGCCAGACGTGGCATGACGGCGAGCGGGTGCTGGCGCGCGACTGCGTCGCCTCCATTCGGCGCTGGGGCGCGCGCGACTCCTACGGGCAAGCCCTGCTCGCCGCCACCAACGAGCTGGCGGCGCCGGACGACCGCACCATCGTCTTCCGACTGAAGAGACCCTTCGTCTACCTGCCGAACGCGCTCGGCAAGACATCGAGCTTCATGCCGGCGATGATGCCGGAGCGCCTCGCGAGCGCCGATCCCACCAAGCCGTTGCCGGAGACCGTCGGGTCCGGCCCGTTCCGGTTCGCGGCCGCGCAACGCGTCCCCGGGGCGCGGGCCGTCTACGAGCGCTTCACCGCCTACAAGCCCCGGGAGGACGGCGTCCCCTCGCGCACGGCCGGGCCGAAGCGGGTTCACTTCGACCGCGTCGAGTGGATCACCATGCCGGACGCCGGCACCGCCGCCGAGGCGCTGCAAGTCGGCGAGATCGACTGGTGGGACTACCCGCTGGTGGACCTGCTGCCCCAGCTCAGGGCCGACCCGAAGGTCACCGTCCAGCTGCTGGAGCGGAACGGGCAGTACAATTTCTTCCGCATGAACCAGCTGATCCCGCCCTTCGACGATCCGGCGATCCGTCGCGCGATGCTGGGCGTCTTCGATCAGGACGACTTCATGGGCGCCGTCGCCGGCAACGACCACGCGCTATGGCGCGACCACGTCGGGATTTTCTGCCCCGGCACACCGCTCGCCAACGACGCCGGCCTCGCCGCGCTGACCACGCCGAGGGACCCCGAGGCGGCGAAGCGCGAGCTGAAGGCGAGCGGCTACGAGGGAGAGCCCGTCATCCTGCTCGCCGCCACCGACTTCCCGGCGCTCCGGGCGCTGGCGGAGGTCGCCGCGGACGCCATGCGGAAGGCCGGCATCGCGGTGGATTACCAGGCGCTGGACTGGGCGGGCGTCCAGCAGCGCCGCGTCAAGCGAGGTGCGGGCGGGTGGAACGCCTTCCTGAGCGCGTGGGACGGCTCGGACGTGCTCGATCCCGCCGGCCACGTCATGCTGCGCGGCAACGGGGCGGAGGCCTGGTTCGGCTGGCCGACGGACCCCAAGCTGGAGCAGCTGCGAAGCGCGTGGTTCGAGGCGAAGGACCTGGCGCAGCAGGAAGCGATCGCACGGGCGATGCAGCGCGAGGCCTTCGTCAGCGTTCCCTACATTCCCGTGGGACAGAACTTCCAGCCGACCGCCTTCCGCTCGGACCTGAAAGGGCAGCTCGAAGGTTTCGCCCTGTTCTGGAACGTGCGACGCGAATGATCGGGCGCGCTGAAGGCGAGCTGCCGTTGGACCATGCCTGCGCCGCGCGTCCTTCCGTCTCGGATGTCGAACTGAGTCCGATCCGGGGGCGGCCGCTCGCCCGACGACGCTCGTGTCGGGCGAGCGGCCCGCAACCCGCGCGGCGGCACCCGCGCGAAAACAAGGATCTACAGTACCGAGCGGATGCCGCGTGGTGAAGCCGAATGATCAGGCCAATATTGCCGACGCGGACGCGGATGGATAGATAAACAGCCCGCTGCGCCAGGATTCCCTTGACTTGCGTTGTCATGCGCCCGAACTGGAAACAGACCCATGACAGAGGTGTGAATTTGAACTATCTGGAACAACAATCGAACGACGGTATCGTTGCCAACATCGTCTCGGCTTACGTCTCGCAGAACCACATACAGCCGGCTGATTTGCCGAAGCTGATCGCCGTCGTTCACGAGGCGATCCTGAAATTGCAGGCTCCCGATGCCGCGATCTCAGCCGAGAAACTTCCGGAACCCGCCGTGTCGATCAAGAAGTCTGTCACCGCGGAATACATCGTCTGCCTCGAGGACGGCAAGAAATTCAAATCGCTCCGACGACACCTGATGTCCGCCTACAACATGACGCCGGAAGCCTATCGCGAGAAGTGGAAGCTTGCATCGGACTACCCGATGGTCGCGCCGGGCTACTCGGCGACGCGCTCGCGGTTGGCCAAGGCCAGCGGCCTGGGCAACGTCACGCGGAGAACCGAAGACGCGGCCGGACCTGCGGCCGAAATCGTTGCGGGTGAAAGGCCGGAGGCCGACGTCCCGGACGCCGCCGAATCGGCCGCGGAGCCGAAGAAGACGCGGGGCCGGCCGAAGAAACAGAACGAGCTCGCGCGGAAGGCGGCTTAGCCGCCTTGCCCATCCGCCTCGCGGCGTGTGGCGAGCGCGATCGAACGTCATCGAAGGGACCGGCGTGACCTGTCCCTTTCTTCGTCTTAAGTTCACATCGAGCAACGAGAGCCGCCCCCGCCCGTCGCCCGAGGGTGGATGACGCCGCGTCGCCACCATTCCGCGTCGCGCGGCACCGGGTCTGCGGACGCACACGCGCCTTCCACGCGACCGCCGGGGAGGTGAAAAGCGCGGCTCGGTCGCCCGCTCGCGAGACGGGTGTGAGAAGCCGCGGACCGTCAACGATCGCAAGTCTATCTTGACGCTGGCGCGCCTCGTCGCCAACGGTCCACTTGCGCCGTAGCGATGCCGCACGAAGAAGAACGTATCACCGGGGAGGTTGCCATGCCTGATTTTCGGCAAGCGCGGGCGTTCCTGCTGCGACACGGCTCCGACTACCAAGCGGCTTACGATGGCTTCGAATGGCCCGAACCGGCGCCCTTCAACTGGGCGTTCGACTGGTTCGACGCCGAACTCGCCACGTCGGACGACAGCCGGAACCGCGTCGCGCTCCGGATCGTCGATGCCGCGGCCGGCACGGACACGACCCTGACATTCGAGGCGCTGAGCCACCGGTCGAACCAGGTCGCCAATTGGCTGCGCCGGCTCGGCCTCTCGCGCGGCGACCACCTGCTGGTCCTGCTCGGCAACGTGCCGGCGCTCTGGGAGACGACCCTGGCGGCGATGAAGCTCGGCCTCGTCGTCATCCCGGCGACGACGCTGTTGGCGCCGGCCGAGCTGTCGGATCGGCTCGCGCGCGGCAAGGTGCAAGCCATTCTCGCCGAGCCCGGCCAACTCGCCCGATGCGACGGCCTCGCCGCTCCTCACGTCCTGCGCATCGCGGTCGGGGATGGCGGGGAACCCGGCTGGAACGCTTACGCGGACGCCTTCGGGGAGCCGACGACGGTCCTGCCGGATCGTCCGACCGGCCCGGACGATCCGCTGCTGCTGTATTTCACGTCCGGCACCACGGCGAAACCGAAGTTGGTGCGCCATAGCCACCGGAGCTACCCCGTCGGATCGCTATCGACCATGTACTGGCTCGGGCTGCGGCCAGGCGACGTCCACCTCAACGTGTCCTCGCCCGGCTGGGCGAAGCATGCCTGGAGTTCGCTGTTCGCGCCCTGGACCGCCGGCGCGACGGTGCTGGTGGTCAACCAGGCCCCCTTCAGTGGCAAGGTGCTGCTTCGGGAGATCGAGCGCGGCGCCGTCACCACCTTGTGCGCGCCGCCGACCGTTTGGCGGCTGCTGATCCAGGAAGACCTGGCCTCGTGCAAGGTGTCGCTGCGCGAGGTTTGCGGCGCCGGCGAGCCGCTCAACCCCGAGGTCATCGAACAGGTGCGGCAGGCCTGGGGACTGACCATCCGGGACGGCTACGGCCAGACCGAAACCACGGCGCTGGTGGCCAATTCGCCCGGCCAGGCGGTCAAGGTGGGCGCGATGGGACGGCCGCTACCCGGCTACCGGGTCAAGATCCTCGACGCCGACGGCAACCCGGCCGACGAGGGCGAAGTCTGCCTGATGGCCGAAGCCCGCCCCGCCGGCCTGATGCAAGGCTATCAGGATGACGACGGCGAGCTAAGCGGCGCCGGGCGTGACGTGTACCGCACCGGGGACCTCGCGTTCACGGATGGCGACGGCACCCTGACCTTCGTCGGTCGCGCCGACGACGTGTTCAAATCCTCCGACTACCGGATCAGCCCCTTCGAGCTCGAAAGCGTCCTGATCGAGCATCCCGCCGTGGCGGAAGCCGCGGTCATCCCCGTCCTGGACGCGATCCGGCTCGCCATTCCCAAAGCCTACGTCACGCTGACGGCGCTGGCGCGGCCCTCGCGCGAGACGGCGGTGTCGATCCTCGAATACACCAACGCTCGGCTGGCCCCGTTCAAGCGCATCCGCCGCCTGGAATTCGTGAACGAGCTGCCGAAGACGATTTCCGGCAAGATTCGCCGCGTGCAGTTGCGACGCCTCGAACAGGACGGTGCGGCGGACGATCCGTTCCGCGGCATCATGTTCGACGAAGGCAGCTTGCCCGAACTCGCCATCGGCCGGCAGCGCGCATCGGCGTAGGCGACGAAGGACATCGCGACGATGCCTGCCACGCCGGCGAACGGCTGGATTCCCAGCGCGCCGCGCGCGCTCTACACTGCGCATCAGGGTGCGGCACGTCGAGGTCCGCGGCCAATCGGGGTCGGTCCGCCGGCACGGTGCGACGCGCGCGCTGCGACGCGTGCTTGAACAGGGAGGACGACGTGGAACACAGTTCTCGTGAGACCGACCGTGACTTGGACGCCGGTCGCGCGTGGCGATCGGAGGAGGCGAGCCCGGACGTGCGGGCGCAAGCACCCCGGTTCGCCCTTGACGAAGACCAGGTGGCCATCCGCGACATGGCGGCGGATTTCGCGCGGGAACGGATGGCTCCCCACGCCCTGGATTGGGATCAGCGCAGGCATTTCCCGATCGACGTCATCCGCGGCGCCGCCGCCCTGGGCATGGGCGGCATCACCGTCCGCGAGGACGTGGGTGGTAGCGGTCTCAAGCGGATGGACGCCGCCCTGATCTTCGAGGCCCTGTCGACCGGGTGCCCGACGATCGCAGCCTACATCTCCATCCACAACATGGTCGCCTGGATGGTGGACCGCTTCGGCGACGACGCGCAACGCGCCGCCTGGTGCCCCAGGCTGTGCAGCATGGATTGGCTCGCCAGCTACTGCCTCACCGAGCCGGCCGCCGGGTCGGACGCGGCGGCCTTGCGCACGCGCGCCGTGCGCGAGGGCGACGGCTACGTCCTGGACGGGGTCAAGCAGTTCATCTCGGGCGCGGGCACGTCCGACCTCTACGTGGTGATGGCGCGCACCGGTCCGGACCCCGGTGCCAAGGGGGTCTCCGCCTTCGTCGTCGAGAAGGGCACGCCCGGGCTGTCCTTCGGGGCGGACGAGAAGAAGATGGGGTGGAACGCCCAGCCCACGCGGCAAGTCGTTCTCGAATCGGCCCGGATCCCCCTCGCCAACCGGCTCGGCCCGGAGGGGATGGGCTTCAAGATCGCGATGGCGGGGCTCGACGGCGGTCGGCTCAATATCGGCGCCTGCTCGCTGGGCGGGGCGCAAGCCGCGTTGGACAAGGCGGTCGCCTACCTGCTCGTCCGCAAGGCTTTCGGCAAACCCTTGTCCGAGTTGCAGGCCCTGCAGTTCCGCCTCGCCGACATGGCGACCGACCTCGAAGCCGCGCGCACCCTGCTGTGGCGTGCCGCCTGCGCCTCCGACGCGAAGCACCCGCAAGCGACGCGGCTCATCGCGATGGCCAAGCGCCTCGCGACCGACACCGGGTTCGCGGTCGCCAACGACGCGCTGCAGCTCCACGGCGGCTACGGATATCTCGCCGATTATGGGGTCGAGAAGATCGTTCGCGATCTTCGCGTGCATCAGATCCTCGAGGGCACGAACGAGGTGATGCGCATGATCGTGGCACGCGGACTCCTGGCGGACGCGTCGTGACGACCGAAGCGTCCCGGGAGGTCAAGCTGGAGCGGCATGGGCCGCTGGGACTCGTCACGCTCGAGCGCCCCAAAGCCCTCAACGCCCTGACGCACGGCATGGTCGTCGCGATGGCCGGAGCCCTGCGGGACTGGGCGCTCGATCCCGCCGTCGCCACGGTCGTGCTCGCCGGCGCCGGCGAGCGCGCCTTCTGCGCCGGGGGCGACATCCGCGCGATCTGCGACGCCGTGCGGGTCGACTCCCCCATGCCGGCCGCGTTCTGGCGCGACGAGTACCGGCTGAACGCGCTGATCGCCCGCTACCCCAAACCGATCGTCGCGCTGATGAACGGCTTGGTCATGGGCGGGGGTCTCGGCCTGTCGGGGCACGCGTCCCATCGCGTCGTCACCGACACCACGCTGGTGGCGATGCCGGAGGTCGGCATCGGGTTCCTGCCCGACGTGGGCGGGACTTACCTGCTGAGTCGGTCACCCGGCGAACTCGGCACCCATGCCGCCCTGACGGCGGCACGGCTCGGTCCGGCTGACGCGATCCGCTGCGGTCTCGCCGACTTCCACGTTCCCGCGTCGGGCCGGGCCGCCATCCCGGCCGCACTCGCCGACTGTCGCGGCCCGAACCAGGTTTCCGACGCGCTTCGAGCGTTGGCGAGCCCGGCCGCGCGCGGCGCGCTCGCTGCCGCCGCCCCCTGGATCGACACCTGCTACGTCGGCGACAGCGTCGAGGCCATCGTGGAGAGGCTGCGCCATCGGCCGGAGGACGCGGCGCGCGCCGCAGCGGCAAGCATCGCCTCGCACGCGCCGACATCCCTGAAGGTGACGCTGCGGGCGCTGCGGTCGGCGGCCAGCCTGGACAGCCTGGAAGCGTGCCTCGAACAGGAATACCGGCTGGCGCTCGCGCTCGTCCGACGGCCGGACTTCCTCGAGGGCGTGCGCGCCGCCGTCGTCGACAAGGACCGCGCGCCCCGCTGGGCGCCCGCGCGCCTGGAGGAGGTCGCGTCCGAGGACGTCGACCACCTTTTCACGTCGGAAACCGCCGAACCCGTCTTCGCGGAAGCTGGGGCGGGGACGGCTTGAGGCGGCGGGCCGGGCGACAAGCCGGGTTCGGCCGGTCGTCCCGCCCCCGATCGAAGCGCACGCATCGCCCAGGGAGGATCGAATGTCCGAGGTTGCCACATCCACGATCAGGATCGAGGCCCGTGACCGGGTGGGCCTCATCACTCTCGATCGCCCCAAGGCGCTGAACGCGCTGAACCTGCAGGTCATGCGGGAGGTCGTCGCGGCCTTGGCCGGGTTCGATCGCGACCCGGCGATCGGCTGCATGGTCCTGACGGGGTCGGAGAAGGCCTTCGCCGCCGGCGCCGACATCAAGGAAATGCAGTCCCTCACCTTTTCCGACGTCCACGCCACCGACTGGCTCGCCGGCTGGGACGCCGTCGGCGGCATCCGCAAGCCGATCATCGCCGCCGTGAGCGGCTTCGCCCTGGGCGGCGGGTGCGAGTTGGCGATGATGTGCGACATCATCATCGCGGCCGACACCGCGCGGTTCGGACAGCCGGAGATCAAGCTCGGCACCGTGCCCGGCATGGGCGGCTCGCAGCGGCTCACCCGTTTCGTGGGCAAATCGAAGGCCATGGAGATGTGCCTGACCGGGCGCATGATGGACGCGGCGGAGGCCGAGCGGTCCGGCCTCGTGTCCCGCGTCGTGCCGGCCGAGCAGCTGCTCGCCGACGCGCTCGCCACCGCCGCCACGATCGCCGGCATGTCGACATCCGCCGCGATGATGGTGAAGGACACCATCAACCGGGCCTACGAGACGACGCTCGGCGAGGGTATCCGGTACGAGCGTCGCGTGTTCCATTCGACCTTCGCGACGGCCGACCAGAAGGAAGGCATGGCGGCCTTCGTCGAGAAGCGCCTGCCCACGTTCCAGCGTCGATGATCGGGCTCTTCTGATCGAACCGCGGCGCTGGCGGAAGGCGACACGTCGTCCGTGGCCGCCACCTCTCGATCGAGGGCTGTTGGGCCGTCGACCCGCTCGTTGGACGCGACCGGTCGTCCGACCATTGCTTCGAGCCGTCACCTTACCTGGCCGGCCAGCTCCGATCGAGGCGGACGCGATCCCTGCGGAAACCTGACGCATGACGCGAATGACGCAAGAATGCGCGCCCACGCGTTTCGCGACCTGTCCGGACCGGCGGCCGAACCATGGCCCTCAAGCACCGAACGGACACGTGCGCGGGGAGCCCGGACACGACGACGCGGCGAGAAGGGATCATTATGTCGGACCGCGTCCAAGATGGGGTCCGACGCCCTAGATCTTTGTCGCTCCTCGAGCGACGGCGGGACGCGCATCCGCGAAGGACACCAGGCGTCGCTCGGCCTCGTTCCAGAGCGCCAGACGCGTCCCTTTCAGGCTTTCAACGATCGAGACGTGTCCCACGGCCGCGAGTTCGGGGAAGTCTCGAAGAGCCTCCGGGAGCCGGTAGAAGGGGATCCTCGCGGAAAGATGATGCACATGGTGGATACCGACGTTGCCGGTCAGCCAGCGCAGCGGTGCCGGAAGGTCGTAGAAGGAGCTACCGTGCAACGCGGCTTCGTGCACGTTCCAAGCTTCGGCCTGCGTCCAATGCGTGTCGTCGAACTGGTGCTGGACGTAGAAGAGCCAGACGCCGATCGAGGCCGCCACCAGGACCACCGGGACGTGCACCAACAGGAAAGGACCGGCTCCGAAGAGCCGGATCGACATCGCGGCCAGGCAGGCGACCGCGACGTTGGTGCCCAAGGTCGTCGCCCATGACCCGGAGCGACCGAGCGCGCCGAGCGGAAGTCGGTACTTGATACAGATGAGGAAGGCTGGTCCCAGGCCGAACAGGATGGCCGGGTGTCGGTAGAGGCGATAGCGAAGGCGCCCGAGGCGCGACAGGGCGTGGTATTCGGCGACCGTCATCGTCTCGACATCGCCGATGCCTCTCGCCGCGAGATTGCCTGAGCCGGCATGGTGGCAGGCGTGGCCACGTCTCCAGTGATCGTACGGAATGAGGGTGAGGAGCGACAGGACGCGGCCGGTCCAATCGTTGGTGCGCTTGCGTCGGAAGAAGGAGCCGTGACCGCAATCGTGCTGGATGATGAACAGCCGGACCAGCAGGCCCGCCGTCAACGGGAGGAGCGGCACGGCGAGCCAAACCTCCTGGTTCCTGACGGCGAGGACCATGGCGATCCATGACGAAACGAACGCCGCGGCGGTCACCGCGAGCTCGGTGATGCTGCGCCGCACATGCACGACCCGGTACGTCTGCAACGCCGTCATCCACTCGAAGGCCGTCCTCATCGGGCGGACGCCTCGGCAAGGGCGGCAGGAGGGTTGATGGGGCGGCACGGCATGTTGTCGACCGCGGACCGGACCGAGGTGGGCTTGACGAGCGCGCCCGGCTTGGCGGGCGGTGCGTCGGGTCGATCGAGGGGTGGCCATGATGGATCCTCCACCGCTTGGCGGCACTGTCCGATAGCGTACCAAAAAGCGGGTCGATGGCTTGGCGAGCGAGGAGCGGGATGGTACGTCTCATGCCCGACGGGATCGGGCGATCATTGGATAGGTGCTCGTCGCGGACCCGTGAAGATCAGAGTTCCGTTGAGTCATCATGCATGAATGCATGGAGTCCTGATGCTCGACTGGGACGATCTTCGCTTCTTTCTCGCGATAACCCGGCACGGCAAGCTGTCCACGGCGGCCCGCGAGCTCAACGTGTCCCAGCCGACCGTCGGACGGCGGTTGGCCTCGCTCGAAGCCAGCCTCGGCGTGCGGCTGCTCAACCGCACGCCGGAGGGCTACGTGCTGACGCCGGCCGGCCAGGACGTCCGGGGGAAGGCGGAGCGCCTGGAGGGCGAGGCGCGGGCGTTGGAACGCACCGTCGGCGGACGGGACACGCGCCTGTCGGGGCTGGTCCGCGTGACCTGCGCGGAAACGATGGCCGCTCACGTGCTGGCGCCCTGCTTCGCCGTGCTGCAGCGTCGGCACGCCGACATCATGGTGCGCCTGATCCCCCACCCCAAGAACCTCAGCCTGTCGATGCGCGAGGCGGACCTGTCGGTGCGCCTCGCGCGGCCGAGCCAGCACGACCTCGTGGTCCGTCGCCTCGGGAGCGTGGCGTTCGGCCTCTACGCCAGCGCGGACTACCTGGAACGGCGCGGCGGCCCCGACTTCGAGGATGGATGCCCCGGCCACGACATCGTGGGCCAGCTCAACGACGTGGGGAACGCCCCGCAGTTCGGCTGGCTCGCCGAGGTGACGCGGCGCGGCCGGATCTCGTTCCAGACCAGCAGCCACGAGGCCGCCGTCGGCGCCACGGTGCACGGCGCCGGCCTGGCCTGCCTGGCCCGCTTCCGCGCGGACCGCGAGGAGGGCCTGATGCGCCTGTTCCCGCCGGTCGCCGCGCCCGTCGAGCCAATCTGGCTGGCGGTCCACAAGGACAGCCGCGACACCCCGCGGATCAGGGCGGTGATGACCCACATCACCGACTGCGTGCGACGCTCGCGCGGCAAACTCTTGCCGGACGACACCGCCGACACCACCGCCGACGAGCCGACACCGCGCGAGACGCTTCCTCCCATCAGCCGCGGCAGCCCGGTCCGTCAGGATCGCGCCGATGACGCCTGCCGGGGCAATGAATGAGCGTTCCCGATACTCGCGGGGTCGGCGTAGACAAGCGGAAAACCCTCGATGGACCCATGATCCGTGGGCCTTGCGTTCTCGAGGTGCAGGTAGTTCGGATCGAAGCTGGCGAAAGCGGCCAGCATCTCGAAATCGGGAACGGACAGCGTCTTCATTTTCTTCTCGAGCAGACCTCTTCCGTTCAAGGCCTGCATGGTCCGATTGATGTGAACGGTGGACAAACCGAGCGTGTCGCCAAGGTCCGCTTGCGTGAGGGGAAGCTGGCAAGTGGTGCCCGGCGCCAAGCCCACGGCTTTCAGGCGCACGATCATCTCGCAGAAGAAGTGCGCGACCCGCTTCTCCGCGCTGCGACCACCCATGTTGACGAGCCACTCCCGAAGCACGGCTTCGTCGACCATGGTCGCCCGCCAAAGGGCACCCTGAATGGCCGGGCGGCTGGACAGCTCGAGCATGCGGCGACGCGGGATGTCGACGATCCGGCAACGCGACATGGACGCGATGGAATGATCCATGTGCTTGAGAAGGAAGACGTGCATGTCGCAGAAATCGCCGGGGACCATGTAGGCGACGATCTGACGGTGGCCGTCGGCCAACTGCTTGTAGCGACAGGCGAGTCCCTCGACGACGAGGTGAACCTCGCTCGGTTCGTCGCCTTCGACGATGATGGTTTCTCCGGCGTCCACGACCCGAGCCGTGCGAACGACATCGTCCAGGAGGCGCCTGTCGTCGTCGTCGAGAAGCGCGAACGTTTCAAGCTTTCGCGTCAGCGGATTCTGCATCGAGGTTAGCCTCCTAATGGCGCGACATGAAGAGGGAGCGCGACCTTTCCGTCTACGCGAGCAGGCTTCGGTGGCCGACCCTCGACATATGGCGCCTTTGTTCCAAACGCTTCAGCGGTTCACTTTCGCGGATGACGTGATCGGCAATCGTATCGAGCCGCAGGCTATCGACGACGTCCCGCAGATAGGCAAAGCGCGTTTCATTTCTACGGATGCGATCGATCGAGTAAGCGATCTCGATACGTCCGATCGTCTTTGTGTCCAATCGCGTCGCATCCCACAGGCGTTATCTTAGTGAAAACGGCGCGTCCGCGCGAGACTTGACCATGGAAGAAAGCGAATAGCCATTATTCATCCACGTAGGCTGCCGGTGATGTTCTGTTTAAGCGATCCCGAGGCATATGCACTATACGGCTTTGTCGTCGCAAACGTCGAGGCCGAGTGGATCGATAATCGAACCTGAGCCTTTACCTTCCATCCAGGAAGGAACTTCTAATGAAAAGAAATCTCAACGTTTCGTTCAAGACGGGTGTGGCGGCGCTGATCCTCTCGGTCGGCATGCTGGCCGCACCGACGCTCGCCGATGCGGCCGGGGGCCATGGTAGTGGCGCTCATGGTGGCGGTGGCGGTCATGGTGGTGGCGGAGGTCACGGTGGCGGCGGCTTCGGTGGCGGTGGACATCTCGGCGGCGGCCGCAGCGTCGGCTTCGGCGGCGGTCGTGGATACGGCGGGAGGGGCTATGGCGGTTACGGCTGCGGTCCGCTGCGCGGTTTGACTGGCGGCTGCGGCGGCTACGGTCGAGGTTACGGCTTCTGAATGCTTGCGGCGACGCCGTTCTGGAAGGTGCCGGAGGGGCGCCTTTCCTGAACGGCGTCGTCGGACATCGCCTTTGGAGCGTCACGGGGCCGCGAACGTTCGCCAACCATCCCGGCCTCGGACGAAGGATGGTGCGGGATCGCTCCCGCCATCGGAGCGTCGTCCCGGACCTGGCACCGGGTGATCGTCCGCGCGTGAACCTGAGCATGATCCAAGCAGCGGCGAGGATCGTCTTGGTCTCCCCAAGGGCCGAAAAAGGCACCGGGTTGGCTGGGCGCGCGATCGATCGAGTCGTTTCACGTCACCGGCCGTGACGGCATCGCCGTCGGCGAAACCCGCATCACCCTCCAGGGGGGAGACCATCGACTATTTCTGCGAGCGACCTGCGAGTTCGCCGCGTGGGATCGAGACCTCGGAATGGATGTCGGATTGGAGCCCAAGCCGGCGGCGCTTCAGCGAGCATCGGTGGGGAACGGCCGTCCCCGCCGGCTACGCGGCAGTGGCGGCGTAGGCGCGCCAGCCCCCGACGATCTCCGGGGCGCCGTCGATCGCCCAGCGCTCGCACAGGAAGCCGCTCGGCATCGAGCCGTCCGCCATGGCGACGCGGCCGATCCCCAGCGGCTGCGGAATGGCGGCGACGAAGCGGCCGAAAGCGGCCGGCGCGAGCGACCACACCTCCGCCGGCACTCCTTCGCCGGCGAAGCCGGGGTCGCGCACGAGGCCGGGTTTCGGCGGCACGGTGCCGGGCACCGCGTACAACCGGTAGTCGCCGGCGGTGCGCCCTTGCCGCAGCAGCGTCCCGCCGAGCGCGACGAGCTGCCCGTTGAGCGGGAGACCGGAGAGATGCGCGCCGACGACGGCCAGCTCGATGCGGCTACTTCCGGCGGTTTGCGCGGCGATGGCGGAGCTGATGCCGGTGCGTGATCGCCCCATGCCGCATCCCACCGCGCGGTGCAGCGCGTCGGCGAGGGGCGCCAGGGCATCGTCGCTGGAGGCCGGGCCGAGCAGCGTGACACCGAAGGCGAGCCCCGCCGGCGTGAAGCCGGCCGGCACGGCGATCGCGGCGAGGCCGAGGAGGTTGGCGAAGTTGGTGTAATGTCCGAGATTGCTGTTGAGCCGGATCGGATCGGCGCTCATCGCCGCCACGGTGTAGGTCGTCGGCGCGGTGGGCAGCAGCAGCGCGTCGCAGGCGGCCCAGGTTTCGGCCGTGCGGCGGCGCAAGGCCTCCAGGGCGTAGCGGCCGCGGAACGCGTCGACGGCGCTGAAGCGGCGTCCATCCTCGACGATCGCCCGCACCGTGGGATCGAGGGCATCGGCATGGTCGCGCATGAACGCCTCAAGGGCGGCGAGCCGCTCGGCGATCCATGGCCCATCGTAGAGGAGGGCGGCGGCCTCGCGAAACGGGGCGAAGTCGAAGGCGGTCGCTTCTGCCCCGCAGGCGTCCAGCCGGTTCACCGCCTCGTCGTAGAGGCGCGCGGTCTCGCCATCGCCGAAGAACGCGCGGTCCCGTGGCTGCAGCACGCCGACGCGGGGGCGGCTCGGCAGGTCGACGCCCTCGCCGAGCCGCGAGTAGGCGTCGGCCTCGTCGAAGCCTTCGACGACGCGGCGCACCGCGATGCCGTCGGCGACGCAGCCGGCGAAAACCGAGATCGTGTCGAGGCTGCGGCAGGCCGGGACCATGCCGCTGGCGCTGATGCGGCCGGGCGTCGGCTTGATGCCGACGATGTTGTTCAACGCCGCCGGCACGCGGCCGGAGCCCGCCGTGTCCGTGCCGAGCGCGAAGGCGGCGAGCCCGGCCGCGACGGCGACGGCCGAGCCGGAGCTGGAACCGCCGGAAATGGCGGCGGGATCGAAGACGCAGCGCGGCGCGCCGTAGGGTGAGCGCGTGCCGTTGAGGCCGGTCGCGAACTGGTCGAGGTTGGTCTTGCCGACGACGATCGCGCCGGCCGCTTTCAGCCGCGCGACGGCGAAGGCGTCACGCTCCGGCGTGAAGGCGAAAGCCGGGCAGCCGGCGGTGGTCGGCAACCCGGCGACGTCGATGTTGTCCTTGACGGCGAAGGGAACGCCCCAGAGCGGCAGGCTGTTGGGTTCAGGGGCGCGGCGCCGCAGGTCCTCGGCCTGCCGCCGCAGACCGTCCCGGCCGACGGCGGTGATGAAGATCGCCGGATCGTCGGCCGCCGCCATGCGCTCGGCGAGCGCGTCCATGACATGGCATGGCATCAGACCGCCCGCGTAAAGGGCGCGAAGGTCGGCGAGCCCCAACATCGGCGTTAGCATCGATCATCCCTTCCCGAGGACCATGTGGCGGCGATCGCACCGGCGGCAGGCGCGACGATCGGCATGGCGTCCGGGGAAACGGATACGACGGTCGTCGCTTGGCGGCGAGCCACGTCGCAAGGATCGGGCCTATGAAGCGTCCGACGGGACGCGAGGACCCGTGCCGTCGCGCGGCGGCCTCGGCGTCGCCGAGCCGGGTGTCGGCCGCGTTCGCGTCCCCGGAGACCATGCCTGAGAGCGACTACGCCGCGCCCACCGCCGGATGCCGCGCAACGCGCAGGCGGGTGCGGCGAGCGCGCGGGTGGGTCGGAGGAACGACGGCTACCAGGGACCGGTATTCCGGACCGACCCGCGACCATGCGGCCACGAAGGTGAACATCCCCGAAACTCTCGGCGACCACCGCATATGCGGCTCAAGCGACTGATATCGCTCGCGTGATCTCGCGACGAAGGTGGTTCCGCGCGACGCGTCGGGTTGAGCCCCCCACCAATGCCTGCCGTCTCCCGGCTTGACAGCGGAGGGACCGCTCGGCGTAAGGCTCGGTGGAACTGTAACGCAAAGGACCCGACCCAATGAACGGCAATCGACGCGACTTCCTCGGCGGCGCGGCGCTCGGCGCGGGCGGCCTGATCGCCTTGGCGGGCGCCGCTTCCGCCGAGGCATCGTCAAACCTGTCGGACAAGGGCAAGGCGGGCGAAGGCGGCTACGGGCGTCAGTCCGTGCAGCTGCCGCCAGGTGCGAAGGTCGCCTACCATAATCCGCAGGATGTCGGGGAGATGCCCGACTTCCATTTCGCGCTCGATGCCGGAACCCCCAAGGTGCTGACCGGCGGTTGGGCCAAGGAAGCGACGGTCAACAACTTCCCGATCAGCAAGGGCCTCGCCGGGGTTCATATGTTCCTCGATCCCGGCGCGTCGCGCGAGCTGCACTGGCACGCGATCGCCGCCGAATGGGCCTACGTCATCGACGGGCAGTGCCAGACCATGGTCCTGACGCCCGAAGGCACGAGCGAGATCAACAACTACAAGCCGGGCGACCTTTGGTTTTTCCCGAAAGGTCACGGGCACTCCATCCAGACGATCGGCGACAAGCCCTGTCATTTCATCCTGTCGTTCGACAACGGGGCCTTCTCCGAACACGGCACGTTCTCCATCACCGACTGGGTGAACGTGACGCCGAAGGACATGCTGGCGCTCAACTTCGGCCTGCCGAAGGACGCGTTCGACGTCTTTCCGCAGGGGGAGGTTTACATCCAGGCGGGTCCGGTGATTCCGCCGTCCGAAGCGTTGGACGCGCCGTGGCCGAAGGAATCGACGCACAAGTTCCGCCTCCTCAACGACCCGCGCGCGGTGCGCGATTTCGACGGCGGCAGCTTCCGGCTCGCCACCGTTGATGAATGGCCGGTCTCGAAGGCCATGTCGGGCGGGTTGATGGTGATCAAGCCGGGCGCGATGCGCAACCTTCACTGGAACGTCAACGCGAACGAGTTCCACTATTACCTGAAGGGCAAGGGCCAGGTCGCGATGTTCGGGTCGGGCGGACGCGGCAAGGTCGCGGAGTTCAACCCCGGCGACAGCGCCTACATCCCGCAGGGCTTCGGCCACGCCATCAAGAACGTCGGGGACACCGATCTCGAGATTGTCCAGACCTGGGACAACGGCAAGTTCGAGGAGATCGATCTCAACGCCTGGATCAAGGCCAGCCCGCGCTACCTCTTGTCGAACAACTTCGTGGGCGTGCCGCAACCGACGCTCGACAAGCTGAAGGCCTGACGAGGCCGGCGACGACGGGCGTACGTCTCCCGGGACATCGGCTGCCGCCGCGCGAGACCCGCACGATAAGCTCCGGCCGAGGCGAAAGCCTCGGTCGGATTCGAACCGGGCGGCGGCGGGATCGACGGTCATCTGCTGCTGCCGCCGGACGACCGCCCTGTTCCGCAACCCACGCCGAGCGGAACCATAGGATACGATTCCCGCGCCTACCGGCCTCGTCTCCTGACCATCAAGCAGGCGGCGGAGAGCAATTCCCAGGCGGTGATCGTGTAGACGCTGGTCCGTTCCCAGACCCCGTCGGCCAGCCCGATGGCGGCTTCCGAGCTGCGCGCCGCGAGCAGCATCGCCAGCGACAAGGCGGCCAAACATGGCAAGGCAACGCTGGCCAGTCGATGGATCCGGGGCAAGCCAAGCCCCCGCAAGCACGCTGCCGACATCAGCGCCGTCGCATTCCCGAAGACGATCGCCAGGAGCGCCCCGAGGACGTGGTAGCTCAACGTCGCGGTGAACTGCCCGGGGGCGCTCTCGGGAAAAAAGCCCAGCAAGCAATTGCCGACGCAGTTCAAGGTCGCGAAGGCGACGAAGGTGACCATCTTCACGTCGGAGAGCGCTGGGGCGACGGCGACGGCGCCGCCGAGGAAGAGCAGGCCCTGAACGCCGAAGTCCGCGTTCATGAGCCCGTGGAGCGGCGAACAGATCGCTCGGCCATCGAAGAGCGTCCCGCAAACGGGTACGCCAAGATCGCTGATGTAGTTGCGCGCGTAGCTGTAGGCAGGCGAGAAGGCGGATGCCGCCGCGCGCTCGACGCCCAAGTAGAGCAGCGCGGCGGCGAGCCACGATCCGGCGGCGAGCCGTTCCGCGAGGCCATAGTGGCGACACCCTTGGTCCTTCACGCCAACGACCTTCGTCTTTGTAACAATGGTTCACGGCGTCCCGCGTGGTCCAGCGGAGGAAGCTGGCCCTTGCGCTCTCGCAACGGCGCGGACGCGACATCGACTTCCTCTCTCGTACGCTATCGGACAGTGCCGCCAAGCGGTAGAGGATCCATCGTGGCCACCCCTCGATCAAGCCAGCGCACCACCCGCCACGCCGGTCGCGGAAGCTTGCTCCCCGCCGCGAGGGCTTGCGACGCCCACAGGCCATCGCCGACCACACCGCCGCCGAACCTCGTCATGCTCGACGAGGCGCGGATGCGTACGACATTACTTCCGACGGGACCGCTTGACGCTTGAGCAGGACCGAGCGGCGGGTGGCGGACCGGCGGGCGAGGTCGGGTCAAGGTGGATGTCCGGCGTCTCTCGAGAGATGCCACGCGGACGCTTTGGACCATCCAGTCCGACCTCTTCTCACGCTCCTCCGCTTGCCGTCCCGATCATCACGCCCAGGTCTATGTTCAAGCCTCGGGAAAGGACAAGGGGCGGTCACAGTTAGGAGCATCGGCCCGAAAAATGCGCCCCGGCTTCCCGGACACGTCGATGCGGTCCGATGCCTTCGAGGCATCCTATCCCACCCCGCGCTCGTTCGCGGGATGATCACCCGATACGCGCGGAGGTTTTCCTATGAATGGCGCCGAAAGTCTCGTCCGCACGCTCCTGATGTCCGGGGTGGACACCTGCTTCGCGAATCCCGGCACGAGCGAAATGCACTTCGTGGCGGCCCTCGACCGGATTCCGGGCATGCGTTGCGTGCTCGGCCTGCACGAGAATGTCGTGACCGGAATGGCGGACGGCTACTACCGGATGGCGCAGGCGCCGGCCTGCACGCTGCTCCATTGCGGTCCAGGTCTCGGCAACGGTCTCGCGAACCTCCACAACGCCCGGCGCGCGCGCAGCGGCATCGTCAACATCGTCGGCGACCAGGCCACCACCCACCGACCCCACGACGCCCCTTTGACGGCGGACACGGACGCGCTCGCCCGCACCGTCTCGGCCTGGGTGCGGACCAGCACGCGCGCGCGCGACGTCGGTCAAGACGGCGCGGCGGCGGTGCAGGCCGCGCGCACGACGCCGGGTGAGGTCGCCACCCTGATCCTACCCTCCGACGCGTCCTGGGACGAGGGCGGCGCGACCGCCGAGCCGCTGCGGGTTCCGGCGCCGCCGGCGCTCGATCCGTCAGCGGTCGAGAACGCGGCGCGCGTGCTGCGCTCGCGGTCCAACGTCCTGATCCTGCTCGCCGGCGGCGGCATCCACGCCCGCTCCCAGGCGCTGGCGTGCCGCATCGCGGCGACGACCGGGGCGACGATCATGGGGGACTATGTCAACGCGCGCATCCCGCGCGGGCGCGGGCGCCTGCAGCTGGAGCGCGTGCCCTACGTGGCGGACGTGGCCATCGCGACGCTCGCCCCGTTCGAGCACCTCATCCTGGTCAACGCCAAGCCGCCGGTCGGCTTCTTCGCTTATCCGGGCAAGCCTTCCAGGCACCACAACCCCCATGCCGAGATCCACACCCTGTCACGGTACGACCAGGATGCCGAAGCGGCCCTGCAGGCCCTGGTCGACGAGCTCGGCGCGCCGGAGGCGGCCATCCCCGATCCCGGACCGCGTCCCGAGGCGGCGCGCGGCGCGGTCACGCCGGAGCGTCTTGGCCAGACGCTCGCCGCGCTGATGCCGGAAGGTTCGATCGTGTCGGACGAGAGCATCTCCTACGGTCGCGGCTTCTCCGAGCACACGTATGCCGCGCCCGCGCACGACTGGCTCAATCTCACCGGCGGCGCCATCGGCGATGGCCTGCCCGTGGCGACCGGCGCGGCGGTCGGCGCCGGCGGCGGGCGGCGCGTGATCAGCCTCCAGGCGGATGGATCGGCGATGTACTCGCCTCAGAGCCTGTGGACGCAGGCGCGGGAAAGGCTGCCCTGCACGACCATCATCCTGTCCAACCGCAAGTACGAGATCCTGCTCGGCGAGTACGCGAAGGTCGGCGCGGAGCCGGGACCGACCGCGATGAGCATGCTCGACCTGGGCAACCCGGACCTCGACTGGGTCAAGATCGCGAACGGCATGGGGGTCGAGGCCGCCCGGGCGACGACCATGGAGGCGTGCGGCGACCTGATGGCCCAAAGCTTCAAGCGGCCAGCTCCTTTCCTCATCGAACTGATGATCTGAAGCGTCGGACCGCGTCGTAGGCGCGGTCCGGGCGGCGCACCCGCCCGGACCCGAATTATGCCGACGCACACATTCTCGCGTCAGGATGCGTCATGCGTCAGGATTTCGAGGACGGCGACAGAGCCGCTCGTCGTGAAGGCCCAGCTTTCTCCACGAACCGCCGCGCACTCACCGAAGCCGCCGCCTTAAGGGTAACGATACCTTACGCCGCGGCCATCATGGCCGCAAGACCGAACCCGGCGAGACCCGCACCTTTGCTCCCGCACCGACGCCGGGATGCGGCCCGATGCTTCGGAGCGTCGGACCCGAAAGTGCGCAGGGGTTGCAGCGCCTCCCCGTTTGACGGCGGGCGTCAGGCCTTCCGGATCAGCCGCGCGCGGATCGTGCCCTCGATCTTGCGCAGCTCGTCGAGCACGCCCTCGCAGGCCGCGTCCGTATTGGTTTCCACCACGACGTAGCCGCGCTCGCCGTCGGTCTGCAGGTACTGGCCGTCGATGTTGAGGCCGGCGTCGGAGAAGACGCTGTTGATGCGGCCCAGCATGCCGGGCACGTTGTGGTGGATGTGGGTGTAGCGCGTCGCCGCCGGGCGCAGCGGCAGTTGGACTTGCGGCATGTTCACCGCGCCCAGCGTGGAGCCGGTGTCGCTGTAGGTCACGAGCTTGGCCGCGACCTCCTCGCCGATCCGCTCCTGCGCCTCCTCGGTCGAGCCGGCGATGTGGGGCGTCAGGATGACGTTGGTCAGGCCCTGCAGCGGCGAGGCGAACCGCTCGTCGGCGCCCTTCGGCTCCTTCGGGAAGACGTCCACGGCGGCACCGAACAGGTGCTCGCGGCGCAGCGCGTCGGCGAGCGCGTCGAGGTCGACCACCGTGCCCCGGCTGTTGTTGATGAGGTAAGAGCCGGGCCGCATCGCGGCGATCTCGGCCGCGCCGATCATGCCGGCGGTGTCCTTGGTCTGGGGCACGTGGAGGCTGACGACGTCGCTCTTCGCCAGCAGTTCGTGCAGCAAGGCCGGCTCGGTGTTGCCGTGCCGCAGCTTGTCGGTCACGTCGAAGTAGATGACGCGCATGCCGATGGCTTCCGCCATCGTGCTGAGCTGGCTGCCGATGTTACCGTAGCCGACGATGCCGAGCGTCTTGCCGCGCACCTCGTAGGAGCGCTCCGCCGATTTCTGCCACAGCCCGGCGTGCACCCCCTCGTTACGGCTGGGGATGCGACGCAGCAGCATGATGATCTCGCCGATGGTCAGTTCCGCCACGCTGCGGGTGTTCGAGAACGGCGCGTTGAAGACCGCGATGCCGTGGCCGCTCGCCGCCTCCAGGTCGACTTGGTTGGTGCCGACGCTGAAGCAGCCGACCAGCATCAGGCGCTTGGCCGAGGCGAACACCTCCGCGGTGAGATGCGTGCGCGAGCGGATGCCGAGGATGTGCACGCCCGTGAGCGCCCGTTCCAGCGCGGCACCCTCCAGCGAGCTTTTCAGCAACTCGATCTGACTGTAGCCGGCGGTCTCGAAGGCCTTCACCGCCTGCGCGTTGATGTTCTCAAGCAACAGGACGCGGATCTTGTCCTTGGGCAGAGAGTGCCGCTCGGTGTCCGGTCGGGAGAAGGTTTCGCCGGCAGGTGTCGAATAGCTGTTCATGACCGCTCCGTGATCGACGGTCGCGGAGTGGTAGCTTCCGTGCCTCGCCAACGCAACGGTTTGATCGGGTCGGCGATGTCCTAAGCGCCGACCCACCGCGCCTCGATGCCGGCCGGGGCGAAACGACCCTGGGCGCGCGTTTGGCCGCCGTGCGGCTCGAGCCGCAGCACGTCGACGGTGTCCAGCGCGACGAGGATCACCGCGAACCGGCGAGCCTGCTCGTCGGGGGGCAGGTGTGGCTGGTCGGCCGGGTCGGCGATCGGGCCGCCCGGATCGGCCCGCAGCCCGTACGGCTTGCGGGCGTTGGGCGACAGCGCGTCCCACCGGACGCGGGCGACGTCGTCCCCTTGGTGCAGCGACGCCGTGCCGGTGAAGCGGAGCTGCAGGTGGTCGGCCGCCGACCAGGCGAGCAGCGCGATCGCGCCGGCGTGGCCAATGTCGCGCGCCTTGCCGGCGCGCGCGTCGGTGTGCATCTCGGCGGTGGCGCGATCAAAGGCGCGCAGCACCAGCGTCCGAACAGCCGGGCGCCCATCCGGCGTGACCGTGGCGAGCTGGACGTTGCGCAGGTCCCCCTCGTGGTCGCGGATCGAGCGATCCAACGCCGCCAAACCGGCTTCGATGAAGGCGAGTGCCGAGGGTTCCATGCCCAGATAAGCGCGGGGTGTCGGCCCGGTTGCATCGGGACGGCGGCTTGACAGCGCGGCGTCGAGGTGAGCACAGGAGGGACGTTATACTGTAACTTGGAGCCGTCCGTGCGCTGTCCGTCTGGGATCACCCTCGCGCTCCTCGGCCTCCTGTTCGTGGCGCCGGCGCGCGCGGCGGACAAGGTGCGTGTCGTCGCCGCCGAGAACTTCTACGGCGATGTTGCCCGGCAGATCGGCGGCCACCACGTCGCGGTGACGAGCATCCTGACGAACCCCGACGAGGACCCGCACCTGTTCGAGGCCAGCCCCTCGACCGCCGAGGCCCTGGCCGGCGCGGCGATCGTGATCAGCAACGGCATCGACTACGATCCCTGGATGACCAAGCTGCTGTCCGCCTCGGCGAACGCCCATCGCACCACGATCGTCGCGGCCGACCTCGTCGGCGCCCGCGCCGGCGACAATCCGCACCTCTGGTACGACCCGCAAACCTTGCCAGCGGTGGCGAAGGCGCTCGCCGCCGCCCTCGCCGCGCGGGACCCGGCCGATGCCGCCCTGTTCAAGGCGAACCTCGACAGGTTCGACCAGTCCTTCGCGCCCATCGTCGCCACCGTTGAGGCCATCAGGGCCAAGTACGCCGGCACGGTCGTGACGGCGACCGAGCCGGTGTTCGGCTCCATGGCCAAGGCGCTGGGCTTCACCATGCTGAACACCGACTTCCAGGTCGCGGTGATGAACGACGCGGAGCCGAGCCCCTCGCAGGTCGCCGGCTTCGAGGACAGCCTGAAGGGCGGCACGGTCAGGATCCTCTTCTTCAACAGCCAAGTCACGGACAAGACGACGGACCGGCTGCTGGGGATTGCCAAGGCCTCGCGCGTGGCGGTGGTCGGGGTGACGGAAACCGAGCCCGAGGGCGTGGACGTCCAATCCTGGTTCACGGGGCAGCTGAAGGCGGTGTCCGCCGCCCTGACCGCGAAGGCCATGTGATCATCCAAGGCTCGGTCAGCGCGCTCGCCTTCGACGCCGTCGCGATCGACCTCCGGGGACGCCGCGTCCTGTCCGGCGCCTCGTTCGCGATCCCCCGGGGCGCCTTCGTCGCCGTGCTCGGCCCCAACGGTGCCGGGAAGACGACGCTGATGCGCGCCGTGCTGGGACTGATCCCGACTGCCGGCGGCCGCATCACCGTGGGGGGCGAGGCCCCCCGGCGCGGCAACGCCGGCATCGGCTACATGCCGCAGTTCCGGCGCGGGGCGGCGCAACTCGGCCTGACCGGGTTCGACCTGGTGCTGGGCGCGCTCGGCCACGGGCGATGGGGCCGGCCGTTCGCCTCCGCGGCGGACCGGCGGGCCGCCGCCGCCGCGCTGGCCGCCGTGGATGCGACGGCGTTGGCGCGGCGTCCCCTATCGGAACTGTCGGGCGGCGAGCGGCAGCGCGTGCTGTTCGCCCAGGCGCTGCTCGGCGAACCCACGCTGCTGCTGCTCGACGAGCCCCTGGCCAACCTCGATCCCGGGCACCAGCGCGGCATCGTCGACGCGGTGCGCCGCGTGGCGCGCGGGCGCGGCGCCACCGTCCTGTTCTGCGCCCACGAGATCAACCCGCTGCTGGGGGCGGCCGACCTCGTGCTGTACCTCGGCAACGGCGGCGTGGCGGTCGGCACGGTGGACGCGGTCATCAACGCCGACGTCCTCAGCCGCCTTTACAAGACGCCGATCCACGTCGCCAGGTTGGATGGCCGGATCTACGTCATGGCGCGCGACGGGGACCTCGCGGCGCACGGGGACGGGAGCGGCGAGACGTGAGCCTGTTCCACTACGAGTTCATGCGCAACGCCTTCGCCGCCTGCACGGTCGTCGGCTTGGTGGCCGGCGCGATCGGCTACTTCATGGTGCTGCGCGGCGAAACCTTCGCCGGCCACGCGCTCAGCCACGTCGGCTTCCCCGGCGCGACCGGCGCGGTGCTGATCGGGCAGTCGCCGTTCCTCGGGCTGGTCGTGGCGACGGTGGTCGGCGGCCTGGGCATCGCGATCCTCGGCGAGCGGGCGCACCGCGACGTGGCGATCGGCATCGTGCTGTCGTTCTCGCTCGGGCTCGGCCTGCTGTTCCTGCACTTCTACACGGCCTACGCCTCGCTCGCGACCAACCTCCTGTTCGGCAACGTGCTCGGCATCGCGCCCGACACGGTGCTGGTGCTGGCCGTGCTCGGGGCGGCCAGCCTCGTCGCGCTCGCGGGGATGGTCCGCCCCCTCGTCTTCGCCAGCCTGCAGCCGGAGCTCGCCGAGGCGCGCGGCGTGCCGATGACGGCGGTGTCGTCCCTGTTCATGGTGCTCGTCGCCGTGTCCACCGCCGAGACGATCCAGATCGTCGGGGTGCTGCTCTCCTTCGCGCTGCTGATCGCGCCGGCGGCGAGCGCGATCCGGCTCACCCGGACGGTTCGGGCGGGCGTGGCCGTCTCGGTGGGGCTGGCGGTGGCGCTCGCCTGGGCCGGGCTGTGCCTCGCCTTCGCCACGGACTGGCCGACCAGCTTCTGGATCACGACGCTGGGGGCCTGCACCTACGTCGGCTCGGGCCTGGTGCGCCGGCGATGACGAGGCGCCCTCGCGCGCGGTCTCGACGGGAGGGTGACCGGTCTTGAGCGACGGCGACGACGGAGCCATGCGGGACGCCACCGACGCGCACCTGCTGCACGTCCCCTCGCGCCGGGCGGAGGCGTTGCGCTACGCGCTGGCCGGCGCGCTGGTCCTGGCGGGCGCGGGCGCCGTCATCCTCCTGCCTCGCGCCGCACCCGAGCCGGAGGACGCCTCCCAGATGGAGGATGCGGTGCTGATCGACCTGCCGCCGGTGCTCGCCTCGTCGGAGCCGAAGCGGGACGCGGCCGACGGCCCCGAACAGGCGGCCTCGCAGGCCTCCGCCAGCGCGCCGCCGCCGGTCGATCCGCCCACGCCCGTTCACGACGTGACATCGCCCGTGACCGACCCGCCGCCGGCCGACACTCCGTCCCCGGCGCCCGATCCCGCCGTCGTGCTGGAGGAAAAGACGTTGCCACCGCCGCAACCGGCTGCGGCCGCCGCGCCCCGGCGGGACGAGCAGGCCCCGTCCGGCTCGGCGCAGCCGGTGAGGACGCGTGACGCGGCGGGCGAGGACGACCGGCCGCACGCTTCCGCCCGCGCGATGTCGTTGTGGCAGCGCTCGATGGTCGGACGGCTGGAAACGTCCAAGCGCGCGCTGCGACGACAAGCCGGCCACGAGGGGACGGTGCTGGTCGCCTTCGCCATCACGCGCGGCGGCGGTCTCCTCTCGGCGAGGGTGACGCGCGGCTCGGGCGACCCGGCGCTCGACGCCGCGGCCACGTCACTCATCGAGCGTGCCGCGCCGTTCCCCGCCCCGCCCGCCGGCGCGGCGGCGAAGGACCTGTCGTTCACCGTCCCGATCCGCTTCAAGCGTTAGGCGCGGCACCGATCCCGCAGGGCAACTCGGATCGAACGACGCCCCGTCGAGACGAACGAGATTTGGCGTCCGCTTCCCACGATACTGTGTCCCGATACTGTGCTCATGACGCCGGCGGAAGCGCCGCCACTGTGGCACGAGCCGATTTATTTCACGTTTCCATGGAACTACGGCGTTTCGCGCATTGTGCTCCGCCGACCCGCTTCCCATTCTATACTCATCGGAAAGGTAAGCATCTCCGTCACCTCGACCGAGGCGGGAACGGCGGATGCTTGAGAAGCTAAGGGATCCTCATGGGTGTTCGTATAGAACGAACCGACCCGCGCCATGGCGAGCAGGAGATGCCGCTGGAGACGGCGCGCGGCTTCGAGCTGGTGGACAGCCGAGCCGGCGGACAGAAGAATAGGCTCGAGACGGCCACGTTCATCAGGTCGATCGATGACGCGGCCTACCTCGTCGAGCAGGGTTACTCGATCAGGATGACCGGCCAGGGCAAGCGTCCCGCGTTGGTTTCACCGGCCAAGCTGCGAATCATTCGCGACTGAGCACCGGCCGCCGCCGCGACATCGGCGATTGATCTTCGCCGGCATCGCTCGGAAGACTACCCGTTTCTACGCCGCCGGCGCCGTTATCTGAGGACGAAACTCCCGCTTTCTTCGTCCAGCAATTGTCATCGCAGCAAAAGTCTGCGTAGACTTGACCCTCAACCGGAGAAACCCAGTGACGGAAGCATCGTCCCAGTCCCAGATAGAAATGGCGGCCGACATCGTCTCGGCCTACGTCAGCAAGAATTCGATCCCGCCGTCCGACCTCCCGGCCCTCATCGACGCCGTGCACAAGGCGCTCGGCGCGATCACGACGGGCAAGCGCACCGGCGAGAGCGAGCCCGCGCCGGAACTCAAGCCGGCCGTCCCGATCAAGAAATCCGTGACGGATGACTTCCTGATCTGCCTGGAGGACGGCAAGCGCTTCAAGTCCCTGCGCCGTCACCTTTCGACGACCTACAACATGACGCCGGAAGCCTACCGCGAGAAGTGGAACCTGCCCAAGGACTATCCCATGGTCGCGCCGTCCTACGCCGCCGTGCGCTCCAACCTCGCCAAGGCCGCCGGCCTCGGCAACAGGAGGACCGAAGCCGCCGTCGCCGAACCGGCCCCCGAGCCGGTCGCTCCCGAGCCGGCCCAGGAAGCCGAGAAGCCGAAGGCGGCCAAGGCGCCGCGCGCCACGTCCAAGCCGAAGGATGCCAAGAAGGTGTCGAAGGCCGACGCGAAAGCCGCCGAGAAGGCCGAAGAGGCCGCCTGAGCGGACGCTTCGGCGCCCGGTCGCGACTGGTCCGTCGAGGCGGTCCCGGCTTCGCTCCCGAGGTGCGAAGCCGGCCGTTGTTCCGGCCCGCCGCGCGACGAAGCCACGGGCGATGGCCGACCGTCGCCGGCCGGCCGGTTCAGTCGAGCAGCACCGGTGGCCTGACGATCCCCACGAGGCGATCGGCCAGCCGATCCACCGTGCCACGCGGCGCTCCGAGCAGCGCGAAACGGTGCTGCCGGTAAAGAAGCGCGTGCGCCCAGCGTGCCGACAATCCCTTGAGCGGCCCGCCACCGAAGGCGTAGTGCCCGAACGTGCCCCCACCGTTGTATTCGGCCAGCGAAACGATCGATCCGCGGTCGCGGTACCGGAACGGCGGCGCCGAACCGCGCGTCCGCGTGACCGGGTTTTCGGCACAGGGCGCCTGCGGATGGGAGGCTTGCCCGCGCGGAAGGTGTGGCGGCAGGAGGTCGAGAACGTGGCGCGCGAGGTAGAGGGCCTGCTGGTGGGCCGCCTGCGCCGTCGCCGGATGGCCGCCGTCGCCCGACCGGCTCGCGCAATCGCCGAGCGCGAAGATCGACGGGTCTCGCGTCGTCTGCAACGTCGGCGACACGGTGAGCTGGCCGGTGCTGGAGCGTTCCAGCCCGTCGATGCGCGACAGGACATCCGGCGCCTTCACGCCGGCCGCCCAGATCTTCAGGCCGGCCGCGACGCGAGTGCCGTCCTTCAGAGTGAAACCGGCCGCGTCGGCCTCGGTCACGGTGGCGCCGGTGCGGATCGCGACGCCGAGGCGAGCGAGCGTGTGCCCGGCCGCGTCCGCGATGCGCGCGGGAAAGGCGGGCAGCAGTCGCGGGCCGGCCTCGATCAACGTCAGCCGCAGGGTGTGCGCCATGGCGGGTGGTCCGTAACCCGAGACGAGGTCGACCGCCCGCTTCAGCTCGGCGGCGAGCTCGACGCCGGTGGCACCGCCCCCGACGATCGCGATGTCGAGGGTGGCGGCGCCGGCGGAGAACATCGCTTGGCGCAGGCGGATGTGGAAGTCCTCCGCCTCGACGAGGTCGTCCACCGTCCGGCAGTGCTCGGCGACGCCGGCCGTGCCGAAGTCGTTCGCGCGGCTGCCGAGCGCGAGGATCAGGGCATCGTAGGGCAAGGCGTTCGCCGGCGCGTCCTCGCCCGTCGCGGCGAACGGACCCAGGGTCACGCGCTTGGCGGATCGCTCGACGCCTTTCAGCGAAGCCGGCCAGGAGGTGAAACCGTTGCGCTTGGCCAGGGCGAGCAGGCTCAAGCGCTGCCGCTCCGGGCTGGAGGTTCCGGCGGCGATCGTGTGCATGGTCGGCTTCCACACGTGCGACAAACTCTTGTCGACGAGCGTGACGGCTGCGCCGCCCGCGCGGCCGAGCTTGGTCGCCACCACGACGCCGGCGATGCCGCCGCCGACGATCAGGATGCGGGGCGTGGTGGAATTCGGCGAGGGCCCTCCGGTTCTCGTCGGCGCACGGGCACTCTGCGCAAGCCCCGCCTGCGAAGGCGAGGTGTCACCTTGAAGCTCCGTCGTCTTGGCCGTCGATCCTGCCGCGCCACGGGGGTCGCTCGACTTGGACCCCCGTCCATCGAGATCGATCGGGGCGCCTCGATCGCGGAACGTGATATCGACGCACGTCGAATCGAACTCGCCGACGACGCCAGGCCGCGCTATGACGTCATGCCATAGCAGGTGAGCGATGCCGTCCCTCCAATCGTCCTGGCAGTTCTGGGCCATCCTGGCGGCGTTCTTCGCGGCCCTTACGGCGATCTTCGCCAAGGTCGGCGTGACCCACGTCAACTCGGACTTCGCCACGTTCATCAGGGTGATCGTCGTCACGGCCGCGCTCGCGCTCGTCCTGCGCGTGACGGGGCACTGGCAGGCCCCCTCCTCGGTCTCGCCCCGGGCCTACCTGTTCCTCGTCCTGTCCGGGCTTACGACGGGCGTGTCGTGGCTGTGCTACTTCCGGGCGCTGAAACTCGGCGATGCGGCCAAGGTGGTGCCCATCGAGAAGCTGACCATCGTCTTCGTCGCCGTGTTCGGCGTCGTGTTCCTCCACGAGAAGCTGACGGCGATCGGCTGGCTCGGCCTCGCCATGGTCGGCGTCGGCGCGGTGGTCATCGCCGTCTGGGCGTGAGGCACGTCGCTCCCGCGCGGCTACCCCTTCTTGCGCAGCGGCCTGACGTGGAGCGCGCCGGCGCGCGCGAAGCCGGTCGCCTCGCAGAACGCCGCGAGGTCCGGCGCGTCGGCGGGGGCGCACACCAGCATCGTGCCGCAGCCGGCCACTCGCGCCGCCTGGGACGCCGCCTTCAGCAGCGTCCGGCCGATGCCGCGCCGCCGCTCGTCCGGGCCGACCAGGATCAGGCTGAGGACGGCCACCGGCAGGTCGGCGTCCAGGGTCCGGCACCAGTTCAGCGCCACCACGCCGCTCGGCGGGCCCCACTCGAGCGCGATCAACGTCGCGCCGGCGCCGGGATGAACGGCGTCGAGGCGCGCGGCCAGCGTTCCCGCCGGAACCGGCCGGCCCGCGGCCCCCATCAGTTCTGACAGGCCGACCGCGTCGGCGCCGACGGCGGCGCGGATACGCAATCCGTAACGAGTGGACAAGGCTGCTCCCACCCGCCCGCGCCATGACGAGGAGCGGCCGGCGCCATGACGAAGATCGACGGCCGGCGGCGCGGTCGCGTTCCACCGAGCGCGGATCACGAGTCGGGACTTTGCTCGCGAAATCTTCACCCGACGGTAAAGGTTTCCGAAGACTTCGTTTGCGCTCGTGCGACCGGCTGATACGCTCCCTATATCATGGGGCGTCGCAGGGGCTACGTCATGGGCGGTGTCTTTAACTTGAAGAGAGGGGCCTTCGATAGTTCGGAGGCCGCCAGCCTGCACGAGGCTTACCTGATGGCCCTGCAAGGCCTAAGGGCGACGCACAACGTCGACGGGGCGGTCATGAGCCGGCTGGCCGGTTCGATCGTCAGGGTCGCGCGCGCCGAGCCGGACTGCCTGCGCAACGACGGCACGATCGATCCCGTGCGGCTGGCGCAAAGGGCGGTCCTGCGCATGCTGCAGCTCAACGCGCCGCACGCCGGGTCCACTGCCGGGCTGGGCGCCGAGGTGACGCCTCTGCCGCGCCAGCGGACCAAAGCGCCTCCCGACGTGGCGACGACGAAGCCGGCGAGCCCGGCGAGCATCATCCTCAAGATCTTCGATCGGACGAGCTTCGCCAAGCTTTGAGCCGCCCGCGTCCGTGACGCGCCCTCAGAAAACGGTGCGGCTGCGCAGGGCGGCGCTGAGCGTCCCCTCGTCGAGGTAGTCCAGCTCGCCGCCGACCGGAACGCCGTGGGCCAGCCGGGTCGTCCTCACGTCGAGGTGGCTCAGCATGTCCGTCACGTAGTGGGCCGTGGTCTGGCCATCGACCGTCGCGTTGACGGCGAGGATCACTTCCCTCACGCCGCCCTCCGCCACGCGCCCGACCAGCGTCGACAGGTTCAGGTCCTGCGGCCCGACGCCGTCGAGCGGCGACAGCGTGCCGCCGAGCACATGGTAGCGGGCGCGGATCGCCGCCGCCCGTTCCAGCGCCCACAGGTCGCCCACGGTTTCCACGACGATCAGCACCTCGGGGTCGCGGCGCGGGTCGCGGCACACCGTGCAGGGATCCTGGGTGTCGACGTTGCCGCAGGCCGTACACGTCTTGATCGCGGTGCGCGCCGTCGCCAGGGCGTCGCTGAGCGGGCCGAGCAGCTCCTCGCGCCTGCGGATGAGGTGCAGAGCGGCGCGCCGCGCCGAGCGCGGTCCGAGGCCGGGCAGGCGGGCGAGGAGCTGGATGAGGCGCTCGATCTCGGGACCGGCAACGCGCTCCGCCATCAACCGCCGCCCCCGCGGCGGGCATCCTCGACGCCGGCCGCCTTGAAACGCCTCGCCATCAGAACGGCAGCTTCATCCCGGGCGGCAGCGCGAGGCCGGCGGTGACGTCGCGCATCTTCTCCTCGGTCAAGCGCTCGGCCTTGCGGCGGGCGTCCTCGTGGGCGGTGACGATGAGATCCTCCAGGATCTCCTTCTCGTCGGGCTTGAGCAGGCTGTCGTCGACGGCGAGCGCCTTCATGACGCCTTTGGCGCTGAGGGTCACGGTGACGAGGCCGCCGCCGGACTGGCCCCGCACCTCCATCTGCTCGAGCGCGCCCTGCACGTCGGCCATCTTGGCCTGCATGGCTTGAGCCTGCTTCATGATCCCCATGAGGTCCTTCAAGCCGCGACTCCTTCCAAGCGATGGCGATCCACTCGGACACTACAGCATCGGCCTGAAAAGTGCGCGGCGGTTTTCAAACCGACCGACGCGTCGCGGGACATCAAACCGACCGACGCGTAGCGGGACATGGGATGTCGGCAATCGAGTCGACGTCACCGCCGGACGGCGCGCGGACGGCGGAGCACGTCGCGGACGTCCTGCCGGCCGCCGGCCCAGGTCACCTCGCGCGTCGTCCAGGCCATCGCCCAGGCGGCGAGCAGCACGCTGTCGCGCCCGACGAAGGCGGCCGGCGTCCAGGGCCTCACCTCCCAGCCCTTGAGCGCTGTCACCAGGATCTCGGCCGCGGACCAGGCGGCCAGCGTCGCCGCGAAGCCGGGCGCGAAGCCCCACCCGAGGAGCGGCGCGGCGAGCCCGCCGGCGATCGCCGCCGGCAGGGGGCAGGCGACCGGCTCGAAAGCGAAGGTGACCGGCTCCTCGGCGCGGCGGATCACCGCCCAGCGGGCTTGGCGCGCGTAAACGTCGCGCAGGCTCCGCGCGCCGATCTCCTGTTCGACGGTGGCGGCGGAGAACACCGTGCGCAGGCCCGCCGCCGCCAGCGCCCGCGACAGCGCCGTGTCTTCGGCGATCGTGTAGCCCAGCGCCGCGACGCCGCCGACGCGGGCGAGGTCGGAGCGGCGGAACGCCATCACCTTGCCGACGCCGTAGCCCTTGCCGGCCGCCGACGCCGTGAGCAGCAATCGCGCGTCGCGGTTGATGAGCACCGCCTCGACGCGGCCGGCGAGCGACGCCGGACGCACCGCGATCGGGACGGCGCACACCAGGCCGACGCCGGGCGTCAGGCTCGCCATGAGGTCGCGCAACGCGCCGCGCGGCAGGGTGATGTTGGAATCCTTGGTCACGACCACGTCGTACGCGGCCGCGTCGAGCGGCGCGGTCAGCGTGTTGAGCTTGGGGCTGAGGGCGGCGGTGGCCGGCGAGCGGAGGCTGCGGGTCGGGACGGGCGCCTCGCTGGCCGCCTGCCCCGCGAGGCGCTCCATGATGGCGAGCGCCGGCGAGTCGGCCTCGGCGGCGCCGACCAGGACCTCGTGGGCAGGGTAATCCTGGGCGAACGCCGACGCCTGCGCGCGCTGGAACCCCGGGTTGACGAGCTTGACCGGCAGGATCAGCGACACCGGCGGCATCGCCGCCGAGATGGCGCTCCGACGCCGCAGCCACGGCTGCAGGACCGCGCCGACGAGACCCGCCGTGAAGACAACCACCGCCGCGACCCACCACAGCGCCGCCGCGATCGAGACAACCGTCATGACACTCCTCGCCGGGGCGGACCAAGCCGCCGCCACCGTTCCCGCGAACGGCGGCGCCCGTGACCGGCCGGGACCTGCCGCGCGGGCGCCAGGATTAGTCTCGCGGGTCATCCGAGTCCACGGGCAAGTCCGGATCCCGTCGGCGGACGCGCCGCCGTCGGGATCACCTCCGGATCGAAACAAAGCGACACAAAAGGTGACCGGACTCACGATTTCGTTTCCTGTCGTGTGCAAGCTTGATGGCGTAGGTCTGAACCTCCCGCTGAGCGGCAGAGGGGCCGAGTCCTCCGTATGCGTTTGACCATCCGTTCCGATCTCGCGGCGGCGCCGACCGAGTTCTTCGCGCCGACCAAGTCCTTGATGAGGACCAAGTCCTTGGCGCGGGCCAAGTCGTGAGCGATCGGCTCGTCGACGCTCGGCGTGATGCCGGCTTGACCGAGGAGACCGAGGCGTTCGCGCCGGCGACGTCCTCAACGGACGACCGGCCCGGCGCCAGCCATCCTTGCGCGGGTCGTTCTTCGGCAACTCCTCCTTCGGCAAGTCCTTCTTCAACAAGTCGGTCTTCAGCGGGACTTGGCGATGTCGCGCGGACCATGAGGCGGCCGGGCGTCGAGGGCGCGACGCAGCCGCCCGCGAGCCTGCGCCCCACGACGCTCGACAGCAAATACGATCTTTCGCAGGGCCGCATCTTCGTGTCCGGCGCCCAGGCGGTGGTGCGGGTGCTGCTCACCCAGCGCGAGCTCGACCGCCGCGCCGGGCACCGCACGGCCGGCTTCGTGTCGGGCTATCGCGGCTCGCCGCTCGGCCGCCTCGATTCCAACCTCCACGGCGCCAAGGCCCAGCTCGCCGCCGCCGACGTGGTCTTCGAGCCCGGCCTCAACGAGGATCTCGCCGCGACCGCCGTGTGGGGCGCCCAGCAGGCGGAGATGCGGGGCGAGGGCCGCTACGAGGGCGTCTTCTGCGCGTGGTACGGCAAGGGGCCGGGCGTCGACCGCTCCGTCGACGCGCTGCGTCACGCCAACCTCGCCGGCACGTCGGCGCTCGGCGGGGTGATCGCCCTGATGGGCGACGACCACACCGCCGAATCCTCCTCCACCGCGCACCAGAGCGACTTCATCTTCGCCGACATGATGATGCCGGTGCTGGCGCCGTCGAACGTGCAGGAGATCCTCGACTACGGCCTGATGGGCCTCGCGATGAGTCGCTACACCGGCACCTGGACCGGCCTCAAATGCGTCAAGGACGTCGTCGAGTCGACCGCCTCTGTGGAGGCGGGCGTCGAGCGCTTCGCCCACGTGATCCCGACCGGCCACGCCCTGCCGCCCGGCGGCCTCAGCATCCGCCCGCGCGACTCCGTTCATGACCAGGATCGGCGCCTGACCGAGCACAAGCTCGCCGCGGTCGGCGCCTTCCTGCGCGCCAACGCGCTCAACCGGATCGTGCTGGGGGGCGGCGCGGGAGCGCGTCTCGGCGTCGTCACGTCGGGCAAGAGCGCCGGCGACGTGCGCCAGGCGCTGGACGCCCTCGGCCTCGACGAGGGCCGCGCCGAGGCGCTGGGCCTGCGGCTCTACAAGCTCGCCTGTCCCTGGCCGGTCGAGCCGGACGGCCTGCGGGTCTTCGCCGCCGGGCTCGACACGATCATGGTCGTCGAGGAAAAGCGGCCGCTGATCGAGCACCAAGTCCGCGAGCAGTTGTACGACATGGCCCATCGGCCGACCTGCATCGGCAAGAAGGACGAGGCCGGCCGCCAGCTGTTCCCACCGTACGGGGCGCTCGATATCGACGATGTCGCCATCGCGATCGGCCGTCGCCTCCTGCCCCACGCGGCGGATCGCGCGGCGGCGACCGCGCTCGCGAGCCGGCTGGAGCGGCTGGAGCGCGCGCGGGACCGCGCGGCGAGCCTCACGGACACGGCCGCTCGCGCGCCCCACTTCTGCGCGGGTTGCCCGCACAGCGCCTCGACGGTGCTGCCGGTCGGCGCCCGCGCCTACGCCGGGATCGGCTGCCACTACATGGTGCAGACCATGGACCGCGCGACCGACGGCTTCACCCAGATGGGCGGCGAGGGCGCGAACTGGATCGGCGAGGCGCCCTTCTCGACCCGCCCCCACGTGTTCCAGAACTTGGGCGACGGCACCTATAACCACTCCGGCACGCTCGCGATCCGATGGGCGGTCGCCGCGCGCACCCATATCACCTACAAGATCCTGTTCAACGACGCGGTCGCCATGACCGGCGGCCAGGCGGTCGAGGGCCAGCTCACGGCCGAGCGGATCGCGGCGCAATGCGCGGCGGAAGGGGTGGCGGCCATCGCCGTCGTGTCGGACGAGCCGGGCAAGTACGGCAAGACCAAGGGCCGTGCGGCGACACGCTGGCCGGCCGGCACGAGCGTTCACGGCCGCGAGGCGCTCGACGCGGTCCAGCGCCGCCTCGCCACCGTGCCCGGTGTCAGCATCCTCATCTACGACCAGACCTGCGCCGCCGAGAAGCGCCGTCGCCGCAAGAAGGGCACGCTGCCCGAGCCCGACGTCCACGTCCTCATCAACGAGGCGGTGTGCGAGGGCTGCGGCGATTGCGGCAAGACCTCCAACTGCGTCGCCGTGCAGCCGGTGGAGACCGAGTTCGGCCGCAAGCGCACGATCGACCAGTCCGCCTGCAACAAGGACCTGTCCTGCGTCTCGGGCTCCTGCCCGGCCATCGTCACGGTCACGGGCGCGGTGCCGCGCGCGGCGGAGCCGGCCCAGGTCGGACGAGGTTTGGCCACCGCCTTGCCCCCGCTGCCGCCGCGCGCGGCGTCGCCGGCGCTCGGGGCCAAGCCCTACGCGATCATTGTCGCCGGCGTCGGCGGCACGGGCGTCGTCACGGTCGGCGCGATCATCGGCATGGCGGCGCACCTCGAGGGGCTGGGCTGCGGCATCACCGACATGAACGGCCTCGCCCAGAAAGGCGGCGCCGTGTTCAGCCACGTCAAGCTGGCGGCGCACCCGTCCGACATCGGCGCCATACGCGTCGCCGCCCGCGAGGCGGACCTCCTGCTCGGCTGCGACCTCGTGGCGAGTACAGGCCGCACGGTGCTCGGCGCGTTGCGCAGGGACGAGACCGCGGTCGTCGCCAACACCGCCGTCTCGTTCCCCGGCGCGTTCGCCGGCGATCCCGACTATGACTTATCCGGCGCCAAGCTGGCAAAGGTGCTGCGCGACGCGGCCGGGATCAAGGCCCGCTTCACCGACGCCACCGGCATCGCGACGACGCTGACCGGCTCGGCGCTCGCCGCCAACATGTTCATCCTCGGCCACGCCTGGCAGCTCGGGCTCGTGCCGCTGAGCGAGGCGGCGATCCTGCGCGCGATCGCGCTCAACGGCGAGGCGGTGGCGGCCAACCGCGACGCCTTCGCCTGGGGACGCCGCGCCGCCGCCTTCCCCGCCGAGACGGCGGCGGTCGTCGAGGCCATCCGCCCGTCCCGGCCGGCGCCGGCGACGTCGCTCGCAGCGATCGTCTCCCATCGCGAACGCGCCCTCACCGCCTACCAGGACGCCGCCTACGCCGCGCGTTACCGCGCCCTCGTCGACGCCGCGCAGGCGGCCGAGGCCGACCATGTGCCGGGCAGCGACGCCCTCAGCGTCGCCGTTGCCAAGGGTTTCTTCAAGCTGCTCGCGGTCAAGGACACGTACGAGGTCGCGCGGCTCTACACCGACGGGTCTTTCGCCAGGCAGGTGGCGGACGCCTTCGCCGGCGAGGTCGCGATCACCTATCACATGGCGCCGGCCGCCATCTGGAGCCGCGGCGGGACCGGTCCGGCGCGCAAGGCCGCGTTCGGACCGTGGCTGGGGCGCCTCCTGCACCTGCTCGCCGCCGGCAAGCGCCTGCGCGGCACGCGCTTCGACGTGTTCGGCGCCAGTGCCGAACAGAGGCTGGAACGGGGCCTCGCGGCGGACTATGAAGCGTTGATGCGCACGATCTTCAGCGACTTGTCGGCCGAGAACCACGCGACCGCCGTGGCTCTCGCGCGCTTGCCGGAGACCATCCGGGGGTTCGGCCATGTCCGGGAGAAGAGCCGCCTCGCCGCCAAGGCGGTCGAGGCGAAGCTTCTCGCCCAATGGTCCGCCGGCCGCCGGCCGGTCCTGCTGGCCGCCGAATGACGGCGGCGCTGCTGCCGACGTCGCCCTCCGTACCCCGGCGCTCCGCACGCGCGCAGCGCGCCGAGGTTTCCAGTGCCAGCGCTTGGGATGCCGGCCGCGTGTCGGGCAGCGACATCGCGCCGGTGCGGACACGTGCCGAGGACCGCTGGCAGAGCGTGGTCGCGCCGGTCGGGCGCTTCTCCGGCGCGATGGGATTGGTGCTGCTGCTGTCGCTGGCGATCCACCTCCTGATCGTCGGCTCAGCCCTGGTGTCAAACCCCGTCGACGCGGTGGCCCCGCCGCTGGAGACGGTGGTGGAGATCGTGCAGGAGGCCCCCAAAGCGCCCGAACCCGCCGCGCCCGAGCCGCCGGCTCCGGCCGCCAAGCAAGCGCAGGTCGAACCGGCGAAGTCCGAGCTGCGCGAGAGCGAGGCGGAACAGCCGGCCGAGGCGCGCCGCCCCAAGCCCGCGACCCTTCCAGAGCCACCCCCGAAAACCGACGAACCGGACGACACGCTCGACGCGCTGAAGAGCGAGCTCGAAGAGCTCAAGGCACAGCGCGACGCGCTCGCGGCGGAGGCGGCGCACGCCCGGTCCCGACCCGCACCGGCGCCCGCGATCGCCACCGGGCCCGGCCCGCTGCCGGACTCCTTCCAGGCGGTCGCCTTGCCGATGACGGCGGACGTGGCCGACGAGGCGGTCGGCTATCAGCAGATCGTGTTCAGCCAACTGGCGAAGGCCAAGGGCATCGGCGGCCGGCAAGGGCTGCCGGGCAGCGCCGGCGTTCGCTTCGCCGTCGACGAGGCCGGGCGCCTCGTGTCGGTCGCGATCGTGGTGGCGAGCGGCATTCCTTCGCTCGACGCGGAGGCCCTGGCGATCGTGCGCAAGGCCGCGCCGTTCCCGCCGCCGCCGTCGGGCGCGCAGCGCACCTTCGTCGCCAACGTCAATTTCACGCCGCTGCCGGCTTCTCCTCCCTTGCGGTGACGGCTTGGCCACGCCCGAGCCCGGCCCGCCCTCGCTCGAGACTTCGACCGAGACGGCTCCCCTGGTCGCGCCAGCCAAGCGCCCCAAGGACCGTGTGCTGCCCATCCTCATCGTCGGCTCGCTGATCGTCCACGCGCTCGTTTTCCTGCCGTCCCTGCTGTCCCACCAGGGAAGCGAGGCGGGCGGGTCCCAGGAGATCCCGGTGGAGGTCGTCCAGGAAGCGCCTTCGCCGCCACCCCCTCCGCCACGGGCGACACCCCCCAAGCCCGAGGCGCCCAAGCCTCAAGCGCCGAAGCCCGACCCCCCTAGGCCGGAGCCGCCCAGACCCGAGCCGCCCAAGCCCCAGCCGCCGAAGCCCGAGCCGCCGAAGCCAGCGAAACAGCCGGCCGATCCGTCGAGGGAGAACGTCGCCGAACGGATGAAGGACCTGCTCGGTGGGATGCCGGCCATCGCTTTGCCGGGGGAGGACCCGTCCGGGACGGAGAACGTGTCCTACGAGCAGCTGGTGCTCAGCCAGTTGCGCAAGGTCAAGGACGAGGGTCGCCATCCGGGCGTCCCCGGGGCCGCGTCGGTCACCTTCGTCCTCGACGACGCGGGCGGCGTCGCGCGTGTGTCGGTGGTGCACCCGAGTGGCAACCCGACGCTCGACAAGGAGGCGGTCGCGATGGTGTACCGTGGCGCGCCCTACCCGGCACCGCCCCCCGGCGCCCGGAGGGACTACACGTTCACGCTGCTCTTCAGGCAGCTGCCCTGAGCCCCCATGTCCCCGTTTCAACAAGGAGACGCCCGTGCCTCTATTCAAGGTGGAAGACATGAGCTGCGCCCATTGCGTCAGCACGATCGAGCGGAGCGTGAAGGCGCTCGACGCAAACGCGATCGTCACGTCGGACCTCCTCGCCAGGACGGTGGAGGTCACCTCGAGCGCTGATCCGGCCGCCGTGCAGGCCGCGCTCGCCGATGCTGGCTACGAGGCCCGCGCCATGACGGCGTGAGGGGCGGCCGCGAGCGGCCCGGGGCGAGAGCCGACCGACCGGCGGATGGCGCCCCGCTTGCCAAGCGGACGGGGCCGCCGTACCACCGGGAGGAGCCTGGAGGAGGCTCTCTGCAGAGGGCGGCGCGCAAATGAACAAGGTCTACCCCGATGCGACGTCGGCGATGGCCGATGTCGTGAAGGACGGCATGACGATCATGTCCGGCGGCTTCGGGCTGTGCGGCACGCCGCAGGTGCTGATCGAGGCCATCAAGGCGACCGGCGCGAAGAACCTCACGGCGATCTCCAACAACGCCGGGATCGACGGCGCCGGCCTCGGCCTGCTGCTGGAAACGCGCCAGATCCGCAAGATGGTGTCGTCCTACGTCGGGGAGAACAAGCTGTTCGCCCAGCAGTACCTGGCCGGCGAATTGGAGCTGGAGTTCAACCCGCAGGGCACGCTGGCCGAGCGCATCCGCGCCGGCGGCGCCGGCATCCCGGCCTTCTTCACCAAGACCGGCGTCGGCACGGTCGTCGCCGACGGCAAGGAGCTGCGCGAGTTCGAGGGCGACACCTACGTCATGGAAAGCTGGCTGCGCGCCGACGTCTCGATCATCCACGCCTGGAAGGCGGACCGCGAGGGCAACCTCGTGTTCCGCAAGACCGCGCGCAACTTCAACCCGATCATGGCGGCGGCGGGCGAGACCACGGTGGTGCAGGTGGAGCACCTGGTCGAGACCGGCGCCATCGACGCGGATTCGGTCCACACGCCCGGCATCTTCGTGCACCGCATCGTGCACGTGCCGAGCGTGGCCAAGCCCATCGAGAAGCGCACCACGCGCCCCAAGGCGGCGTAACAAGCCGGCGCCGCGAACAGGCGGCGATCCTCGTTCGCCGCCGCCATCAGATCGTCGCGTAGAAATTGTCCGCCCGCGCGACAGGATCCCCCGCGAAGCGGTGATCGGCCGGCGGGTGGGCGCGTTGCCCGCAGTCGGACCGAGGGCAGATCCGGCACCCGACGCCGATGGGAACGGCGAGGTCCGGGTTACGAAGGTCGATGCCGTCGGAGTAGATCATCTCCCCGGCGCGGCTCGCGTGACACCCGAGCCCGATCGAGAGGTGCCGCCGCGGGGCGTTGTACCGGTAGCCCCCCTTGGTCACCGACTTCGCGATGCAGAAGTAGAGCGCGCCGTCCGGCATCTGGCTGAGCTGGACGTTCAGGCGCTCGGGCTGGAGGAAGGCCCCGTACACGTTCCAGCGCGGGCACGCGCCGGAATGGCGGGGGATGTGAATGCCCGACATCGAGAACCGCTTGGAGATGTTGCCGGCGATATCGGTGCGCACGAGGTGGAGCGGCAGCCCCGACAAGCCGGGGCGCTGGAGCGTGGTCATCCGGTGGCAGACCTGCTCGAAGCTCACCTTGAAGCGCCGCGCGACGCGCTCGATGTCGTACCGGGTGTCCTTGCAGGCGCGGTGGAACGCCTCGTAGGGCATGATCAGCGCGCCGGCGAAGTAGGAGGCGAGGGCGTGACGGGCGAGCACCGGCGCGTCGCCGGGCAGCGCGCTGCCGTCGATCAGCCGGTCGATCGCCGTGGTCGCCGCCAGGAGGCCGACCTGCTGGGCCACGGCGAAGATGGCCGACTCCGAGGGGAGGACCTCGGCGGTGACGAGTTCGCCCCGTTCGAGGTCCAACCGTCGCACGAGGTCGCCGGGCAGCGATTCGAGCCGCCATTGCAGCCCGAACACGTTCGACAGGTAGGTTCGCAGGCCGTGATCGAACGCGTCCGAGGCCCGGTCGATGTCGGCGCGGACGCGGTCCGCCGCCGCCTCCAGCGTCGGGAAGTGGTTCCCGTTCTCCTGGATGAAGTCCGACACCGCGTCGGTGGCGACATCGTAACCCTCGGCCGCTGACGCCACGTCCGAGCCGTGCGAGCGCTTCAGCCGGCGGTATCGATCGAACAGGCGGACCACCGCCCAGCCCAAAGCCGGGTTGGAGGACGCGAGGTCGTGGACGTCCTGGTTGGTGAGGCTGCTGTCGGCGAAATCGTCATCCCCGAAAACCTCCATCAGGTCGCCGGCGAGCCGGGAACTGTCGGTTTCCGCCAGCGCGCCGGCCTCGACCCCGAAGAAGCTCGCCGTCTTGAGGAGCAGGGAGACCGTCACGCGACGGCGGTTGTGCTCGATCAGGTTCAGGTAGCTCGGCGAGATCGCCAGCGCGCCGGCGAGTTGCGCCTGCGAGATGTTGCGCTGGCGCCTCAGCCGCTTGATCCGGTTGCCGATCTGCGCGTCGAGGGCGGCCATGCTTGACTCCATTCACACTTCACAGAAGCATCTTCACAAGACTTTACAGGATAACGCCGCGAGTTCGCTCGCCTTCTTGCGTTCAAGGTGAAGCCTGTCAATAACCTTCACACGGGAACGAAGAAGCCCGTCGGATGGACCGGAACGGGTCCGCCGCCACCCTTTTCGACGGCGATCGCGGAGGCGCCCCGCTCCTCGCGCGTCGACCCGTTCGCAACCGCCGCCGAAGCGGCGCCGCTCAAGGACACCGCATGCTCGATAAACATCGTCACGACAGCAGCAAGTCGTTCCCCGCGCCGTCTTGGGCCGCGGATCGCTGGGCCACCATCAAGCGCGACTACACCTGGGAGGACGTGCAGCGCCTCCAGGGGTCGATCGACATCAAGCAGACCCTCGCCGAACGCGGGGCGCGGCGGCTGTGGGAGTTGCTGAGGACCGAGGAGTTCGTCCCGACGCTCGGCACCTTCACCGGCAACCAGGCCGTGCAGCAGGTCAAGGCCGGCCTCAAGGCCATCTACCTGTCGGGCTGGCAGGTCGCGGCCGACGCCAACTCGTCCGGCAACATGTACCCCGACCAGAGCCTCTACCCCGTCGACAGCGTGCCGGCGGTGGTGCGGCGCATCAACAAGGCGTTCCAGCGCGCCGACCAGATCCAGACCATGGAGCGGCACCAGCGCAAGAGCGACGCCGCCATCGACTATTTCGTGCCGGTCATCGCCGACGCGGAAGCCGGCTTCGGCGGTCCCCTGAACGCCTTCGAGCTGATGAAGGCGATGATCGAGGCCGGCGCCGCGGGGGTCCATTTCGAGGACCAGCTCGCCTCGGAGAAGAAGTGCGGGCATCTCGGCGGCAAGGTGCTGGTGCCGACCCGCTCCTTCATCCGCACGCTCAACGCCGCGCGCCTCGCCGCCGACGTGATGGGCGTGCCGACCCTCATCATGGCCCGCACCGACGCGGAGGCGGCCCGCCTCATCACCTCGGACGTGGATGAGTACGACGCGCCCTTCGTGACCGGTGAGCGGACCGCCGAGGGCTTCTATCGGCTCAAGGGCGGGTTCGAGGCGGCGATCGCGCGCGGCATCGCCTATGCGCCCTACGCCGACCTCATCTGGTGCGAGACCTCGACGCCGAACCTCGCCGAGGCGAGGCGCTTCGCCGAAGGCGTCCGCAAGGTCCACCCCGACCAGATGCTGGCGTACAACTGCTCGCCGTCGTTCAACTGGGCCAAGCACATGGACAAGACGGCGATGAAGACGTTCCAGCGCGAGATCGCCGCCATGGGCTACAAGTACCAGTTCATCACGCTGGCCGGCTTCCACAACCTGAACTACACGACCTTCGACCTCGCCCGGCGCTACAGGGAGGATGGAATGGCCGCCTACTCCGAACTGCAGCAGGCGGAGTTCGCCGCCGAGGTGCACGGCTTCACCGCGACCCGCCATCAGCGGGAGGTGGGAACGAGCTACTTCGATGCGGTGGCCATGGCGTTGAGCGCGGGCGTCAGCTCGACCACCGCCATGCAGGAGTCGACCGAGGCGCATCAGTTCTGACGCCTCGACGCGCGACGGTCGGACCGCCGTGACGGAAATGAACCACACCATGGGCCCGCATCCGTGATGCGGGCTGGACATGCCGGCCCGCGCATCGTGCGTGCTCCAGCCGGCCAAAACTTCAACGGGGACAGACCATGAGCAGCTTCGATAGACCACGCCAGATCATAGACTACTGCCTGAAGCCGCTCGCCATCGACGAGCGGTCGGATGCCTACAAGGAAACGTTCAGGCGACTCGAGCACGTCATCAAGACGTTTCAGCTGGCGGCCGGCCCCGGCAAGCAGCCCGTCGCGGTCGACTTCTCCGACATGCGGACGCTCACCATCAACGAGGAAGCCCATGGTCACGAGGAGAGTGCGGCCTGAGGCTTCGGCCTGGAACTGCGCAGCGGGCTCCGGGCAGAGCTGGTGAGGTGACGAGGATCACGGCCTCGGACCGCGTCCATGATGCGGTCCGAGGCCGTGAGCGTTCTGTCCCGGCAGACCGTGGCGCGGAATGTCGGGCCGGTCGATCCTGGACGCCCCTCCCTTCGAGGTACGAGGCCGACCTCGCCTCGGGCTTGCCGCCGGCCCGAGCCGAGCGTAGGGTATTCCTACCTTTTCGTTTCGATCGGAGCCGGGCGACGTGATCGCTCCTGACGCATGACGCAACTGACGCAAGAATGTGTGCACGAGGCTGATTTCGCGACCGGGCGTGCGGCCGTCGAGCGGCGCCCTCGTCGTCCGCGCCGGCGAGGCCGTTCGCGTCGCGTGACGCGCGTCCTCGTGTCTCCGGTGACGGAAGCCGCGCGACGCGCCCGCACACGCTCGCATCCTGAGGACGAAGCCCCATGAGTCGCCTCGCAGACATCGATCCTTCGGCCCTGACGCCGGAGCAACGCCAGGTTTACGAGGCGATCCTGGCCAGCCCGCGCAAGGTCGTCGAGGGTCCCCTCAGGGTGTGGCTCAACAGCCCCGGGCTCGCCGACAGGGCGCAGGCCCTGGGCGCCTTCTGCCGGTACGGAACGAACCTGCCGCAGCGCCTGTCGGAACTCGCCATCATCACCACCGGCGCGCACTGGCAGGCCGGTTTCGAGTGGGCCGTCCATGCGCCCATCGCGCTCGCGGCCGGCCTGGACGCCGGCGCGGTCGAGGCCATCCGGCTCGGACGCGAACCGGACCTGACGATCCCGGAGGAGCGCGCCGTCTACCGGTTCTCGTCCGAGTTGCTGCGATCGAAACGGGTGTCGGACGCGACCTACCGCTTCGCCCGGGACGTGCTGGGCGAGGTGGCGCTTGTCGATCTCGTCGGCATCCTCGGCTACTACGGGCTGATCTCCATGACCATCAACGCCTTCGAAGTGCCGTTGCCGGAGGGTGCGCCGGAGCCCTTCGGCTAGCGTCCAGGTCGCCGAGGTGCGTCGCCGGGTCGCGCCGGCGGCTGTCGCGGAGGCCTTCGTGCGGCCCTACTCGGCCGCCGCGGCGACCGGCGGCGAGTTTCCGGCGAGCACGTCGATGGCGGCGTCGACGCCGCCGCTGCGATAGGGGATTCCCATGGCCTTGAGACCCATCTCGACGCCCGACAGGGTGCCCAGGACGGTGGCGTCGCTGAAGTCGCCGAGATGGCCGATGCGGAACACGCGATCGGCGAGCGGTCCCAGACCGTTGCCCAACGACATGTTGGCGCGGGCGAGGATCTCGCGCCGCAACGCGTCGGCGGAATGACCCTCCGGCAGACGGACCGCTGTGAGCGCCGCGGAATATTCCGCGGGGTTGCGGCACTGGATCTCGAAGCCCCAATGCTCCACCGCGCGCCGCGTCGCCAGGGCGGCGCGACGGTGCCGGGCGAAGATCGCGTCGAGCCCTTCCTCCTCCATCATGTCGAGCGCGACCTTCAGCCCCTGGATGAGGTTGGTGGAGGGCGTGTAGGGGAAGTAGCCGGTCGCGTTCGAGGCGAGCATCTCGTTCCAGCCGAGGAAGCTGCGGGGGAACCGCGACCGCTTCGAGGCCTCGAGCGCCTTGTCGGACACGGCGTTGAACGCCAGGCCCGGCGGCAGCATCAGCCCCTTCTGGGAGCCGGCCACGGTCACGTCGACGCCCCATTCGTCGTGCCGGTAGTCGATCGAGCCGAGCGACGAGATCGTGTCCACCAGGAGCAGCGCGGGGTGTCGGGCGTTGTCGATCGCGCGCCGGACGGCCGCGATGTTGGAGGCCACGCCGGTGGACGTCTCGTTGTGGACGACGGCGACCGCCTTGAACGCGTGGTCCGTGTCCTTGCGCAGGCGCTCTTCGAGCGCGTTCGCGTCGACGCCCGAACGCCAGTCGCCCTTGACGACCTCGGCGTCGAGGCTCAGCGCCTTGGTCATCTTTCCCCAGAGGGTGGAGAACCACCCGGTCTCGTACATCAGCACGCGGTCGCCGGGGGACAGCGTGTTGACCAGCGCCCCTTCCCACGCGCCGGTGCCCGAGGTCGAGTAGATGATGACCGGGTTCTTCGTCTTGAAGACCGTCCTGACGCGGGTGAGCACGTCGAGGCCGAGTTCCCCGAACTCGGGGCCGCGATGATCGATCGTGGGCTTCGCGATCGCGGCCAGGATCGGCAGCGGCGTGTTGGTCGGACCAGGGATCTGGAGGAAATGACGGCCGGGCGAATGCTTCATCTTGGTCTCCGTGGTCGGATGTCGGCGGCGAAGGCGCGTCCGCCCACGGCGGACCGTCGCGGCCGTGTCGCCGGGCGTTCGATCATCCCGTCATGATAGCCGAAACCGCAGGATAGTCCCGGCGCTTCAAACCGACATCCGTCAAGCTGAACCAACGATCGAGGACGAACCCGTCGGGAGGTCCCGCCTGGGCAGGCCCGACGAGGGCCGGTGCCGCCGTGACCGAGCCGGGCGATCACCGATCACATCCACGACCATGGCGGATGGAACGTCCAAGTCCAACGGCGCGCGACATCGCTTCCGGCTCGTCGCGCGGACCCGCGCCCACGAACAGCGCCGTGTCCGGGGCGCCCTCCCTATCGGCGATGGCCACGGGGAACACAGCGGGGATCATCGCGCGATACCGCAGCGTAGCCGAACATCGAACGAGGGAAGGTGGAGGTCGGCCTCGCCCGGCCCGGCCTCGACCCACCGCACGGCCGGGAGAACGGCCGCGCGAGCCCCGATCGCGGCGAGATCCGCGAAGCGCAGGCCGAGGCTGAGGAAGCGCGCCTCCGATCCGGGGACCACGTCGAGATGCGCGTCGCCGAGCGGCACGCGCCAGCCGCCGCTCCACGGCTCGGCCGGCGAGCCACAGGCGGCGGCGTAGCGTCCGGCGTCCCGTTCGGGATGCGGGCTCGCGATGCGGAGCGCGTCGATGCCGCTGAAGCCGTTCGGATGGTCGAGCCACGGCTCGTGCCAGACGAGGCCGGGCGTCAGATGTTCGCAGTGGTAGACCCGGCTCGCCGCGAACGTCGCCACGGGCAAGCGCACCGTCCGGAACCGGGCGTCCTGCGTCCGACCATCGATCGTCACCGGGCGGGAAAAGGCACTCGGCCGCCCCACGTTCAGTCCCGCCGCACTCAGCCGCTCGAAGGTCCGGTCCGCGTCGCGGCTGGCCAGGACCAGGCCGTTCAGGCCGAACGGGCTGTCGAGCACGTCCTGGCGCTGCAACCCTTCGGCCGGCACGCCGATGAGTTCGAGGTAGGGGCCGCGCGTCATCATCAGATGGTTGATGGAACCCAGCGAATGACGGCCGAGCGGCGTCAGTTGGAAGCCGAGGGCGGTGAACAGGGCCGCCGCTTCGTCCATGCGACGCAGCACGTTGATCACGACATGGTCGAGGGCCGGGCCGTCCGGCACCGGACGGGACGCCGGCCGACCCGTCTGGTCCGCACCCTGCTCGGTCATGCCACCCTCCACGAGGATGGCAGCCTACCCGCAAGGCGGCCGGAGGGCGAGCCTCGGAGCCGCAGGCGCGTCGATATCGATCGCCCAGCGGCACACCATACAGGCGCTCCCGACCAAGATTTTCCCCGTCCCGTCCAGGAACATGACTTTCGCGTCAGAACCGCTGGCTGAGGCTGGCGAAGAACCCGCGCCGTTGCCCGTACTGCGGCGCGAACACGCCGATGCCGGAGCCGTCGCGGATCTCGTAGGTGTGGTCGAGCAGGTTGACGACCGCGAAGCGGAACGTGGTCGGCCTGGCGTTGGGGAACGCCTGGAAATCCTGCGACAGGCCGACGTTGATGGACGCGTACGGCGCCACGGTGCCGATGTTGGCGAAGCCGTCGCGCAGGCCGCTGCCGTAGATGAGGTCCGTGGTGAAGGTCGTCTTGGTCGGCGCGTAGCGATACGAGGCGCCGGCCGACGCGGTGATTTCCTGGTCGTGGTCGGTGAAGATGTAGTTGTTGGCGATGTAGGCGAGCTCGGCACCGTCGAACAGGTACTGGTTGGACGAGACATCCTTCGCCCGTTGCTGCGCGAGCGCGACGTTGCCGTAGGCCGAGAGGCCGCCGTCCTTGTAGGTGGTCTTGAACTCCAGGCCGTCGTTGAAGGCGTGGTCGTAGTTGAAGGCGGTGAGCACCAGCGCCTGGCCGAACTGGCCGTCGTCGATGAGGTTCTTGGCGATCTTGGTGTAGGCGTCGACGCCGACCGCGACCTTCGGCGTCACCTGCTGCGTGATGCCGACGTCGAAGAAGTGCGAACGCTCGGGGCGGATGGGCGTGTTCTGCGTGACGTCGGGCGCACCGGTCGTGTTGGCGAACGGCACCAGCGGGGTCGGCGCCGACAGGGCCAGCTCCGGCGGCGTGAAGTACCGGGAATAGCCGGCGTGGATCACCGTCGTGGCGGCCGGCGTGTAGACGAGCGACACGCGGGGGCTGACCTGGTCGGCGGTGACGTACTCGTCCATCGCATCGAAGCGCAGGCCGGCGTTGAGGGTCAGCTGCCGCGTCAGCTTGACCTCGTCCTGCACGTAGAGGCCGCCGACGAGCCCGGTGCGCTTCTCGGCATCGGCCAGGCTGAAGGGCGCGTCGATGGGGTTGCCGTTGCCGTCGAGCGGCAGGACGACAGAGTTGTTGATGTCCTGCGCCCGCTCGACCTGCAAGACCGAGCCGAAGCGGATCGTCTGCCGCTCGCTGAGCTTATAGGCGTTGTCGTCCTGGATGCCGTTGACGAGGTCGATGCGCGCGACGTCGGACGCCACGCCGTTGAACACGAGGTCGCCGACCTCGTCGGGCAGGAAGTGCAGCGTCGAGTAGCGCTGGAAGTACGAGAGCTGGGAGTCGAGCGGGCCGGCGGTCGTCTGCAGCGCGAGGATGTTGAAGATCGAGTGCTCGACCTGGTTCTCGTTCAGCTGCGTCGAGTCGAAGTTCGAGACGCCGAGCGCGGTGAACTGCGGCGCCGCGCCGATCACGTTGGGAACCTGGAAATGCGCGGTATCCGCCCCCGACATGAAGACGAAGCGGCTGCTGTCGCCGAGCGGCGTCGAGGCGTAGGCGAAGTAGCGGCCCTGCCGCGTCCGGTCGTGGACCGGGTCGAGGGTCGGCGTCGCGCTCTCGATGCCGATGTCGTTCGTCGTGAAGCGTCCGGTGAAGAAGTAGTCCCACGTGCCCGCCACCCCGGACGTCTCGATGCTCGTGAGGCTGGTGGCGCGGCTGCCGGCATATTCGTTGAGGATCGTGCCGGGCGCGTCGGCGCCGTTGCGGCTGGTGATGTCGAGCACGCCGGCGGTGTGCAGGCCGTACTCGGCCGGGAGCGCGCCGTCGATCAGCGCGATCGAGCGGATGAAGCTCGAGTCGAGGACCTGGGCGAAGCCCGATACGCCGTCGGGAAGCAGGATGCCGTTGAGGCGGTACTGCACGTTCGCGTGCTCGTTGCGGATGTGAAAGTCGCCGCTCGCGGCCGAGTCCTGCGACACGCCGGGGAGTTGCAGCACGGCGCGGTCGAAGTCCGTGTTGTTGCCCTGGGGCAGGTCGTCCACCCCGGCCTTGCCGATCGTGGTGACGCTGGCGCCGCCCTGGGTGTAGATGCGCTCACGCGCCCACTCGGCCCGAGCCTCGCCGGCCTTCGCGGCGGCGAGCGCGGGCGGACCGCCGCTCGTGCCGGCGCCGCCCGTGCCGCCCTCGCTGCCGGACGTCCCCGTCGGGGCCTCGATGCCGGGCGTGGCGGCGCTTGGCCGGGCACCGCTGGTGGCCGACTTGGCGACTCCCGTGTCGGGACGTGGCCCGAAGCGGGGCGTCGGCGAGGTGGAGGCCGGCGGCTTGACGCTGGCGCGCCTGAATGGCTTCGGCGGCGGCACCTTGGCGGGCTTGGCGACCTTGGGCTCGGTGACGGTGACGGAGGGTAGAACGATCTGGGCCTCGGCCAAAGTCGCGGCGGCAAGGAGGAAACCCATCGCGGTCCCGCCGAGGAGTTTGGAATGACTGAAACTCATGAACCCCGCGTCCATCGACCTCATGCAATGTTATGTTGTTTCATATCCGACCATCCATCAACCGGCTTCGGTGATAAGAATGCCGCTGTAACATCTGGGCGACGTCCGTGCCTCAACGCCGTCCGAGGCGACGACACAGCGACCCGCTCCCTTCCCGACAATCCTTGCAATAAAAGGCAAGTCTTGGAGCCCAAGATCGAGCGACGCGCCCGCTTTGATTTCCGGCCCGCGCTTCGGTACTCACGGGGCAGAAGAAAGATCGCCGGGAGATCCTGAATAGATGACGCCGCCGGTACCAAGTTCGAGCCCTGTCGAGAAGGATCAGGCTTTGCAGTCTTTCCTGTTTCCGACCGCCGCCATGGCCGCAAGAAGCCGGCTGTATGCCAGGTCCGTCGCCGCCTCCGTGTTTTCGCAGCAAGGCGGCTTGCCGATCGCCGGAACCGAGACCATCGATCTCTGCACGTTTTTCAACGCGTTCAGTCTGCGCAAATGGCGCAAGCTGACGGGCTTGGAGCGTCTCTCCCTCGCCCTTCGAGGCGAAGGCGAGATTTCGGTCGGCGTGGCAACCTACACCTCGGCAGGTGTGGCTAGGGAGATCTTGTCCACCACCCTCACCTTGCGGGAAGGCGGAACGACGCTGGACCTGCCCCCCCTGTCCTCGCTGTCGGGCGAAGTCATCGGTGTCCGGATCACGGGGACGGGAGGCGCGGCGACCCTGACGCGCGCCGCTTGGACGACCACGGAACGACCGCGCCGCGACATCCGGCTCGCCGCCGTCATCACCACGTTCCAACGCGAGGCGGCAGTCCGGCGCGCGATGGAGAGCTTCTCGGCCATGACCTGCGCGCGACCGCCGCTGGGCAGCGTCGAGCTTTACGTCATCGACAACGACCAACGCCTACCCGCGTCGACGCTCGACAAGGTCAAGGTTTTCTCCAACCCGAATCTCGGGGGGGCGGGCGGGTTCACCCGGGGCCTCATCGAAGCCATCGACGCCGGCGTCTTCACGCACGTGCTCTTCATGGACGATGACGCGGCATGCGAACCCGAGAGCGTGTGGCGCTGCATGACGTTGCTCGGCTACGCGACCGAGGAGGGCCTCGCGGTCGCCGGCGCCATGCTGTTCAACAACGATCCCTGCATCCAGTACGAGAAAGGCGCCCTGCTCGAGACGACCGGGAGAACCGGCCACATCTGGAGGTCGCAACGCCACGTCATCGATCTGGCGCGGCTGGACTCGGTGTGCGCCAACGAGCCCGAGGACGAGGTGAACTACGGCGCCTGGTGGTTCTTCGCCTTCCCCCTCAGCCACGTGAAGTGCCTGCCGTTTCCGTTCTTCGTGCGCGGCGACGATGTGGACTTCAGCCTTTCAAACGCGTTCAAGGTCGTGACGTTGAACGGCGTGGCGACGTGGTGCGATGCTTGGACCACCAAGGCGGCGCCGACCACGGAGTACCTCGCTTGGCGTGCGTGGATGGCGCTCGCGCTGATGCACGGCAGCAGCCAGGCCGCTTTCCTCACGCTCTGGAACACGATCAAGGTCGCTCAAGGGATGGCGGAGGCCCTGGATTATGGGTCCATGACCGCTGTCCTGGACGGTATCGAAGACGCGATGAACGGGCCCGAGACCTTCACGGCCAATCCCGCTCCGTTGAAGAAGCTCAAGAGCCTGAAGGCGTCCCAAGCATCCCCGGTCCGCTCCGCCGCGTTCCGCGGCTGGCTGCGAAGAAACAAGGTGCTCTGGCGACACCGCTTTCGCTTGAACGCCGCTCGTGCTCGCTACAAGGCTCTGGCGCCGCCGGCCCGCACGCGGACGTATTGGGAGCCTTTGATCGGCGGCAAGCGTTCCGCGACCTGATCCCGGCCGGCAAGGTGAGGTGGGAATGGCTGATCCGGACTACGAGGTGTTCGCGATCCGCTACGCGCGGCGGGACGCGCGACGGGCGGAGCACTTCATCGGCGGCGACCCCCACGACGGTCCGATGCCGATGGACTACTTCGTTTGGCTGATCCGCGGCCCGGATCGCGCCGTGGTGGTCGACCTCGGCTTCACCGCCGCCACCGCCGCGCAGCGCGGCCGTGAGTTCCTTCGCTGCCCGATCGACGCGTTGCGCCTGTTCGACGTCGATCCGGCCACCGTGCGCGATGTCGTGCTGACCCACCTGCATTACGACCACGTCGGCAACCTGCACCGCTTCCCCGCCGCCACGTTCCACCTGCAGGAGCCGGACCTTCATTTCGCCGTCGGCCGCCACATGCGCCACGCCCACATGCGCAACGCCTTCGCGGTGGAGGACGTGGTCGGCGTCGTGCGGGCGAACTACGCCGGACGGGTGCGGCTCTACGACGGTCCCGTCGAACTCCACCCCGGCATCACCCTGCACCCGGCGCCTGGCCATTCCGCCGGGCTGCAGTTCGTCAGGGTCAAGACGGCGCGCGGCGCGGTCGTGCTCGCCTCCGACGCTTCGCACTTCTATGAGAACATGGAGACCGGGCGACCCTTCCCCATCTGCGTCAGCGTCGCCGACACGCTCGACAGCTACGGTCGCGTGCTCGCCGCCGCCCCGTCCCCCGAACAGATCGTGCCCGGGCACGATCCGCTCGTGATGCAACGCTATCCGGCGCCGCGACCCGACCTCGAAGGCGTCGCGGTGCGGCTCGACGTGCCGCCCACCGCCTGACGACCGACACGATCACCACACACTCGGGATGGGACCCATGCGGATCAAGGACCACGTCTTCCTCGTCACCGGCGCCGGGTCCGGGCTCGGCGCCGCCGTCGCCGGCGCCCTGGTGGCGGACGGCGGCCGCGTCGTCATCGCCGACGTGAACCGTGAGGCCGGTCAGCGGGTCGCGGTCGACCTCGCGGGGAACGCCCGCTTCGCGCCGACCGACGTCACGAGCGAGGCCGACGGGAAGGCCGCGGTCGCGGTCGCCCTCGAGGCCTTCGGGCACCTGCACGGGCTCGTGAACTGCGCCGGCGTCGCGCCCGGCGAGAAGGTGCTGGGCCGCGACGGGCCGCATCACCTCGACACGTTCGCGCGGGCCGTCGCGATCAACCTGACCGGCACCTTCAACATGATCCGCCTGGCCGCGGAGGCCATCGCGCGCGAAACGCCCGGCGAGGACGGGGAACGCGGCGTCATCGTCAACACCGCGTCGATCGCCGCCTATGATGGACAGATCGGCCAAGCCGCCTACGCCGCCTCCAAAGGGGGCGTGGCCGCCCTCACCCTGCCGGTCGCGCGCGAACTGGCGCGCCAAGGCATCCGCGTCGTCACGATCGCCCCCGGCATCTTCGAGACGCCCATGATGGCGGGGATGCCCGAGGACGTGCGGGCGGCGTTGGCCCGGAGCGTGCCGTTCCCGCCCAGGCTCGGACGCCCCGCCGAGTTCGCCGCCCTGGTCCGGCACATCTGCGGCAACACGATGCTGAACGGCGAGGTGATCCGCCTCGATGGCGCCCTTCGCATGGCCGCGCGATGACCTCCGACTATCGCGCCCGGTTCCCGCCTTGCCGTCGGGCCTACGAAGCCGCAGGCGACCTCGGTTCGGACCGGGAAGTCGCCTCTCCTTGACAAGCGGAAGCCGGCGGCGGCCCATGATCCGGCTTGGCCGTGCCGAAGCGGCGTTTCACCGCCCGAGGTCCCCGTGAACCTTTACGTCGAGCGTGCCGGCGCCCACCTCGACGAGGTCGTCGCCATCCGCCACGACATCCACGCCAATCCCGAACTCGGCTTCGAGGAGATACGCACGTCGGCCCTGGTAGCGGAAAAGCTGCGCGGGTGGGGACTCGAGGTCACGACCGGCGTCGGGACGCTCGGCGTGGTTGGCACCATCCGGGGCCGCGATCCCGGCCATCGGTCGGTGGGCCTGCGGGCCGACATGGACGCTTTGGCGATCACCGAAACCAACGCCCTGCCCTACGCCTCCACCCGCGCCGGAACCATGCACGCCTGCGGCCACGACGGACACACGGCCATGCTGCTCGGTGCCGCGCGCATCCTGGCCGAACACCCCGACTTCTCCGGCACCGTGCATTTGATCTTCCAGCCGGCCGAGGAAGGCCGCGGCGGCGCCCGCGCCATGCTCGACGACCACCTGTTCTCGCGCTTCCCCTGCGACAAGGTGTTCGGCCTGCACTCCTACCCGACGATGCCGATCGGCCGGTTCGGGACGCGGACCGGGGACTTCATGGCGGCGAGCGGACGCTGGCAGGTGGTGTTCGCCGGCGCGGGCGGGCACGGCGGCATGAGCCCGCACCTGGTGCCCGACCTCACCGTCGTCCAGGCCAACTTCGTGCTCGGGCTCCAGGCGATCGTCGCGCGCAACGTGGCGGCGACCGAGACGGCCCTCATCAGCGTCGGGCATATCCGGGCCGGCGATCCAAACGCGCTGGCCGTCATGCCGTCCGAACTGCACATCGGTGGGACGATGCGGGCCTTCAAGCCGGACGTGCAGGCCGTGCTGGAGCGCCGCATCGCCGAACTCGCCGAGGCCCACGCGGCGCTCGCCGGCGCGAGCGTGCGGGTCAAGGCCTGGTGGGGCACCGCACCGCTCGTCAACGACGCGGAAGCGGCGCGAGCCGCCGTTCGCGCGGCGTCGCGGGTGACGGAAGCGTCCGCCGTGGACACGCGGATGGGCCGGCTCACGATCGCCGAGGACTTCGCCTTCCTGGCGCAGCAGCGTCCGGGTGCCTTCGCCTTCATCGGCAACGGTGTCCGCACCGGCGAGGGTGGCGGCAACCTGCACACGCCCAACTACGACTTCAACGACGAGGCCCTGCCGTTCGGCATCGCCTACTGGCTCTCCGTGGTCGACGGCGAACTAGGTCCAGTGGAGGGGATCTGATCGCCCCCTATCACGCCTGGCCGGCGGCAGCGGACCCTGCGGCGCCCTCGAATCCGGAAAGGAACGCGTCGAGGCAATCGCCGATGGCCTCGATGGCGTAGCCGCCCTCCTGCACCACCAGCGTCGGCAAGCCCAAGGCCCGGAGCTGGCGCCCGATCGCGCCGAAGTCCGCCGCGTCGAGCTTCAGCACGCCGATCGGGTCGTCGCGGTGGGCGTCGTAGCCGAGCGCCACGACGAGGACGTCGGCGCCAAAGGCGTGTATCCGCTCCGAGGCCGCCGCGACGGCTTCGGCCATCCCCACCCCCAAGGTCGCGTGCCGGAGCGGCAGGTTGAGGTTGAAGCCCTTGCCCTCACCATGGCCGGTCTCGGCGGCGTAGCCGGTGAAGAAGGGGTAATAGTCGCTCGGATCGGCGTGGATCGACACGGTCAGCACGTCGCGACGGCCGTAGAAGATCTGCTGGGTGCCGTCGCCGTGATGGGCATCGACGTCAATTACCGCCACGCGGGCGAAGCGGCCTCGCAGGCGCTGCGCCGCGACCGCCGCGTTGTTGAGGTAGCAGAAGCCGGTGGCGCGGTCGGCGCGGGCATGGTGGCCCGACGGACGGCAGAGGGCGTAAACGGCCTCCTCGCCGGCCAGCACGGCGTCGGCGGCGGACACCGCCGTCTCGCAGGAGCGCAGGATCGAGACCCAGCTCGCCGGGCCCATCGGCACCGACAGGTCGCCGAGGTACCAGCCGACCTGGCCGACGAGCCCTTCCGCCGGGCAGTCCGGCCGCGCCGCTTCCCCCGGCCGGCCACTCCAGTAGGGAAAGGTGTTGGGCCACACCTCGGGGCCACGGTCCGGCAGCGCCGTCCAGCGATCCCACGCCGACTCGAGGAACCGGAGGTAGGCGGGCGTGTGGACGGCGAGCACCGGTTTGGTGCCGTGAGCGGCGGGGCGCTCCGGCGCGATGCCGTGGCGTGCCAACGCGCCGAGCAGCTTCTCGGTGCGGACCGGCAGGTCCTTGACCGGAACCAGCCGGCCGAAGCGCATGTACTGCTGCGGCGCGTGGATCGCCTGGTCGGGATGGTAGAAGGCGCGCATGGCGAACACTCCTTGAACGGCGGTCGAGCCGCCTCAACGGCAATGCCGCCGAACCCGCGCCCGTTCGGGCCGGACCGCGTCCAGTGGAAACCCGCGTGGCCGCCGATGCGACGCGATGGCCCGAGCGTGCTACGACGATCGGCGTGACACGGATCGGGTCGTCGCCGAACGCATCGTCCGGCGCGCGGCCGGATGGCACGGCCCTCGCAGCCTTGGCCAAGGCCCGCGCCATCCCCGGCGCGAGGGACGACGCAGGCCATCGCGAGACCCATCCCGCAACCGGATCGCCCCATGACCCTTCTGCCCAACTCCGCCCAGGCTCGGGATGTCGCCTACCTGCTCCATCCCGCCACCAACGCCCGCAAGCACGAGCGCACCGGCCCCATCGTCATGGCGCGGGGCAGCGGCATCCACGTCTACGACGATGCCGGCACGCCCTACATCGAGGCGATGGCGGGGCTGTGGAGCGTCGCGGTCGGCTTCGGCGAGCCGCGCCTCGTCGAGGCGGCCACCCGGCAGATGAGCCGGCTGCCCTACTACCATTCGTTCTCGGGCAAGTCGTCCGAGCCGACGATCGACCTCGCCGAGCGGCTGGTGAAGATGTCGCCGCCCGGGCTCGATCGCGTGTTCTTCACCAATTCCGGGTCGGAGGCCAACGACACGGTCGTCAAGCTCGTGTGGTTCTACAACAACGCCATAGGCCGGCCGGAGAAGAAGAAGTTCATCGCGCGCCAGAACGGTTATCACGGCATCACGGTCGCCGCCGGCAGCCTCACCGGCCTGCCCACCAACCATCGCGGCTTCGACCTGCCGCTGCCGCAGATGAAGCACGTCACCTGCCCGCACCACTACCGCTACGCGGAGGAAGGCGAGGGCGAGGAAGCCTTCGCCGACCGGCTCGCCGCCGAGCTGGACGCGAAGATCCTGGCGGAAGGCCCGGAGACGGTCGCCGCCTTCATCGGCGAGCCGCTGATCGGCGCCGGCGGCGTGCTGCCGCCGCCGGCCACCTACTGGGACAAGGTGCAGGCGGTCTGCCGCAAGTACGACGTGCTGGTGGTGGCCGACGAGGTCATCAACGGCTTCGGGCGGCTCGGCACCATGTTCGCCTGCGACCATTACGGGATCCGGCCGGACGTGCTGGTGGTGTCGAAGCAGCTCACGTCCTCCTACATGCCGATCGCCGCCGTGCTCTTCTCGGACAAGATCTATCAGGGCGTGGCGGACGGATCCGACCGGCTCGGCACCTTCGGCCACGGCTTCACCGCGAGCGGCCATCCCGTCGCCACGGCGGTCGCCATGGAGAACCTCGACATCATCGCGGAGCGCGGGCTGGTCGCCAACGCCGCGAAGGTGGGCGAGCACATGAGGGCGCGGCTCGCGCCCTTCGCGTCCCATCCGCTGGTCGGCGAGGTGCGGGGCGCCGGGCTGATCGCGGCGGTCGAGCTCGTCGCCGACAAGCGGACCAAGGCGAGGTTCGATCCGCCCGGCAAGGTGGGTGCCTGGCTCTACGCCAGGGCGCACGACCACGGGCTGATCATCCGGGCGGTCGGCGACGCCATCTGCTTCTGCCCGCCGCTGATCGTCACCGAGAACGAGGTCGATGAGATCGTGGCCCGCTTCTCGGCCGTGCTGGACGAAACGACGGCGTGGGTCGAGGCCGGCATGCCCTGACTACCCCGTCCTTCATCGACCCGCGCTCCTGAACGATCCGGCGAAGCGGGGCGGCATCGACCGGGAGGCTGGCCGCGAATGGGTGTCCATACCTTGGTCGCCGACGATTCCCTCCCGGCGCACCGGAACCGGTGCATGGCCGCCGAGACGCCGGACCAGCACCATATCCCGGTTGCGTTCGGCGTGCCCGGCGCCGCCATCAACCCGCTCTACGCCGCCCTCAGGCAGCACGGCACCATCCGCCACATCCTGGCCCGGCACGTCGAGGGCGCCTCCCACATGGCGGACGGCTACGCGCGCGCCGGGGCCGGCAACATCGGGGTGTGCATCGGCACCTCCGGCCCGGCCGGCACGGACATGATCACCGGCCTCTACACCGCCCAGGCCGACTCGATCCCGATCCTCTGCATCACCGGCCAGGCGCCGCGCGCCAAGCTGCACAAGGAGGACTTCCAGGCGGTCGACATCGAGACCATCGCCAAGACGGTCACCAAATGGGCGGTCACGGTGCGCGAGCCGGCCCTGCTGCCGATGGTGGTCGCCCAGGCCTTCCACGTCATGCGCTCCGGCCGTCCCGGGCCGGTGCTGATCGACCTGCCGATCGACGTGCAGATGGCCGAGATCGCGTTCGACGACGACACCTACGAGCCGCTGCCGGTGTACAGGCCGGAACGGTAACCCGCTGCCATGCAAGCGACTGGATTTGTTGGTCGGAGTGAGAGGATTCGAACCTCCGACCCCCTCGTCCCGAACGAGGTGCGCTACCAGGCTGCGCTACACTCCGACATCATGGCCAGCGCCGTGCGACAGGCCATCGCGAGGCTTATAGATGCGAGCCCCGGCGCTTACAACCTCAAAGCCGCCGCAGCAGGCTTCGAGGGCATCGGATCGCAGCCGCTTTCCTCGACGACCCGCCGCGCCCTTCGGGCTGATGCCCAAGGCCCCCGCACGACATTCGCGGCGCGTCGGCTCGGAGGGTCGGGTCGGACCGTGGTGGCGACGCGCGGGAAACGCGCGCCCCGTGGCCGCGGGCTACAAGTAGCTCGACGCGAGCGCCGGCTCCTCGTCGAGCGCATGGGCCATGAACTCGATCGCCTCGCGGAGGCGCTCGCGCGTCACCGGTCCGCCCAGGCAGACGCGCACGCTCTCGCCGGGGTCCCCCGACACCACGAAGGCGTCGCTCGTGACGACGCCGATGCGGGTGGAGCGCATGTGCCCGGCGAAAGCGGAGCGCGTCCACGGCTTCGGCAGCGGCAGCCAAAGGTTGAACGCCAGCGGATCGGCCTTGTAGCTGCCGGGCGGCAGGATGCCGGCCACGAGCGTCTGGCGGGCGGTCGTCTCGGCGCGGATGAAGCGCAGGAGCGTATCGGCCGTTCCATCCTCGATCCAGCGCGTCGCCAGCGCGACGGTGAGGGGCGAGGCCATCACGTTGGCGGCGCGCAGCGCCGCGGCGAACGGCCAGCCGGAGCGCGCGTCCGGCGCCACCACGTAGGCGGCGCGCAGGCCCGCCCCGATGCATTTGGCGAGGCCGGCGATGTGCCAGGTGATGTCCGGCGCGATGGCGGCGAGCGGGTGAACGCCGCCCTGGTTCGCTATGAAGCCGTAGGCGTCGTCCTCGATGATGGGCAGGCGGCACCGTCGCGCCACGGCGGTGATCGCCTCGCGGCGCTCTTCGGACAGGGTGATCGTCGTCGGGTTCTGCAGGGTCGGGTTGAGGTAGAGCGCCTTGGGCGCGAGCGTGGCGCAGGCCTCGGCCAGCGCGTCCGGCTCGATCCCCCCGTCGTCCATGGCGAGTCCGACGAGGTTCAATCCCATCTGCGCCGCGATCGAGCGCACGCCGGGGTAGGTGATGGCCTCGCTCAGCACCGTGTCGCCGGGCCGCGCCACCATCGACAGGATGCCGAGGATGGCGGCATGCGCGCCGGGGGTGACGAAGAGGCGCTCCTGCGACGGGACGAGGGCGCGCCGGCTCAGCCAGGCCGAGGCGGCGTCCTTGTCGGCGCGCGAGCCGCCGAACCCTTGGTAGCGCAGCAGCGCGACGAGGTCGCGGGACACCTCCGCGAACCCCTCCCGCATCCGATCGAGGAGCTCGGGATCGTTGGGTTCGGGCGGCAGGTTCATCGAAAGGTCGACCACCTCGGGAGCGGGGCCGCGTTCCAGGCGCCGCGCGCCGCGCACGTAAGTCCCCTGGCCGACGCGGGATTCGATCAAGCCGCGGCGCTGGGCCTCGACGTAGCCGCGCGCGACCGTCGTGAAGTCGAGCGCGAGTTTCGCCGCGAGCTTGCGCTGCGGAGGCAGGCGGTCACCGCCGTTCAGCCGACCCGCCTTGATGTCCGCGGCGATGAGGTCGGCGATCGCGAGATAGTGGGGACCGTTGCCGCGCGACAAGTCCGGGGTCCAATCGTTCATCGTCTCAGCCACTCCGACGCGCCGCCGCAGCAAGAGTCGCTCCACCTGAATTGACGGGATCGTGAATGCATGAACTTGGTCGTTGGCTGTCCACGATCGGCCGTCGACACGCTTCGCCGTCTGCGTATTCCGCGGGCTTTCGCTCGTCGAATAGGCAAATTGCTCAGAGTCGCGGCGTCGCAATTGATGGTACGATTGAATGCACCAGAGGCGGCGCCGACCCGCCTTGCCGCTCCTTCGATGATGGCACACGCCTTGCCATCCACGGCGTGCCCCCGCGAGCGGCGGGCTGACCACCTCGAGGAGCGATCCATGCCCGCCGTCACGATGCCAGCCCACAAGAAGGGCGATTTCCTGGTCGACTACGAAGACAAGAAGTTCGAGGACGTCAAAGCCGAACCCGGAGAAAAAGCGCTTATCACCTTCCACACCGTGGCGTTCGAGGGCTCGATCGGCCTCGTGAACCTGCTCCAGGCCACGCGCATCCTGCGCAAGGGCTTCGAGACCAGCGTCCTCCTCTACGGCCCGGGGGTCACGCTCGGCCTGCAGCGCGGTTTCCCGACCTTGGGGGACGAGGCGTTCCCCGGTCACCTGGCGATGAACAAGCAGATCGAGAAGTTCATGTCGGAGGGCGGCAAGGTGTACGCGTGTCGCTTCGCGCTGCAGGCCCTCTACGGCCACGGCGAGCCCTCGCTGATCCCCGGCATCACCCCGATCAGCCCGCTCGACGTGCTGGACCTGATCCTCCTGCATCGCAGGGCCAACGCGTTCATGCTCAACACGTGGACGCTGTGAGCTTGGACGCTGTGAGCTTGGACGCTGCGATCGCGTCCATCCCTTGACGAAACAGGCGCCCGGTCGAGCTTGACGCTTGAGCGGACCCGCTGCACGGGGCTCGGGCGGGCCGCCGCGCGGATCTGGAAAGGCTGAGGCATGGAGAAACGGATCGTTCGGGTCGCCGCCGTTCAGATCGCCCCGGTCCTCGACCGACCGGGCGGTACGCTTGAGAAGGTGCTGCGGGCGATCGACGAGGCGGCCGCGCGAGGCGTCCGCTTCGCCGTTTTCCCGGAAACAGTGCTGCCGTATTATCCCTACTTCTCGTTCGTCCAGGCTCCCGTCGCCCAAAGCCAGGCCCACCTCCGCCTCTACGATGAGGCGATCGGCGTTCCCGGCCCGGTCACGCAGGCACTCGGCGCGGCCGCCAAGCGACACGCGATGGTCCTCGTCGTGGGCGTCAACGAACGTGACGGCGGCACGCTCTACAACGCCCAGCTCGTGTTCGACGCCGACGGCACGCTCGCGCTGAAGCGCCGCAAGATCACGCCGACCTTTCACGAACGGATGGTCTGGGGCCAGGGCGACGGGGCCGGCCTGAAGGTCGTCGATACCGCCGTCGGGCGCGTCGGCGCCTTGGCCTGCTGGGAGCATTACAACCCGCTCGCCCGCTACACCCTGATGGCGCAGGGCGAGGAGATCCACGCCGCGCAGTTCCCGGGATCGCTGGTCGGCCAGATCTTCGCCGATCAGATGGAAGTGACGATCCGTCATCACGCGCTGGAGTCCGGATGCTTCGTCGTCAACGCGACCGGTTGGCTCAGCGACGAGCAGATCGCCGGCATCACGCCCGACGTGGCGCTGCGGAAGGGCCTGCGCGGGGGCAACTGCACGGCGATCGTGACGCCGGAAGGACGCCACCTCGTGCCGCCGATGACGCAGGGCGAGGGCATGCTCGTCGCCGATTGCCACATGGCGCTGATCACCAAGCGCAAGCGGATGATGGACTCCGCCGGCCACTACGCGCGGCCGGAGATCCTGCAGCTCCACCACGATGTCAGCCCGAACAACGGCTTGGTCCAATACGTGCGGGTGCCGCCGTCGAGCGGTCGCGAGGCGTTCGCCGTGCAGGATCAGCCCCCGCGGCCTCAACCGCCGGACGCCGGCAACAGCGAGACGGACGATGATGACGGAACTCCCGACGGAACGGCTGATCAACGAGTTGCAGTCCTTCGGAGTGCGGCTGGCTGACGGCAGGCAGGGGGCGCAAAGCCGGCGCGGCGGCGCCGGCCCCTCGGATCACAAGGCGGTGACGATCGACGGCCGCACGGTGATGGTGCCGATCCACACGGCCTGCGCCCTCGACTCGCCCTACAAAGCCGGCAAGCCGGACGCGCGAGGGTTCAGCGTCATCGAGCGGGACGGCGCCGTCGTCGGCCGCCTGTCGTTCCCGGCGCAGCCGCGTTTCGCGGCGCTGCAGACCTTCGATGGCATTCCCTATTCCAAGATCGCGGTGCTGCACGCCAAGGACGTGCTGGCGACGACGGTGCTGCAAACCTGCATCCGCTACCAGAGCCGCGCCAAGACGTGCCAGTTCTGCGCGATCGGCCAGTCGCTCGCCGCCGGTCGCACGATCGCGCACAAAACGCCCGAGCAGCTCGCCGAGGTCGCCCGCGCGGCAGTGCTGCTCGACGGCGTCAAGCACATGGTCCTGACAACCGGTACGCCGAACGCCACCGATCGCGGCGCCGCCGTGCTGTGCGAGAGCGCCTTCGCGATCAAGGCCTCCGTCGACCTGCCGATCCAGGCGCAGTGCGAACCGCCCGACTCCGACCGCTGGTTCGAGCGGATGCGGGCATCGGGCATCGACACGCTCGGCATGCACATCGAGGCGGTGACCCCCGCCGTGCGCGAGCGGATCATGCCGGGCAAGGCGAGCGTGCCGCTGGAGCGCTACATGAAGGCCTTCGAGGCGGCGGTACCGGTGTTCGGCCGCGGCCAGGTGTCGACCTACATCCTCGCCGGCCTCGGCGACACGCCCGAGGCGATCCTCGCCATGGCGGCGGAACTGGTCGCGCGCGGCGTCTACCCGTTCGTGGTGCCCTTCGTGCCGATCTCCGGGACGCCGCTGGAGGACCATCCGACGCCCTCCCCCGCCTTCATGCACGCCATCCTGTCACCGCTCGCCGGGATGCTGAGGGCGGCCGGGATGGGATCCGACACGATCAAGGCCGGTTGCGGCAGGTGCGGCGCCTGCTCCGCCCTCTCGACCTACGAGGACGCCGACCGATCCGAGGGCGTGGCGGCACGCGAGGCATCGACGCCGGCGTGGACGCGGCCCGTTGCCGCCGACCATCTCCTCGAAGGGGTAAGGGGGTGATCGCCGACGCCTTCGACCCCTTCGCGGCCTGCCACTTCCGCTTGAAGTCCGCCGAGGAGGAATGGGAACGGGCCGGCGCCGCCGCGCTCCGCGCCCGCGTTTTCTGCGACGAGCAGCGGGTTTTCCAGGGTCATGACCGCGACGCGATCGACGACGAGGCGATCCACTTCGTGGCGCTGTCGACGATGGCTGTGCTCGCCGACGAGGTGGTCGGCACCGTGCGCATCCACCGGGGCGAACCCGGCCTCTGGACCGGCTCGCGCCTCGCGGTCGACCGCCGCTACCGCCGCGTCGGGGCGCTCGGCACCGCCCTTATCCGGCTCGCGGTGGGCACCGCCAACGCGCTCGGTTGCCGGCGCTTCACCGCCCACGTCCAGGCGCAGAACGAGCTGCTGTTCCGCCACTTGCACTGGCGCAGGATCGCGGCGGCCGAGCTGCATGGCCGGCCGCACGTCCTGATGGAGGCGGACCTCGCCGCCTACCCGCCGCTCCCCGACGCGCTCGGGGGTTTCCACGCGCTGGCCGCGGCGCCGCCGCCCGGGAGCGCGGCGGCGTGACGGGCGACGGTTCGCTCGGCGCCCTCGCCGCCGCCGTGCTGGCCGGGCGCGGCATGGCGCACAAGGCCGACATCGCCGGTGCCATCGGCACCCTCGGACTCGGCCGGCACCCCGGAGACGAGGAACAGGCGGTCCGCGTCGGCGACGATTGCGCCGCCATCCCCGACGGCGACGGCTGGCTGCTGTTCGCCATCGAGGGCTTCGTCAACGACTTCGTGGAGGCCGACCCGCGCTTCGCCGGCTTCTGCGGGATCATGGTCAACCTGAGCGACGTGGCCGCGATGGGCGGGCGCCCGCTCGCCGTCGTCGACGCGGTCTGGGCACGCGACGCCGCCGCCTCGGACCCCGTGCTCGCCGGGCTGCGCGAGGCGGCGGCGGTCTACGGCGTGCCCATCGTCGGCGGCCACACCAACCATCGCGCCGAGCGCGGGCAACTCGCGGTCGCCGTGCTCGGCCGGGCCAAGCGCCTGATCACCAGCTTCGACGCCATCCCCGGCGACGTGCTGGTGGCCGCCATCGACCTGCGCGGCGGCTTCCGCGAGCCGCACCTCTACTGGGACGCGGCGACGGGTGCCCCGGCGGCCCGGCTGCGCGGCGATCTCGACATCCTGCCCGGCCTGGCGGAGGATGAGCTCGTCACCGCCGGCAAGGACGTCAGCATGGCCGGGCTCGTCGGCACGGCGGCGATGCTGCTCGAGTCGTCGGGATGCGGCGGACGGATCGACGTCGACGCCGTGCCCTGCCCACCCGACGTCGACCTCGCCCGTTTCCTCCTCGCTTTCCCGTCCTACGGCTTCTTGCTCGCCGTTCGTCCGGACGCGGTCAAGGCGGTGGTCGCGCGCTTCGCCACTCGCTCGATCGCCTGCGCGGCGGTCGGCGACGTCGAGGCCACCCGCAAGCTCCGGCTGCGGCGCGATGGGGACGAGGTCGAGATCTGGGATTTCGGGCGACCGTTCATCGGCGCGGGCCGGAGATAAGGAAACCGTTTGATGCCGGAAGTTCGTTTCACCGTGCGCTGGCCGGACGGGCAGGTCGAAACCTGCTACTCGCCCTCGACGATCATCAAGGACTACCTGAGGGTCGGCACCAGTTATCCTATGCCCGAGTTCCTCGCGCGGTGCCGCGACGGGCTGCACGCCGCCAGCGACCGCGTCCGCGCGCTCTACGGGTCCGGCTGTTCGCTCGCGATGGGACAGCTGGCCACCATCGAGGCCGTCGCCGCGCGGCAGGAACAGGCCGCGCCGGTGACGGTCGAGGCCTTCGACAGCCGCGCCAATTAGGAACCGAGCCATGGACGAGATCACCGCCGCGAACGTCGACGGCGGGACGGCGAAGCGCCCCGACACCTCCGACAGGGGACACGTCCCCGTCGTCGTGGTGGGCGGCGGCCAGGCGGGGCTGTCGGTCAGCTACTACCTCAAGCGGCGCGGCATCGGCCACGTTGTGCTGGAGAAGCACCGGATCGGCCACGCTTGGCGGGCGGATCGCTGGGACAGCTTCTGTCTTGTGACGCCGAACTGGCAATGCACCCTGCCCGGCTATCCCTACGCCGGTGACGACCCCGACGGCTACATGCTCAAGAACGAGATCGTCGCCTACATCGAGGGCTTCGCGCGAATGGTCGATCCGCCGATCCACGAGGGGGTGAGCGTCGAGGGGGTGTCGCGTGACGCGGACGGGCGGTTCCGCATACGCTCGACGATGGGCGAATGGACCGCCGACAACGTCGTGATGGCGATCTCCGGCTACCACGTGCCGGCGATCCCGCGCCTCAGTGAACGCCTGCCGCCCGACCTGTGCCAGATCCATTCCCGCGATTACAAGAACCCCGCGCAGCTCCCCGCCGGCGACGTCCTGATCGTCGGCACCGGCCAGTCCGGCTGCCAGATCGCCGAGGACCTGCACCTCGCCGGCCGCACCGTGCACCTCGCCGTCGGGGAAGCGCCGCGCTCGCCCCGCCTGTACCGGGGCAAGGACACGATCCGCTGGCTCGACGAGATGGGGTACTACGAGACGACCACCGACACGCACCCGCTCGGTGTCGCCGTGCGGAAGAAGGCCAACCACTACTTCACCGGGCGCGACGGCGGTCACGAGATCGACCTCCGGCGGTTCGCCGTCGAGGGCATGAGGCTCTACGGCCGGCTGGACAAGGTCGACGGGGCCATCGTGACGTTCGCCGACGACCTCGCGGCTAACCTCGACGGCGCCGACAAGGTCTACCTGCGTATCCGCAAGATGATCGACGACTACATCGCCAGGGCCGGCATCGACGCGCCGACGGCACCCCCCTACGTGCCGCCATGGCAGGTGGGCAAGCCCCGCTCGCGTCTCGACCTGGCGGCGTCGAACGTCGGGGCGGTGGTCTGGTCGACCGGGTTCCGCGCCGACTTCTCGATGGTCGACGTGCCCGTCTTCGACGGATCGGGCTATCCCGGCCATCATCGCGGCGTCACGGGCGTGCCAGGCCTGTATTTCCTGGGCCTCGGCTGGCTTTGGACCTGGGGCTCGGGCCGCTTCTCCGGCATCGCGGAAGACGCGAACCACGTCGTGGAGGCGATCGGAACCCGCTTCTGGAGTGCCGACCTGTCGGGCGCACCGAAGCAGAAGGTGGCCTGATGCCTCGACCAAGCCGGCGTCGCCGCCATCCTACGACGTGACCGCCGTTGTTCCGCGCTTGCGAGGTGCCTCGCTTTGACTGAGACTCCATCGAAGACGTTGGCCCCCGTCACCTTGACGGGTCGCCACGTCGAACTCGTTCCTTTGTCGGCCGAGCATCGCGACGGGCTGGTCGACGCCGTCCGCGACGGCGAACTCTGGCGCTTGTGGTACACCGCCGTCCCCGAGCCGGGCGAGATGGGCAACGAGATCGCCCGCCGGCTCCGCCTCAAGGATGAGGGCGCGATGCTGCCCTTCACGGTACTCGACGCCCCGAACGGTCGCGTGGCGGGCATGACCACCTACATGAACATCGATCGCAGCGGTCCCCGCGTCGAGATCGGCTCGACCTGGTACGCGCGCCGCGTGCAGCGGGGCGCCCTCAACACGGAAGCGAAGCTGCTCCTGCTCGCCCACGCCTTCGAGACGCTGGGCTGCCTCGCGGTCGAGTTGCGGACCCACGTCCTCAACCATCAAAGCCGGCGCGCCATCGAGCGGCTCGGGGCCAAGCTCGACGGCATCCTGCGGAGCCACCAGCGCGCGAAGGACGGCTCCGTTCGCGACACCTGCGTCTACAGCATCATTCCTTTGGAATGGCCGGCCGTACGATCGCACCTGACCTGGCAGCTCGAACGGCCTCGCTGACGCCCCAGCCCTCGCGGATGCCGCCGGGCGAGGGCGGCGTCAGTTGTCGAGGAAACTCCTGAGCTTGCGTGACCGCGAGGGGTGCTTCAGCTTGCGCAGCGCCTTCGCTTCGATCTGGCGGATGCGCTCGCGCGTCACCGAGAACTGCTGGCCAACCTCTTCCAGCGTGTGGTCGGTGTTCATGCCGATGCCGAAGCGCATGCGCAGCACGCGCTCCTCGCGCGGCGTGAGCGAAGCCAAGACCCGCGTCGTGGTCTCGCGCAGGTTGGACTGGATGGCGGCATCGATCGGCAGGATCGCGTTCTTGTCCTCGATGAAGTCACCGAGGTGGGAATCTTCCTCGTCGCCGATCGGAGTTTCCAGCGAGATCGGCTCCTTGGCGATCTTCAGTACCTTGCGCACCTTCTCGAGCGGCATGGCGAGCTTCTCGGCTAGCTCCTCGGGCGTCGGCTCGCGACCGATCTCGTGCAGCATCTGCCGGCTCGTCCGCACGATCTTGTTGATCGTCTCGATCATGTGGACGGGGATGCGGATGGTGCGGGCCTGGTCGGCGATCGATCGGGTGATCGCCTGCCGGATCCACCAGGTCGCGTAGGTCGAGAACTTGTAGCCGCGCCGGTACTCGAACTTGTCGACCGCCTTCATCAGGCCGATGTTGCCTTCCTGGATGAGGTCGAGGAACTGCAGGCCGCGGTTCGTGTACTTCTTGGCAATGGAGATCACGAGGCGGAGGTTCGCCTCCACCATCTCCTTCTTGGCCTGCCGGGCCTCGCGCTCGCCCTTCTGCACCATGTGGACGATCTTGCGGAACTCCTGGATCTCCAGACCCGTCTCGGTCGCCAATTGGTGAATGTCGCCGCGGATGTCCTTCACCGGATCGATCGACTTGGCGATGAGGTCGCGCCAGCCGCGCGTGCCGAGCTTGGAGACGCGCAGGATCCACTTCGGGTCAAGCTCCGAACCCTGGTAGTGCTTGAGGAAATCCTCGCGAGCGACGCCGTAGCTCTCGGCGAGCCGCAACAGCTTCGTCTCGAGCCCGATCAGCCCCTTGTTGATGCCGTACAGCTGCTCGACGAGCGCGTCGATCCGGTTCTGGTTGAGCGACAGCGACTTGACGTCGGCCACGACCTCCTTCTTGAGCGTCTTGTACTTGCGCTCCTGGGTCGGGGTGAGAGCCTCGTTCTTGAGCTTGTTCTCGACGTTCTGGTCTTGGAGCCGGCGCAGCTTCTTGTAGCTGTCGGCGATCCTGTCGAACGTGTCGAGCACCTTCGGCTTGAGCTCCGCCTCCATGGCGGAGAGCGACACGGAATTCTCCATGTCGTCTTCGTCGTCGAAGTTCTCCTCGAGCATCGGCATGTCGCCGTCGCCGGCCGGGCGCAGGCCGGCGGGCGGGTTGACCGGCGCGGTCGAGGGCGCGCGCTGGGCGGCCAGCGCTTCCTGAGCCCCCGGTGCCGTCATGTCGACCTTGGGCGTGTTCTTGCCGTCCGGGCCGGCGTAGGTCGCCTCGAGATCGATGATGTCGCGCAGGAGGACCTTGCTGCCGTTCAGCTCGTCGCGCCAGATGATGATGGCCTGGAAGGTCAGCGGGCTCTCGCACAGGCCGGCGATCATCGCCTCGCGTCCGGCCTCGATGCGCTTGGCGATGGCGATCTCGCCCTCGCGGGAGAGAAGCTCGACCGAACCCATCTCGCGCAGGTACATGCGCACCGGATCATCCGTGCGATCCGCCGGTTCGGAGGTGCGTACGGCCACCGCCTTGGGCGCCGCCGCCTCGACGAGGTCGCCGCCCTCCGCCTCCTCGGCGTCGTCGGTCTCCTCGGCCTCGTCGGCATCGGCCTCTTCCGCCTCGACGACGTTGATGCCCATCTCGTTGAGCATGGCGAGGATGTCCTCGATCTGCTCGGAATTGACCTCCTCCGACGGCAGCACGGCGTTGAGCTCGGCGTAGGTGACGAAGCCACGCTTCTTGGCGGCCTTGATCATCCGTTTGACGGCGGCATCCGAAAGGTCGAGCAACGGTCCGTCGGCACTCTCGGTCACCGCGACGTCGTTCTCCGCTTTCTCGTTTTCCTTCTTGGCCATCCAGTCCTCATTCCAGCCGATGCCGCCCGGGTCGGGATCGGCTCGTCGATTCCAAGCGCGGCGACATCCGTCGGCCGCCTCGTCCGTCCCCTGCCCAACCCGAGTCGTCGCGCCAAAGGAGGTCCGTGGCCCCCGCGAAGTCACGCCGGTTCAGACTCGGGTACGCAACCACTTCGCGTCCGTTTGACCCCCGATCAGACGAGGCCTCGTGCGAGCATCAAGCCACGTGCCAATCACGGGGACCGGGACGGTCGGCGCCTTCAAAGGGGGGCGCTTGATCGTCCCGACAACGAACCGAATCCCTCCATGGCGGCTTCCATGCCGGACACCGCGCCGAGTTGTTCCTGTATGTCGCGCATTCGGGCCATATTGGCCTCGCTGGGGTCCAAAGCTAGGGCGGTCTCGGCAGACGCGAGTTCTTTATGTAACGCCCGTGTCTTATGATGCAAGGCCAGTGCCTGTCGGAGCACGGCGGCCGCGTCCTGCGGGGCGGCGTCCGGCCGGGAGTACCATGCGGCGCCGGCGCCCGAGCGGTCGAGCTTGACGAGCACCGGCTGATGGCCGGCCTCGGCAAGGTTGGCGCGGAGGGTGCCACCCGATCCGACGCCGCACCCGACGCCGTCGTGGACGAGATCGATCATCGCGTCGCGTAGAGCGGTCAGATCGGGCGCCGCGAGGTCGAGCGCGGCGATTTCCTCGACGTGGTCGGCGGCGAGGGTCGGGTGCGCGAGGAGGATGGCCAGGATCATCGCCTCGCGCGGCGGCAGGCCGGCGTGACCCGGGAACCCCGCGCTTCGCGCGAGGCTGCCGCTGACCATGACCGGCGCCGACAGGTAGCCGAGCCGCTCGCCGGCGAAGGCCCCGCCGAAGATGCCACGTCGCTGCGGAGGCGCGGCTCTCCCTTGTCCGGGTCCGTATCGCCCGGTCCGTCGCTCGCGCCCGTAGCCGGACGGCTCCGCGATGCCGAACAGCGCCTTCAGCTTGCCGTCGAAATGGGCACGGTAGTGGCGCCGTAGCGGTTCGTCCGCGATCGCGCCGGCGATGCCGGCGAGGTCGCGTTCGAGCCCGGCGCGCTGCTCGGGCGTCGTCAGGCTCCGGTCCTCGGTTTCGCGGTTCCAGATGAGGTCAACGAGGGGGATCGCTTGACCGAGCGCCGCACCGACCGCGTCACGGCCGGCGGCGCGGATCAGGTCGTCGGGGTCCTGGCCTTCCGGCAGCAGCGCGAAGGACAGGGTCCGGCTCGGCCCGATCAGCGGCAACGCCATGTCGGCCGCCCGGTACGCGGCCTTGCGTCCGGCCTTGTCGCCGTCGAAGCACAGGATCGGCTCCGGCGCCATGGTCCAGAGCAGCGCCGCCTGTTCGTCCGTCAGCGCGGTGCCGAGCCCCGCCACCGTCTCGGGGAAGCCGGCGGCGTGCATGGCGACGACGTCCACGTATCCTTCCACCGCGATCACGCGACCGGCCTCGTGCGCGGCCTTGCGCGCCCGATGGTGGTTGAACAGCATGCGGCCCTTGTGGAAGACCGGCGTCTCGGGCGAGTTGAGGTACTTCGCGGGGACATCCTTCTCCAGCGCCCGCCCGCCGAAGGCGGTCGTGCGCCCGCCGCGATCGGCGATCGGGAAGATGAGCCGATCGCGGAAACGGTCGTAGGGGACGGGGATCTCCTCGCCGTGGATGAGGAGGCCGGCCTCGCACATCACCTCGACCGTGGCGCCCTTGGCGGCGAGCGCGTCGCGCAGCGCGTGGCGCTCGGCCGGCGCGTAGCCGATGCGGAACGCCGCGCGGCTCGCGTCCGTGATGCCGCGCTCCGCCAGGTAGGCGCGCGCCTTGGCGCCGCGACCGCCGCGAAGCTCCGCCTCGAAGAAGGCGCAGGCCCATTCCAACACCTCGTGGAGGCCGGCCCGGCGCTGCTCCTGGCGCTCGCTGTCGACCGAGCGCGCCGGCAGCGGCAAGCCGGCGTCGCGCGCGAGGCGCTCCACCGTTTCGGGGAAGCTGAGGCCTTCCGTCGCCATCACGAAATCGAAGATGTTGCCGTTCTTGCCGGACGAGAAGTCGAACCACGCCATCTTCTGGTCGTTCACGAAGAAGGACGGGGTCTTCTCGGAGCCGAACGGGGACAGGCCGACCCATTCCCGCCCGGACTTCTTCAGCTTGACGCGCTGGCGCACGACCTCCGACACGGGAAGCCTCGCCCTGATGTCCTCGAGGAAGGAAGGGGGAAAGCGCATGGAGGGACCCTATCCCGAACCTTGACCTGTGATACGCCGAACCTTCATCGGTCACGTCACGAACGGAACGCGCGCCACCTGATTATACGCCGGATCGGCGACGTGACGACCCTTCGGTGGGGAAGAAGCGCAGATGGTGAGGATAGGCACGTCATGAGCAAGACAGCCCGCTTCTTCGACATGAAACGGCAGGGCGACCCGATCGCCATGCTGACCGCCTACGACGCGCCGACCGCCAAGGCGCAGGCGGCGGCGGGCGTTGACATCATCCTGGTCGGCGACAGCGTCGGCACGAACATGCTCGGCTACGCCAGCGAGCGGGAGGTGACGCTCGCCGACATCGTCCACCACGTGCGGGCCGTGCGGCGCGGCGCGCCCGACACGACGATCGTCGCCGATCTCCCTTTCGCGACCTACGACAACGACGCCGACGCGGTCGCCAACGCCCGCCGGCTCGTCGCGGCGGGCGCGGACATGGTGAAGTTCGAGGGCGCGCGCCCGACCATCGCGGGGGCGCTGCGCCATGCGGGGATCGCGGTCAGCGGCCACCTCGGGCTCGAACCGCAGCACCACGAGGAGAAGCGGCTGAGAGCCAAGACGGCGGCGGACGCGGTGCGGCTCGAAACGGATGCGGTGACCCTGGACCGGGCCGGCTTGAGCCTGCTCATCCTCGAAATGATCCCGGAGGAACTCGCGGCCCGCATCACCAAGGCGGTCGCCGCCCCGACGATCGGGATCGGCGCCGGCCGGGCCACGGACGGCCAGGTCCTCGTGGTGACCGACGTGCTCGGCTACACCGACGCCAACTTCCGTCACAACCGTCGCTTCGGCGAAGTCGGCGCCGCCGTCCGCGACGCCGCCGCCGCCTACGTCCAGGCGGTGAGGACGCGCGCGTTCCCGGCTCAAGCGAACGTTTTCCCCATGCCTAGGACCGAGCTGGCATTGCTGGAGGACGACAGCTAGGGCATCGGCTCGGGACGCGCGCGGCGGTCTTCGGAAGAAGCCGGCGCGGTGGTGGAAGTCGCGGGAAGGGGACGGCGTCCCGCGCCGGGCGCGCGGCTTTCGTCCCGGCGGCCGCACCGTGCCCCGATCCACGCACCCTGGTCGAACGCGGTGCCTCAGGCGGGCCGCTCCGTCAGCCTCGCCTTGACGAGGCCGCTCGCCCTGGCGAAATCCATCCGGCCCGCGTGATCGGCTTTCAAGGCGGCGACGACCCTGCCCATGTCCTTGATCGACTGCGCGCCGGTGGTCCTGATGGCCGCCTCGACGGCGGCGGTCATGGCGGCTTCGTCCATTTGCTGCGGCAGGAACCCCTGGATGATGGCGATCTCTTCGCCTTCGACGCGGGCGAGGTCGTCGCGGCCCGCTTTCGTATAGATCTCGAGTGACTCCTGACGACTTTTCACCATCTTCTGCAGAGTCGCGAGTACATCCTGCTCGGTTACGATTTTGCCCTGCCCCCGCGCCTCAATGTCGCGGTCCTTCAGTGCGGCGTTGACGAGACGAATGGTGTCGACCCGCCTCTTGTCGCCGCCCTTCATTGCGATCTTCAACGCGGTATTCAGCGCATCGCGCATAAAACAGCTCCTTTGGACATTCCGGCAGCGGAAGATCCGCTCGCATATTGAGGCGATCACAGCAAACGGGTCGGACCGTAATGGATTCTCAAGAATAAGCTGGTATCTTTGCCTTGCTCGGTTTAATCGACTGCCGGGACCGGACATGCGAAGCCTGATCTCACATCGTTTCCCTCCCTACGGCAGTGTTGTATCGGCGAGATAAAAATGCGTCGTCCATTGAAGCCTTTCGTCACTGAATACAAGCCATCGACCCGCCGCCAACCCGCCGCGACGCGGCATGCGCAACCTTTCGCCGCCGAGGTGGTGGCGCCGGCGGAGGCTGGCCGGTTCGACCCCGCGTGGCGGACGGATGATTCGTACGAAGCCGCCCTTCGTGCCGCGGATGCGCTCTTCTCGCCGCAGAAGGACAAGCCCCAGCCGTCGCTCCCCGCGCACGTCGGTGGTGACGTGACTGAGGCGAGCGCGTCGCAGGACCTGGCCGGACGCGGCGGTGGCAGGATCCTCCGGGTCCTCGACGAACCGTCGCCCGAGCCGACGAGCGAGCTGTTCAACGAAATCGAGAGGGAGCGGGCTCCCAAGCGGCGCGGTCGCAAGCCCGGCTCGAAGAACCGGCCGAAGACGGATCGGATATCGGCGCCCCTCGTCGCGGCTGACGCGCCCTCCCCCGATTCCCCAGCGCGGAACGGCGCTCCGGCCACGGGGATGTCCGATCCGGCGAGGTCCGCCCCGGCGGTCGACGCCGAACCCGTCGAGCACCCGATGCCGGCCTCCGGGGCGCCGGTCGCGCAAGACTTGGCGGGTCAGGATCGTGACTCGGCAAGCCAGGCCCTGGCGAACCAGGACTTGGCGAACCAGGACTTGGGTAATCAGGACTTGGCGAACCAGGACTCGGTCACCCGGGATGGTCAGGGCCACGTGGGGGACGACGCGGGCGGCGAGGAAGCGACCGGTTCCGTGGTGGCGATACGCTCGCGCGAGCGTCGACGTTTCTCCTGGGTGCGGACCAAGCTGCCGCCCGGCCAGGAATGGAAGCGACGCTTGCCCAAGGTGTGCTGGTAGGGGCGCGTCGCGACGCGGGATCAGCGGTCGGTCTTTGCAGATCGGCGAGGCCGACCACATATCCTCCCACGTGAAGCACGCTCGCTTCAGGCAAGGTGATCCATGTTGACCGGCTTTCGTTCTCACGTCGTATCGGCCAGAGCTTCGGGCCGTCCTTTGGCCGCCCGACGGATCTTCGCGCGCCGGGCCTTCGTCGCTCTCGCCATCGCCGTGGCGTCCAGCCTTCTGCCGATGACCGCGGCCGACGCGCGCCTGGGCGGCGGGGGCTCGTTCGGCAGCCGTGGCAGCCGCAGCTTCAGCATGCCCTCGGCGACGCCGACCGCCCCCCGCGTCTCGCCGTTCCAGAGTTCGGCGGCGCCGCGTCCGGGGTTCGGCTTCAACAATGGCTTCGCGCGTCCCGGCTTCTTCGGCGGCGGCTTCGGTCGCGGCCTGCTCGGGGGTTTCCTGGGAGCCGGCCTGTTCGGCATGCTGTTCGGCGGGGGTTTCGGCGGAGGTCTCGGCGGCGGCATGTCGTTCATCGGCCTGATCCTGCAGCTCGGCCTGCTGTTCCTCGTCGTCCGCTTCCTGATGAACATGTTCCGGAATCGGCAGACGGCCGGCTTCGGTGGCAATGTGTCCGCTTTCGGCGGGTCCCCGATGGGCGGATCGGGAGCCGGCGCTCGTCCGCAGACCACGCCGATCACGATCGGCCCGGACGACTACCAGGCGTTCGAGCGTCGCCTGACCGAAAGCCAGTACGCCTACGGTGAAGGCGACATCGGCGCCCTGCGCCGCGTGGCGACGGCCGAGATGGCCGGCAACTTCGAGCAGGAACTCGCCGGGAACGCGCGGCAGGGCCTGGTCAACAAGCTGTCCGACGTCAGGCTCCTTCAAGGCGACCTGTCGGAGGCCTGGCGCGAGAACGGCAACGATTTCGCCACCGTGGCCATGAAGTTCTCGCTGATCGACGCGACGGTGGAAACCTCGTCCGGCCGCCTCGTCAGCGGCAACGCCACGCAACCGCAGGTCGTCACGGAAGTGTGGACGTTCACCCGTCCGGCCGCCGCCGCACCGGACCGCTGGGTGCTATCGGCCATTCAGCAGGCCTGACGTGCCACCATCGGCGCCCGACATCCGGTGCGGCGCCGATGGTTCCGCCTTCCCGACGTGTTTACCAAGCCTCCCTTGCGGGGATGACGCATCGACGGACGCCGTAGTATTCGAGGAATGACGGCGTTGACGCCCGCGCGGACGGGATGGTCGGAACAGCCATGTGGGCGGCGATGAGCCAGGAGCTGAGCACAGGCGCTGAAGTCGACGGACCGGCGGATGCCTCCGGCGGAGCGGCGGACCCGTCCTCCGCGCACGAGCGCGATCAGGCGCGGATGCATCCGCCAGGCGCCGTGCGGACGCTGCGGCAAGCGATGCGACGGGCGCGCGACGAGGATGCCGAGCGCGTCACGGTGCAAACCGGCCAGCGCCTCGCCCGTCTATGCCGACTGGAGATGATGGAGGAGGCGCTCCGACCCCTCGCCGCGCAGATCCCCGCCGATATCGACCTGTTCGACATCGGCCTCATGCCCGGGGCGACCCCGCGCCTTTTCATCGACATGATCGGCTTCATCGAGATGGGCCGTGACACGCGGGTCTATAGCTTCGTTCAGGACACGAGGCACGGCCGCATTCAACTGGCCGAAAGCGCCGATGTCGGCACCATCGTCGAGGCCGTGACCGACTACGTCGCGCGGCGGATACTGGAACGCGACAAGGCGCTCGCGTCGGACGCGTTCATGGTGCCGAGGCGCGAACAGGGGCACCGTTCGCGAGCCGGCGCTCCGGGACGGCCGGCGTCGGCGGGGGCCGCTGGACCGAATCGCCGAAGGCGGCGCTTCGGCTGGTTCGGCGTGACGTTCGCCTTCATCATCGACCTCTTCGGATCGATCGCCTTCTTCACCTTGCTCGCCGGGCTCGGCTGGCTGGTCTGGAACCGGCTGCACGGCCAGTCCTAGCGGAGGGCCTGGAGGCTCCCGCGCTTCTCGGCTAAGCAGGTTCGCCGCATGTTCATGCCACGCGGCCCTCGTGCCCGCGGTGCGACGCTTGATGCCAGGATGCCGTATTTGACCCGCATGATGTTGACGGTCCGGGGGGCGGACGAAGCGGCGAGCGCGGCGGATGCCGGCGTGGATTGCGTCGAGTGGGTCGCACCGGCCGAGGTCGGGTTCGATGCCTCGGCGGCGCGCGCCATCCGCGCCGCGTTTCCGGGTTGCTTCCGCATTCGCCTCCAAGGCTCGCCGGGGGTGGATCAAGGGCCGCGCGCGATACGCGAAGGGGCGAAGGCGCGTGCCGACGAGGTCGCCATTTGCGTGGATGCGTCGTCAGGAATGCGCCAGACCTTGGCCGATGGCCGGGAGGCGACCCTGATCGCGTTGATCGCCGCCGCGGATGAGGCGGCCGACAGCGTGGAGCGCCTGCGCGGTCGCGCCGGCGGGGTCATGCTCGACACGAGCCCGCGCCGGCTGATCGATGGCGGCGGCGTGGCGCGGCTCGACGCCTTCGCGGACGCCTGCCGACGCGCCGGCCTTTCCTTCGGTTTCGCCGGTCGCCTGGAAGCTCCCGATATCGCACGGTTGCTGCTGCTCCGGCCCGACGTCCTCGGCTTCGACATCGCCGCGCGTTCGCGCCAGGAGCCCGGCGGGCCGCTCGACCCCGGCGCGCTGGAGGCGATCCGCGCCATGATCCCGAAGGACGCGGCGACGACAACGGCCGGCGAGGACGCCGTCGTCACGCACCGCTCGGTCGCGTCCCACGCCACCGACGTGCTCTTCGTCCGGGACTTCGTGACGACGATGTCGATCGGCGCCTATCGGCAGGAGCACGGCAGGCGGCAGCGCGTGCGCTTCAGCGTCGAGGCCACCGTTCTGCGCGAGCCCGTTCCGCCGCGCGACATGCGCGACGTGTTCTCCTACGACGTGATCATCGAGACCATCCGCGTGCTGGCGGAACGCGGCCACGCCACCTTCGTCGAGACGCTCGCCGAGGAGATCGCCGCCGCCCTTCTCACTCACGCCGCGCTCGCCGGCGTCACCGTTAGGGTCGAGAAGCTCGACGTGATCGACGGTGCCGTCGGGATCGAGATCCGACGGGTTCGCCGATGACGCCCGACGCGATCGCCAAGCGGGATCGCTTCCTCGCCGACCTCGCGGCGAGGCCCCTGCTCATGGGGATCGTCAACGTGACGCCCGACTCGTTCTCCGACGGCGGGCGCTTCGTCGAGCCCTCGGCGGCGATCGCGCAGGCGCGGCGGCACGTCGAAGGAGGCGCGGCGATCGTCGACGTCGGCGCGGAATCCACCCGGCCCGGATACGAGCCGGTCGACGAGGCGGAGGAGCGCGAGCGGCTGCGTCCGGTCCTGGCCGCGCTGGTCGCCTCGCTCGTCGTGCCGGTGTCGATCGACACGACCAAGGCCGGCGTCGCCGCGCTGGCGATGGAAGCCGGCGCCGTCGTCATCAACGACCAGTGGGGCCTCCAGGGCGATCCGGCGATGGCGGGCGTGGCGGCTTCCGCCGGAGCCGTCCTCGTGCTGATGCACAACCGCGCCGCGATCGATCCGGGCGGCGACGTGATCGACGACATGCGCCGCTTCTTCGACCGCTCGCTCGCCGTCGCGGAGGCGGCGGGCATCGCGCCGACCCGGCTCATCCTCGATCCCGGCATCGGCTTCGGCAAGACGAGGGCGCAGAACGTCACGGCGCTCGGCCTCGGCGTCGCGGCGCTGCGGGCGGCCTACGGGCTACCGGTGCTGGTCGGCGTGTCGCGCAAATCGCTGTTCGCGGCTCTGATCGGCAAGAACGCGCCGGGGGACCGGCTCGTCGGCACGCTCGCTGCCAATCTCGCCGCCCTCGCGCGCGGCGCGGGCCTGTTCCGCGTCCACGACTGCGCCGAGCACCGCGACGCCCTCGCCGTGACGCGGGCGATCGCGGATGGCTGAATGGGTCGCGATCGGGCTCGGCCTCGGCGGCAACCTCGGCGACGCGCCGGCCACCATCGCCTCGGCGCTGCGGATGCTCGGCCGTCGCGGGCACGTCAGGGTGACGACGGTGTCGTCGATCTACCGGACACCCCCTTGGGGTCCCGTCGCGCAGGCCGACTTCGCCAACGCCTGCGCCCTCGCGGTGACGGACTTGGCGCCCCACGCCCTTCTCGGCGAGGTGAAGGCGGTCGAGCGCGCGCTGGGCCGGGAGGATGGCATACGCTGGGGTCCGCGCGCCATCGACATCGACATCCTCTTCTACGCCGGCGCGCGCGTGGACGCGACCGATCTCGTCATCCCGCACGAGAGCCTCTTCGCGCGCCCATTCGTCCTGATTCCGCTCGCGGAGATCGCGCCCGACCTCGTCATCGCCGGCCGCCGCGTCGGCGAGGCTGCCGCCGGCTGCGATGGAACGGGCGTCGGTCCGTGGTCCGGGACCGGCGCGCCGACGCTTTGATCGTCGGCGCGCCGGTCTCGCGGACGCGAGGCGACGGCGACAGGCACGGTGCGGGAGCGACCTCGCCTTCTCGCAGCCGTACAGACTGGCGGACTTGCGGTCGTACGGACTTGCGGTCGTATGGGCTTGCGGTCGTATGGGCTTGCGGTCCTGGGGGAGGCAGCGTAAGGTATCGTTACCTTGCCGCGCCCGACTGGCTCTAGCCGAAGTGGCCGCGATCGTCCCGGAATCCTGACGCATGACGCAGCTGACGCAAGAATGTGCGTGTCGGACGATTTTCACCGGACCACGGCCATCGGGTCTCGGACCGACACGCGCGTCGCCTTCATGCAACGGACGGTCGCCAACTCGCGTTGAGCAGCACAGGTAGCTGAACGCGACCTTGCAACGGACGCCTGGCTTCCGATCCGCTCTCGAACAAAGGAAAGCCGATGCCCTCCAAGCTCGACCAACTCAAGACCATGACCACAGTCGTCTCCGACTCCGGCGACTTCGAGAACCTGTCCGCCTTCGGCGTGACCGACTCGACGACCAACCCGTCGCTGATCCTCAAGGCGGCCAACCTCAGCAACTACGATCGCCTGATCGAGGAGGCCGTGGTTTGGGGGCGCAGCCGCAACGCCGTGACGAGCCAGATCACCGACCGCATCGCCGTCAACTTCGGCGCCGAGTTGACCAAGGTCGTGCCCGGCCGCGTGTCGACGGAGGTCGACGCCGACCTGTCCTTCGACACGGAGGCGACGGTCGACAAGGCCAAGGCGATCATCGCCGACTACGCCAGTCGTGGTATCGACAAGAGCCGCATCCTCATCAAGGTGGCCTCCACCTGGGAGGGCATCAAAGCGGTCGAGATCCTTCAGAAGAAGGAGGGCATCGACTGCAACATGACGCTGATCTTCTCGCTCGCCCAGGCGATCGCCGCGGCGGACGCCGGCGCCTTCCTGATCTCGCCTTTCGTCGGCCGCATCATGGATTGGTACAAGAACAAGGAAGGCAAGGATTTCACGCCCGAGAACGACCCTGGCGTGAAGTCGGTGCGCGAGATCTACGCCTACTACAAGGCTTACGGCATCAAGACCGTCGTGATGGGCGCCTCGTTCCGCAACGTCGGCGAGATCGAGGCCTTGGCCGGCTGCGACCGGCTGACGATCTCGCCCGACCTGTTGGAGAAGCTCGCCAACGACCAGGGCGAGCTGCCCCGGATGATGGAAGCGCAGAGGGCGGCCAAGCAGGCGCCGGCCAAGATCGCCATGGACGAGAAGACGTTCCGCCTCATGCTCAACATGGATCCGATGGCGACCGAGAAGCTCGCCGACGGCATCCGGCTGTTCGCCAAGGACCTGCAAACCTTGCGCGAGGTCGTCTCGAGCCGCGTGCAGAAGGCGGCCTGAGGTCGTCAGCCATCACCGAAACCACCGATCGCGCGGGGTCCGCCCCGCGCTATCGCTCGGGTATCCAGGTTTCGCCGGACAGGTCCTTGCGCACGGCGTCGAGTTCCACCACGTAGCGCCGCAGCACGTGCGCCTCCGTCAGCATGCCCACGACGCGCCGGTCGCTGCCGATCACGGCGAGCGCTTCGCTCTCGGTCTCCTCGAAGATGCGTGCCGCCTCCCGGACGTTCATGTCCGGGCTGAGCGTCGACTCCGTGTGGTGCAGCAGGCTCGACAACGACGCGCGCCGGCTCGCTTCGTCGGAGACGCTCGCGTGCGCCTCGTTGACCGCGATCATGCCGGCGTAACGGTCGAACGGATCGGTGGCGATGATCCAGTGGGCGCTGCCGGGCGGGTGGTTCTGCAGGAAGCCACCGATCGAGCTGTCGGCGAAGGTGGTGCCGACATCCGCGCGCATCATGCGCCCCACCGTCAGCTCGCGCATCCAGCCGACGTCCTGAGCGCTGCGGATCGACTCTCCCCGCAGGTGCAGGCGCCAAGTGGCGAAGCTGTAGCCGAAGGTTCGGCGCACGATCACGGAGACCAGCGTCGTCGCGGCAAGGATGAGGATCGACAGGGGGAAGTCGCCGGTGGTCTCCAGGGCCAGGAAGCTCATCGTCAGGGGGCCGCCGACGATGGTGACCGAGAGGCCGGCCATGCCGACGATGGCGCAGGTGGTCGCGTCGACGGCGAGGCCCGGCATGAGACCGATGCCTACGGCGTAGAACGTCAGGCCGACAAGGGCGCCGAGATAAAGGGACGCGAAGAAGAGACCGCCGCGAAAGCCGCTGCCGATCGAGATCGCCGACGCCAGCGACTTCAGCACAAGGGTCAGGAAGAGCCCTCCCAGCATCGGCGCCGTGCCGTGGAGAAGCATGGCGACCGCTCCATGTCCGGCGGAAAGGACGTGCGGCGTCACGAGCGCCATGGCGCCGAGGCCCACGCCCCCCACCGCCGGCTGCAAGTGGGGCGGCAAGCGACTTTTCCGGAACAGGTTCTCGACCAGGGTGACGCCGCGCATGATCGCGATCCCGACGGCGGCGCAGGTCAGTGACAGGAGTAGCAGGGCGATGATGCCATTGCCGTGCAGGGTGAATTCGGACGCTATCTGGCCGATGAAGCTTCCCTCGACACCGACGGCGCGGGACACGAGGACACCGGAGATCGCCGCCGCGATCACCGGCGCGAGGCCGAACGGCGTGTAGGTGCCGATGACGAGCTCGAAGGCGTAGAAGGCGCCGGTGAGCGGGGCCCCGAACGCCGAGCCGATCGCTCCGGCCGATCCCGCGCCGACGAGCATGCGCAGGTCCGAACGACGCATGTTGAAGGTGCGACCGAGCCAGGACGCGAGCCCGGAGCCGAGCTGGGTGTAGCCGGCCTCGAGTCCGACGGACGCGCCGAACCCGTTGGACAGCAACGTCTGCGTCCCGATGATCACGCTGTCGACGACGGACATGTGACCGCCGTGCAAGGCGTTGGCTTCGATGGGATCGACCGGCCGCCGGCGACGCCAGTTCGCCAAGGCCCGACTGCTCAGTCCGAGGCAGAGGCCGCCGACGACGGGCACCAGGGCCAGCCAGGGGCTGCCGAGCCGGCCCATGGCGCTGACCGATTTATGGTTGAACAGGAGCACGTGCATGAAGGTCGCGGCGTGCGACAGGCCCGCGGTGAGCAGACCCGCGGCGATGCCGACGATGACGGCGAGGAAGATGAGCCCGCTCTCGCTGGCGCGCACCGCGGTGCGGATCCGTAGGACGGCGGCCGCTCCGATCTGCGCCGATCGTGAAGGCTGTACGGAATTGAGCGAGGTCACACTGATCCCATGCGAGGGCCGAACACCGGCAAGGCCCGGTGCCGGGGCTTGAAGATCCTACGATGCATGGTCATCCACGCGTCGGTCCCACGATGTCAACGTGAAAGACCGGTCAGGGTGAACACGGGGCCGATGCGAAGAACCCGGCCAAGGGGCCGGGTTCGCTCGTTGCCACACGCGTCGCGTCCTTCAAGTCTGGGGCTGGGGCTCCAGCCCGCCCGGCTCGTGTCCGGGCTTAGGCCGGGTGGCGCCGGTCGTCGGGATCGGCGATCCGCGCGGGGGTGTCGGCGTATCGTCGCCGGCATCGCGCACGGGGGTCTTGCCGTTGAGAAGGCCGATGATCTCATCCCCCGACAGGGTTTCATACTCGAGGAGCCCCTGCGCCAGGGTCTCGAGATCGTGCTTCTTCTCGGTGATGATACGGGTCGCCTCCGACAAGCCGTACTCGACCAGGCGACGGACCTCGGCATCGATCTTCCGCGACGTCTCCTCGGACAAGGCGTTCTGCTTGCCCATGGAGTAGCCGAGGAACACTTCCTCCTGGTTCTCGCCGTACATCACCGTGCCGAGCGCGTCGGAAAAGCCCCATTGCGTGACCATCGCGCGGGCGAGCTTGGTGGCCTGCTGGATATCCGACTGCGCGCCGGAGGTCACCTTCTCCTTGCCGAAGATGATCTCCTCCGACACCCGACCGCCCATCAGCACCGCGAGGCGCGAGGTCATCTGCTCGTAGCTCATCGACAGCTTGTCGCGCTCGGGCAGCTGCATGACCATACCGAGCGCGCGGCCGCGTGGGATGATCGTCGCCTTGTGAACCGGATCGGTCGCCGGCACGTTCAGGGCGACGAGGGCGTGACCTCCCTCGTGATAGGCGGTCAGCATTTTTTCCTGCTCGGTCATGACGAGGGTGCGGCGCTCGGCGCCCATCATGATCTTGTCCTTGGAATCCTCGAACTCGACCATGGTGACGATGCGCTTGCCGCGCCGCGCCGCCATCAGCGCCGCCTCGTTGACGAGGTTCATCAGGTCCGCGCCGGAGAACCCCGGCGTACCGCGCGCAACGACCTTGAGGTCCACGTCGGGCGATAGCGGCACCTTGCGCACGTGCACCTTGAGGATGCGCTCGCGGCCGATCACGTCGGGGTTCGGCACGACGATCTGGCGGTCGAAGCGGCCAGGACGCAGCAGCGCGGGGTCGAGCACGTCGGGGCGGTTGGTCGCCGCGATGAGGATGATCCCCTCATTCGCCTCGAAGCCGTCCATCTCGACGAGCAACTGGTTCAGCGTCTGCTCGCGCTCGTCGTTGCCGCCGCCGAGGCCGGCGCCGCGATGGCGGCCGACCGCATCGATCTCGTCGATGAAGATGATGCAGGGCGCGTTCTTCTTGGCCTGCTCGAACATGTCGCGGACCCGGCTCGCGCCGACGCCGACGAACATTTCCACGAAGTCCGAGCCGGAGATCGTGAAGAAGGGAACGTTCGCCTCGCCGGCGATGGCGCGGGCGAGCAGCGTCTTGCCCGTGCCGGGCGGTCCGACCAGCAGCACGCCGCGCGGGATGCGGCCGCCGAGGCGCTGGAACTTCTGCGGATCGCGCAGGAATTCGACGATCTCCTGCAGGTCCTCCTTGGCCTCGTCGACGCCGGCGACATCCTCGAACGTCACGCGCCCGTGCGCCTCGGTCAGGAGCTTGGCCTTCGACTTACCGAAGCCCATCGCCTTGCCGCCGGCACCCTGCATCTGCCGGGACACGAAGATCCAAAGACCGAGAAAGGCCAGCAACGGCAGCCCGTTGACAAGGAGCGAGATCAGCCAGTTGTTGCCGTCGGACGGCGGCTTGGCCGAGATGTTGACGCCCTTCTTCACCAGGGTCTGTACCAGGGACGGATCGTTCGGCGCGTAGACCGTGAAGGCACGGTTGTCCGTGAAGTGGCCGGCGATCTCCGGCCCGGAGATCGTGACGTCACGAACGTGGCTCTGGTCCACCTCGGTCAGCAGGTGGCTGAAGTTGATTTCCGTAGAGGCCGTCTTCTGTCCCGGGTTCTGGAACAGCATGACCAGGGCGACCACGAGCAGGAAAATGATCACCCAGAGTGCGAAATTGCGGAAGTTGGGGTTCATGTGTGATCCAGGAGGATCCGGCCCGAAGCCCTGACCCGAAGGAGAAAGATCGCCTGAACCGATCGGCTACACGCGATGCGTGATCCCGGCGAGTTTTTGGCTAGCCTTGCGAATGTAAGCCGTGCCTCTTGTCTTGCCAAGTGAGCGCGACGGGCGCGTCAATTGGGCAGCGAACGGGGCGGGTCCGCGCGTCCCCTGCGGCGGCTCGGCTCGGGCGTCACCTCGACCACGCCGTCGCCCCCGCACACAATCCTGGCGCCGCCCAACGTCGCGCGGTGCGGCCGGCCGGCGGCGAGGGCGTCGCGGACCGCCGCGGTGAGTGCTTCCAGGCGCCGGAGCGAGATCGGGCCGGTGCGGGACGCGGCATGCTCGACCGCTCGTTTGAGGAGGCGTCCGACGATCGCCGGCTCCGCCCGTCCCACCCCCGCGAAGCCGGCACGGTAGAGGCCATCGGTCCTGACAGGTGCGACGACCTGTTCGAGCCGCCGGACCTCGGCGTCCAGCGCGTCGTCGGCCTGCGCCATGCGGCTGGCCAGCCGCAGCAGGGCCGGCACATCGAGGCCGAGGCTCGCCAGCGTCGAGGCCTGCGCGCGCAGCCGAGCCCGCGCGTAGGCCTGATCGACGTTGGAAGGATCGTGGATGGTGTGCAAGCCCTCCCGCCGGCAGAATTCCACCAGTTCGGCCTTGCGCAGGCCGAGCAGCGGCCGCAGCAGCCGGAGGCCGGGCGCCAGGGCCGTGTCGCGCCGCATGCCGGCGAGCCCGGTGACGCCGCTGCCGCGCGTCAGCCTGAGCAGGACGGTCTCGGCCTGATCGTCGGCGTGATGGCCTGTGAGGACGTGCGTCGCGCCGACCGCGCAGGCGTGGGCGATGAGGAGCGCGTAGCGCGCCGCCCGGGCGCGCTCCTGGATGCCGGTGGCGGGCTTCGGCCCTTCCCACGGCAGGACCGCGTGGGAAAACCCGAGCACCGCCGCCGCCGCACCGACACGGTCCGCCTCGGCGCGCGAGGCCGGCCGCAAGCCATGGTCGACGGTGGCGACATGGAGCGTCGGGGCCTCCGCACCGAGGCGACGTGCCCAGCGCGCGGCCATGCCCATGAGCGCGACCGAGTCCGGGCCGCCGGACACCGCGAGGAGCAGGTTCGCCCGTTCCAGCCCGGCGAAGACGCCGTCGACGGCGACCGAGGCGGCGTCGCCGAGCGCCTCGACGGAAGGGAAGCCGTCCGCCTTGGTCACGCTTCACCCGTCTTTCCCAATCCCTCGGTGGCGCCTTTCCGGCTCATCGCGAACGGCCGTCAGCACTGGGCGCGCTTGGCCTCCCGCTCGGCCCCGTTGCGGACGTAGGCGGGTGCGTTCGGGTACTTGCGCGACACTTCGCCGAACGTCGCGCAGGCCTGTTCCTTGGCACCCAGCGCCTTGAGAGACAGGCCGAGGTGCAACATCGCGTCAGGCGCACGCGTCGAGTTCGCGTAGTCGGTGGAGATCTTCAGGTATTGTTCCGCCGCCTCCCGGCTGCGGCCACGCTGGGCGAAGCTTTCACCGAGGTAGTAGGTGGCATCCGCCACGAGACGGTTCTTGGGGTTCTTCTCGATGAAGGCGGTGAAACCCTTCTCGGCGGTGTCGTACTGCTTGTCGCGGAAATAGCCGAGCGCCGTCTCGTACTCCTCGCGGGGCGTTCCGGGGGGCGGCACGCTCGCGACCGCTGTCCCACCCGGCGTCGTTCCCACGACGGCCGAGGCTTTCGGCGTGCCGGAGGGTAGTTGCAGCGTCGGCGCCAGCGTGTCGCCGCCGGTTCCCTCGGCGCGGCGCAGCTTGCCGCCGGACAGGTCCATCGGCGCGCCGCTCGCGTCGTCCGGCGTCGTGGCGGCGACCGAACCCAGCGACTTCGGCCGGCCCGGCGCGCCCGGCGCGGCGTCGGGGTCGAAGGCGTCATCGCGGCGCTTCCGTGCGGCCGGCGCGGCATCGGCTCCCGCCGCCCCACCGGCATCGCCCACGCTCGTCGCGCCACCCGTCCCCGCATCGCCGTGCTTCACCCGTCCGCCTCCCGACGTGAAGCGGGAGTCGACGTCCGCCTGGAACCGCTGGAGCTGGTCGATGAGCTTGCGATTGGCGTTCTGCAGCTCTTCGATCTGCCCGGTCATCTCACGGATACGTCCCTCCAGCTTGCCGACGCGCACCCCGAGGCCGGCAGAGTCGGGCGCATCAACGGGTGCGCCGCCATCGTCGCGGTCGTCGCCGAAGCCGGGCGGCGGCCGGCCGTAGTCCTGCGACGCCGCCGGCATCGCCGCGACCGCGAGGGACACGGCGAGCGGCATAGCGAACAGGCTGGCGGCGAGATGGCGGCGCAAGGTCATCCGGAATTGTTCCAGTCGGTCGGGCGGCGCCAGATAAACGCGCGCAAAACGGCAGATTTTGGCCGGCGCTGCCGCGACGGCGGCCGATCGTCGGCCGCGTCAAACCCGCTCGCGCGTCCTGGGAACTCAAACCCGCTCGCGCGTCCTGGGAACACGGACGGTGACCCCGGCCATGAGCCGATCGTAGGCGCGGGCCGGCAGGAAGCGGCCGAGAACCGCCGCGGCGTACAGGAAGCGCGGGAAGGCGATCGTCGCCTTCCCCTTGTCGAGACCCCGCCGGATCAGCGCCGCCGCTGCGGCGTCGGACAGTTCGCCCGGCTTCATCGCCGCGATCGAGTCGTTGAGCGGCGTCTTGACGAAGCCGGCGACGACGAGGCTGACGAGCACGCCGCGCCGCTCCAGGCGGGGACGGATCGACTCGGCGTAAGCGTGGACGCCGGCCTTGGTGACGCAATAGGCCGGCGAATAGGGTAACCCGTGCAGGCCGGCGATGGAGCCGATGAAGGCGAGTTGGCCCCGCTCCCGTCCGCACATCGGCGCGATGAGAGGCTCGGCCGTGTTGAGGACGCCGACGAGGTTGGTGGCGATGATGGCGCGCACCGCTTCCGGCTCCTCGGCGAGGTCGTCGGGGCCGAGGCCCGTGGTGATGCCGGCGTTGGCGATGGCGAGATCGAAGGGCTGCGCCGCGTCGGCCGCCCCGATCCAGGCGACCATCGCGGCGCGATCACGGACGTCGACCGCGCCAGTCGTCACATCCGCCCCTTTCGCGCGGGCGGCGTCGGCGGTCGCGCCGAGGCGGGTAAGGTCGCGACCGATCAGGGCGAGGCGCACGTCCGGGCCGGCGTATTCGAGCGCGAGCGCGCGGCCGATGCCGCTGGATGCTCCGGTGATGAGGATCGAGCGACGCGCGCGGGTCACGACAAGCTCGGCGTGCCGTCGTCGGTCGGCGCCCTGACGAAGGCTTCCCCCATGCAAACGATATCCCCCGCCCCGGCGCGCTTCACGACGAGGCGCACGGCGGCGGGCGCGCCGGGCGCGGCCCGAACCACCTTGCCGCCGATCGACACACCCTCGCCGACGAGGACGGGCCTGATGAACTTGCAGGCGATCTTCTCCACGACCACGTCGGGTCGCCACGCGCCGAGATAGCTCTCGAAGCAGCCGACGATCAGCATGCCGTGGATCGGCGGCCGTTCCAGACCGGCCTTGGCGGCGAGAGCGGCGTCGACGTGGAGCGGGTTGTCGTCGGCCGAAGCGAGCGCGTAGGCGGCGACGGCCTCCGCGCCGAACGGCCCGAACGTCCGCACGGCGATCGCTTCTCCCTGACGAACCGCCTCGCTCATGGCCCCGTGCCGCTCCCGGAGCCATCGAGGGGGAAGAGGCGCAGCACGGTTTCCAGCCGCGCCGCCGGCGTACCGTCGCGGGTGGCGATCGAGCCATGGAGGACCAGCCGGGCGGGGTCGGCCTCGCGACGCGCCGACAGCGTCAGGGCATAGGCCTCGCCCACGCGGAGCGGCCGATCGTAGTCGAAGGTTTGCGCCTCATGAACCAGCGCGACATCGTCCGCCGCCATGGCGATCATCGCCCCCCGGACCTCGGGCGCCGCGAGCCAGCGCATCGGGAACGTCAGGGGCAGGATGGTGCCGTCGACCGGCGACAGGCCGGTCGCGGCCCGGAAGGCGTCCGCCTCGGCCGCCGTCGCGGTCACGGGGAAACACCCGAGCGGCGTCGAGCCCAAGCTCACGCCGCCTCCATCTCCTGCAGGACGAGGACCGCGTTGATGCCACCGAAGGCGAAGCTGTTGCTCATCGCCGTCCTGATCCGCATCGCGCGCGCCTCGTTGGGTATCGCGTCGACCGGGCACTTCTCGTCAGGTTCGAGGTAGTTGATGGTGGGGGGCGCGATCTGGTCGCGCAGCGCGCCCATCGTGACCACGAACTCCAGCGCGCCGGCCGCGCCGAGCCCGTGGCCGTGGATCGGCTTGGTCGAGGAAAGCGGGACATGCGCCGAGCGCTCGCCGAACACCAGGCGGAGCGCGGCCGATTCCGTCGAGTCGTTGACGATCGTCGCGGTGCCGTGGGCATTGATGTAGTCGATGTCGTCGCTCGTCACGTCGGCGTCGTCCAGGGCCGAGCGCATCGCCCGTGCGGCCCCTTCCGCGTCGGGGGCGACGGGGTCCTTGGCGTCCGTCGACGTGCCGTAGCCGGCGAGGACCGCGAGCGGCGTCGCGCCCCGCGCCTTGGCGTGATCCTCCGATTCGAGGATCACCACGGCGGCTCCCGCGCCCAGCACCATGCCGTTGCGTCCCTTCGAGAAGGGGCGGCAGAAGTCGGGCGTCATCACGCGCAGGGCCTCCCAGGCCAGCATGGCGTTGTTGGTGATGTGGTCCTCGGTGCCGCCGACCACCGCGACATCGACCATGCCGGCACGGATCATCTGCAGGCCGAGACCGATCGCCTGCGTGGCCGAGGAGCAGGCCGAGGCGACGGCGAAGGCAGGCCCCTGCAGCCCGTAGCGCATCGACAGGTTGGCCGGGCAGGCGCTCGGGATCAGCTTCGGCACCATGAGGGGATGCGGCCGCCCCCCTTTGACGAGGGACAGATGGATGCCTTCCTCAATGGTGATCATGCCGCCGATCCCGGTGCCGATGATGGTGGCGGCACGCGGCCCGAGCCGCGTCTCGCGCCCGAAACCGGCCTGCGCCATCGCCTCGTCGGCGGCGACGAGGAGATGCTGGGTGACGGGGTCGCAGAACGGCAGCACGTTCCTGTCGAGGTAGAGGGTCGGGTCGAAGCCTTGCACCTGGGCGGCGATCTTGATGCGGCCCCGGTACGCGTAGGGGAAGGTGGGGGGGTTGATGCACGGGCGCCCGTCGCGCGCCGCGGACCACAGGCGCTCCGCCCCGATGCCGGCGGCGGACACGGCGCCGACGCCGGTCACGACGACCCGCTTGGCACGCGCCATCAGGCCTGCTGCTTTTCTTTGATGATGTAGCTGGCGATCGCGTCGATGAGGCTGCGGACGTCCTTGGCGTCGTGAAAGGGGCCGTCCATCGGGATGTAGACGTCGAACTTGTCCTCGATCGCGGTAAGGATCATCACGATGTCGATCGACTTGAGGTCGAGGCTCTCGATGGTCGCGTCCATCGTGACCTTCTCGCGATCGATCATGCCCTCGGTGACGATGGTGTCGATGATCTTACCGACGAGCTCGTCGTGGTTGACGGGCGCCTTGGCGCCGACCGCCTCCGTCGCCTGATCCTTGATGTCCACCGATCACTCCCACTCGGCAATTCGGATCCCCGCCCCTCCGGAGATACCGGGTGAAGGGGCGAGGCGGTTGATGTCCGGGCCAACGGCCGAGGGGCGATCACGGCATGCCTCGACATGCACGACCCGAGACGCGATCGGCTCTCGATCAAGCCCCTCCGTAGTCCAAACCCACACCGATTGGAAGACCCAAGACGATGGGACGCACTGCCGGCGAGGTATCATAAGAAACTTTGCGGGTCGACGTCGAAGCCGACCCTGATGCCGCCGCGCGGCGCCGGCGCGGCTCGCGCCAAGGCCCGGAGGAAGCCCTGGAGATCGCTGCGGCGGGGCGCCTTGACGAGCAGGCGGAAGCGGTGCCGCGCCGCCACTACCGCGAGCGGCGCCTCCGCCGGCCCGAGCAGGATCGTCTCGTCACCGCCCGGCACGCCACCGGCCGGCGCGAGCGACCAGCGGTCCGACGCCGGCATGCGGAAGGCGGCCTGTGCCACGGCGCGGGCATGGGCCTGGGTGCCGGAGAAATCCGGCCCCGAAACGATGATCGCGGCGAGCCGGCCGAAGGGCGGCAGCCCGGCCCGCTCGCGCTGCCGCGTTTCCTCCGCGTAGAAACGCTCGGCGTCGCCCGACATCAGGGCGCGGATCACCGGATGCTCCGGCTGCCAAGTCTGCAGCATGGCGCGACCCGGCCGCTCGAAGCGCCCCGCCCTGCCGGTCACCTGCTGGAGCAGCTGGAACGTCCGTTCCGCCGCGCGGGGGTCGCCCGTCGACAGGCCGATATCGGCGTCGATGACGCCCACCAGCGTGAGGAGCGGGAAATTGTGCCCCTTGGCCACCAGCTGCGTCCCGATGATGATGTCGCAGCGCCCGTCCGCGACCGCGTCGAGTTCGCCGCGCAGCCGATCCGAACCACCTGGGAAATCCGACGACAGCACGAGCGAGCGGGCGTCCGGGAAGCGCTCCGCCACCTCCTCGGCGAGGCGCTCGATGCCGGGCCCGCACGGGATGAGGGCATGCGCCGCCTCGCAAACGGGGCACGCCTCGGGCCGGCGCTCCTGGTGTCCGCAATGGTGGCACACGAGGGCGTGACGGAAGCGATGGTCGACGAGCCACGCCGTGCAGTTCGGGCACTGGAAGCGGTGCCCGCAGCTTCGGCACAAGGTCAGCGGCGCGTAGCCGCGCCGGTTCAGGAACAGCAGGGCCTGCTCGCCCCTGGCGAGCGCGTCCCGGACCGCCCGCTCCAGCGGCGGGGCGATCCAGCGCCCGCGCGGCGGCGGGTCGCGCCTGAGGTCGATCGCAGCGATGCCCGGCATCGGGCGATCACCGAAACGGGCCGGCAGCTGGAAATGGGCGTAGCGCCCCCGGCGGGCGTTGACCTGGGTCTCGATGGACGGCGTCGCCGACGCCAGCACCACGGCCGCGCCCTCGATGCGCCCGCGCACGACCGCCATGTCGCGGGCGTGATAGGCCACGGCGTCCTCCTGCTTGTAGGCGGCCTCGTGCTCCTCGTCGACGACGATCAGGGCGAGATCGTGGAACGGCAGGAACAGCGCCGAGCGCGCACCGGCGACCACCCGCACCTCGCCGGCGGCGAGGGCGTGCCAGACGAGGTTGCGACGCCGGCTGCCGACCGACGAGTGCCACTCCGCCGGCCGCGTCCCGAACCGGGCGGCGAAGCGGTCGAGGAACTGCGCCGTCAGGGCGATCTCCGGCAGCAGGATCAGCGCCTGCCGTCCGGCGAGCAACGCCGCGGCGACCGCCTCGAAGTAAACCTCCGTCTTGCCGGAACCGGTGACGCCTTCGAGCAGGGAAACGCCGAAGACGCGGGCATCCACGGCGGCGACGAGGCCGCGTGCCGCCTCGTCCTGCGCCGCCGAGAGGCGCGGCGCGGCGTGACCGGGATCGGCGAGGCCGGCGACCGGATCGGCCGGCACCGGCGCAACTTCCAGCGCGCCATCGGCGATGAGGGCATTGACGACCGCCACGGTGCAGCCGGCAGCGGCGGCGAGCGCGCTCTTGCCGAGGAGGTCGGCGGTCCTGGCGACGGCCATCACCTTGTCGCGGGCCGGCGTCGTCCGGGCCGGTTCGCGTCCGGACGCGCGCACGCCGGTGCGCGGCGGGCCAGCCTCGCCGAGGAAAGGCGCCCGCACGCACATCCGCAGCACCATGCCGCGTGGGCTCAAGGTCCAGCCGGCGACCCAATCGACGAAGGTCCGCAACCCTTCGGGCAGGCGCGGCAGGGGGCAACGGGCGCCGACGCTCTTCAGCTTGGCGCGATCACCCGTCCCGATCGACCAAACGACGCCGATCGCGGTGCGGGGGCCGAGCGGGACCTCGACGAAGTCGCCGGGCTGGAGATCGAGGTCGCCGACCGCGTAGGAATAGGCTTGGTCGACCGCGACGGGGACGAGGACATCCGCGACGAGGGTCGCGATGGGCGAAGAGGCGTCGGCTTCCATACGGTCTCATACCACCGTCACGCGGCGGGCGGGGCGTGAGGCTACGCGGCGCCGGAGGGATCGACAGACGGCGCTCGCGAACGGGACGGGATCGGGTGTCGAACGAGAAAGGGCGCCTGGCTCGCGCCAGACGCCCTCGGAGCGATGTGATGCTGGGAGGGGGAACCAGCATACGATCGGACAATCCGAAACGGGGGATTCGGAAGACCGACGAGATCGCTCTCAGAACATCAAGTGGGAACGGGGATCGCGAACGTCAACCACCCCGCGAAACGGATTTAGTTGCGCGACGGGTCCAGCGTGCTGATCTTGAAAAGCTTGGGATCGGGCTTCTGGTTGAGATCGATGTTGTAGAGGGTGACCAGCGTCTCGTAGCCCTGGGGATCGCGGACCTGCCACTGCAGCAGCTCGAAGGTCTTCGCATCGAAGATCAAGCGGATTCGCGAGGTGCCCCCGAAGGTGGTGCGATCGTCGAGCAGGATCATCACCCTGTCCGGATTGGTGATCTTCTGGACATCGAGGATCTGGGTGTCGGACTTGAGGTCGATCTTGTCCTGCAACAGGAACTTCAGCGGCGTCCGGCCGATCGAGTAGGTGTCGGAGGTCTTCAACCGGCGATCGTGAACGACCACGTTGGAGCCGTCGGCCACCACCTCCAGCGAGGCCGGGGCGGCGTACTCGAAGCGCAGTCGACCGGGCTTCTGGATGTAGATCTTGCCTTCCGACTGACGCCCGTCGGCCCCGTTCTGCACGAAGTCCCCGACCATCGTCGTCGCGGTGGAAAGGAAAGCGTCGGCTTTCTTGATCGCCGCATCCGCGTCCGATCCGGACAGCGAGACGAGGGGACCCGGCTTGTCGGCGGCGATGTCGGCGAACGAGACCGAGGCGGGCAAGACGAGAACAAGCCCGTACAGCAGGCATGCTGCTAAATTCTTCATCATCTTTCCCGCGTGGCCTGACAAGTGGTTAACGTGGCGGTGTGGCGGCAATGGGACATCGGCACCTAAGCGCTCGAAATGGGGGGTGCGCCGACCCATCAATCGTCCACGCCCTGAAGGTCGTAGGCGCCGCGATCGACGCCGCCGCCGACGAGGATCGCCCGCTTGCCGGAATGGTTGGGCGCGCCGATCACCCCTTCCTTCTCCATGCGCTCGATCAGCGAGGCCGCCTTGTTGTAGCCGACCGAGAGACGCCTTTGCACGTAGGAGGTGGAGCACTTGCGATCGCGTAGGACGATCGCGACCGCGCGGTCGTAAAGGTCGCCGGGCTCGTCCTCGGTGCCGCCGGCCGCCGGCGGATCGTCGCTGTCGCCGATCTCCTCGTCATCCGTCGTGACGCCGTCGAGATAGTCCGGCTGGCCCTGGCTTTTGAGGTGGGCCACGACCTTCTCCACCTCGCCGTCCGACACGAAGGGGCCGTGCACCCGGTAGATGCGCCCGCCGCCCTGCATGTGCAGCATGTCGCCCTGGCCGAGCAGTTGCTCCGCCCCCTGCTCGCCCAGGATCGTGCGGCTGTCGATCTTGCTCGTCACCTGGAAGGAGATCCGGGTCGGGAAGTTCGCCTTGATCGTGCCGGTGATCACGTCCACCGAGGGGCGCTGCGTCGCCATGATCAGGTGGATGCCGGCGGCGCGCGCCATCTGCGCCAGGCGCTGGATGGCGCCCTCGATGTCCTTGCCGGCCACCATCATCAGGTCGGCCATCTCGTCCACGATCACCACGATGTAGGGCAGCGAGGTCAGGTCCATCGCCTCGTGCTCGTAGATGGCCTCGCCGGTGTCGCGATCATAGCCGGTCTGGACGGTGCGGGTCAGGGGCTCGCCCCTCACGCCCGCCTCGACCACCCGGGCGTTGAAGCCGTCGATGTTGCGCACGCCGAGCTTGGACATCTTCTTGTAGCGGTCCTCCATCTCGCGCACCGCCCACTTCAGCGCCACCACCGCCTTCTTGGGGTCGGTCACCACCGGGGTGAGCAGGTGCGGGATGCCGTCGTACACCGACAGCTCCAGCATCTTGGGGTCGACCATGATCAGGCGGCACTCCTCCGGCCGCAGCCGGTAGAGCAGGCTCAGGATCATCGTGTTGATCGCCACCGACTTGCCCGACCCCGTGGTACCGGCGACCAGCAGGTGGGGCATCTTGGCGAGGTCGGCGATCACCGGCTCGCCGCCGATCGTCTTGCCCAGCGCGATCGCCAGCTTGTGCGTCGAGTCGTTGAAGGCCTCGCTCTCGACCATCTCGCGGAAATACACGGTCTCGCGCCGCTCGTTGGGCAGCTCGATGCCGATCGCGTTGCGGCCGGGCACCACCGCGACGCGGGCCGACAGCGCCGACATGGAGCGGGCAATGTCGTCGGCCAGGCCGATCACGCGCGACGACTTCATCCCCGGCGCCGGCTCAAGCTCGTAGAGGGTGACGACCGGGCCGGCGCGCACGTGGACGATCTCGCCGCGCACGCCGAAATCCTCCAGCGTCCCTTCCAGCAGCCGCGCGTTATGCTGGAGCGCGTCGTCGGACACCGCGGCGCCGGCCTGCTTCTTGGCTTCCGTCAGCAGCATCAAAGGCGGCAGGACGTAAGCATCCGGGCCGCCACGCCGCGGCTGGACCTCGCGCAGGGCGCGCTGGCTCTGTTCCGGGATCGGAGCGCGAGGGACGACGCGGACAAGGGGCGGACCGCCGCCGTCCATACTCCTGGGTTCCGCCGTCACGCTATCGCGATGCGCGACGAGGATGCCGTCGCCGCCAACGGCCTCCTCGCGCTTCGCGGCGGCGCGGAGCGCCGGCGGCGCGTAGGCGCGGGCATCGAAGCGAGGCTCCTCGAAGATCGGCGCCAGCGGCTCGGCGGCGAGGGCGAGATCGAAGGGGACATGGACGTCCCGCTCCGCCGCCCAACGCGAGGGCGTCGCATCCGGCTCGGAGGCGAGTCCCTGCCAACGCTTGAGCCGACGCGCGATCGCGCTCCTGACGCTCAGGCAAGCGTGGATGGCGGCCCCGAGCGACAGGATGCCGAGTCCGGGCTCGTCCTCGGCATCCGTCTCGTCCCGGTCGACGGCAGCCCGCGAACCGATCGTCTCCTCGTGGGGATCGATCTCGAAGGGTGAGCGGTCGCGAAGACCGACCGAGGCGCTGAGCAGCAGGACGGCGGCGACCGCGACCGCGACCGCCACGCAGAGCAACGCGGGGCGGAAGCCCGCGAGGAGCCTGCGGGGCAGCGCCATGACGAGATCGCCGGCGACGCCGCCGAGTCCGGTCGGCAGCGGCCAGTGCGTGGTGACGGGCAGCAGGGACGCGACGGCGGCGGCGCAGACGGCGCCGAGGAGCAGGAGAACCATGCGTGTGCCGACCCGACCCAGGCGACGCGTCGTGAGCAGGCGCCAGCTCCAGAAGGCGAGCGGCAGCATGATCGCGACCGAAGCCAGGCCGAACATCTGCATGATCAGGTCGGAAAGGACGGCGCCGGGTGCGCCGAGCCAGTTGCGGACGTGGGCCGCCGTCGCGTGGTTGAGGCTCGGATCCTGGACCGACCACGTCATCAGGGCGAGCCCGAGCCCCGCCAGGCCGACGAGGAGCACCGCGCCGGCGAGTTCGGCGAAACGCCGCGCCGCGAACACCCGTAACGCTTCGGGGACATAGTCCAAGGCGGTGAAACTGGTCGTCGTGCGCATCCGGTCCCGCCGTCAGGCCGAGGGGCACCGCGAGGCGCCGTTCGGGTCCGCGACGCGGTCCCCTGCGGCGAGGGTAGGAGCCGGTGGTTAACGCGGCCTTAACCTTGCTCGCCCGGGCGGCCACCGCCGACCGGCGAGGCGCGGCTGGTGCCGACCACGGCGCGGCTTCAGGTCGGCACGGGCGAGCCGGGCCGCACGTGCCGTCACACGTTGTAGGCGCGCTCGCCATGTTCGGCGATGTCGAGCCCCTCGCGCTCGCTTTCCACCGACACGCGCAGGCCCATGGTGAGATCGATGAGCTTGTAGAGGATCGCCGATCCGATGCCCGACCACAGCAGGGTGAACCCCACCGTCTTGCCCTGGATCAGCACCTGGGTGAGCATGTCGTAGGTGCCGGGCGAGGCGGTGCCGGGCTTCAGCGTGTAGTCGGTCAGGCCGACGCCGCCGAGATAGGGGGCGACCAGGATCCCGGTGCCGAGCGCCCCGAGGATGCCGCCGACGCAGTGGACGCCGAACACGTCCAGCGAGTCGTCGTAGCCGACCTTGTTCTTGACCACCGAGACGAAGAAGAAGCAGACCACGCCGACCACCAGGCCGAGCACGATCGCGCCCATCGGCCCGCAATAGCCCGACGCCGGGGTGATCGCCACGAGGCCCGCCACCGCGCCCGAGCACATGCCGAGCAACGAGGGCTCGCCCTTGATCATCCACTCGGCGAACAGCCATGCCAGAGTGGCGGCGGAGGTGGCGACGAAGGTGTTGACGAAGGTCATGGCCGTAACCCCGTTCGCCTCGAGGTTGGAGCCGGCGTTGAAGCCGAACCAGCCCACCCACAGCAGCGAGGTGCCGATCATCGTCATCACGAGCGAGTGCGGGGGCATCGGCTCCCGGGGATAGCCGACCCGCTTGCCCAGGATCAGCGCGCCCACGAAGCCGGCAATACCGGCGTTGATGTGCACGACCGTCCCGCCGGCGAAGTCGAGCGCGCCGAGCTGGTTGAAGTAGCCGGCGTTGGCCTGGACCTTGTCGAGCGCGGCCTGGGCCGCCTGCTTGGCGGCGTCGCCCTGCGCGGCGGCGAGCGCCTTGGCGGCGTCGGCGACCGCGTCGGGACCCTGCCAGAACCAGACCGCGTGCGCGATGGGGAAGTAGATGAAGGTGACCCACAGCAGGACGAACACGATGAGGGCCGAGAACTTCATGCGCTCGGCGAAGGCGCCGACGATCAGGGCGGGCGTGATGCAGGCGAAGGTCATCTGGAACGCCATGTAGACGTACTCCGGGATGACCACGCCGTTCGAGAAGGTGGAGGCGGTCGAATCCGGCGTGAGCCCACCGAGGAACAAGCGGTCGAGCCCACCGATGAAGCCGTTGACCGAAGCCGGCCCGGAGGTGAAGGCGAGCGAGTAGCCGTAGATCACCCAGACGATCGAGACCAAGCCCACGATCATGAACACCTGGCTGAGGACCGACAGCATGTTCTTCGAGCGGACCAGGCCGCCGTAGAACAGGGCGAGGCCAGGGATCGACATCAGCAGCACCAGGGCTGTGGAAACGAGCATCCAGGCGGTGTCGCCCTTGTTGGGCAGCGGCGTGGCGGCGGACGCCACGCTCGGCGCCTGGGCGGTGGCGGTCTGCGCCCAGACCGCACCAGCCGTCAGCGCCAGCATCACCACGGCCAGCCCCAGCGCCGCCCCGAGGCCAAGCGGGCGTCTCGACGTCGATGGATTCAACGTCGTCGGTATCAACGTCATCGTTCGCTTTCCCTCAATGGCCGATGATGCTTACGAAGGTGTGGCCGGCACGGGGTCACCACCGACCGCGCGACGCGGGTCCCAACCCATGCCGCGGAGGCGCCGAGCTTGCTCCCGACAGGCCGCCGGCCGGCACGGCGTCGGACACGCTCGTCACAACGCGTCGAGGTCCCGCTCGCCGGTGCGGATGCGGACCGCCTGCTCAACATCGGTCACGAAGATCTTGCCGTCGCCGATCTGCCCCGTTCGCGCCGCGGAGGTGATGGCCTCCATCACCGGCCCGAGGAGCTCGGGCGGCACGCCAACCTCGACCTTCAGCTTGGGCAGGAAGCTGACCGCGTACTCGGCCCCGCGATAGATTTCCGTGTGGCCCTTCTGGCGTCCGTATCCCTTGACCTCCGTGACCGTCATGCCGTGCACGCCGATCGCCGTCAGGGCGTCCCGCACTTCCTCCAGTTTGAATGGCTTGATTATGGCCATGACAAGCTTCATCGCGCAACGTCTCCCGCCTGGAACACTGGTCACTTCCCCAAACTGACAAGGCTCGTCGACCAAGAGGCCACGAGGCGCTTGAAGCAAGGGACGGGCCGTTTTTCCGCACTGGGAACGGCCGGCGGCAGCGCGGCGTCAGCACCGGCGGTCTCCAGCATCGCCGGGGTTTCGCCGTCGGCGCTCGCCGCCGTCGCGTCGAGCATCCGCCCTTCCACGCCGCGACAGGACCGTCGCGCCGTCCATGGTGCCGCCTCCGGGCAGAACCGCGCGGACCCCGCAAGCGCCAACCCGCTCAAGGATGAGGTCGACGACTCAGGCGGCTCGGTCGAGACCGTACAGCGTGTGCAGCGTCCGCACCGCGAGTTCGGTGTAGGCATCATCGATCAGGACGGAGAACTTGATCTCGGACGTGGTGATCGCCCGGATGTTGATGCCTTTCTCGGACAAGGCCTTGAAGGCTTGCGCCGCGACGCCCGCGTGGGACCGCATGCCGACACCGATCGCCGACACCTTGACGACGTCGTTGGCGCCTTCCAGCGTCTGGTAGCCGATCGTGTCGCGCATGCCCTCGAGCAGCGCGCAGGCGCGATCGTAGTCGGCGGCCGTCGTCGTGAACGTCATGTCGGTGGTCTTGTTGTCGTCCGATACCACCTGGATGATCATGTCGACGTTGATGTTGGCCTCCGCCAGAGGGATGAACACGCCGGCGGCGACGCCGGGCGCGTCCTTCAGCTTGCGAAGCGTGATCTGCGCCTCGTCGCGCGAGAAGGCGATGCCGGTCACGACCTGGTGTTCCACGATGTCATCCTCCTCGCAAATCAGGGTACCGGGTCCCGGCTGAGCGGGGTCGTCGAAGGACGAGCGCACGAAGGTCGGCACCTTGTGCACCATCGCCAGCTCGACGGAGCGCACCTGCAGGACCTTGGCGCCGAGCGAGGCCATTTCCAGCATCTCCTCGAAGGCGATGCGATCGAGGCGCCGGGCCTTGGGCACGATGCGCGGATCGGTCGTGTAGACGCCGTCGACATCCGTGTAGATGTCGCAGCGACCGGCCTTGAGCGCGGCCGCCACGGCCACGGCCGACGTGTCCGAGCCGCCGCGTCCGAGCGTGGTCACGCGGCCGCTCGGCCTGTGCACGCCCTGGAAGCCGGCGATGACCGCGACCACCCCTTGCTCGAGGCCGGCGACGATGCCCGACCCGTCGATCGCCTCGATGCGGGCGACCCCGTGGGCGGCCGAGGTCTCGATGGGGATCTGCCAGCCCTGCCAAGAGCGCGCCGGCATGCCTTTTTCCTGAAGGGCGATGGCGAGGAGGCCGGCGGTGACCTGTTCGCCCGAGGCGACCACCGCGTCGTACTCGCGGGCGTCATAAAGGGCAGCGGCGCCTTTGACCCAGGCGACCAGCTCGTTGGTCTTGCCCGACATGGCCGATACGACCACCGCCACTTCGTGGCCGGCGTCGACTTCGCGCTTCACATGGCTCGCGACATTGCGGATGCGGTCAAGGTCGGCGACGGAGGTGCCCCCGAACTTCATGACGAGACGAGCCATCGTGGTTGGAAAACCCTCACATGTCTGGCGAAAACGGTGCGCCGGCGTTGCGGATCGAAGCGGGGGCATACATGACGGGGGGATCGGGCCGCGTCAATCGCGGGCGCGAAGGGTCGACGCGGGACGAGGGTTGGGCGGCATGAGCGACTTCGGGCGGAGCACCATCGACGACGTCGATCTCGCCAGGTACGACCGGCTCGGCGACGAGTGGTGGGACGTGAAAGGGCCGATGGGCGCCTTGCACAAGTTCAACCCCGTGCGGGTTGGCTGGATCAAGGACCTGTTGACGCGTCGGGCGCCGGCATCGGGCGACAGGCCGCTCGATCATTGCCGCATCCTCGACGTCGGTTCGGGCGGCGGCATCCTGTCCGAGAGCCTGGCACGGCTCGGCGCGCGCGTCGTGGGGATCGACCCGGCGCCCAACAACGTCGTCGCCGCCACACGCCACGCCGGGAAGGCGGGCCTCGCCGTCGACTACCGCTGCACGACCGTCGAGACCCTGACGACGACGGACGAGCGCTTCGACGCCGTGCTCGTCATGGAAGTGGTCGAGCACGTGAAGGATGTGCCGGGCTTCCTCCGCGACGCCGCCGCCCTTGTGGCGCCCGGCGGCTTGATGATCGGCGCCACGCTGAACCGCACGATGAAAAGCTACGCGCTGGCGATCGTCGGGGCGGAATACGTGCTGGGCTGGTTGCCGCGCGGCACCCACGACTGGCACCAGTTCGTGACGCCGGCCGAATTCAAGGATTTCATGGGACGCGCCGGGCTCGTTCACGTGGCCGAGGCCGGCGTGACCTACGCCCCGTTGCGCGACCGCTGGCATTTGTCGCGCGACATGGGTTGCAACTACATGGTCGCCGCGCGACGACCGGGCGGTTAGCCGCGAAGCCTCGCCGACCTCGTCCCCGTTCAGGCCGTCTTCGATTTCTCCGACCGGCGGTGACCCTCCGGCAGCATCCGGCTGATCTCCGGTTCGTGGTCGAAGACGTGATGCTTGGCGACGCCGAGCAGGTGCAGGCCGAGGAGGCCGTAGAGCACGTAGCCGATGGCGACGTGCGCCGCGCCGAAGAAGGAATGCAGGGTGTCCTTGGTCGCCGGATCGAAGGACTTGATGATCGGCATGCGCGGGAAGTGCAGGAACCCGTACAGGATCAGCGGGTGCGTGGCCGCGCCGTTCCAGGCGGAATCGTGGAGGTAGCCGCTGAGCGGCAGCGCCAGGATCACGACGTAGAGAGCGGTATGCGCGGCGTGCGCGCCGAGCCGCTCGTACCAGGGGTAATGGTTCGGCATCGCCGGCGGCTTGTGCGACAGGCGCCACAGGATGCGCAGCACCACGAGGCCCAGCACCGTCAGCCCGATCGACTTGTGCATGTCGACGATCGGCCGCACGTGGGCATCGTCGGCGTAGGATCCGGCGAGGCCGTAGAAGATGTTGATGACGATCAGGGCGGCGACGAGCCAGTGCAGGGTGATCGCCGTGCGGTTGTAGCGGGCCACCGGCTCGTCGCGGCCGGCTGGCAAGGTCGTCGACATGGCACGTTCATCCGGGACTGATGGAAGCAGGGCGCGTTTCGACCGCCGATCGGCTTCGTTATGACATAAAATCGTGGCGATAGGCTGTCGTGCCCGCGATCCAGTGTGCTGCCGGTGGCCGGCGCCGAACGTCATGCGCGCGCACACGATAGAGGCCAACCCTGACCACGCCCTCCGAGCTTGAGAAAGCCTTCCTCGCGGCGTCGCCGCGCCTCGCGCCGCCCCGAACCCCTTGGCGAAGCCTCGCCATCCACGGCGGCGCCACGCTGCTCTTCCTCGTGCTGCTCACGCGCGCCTTCGTGGCGAACAACCTGTTCGCCTGGTCCGCCGGCCTCGCCTACGTGCTCTACGACACCGTGCTGATCGGCGTCGTGTTCGCCGCGACGCTGTCCCTGCTGCGCCCGGCGGGGGCACGGCCGCCGGTCGGCGCGAGACCCACGCTCGGCGTGATCGTCGCCGCCCGCGACGAGGCGGCCGTGCTTCCGATCACCCTGGGGGCGCTGCTGGCGCAGACGGACGCGCCCGACCTCATCCTCATCGCCGACGACGGGTCGCGCGACGGCACGGCGGCGCTCCTCGCGGGGTCGTTCGGCCTCGACGAGCCGGCGCTCGGCACCGCGAGCGGCCCGAGCCGGTGCCATCCGAGCCTGCGCTGGCTGCGGCTGCCGCACGGCGGCAAGGCGCGCGCGCTCAACGCCGCGCTGCTCGCCGCCGACACGGAGCTGGTCGTGACGGTGGACGGGGACACGCTGCTCGACCCCGATGCGACGGGGGCGCTGCGCGCCGCCTTCGCCGCCGACCCGAGGCTGGTCGCCGCCACCGGCGTGCTGACCCCCGTTTGCGGCCCCTCGCTGTCGGGTCGCTTCTACGAGTGGTTCCAGACCTACGAGTACATCCGCAACTTCCTGTCGCGCTACGCCTGGGGCAGCATGGACGCGCTGCTGCTCATCTCCGGCGCCTTCGCCGGCTTCCGCCGCGAGGCGGTGCTGCGCGTCGGCGGCTTCGACCCCGAGTGCATGGTGGAGGACTACGAGTTGATCCACCGGCTGCGCCGCACCGGGGGGCTGGAGCGGCTCGGCTGGACCACGGCGGTGGTCGGCGGCGCCCGCGCGATCACCGACGCGCCGGCCACGACGGGCGCCTTCCTCAACCAGCGCCGCCGCTGGTTCTGCGGCTTCCTCCAGACGCAGTTCTGGTACCGCGACATGGTGGGCGACGCCCGCTACGGCCGGCTCGGCCTGGTGATGCTGCCGATCAAGGCGCTCGACACGCTGCAACCAATCTACGGGTTGGCCGGCTTCGCGCTGCTGCTCGCCTACATCCTCACCAGGCGCCTAGCGCTGCTGCTGCCGGTCGGCGGCGTGATCGGGGCCAAGATCGTGCTCGATTTCGCCTTTCACCTGTGGTCGATCGAGCTGTACCGCCGCTGGGTCGACCGGCGCACGGGCGCGCGCCTCGACAAGGCCATCCTCGCCTCGCTGCTCGAACCGTTCACCTTCCAGATCCTGCGCCACACCGGCGCGGCGCTCGGCTGGGTGTCGTTCCTCACCGGCCATCGCGCCTGGGGGCGGTCGCGCCGCATCGGCCTGATCGCCGCCCGCGACGTCGACGCGGCGTGAGCGCCGGTCCGTCTCACGAGCCGGCCTTTCTCGACGCGGCGGCGACAACCGCCGTCCACGTCAGCAGCGCCGACGCGAAGGCTGCCGCGACGACCAGCGCGAGCCCCGCGTCGTGCCGCGTCACCAGAGCCCCGGCGACCCCGCCGAGCACCAACCCGAGCCACAGGGCGGCGAAGGGGAGGAGGTCGCCTAGGGGTTGCGCGCCGCGCAGCGCGCCGGCGAGCGTCCGCCCGACGTGGACCAGCGTTCCCGTCACGTAGGTCAAGGCGACGCTGATTCCGTCCGCCTTGTGCACGGAAGCGTTCTGCACCCCCATCGCCAGGCCGAGCAGCGAGGCGACCGACGCGCCGCCGTGGCCGAGGCCGACGGCGACCCACAGGCACAGGGCTTCCAGCAGCAGCACCAGCGGCCGGCCCCAGCGTTTGTCGATGGCTCCGACGAGTTCGCCGAGCGTGACGCCGCCGACGAACACGAGGATCGCGCGAGCGACGCCCACGACGTGCGCGCTTCCCGCCGCGACATCGACCGCCCCCTCCGTGCTGTTGCCGCTCATGAAGGACACGAACAGGCCGTCGAAGGCGAGGAAGCCGGTCGCGTCGACGAAGCCGGCGAGGGCGGCGAGGCAGATCGCGAGGGCGAAGGCGTGGGCCTTGATCGGCGATCCGCCCGCGCCGATGGCGCCGCTTACCGCCGGCATCGGCGGCGTTGATGTCGTCGACGGTGACATGGGCAGGTCGACATGGGCAACGCGCTCCCGGCTCCTGCCGCCAACGCGCGGTGTCCCGCGTCGTTTCCCGCGCCCGATCCTACTGCAGGACGAAGTTAACGGGTTTCAGGGCCGGCGGCAGGACGGTCTCGCCCAGCGCCGCGCGGATCTCGCGCTCGGCGGTGCGGATGAGCGCGTCGAGCGGCAGGTCGTTCACGTCGCGGCCGAAGGGGTCCTCCAACTCGTCGCTGAGCGCGTCGAGCCCGAAGAACGTGTAGCTGACGATCGCCGTGATCAGCGGCGAGGTCCAGCAGGTGGCGTCCGACCTCGACCAGCGCGCTGTCGGTGACGTTGGGCGCGGCGCTTTCCGGGAACGCCGACGGCATCCACGGGGCGGCAGCAACGCGCTCGTCCTCGTCGCGCAGCCGCGCCTTGAGGGCGTGGCAGAAGCCGCAGGCCGCCCGCAGCATCGGCGCGTGCGCGGGGTCGCCGGCGAAGGCTCGGGCCTCGCGCAGCAGGCAGCGCACCTCGACGAGGCGCTGCCCCAGCTGCTTGCGGCCCTCCCACCAGCGATCGTAGCAGGCGTTGTTGCGGAAGCTCATGAAGATCGACAGCGACAGACCGATCAAGGTGAACGGCGCGGCGCTCGCCTTGGCGAAGAACCGCGGGGCGAGACCCGCCGCCACGGTGATGAGGGCCGCCCATACGCTGAGGACCAGGAGGCGCACCGCGATGCGCGGCGCGACCGAGCCCCTGAGCGTGAACAAGACGTCCCACAGCGTCGGCCTCGGTCGGATGATCATGGAACGGTCAGGGGCGCGTTCAGCTCAGCTCGGCCGCGAGGCGATCCATGAAGGCGAGGCACGCGTCGATCTCGGACACCGCGATGAACTCGTCGGGCTGGTGCGCCTGGGCGATCGAGCCGGGGCCGCAGACGACCGTCGGGATGCCGGCCGCCTGGAACTGCCCCGCCTCCGTGACGAAGGAGACGGTTCCGACGCCGTTCGACCGGGTCAGCGTCTTGGCCAGCGTTTCCGCCGCGGAGCCGGGCTCCGCCGCGAGCCCCGGCACCTCGACGTCGGACACCGTCTCGACGCCAGCCCGACCGGTGAAGCGGGTCAGGCGGGGGCGCACGACGCGTTCGGCGAAGGCGTCGAGGTGCTTGATGGCGCGCTTGGGGTCGGCGCCCGGCAGGCCCCTGAACTCCCAGGAGAAGCGGCACGCCTTGGCGAGGATGTTGCGGGCGTGGCCGCCCTCGATCGTCCCGACGTGGACGGTGGAATAAGGGGGCGTGAACAGGCCGGACGGGTCGCCCTCGCGTTCCAGCTCCGCCTGCAGGGCGTACAGCTCCGCCACCAGGAGGCAGGCGCCCTCGACCGCGTTGGCCCCGAGCATCGGGTTGGCCGAGTGCGCCTCGTGGCCGCGGACGGTCGTGTGATAGGTGGAGATGCTCTTGTGGGCGTCGACCACCCCCATCAGCGTCGGCTCGCCGACGATGGCGACCGCGGGCCTCGGCAGGTCGATGCCGAAGCGGCGGATCGTGTCGAGCGGGCCGAGGCAGCCGATCTCCTCGTCGTAGGAGAGGAGGAGGTGGATCGGCTTCTTCAAAGCGGCGCGCTGGAAGGTCGGCATCATCGCCAACGCGACCGCGTCGAACCCCTTCATGTCGCAGGCGCCGCGCCCGTACAGCCGGCCGCCATCCTCCCGCAGGGTGAAGGGGTCGCCCGTCCAGTCCTGCCCCTTGACCGGCACGACGTCGGTGTGGCCGGACAGGACCACCCCGCCGTCGACGTTCGGGCCGACGGTGGCGAACAGGGCCGCCTTGTCGCCGGCCGCGTTCGGGACGCGGGTGAAGCGGACGTCGCCGTCGCGGAGATAAGCTTCCACGCGCTCGATCAGGGGCAGGTTGGAGCGGTCGCTCACCGTGTCGAAGCCGACCAGCTCCGCCAGCAGCGCGATCGCGGCGCCGCGCCTGCCGTCGGCCGGCTCGGCGGGGGTCAATTGAGCACCCGCGCGGCGAAGGGGGAATCGAGCGAGAAGGCCGGGATCACCGCCTCGAACACCGTGCCGCCCTCCTCGACGACGCGGTAGGTGCCGGCCATGATGCCCGACGGCGTGGTGAGCGGGCAGCCGGACGTGTAGCGGAACATCTCGCCGGGCTTCAGCACCGGCTTCTCGCCGACGATGCCCGGCCCGCGAACCTCCTCGAGGTGCCCGTTCGCGTCGGTGATCCTCCAGTGGCGGTCGGTCACCTGCACGGTGGTCTCGCCGCCGTTGGCGATCTCCACCGTGTAGGCCCACACGTAGTGCCGCTTGCCGGCGTCCGAGCGGTCCGGCATGAACTCGGGCGACACGGTGATCTCGATGTCGCGCGTGGTGCAGGAGTACATGGAGGCGCCGGGGCTCGATCATGGAGGACGCACCGATTGTCTCCGAAGCGCGGGCCTTTGTGAAGGGCCGGCGGTCGGCGGGCGCTTCACCGTTTATTCGTCATCTCCACACAATTAAGCGTCAGGATGCGTCATGCGTCAGGATTCGGCCGGAAACGCCTTTGCGAACAAGGATGGACGTTCTCCGGGTCCCTTCGGGATGCGTCGGGTTCGTGGCTCGATGCGTCAGGAGCGGCGGCGACGAGGCCAGCAACCTGATGCTTCGAGGTAAATATACCTATGGCGGGCGTTTAGGTCAAACGCCGATCGAACCGCCCGCGCATCGCTCTTCCCCCCCCCCGCTTGGAGCGTCCCGCAACGGCGCCGTCGAGCGCCGGAACGTTCTCGCTTTCATGCGACACTTGCATGCGGGCGCTCATCTGACATCGTTCGTGGCGCGGTGTGCACCGCTCCCGACGCGACCAGGAAGACCGCCCGTCCGTCGCCGCCGCTCACCCATCCTGCGCGGCGAGCAGCGCCGCCTGGTGCTCGGTGGTCAGCGCCTCCACCACCTCCTCGAAGCCCTCGCCGGTCATCACCTTCTCCAGCTTGTAGAGGGTGAGGTTGATGCGATGGTCGGTCAGCCGTCCTTGCGGAAAATTGTAGGTTCGGATGCGCTCCGAGCGGTCGCCGCTGCCCACTTGGGCCCGGCGGTCGGCGGAGCGCTCGGCGTCGAGCTTCTGGCGCTCCATGTCGTAGAGGCGCGAGCGTAGCAGCGCCATCGCGCGGGCGCGGTTCTTGTGCTGCGAGCGCTCGTCCTGGACGAAGATCACGGTGTTGGTCGGCAGGTGGGTGATGCGGATCGCCGACTCGGTCTTGTTGACGTGCTGGCCGCCCGACCCTTGCGCGCGCATCGTGTCGATCTTCAGGTCCGCCTCGTTGACGGCGACATCGACCTCCTCCGCCTGGGGCAGCACGGCAACGGTGGCGGCCGACGTGTGGATGCGCCCCTGCGTCTCGGTGTCGGGCACGCGCTGCACGCGGTGGACGCCGGACTCGAACTTCAGCTTGGCGAAGACGCCGGCCCCCTCGATCTCGGCGATGATCTCCTTGAAGCCGCCGGCCGAGCCCTCGCTCGTCGAGACGACGTCGACGCGCCAGCCCCGCGCCTCCGCGTAGCGCTGGTACATGCGGAACAGGTCGCCGGCGAACAGCGCGGCCTCGTCGCCGCCGGTGCCGGCGCGAATCTCCAGGATGGCGCTCTTCTCGTCGGCGGCGTCCTTGGGCAGCAGCGCCACCCGCAGCTCGCGGGCGAGCGCTTCGAGCCGGGCCTCCCCGGCGCGACGCTCGACCTCGGCGAGGTCGCGCATCTCGGGGTCGAGGCCCGCCTCCTCCAGCATCGCGACGATCCCGTCGAGCTCGGCCGACTGGTCGCGGTACTCGCGGATGGCGGCGGAGACGTGCTCGAGCCCCGCCAGCTCGCGCGACAGCGCGACGAAGGTCGTCGCGTCCGGGCTGGCGGCGAGCCGTCCGTTGATCTCGTCGTGGCGACGCAGGATGAGGTCGAGCTTGTCCTGGGGAAGTTGCATCGGCCCTGAGGTAGCGGACCCGGTGGACCGGAACAAGGCTCGCGCCGCCGCCGGTACCCCCTTCCCTTCCTCCCCTCCCCGCCGAAGGGAGGGAATTAAGTTCGATGCGAACCTTGATTCGTCGGGTCCGCTTCACGCTCGCTTAATGCACTTCCCGTCTTCTATCGTACAAAGGAGAAGCGGCTATGTCTGTCACGAGACTCGTCTATATCAGCGAAAACCAGATCGACTCCGCCGGAGGGTCCATCGTCAAGCAGCTCGGCGAGATCCTGCGGGCGTCCAAGCAGAACAACGAGCGCCTCGGCATCACCGGCGCGCTCGTCTTCGACGACATGTGGTTCCTGCAGGTGCTCGAAGGCGACCGGCGCGCGATCTGGCGACAGTTCGAGCACATCAACAACGACGAGCGGCACGCCAACGTGATGCTGGTCGAGATGAAGGACGTCGAGCGGCGGATCTTCGGCAATTGGTGGATGGGCCTCGCCACGCGCAACGCCGCGACCGAGCACCTTTTCGAGCCCTTCACCAAGAACGGCCGGCTGCTCGCCGACGAGATGAGCGCCGCCGCCATCCTCGCCCTGATGGTGGCGCTGACGCAGCACGGCCTGTCGCGGGACCTGTCGGGCGGTGTCGCGACGGACGTGGCGGCCTAGGCGCCCGGACGATCCGGCAGCGCTTCCTCCGCCAGGATGCCCGAAACCCCCTCCTTGAAGGCGAAGTAACCCTTGGTGGCGTAGGGCCAGAACCTCCCGTCCCACGGCCTTCGGCGGCGCGTCAGCGCGAGGCCGGCGGCCGGCAGGGCCGCGCCGAGCGCCGCCAGCGCGTCGGCGACCGGGCCGACCGGCGCGTAGGGGGTGACGACCTCCCGCGCTCCCGCCGCCTCGGCCGCCCGGACGATGCCCTCGGCGCCGAGGCCGTCGAGGACCGTGGCGGGGCAGGCGAAGTGCGCGCGCGCGCGCGCGGCGGCGTCATCGGCGGCATCGTGGAGGAAGACGCGCGCCTTGTCGCCGAACGGCCAGGCCACGCCGGCTCCGCGCGTCACCACGACGGCACGGACGTCCGCGCCGGCGGCGATCAGGGTTTCCGGGGACATGTCCTCCCCGCTCACGAGCAGCAGCGCCGGGGCCTTGGGGAGGCCGGGCACGACATCGGGCAGGGTACGCGGCTGGGGCAAGGGCGGCTCGTCCAAGGCCGTCGCGCGCGTCGCGAGCCCCGCCGGCCGGTAGCGCCCTTCGGTGTGGCGCGCGATGTTGTCGGCGGTGGCGAGATAGGTTTTCCCGCGCGTCTGCAGCCCCGCCACCCAGCGCCAGGACAGGGTGTTGGACGCCGGGTCCGCGTCGAGGAGGTGGCGCAGGAAGAAGTCGGCGCCGAGCACCCAGGGGAGACGCAGGGTGAAGATCCAGATGGAGGCGAACCACATGCGGGCGTGATTGTGCATGTAGCCGGTCGCGACGAGTTCGCGCGCCCAGTCGTCGAAGCCGACGATGCCGGTCGCGCCGGCCTCGGCCCGCTCGACGGCCTTGGTCAACCCGCCCTTGGCCCCGGCGCGCGCCGCGTCGCGCTCGGCGACGAAGCGCGCCCAAACCTCGGGGCGCATCTCGAGCCAGCCCTTCCAGTAGGTGCGCCAGAGCACCTCCTGGATGAACTTGCCCGCCGCCTCGGCACCGTGGCGCTCCAGCGCGGCGGCGACGACCTCGCGCTCGGTGACCAGGCGGTAGCGCAGGTAGCGCGACAGCATCGACACGTTGGCGCGCGCCTCCGGCCCGCCGTCGGCGTTGCGGTCCTCGGCGTAGGCGTGGCCGGCGCGCGGCACGAAGTCGGCGAGCCGGCGCAGGCCCTCCGCGCGCGTGGCGGGGACATCGGCGAGTGGGACATGCGCGGCGGCGTGCGGTGGGATGGTCACGGGTTCACCCCTCGAAGGAATTTTCATCGCCCGCATCAGCAGAAGGACGCCGGCGATGGCCAGCATTCGCGGTGTCGCAGACCGGTCGTCGGCCCGCGACATGGCTTCGCGCCCGTCCGGCTTGGGCGGCGCGCGTTGTGGGGTAAGGTCGCTTCTCGCCGGGCGTCAGCCGCTCGGAGGGAGGGACGACGAATGACCATCGCGATCGTCGGGGCGGGAATCGCCGGCCTCGCCTGCGCGCAGAGGCTCGTCGCCTCGGGTCGACCCTGCACGCTGTTCGACAAGGGGCGTCGGCCGGGCGGCCGACTGTCCACCCGGCGGATGGCGACGCTTCTGGGCGAGGCGACCTTCGACCACGGCGCCCAGTACTTCACCGTCCGCGATCCGGCGTTCCGCGCGCGCGTCGAGGCGTGGCGCGACCAAGGTCTCGCCGCGCCATGGCCGGCGGCCGGCCACGACGCCTTCGTCGGCGTGCCGGCGATGGACGCGCCGGTCGCCGCCATAGCCGGCGCCCTCGACGTGCGGCCGGCCCGCCGCGTCGACGCGCTGCGCCGCGAGGCGGGGGGATGGCGCCTCGCGGGCGAAGGCATCGGCGACGAACCCTACGAGGCGGTGGTCGTCACCGTCCCGGCCGAGCAGGTCGGCGCCCTGGTGGCGCCGTGGGACGCGGGCATGGCGGCGCGCGCGGCGGCGGTGCGCTCCGAACCGTGCTGGACGCTCATGGCCGCCTTCGCCGAGCGTCTGCCGATCGCGGCCGATGTGGTGAAGCATCGCGGCGCGATCGGCTGGGCGACCCGCAACAACGCCAAGCCGGGACGCTCCGGGCCGGAGGCCTGGGTGATCCAGGCCGGCGCGGACTGGTCGCGCGCGCACCTGGAGATGGAGCCGGCGGAGGCGACGGCGGCCGTGCTCGACGCCTTCGCGCGGGCGGTGGACATCGCGGTGCCGGAGCCGATGGCGGCGGCGGCCCATCGCTGGCGCTACGCCAGGTCGGGCGAGGGCGGCCCCGGTCCGATGTGGAACGCCGCGCTCGGGCTCGGCGCCTGCGGCGACTGGGCGATCGGGCCGAGGGTCGAAAGCGCCTGGGCGTCGGGGCACCGGCTGGCCGGCGCCATGCTGGCGGGATGAGGCCCGTCAGCTGAGCGGAATGCCTTGCCGCTCGGCGTAGGCGCGCAGCGGCTCGCGCAGCGAGTGGCCGCCGTCGATCCGCTCCACGAGGTCGGTGACGAAGCGGCGCATGTCGGCGAGGTCGGTCGCCAGCACCGCGGCCTTCACCGGGCCGATCGCCGCCGGCGACATCGACAGGCCGCGGAAGCCGAGCGCGATGAGCACGACCGCCTCCAGCGGCTTGCCCCCCATCTCGCCGCACAGCGTCAGCGGCGTGCCGTTGGCGTCCATCCTGTCGACCACCATCTTCAAGGCGCGTAGAACCGGCGGCGACAGCGTGTCGAAGCGGTCGGCCACCCGCGTGTTGTCGCGGTCGGCGGCGAACAGGTACTGCACGAGGTCGTTCGACCCGACCGACACGAAGTCGACGTGCGCGCAGATCTCGTCGAGCTGCCAGAGCAGGCTCGGCACCTCCAGCATGATGCCGAGCTTCAGCTCGCTCGGCAGCGCGTGCCGGTAGCGGGTGAGGTAGTTCAACTCCTGCTCGACCAAGCCCTTGGCCTGCTCGAACTCCTCGATCGCCGAGATCATCGGGAACATGATGCGCAGCTCGCGCCCGCCGCCCGCCCGCAGCATGGCGCGCAGCTGCGAGCGCAGCAGGGCGGGCCGATCGAGGCCGATGCGGATCGCGCGCCACCCCAGCGCCGGGTTCTCCTCCTCCACCTTGTCCATGTAGGGCAGGATCTTGTCCGACCCGATGTCGAGGGTGCGGAAGGTCACCGGCCTGCCCTCCGCCGCTTCCAGGATCGAGCGGTAGAGCACCTCCTGTTCGCGCATCCGCGGGAAGCGGTTCGCCACCATGAACTGGATCTCGGTGCGGAACAGGCCGATCGAGACGGCCCCCGTCTCGGCGACGTGCTGCAGATCGACGATCAGCCCGGCGTTCATGTGCAGGTCGATGGGGGTGCCGTCGCGGGTCACGCACGGCTCGTCGCGCAGCGCCCGGTACTGCTCCTGCCGCTTGGCGCGCAGCCGCGCCTTCTCGCCGTAGCTGTTCTCGACGTCGCCGGTCGGCCGCACGTGGACGTCGCCCGTGGACCCGTCGACGATGATCCCGTCGCCCCCGTCGGCGAGGTTGATGATGTTGGAAACGTTGCCGACGGCGGGGATGCCGAGCGAGCGCGCCACGATGGCGACGTGGCTCAGCGCGCCGGCGTCCTCCAGCACGAGGCCGCGCAGCTTCGATCGATCGTAGTCGAGCAGCGCCGCCGGTCCCATCGAGCGCGCGACGATGATCGCGTTGTCGGGCAGCGTCCCGTGGTCGGCGACGAAGGCGCGCCCGACAAGCTCGTGCAGCAGGCGGTTGGCGAGGTCGTCGAGGTCGTGCAGCCGCTCGCGGAGGTAGGGATCGGTCTGACGCTGCATCTTGGCGCGGGCGTCGTTCTGCACGCGCTCGACCGCCGCCTCCGCCGTCAGGCCGCCCGACACGGCCTCGCGCAGGCGACGCAGCCAGCCGCGATCGTTGGCGATGGCGCGAAAGGTTTCCAGGATGTCGCGCGTCTCGCCCGCGTCCTGGTCACCGAGGGTGACGAGGCGGTCGATGGAGGCGCGCACGGCGGCGATCGCCACATCGAGGCGCGACAATTCGTGGGTGATGTCCTCGGCGACGATCCGCTTGACCACGATGCGGGGCTCGTGGAGGACGACGTGGCCGAGCCCGATGCCCTCCGTGATCGGCGCGCCGGTCAGGGAGAGCGGTCGCCGCGTCGCGAGTTCGTCGGCGGAGGCGGCCAGCGACTGCAGCTCGCCCGAGGCGATCATCTCGGCGAGCAGCATCGCGGTGGTCTGCAGCACCTCGACCTCTTCGTCGACGTAGAGCCGGCGCGCCTTGTTCTGCACGACCAGCACGCCGAGCGTGTTGCCGCCGCGCAGGATCGGGACGCCGAGGAAGGAGGAATACACCTCCTCCCCCGTCTCCGGCCGGTACGAGAACGAGGGATGCTGCTGCGCGTCGGCCAGCGCCAAGCTCTCCGCGCTGCGCGCGATCAGGCCGACGAGGCCCTCGTCCGACCGCATCGTGGTGAGGTGGACGGCCTCGCGGTTCAGGCCCTCGGTCGCGTACAGCTCGAGACGCATGTCGGCGCGCAGCACGTAGACCGAGCAAACCTCGGCGACCATGTTGGCGGCGATCTGGACCACGATGCGATCAAGGCGCGTTTGCGCGCTGACCGGCTCCGCCATGACCTCGCGGAGCCTGCGCAGCAACAGACGGGGGCTGCCCTGAGCGCCCTTCATGGCCCTATCCTGTCACCGTCTAGCCCGCCCGCCTCGCCCGTCGCGGACCGGAGGGCGGAGCAGGCATGATCGAAGCTTGTCCGCCGTTTCCGTCCGCCCGTATACAGGCTGCGAACTCGGCGCCGCAAGCCCGCCCCTCGGCAAGTGATCTTACCTGGCCGGTGCGTGACGGGACCCCGGCGGGCATCTGACGGGCGGCCGGCGGACGCGAGGGAAGGATGCGCGAAGCCCTCGTTCTGGGCCGGGCGCTCCTTCAATCGACGGGGTCGACGAGGGACGCGACGGTGGGCGGCGCACCATGGGGCACTGGAAGCGCGCTTCCGTCCCGGACGCCGGCCCGCGCGCCGGATGACCGGGCCGCCATAGGCGGCGCCGGGCGTCGCGCGCCGAGGGCATGGTCAGACCGGATCGAGTGCGGAAGGACGCGTCAGGCGGTGTTCCGCAGGTTGCTCCAGAGCAGCACCATCAGTCCCGCCGAACCCACAAGCGCACCGATCAGCAGGTGGTGATCCGTATCGGGGAGCAGAGCCGCGAACGGCGAGCCTCGACCTTTCGCGTAGTAAAGGCCAGCCACCCAGAACAATCCGCCGAACGCGTTGGAAACCGTCCACTTTATCACGACCGCACCGGATGCAAGCGAAGAAAGGTTGATGGTGCAATGCGAAGACGATGCCACGAGTTCGGCGACAGCACGAATTTCGTGTCGCGATCGGATGATCGGCGCCGCTTCGGCGGCGACGCCGACCGCCGCGGCGCTAAGCTCGCAGCGGCTCCGGATCAACCGCTGCGAGCGGGGCTCGACGCGGTCGCGCTAGGAAGGCGCAGAGACCGACGGCACCGATGACGGCGATCGTCGCGACCGTCGAGAGCGCGGTGCGGCCGTCGTACGCGCTCGAGACGATGTAGCCGGCCACCGCTCCGAAGGCGAGCTGCGCGGACACCACGGCGGCGCTCGCCGTGCCGGCGATGTGCGGCAGCGGCGCGATGGCGAGCTGAAGCGCGTTGGTGTTGGCGACCGCGCAGCCGACCATGCACAGGAACAGGAGCGGCAGGAACGGCAAGACGGCGGTGTTGCCGGCCAGCGTGATCGCGAGCAGGGCGCCGGTGCTGCCGGCCACCAGCACGAGGCCGCCGCCGAGCAGCCGGTCGGGTGCCACGCCCTTGGCGTTCAGCCGCGCGTTGCACAGGTTGCCGACGAGCAGGCCGGCCGAGTTCAGCATGAAGGTCAGGCCGAACTGCGCCGGCGTGAGACCGAAGGCGCCGATCATCACGTAGGGCGAGCCGCTGACGTAGCCGAAGATGACGCCGAACATGGCGACCGCGACCATCGTGTGGGCGAGCGAGCGCCGACGGAAGACGCCGACGTAGTTGGCGACGAGGCCGCGCGGCGACAGCGAGACCCGGCGCTCCGGCGGCAGCGACTCGCCGAGCTTGAACGCGACCAGCACCAGTGCGCCGGCGCCCGTCGCGGTCAGGAAGACGTAGATCATCCGCCAGCCGCCGCTTTGGAGCAGCAAGGCGCCCATCGTGGGTGCGAGCAGCGGCGCGAGAAGGGTCAGGGCGGAGACGTAGGACATCTTCTCGCGGGCGGCGGCGCCGCGGAAGTTGTCGCCGATGATCGCGAGGCCGAGCGGTCGCGCCCCGCCGCCGAGCCCCTGGACGAAGCGCCAGGCGAGCAGCGCGGCGAGGCTGTGGGCGAAGACGCAGCCGATGCCGCCGGCCACGTAGACCGCGCAGGCGAGCAGCGCCGCCGGCCGCCGGCCGTAACGGTCCGACAGCGGGCCGTAGGCGAGCGGGGACAGGGCGAAGGACAGCATGAAGGCCGACAAAGCCAGCCCGATCTGGCCGGGCGTCACCGCGAAGTCCCGCGCCATCGGGTTCACGGCGGCGAGCGACATGTCCGTCGCGAGCGCCGACATCGCGCCGAGCAGGCTGATCAGGACGACGAACATGAAGGAGGTGGGGGATGCCTTCAAGGCTTCGGGACTCCGGCACGGCGAACGGGATGGCGCCGGTGCCTCCGAGGCGCGCCGGGCCTGTCGCCACCAAGCAGGGTTGTTTGGCGGTGGGAAGGCGACGCCCCGCGTGAAGCTCGCATCTGCCCCGAGCGTAGGGCGACGCACGCCAGGCCCGTCTCGCGGCCGAGTGCGCGGCGCTACTCCGCCTCGAACCGCGCGAGGATGCGGTCGGGGTGGGCGGGATAAACGCCGAGCACCCGGATCTCCTTGCAGAAGAACGCGAGTTCCTCCAGCGCGCGCGCCAAGCCCGGCTCGTAGGGGTGCCCGTCGACGTCGGCGAGGAACTGGGTCGCGGTGAAGGCGCCGTCCACCATGTAGCTCTCGAGCTTAGTCATATTGACGCCGTTGGTCGCGAAGCCGCCCAGCGCCTTGTAGAGCGCCGCCGGCACGTTGCGCGTGCGGAACACGAAGGTGGTGACGCTCGGGCTCCGCCCGTGCTGCGGCCAGTCCGGCGTGCCCGACAGCACCACGAAGCGCGTCGTGTTGTGCGCCTCGTCGGCGACGTCGGCCTGGAGCACGTCGAGGCCGTAGATTTCGGCCGCGAGCGCCGTGGCGAGCGAGGCGCGGGTCGGGTCGCCCCATTCGGCGACCTCGCGCGCCGACCCCGCCGTGTCGGCCGCCACCACCGCCTTGAGCCCGTGCTCGCGGATGACCCGCCGGCACTGGCCGAGCGCGTGGACGTGGCTGTAAACGCTCCTGACGCCGGACAGGGACGCGCCCTTCACGCCGAGCAGCTGGTGGCGGATCGGCAGGAAATATTCCGCGACGATGAACAGCCCGGAGGCCGGCAGCAGCGCGTGGATGTCGGCGACGCGCCCGGCGATCGTGTTCTCGATGGGGATCATCGCGAGGCTCGCGCGGCCTTCCGTGATGGCGGCGAGCGCGTCCTCGAAGGTCGCGCGGGGATAGGGCGTCCAGCCGGGATAGGCTTCGGCGCAGGCGATGTGCGAATTGGCGCCGGGCTCGCCCTGGTAGGCGATGGTCTTCTCGGTCATCTGTCCTCGCGGGAGGGGCGCCCAGCCCTTAGCACGGCTCGGGTCGCCGGTGCCAAGGTCCGAGCCGGGTGAGCGGCGCGCCAAAAGCGACATAATGTTAGCACACAGCGCGTCCGTGCGGGCCGACGCTCCATCGGCGCCCGCGATGCGTTCGGCCGAGGGTTGAGGTGAACATGGTTCGTGGAGGGTCGCTCTCGCCTGCCGGACAGCCGCTCCTCACGCGTCGCACCGCGCTGGGCCTCGCGCTCGGCAGCGTCGCGACGCTCGGCTCGCCGCGCGTCGCCCTAGCCGAAGCCGGGCCAGAGGCGCACGGCCTCTCCATCTTCGGCGACCTCGCCCTGCCTGCCGACTTCGCGCACCTGCCCTACGTCGATCCCCACGCGCCCAAGGGCGGCGAGATCCTGCTGCAGATCACCGGCACCTCCGGCAACCAGAATTTCGAGACCTTCAACACGCTCAACGTCTTCAACCAGCGGGGCGACGGCGCGGCCGGCGTGCCGGCGAGCTTCGACAGCCTGATGACCGGCAACGCCGACGAGCCCGACGCGCTGTACGGCCTCGTCGCGCGCGCCGTGCGGACCGCGCCGGACAAGCTCACCACCACGTTCCTGCTGCGCCCTGAGGCTCGCTTCCACGACGGCTCGCCCCTGACCGCCGCCGACGCGGCCTTCTCGCTCAACGTCCTGCGCGAGCACGGTCACACCAGCTTCCGCCTGCCGTTGCGCGACCTCGACAGCGCCGTCGCGACCGCCCCCGACGTGCTGGTCGTGCGCCTCAAGCCGGGTCACAGCCGCGACGCCATCCTGCTCATCGCCGGCCTGCCGATCTTCTCCGCCGCCTACTATCAGAAGACGCCCTTCGACGAGGTGAGCCTGGAACCGCCGCTCGGCTCGGGCGCCTACAGGGTCGGCCGGTTCGCCCAGGGGAAGTACGTCGCGATGGAGCGCGTGCCGGACTACTGGGCCAAGGACCTGCCGATCAACGTCGGCACCAACAACTTCGGCACGATCCGCTACGAGTACTACGCCGACCGCAAGATCGCGTTCCAGGGCTTCAAGGCCGGCGACTTCACCTTCCACGAGGAGTTCACGGCGGCGGTCTGGGCGACCGGCTACGACTTCCCCGCCGTGGCCGAAGGGCGGATCAGGAAGGCGTTCCTGCCCGACGACACGCCGCTCGGCACGCAGGGATGGTTCTTCAACACCCGGCGCGACGCGTTCAAGGACCCGCGCATCCGGGAGGCGCTCGGCACCGCGTTCGACTTCAAGTGGACGAACGCCAACATCATGTACAACGCCTACCGGCGCACGGTGTCGTACTTCCAGAACTCGCCGATGGCCGCCACGGGGGCGCCGTCGCCCGACGAGCTGAAGATCCTCGAACCGTTCCGCGCCAAGCTGCCGGCGGCGGTGTTCGGCGACGTCGAGCTGCCGCCGGAGGGCGACGGCTCGGGGTCGGACCGCGCGGCGCTGCGCAAGGGCTACGATCTGTTGAAGGCGGCCGGCTGCAAGCGCGACGGCTCGACCCTCCTGCTGCCCGACGGCAAGCCCTTCACGATGGAGTTCCTCGACTCGACGCCGGCGCTGGAGCCGCATACGCTGCCCTTCATCCGCAACCTGCGCCAGCTCGGCATCGAGGCGAACCTGCGCATCGTCGATCCCGCGCAGTACAAGCACCGCCTGGATGCCTTCGAGTTCGACGTGATCACCGAGCGCTTCGGCTTCGGCCTGACACCCGGCGCGTCGATGCGCGACACGTTCGGCTCGGAGGCGGCCGCGGTGCCGAGTTCGCGCAACCTGTGCGGCATCAGCGATCCCGTGGTGGACGCCCTGGTCGAGCGGGCGATCGTGGCGGAGGACCGGGCCACGCTGACCACGCTGTGCCGCTGCATCGACCGCGTGCTGCGGGCCGGGTACTATTGGGTGCCGATGTGGAACAAGGCCGGCCACACGGTCGCCTACTGGAACCTGTTCGGCCAGCCGGCCCAGCCCGCCAAATACGGGCTCAACGCGGTGGGCACCTGGTGGTACGACGAGGCGAAGGCCAAGGCGACGAACCTGCGCCCGCGTTAGAGCATCGGAGTCAGCCGAAAACCGCCGCGCACTTTTCGGTCCGACGCCCTGGAGCCGCGCATGTTCGCCTACATCGTCCGCCGCCTGCTGCTGATGGTCCCGACGATCCTCGGCATCCTGTTCTTCTCCTTCGTCATCATCCAATTCGCGCCCGGCGGCCCGGTCGAGCGGGTGATGGCGCAGGTCCAGGGCGCGGGCGGTGCCTCCGAGAGCGGCGCCGCCACCACCTCGTCGCGCTATCGCGGGTCGGAGGGGCTCGACCCCGCGTTCCGCCGCGAGCTGGAGCGCCAGTTCGGCTTCGACCAGCCGCCGGCCGTCCGCTTCCTCAAGATGGTCGGCGACTACGCCCGCTTCGATTTCGGCCGGTCCTTCTTCTCGCGCATCCCGGTCAGCCGGCTCATCCGCGAGAAGCTGCCGGTCTCGGTGTCCCTCGGCCTGTGGATGACGCTGCTGTCCTACCTCATCGCGATCCCGCTCGGCATCCGCAAGGCGGTGCGCGACGGCTCGACCTTCGATGTCGCCTCCTCGTTCCTCGTGTCGGTCGGCTTCGCGATCCCCTCGTTCCTGTGGGCGGTGCTGCTGGCCACCCTGTTCTGCGGCGCCACCCTGCCGATCTTCCCGCTGCGCGGGTTGACGTCCGACAATTTCGCGCAGCTCACCCTGACGGGGAAGGTCGGCGACTACCTCTGGCACGTCGCGATGCCGGTGACGGCGCTGACGCTCGGCTCTTTCGCCACGATCACGGCGTTGACGAAGAACTCCTTCATCGACGAGATCAACAAGAGCTACGTCCAGACCGCGCGCATGAAGGGCCTGAGCGAGCGCCGCGTCCTCTACGGCCACTTGTTCCGCAACGCGATGATGATCGTCATCGCCGGCTTTCCCGGCGCCTTCGTCGGTGCCTTCTTCACGGGGTCGCTCGTCATCGAGATCATCTTCTCGCTCGACGGGCTCGGCCGGCTTTCCTACGAATCCGTCATCAACCGGGACTACCCGATCGTCTTCGCCAATATCTACATCTACGCGCTGTTCGGCTTGGCCGTTAACCTCGTCTCCGACCTGACCTACACCTGGGTCGACCCCCGCATCGACTTCGAGCGTCGCGAGACGTGAGCGTGACGCGCGACGAGGCCATCCCGCAGATCGCGCCGCGCCCGGCGCGCGGGCGGTTCATCGGCCTGTCACCGATCAACCGCCGCCGCATCGCCGTCTTCCGCCGCCATCGCCGGGGCTTCTGGTCGCTCTGCGTGTTCATGGCCATCTTCGTCATGACGCTCGGCGCGGAGTTCGTCGCCAACGACCGGCCGATCCTGGCGTTCTACAAGGGCGAGCTCCTGTTCCCGCTCCTTCACGACTACCCCGACGAGATGTTCGGCGGGTTCACCGCCACCGCCGACTACCGCAACAAGGATACCGCCGACGAGATCGACGCCCACGGCTGGATGCTGTGGCCGCCGATCCGCTTCTCGTACCGTTCCGTCAACTATGCCTCGGCGACGCCCGCCCCAAGCCCGCCCACCTGGGCGCTGAGCGAGGCGCAATGCGAGGCGGCCGGCGCGGCGGCGGCCAAGCGCGACGGCGGCCCCAACCGCGGATGCCGCGCGTTGGAGACCGACTGGCTCGGCACCGACGAGGTGGACCGCGACGTGCTGGCCCGCGTCATCTACGGCACGCGCGCCTCCATCCTGTTCGGTTTCGCGCTGACCTTCCTGTCGTCGATCGTCGGGGTGACGGCCGGCGCGATCCAGGGCTACTTCGGCGGCTGGACGGACCTCCTGTTCCAGCGCTTCATCGAGATCTGGTCGTCGCTGCCGAGCCTGTACGTGCTCATCATCGTGTCGTCCTTCATCGCGCCGAGCGTGGTCTCGCTGCTTTTCATCCTGCTGCTGTTCGACTGGACGCAGCTCGTCCACGTCGTGCGCGCCGAGTTCCTGCGCGCCCGCAACTTCGAGTACGTGCGGGCGGCGCGCGCGCTCGGCCTGTCCAACACCAAGATCATCCTCCGGCACGTGCTGCCGAACGCCACCGTGGCGACGCTGACGATGGTCCCCTTCATCATGAGCGGCTCGATCGGCGCGCTCACCGCGCTCGACTTCCTCGGGCTGGGCCAGCCGCCCGGCGCCGCCTCGCTGGGCGAACTGCTGCAGGAGGGCAAGAACCACACGGAGGCGCCGTGGCTGGCGCTCAGCGGCTTCTTCGCCACCGGCCTGCTCCTTTCCCTCCTCGTCTTCATCGGCGAGGGCGTGCGCGACGCCTTCGACCCTCGCAAGACGCTTGATGCCTGACACCCCCCTCCTCGACATCCGTGACCTCACCATCGCCTTCCCCAACGCCGGCGGCGCGCGGGCGGTCGACGGCGTCTCCCTGACGCTGGTCAAGGGCCGCACGCTCGCCCTGGTCGGCGAGTCCGGCTCGGGCAAGTCCCTGACCGCCCTCGCGATTCCCCGCCTGCTGCCGGCCGGCGCCACCGTCGGCGGCGGCGTGCTGTTCGCCGGCGAGGACCTGCTGGCGGCCGGCGAGACGCGGGTGCGCGCGCTGCGCGGCGCGGCGATCACCATGGTGTTCCAGGAGCCGATGACCTCGCTCAACCCGCTCCACACGATCGAGCGGCAGGTCGGCGAGATGCTCGCCGTCCATGGTTCGCGCGGGCGGGCCGCGCGGCGCGCGAGGACGCTGGAGCTGCTGGCCGAGGTCGGCATCCGCGATCCCGCCGAACGGCTGGGCGCCTACCCCCACCAGCTGTCCGGCGGCCAGCGCCAGCGCGTGATGATCGCGATGGCGCTCGCCAACCGGCCGGCGCTCTTCATCGCTGACGAGCCGACCACCGCGCTCGACGTCACCGTGCAGGCGCAGATCCTCACCCTGCTGAAGGACCTGCAGGCCCGCCACGGCATGGCGATGCTGTTCATCACCCACGACCTCGGCATCGTGCGCCGCCTCGCCGACGACGTCGCCGTCATGCAGAAGGGCAGGATCGTCGAGACCGGACCCGCCGCCGACGTGTTCGCCCGGCCACGCCACCCCTACACGCGGATGCTGCTCGCCGCCGAGCCGAAGGGATCGGCGCCGCGACGCGATCCCGCCGCCGCGCCCGTCCTCGCCGTCGAGGACGTGCGCGTGCATTTTCCCATCAAGCGGGGCCTGCTGCGCCGCACCGTGGGCATGATCAAGGCGGTCGACGGCGTCAGCCTCGTCGTGCGCGAGGGACAGACGGTCGGCGTCGTCGGCGAGTCCGGCTCGGGCAAGACCACGCTCGGCCTCGCCATCCTCCGCCTGATCGCCTCGGAGGGCCGCGTCGCCTACCTCGGCCGGCCGATCGAGGGCCTCGGGTTCAAAGCCATGCGGCCGCTGCGCCGCGACATCCAGGTGGTGTTCCAAGACCCCTACGGATCGCTGTCGCCGCGCATGCCGATCGTCGACATCGTCGGCGAGGGTCTCGCCGTACAGCGCGGCGGGTTGTCCGTCGCGCGTCGCCGCGAGATGGTCGCCCGCGCCTTGGCCGAGACAGGCCTCGACCCGGCGACGATGGACCGCTACCCGCACGAGTTCTCCGGCGGTCAGCGCCAGCGCATCGCGATCGCCCGCGTCATGGTGCTGGAGCCGAAGTTCGTCGTGCTCGACGAGCCGACCTCGGCCCTCGACATGTCCGTGCAGGCGCAGATCGTCGACCTGCTGCGCGTCCTGCAGGAGACGCACGGGTTGGCCTACCTCTTCATCAGCCACGACCTGCGGGTCGTGCGCGCGCTCGCCAGCGACATCGTCGTGATGCGCGAGGGCCGCGTGGTCGAGGCCGGTTCAGCCGCCGACATCTTCACGGCGCCCGTGGCCCCCTACACCAGGGCACTGCTCGACGCCGCCCTGCGCGCTGACGGTCCGGCGGCGGCGGCGCAGCGGTAGCCGCCGCCCGCGGTCACGGCTGCGCCGCGACCGGGATCGGCTGCGCGATCTGGCCGCGCGGCGCGAGCGTGGGCGGCCGCACGGCGCGGGCGTCGGGATAGGTCAGCTCCCAGCCGCCGCCCAGCGCCCTGTACAGCGCGACGAGGTCCGCCGACACGTTGGTCGTGCTCTGTGCCAGCTGCTGCTCGGCGCTGAGCACCGTCTGCGCGTTGTTGAGCAGGGTGGTGATGTCGGCCACGCCCTGATCGTAGCGCGAGCGCGCGAACGTCAGCGCCAGCCTGGCGTGCTCGACCTGGGCGCGCAGCCGGTCGCGCCGCAGCTGCTCCGTCTTGTAGGAGGTCAGCGAATTGACCACGTCGTGCCAGGCGTTGAGCACCGCGCGGTGATAGGCGATCGCGGCCTGCTGCTGGCCCTTCTCCTGCATCTCGAGGTTCGCCTTCAGCCTGCCGCCCTGAAAGATCGGCAGCGTGATGGAGGGGCCGACCTGCATGTATTGCAGCGAGGTGCCCTTGAAGAGGTTCTTCGGCTCGAGCGCCTGAAACGTGGGGTCGGCGTTGAGGCGCACCGACGGAAAGAACTCGGCGATCGCGACGCCGACGTTGGCGACCGCCGCGTGGAGCTGCGCCTCCGCCTCGCGGACGTCGGGGCGCCGGCGCGCCAGCTCGGAGGGCAGGCCGACCGGCACGCGGGGCGGGTTCGGCGGCACCGCCCGGGTGGGGGTCAGCTCCTTGGACAGCCCGAGCGGCGGCTCGTCGAGCAGGAAGGAGATGGCGTTGATGCCCTGCAGCTCCTGCTGCTGAAGCTGCGGGATCTGCGCCTTGACCGATTCGACCTGGGCGGCGGCGCTCTCCGTGTCGAGCCCGGTGACGAGACCCTTCTCCTGCCGGATGCGGGTGACGCCGAGGATGTCCTCGTCGACCTTGAGGTTGTCGCGGGCGACCCGCAGCAGCTCCTGGGTGCCGCGCAGGTTGACGTAGTCGCGGGCGAGTTCGGCGAGCATCGACACCAGCATGTCGCGGCGCATCTCGGCGTTCTGCACGAGCTGGGCGTCGGCGGCCTCGATCTGGCGCACCACGTGGCCCCACAGGTCGAGTTCCCAGGCGGCGTTGAGACCGACCGTGTAGTTGTTGAAGCCGGTGAGGAGCTGGTTGCCGCCGGTGGACCCCGAACCCGATCCGCCGGTGGTGGTCAACGGGACCAGCTTGAAGAGGCTGTTGGCGCTGAACTGCTCGCGGTAGTCGGAGCCGGTGCCGTTCAGCGTCGGCAGCTGGGCCGACGCGGTGGACGCGACCTGCGCCCGGCTCTGCGCGACGCGGAGCGTCGCGGTGCGGACGTCGAGGTTCTCGTCGGCGACCCGGGCCTCCAGGCGCGTCAGGATGGGATCGTGGAAGATCCGCCACCATTCGGCGTTGGTCGGCGCGTCCGATGTCCCCGCGAGCACCGGCACCGGCGCCACCGCCGCCTTGCCCGTGTCGAGGTAGGTTCGGCTGTCGGCTGTGACCGGCACGGGCGCCTTGAAGTCCGGGCCGACCACGCAGCCGGCCAGCGCCACTGCGGCGCAACCCGACGCCATGAGGCGAAGAAGTCGAATCATCTCAATGTCCGCCGCCGCCACCTGACGCCGTTTTCTTTGAGATCAGCAGACAGAACGGAATGATGCAAAAGGCAATCGCCGACGCGTAGAGAAAGATGTTCCCGTAAGCCAAAACCGACGCCTGTTTCAAATATGTCTGGTACAGCTGACCGACCGCGGCGTCGTGAAGGCCGGCCGTCGGGCGGCCCAGCGAGCGCAGGGACTGCTCGGCCTGCGACACGTAATTGTTGTAGGGCTGGTAGAGCGCCGTCATCGACTTGGAGATGTTCGCCTGGTCGGCCTGGGTGCGTTCGGTGACGAAGGCCGTCGAGAGCGAGATGCCGATCGATCCCGCGACGTTGCGGGCCATCGAGTACAGCGCCGCCCCGTCGCTGCGGTAGCGCTGCGGCAGGGTCAGGTAGGCGATCTGCGAGATGGGCACGAACAGGAACGCCAGCGCCGCCGACTGGGACGAGCGCATCAGCACGAGGGTGCCGTAATCGATGCCCGGCACGAGGCCGCTCGAGTACACGAGGGCGCACCCCATCAGGAAGAAACCGAACATGACGATGTAGCGCGTCTGCACGCGCTTCATGATCTGCCCGACGATCGGGATGAGGCAGATGACCACGAGGCCGCCCGGCGACAGCACGAGGCCGGACAGGTAGGCGGTGTAGCCGAGGTCCTGCTGCGAGAACTGCGGGATGAGGACCGAGCTCGCGTAGAGGATCCCACCCATCGCCGCCACCAGGATGCAGCCGGTCGCGAAGTTCTTGTCCTTGAACACGTCGAGGTTGACGATGGGGTTCTTGGCCGTCAGCAGCCAGGCGATCGCGCCGAAGATGCCGAGGAAGCCGATGACGGCCATGGTGACGATGAAGGGCGACCCGAACCAGTTGTCGTCCTCGCCGCGGTCGATCATGACCTGGAAGCAGCCGAGCCCGACGGTGATCAGCGACAGCCCGATGTAGTCGATGCCCCGCTTGCGCTTCTGCTTGGCCTTCTCCCACGGCGGGTCCTCCACCAGGATGAAGTTGAGGATCACGGCGAGCGCGCCGACCGGGATGTTGACGAAGAAGATCCAGCGCCACGTCGACTGGTCGGTGATGTAGCCGCCCAGCGTCGGCCCGAGCACGGGCGCCACGATGGTGGCGATGGCGGTGATCCCGAAGGCGGCGCCGCGCTTGGCCGGCTCGAACGTGTCGAGGATGATGGACTGCTGGTTGGGCTGCAACCCGCCGCCGAAGAAGCCCTGCATCGCGCGAAAGATGATGATCTGCGCGAGCGAGGTCGAGATGCCGCACAGGAACGAGCACACGGTGAACATGGCGATGCAGATGAGGAAGTAGCGCTTGCGCCCGATCGTGTCGGAGAGCCAGCCCGATACGGTCAGCACGATGGCGTTGGCGACGAGGTAGGCGGTGAGCGCGTAGGTCGCCTCGTCGTTCGACACCGACAGCGATCCCGCGATGTAGGGGAGCGCCACGTTGACAATGGTGGTGTCGAGGATCTCCATGAAGGCCGCCATGGTGACCACCACCGCGATCAGCCAGGGGTTGAAGGACGGCTTCCAGCCCGCGCCCTGCTGGTCGCCGGCGGCTTTGCCAGGCGCCTTGCGCTTGCTTCTCCCGCTCGAGCCCTTGCCGTTCGAGCCCCGTCCCGCGGCTTGCGCCGCGCTCATCGGACGGTGACCGCGGGCTCGACGGAGAGGCCGAGCGGCAACGGCAGGGTCGGGTCCATGCCGGAGTCGATGACGATCTTGACCGGCACACGCTGCACGATCTTGACGAAATTGCCGGTCGCGTTCTCGGCGGGGAAGGCCGAGAAGCGCGACCCGGAGCCGGATTGGATCGAATCGACGTGCCCGCGCAACTTGAGGGTGGGGTAGGCGTCGACGGTGATGATCACGCTCTGCCCCGAGCGCATCAGGTTGAGTTGCGTTTCCTTGAAGTTGGCGGTGACCCAGACGTCGGGCGAAACGATGCTGAAGATCTGCTGGCCGGCCGTGACGTAGTTGCCCTTCTCCACGTTGCGCTTGGTGATCCAGCCGTCCTGCGGCGCCCTCACCACCGTGTAGGAAAGATTCAGGTTGGCCTGGGCGAGCTGGGCCTGCGCCTGCTCGCCCTGGCCGGAAAGCTGCCGGACCTGCGCCTCCGTTTCCCCGATCTGCTGCTGAACCGGCTCGGCCTGCACCACGCGCGATTGCATCAGCAGCACCTGTGCCTGCGCGTTCTGCAGGTTGGAGGTCGCGGCGTCGACGTCCTGCTGAGTGGTCGCCTGGCGCGGCAGGCTCTTCTGGCGGGCGAAGTCGGCCTGCCGCTGCACGAGGCTCGCCTTGGCGGCGTCCAGGTTCGCCTGCGCCGCCTGCAGGGCGGCGGGGAAGTTCTTCTTGGCGACCTCGGCGTTGAGCTTCTGGCCGCTCAGTTGCGCCTTGGCGGTGTCGAGCGTCGCCTGGTTCTGGTCGCGCGTGTTGATGTACTGGCGCGGGTCGATGTGAATCAGCGCGTCGCCCTTGCGGACGAACTGGTTGTCCGTCACGTCGAGCGAGACGACTTGGCCGGCGATCTGCGGTGCGATCTGGATCGCGCGGCCATCGGTGAAGGCGTCGTCGGTGTCCTCGATGTTCTTGTTGGCTAAATAGTAGTACAGGCCGCCGAGCACGCCGAGCAGCAGGACCAGGATGACGACGCCTATGACGATCGGGCGCCGCTTCTTGCGGGTCGCCTGGTCCTCGCCCGTTTGCTTGGCATGGTCGTCGCCCTCGTCCGAGTCGTGCTGGTCGTCGCTCTCATCCTCTTGGGCGTGCTGCGCGTCGTCGGGCTTCGTCGGCTTCTCGTCGCTCGGCCGCTCGCGCGTCTTCACTTCCGCCGTGTCCGGGCCATCGTGCGTGTGGAGATCGCTGCGTGTCATGCTTCAACCCGTTACGACGATTCGCGCGTCGGCCCGGTTCCGGGTTGCCGCGCCCATTTTTTGATGCTTGTGTGCGCGGCGGCAACCGAACCCGCCGGTTCGCCTATAAATCAGGAAGCCGATGTCCGCGTCAACCGTGCAGACCACGCCCTGTCCCCTGCTCGGTCCGGTCCCGCGGGGCGAGAAGAGGCGGCTCGAAATCGCCGCCGTCGCGGAGATCGTGTTCTTCGAGAACGGTTTCTCGGACACGACGATGCAGATGATCGCCGCCCGCGCCGGTGCGTCCAAGGAGACGCTGTACCGACACTTCGGCAGCAAGGAAGGGTTGTTCGCCGAGATCGTCGAGACCCGCGCGAAGGTTTTCCTCCACGGCATCGAGGAGAACTTCGAGCGGCCCGGTTCCGTCGGCGACGTGTTGCGCGACCTGGGTCTGCGCATGCTGGACGCGATGGTCGAGCCGCTCGCCATCTCGCTCTGCCGCACCGTCGTGTCCGAAATGCCGCGCAACCCCGAACTCGGCCGCATCTTCTACGCCGGCGGCCCGGAGCGCGTGCGCCGGCGGCTGGCCGAGTTCCTGGCGGCGGCGCGCGAGCGCGGCGAGCTGACCTGCCCCGATCCGGTCCTCGCCTCGCGCGTCTTCCTCGGCGCGATCTACTCCGAATATCACCTCATGCGGCTGGTGCTGGAAGCGCCGCCGGCGGTCTCGCGCGTCCAGAGCAGGGCGCACGTCGACGAGATCGTCGCCATGATGCTCGAGCGCTACGCCGTGCGCGCCGGCGCCGGTTGACATCGGGGCCCACGGTCGTCGCGCCTCGTTTGAACCCGCGTCGGCGATCCGTTATCGGGGAGCGACGCAACAACCCTCGCCGGGGTGGGACCATCATGCTCGACCAGCCAGCCGCCGCTCCGACGACCGCCCCCCTCCGCCACGATTGGAGCGTCGACGAGATCGTGCGCGTCCACGACCAGCCGCTCCTCGACCTCATCGCGGCGGCGAACGCGGTGCATCGCGCCCACCACGACCCGAGCGACGTGCAGCGGGCGAGCCTCCTCTCGATCAAGACCGGCGGCTGCCCGGAGGATTGCGCCTACTGCCCGCAGTCGGCCCACCATCGCGAGGTGAAACTCGACCGCGTCGACCTCATGCATCCCGCCGCCGTCCTGGCGCTCGCCAAGCGCGCCAAGGCGGCCGGCGCCGACCGCTTCTGCATGGGCGCCGCCTGGCGCTCCGTGCGCGACGGCCGCGAGTTCGACGCCGTGCTGACCATGGTGGAGGGCGTGCGCGCGCTGGGCATGGAGGCCTGCGTCACGCTCGGCATGCTGAACGCCGCGCAGGCCGGCCGGCTGAAGGAGGCGGGTCTGACCGCCTACAACCACAACCTCGACACCGGGCCGGATTTCTACGAGGCGATCATCTCCACCCGCACCTACGACGACCGGCTCGCCACCCTGCGCGCCGTGCGCGGCGCCGGCATCGCCATGTGCTGCGGCGGCATCGTCGGCATGGGCGAGGGCGTGCGCGATCGCGCGGCGATGCTGCAGGTGCTGGCCGGCTTCGACCCCCATCCCGAGAGCGTGCCGATCAACGCGCTCGTGCCGGTCGCCGGCACGCCGCTCGCCGACCAGGCCAGGGTCGACCCCCTCGACCTCGTCCGCATGATCGCCACGACGCGGATCGTCATGCCGCGGGCGCGCGTGAGGCTGTCGGCCGGGCGCTCGTCGCTGTCGACGGAAGCCCAGGTGCTGTGCATGACCGCCGGCGCGAACTCGATCTTCTACGGCGAGGTGCTGCTGACGACGCCTAACGCGGAGGTCGGTGCCGACGACGCCCTGTTCGCCGCGCTCGGTGCCCGTGGGACACACGCGGCCGCCTAGGTGACCACGCTCGGCGCCTCGCGCCCGGTGCGTGCCCTGATGCCGGCCACGTTCTCCGCGATGGCGATGAGCGGGGCAAGCGCGGCCTGCGTCTCCTCGGCCTGCCGGGCGACGTCCGGCTCGAATCGCTCGATGTAGACGCGCAGCGTCGCCCCGACCGTCCCGGTGCCGGAAAGCCGGACCACGATGCGCGACCCGTCGGTGAACATCACCCGGATGCCCTGCCTCGTCGTCGACGAGCCGTCCACGGGATCGGTGTAGGCGAAGTCGTCGGCCGTCCCGACCGTGAAGGCCCCGAACGCGCGGCCGGGCAGAGTGGCGAGCTGTTCGCGCAGGTGCGTCATCAGCCCGTTGGCGGCATCCGACGCCACCTCCTCGTAGTCGTGGCGCGTGTAGTAGTTGCGACCATACGTGCGCCAGTGCTCCTCCACGATCGCCTTCACCGGCTGGCGGCGAACGGCGAGGATGTTCAGCCACAGCAGCACCGCCCAAAGCCCGTCCTTCTCGCGGACGTGGTTCGAGCCGGTGCCGGCGCTCTCCTCGCCGCACAGGGTGGCGAGGCCGGCGTCGAGCAGGGTGCCGAAGAACTTCCAGCCGGTCGGCGTCTCGTGGAGGCCGACGCCGAGCTTGGCCGCCACCCGGTCGGCGGCGCCGGACGTCGGCATGGAGCGGGCGATGCCGGCGATCCCGCCCGCGTAGCCCGGCGCGAGGTGGGCGTTGGCGGCGAGCACGGCCAGGCTGTCGGACGGGGTGACGAACAGCCCGCGCCCGATGATGAGGTTGCGGTCGCCGTCGCCGTCCGACGCCGCGCCGAGGTCGGGGGCGTCGGGCCCCATCATCAGGTCGAACAAAGCCTTGGAGTGCACGAGGTTGGGATCGGGGTGGCCGCCGCCGAAGTCGGGGCTGGGCACGGCGTTGACGACGCTCGCCGCCGGCGCGCCGAGCGCCTCGACGAGGATCGCCTGCGCGTAGGGGCCGGTGACGGCGTGCATCGCGTCGAAACGGAGCGTCAGCCCGCCGGCGATCGCGGCGCGGATCGCGGGGAAGTCGAACAGGGTCTCCATCAGCGCCTGGTAGTCGGCGACGGGATCGATCACCTCGACGTCCATGGCGCCGAGCGCGCGGGTGCCGAGCGTGTCGAGGTCGACGTCGGATGCGACCAGGATCTTGTAGCGGGTGATCGTCTCCGTGCGGGCGTAGATCGCCTCGGTGATCGCTTCCGGCGCCGGACCGCCGTTGCCGATGTTGACCTTGATGCCGAAGTCGCCGTGCGGGCCGCCGGGGTTGTGCGAGGCCGACAGGATGAAGCCGCCGTGGGCGTCCCGGGCGCGGATCACGCAGGAGGCGGCCGGTGTCGACAGCAGCCCGCCCCGCCCGACCAGCGCGCGCGCGACCCCGTTCGCCGCCGCCATGCGCAGGATGACCTGGATCGCCTCGCGGTTGAAGGTGCGGCCGTCGCCGCCGACCACCAACGTCTGGCCGGCGAGGTCGGGCAGCGCGTCGAAGATCGCCTGCACGAAGTTCTCGAGGTAGTGCGGCGCCTGGAACACCCGCACCTTCTTGCGCAGTCCCGACGTGCCGGGCTTCTGGCCCGCGATGGGTGTGGTGTCGACGATCGTGATGTCCATGGCCCGCGTCCCTCCGTGCCGCCCGCAGCCGATGACGCGGGGGCGGCGCCGCGTCAAGCGCCACGTGATCGCCGGCGCGTCATACAGGATCGCCACGGCTTCAATTATAAACGCATGGCTTTAAGTATAGACGACGGCGGCTGCGTGACGTATACTTCGGGCGTGCTACGGCGCATGATGGTCTACCGTCGCGGAGCCGAGTCACGCTGTCATCCCTGCGCCAAGATTTCGAGGCTCGCGCGAGCCTCCAGCCCTTCGACGCTGCCGTCACTTTCAAGAACCATGCCCTCGTGCTCGGCACGGGCACGATCCTGGCGTCCCTCGACAAGGCCGCGCGCGTCTCGCTCGACGCGGCCGTGGCCGCGCACGACCGCCTGGTGGCGCTGCTCGCGGTGGCCGGGCGCGGGCGCCTTGCCGGCTGCGTGCCGCAGGTGGAAAAGGCGCTGGATGAATGGCGGCGTGGCGAGAAGGCGTTCGCCGCCATCCGCCTCGCCTTCGCGCGGTTGCCGCGCGTGGCGAACGAGGACGAGGCCTACGCGCTGTTCCTGGGGGGCGGCGCTCGACGAGGGGCTGTCGCCGCGCGACCTGCTCGCCGGGCTCGGTACCCTGACGGCGGTCGCGCCGCTGCTGAAGGCCCGGCCCGACCAGCCGCGCGTGCCGGCCGGCAACGGACGGGTCAGCGGGGAGTACGGCAGCACCGGCGGCACGATGGCGACCGCGCCGGCCAACTCGTCCAAGAGGCCGGGGCAAGGCGTCAAGCCGGCCACCCCGCCCGCGTCGTCCGGGACGGGCGAGGCGACCGTCATCCCCGTCTTCCTCGACACGCGACGCGAGCAGGCGACGAAACCCCCGTCGGCATCCGCGCCGAACGCGCCATCGTTCGCGATCCCGGCCGTGCGTCCGTTCGACGGGTTCTTGCCCCTCGGCGGCTCGCCGGCACCCGCGCCGAACGGTGGAACATTCGTCGACCAGGATGACGAGGACGGCCCAGCCTGCCCGCCGCAGCGTCGGGCTCGCCCCAACGGCCCGGATCCGGTGGCGGACCAGCGGGAGTTCGACCTCGCGCGGATCATCAACCCGGGCGACCCCACGCCCAAGCAGGCGCCGACCAACCCGTCCGCGCAATCGATGGCGTATTCCCTGCCGCTCGCGAGCCGGGCGAGCGGGGAGGTGGAACATGATGATCGCAGGAGGACAGCCGCGCCCAACGCGATCCTCGGCATGCGGAAAGGAGACCTGGCGGAGATTAAGGGCGGGGAGGCGACCTTTCTCTATGACGTGCCGAAATCGAGCGGTTATCTGTCATTCGAAAATCAGATCAAGGCTCAGAACAACGCGGTGAGCTTGGAAAGAAAGGGCCGCTCAATCTTCTACTGCATGGACAACGCACGAGTCGCCGCGCTCGCCGCCAGAGGGTTCGGCATGGACAACCCGGCCAGCCACTTCACCGTCTGTCACTGTGGGAGCAAGCGCGTGGCTATCAATACCTGCATGGACGTCAACACCTACAGGGTCCGTTCAATGTGGCAGGCGCGGGTGGAAGCGCCGGCAGCGATCGCTGCCGGCTACAAGACCTTCCTCGCGCTGTCCCAACCGGCGCTGCCGCCCGCTCGCCGCTGGTACACGCAGGAGGAGCCGGGTGGCCCCGTCGACATCGACCTCACGCGCGATCCCGCCGGCATCGACAGGCTTCTCGCCAAGGTCCACGATCGCGACTCGGACGGGCAGGTCTGGGTGGGTTCCTGAAGCTTCACCCTCGTCTTCGCGCCGCTGGACGGCAAGGAGTTCGGGCGGGACGATCCCTACCTTAATTGCCGGGCCGGCAGCGCGTCGCAGAACTCCTGCGTCTTCAAGACCGACCATTTCACCAACCCCGACCCGCGCCTGCTGAGCTACGAGGGCAACAAGACGATGCTGCTCGCCATTGCGCGGGCGTTCGAGCCGGACTGGTGCCAGGCCCGCCCCGACACCCTCATCGACATTACGCCCTACAAGCGCCCGCCGATGTCGCTGGCGTGGATGATCTGGTTGTCCGCGCCGCTCGCCGCGCTCGTCACGCCGCCCCCGCCGCCGATCATCGTCGAGCGCCACGCCGACGGCGGCCTGTTCATGGCGGCGACGCGCGAAACCTTCGTGAGCGCCAACCCCGACCACCTCGCGGCGGCGCGCGCGATCTTCGCCGCCGTCGACCCGTTGAACTTCACCGTGCCCTTCAACGGCGCCAGCGGCCGCAGCGACCGCGCGCCGCCGCCGGCGTAGCCCGTCACCTGGCCGGGCCAGGTCCTTATGCCTCGCACGGGTTTTATGCCAGACCATGCGAACGACCGGGTCCGCGCGCTTGAAGGAACGATGACGAACCGTCATGAAGGCGGTCGAGCCCCGGCCACGTAGACGCCGGTGGAACGAGGACACGCATGCTGGACCCACACCGGGCGAGCGCGCCGCTGGCCCGCCACGCGATGGCCTTCGTGCTCGCCGGCGGGCGCGGCAGCCGCCTCCTCGAACTGACCGACGATCGCGCCAAGCCGGCCGTGTACTTCGGCGGCAAGTCCCGCATCATCGACTTCGCGCTCTCCAACGCGCTCAACTCCGGCATCCGGCGCATCGGCGTCGCCACCCAGTACAAGGCGCACAGCCTGATCCGCCACCTCCAGCGCGGCTGGAACTTCTTCCGGCCGGAACGCAACGAGAGCTTCGACATCCTGCCGGCGAGCCAGCAGGTGTCGGAGAACCTGTGGTACGCCGGCACCGCCGACGCGGTGTACCAGAACATTGGGATCATCCGGGCGTACAACCCGCGCTACGTCGTCCTGCTCGCCGGCGACCACGTCTACAAGCAGGATTACGAGCTGATGCTGCAGCAGCACGCCGACTCCGGCGCCGACGTCACGATCGGCTGCCTGGAGGTGCCCCGCGCCGACGCGACCGGCTTCGGCGTGATGGCGGTCGACGCCCGCGACCGCATCACCTCGTTCCTGGAGAAGCCGGCCAACCCTCCCGGCATGCCCGGCAACCCGGAGATGACGCTCGCCTCGATGGGCATCTACGTCTTCGAGACGCAGCTGCTGTTCGAGCAGTTGCGCCGCGACGCCGCCGACCCCGCCAGCAGCCACGATTTCGGCAAGGACATCGTTCCCTACCTCGTCAGGTGCGGCAAGGCGGTCGCGCACCGCTTCCCGCAGTCCTGCGTGCGCTCTTCGGTTGAGGCGGAAAGCTACTGGCGCGACGCCGGCACCCTCGACGCCTATTGGGAGTCGAACCTCGACCTGACCGACCTCGTGCCGGGCCTCGACCTGTACGACCGCGACTGGCCGATCTGGACCTACGGCGAGATCGTGCCCCCCGCCAAGTTCGTCCACGACGACGACGGCCGGCGCGGGCGGGCGACGAACTCGCTGGTGTCGGGCGGTTGCATCGTCAGCGGCACGGAGTTGTGCCGCTCGCTGCTGTTCACCGGCGTCCACGTCCATTCCTTCGGTCAGGTGGAGGGCGCGGTGATCCTGCCCTACGCCGACATCGGGCGCCGGGCGCGATTGAAGAACGTGATCATCGACAGCCGGGTCGCCATCCCGCCCGGCCTCGTCGTGGGCGAGGATCCGGAGGCCGACGCGGCGCGCTTCCGCAGGACAGACAAGGGCGTCTGCCTGATCACTCAGCCGATGATCGACCGGCTGAGGAATTAGGTGCTCAGCTCCAGCATCAGGGTGGAGCGGGCGGCGGTGTTCGGATCAGGGATGGTCAGTACAACGGCGGCACCGGGATCGGGGTGCGGAAGGGGCCGATGGCGACGTGCCCGTTGGTCAGGTTGATCGGCAGGGCGAGGGCACCGGGGGTTGACTCCTGGGCGTGGCCACCGAACAGGCCGCCGAGGAGGGAACTCACCCCGGCGAGGTTGCCGCTGATCCCGTAGCGGCCGAGGATCTGCTCCATACCCACGAATCGCGCGTCGAGCCGCCCCTGCGGACGATGGGCGTCATCGAGGCGTAACGCGCCAGTCGCGGTGACTTGGCTGGTGCCGCGCGTCAGGCGCGACGCATCGAGGTCGACGTGGCCGCCGGCGCGGCGCCAGCGTTCCATCGCCTCCTCGGGCGAGCGCGCATCGTCCGCGCTGGCACGGGCCAGTCGCCCGTTGAGCACCAGGTCGGCGGGTACCGTGCCGCCGAGCAAGGCGTCGAGCGGCGGCATCGCCATGCCGCCGACGGTCACGGCGAAATCGAGCGTCGGATCGACCTGATCCGGCGCGAGCGTGAACGTCGCGTCGAGGGCGGCGGCACGTCCGCCCTGATGGCCGCTCTGTCCGAACTGGCCGTCGACGTTCACGTCGCCGCCGCGTACCGTCACCGTGCGGATCGTCGGCAGACCGACGAGGTCGACGCGCAGCGCGCTCCAGGTGCCGGTCACGTCGACCTGCGTGTCGGAACTGCGGTAGGCGAATGGTGCGACGAGGTCGAGCACGACGCTGCGGGGATGGAACAGCGACGCCTCGAGCGTGAGCGCGGCGAGCGATCCCTGCACGCCCTGCCCCCGTGCCTGGCCGGTGAACACGGGACGGCGGCAGGACAGGACGAGGGCGGCGGGATAGCCGGTGATCGTCCGATCCGGGCAGGTCCAAGAGCGACCCCGCACGGCCTCGGCGTCGATCCAGGCATCGACCTGGCGTCCCGCTTCGCGCGCGGCGAAAGACCAGAGACCAGTCCATGCCGCACCGATCGCCAGGAGGAGGAAAGCCGCGAGACCGATCCTGCGCATTCCGTCAACGCCCTTCACGTCACGCCGCCGAGCCCGAAGCGCCACGGCCGCGCTGCCGTCGCCATCAAGGCTATCCCCGTCGCGCCGCGATCCGCGGCGGAAAAAGTTCAGCCCTTCCGTCCGCGATGCTGTAAAGGCGCGGCATCGAGGCGTAGGTCCGGATGCAACGCCGAGCCGCAGCTTCACGGCACGGGTCATTGGGTGCGGACCATGGCGCTTTGGTGACCGGCGTGCCGCTGTTGGTGCCGCACGAAGAAGCGTGGGCGACGAGGCGCGACGGCGGCGATCGGCAGCGATCGACAGTGTTATCGGTGCGGTGGAGAATGGACGCGGACGATTTGTGGATCTTCGGTTACGGCTCCCTTATGTGGCGGCCCGGCTTCGACTTCGAGGAACGGACGCTGGCGACCGTGCGCGGCTACCGGCGCGCGCTCTGCGTCTACTCCCACGTCCATCGCGGCACGCCCGACAAGCCCGGGCTCGTTCTGGGCCTCGATCGCGGCGGCTCGTGCAAGGGGGTGGCCTTCCGCGTCCGAGCCGATGCGGCGGCGGCGACACTCGCCTACCTGCGTGCCCGCGAGCAGGTGACGATGGTTTATCGCGAGCGGCAGTTGGAGGCGACGCTCGCCGACGGGCGGCGGATCCGCTCGGTCGCCTACGTCGTCGACAGGACGCACGTGCAGTACGCCGGCGTCCTCGATCTGGCCGCGCTGGAGCGTTTCGTCGGTCAGGGCGTCGGTGTTTCCGGCGCCAATCCGGACTACGTGCGGGCAACCCACCAACACATGCTCGAACTTGGCATCTCCGACGCGACACTGGCCGCCGTGGCACGACGCTTCGCGCCCGAGACACCCGTGTCAGGCGGATAGAGCCGCCGCCATCCGCGGCCGGTGACGTGCGAGTAGGTCGTCGACGATGGCCCGACGATGCGGTGCACCCTTCGCGAGGAGGTGGACGTGCCACTCGGTCGCCGCCTCGGCGAGGCCGGCCGCGATCGCATCGAACCTGTCGATGTCCGTCTCGACCGGAACGACATCGATCGGACGCAAGGCCCCGCCACGACGGACAGCCGGGACGAGGACGAACCCGCTGAATCGAGGAAGGCCGGCGCCGTCGGCCGCGCGATCCACCGGAAAGACCGACGTCGTGTAACGCGTGCCCGACTGGCCAAGCCACGCATGGTAGCGAGCGTTCAAGGACGAAGCGTTCAAGCTCGCGAGAGGCGCCTCGTCCGGGCGCGGCGATCCGCCGAGCCGGGCGTCTGGCGCATCGATGAGAGACGTCGCGGAGGGGAAAGCAACGAGGATGCTGCGCACGCGCCCGGCAAGATGGTCCATGTCCCGCTCCTTAACCGGAACAAGGTTAGAACATATTGCGTACAAGTCAAGATCAGGCCGTGGCGTGCGTGCGTTTAGAGGGTGACTCGTCGAGGCTGGGATCGTCCGCCAAGGCTCGTGCGACGAGCGCGTTCGTGGCTGGCTCGATGGCGTTCTCGACCGCCGTCATGAATTGCCGCTTGTCGAGGCCCGGCCTGAGCGGGGGCAGGAACTCGATGACGACCGTGCCAGGCCGGCGCACGAAGCTGCGACGGGGCCAGAACAGCCCGGAATTAAGCGCGACGGGGGTGCATGGCACGTCGCCGGCCGTGCACAGGATGGAGACGCCGGGCTTGTAGGCGGGCGGCGCGCCGATCAGTCGACGCGTCCCCTCGGGAAAGATCACGACTTGGCGTCCGGCGGCGAGCTTCTCCCGGACCGCCCGCACGAGCGAGCCCATGGTGTTTCCCTTCTTGCCGCGATCGATGCCGATCTGCTGGGTCGCCTTGAGGTACCAACCGAAGAAGGGGATGGTCGTCAGCTCCTTCTTCAAGACGTAGGTGAAGTCGTCGAGCACGAGGATCAGGGCGAAGGTTTCGAGGAAAGACTGGTGCTTCACCGCGAGGATCGACGCGCCTTTGGGGATCAGCTCGACGTTACGGAACTCGATCCTGGTGCCGCAGATCGCCCAAAGCAGCCAGACGGACACGCGCGCCCAGAGGCGGACGACCACCATCGACAGTCGACGGGATGTCCGAAGGAACGGAAGGCCGATGATCATCAGGATGATGAAGGCCGCGTAGAACAGGATGTTGAAGATGACGGACCGGATAACGATCATAGCGTCACGATCATGCAAGCACCCGCTGCCCCGGCATTGCCGGCGTCGCTCGCACGGCGGCTAAATCTTAACAGCACCATGGCGCCGCGTCGAACATCTCGGCGATGCTGTGGCGAAGGTGTGACATCGCAAGGCTTCCGCGTGGCAAGAAGGATGCACCGCCGGCGCGCTTTTAATCGTTTCGGGGCCGGGATCGAGAGCGAAACGATCGCGAAGGCGGCACGTGTGAGAAGCTCGCATCACGCCGCTCCGCTTCTTCATCTTTAAGCCTCAACTGCGTGGTCAGGGTTGCGACGGGCCTCTCGCCTTCTCGCCCACCGTGTTCCGAGATCGTCATGAGCGACCCCAACCCGACCGTGCTTTACCCGATCGACCCGGCCCTCCCCCGTGCCGGCGACGGGCCGATGAAGCGCCTGTACCGCTGGACGCTCGCCTTGGCGGAGAGCCCGTCCGCGCCTTTCGCGCTGGGCGTGATCGCTTTCGCGGAAAGCTCGTTCTTCCCGGTCCCGCCCGACGTCATCCTCATTCCGATGTCGCTGGCACGGCCGAAGCGGGCCTGGGTCTACGCGCTCATCTGCACGACCGGGTCCGTCGCCGGCGCCCTGCTCGGCTACGCCATCGGCGCGCTGCTCTACAACACGCTCGGGCAGTGGCTCATCCACCTTTACGGGTACGGTACGCGCATCGACGCCCTGAAGACGTTCTTCGCGCATTGGGGCTGGGCCTTCATCCTCGTCAAAGGCCTCACGCCGATCCCCTTCAAACTCGTCACCATCTTCTCGGGACTGGTCGGCTACAACCTGCCGCTGTTCGTCCTGCTCTGCGCGTTGACGCGCGGCGCCCGATTCTTCGTCCTGGCGGTGCTGCTGAACCTATTCGGTGAGACCATCAAAGGATTGCTCGAGCGTTACTTCGGCGTCTTCATGCTGTCACTGGCGATCATCGTCCTTGCCGGGTTCTACGTCGCGGCCAAGGTCATCTAGGAAACGGTCCGTCATGGATGCGCTCGTCTCGGCGCCGGTGCGGCGCAAGCCCGTGATCCTCGCCTTCACCGTCCTCACGATCGCCGCCGCGACGCTCGCCGGTGCCTTCGCGTTCCAGGCGGCCGGCTATCCGCCTTGCGACCTTTGCCTGAAGGAGCGCCTGCCCTATGACGCGGCGCTGGTCCTCGCCGCGGCGTCGATCCTGTCGGCATGGCGCGGGCCGCGCGTCGCGACGGTGGCCTGTTTCGGCGCCCTAACCCTGGTGTTCCTCTTCAGCGCCGGTTTCGGGGCCTATCATGCCGGCGTCGAGTGGGACCTTTGGGCCGGCCCGACGGATTGCACGGGACCGCTCGACCAGGCGAAGAGCAACGCCGATTTCCTCCGGCAGCTTCGCACGGTGAAGGTGGTGCGCTGCGATGCCGCCGCGGTGCGCGTGCTCGGCCTGTCGCTGGCGGCATGGAACGTCGTCGTCTCGCTGGCGGCGGCGAGCGCGGCGCTCGTCGGCCTCAACACGCTACGTTTGCCCCATCGCGTCGGCCTGTTCGCTCGTTGAACCCGCTCGCGGGCTCGAGCTGCAACGGCCGCGACGTGGCGTTCCCGCCGATCTCGTCCGGCGGGGCTGAGCGCGCCCGTTTCCAGGCGCCGGAGACGATCAAGGCGAACGTACCGCCCGCCACCAAGAAGCAGCAGGGGAAATGGGTGATCTTCGTCAGGTCGCGTGGATCGAAGGCGAGCGCGAAGAGCGCCGATGCCGCGATCCGCTCGCTTTGAACCAGGGCACCGCGCACGCCCACGATGAAGAAGGCGCCGGCCGGGACGAGTACGGCGAGGTCGTAGACGGGCACGTAGGGTGAGACGAGCGGAACGGCGGCAATCAGGCTTCCGTTGCGCAGCGCCTGGGGACATGGCGAGAGCCACAGCCTCACGACGATCGCGAAGGCGACGCCGCCGATCAGGCCTTGCGTGATCCAGGCGATGGCGATGGACCCTCCGAGAACGCGCGCGGCGGCGAAGGCGCTGGCGTTCAACGACAGACCGCCCCAGGCCTCTTCGAAGATGTCCTTGTTGGTGTCCGACAGGCTGCTCAGGAAAGCGATCCAGACCTCCGAACCGAGGGCGACGGCGCTCGCCGCGATCGCCGCCGCCGCGACCGCCAGTGCCGCCGCAGCGACGCGCCACCGGCCCGTCGCCAGCATGACGAGGGGCACGACAGCCGCCAGTTGCGGCTTGTAGCAGAGCAAGCCGAGCAGCAGTCCGGCCGCGATCGGACGCCGACCGACGAAGGTCAGGCCAATTCCGAGCAGGCTCGCGGTGAGAAGACCGTTCTGGCCATAAGCGAGACATTCGAAGACGGGCGGCAGGGCGAGCCCGACGAGCACGGGGCGCCACGCGCCGAGGATGCAGCGGAGCGTGCCGGCGATCAGCGTCATCGAGCCGAGGCCGAAGGCGAGGACCGCCGCCGCGTAGGGGAGAACGGCCAGGCTCGCGGCCAGTCCGAAGTAGACGGGCGGGTAGTGCCACGCGAAAAGCGCCGCATCCGAACCGAAGGTTTCCGTCAACCTGCCATGGTGCAGCGCGATGTCGTAGACATCGGCGGCCCGGCCGGCGAGAGCGGTCCGACCCGCCACCCAGACCTGCGACAGGTCATGACCGAAGGTCGCGCCGGCGCCGTCATGATGACCGTCGGTTGTTGGCCACCCCGACACGACAAGCACGCTCAGGAGAAGCGGAACGGCGAAGACCGCGTACAGGTGCGAGAGCCGCCCGAAGCGTGCGTTGCGAGGATCGGGACCGGTGACGGCAAGTCTAGGCATCGTGTTGCGCACCGGAGTCGCCGTCCGACGAACAGCACGACGCAGTGTCGGGCGCGACCTTTTAAGATCGCCATAACGTCGTGGGCGTCCCGTTAGCCCGGCGCATCCTTATCGGCGGCTTCCTTGTCCACGGCGCCGGGATCGTTCGGTCGCGAGGGGCGCGTGCTGTTGGCGGGCGAAATGCTTTCGCCGCCGGCGGGGGGCATGTTCTCGCCTTTGGGAGAGCCTTTCGCGTGCTGCATCGTCGGGTCGGGGTTGCCTGACCCGCCGTCGTCCTGCTTGGCGCGGACCTGTGCGGCCCGCCAGCCCATCTTGTCCATCGTCACGTGCTCCCCCTCGGCCTCGGTGCGAGGCTCGCAAGGCAATCGTCGGGCTCGCTTCTGGTTCAAGGTTCCGACGCCCTAGCGAAAAGGGTCGAGGCGGGCCATGCCGAAGCTATAGGTGCCGAGCACGATCGCCGACAGGATGACGAGGTAGAGCGCGACTTGGAACAGGGCCGGATGCCAGACCCGCTGCAGCAGACCGGCCTCCAGGCCGCACCAGCGCAGGGCGAACAGGAGCAGGTAGGCGACCGCCATCATCGGAGCCAGAGGCGCCACGTAGACGCCGAACAGGTCGACCTCGATGAAGTGGAAAGGCTCCGACACGACGCTTACCGTTTGTTCACGGCCTGATCGGTCGAGCGGCCTGCTTGGCCGTCGTCGCGCGGGGGTGCAGGATCGATCTGCACGGTGGCGGTCATGCCGGCCGCGAGCAGCAGGCCCGGCGGTACGGAATCAATGTGCACCCGCACCGGAACGCGTTGGGCCAAGCGCACCCATGTGAACACGGGATTGACGTTCGCGAGCCCCGAGCCGTCGGGCGTGGCGTTGGCGACGTTGATGCCGCGTGCCAGGCTCTCGACGTGGCCGCGGATCACCTCGGCGGCACCCATGAGCCACACGCGGGCGGGATCGCCGACGTGGATCGGCTTGATCACGTTCTCCTCGAAATAGCCGTCGATCCAGAACGAGTCGGCGTCGACCACCGAGAGGCTGCGTGTGCCGGTCGTTGCGTAATCACCCTTCTGAAGCAGGAGGTTCGTGATCCAGCCGTTGACCGGCGAATGGATCTCCGTGCGTTCGAGGTTGAGCTTCGCCTGGTTGAGTTGCGCCTGTTGCTGGCGCAACGCGGCGGCGGCGGTATCGGCACCGGTGTTGTAGTTCTGCTGCTCCTCGGCGGTGACGGCAAGGTCGGACAGCTTGTCGCGACGGGCGGCCTGGACTTTCTTGTTGGCGAGATCCGCCTTGGCCTGATCCACGAGCGCCTGGTCGGCATCGACGGTGTTCTGGTAATTGCGGGGATCGATCCGCATCAGCAGATCGCCGCGATGGATGTATTGATTGTCGCGAATCGTCAGATCGACCACGCGACCCGAGACTTCCGGCGCAAGAGACACCGTGTAGGCGCGAACCGCGCCATCGCGCGTCCAGGGCGTGGCGACGTAGGTGGCGAGAGCCCGCCAGCCGAGCACGCCGGCGACGACGCAGAGCGCCAGCGTCACGACCACGGCGACGAGTCGCCCGACGAGGGGGCGGCCACGCACCGCGTTCGGTATGGCCGGGTTGGCGTTATGGGCCGTCCCGGCGTTTGCCGCATCGACCTTGGTGGGCTCGTCGTCGTCGACAGAGCGCGTCATTGACTGTCCTCACCGTAGCGGCAGCCGCTGGCTGTGGACTCACCGTTTAGGTCCTACGTGCCGGTCCGTCTATGACGCGCCGATGTTCCTCGTCTTCTCACCTCTGCATTTGCATGATTTGTTCGTTTGGCATGGGCATCATGTTTCCGTTCATGTGGGCCATGATCCAGAGGGATCCGCCGACGACCAGGAAGACGATGAGGATGCCGAAGGCGAGGGCCATGATGTTGTTGGTGTTGTCGGCGCCGGTGGTGAGGTGGAGGAAGAACACGAGGTGGACGCCCATTTGGGCGATGGCGAAGACGATCAGGGCGACGGGGATGGCCGGCGTCCACACGTAGGACGAGCGCGTCACGGCGAACGAGGCGAGCGTCAGGGCCACCGCGAAGGCCAGGCCGAGCGCGTAGCCCTGGATGCCCTTGCCGATGTCGTGGTGGCTTTCCTCGCCCGGCGCCAGGTCGGTGTCGTGCTCGTGCCCGCCCCCGTGCGCGGAGCCGCCGTGGGAGCCGCCGTGCCGCCCGTCGGCGGGCCGGTCGATGCCGCCGGTGCTCATGCCCGTGCCGCTCA
>CAXTIU010000008.1:0-45068 GCA_964244495.1 uncultured Beijerinckiaceae bacterium
GAGCGACGCCAGCTCGCGCTCCATCGCCGCCAGCGTCTCGTCCGTCAGCGCCCGGACCGCGCGCAGAGGGTGATCCGGCCGCAGCCGCCCCTCGATGTCCACGTAGCTGAACAGCGACCCCGTCCGCTCATCCGATCCGCGCAAATCAGCCTCCTGGACAAGGAGACTGAATCACGACCCATCAGCGGTAGCGAGCGGCCTTTTTCAGCAGCCTGCTAGGCCCGACATGGCGCTGAAGATAAGGACATGGCCCCAAGGGAGGGACATGGCGCCGAAGTACGATCAGCGCATCCGCCGCGCGCCGTCTTCCGCGCAGCTCGGCTGGCTCGGCGGTATGGGCGCGACTTTCTTGTAGAGCCCATCCAAGGATGGTAGCTGTCCGCTTGGGACGACAGCGATAGGCGCGATGCCGAGACTCCTTTACATCTACATGGCCAAGCGCATGGCGCTGTCGGCCCTGCTCATCGAGGTATGCCTGTGCGTGCCGGTGGTGATGACCTCCATCTTCCACTACCTGCCGCCGACCGCCGTGCGCGGCGGCCTGCTGTGGCCGGCGCTGCTCGGCACGATGCCGACCGTGCTCTACATCGCCCTGCCCATCGCGGTGGGCGTCGCGATCATGCTCGAGTTCATCCGCATGTCGGCCGAGGGCATGATCGCGGTGCTGTACTCGCTGCGGCTGTCAGTCTGGTCGATCTGCCTGCCGGCGGTGGTCGTGGCGTGCGGCGCGGTGGGGCTCGGCTACTGGATCTCGTCGTTCATCGCGCCGTCCTACGTCGGCGAGATGCACGATGTCATCTACGTCATCCGCAACTCGCTCAATCACCGCATGCTGGAACCGGCCCACTTCTACACGTTCGACGACGGCCGCCGCACGATGTACTTCCAGCGCTGGCTGACGCCGGACGTGGCCGGCGGCGTCTTCATCAACCAGGTCGATCCGGACAAGAAGGAGGAGCAGATCATCACCGCCGCGCAGGCCGAGTTCCGGCGCAACCCGTCGAGCGTGGTGATGATCCTGAAGAGCGGCTCCATCGAGACCCGGCCGCAGGGCAGCCTCAACATGCGGGCGGCGGACTTCGACGAATACGTGATGCCGATCGCCATGCAGGGGTCCGGCGGCCTGCCCCAGCGCGGCTGGCGCGGCGTGTTCGAGCTGCCCGGCGGCTCCTTCTTCGCCGACCGCGCCGTGGAGGCGCCCGACCCGCACAAGCTCGCGGAATGGACCAGCGAGGCGGCCAAGCGCACCGGCATCCCGATCCTCGCCTTGACCCACGTGCTGTTCGGCATCGCGCTGGTGCTGACGGTGTCGAACGCGACCGGGCGCGGCTCGTCGGCGACCACGCTGACGGTGTTGGCGGTGCCGGCCATCCACATCGGCATCCTCATCGCCATGGAAACGCTGGTGCGCAAGGACCCGCGCCTGGTCTGGCTGGTGGCGCTCGCCATCGTCGCCGAGACGGTCGCCGCCCTCGTCATGCTGCAGCGGCAGAACCGGGTGAAAGCGGTGGCGCGTCCCCGCGCCGTGCCGATGGCGGCGCTCGGCGCCCCGGCGGGGTAGGTTTGTCGTTCATCGACGACATCGACGGCGCGTTTGTCGCCCGGCGACGACATCGAAAGACAAGTGATGTCGTCGCCAGGCGACTCGAAAGGCGCGTTTTTATCCGCGAACACCGACACCGCGCGAGGCCATGTCGGCACCGGCCGACATGAATCATGAAGTACGATGCGCGACCCGCGCAGCGCGAGGGTCGCGGCGCCGACGGGCCAAGGATCACCCCGCCGAGCGCGAAACGCAAGCCCGCGTGACCAACCGGTTCTGCGCCTTTGCACCGGCGGACGACGAGGATGCGTGCGATCGGTCCGCTCCAACGCCGGCGACACGCGGCGACAGGTCGGGCGAGCGAAACAGGTCGATGTACGATGACCGTCATCCTCGTCATCCCGGACGAGGGCAGCGCCGATCCGGGCGCGTTGTCCGTCGACGCCGATCGTTGGAGGGCACCGGTCCCGCGTTCGGCCGCGCCGCCCCGGGATCAGGCGGGGGAGGGGCCGAAGGGTCCCGATCCTCGCGTCATCCTCGGATCAAGCCTCAAAGCTCGCTCACGTCCGGCACGTCGCCGAACCGCTCGATCACCACCGCGTCGTCGAACTCGCCGACCGACGGGTCGCCGGTGCGGGAGAAGGCGACGGCCCCCGCGCCGGTCGCCGCCATGCGACGGGCCTCGCGGATGGCCGCGCTCGCGGTCTGCCGCTCCTGCGGCTCGCCGGCGACGAGGTCGCCGTCCTCGGTCCGGGTGAAGGGCAGGGCCACGTAGTAGGTCACCGCCGCCATCCTCGTCCCTCCGAACGTGTCCGCGTCCCGCCGTCTTACCCGGCTCCGACGGGGCCGGGCAAGGTCGATGCGCTCGAGCCGCGCGTGACGCGGGCGACCGCATCGCCTATCCTGGCGAGCGTGAAAGGAGGGCAGAGCGGGCGATGGCCTACCACCACGACATCGGCGGCACCCGGCACACCTTTCCCGACCTGGGCGCGCTGCTCGCCGCCGCCTCGCCCCGGCGCTCCGGCGACGAACTGGCCGGGCTCGCGGCCCGCTCCGACGCGCAGCGCGTCGCCGCCCGCCACGCGCTCGCCGACGTGCCGCTCGCCCGCCTCCTCACCGATCATCTCATCCCCTACGAGGCGGATGATGTGACCCGGCTCATCGTCGACACGCACGACGCCGGCGCCTTCGCGCCGCTCGCCGCGATGACGGTAGGGGGTTTCCGCGAGTGGCTGCTGGCGCGGGAGACCGACGCCGCCGTGCTCGCCGGCGCGGCGCCCGGCCTGACGCCGGAGATGGTGGCCGCCGTCTCGAAGCTGATGCGCAACCAGGACCTGATCGCGGTGGCCCGCAAGGCGCGAGTCGTCACCGCGTTGCGCACCACGCTCGGGCTGCCCGGGCGGCTCAGCAGCCGCCTCCAGCCCAACCACCCCACCGACGATCCGCGCGGCATCGGTGTGTCCGTCCTCGACGGGCTGCTCTACGGCGTCGGCGACGCGGTGGTCGGCGTCAACCCGGCGACCGACAGCGTCGGCAACGCGGTCGCGCTGCTCCACCAGCTCGATCAATTCCGCCTGGACTACGACCTGCCGATCCAGACCTGCGTGCTGAGCCACGTCACCAACGCGCTGGCCGCCATCGAGCGCGGCGCGCCGACCGACCTCGTGTTCCAGTCGATCGCCGGCACGCAGGCCGCCAACGCCGGGTTCGGCGTCACGCTGGCCCTGCTGCGCGAGGCGCGCGACGCGGCGCTCGCCCTGAAGCGCGGCGGCGAACACGTCATGTACTTCGAGACCGGGCAGGGCGCGGCGCTGTCGGCCGACGCCCACTGCGGGGTCGACCAGCAGACGGTGGAAGCCCGCGCCTACGCGGTCGCGCGCGCGTACAAGCCGCTGATCGTCAACACGGTGGTCGGCTTCATCGGGCCGGAGTACCTGTACGACGGCAAGCAGATCATCCGCGCCGGGCTGGAGGACCATTTCTGCGGCAAGCTGCTCGGCCTGCCGATGGGTTGCGACGTGTGCTACACCAACCACGCGGAGGCGGACGGCGACGACACCGACACGCTGGCGACGCTGCTGGCGGTGGCCGGCGCCACCTTTTTGATCTGCGTGCCCGGCGCCGACGACGTGATGCTGAACTACCAGAGCCTGTCGCACCACGACCTCCTCTACCTGCGCTCCGTGTTCGGGCTGCGGCCGGCCCCCGAGTTCGAGGCCTGGCTCGCCCGCGTCGGGCTGAGCGACGCGACCGGCCGCCTGCTCGACCCGGCCGCCCACCGCCCTGGGGCGCGCCGCCTCCTCGACCTCGCGAGGGCGTCGTGAGCGCCACCGATGTTCCCGTCGCCGAACCCTCGATCGACCCTTGGCCGGCCCTGCGACGGGCGACGCCGGCCCGCGTCGGGCTCGGCCGCACCGGGGACGCGATGCCGCTGCGTCCGGTGCTCGACCTCCAGCTCGCCCACGCCCGCGCCAGGGACGCGGTGCACGACGCCCTCGACGTGGACGCTTTGTCGGCCGCGCTCGCCCCGCGCCCTGTCGTCACGGTGCGCAGCGCCGCCGCCGACCGCGCGACCTACCTCAAGCGCCCCGACCTCGGCCGCGCGCTCGATCCCGCGTGCCGGGCGGACCTCGCGCGCGACATCGGCGCACCCCCCGATTGCGTCTTCGTGCTCGCCGACGGGCTGTCGGCCCTAGCGGTGGCGCGCCATGCGCCGGCGCTGCTCGCGCGCTGCCTGGCGCTGCTCGACGGCGTGGCGGTGGCGCCCCCGGTGATCGCCACGCAGGCGCGGGTGGCGCTGGGCGACGCCGTCGGCGAGGCGCTGGGGGCACGGCTGTGCGTCGTCCTGATCGGCGAGCGTCCGGGCCTCAGCGCCGCCGACAGCCTCGGCGCCTACGTCACCTACGCGCCGAAGATCGGCCGGCGCGACGCCGAGCGCAACTGCGTCTCCAACATCCACGGCGCCGGCCTTTCCACCGAAGCGGCGGCGCGCCAGGTCGCCGCCCTGGTCCGCGCGGCGCTGGCCCACCGCGTCACGGGGGTCGCCTTGAAGGTCGACGCGTCCGAGGAGGGAGCGCCGTCGCGGCTGACGTGAGTTCGTCGCGCGCTGGAGCGGGCGGGATGGCGAAAGCAAGAAGCGGCGGTATCGCGTGCCTCATCGGGCTCGTCGCTCCCTTCGGCGGGGCGGCCGCCGCCGATTGTCCATTGGGCGGCGGCGAGCCGGTGACCGTCGCCGCCGTCGAGGCGCAGGGGGAGCTGCGGCTCGCCGACGGCCGCCTGATCCGCCTGGTCGGCCTCGACCCGGTGCTGGGGACGCCCGACGATCCCGACCGGGCCGACACCGCCCGCGCCGACCTCGCGGGGATGCTCGCCGGGCGCGCGGCGACGCTCATCCCGCTGGCGACCGCGCGCGACCGGTGGGGCCGGCTGCCCGCCTTGGTCTTCGCGGCGGAGGCAACCGAAGGCGGCCTGGCGGCGGCGGCGATCGCGGCGGGGTTGGGCCGCTTCCTGCCGGAGGCGCCGGCCCACGCCTGCCGCGACGCGCTGCTCCGAGCCGAGGTCGCGGCGCGCGCGGCCAAGCTTGGCCTGTGGTCCGATCCGTACTATGCCGTGCTGGATGTCGACGACGAGCGGGGCTTCGCCGAACGGTCGGGGACACGGGTCGTCGCCAGCGGCGTCGTGGCCGCCGTCGAGCCCGGCCCGTTCCGGACGGTGCTCCGTCTCCTGCCGCGAGACCGGGCCGCAGGGTGGGGGAACGCGACGCGGGAGGTGCGCCGGATGTTGACAGCGACGGTGCCGGCCCGCGCGAAGAAGCTGTTCGAGGCCCAGCACGTGGACGTGAGCGCGTACCTCGGTCAGACCCTGCGCGTGCGCGGCCTCCTCGACCTTCGTTTCGGCCCCCAGGTCGAGCTGGCCGGTCCCGACGACGTCGAGCTGGTTCCGCGAGCGGGTGCCGCGGCCACCGCTCCCTCGCCCTGAAGCGGCATCGCCATGGACCGCCGCCGACACCCCCCGCCGCCGATGAACGCGAGCTTGCCCTTGCTGTCCCGCGTGCGCTCGATCCTGCTGCTCGGCGCGAGTTCGTCTTGGCTGCTCGGCGCGAGCCTGACACCGCTGCTCGGCGCGCTCGGCGGCTGCGCGTCGCTGGACAGCCAGGGCGTCGTCCCGCGCGTCGACGCCGATCCCCCGGCCGGCCCGAAGGTGGTCATCGACAGCGCCGCCGTCGCCGAGCACAAGCGGATGGTCGCGCTGTTCGGCGGCGAGACCAAGGACGCCGCCGCCGAGCGCTACTTCGGCGCGATCCTCGCCAAGTTCGCCGCGACCGGCGAACTCGAGGGCAAGACCTTCAAGGTCACGATCCTGAATTCCCCCATCGTCAACGCCTTCGCCCTGCCGTCCGGCGACTTGTTCGTGACGCGCGGCCTGCTCGCGCTGGCCAACGACGGATCGGAGGTGGCGGCGGTGATGGCGCACGAGATCGCCCACGTCACCCAGCGCCACGCCGCCGCCCGCGCGGAGGAGGAGAAGCGCGCCGCCGTCGTCTCCAAGGTGGCGCAGCTCGTCCAGAACAAGCAGCGCGGCGCGCAGATGGAGCAGAGCGCCAAGCTGTCCATCGCCGGCTTCTCGCGGCAGCAGGAGCTCGATGCCGACCGCATCGGCATCCGCACGGTCGCCGCCGCCGGCTACGACCCGTTCGGCGCGAGCCGCTTCCTGGAGGCGCTCGATCGCTCGAGCGCGCTGCGCGCCTCGCTGATCGGCCAGAACTCGAACGCCGCGACGCCGGACTTCCTGGCGACCCATCCTTCCACGCCCGACCGCGTCGCCGCCGCGCGGAAGGCCGCCCGCGCCATCGAGTCGCCCGACGTCGGCGCCCGCGACCGCGACGCCTACCTCGCGGTCGTCGACGGCATGATGTTCGGCGACGATCCCGCCGAGGGCACGATCCGTGGCCGGCGTTTCACCCAGCCCAAGCTCGGCTTCACCTTCGCCGCCCCCGACGGCTTCGTGCTGGAGAACTCCACGCAGGCCGTGCTCGGCGTCAAGGAGGGCGGCGCGGAGGCGCTGCGCCTCGACAGCGTGGCGCTGCCCAAGGCGACGACGCTCGAGGCCTACGCCCGCTCCGGCTGGATCGAGGGCCTGCTCGCCTCCTCGCTGGAGCCCATCACCGTCAACGGCATGCCGGCCGTCACCGCCACCGCGCGCGCCGGCGAGTGGAACTTCCGCCTCGCGGTGATCCGCTACGACGGCGGCGAGGCGTACCGGATGATCTTCGCCACCCACGGGCTCGACGACCCCCACGAGAAGGCGTTCCGCGCCTCCATCGACTCGTTCCGCAAGATCGCGCCGGACGAAGTCGAGAAGGTCAAGCCGTTGCGGATCCGGTTGGTCGAGGCCAAGGCCGGCGACACGCCGGCCACCGTGTCGATCCAGATGGTGGTGCCGGACAAGCCGCTCGAAACCTTCGAGTTGCTGAATGGCCTGGAGGCGGACACGCCGCTGAAGCCCGGCGAACGTTACAAGCTCGTGGCGGAATAGCGCCGCGCGGGCGCCCTCCAGCCCGCCCGCGCGGAGCCGGATGCCTCGTTCGTCCGAGGCGATCCGGCCTTCCGCCGGTACGAGCGTGCGGAACCCTGCCGGGCCGAGAGCGGTTCTTCGAGCGCAATCGGACACTCGGCGCTCCCATCAGGCGCGCCGCCACTTGGCACTCCGCCATTGGTCCGCGCGGCATCGGAAAAGATCATGGCTCAACTGATCGGCGTCGGACAACAATTTGTCAGGACAGCCATGGCCGCGCCTTTCCTGGAGAGGGGCAACGAGCATGAGCTCGCGGTTCGCTGGCGCAACGACGGCGACGAGGACGCGCTCCACGCGCTGGCCGAGGCCCACATGCGGCTCGTCATCTCCATCGCGGTGCGTTTTCGCCATTACGGCCTGCCGGTGGCCGACCTCATCCAGGAGGGTCACGTCGGCCTCCTGGAGGCGGCGGCCCGCTTCGATCCCGAGCGCGAGGTCCGCTTCTCGACCTACGCCACCTGGTGGATCCGCGCATCCATCCAGGACTACATCCTGCGCAACTGGTCGATCGTGCGCGGCGGCACCAGCTCGGCGCAGAAGGCGCTCTTCTTCAACCTCCGCCGGCTGCGCGCGAAGCTGTCCGCCGGCGGCGAGCCTCGGGCCAACTCGGTGCTGTACGGCGAGATCGCCAAGGCGCTCGGCGTCGCCCGCGCCGATGTCGAGATGATGGACACCCGGCTGTCGGGTCCCGACGTGTCGCTGAACGCGCCGGTGGCGGACGCGGACGGCTCGACGGCGTCCGAACGCATCGAGTTCCTCGTCGATAGGCAGCCGCTGCCCGACGAGACGGTGGGGAGCGCCATCGACACCGACCGCCGGCTCGGCTGGTTGAACGACGCGCTCACCCGGCTGTCGGAGCGCGAATACAACATCCTGCGCGAGCGCCGCCTCAACGACGAGACGATGACGCTGGAGGAGCTCGGCGTCCAACTCGGCATCTCGAAGGAGCGCGTGCGTCAGATCGAGAGCCGCGCGATGGAGAAGCTCCGGGCCGCCCTGGTGGAGCGGCACTCGCACGCCGCGCTTGCCGGCTAGGCCGGCGCTTTCCCTAGAAGTGATAGTTCAAGCCGGCACGTAGCAGGCTGATATTCTCGCCGAGACCCGTGCTGTCGCGGGTGCCGCCGAAGTAGTTCGTCGACCCGAACCCGGTGAACAGGTACTCGCCCTTGACCGAGATCTTGGTGGTCAGCGCGTATTCGACGCCGAGGCCGACGGCGAAGCCGTTGAGGTAGTGCGACTGCTCCAGCTGCAGGTTCGGCGAGCCGTTGAAGTCGTTCAGCTTGCCGTTGAGCTGGGTCCCCGCGTAGCCGCCGGTGACGTAGAGGAGGGCGCGGTCCCACACGTAGCCGACGCGGACGCGGGCCGTCCCCAACCCGTGGGTGGCGGCCGAGGTCGAGGTGTTGATCCCGCCGTTCGAGCCGCTGATCGACCCGAAGGCGATGTCGCCCTCGGCGCCGACGAGCAGCTTGCCCTGCTGGTAGTTGTAGCCGATCGTGGCGCCGCCGAGGCCGCCGAACGGCGAACCGAACGAGCGGGAGGCGGAGGTGTAGCTGCCGACGCCGAGCTGGCCGTTGACGCCGGCATAGAGGCCCGACCAGGTGAAGACGGGAACGGGATCGTAGTAGGGCTGGGGCGGCGCGTAGCGCGAGGGAAGGTCCGCCGCGGCGACCGGCAGGCTGCTGGCCGACGCGACGCAGAGGGCCGTTGTGGCCAGGATGACGCGGTTCATGGAAATCTCCGGAGCGAAGCGTGCCGCGCCCTTGGGATACGGCGTCAACGTTACTAAAACTTGGAGGAAGATGGTTGACTGCTGTTAATGTGCTCGACTGACTTGCGTTGTTGGGCAAGCCGCACAGTAAACCGGTCACCATCCGAGTAGAACGGTGGCGATCGCGGTCTTCACGAAGTCGTCGGGCGCGGTCGCTCGCGGAGCTGTTTCGGGACGTGGTGAACGAATGGTTGCTTCCTCCGGCGCTGATCCGACGCGCTCGCCCGGCTCGCGGCGCGGCGCGGCGCTGGTGACCGGTGCCGCGCGGCGCATCGGGCTGGCCATCGCGCAGCACCTCGTCGGGGCCGGCTGGGACGTGGCGTTGCACGCCAGCCCGCGCTCGGCGGCGGCGGCGGCGGTGGCTGCGGCGCGGCTCGCCGCGAGCGGCGCGCGAACGACCGTCGTCGTCGGCGACCTCGCCGACGCCCGCGCCTGCCTCACCCTCGTCGACGAGGCGGCCGCCGCGCTCGGCCCCCTGCGCCTGCTCGTCAACAACGCGGCCATCTTCGAGGCCGACGCCGTGGAGGCCATCGACCTCGACCTGTGGGACCGGCAGTTCGCGGTCAATCTCCGGGCACCGGTGCTGCTGGCGGGCCGCTTCGCGGCGCAGGCGAGCGCCCTGACGCGGGCCGGCGCGGACGCTGGCATCGTCAACCTCGTCGACCAGCGCGTGCTGCGCGCGAACCCCCGCCACTTCTCCTACACGCTGGCGAAATCGGCGCTCTGGACAGCGACGCGGACGATGGCGCAGGCCTTCGCCGATCGCGGCGTGCGCGTCAACGCGGTCGGCCCCGGTCCCGTGCTGCCCAACCCGCACGAGGGCGACGCCGGCTTCTCGCACGAGGTGGACGGCGTGCCGCTGCGCCGTGCCGTTCATCCCGACGAGGTCGCCGCCGCGGTGCTCTACCTCGCTGAAGCGCGCGGCGTGACCGGCCAGATGATCGCGGTCGACGCCGGGCAGCACCTCGGCTGGCGCACGCCGGACGTGGTGGGGTGAGACGATATCGTCAGGCTACGGGATCCGTCCGAGGAGCGCTGCGCCGGTGTCGGATGGGTTGCGTCAGTCCGCGCTGGGCAGGCGGCGGATGGTGAACTCGATCTGACCGTCCGGCCGCTCGCGCCAGAACTCGATCTCGGTCATGTAGGCCGCCTTGGGGAAGGCCGAGAACCACTCGTGCGCCTTGGCCCGGGCCTCCTGGCGCGGCAGGGTGAACGTCTCACGCCGCCAGGGACTCGGTTCCTCGCCGGCGCGTTTCTTGGCGCCCAGCCGTCGCGCCACCTCGGCTGGGGTCTTCCGCGCTGCGTTCATGCCGTGAACTCCGACTCGCGGCGCGGTCGACGGGACCGCACCGTTACGCGCGCCGTGGTCGACTCGGGGCCGGCCGGCGACGCGCCCTCACGATAGTCGCGACGGAAGCGGTGGGCAAACGTCGTTCGCGCGCATCGTGAACGCGCCCATCCTTCGTCCCGTGCCGGAGGGGTCGGATGGAGACGACGTGTCCGGGAAGGCCCGCCGCCCGGCCGGCCTCACCGAAGGCGGCTCGGAGGTCGTGGGTTCGGACCGCGCGCCGATCCTCCTCGTTCGGCCGGACGGTGGCCGCCGGCAAGGCATCCAACGGCCAGCCGCCTGCCAGCCGCGGGTCGGGGCGTGATGGTCGGCGCGGCCCGGGGGCGGCCGAACTACGTGTGAGCGAGCCTTTCCCGGAGCGGGCGCAACGCGTCCCGCGACAGCCCGAAGCGGGACAGGAACGCGTCGTCGGCGTCGAACCCGTCGCGTGCCACGCCCCGGTTGAAGTCGGCCCGCCAGGGCGCGAAGGCGCCGTGAAGTTCGGAATGGCTGGAACCGGTGTTGACGACGTAGTTGCCGACGAGCGGCAACGAGGTCCACGACACGCCTTGGGCGCGGCACACCATCTCCCATTGGTAATGCTCGTGAAGGACGGCGTACGGGTCGCGCCGGATGGGAGCCTCCGCGCGAGGGTCGAGCCGGGCGATCGTGCTCGATCCGCACAGCTTGTCGAATCCCCTGTCGAAATACGTCGCGTCGGGCAGGGCGAGCGCGCGCAGGCCGCGCAGATCGGTCGCGTAGCCGCGCTCGATCACCCCGCCGACGTCGGCCGGCCGGATCGCGGTGCGCGCCCGCGCCACGGTGCGGACGTCGACCCAGTCGTCGGCGTCGAGCAGCATCAGCAGGCCGCCGCCCCGTGCCAGCACGTGCGCGCTGATCAGGCTCTTCTTGCGACCGCTGTCGAGGTTGGCGGCGCGGCCCTCGTCGGGATCCCAGTCGGCGCGCAGGAACTCGAAGGCCGCGTCAAGATTCGGCTCATCATGGCCGGCGACGACGACGCGGGCGCCGCCGGCGGTCTGTGCCGCGACGGAGGCGAGGGTCAGGGCCAGCAATGCCCGCACCAGTTCCCAATCGCGTGCCGACGCCCGGGCGACCAGCGGGATGCCGAAGGCGAAAGGCTCCTCAGCCACGGATCGTCACTGAGCCTTCAGCCCCGCCAGATGGCCGCCGTAGAGTCGGCAGCACTCCTCCTGGAGCGCGTGGAGGATCGGGTCGGCGCCCATGGCGTCGAGCAGGGCGCGCGCGCCGGCGATCTTGGGGAGGATGGTCGCGTCTCGCTCCTCGTTGCGGTCGAACACCGGCCACCAGGTGTCGCGGTCCCAGTCCACGCCGTGGCCGCCGCCGCGCCGGTGCTTGACGATGTAGTCGTCGCGCGAGCGGGTGTTGTAATGGTTGACCTGGGCGAGGTCCCAACGCACCGAGCCGGTCTCCGACTGAAGGAAGTCCCGCCGCGATTCATCATGGAAATGGGCGGGCAGGGGCCGGCCGGCGCCGTCGACGTAGCGCAAGGAGCCGAGCGCGTCCGCGTGGGGGAAGCGGGGCTGGTGCGACCCCAGCTTGCAGCCGTAGGCGTCGATGCGGGTGAACAGCGTCTTGTACGGGTTGTTGACGCCGTGGGCGCGCGGCGCGGCGGCGGTGTAGCGTTCGGTGACGAGCCCCGGCGTCCAGGCTTCGACGCCTCCGCTGCCGAAGATGCGCCAGTTGACGAGGAAGGCGGTGGCGTCCGGCACGGCGTCGATCAGGTCCGTGACGCGGCCGCTCCCGGCGTGGACGTTGAGGAACTCGTCGGCGTCGAGCACCATCGCCCAGTCCGCCTGCGCCATCAGCGGGTGCGCGGCGGCGGCGGCGTAGGCCGCGAGCTGCGACGGCACGCCGGCCGGAACCACCGTGCGCAGGTGTGTGACGTGTCCCATCGCCTCGAGCCGATCGAGCAACGCGGGGGACGCGTCGGCGCAATCGTTGCTGCAGACGAGGACGTCGGTGAAGCCTATGCTGCGGTGATAGGCGACCCATTCCAGGACGAAGGGGCCTTCGTCGCGCATGGTGGCGACGAGGAGTATCCGGCGGGCAGGCTGACCGAGCACGAGGCGGTCGTCGGCTCAATCGCGACCGTCGACCAGCGTGCCGATCAGCGCCTGGAGCGCGAGGTTCTCGGCGCTGCCCTTGCTCCGGGGCAAGAAAGCGTCGAGGTCGAACTCGGCCCTGGCGCCGCCGCTCGCCTCGTTCGCCGTGTGTAGGACGCCGACACGGCCGGTCGCTTGATCGCGCACGAGATCCCACGTGTCGCCGCTCGAACTCGCGTAGATGCGTCGGCTGGCCATCGATCAGTCCCCGGCTCGAACATGAGGAAGGACCCGCCGGCGAGACCGGCAGGCCCTTCCAATTGCATCCCTCGCGCCTAGCGCTTGACGGCGTCGGCGACGTTGCGGCCGGCGTCCTTGACATCGCCAGCCGTCTGGCGGGCGGAGCCGGCGGCCTTGTCGGCCTTGCCCTCGGCCTGCAGCTTCTCGTTGCCGGTCGCGCTACCGACGGCATCCTTGACAGCACCCTTGACCTTGTCGGCCGCGCCCTTGATGTGTTCCTTGTCCATGTCCGTCTCCTTCATGGGTGTTAGCGTGGCAGGCCAACGGGCGTCCGGCGGCCGGGGTTCCGGAACCAAGCTTAACTTTCGAGGGGGTGGAGACGAAGCAGGCGCGTGGCCTTTCTGCCATGCTCCGCCGCCAACCGCGTCGGACGGCCGAGGATGACGCCGTCGCGGGAGCCGACGCGTTGACGGGATAGGACCGAACTGGTCTATCTCCATCGGCATGATGAAAGCCCTTGCCAATCAAGCCGCCGCGCCCGAGCGTCTGTCGCAGGGCACCGGCACGATGGGACACCCCGCTGCCGGTTACCACGCGACATCCGGGGATCGTCGGCGCGACGCCCGTCGCCCGCCATTCCAGTTGGGCCTGGTCACGCCGCTGGAGCGGGCGTGGCACTACCGCGAGCTGATCCGCGCCGTGGTGCGCCGCGAACTGGCGGCGCGCTTCCGCGGCTCGATCCTCGGCTGGCTGTGGGCGATCTTCGGGCCGCTCGTGATGCTCACCGCCTACACGATCATCTTCTCCAACGCGGTCGGCGTGCCCCAATCCGCCAGGGCCGGCGGCCTGCAGACCTACGCGCTCTCCATCTTCGCCGGGTTGACGGTGTTCAACTTGTTCTCGGAGCTCGCCTACCGCTCGCCGGGCCTGCTCCACGAGCACGTGCATTTCATCAAGAAGTCGATCTTCCCCAGCGAGACGCTGGCCTGGACGGCGACGATCCGGGCGCTGACCTACGCCGCGATCTCGTTCGCCATCCTCACCCTGTTCACCGTGGTGATCACCCGTGGGCTGCCGTGGACCGCGCTGCTGCTGCCCTTCATCGTGGCGCCGCTCGTGCTGTTCCTGCTCGGCGCCTGCTGGTTCCTGATGGCGCTGGGGTCCTTCACCCGCGACGTGGCGCACCTGATGATCTCGATCGTGCCGGTGCTGATGTTCGCGACGCCGATCTTCTACTCGATCGACGACGTGCCGCCGCACCTGCGCGTGTGGGTCCACCTCAACGTGATGGGCAACTACGTCGAGATGATCCGCGACGCGCTCATCCGCGGCCACGCGCCGGGACTGCTCCTGTACGGCGGAACCGCCCTCGTCTCGCTCGTCGTGTTCCGCTTCGGCTACCGTTTCTTCATGCGCTACAAGGCCATCTTCGTCGATGTCATCTGAGCCGCTCGCCCGGACCGAACCGATCATCCGCTGCGACGGCGTCGGCAAGGCGTTCCAGCTGTTCATGCACCGCAACGACCAGCTGAAGCAGACCCTGTTCGGCCACTGGCACCAGTTCTACAAAGAGCACTGGGTGCTGCGCAACGTGTCCTTCGTCGTCGACAAGGGCGAGTGCGTGGGCATCATCGGCCGCAACGGAGCCGGAAAGACCACGCTGCTGCAGATCCTGTGCGGCATCACCGCCCAGACCCACGGCGAGACCGTCATCAACGGTCGGCTGGCGCCGATCCTGGCGCTGGGAGCCGGCTTCGACAACGACCTGACCGGCCGCGAGAACGCCCTCATCGGCGGCGCCATCCTCGGCCTGAAGAAGGCCGAGATCCTGGCGCGGATGGACTCGATCGCCGCCTTCGCCGACATCGGCGACTTCTTCCACCAGCCGCTCAAGATGTACTCGTCGGGCATGTTCGCCCGGCTCGCCTTCGCGATCTGCGCCCACGCCGACGCCGACATCCTCATCGTCGACGAGGCGCTCTCGGTCGGCGACACCGCCTTCGGCGCCAAGTGCGACGCCTACATCAAGGATTTCGCCAAGCACGGCACCATCCTGGTGGTGTCCCACGACTTGGCGACCCTGGAGGCGCTCTGCGACCGGCTGATCTGGATCGACGACGGGTCGGTCCGAGCCATCGGCACGCCGGGCGAGCTGATCCCCGACTATCGCCTTGCCATGGGGCGCGACGCCCACTGACCGGGCGCGCGCCGGCTCCGTCACGGCACGGCAAGACCATAATGGAATCGTAGCGCCTTCCCCTCTATCCTGCCGCGCATCAGTGAGCGGTCCATGGGAACTGCCTCGACCATGTTCGTCGAAGCCATATTGACGCTGGTGCGCCTCTCCGAGGTGGAGCCACCCGCCGCGGCGAACCTCGCCAAGGCCGCCCTGTCGCTCGTCGAGCAACTCAGGGACTTCGAGGCGCGGGCCGACTTGGCCGAGGCGCGGTTGGCGGCCGAGCAGGCGAAGTCGGCCGCGATCCGCCAGGCGCTGTCACGCGTGGAGGAGCGCGCCGACGTGTCCGGCGTGCTGCTGGAGATCGTGCACCTGATGGGCTGATGCTCCGATCTCGCGAACCGTGGCCCGACTCCGACGAAGGGCTTCGCAGACCTTCGAGGACCGACCGTCCAGCGGTTGATCGCTAGCCGTCCGGTCCATGGGCACCGTAGCTGTCGCCACGTCGGGCGCGCCCCGACACCACGATCACCGAACCCACGACCGCCGCCGAAAGGGCCGCCGCCGAGCCGCGTGCGTCAGCCAGGCTGGGAACCGTCGCGACCCCGGCGACGGGTGTCGGCGCCGTCGCGCCCGCGTCAAGGGTCGTCTTGAGGATATTCGCCCTTGTTGGCTCCTTTCTTGTCCGTTCCTGTTAATAGATCGGGAAGCAAGCATCGATACTGCCTGCCACGCTGGTCCTTGAGCGATTGATTCGGTCGCTGCTGCGACCGTCGCTCCGTGCGATGATGCGCCATCGCCCGGCTCGGGCGAAGATGGCTCCGATCCGATCGCCGAGCGGCGGATGGACATCGACGCCGCGTCGGTGGCATGGCTGAAAAAGGCACGTCGTGCCCCACGATGTCGGCCGGGAGAGGGTCCATGCAGTCAACGATCGCCGTTCTCGCACCGGGCGCGATGGGGAGCGGCTTGGGGCGCCGGCTCGCCGAGCATGGATCGCGCGTCCTCACCTCGTTGGTCGGGCGCAGCGCGGGGAGCCGCGCGCGGGCCGAGGAGGCCGGGATGGTCGCGGCCGACGACGCGGAGATCGCGGCGGCCGACATCATCCTTTCCGTGGTGCCGCCGCACGAGGCGACGGCGGTCGCCGAACGGTTCGCCCCGGCGCTCGCCGCCGCGGCGACCAAGCCGGTGTTCGTCGACTGCAACGCGGTGGATGTGCGCACCGTCGTGCGCGTGGCGGCGATCATCGCGGGAACGGGTGCGCCGTTCGTCGATGGCTGCATCATCGGCGCGCCGCCGCGTCCGGGCGCGGTCGGGCCGAGGCTCTACGCGTCGGGCGAGGCCGCCGCCGCGCTCGGCCGCCTGCGGGATCTCGGGATCGACCTCAGGCTTATGGCCGGGCCGATCGGTGCCGCCTCGGCGCTGAAGATGTCCTACGCCATGCTCACCAAGGGTTTGACCGCGCTCGCCGCCGCCATGGTGCTGGCGTCGACGCGCGCCGGTGCGGACGAGGCGCTGCGCGCCGAATTGGCGGAAAGCCAACCCCAGCTCCTCGCCCGCTTGAAGGACGCGCTTCCGGACATGGTCCCGAAAGCCTACCGCTGGTCCGGCGAGATGCGGGAAATCGCCGCCTTCCTCGCCGACGACCCGGCCGCCGCCACCATGTTCGAGGGGGCGGCGGCCTTGTACGATCGGCTCGCCGGCGATTTCGCCGGTGGGCGGCAGGAGGTCGCGACCATGAACGCCTTCCTCGTCGCCGCCGGAGCGTCGAGCGCGTGAATGCCTCGCCGTCCCCCTGGACGCGCGACGCCCATCGGTGGCATGGCTCGCGCGTTGTTAAGGAGTGAACGATGCGGAAAGTCGCCGCCTGCGCGATCCTGGCCCTCGCCGGCTGCGGCACGGCCCTCGCCGCCACGACGGTGGGCGGATGGTCGATCACGCCGACCCCGTCCAACGGCGTCTGCGTGGCCGGGCGCCAGTCCATCGACAAGGCCAACAAGAAGGGCGCCATCGTCTACGGGGTGTTCGACAGCGGCTACGCCACCAGCCTGATCGTGACGCTCAGCTACCAGGACTGGCACTTCAAGGCGGGCGAACCCGTCGCCGTGGACCTGGTCATCGGCGACAAGGCCCTGGCGGGCCAGGCGGGCTGGGTCGGCGACGCGGAGACGCTGAGCTACACCTTCAACAACGCCGGGCCGCTCGTCGAACTGCTGGGCGCCGCCCCGGCGATCACCGTGCGCCTCGCGCAGGGCGAGGCGACCTTCCCGACGCCGGACGCCGCGTCGGCGCTCGCGGCGACGCGGACCTGCTTGAGCGCCAAGTAGGCGTCACGAGGCGACGTCCACCGGCAGAGGTGTCCGTCGACTCAGGTGTTCATCGATCAGGTGTTCTTGGACTCAGGTGTTCATGGACTCGAAGAACGTGCTGTTGCCTTTCGGCGTGTCGCGCAGCTTGCCGAGGAGGAACTCGACGCCGTCGACGGTGCCCATCGGGTTGAGGATGCGGCGCAGCACGTACATCTTCTTCAGGATGTCGGCCGGCACCAGCAGCTCCTCCTTGCGGGTGCCGGAGCGCGCGATGTCGAGCGCCGGGTAGGTCCGCTTGTCCGCCACCTTGCGGTCGAGGATGATCTCGGAATTGCCGGTGCCCTTGAACTCCTCGAAGATCACCTCGTCCATGCGCGAGCCCGTGTCGATCAGCGCGGTGGCGATGATGGTGAGGGAGCCGCCCTCCTCGATGTTGCGCGCCGCGCCGAAGAAGCGCTTCGGCCGCTGCAGGGCGTTGGCGTCGACGCCGCCGGTCAGCACCTTGCCGGACGAGGGCACGGTGGTGTTGTAGGCGCGGCCCAGCCGCGTGATCGAGTCGAGCAGGATGACGACGTCGCGCCCGTGCTCGACGAGCCGCTTGGCCTTCTCGATCACCATCTCGGCGACCGCGACGTGGCGGGTCGCCGGCTCGTCGAAGGTTGAGGCCACCACCTCGCCCTTCACCGAGCGCTGCATGTCCGTCACCTCCTCCGGCCGTTCGTCGATCAGCAGCACGATGAGGTAGCTGTCGGGATGGTTGGCGGTGATCGACTGCGCGATGTTCTGCAGCAGCACGGTCTTGCCGGTGCGCGGCGGCGCCACGATCAAGGCGCGCTGGCCGAAGCCAATCGGGGCGACGATGTCGATCACCCGGTTCGACAGGTCCTTGCGCGTCGGGTCGTCGATCTCGAGCTTCAGGCGCCGCTCGGGGTAGAGGGGGGTCAGGTTGTCGAAGTTGACCTTGTGGCGGGCCTTCTCCGGCTCCTCGAAGTTGATCGAGTTGACCTTCAGCAGCGCGAAGTAGCGCTCGCCTTCCTTGGGGGAGCGGATCAGCCCCTCCACCGTGTCCCCCGTGCGCAGCCCGAAGCGGCGGATCTGCGAGGGGCTGACGTAGATGTCGTCGGGGCCGGCGAGGTAGTTGGCATCCGCCGAGCGGAGGAAGCCGAACCCGTCCTGCAGCACCTCGATCACGCCGACCCCGACGATCTCGATCTCGCGGGAGGCGAGCTGCTTGAGCACGGCGAACATCAGCTCCTGCTTGCGGAGCGTGGACGCGTTCTCGACCTCGTACTCCTCCGCGAAGGCGAGGAGTTCGGTGGGCGACTTGTCCTTCAGGTCGGCGAGCTTGATCTCCTTGGGGTAATTGATCGGCGGGAGTTCAGTCAGCTGTTCGGGTGCGAGGTCTTCGGGTGCGAGATCGGTCGTCATGGGGCGTCAATGCCTGTGGGGGAGAGCCAGGGCGGCCGGCTCGGGATGTGAGCCGGGAGGCGGCGCGAACGCGCGGCCTGCGGGACCTGACCGACGGGAGGGACCTTTCCCCTACGCGCGACATGGTGTTTTGGCAAGGGACGTGGCGTTCCCGCGGGGTGGGGCGTCACGCCGACCGGAACAGCAGATCCAGCGCCGCCACGACGATCACGAGGAGCGTCCCGCCGATGCCGCCGCCGCGGCAGGCGAGCTGCTGGGGTGTCTTGTCGGGGGCGAGCATGCCGAACGGGTGGAGGATGCGCGCGATGACCAGGACGATGAGGAGGATGCGGACGAGGCCGTGGCCGGCGCCCGACTCCTCCAGGAGCGCGATGATCACGAGCGCCAACGGCACGTATTCGATGAAGTTGGCGTGCGCGCGGATGCGCCGGGTCATGGACGAGTCGCCGCCATCCCCGAGCATGGTGTTCGTGCTGCCTCGCCCGGCGATGACCCACGCGGACAGGCCGACGAGGATCAGGGCGAGGATGGAGCCGTAGAAGGCGGTGATGGCCGGGAAGATGATGGCGGGGACGATCACGGCGGGTGTTTGGATCATGGCGACTCCTGCGATGTCGGACTGCGTCCGGCCGGCCCGACCGTTCGACGGACGCCCGTGGGCGCGCTGCGGCGCGGAAAACAGGTATTCCCTTGCATTATCCCGGCGATGGCGCAATAAGCGCCGCTTCGTGAACCGCCCGGCCGACAGGGCTGCCGTGGCGGTTCCTGTGCTCGTTCCTTTTCCGGAGCGGAGGCGGCGGACTGATCGTCGCCTGAGCAGCCAAGATGGGCCTCAGAACCCCACGGAGAGCGAAATGCCCAAGCTGAAGACGAAGTCGGGCGCCGCCAAGCGCTTCAAGATCACCGGAACCGGCAAGGTGGTGTATGCCCAGGCCGGCAAGCGGCACGGCATGATCAAGCGCACGACCAAGCAAATCCGCAACCTGCGCGGCACATCGGTCCTGTTCAAGAGCGACGGCGACAACGTCAAGAAGTTCTTCCTGCCCAACGGCTGAAGACCTTCCCGCCATTCCGTCCATCAACAGGAGATCGCCACCATGGCTCGCGTGAAACGCGGCGTCGCCGCCCATGCCAAGCACAAGAAAACCCTCAAGGCCGCCACCGGTTTCTACGGTCGTCGCAAGAACACGATCCGCGCCGCCAAGGCCGCCGTCGACCGCTCCATGCAGTTCGCGACGCGTGACCGCCGCGTGAAGAAGCGCACCTTCCGCGCGCTCTGGATCCAGCGCCTCAACGCCGCCGTCCGCGAACTCGGCCTGCCCTATTCCCGCTTCATCGACGGCCTCAACAGGGCCGGCATCGCCATGGACCGCAAGGTGCTTTCCGATCTCGCGATCCGCGAGCCGGCCGTGTTCGCCACCATCGTCGAGAAGGCCAAGGCGGCGTTGCCGGCGTAACCCGGCTCGCCGTCGAGGACATGGCGGATCAGAAGTCCACCGCCAGCCCCTTCACTTCCCAATCGCCGAACCGCACCGGCTCGGCCCCGCCGCGACCGTCGATTTCCCGGGGTCGGGCCGCCGCCTCGGCGGCGAGACGCCGGCGCTCCGCCGCCTCCTCCAACGCCCGCTGCGCCGCCGCCGTGATCGCGCGACGCGGCAGAACGGCCTCGGGCATCGTGGTCTTCGGATCGTCGTTCACCTGCGTTCCCCTTCGATCGTGAGCCCTTGATCTAGTCACGGCACCCCCCCGAGCCAAGCCCGCCGGCCGAGACCTGCGCGCGAGGGATGGCACCGCGTGCGCGACCATCCTCCACCCGAGGTCGCGCCGCCCCATCGTCGAGGTGCGATGGTTAACCTTGCCGGCGGACGGCGGCCGCCCGCGCGGAACCCACTTCACTCCCAGCGCTTGTATTGCAGTGCACCATCGAAGGGTGAGGCGAGGCATGGGATCGATGAGCAGCGCTTGGGACATCAAGGCACCGGTGAACGACGGCGACGCTTCGCGCGCGGCGCCGACGGTCCTCCATCCTGTCGTCGACTTCGGCACCAATCCCGGCGCCCTCAAGATGTACGTCCATGCCCCCGCGCACGGACCTTCGCAGGCTTCCGCACCCCGCCCGCTCGTCGTCGTGCTCCACGGCTGCGGCCAGAGCGCCAAGGGCTATGAGATCGGCGCGCGATGGGGCGAACTGGCGGAGCGGCACGGCTTCGTCGTGCTCTATCCCGAGCAGCAGGGCGGCAACAATCAGCGGACCTGCTTCAACTGGTACGCGGACGACGACACGCGTCGCGGCCAGGGCGAGGCCGGCTCGATCCGCCAGATGATCGACCACGCCGTCGCCACGCTCGCCATCGATCCGGGCCGGATCTTCATCTGCGGCTTGTCGGCCGGCGGCGCCATGGCTGGCGCGATGCTCGCGAGCTACCCCGAACTGTTCGCTGGCGGCGCGATCGTGGCGGGGCTGCCTTACGGTACCGCGTCGAGCACGTCGGAAGCGCTCGAAAGCATGTACATGGGCAGGATCAAGGACGCGAAGGCGTGGGGCGATCTCGTGCGGTCCGCCTCCGACCACCACGGCGCCTGGCCGGCCGTGTCGGTCTGGCACGGCGATGCCGACACCACCGTGAAACCGATCAACGCCGGCGAGCTCGTGAAGCAGTGGGCCAACGTCCACGGGCTCGGCGCCGCGGCGCCTCACGAAACAAGGGTCGGCCCCGCCACCCGACGCGCGTGGCGCGACACCGATGACCGCGTCTGCCTTGTCGACTACAGCGTGCCGGGCCTGTCCCACGGCATCCCGGTCGACGACGCCGATCCGCCGGCGCCATTCTTCCTGCCCGCCGGCATTCGCGCGACGTGGCACATCGCCGACGACTGGGGGTTGTTGGAAGCGCCCCGGCGGCGAGGCCTCCTCGCCCGCGTCGGGCTGGCGGCGGCCTGATCGACCGCCGTCGGACGCGTCCTCCTGCCGACCGGTCAGCCCCGCTCGGCGGCACGGCCGACCAGGTCGTGCATGAAAGCGAGCTTCTCGACCACCGCCGGCGAGAGCACGAAGGGGTAAAGGTCGTCCTTGCCCATCGCCTTGTTCATCGAGTTGAGCGCCGTGCTGACCGGTAGCCAGACGTCGATGAGCGACTGCATGTCGGGGGCATCGTAGGGATCGTCACCGTAATGCACGGCGAACTCCCGGTCCTTGTCGACGGAGGGCGAGAGCTTCATGTCGAAGGCGCGCGCCATCTCCAGCGTGTCGACGATGTGGAGATAGTGCGCCCACGTCTCGGCGAAGTCTTCCCACGGGTGCGCCGTCGCGTAGGTGCTGACGAAGTTCTCCTGCCAGTCGACGGGCGCGCCGTTCTCGTAGTGGCGCTTCAGGGCGGCCTGATAGTCCTCCTCGTCGTTGCCGAACACGGCGCGGCATGCCTTCAGGTGATCGCCATCGCGGATCAGCCTGTCCCAGAAATAATGGCCGACCTCGTGGCGGAAGTGGCCGAGCAGGGTACGATAGGGCTCGCGCATCGCCTTGCGGCGGATCTCGCGCTCGGCGTCGTCGGCCTCGCTCAGCGCGATGGTGATGACGCCGTCCTCATGACCGGTCATTACCTTGTGCCCGGCGACGTTGGGCGTGTCGGCCAGGAACTGGAAGACCAGCGGTTCGCCGGGCGCCAACGTGTCGACCCGCTGGATCAGCCGCATCTTGTAGAGCGTGTAGAACAGGCGGTGCTTGGCCAGCTCGATCTTGCGCCAGGCGAGGCGGCGCTCCTCGCTGCCGAGTTCGGGCACGACGCGGTTGTGCTTACAGGCGGCGCACATCGTCTCGCCCGAGCCCGCGTCGACCAACCAATTGCAGACGTCGTGTCGCGCGTTGGCGCACTGCCTGAAGCGACGCCCGTCGCCGCCGACGGCGACCCAGGTGTCGCCGGTGCTGTCCGGCGCCGCCTCCAGCGCACTCAGCTGCGCGTCGTCCGGCCAGAAGCCGAGGGGATGCAGGCAGCGCTCGCAGCGAATGTTCTCGAAGAACAGGATCTGCGAACAGCATTGGCAGGAGAACAGGCGCATCAAGGGTCCCGTGGGCTGCGGCGGTGGGGCTCCCCGGGTAGCCCGATCGTGATGGCTGGACGCCCGACCCTCGCCAAGTTCGGAAACGGCTCGGTGTTCCCGGGGGTTCCGTCTCCGCAGACCCTCGCCGGCGAATCCTTCATCGAGATCGCCGCGTGCGGTGCGGCGATCAGGTCCCGTTCAGCGAACACGTGGCAAAGTCGCCACCAGCCTGAACAAAGGATTAACGGTGTTCGCGATCGGCGGATTTCCGTTGGGCGTTGTCATTTCGCGTCGATAGCAAGGGCGGGATCGACGTGGTATCGCACTGCACCGTCGAGTGCGATGCTTTCGCGAGCCTCGCCCTTCCGAGCCTCATCCAGGCATGATCTTCGGGCCTTCCGCCGCGACAGGACACGTGATGACCATTGACGCCGTGCACGCGACCTCGACGACCCCGGCGGCGGGCGTCGCCAAGCGCGAGTGGACCGGCGTTCAGGGCGTGGTGATCTTCCTGGTCTTCCTGCTCATCTCGATCATCCCGGTGCTGACCCATCCCCTGCCGCCGCTGGAGGACTACGCCAACCACGTGTCGCGCATGCTGGTCATCGCCGACCAGGGACAGAACGCCAACCTCGCCAAATATTACGAGATCGACTGGGAGATGCTGCCCAACCTGATGATGGACTTGATCGTCCCGGTCATCGCGAAGTTCGTGAACGTCTACCTCGCCAGCCAGATCTTCACCGTGGTGATCTTCTTCCTCATCATGTCCGGCACGTTCGCGCTGAACAGGGCGCTGTTCCGGCGCTGGTCGATGTTGCCGCTGATCGCCTTTCCTCTGCTTTACAACTACATGTTCCTGATCGGCGTGATGAACTACTTCTTCGGGATCGGCCTGGCGCTATGGGGTCTGGCGAGCTGGGTCATGCTGCGGGAGAAGGGCTGGCCCGCACGATACGCGGTCTCGGCCTTGTTCGCCGTCACGCTCTACTTCTGCCACCTCTTCGTGGTGGGCGTGTACGGCCTCGGCCTGATGGCGTTCGAGATCTGGTACGCGCTGGCGGTCGACCGTTCGTCCTGGCGGCTGCGCGCGCTGAGGTTCTGCTGCGCGGGACTGCCTTTCCTGCTGCTGGTGCCCGTCCTGCTCACGAGCTCCACCTGGGGCCACGCCCACGAGTGGGATTGGGAGTCGCTCGGCAAGCTCGACGGGCTGATCTTCGTCGTCGAGACCTACTCCGACATCGTCGCCTTCCTGCTGACCGCCGTGGTGGTCGTCGCCGGCATCTGGGCGGCGCGGCAGCGCATGCTGCGCTTCCATCCCTTCCTGGTGCCGATGCTGATCGTCGGCGCCGTCATCTACATGGCGATGCCGCGCATGCTGTTCGCGAGCTACCTCGCTGACCAGCGACTGCCGATCTCGCTCGCCTTCATGGCGATCGCCTGCTTCCGGGTCGAGATGCGCCAGGAGTTCGTGCGGCGCCTGTTCCTGGTCGGGTCGCTCGGCCTGCTCGGCGCCCGCGTGGCGGAAGTCGACATCGCCTGGGCCAATGCCGCGCCGGACACGCTGGAGATGCGGGAATCGCTGCGCAAGATCCAGAAGGGCTCGAAGGTCCTCGTCGCCTACATGGACAACAACATGCCCAACGAGGTCGAGCACCTCGGCCTCGTGCACGCCGTGTCGATGGCGATCATCGACCGCCAGGCGCTCATCACGACCGCCTTCACCACGCAGGGCAAGCAGATCATGCACGTGCGTCCGGAATACCGGCACTTGGTGGACACGGAGGACGGCACGCCGCCCACGATCGACCAGCTGGTGCTCGACGCGGTCGGCCGCAGCCCCGACGACACAAGCTACTGGCACGACTGGACCAAGACCTACGACTACGTCTACCTGCTGTTCACCGACGAGGACTCCGACAACCCGATGCCGGACAAGCTGAAGGTCGCCTACGAGGGCGAGAACTTCCAGCTGTACCGGATCATCAAGCCTGGCATGGACAAGGTCGCGATCGAGGGCGCGCGCAAGCCGGTCCACCTTAATCCCGAAGCCGCCGCGGCGGCGGCCGGGCTGCCGGCGCCGGGAGCCACGATCCTGGCCGGCCCGACGGCGAAGCCGGTCGTCCCGCCAAGTCCGTCGCCGGCGGTTCCGCCCGCCTCCGCCCAGGAACCGAACGCCGGCGCGGCGGTGAGCGCGCCGCAGCCATCCCGCGACAAGTCCTGACCATAGGCGAAGTCGCGATGGGCGGACATCGCCGCCCGTCCGACTCTGCGGTCCGCCAGGTGCCCGCGAGGGCCGTCGATCGCGAGGCGTGGAGCGCCCGGTGCTCAGGCGTGCTGCAGGCTCCCGCCTTGCAGCGCGTCCTCGCCGACCTCGTCGGTCCACACCTTGAACACGTTGAGGACGTGCGGCCCGAACGAGGTCGCGAGTGGGATATCGGTGGCGTCGCGCCCGCGCGAGACGGTGATGCGACCGATGCGCGGCACGTTGTGACGGGCGTCGAAGATGTACCACTTGTGGTCGAGGTAGACCTCGAGCCACGCGTTGTAGTCCATCGGCGCGGGATCGCGCGGCACGCCGATGTCGCCGAGGAAGCCGTTGGCGTAGCGCGTCGGGATGTTCATGCAGCGGCAGAAGGCGACGGCGAGGTGCGCGAAGTCGCGGCAAACGCCGAGCCGCTCCTCGTAGGCCTCGTAGGCGGTGCGGGTCGAGCGGGCGTACTGGTAGCCGAACGTCAGGTGGTTGTGGACGAAGTCGCAGATCGCCTGGACGCGCTGCCAGCCCTCCGGCACGTTGCCGAACAGGCTCCAGGCGATGTTGGAAAGCCTGTCGGTCTCGCAGTATCGGCTGCCGAGCAGGTAGACGAGGTACTGCGAAGGGACCTCCTCCAGCGGCACCTGCCTGGCGTCCGCGTGGACGGGATCGACGAGGCCGTCGCACTCGAAGACCTGATCGCGCGAGATCGTCAGCAGGCCAGCCGGCGCCATGAAGCGCCGCACGTCGTTGCCGTAGCCGTCGCGGTAGATCTGGCTCTCGATGGGCGGGTCGGACCGGAACGGGCCCTGCCAGCGCACGTGCTGGGCCAAGTCGGCGTGCGTGTCGAGCAGGCAAACCATCTGAACCGGCTGCGGACAATAGAATTCGAGTTCGTATCCGTAGCGGATCAGCATCGGTAGCGCTCCGTCGCGAGTCGGTTGTCCATATTCCGGCACTGCAACGAGTGGGCCAAAGCCTTCAACCAGCCTCGACGGGCCGGCCGCGCCACCGTCGCGTCGGGCTGGCATTCCCGTTTCGCCGTCATCCGATCGATCGCGTGAAGCCTCACTCGGCCGCGATCCCCGTCGCCTCCCGGGCGGCCAGCGCGTCCCGCAGGTCGTCGACCAGGTCGGCCGGGTCCTCCAGGCCGACGGACAGGCGCAGCATGCCCTCGCCGATGCCCATCCGCTGGCGCGCCTCCGGGCTCAAGCGCTGATGCGTCGTCGTCGCGGGATGAGTGATGATGCTCTTGGCGTCGCCGAGGTTGTTGGAGATCTTGATGATCGACAGGGCGTTGGCCATCGCGAAGGCGGCGGCCTTGCCGCCCGCGACCTCGAAGGTCACCAGCGTCGAGCCGCCCGACATCTGCTTCCTGACGAGGTCGGCCTGCGGGTGGTCCGCGCGGCCGGGATAGATCACCCGCCTCACCGCCGGCTCGGCGGCGAGCACGTCGGCGATGCGGGCGGCGCTCGCGGTCTGGTGGGCGACGCGGACGCCCAAGCTTTCCAGCGACTTCAGCATCACCCAGGCGTTGAACGGCGACAGGGCCGGCCCGGTCTGCCTGAGGTAGTTGTGCAGGTGCGCGTCGATGAAGGCCTTGGACGCGAGCACCACGCCCCCCAGGCAGCGGCCGTGCCCGTCGACGTGCTTGGTGGTGGAGTAGACGACGCAGTCGGCGCCGAGCGCCAGCGGGCGCTGCTGCATCGGCGTCGCGAACACGTTGTCGACGACGCAGCTCGCGCCGCCGGCATGCGCGATCGCGGCGATGGCGGCGATGTCGTAGACGTCCAACGTCGGGTTGGTCGGCGTCTCCAAGAAGCACACCTTGGTGGACGAGCGCATGGCCGCGCGCCACTGATCGAGGTCGCCGCCATCGACGAGGGTGGTCGCGACGCCATAGCGCGGCAGCAGCTCCTCCACGACGTAGAGGCACGAGCCGAACAGCGCGCGGGCGGCGATGACGTGGTCGCCGGCGCGCAGCTGGCTCATCATGGCGGCGGTGACCGCCGCCATGCCGGACGCCGTCGCACGCGCCGCCTCGGCGCCTTCCAGCAGCGCCATGCGTTCCTCGAACATCGCGACGGTCGGATTGCCGTAGCGGGCGTAGATGTAGCCGGGGCTCTCGCCCTTGAAGCGGGCCTCGGCCTGCTCCATCGACTCGTAGGCGTAGCCCTGGGTGAGGAACAAGGCTTCCGACATCTCCCCGAAGGGGGTGCGTAGGGTGCCGCCGTGGACGAGCTGGGTAGCGGGGCGCAGGGGCCTGGGCGAGTTGGTCATCCAGTCACTCTATCACGTGTCGCGTCCGGTATGATCCCGACGGGGATGGGCTACCGTCCCTATGTGGCATGGATGGTGCCGCTTTGGCAGGGGCTTTCCTCCGTCTTCTCGTCCCCGAGGTTCGTTAACCCGTTCGTGCGACGACAGCCGGCGACACCCACCCGCGCGCCCCGGAGCCTCCATGTCCGTGATCTGGCCCTCGCAGCACATCGCGCGCGCGATCGCCAACAAGGTCATCCGGGCCGATGGCGCGCCCGACGCCGACCAGGTGCAGCCGGCGAGCCTCGACCTGCGGCTGGGCCCGCTCGCCTACCGGCTGCCCGCCTCCTTCCTGCCGGGGCCGGGGCGCACGGTGGCCGAACGGCTCGCCGACCTGTCCACCCACGAGGTCGACCTGACCCGGCCGACCGTCCTGGAGCGCAACTGCGTGCACGTCATCCCCCTGGTGGAGGGGCTCGCGCTGCCGCCGCACGTCGACGCCCGCGCCAATCCGAAAAGCTCGTCGGGGCGGCTCGACATCTTCGTGCGGATCATCGTCGACGGCGGCGCCACCTTTGACGAGATCCCGCGCGGCTACCACGGTCCGCTCTACGCCGAAGTGGTGCCGCGCTCCTTCCCCGTGCGGCTCACGGCGGGGGCGCGGCTCGCGCAGATGCGCTTCCGCGAGGGGCTGCGCTCCTCGCGCCCCCGCCTGGTGCCGGTGACGATCGACCTCGATCCCGCCGGCCGGCCGGACGGGGTGATCGGCTATCGCGCGCGAAAAACGTCGGGGCTGGTCGACTTGGGCGGGATCGGCGCCCATCCGCGCGTCGCCTTCTGGGAAGCCTTGACGCTGCCCCCCGGCCGGCGCGGCCTCGTGCTCGACCCGGACGAGTTCTACATCCTGGCCTCCGCCGAGGATGTCGTCGTCGGGCCGAGCGAGGCGGCGGAGATGGTCGCCTACGACACGTCGGTGGGGGAGCTGCGCTCGCACTACGCCGGCTTCCTCGATCCGGGTTTCGGCCTGGAGGAGGCGGGCGGAGCCGGCAGCCGCATCGTGCTGGAGGTGCGCTCCCACGACGTGCCCTTCCTGCTCGATCACGGGCAGCGGGTCGCCACCTTGGAGTACGAGACGATGGCGGAGCGTCCCGAACGCTTGTACGGCGAGGCGTCGGGCGCGAACTACCAGGGGCAGGGTCTCAAGCTGTCCAAGCATTTCGCGTGAGGCCCTCCGCTGGAGCCACGATCCCTCATTGACGAGGGTCGGCTTGCCGCCGCTGCCGGCCAGCCATGCACCCGCGTCGCTTGCCGTTCATGCTGCAACGCACAATATCGGACTTGTCGGTCGTCGGCCGAGCGGGAGTTGAGTATGGACGACATCCTTCACCACACGCACGCCGCCAGGCGCCTCTACAAGCCGGACCTGCCGCTGTTCCGCGACCATCTCGTGCGGCTCGACCCGAAGACCCGCTACGACCGCTACGGGCTGCAGGTTTCGGACGCCTACCTCGCCGACTACGCGGAATTGTGCTTCGGGCAGGGCGCCATCACCTACGGCTATTTCGAGGACGGGGTGATCCGGGGCGCGGCGGAGCTGCGGAGCTACGCCTCGAAGGAGCGCGCGGGCCACAGGGACGCCGAGGCGGCCTTCAGCGTCGAGCGCCCGTGGCGGCGGCGCGGCATCGGCACGGAGCTGATGGGCCACGTCGTGCTGGCGGCGCGCAACCGCCGGATCGCGACGCTGACCATCTTCTGCCTGCGCCACAACCAGGCGATGCTGAAGCTCGCGCGCAAGTTCGAGGCGGACCTGACGTTCGAGCTGAACGACGTGACCGGCAAGCTCGTCGCCCGGCCGCCGTCCGCGCTGTCGCTATGGCGCGAGTTCGTCGACAACACGCTCGACGGGGTCACGGCGGTGATCGACTACCAGGGCCGGATGATCAGGGCGGGCCACCAGGGGCACTGAGGCGTGCTTGTTACTGGGGAGCCGTCACGGCAGCAGCCGGGGTGACCGCCGGCGCCGCTGACGAGGCGATCAGGCCTTCCTCGGTCGCGCCGTTGGTGGCGGAGAAGTTGCGGATGGTGGAGGCGACGCTGGCGCCCTGGATCGCCGGCGAGGCGACCGCCTGGACGAGGCCCAGCACCTTGGTGAGATCGCTGTAGGGCGAGTTCGACACGAACACGATGTCCTTGTCGTGCACGGCGAAACGGCGCGCGAGGAACAGGGACTTGGGGTCGCGCATGTTGATGAGATAGGCGACCGGCACGAGGTTCAGCGCCGCCTGCTGCGGCGTCAGGCCGGGGTAGGCGCGGGCGATCGCCACCGGCTCGTAGCGCAGCACGAAGACGCCTTCGGGGTCGGCCCGCTCGTCGACGAAGCCGGACGACTTGCCGATCGCCTCCTCCAGCGAGATGCCGTTCGCGTTGAATTTCACCACCGCGTTCTGCAGGGTCGCGCCCACCGCCGTGAAGCTCAAGGGATATTGCACCAGCGTCAGCGTGTCGCCGGGGCGGGCGAAGATGTTCTCGCGCGGATTGTTCAAGAGTGTCTGGAACGGCACCCGGACCGTGCGGCCGTCGCGGGTCAGCTCGACGAAGGTGTCGTGGGCCGGCGTGTTGGGGTTGAGGCCGCCGGCGGTCGCGATCACGTCGATCAGCCGGTCGCCGCGCGCGGTCAGCGGGATGCGGCCGCCCTTGACCGCCTCGCCGCCGACCGTGACGCTGCTGGCGATGTTGCGCGACAGGGTCACGACCACCTGCGGCTCGATGGCCTTGCCGGTCAGCTTGTCGACGATGACCTTCTCGACGTCCTGCGGCGTCAGGCCGTCGACGTGAACGCGCCCCGCGTAGGGCACGGTGATGGCGCCGTCGCGCTGCACCAGCTGAGTCGGGAACACGGCGGAATGCGAGCCGGTGGCCGACCCCGCCGAGACCGGCTGCGAGAACAGGCCGCCGCCGGCCGCCTCGAACACGGTGATGCCGATCGTGTCGCCGATGCCGATGCGCCGCTCCACGGCGGCACGGTAGTCGCCGAAGCGACCGTAAAGGCTCGGGCTGGGGAAATGCGACAGGGTCTCGATCGCGAAGTCCGAGATGGGCACGATGAGGAAAGGGGAATTGGCTCGCGAGCCGATGTCGATGACCGCCGCCCGCGAGGGACCGCTGCTCGGCACGGTCGAGCACGCCGCCAGGGCGCCGGCGCAGCATACCGCGGTCAAGGAGAGGGTGACGACGCGGCGAGGCAGACGGCGGACGGGATTTCGGGTAAACGACATCGAAATCCTTCTGGGACCCATTCCGGTGTGTTTGGTGGCCGGAACGTATCCTATGATCCGCCGTCACGATACCGAACCCGGCCGTTCCGGCGGACCCTGTGGCTTCCCTGCACCGCTCGCGCAGGGGTCAATGCCTGCGCCCGCCGCGCCGCGTGGCCGCGAATCCTGTGCCCCCGCCTTCTGCCAGGAGCCGGTGTTTCACCCGTTGTCGCCCCGGATCGCCGCGATCACGGCGTCGGTCACCATCCGCGTGGTGGCGCGACCGCCGAGATCGGGCGTGTGCAGGCCGGGGTCGGCGGTCACGCGCTCGACCGCCCGCATCAGCCGGTCGGCGGCCGGCTTCTCGCCGAGGTGCTCCAGCATCATCGTCGCCGTCCAAAAGGTCCCAACCGGGTTCGCGATACCCTTGCCGGTGATGTCGAAGGCCGATCCGTGGATCGGCTCGAACATGGAGGGGAAGGTCCGCTCCGGGTTGAGGTTGGCGGTCGGCGCGATCCCGAGCGAGCCGGCCAGCGCTGCGGCGAGGTCGGACAGGATGTCGGCGTGCAGGTTGGTGGCGACGACCGTGTCGATCGACTCCGGCTTCATCGTCATGCGCATGGTCATGGCGTCGACCAGCATCTTGTCCCACGCGACGTCGGGGAAGTCCCGCGCCACCTCCGCCGCGATCTCGTCCCACATCACCATGGCGTGGCGCTGGGCGTTCGACTTCGTCACCACCGTCAGGAGCTTGCGCGGTCGCGACTGGGCCAGCCTGAAGGCGAACCGTATGATCCGGTCGACGCCGGCGCGCGTCATCATCGACACGTCGGTGGCGACCTCCTCCGGCAGGCCTCGATGCACGCGGCCGCCGACGCCGGCGTACTCGCCCTCCGAGTTCTCGCGCACGATCACCCAGTCGAGCTCGGGGCCTGTGACGGCGCGCAGCGGACTGGTGATGCCGGGCAGGATGCGGGTCGGCCGCACGTTGGCGTACTGGTCGAAGGGCTGGCAGATCGCGAGGCGCAGGCCCCACAGCGTGACGTGGTCCGGCACGTCCGGCGCCCCGACCGCCCCGAAGAAGATGGCGTCGTGGTGCCTGATTTGCGCGCGCCCGTCGTCGGGCATCATCAGCCCATGCGCCTTGTAGTAGTCCGAGCCCCAGTCGAAATGGTCGAAGGCGACGGCGAACCCCCCGTCCCGGTCGGCCAGCGCCCCGAGCACCTCGATGCCGGCGGCGATCACTTCCTTGCCGATGCCGTCGCCGGGGATGGCGGCGATCCTGTATGTCTTCATGGGTTGGTTTCCAATGGGATTGCAGGGGTGCGCGCGAAGCGGGGGGTGCTCGCCGAGCGCGCGCTTCGCCTGAGCGACAGGGTGAAGAGCGCCGACAGGAGGAGCGTGAGGGCGGAGACCATCAGGCCGGTGGTGAAACTGCCGGTCTCCTGCTTCGCCCAGCCGATCAGGGCCGGGCCGACGAAGCCGCCGAGGTTGCCGATCGAGTTGATCACCGCGAGACCGGCCGCCGCCTGCGTGCCGACCAGGAACTCGGTCGGCATCTGCCAGAATGGGGGGCGGGCGGCCATGACGCCGGCGATGGCGATCGACAGGAAGATCATGGTGGGCACCGCGAAGCCGTGCACCAGGCCGGCGACCAGCAGGCCGGCGAACCCGACGAGGCAGGCGACCGCGACGTGGCCGAACCGTTCGCCGGTCCTGTCGGAGTCGCGCGCCCACCAGCCCATCGTCGCGACCGCGACCAGGTAGGGGATCGCGGCGACGAAGCCGACGCCGATGTTGCTCAACCCGAAGCCCTTGACGATCTGGGGCAGCCACAGCTCGATCCCGTAGAGGCCGGTGGTCAGCCCGAAATAGACGAGGGAGAGCCGCAGGACCGGCCAGCTCACCAGGGTCACCAGGACGGCGCGCGGGCCGTCCGACCGCGGGAGGCCCCGCTCGCCGGCCATCTCCCGCACGAGCCAGTCGCGCTGGGCCGGGTCCAGCCAGCGGGCCTGATCGGGCCGATCGGTCAGGTAGACGAGGCAGACGAGGCCGAGCCCGATCGCCGGGACGGCTTCGAGGATGAACATCCACTGCCAGCCATGGAAGCCGAGCACCCCTTCCATGGCGAGCAGGTACCCCGACACCGGCGAAGCGATCGCGCTGGCGATGGGGATCGCCACGACGAAGCCGGCGGTGAAGCGCCCGCGCCAGCGCTTGGGGAACCAGTAGGTGAGATAAAGGATCACGCCGGGGAAGAAGCCGGCCTCCGCGAGGCCGAGCAGCGCGCGCAGGAGGTAGAACTGGTTGGCGGTCCGGATGAAGGCGAAGCCGAGCGAGACCAGCCCCCACGTGATCATCACGCGCGCGATCCAGAGCCGCGCGCCCACGCGCTCCAGCAGGATGTTGGAAGGCACCTCGAACAGGAAGTAGGCGACGAAGAAGATGCCGGCGCCGAACCCGAACATGGCCGGCGACAGGTGCAGGTCGTGGCTCATCGTGAGGGCGGCGAAGCCGACGTTCACGCGGTCGACGAAGGCGATCACGTAGAGGAGGCAGAGGAAGGGGATGAGCCGCCACGCCACGCGACGGATCGTGGCCTGCTCGATCGCGTCCATCGCTTCCTCCCGCCACGCGGCACCGACGCGGCACCGGCCTTGATGCCGGCTTCCCTGCGCGCCGTCCTGTTGTAGGTTGCGCGCGCGGCGCGTCAATCGCGCATCGCTGGACGGGGATCGTCTTTCGTCACCATGTGAGAGCGCTCCGCCCGCGAGGCGCCATCCCAACCGGAGGCAACATGATACCGGCGCTCAAGGGTTTGTCCGACGCCTCGAACCAGACCCTCCGCTTCCTCGACGCGGTGCGCGACGCCGGGTTCGCCGGCGCGATCAGCCACGCGGCCGCCGACCGGATCGTGCTCGGCACGGACAATTCGGTGTACCAGGCGGCACCCGACGCCGTGCTGTTCCCCCGCACGCGGGAGGACCTGTCCCGCATCGCCCGCACCCTGTCGCGCGACGCGTTCCGTGCCGTCGCCGTGCGCCCGCGCGGCGGCGGCACCGGCACCACCGGCGCCTCGCTCGGCCCCGGCGTATCCGTCGACCTGTCGCGCTTCATGAACGCCGTGCTGGAGATCAACGTCGAAGGAGGCTGGGCGCGGGTGCAGGCCGGCGTGGTCAAGGACCAGCTGAACGCCCTTCTCAAGCCGCACGGGCTGTTCTTCGCGCCCGAGCTCGCGCCCTCCAATCGCGCGACGCTGGGCGGCATGATCTCCACCGACGCCTGCGGCCAGGGGTCCGTGCTCTACGGCAAGACGAGCGACCACGTCCTCGAGCTGGAGGTGGTGTTCCCCGACGGCACGCCATGGTCGTCCCGCAAGCTCTCGCCCGACGAGCTGGTGGCGGTGCAGGCGCGCCCCGACGTGGTGGGCGCCGCGCATCGTGCGGTCGACCGGGTCCAGCGCGACAACGCCGCCCTCATCGCCGAGCGCTTCCCGGTGCTCAACCGCAGCCTGACCGGCTACGACCTCGCCCACATCCGCGACGCGGACGGCGCCTTCAACCTGAACAGCGTGATCTGCGGCTCGGAAGGCACGCTGGTCCTCATCGCCGAGGCCAAGGTCCGGGTGCTGCCGATCCCCCGCGCGTCCGTGCTGGTGGCGGTCCGCTACCGCGACTTCATCGCCGCGCTGCGCGACGCGCGGGCGCTGATGGCGTTCGGCCCGGCCTCGATCGAGACGGTCGACACCCGCGTGCTCGACCTCGCCCGGAACGACAACATCTGGACGGCGGTGAGCCGCTACTTCCCCGCCGACGACGCGCCGCTCGCCGGCATCAACCTCGTCGAGTTCTTCGGCGACGACGACGCGGCGGTCGCGCGTGCGGCGGGGCGCATGACCGCCAAGCTCGACGCCGAGGCGGGACCGGGGTCCCCCCGGCTCGGCTACTCCCTCGCCACCGGCACCGGCGTCCAGCATATCTGGGAGATGCGCAAGCGCGCCGTCGGCCTGCTCGGCAACGGGGAGGGCCGCGCCCGTCCCGTGCCCTTCATCGAGGATTGCGCGGTGCCGCCCGAGCGCCTCGCCGACTTCGTCGCCGAGTTCCGCGACCTGCTCGACGCCCACGGCCTCGAGTACGGGATGTACGGCCACGTGGACGCCGGCGTGCTCCACGTCCGCCCCGCGCTCGACCTCGTCGACCCCGCCCAGGAGCCGCTGATCCGCGAGCTGACGGAGGCGGTCGCCGCGCTCGCGGCGAGGTACGGCGGGCTGCTGTGGGGCGAGCACGGCAAGGGCATGCGCTCCGAGTTCGTGCCGGAGGTGTTCGGGCCGCTCTATCCCTGCCTGGTGGCGATCAAGACGGCCTTCGACCCGCGCGAGCACCTCAATCCCGGCAAGATCGCCACCACCGGCGCGCTCACGCGCGTCGACGGCCTCGCCCTGCGCGGGCAGTTCGACCGCGCGATCCCCGACGGGGTGCGCCCGCACTACGACGGCGTGCTGTCATGCAACGGCAACGGCGCCTGCTTCAACTACGACGTGAACGACCCGATGTGCCCCTCGTGGAAGGCGACGCGGGAGCGGCGTCATTCCCCCAAGGGGCGCGCCGGCCTGATCCGCGAATGGCTCAGGCTGTTGGCGCTCGCCGGCGTGGACCCGGTGGCGGAGGCCGGGCGGGTGCGGGGCGCGTCGTGGTGGAGCGGGCTGCTGAGCCGCATCCGCAACAGCCGCGACGCGCGGCGCGGCGCGCCGGACTTCGCCCACGAGGTGAAGGACGCGCTCGACGGCTGCCTCGCCTGCAATGCCTGCTCCGGCCAGTGCCCGGTGAAGGTCAGCATTCCGACGTTCCGGGCCAAGTTCTTCGAGCTGTACTACAGCCGCTATCTCAGGCCGACGCGCGACTACCTCGTCGGCGGCGTGGAAGGCGCGATGCCGCTGCTCGCGCGGATGCCGGGCCTCACCAATCGGGCCGTTCGCAGCGCCGGCGCGCGGGCGGCGATGGCCCGCGTCGGCCTCGTCGATGCGCCGCTGCTGAGCGGCATCGACCTCGGCCGCGCGCTGGCGCAGCGCGGTCTCGGCTGGGCGGATCCCGAGACCCTCGCGGCGCTCGACGCCGGCGCGCGCGCGAAAAGCGTGATCCTGGTGCAGGACGCCTTCACCAGCTACTTCGAGACGGGGCTCGTCCTCGACCTCCTCGACCTGCTGGTCGGGCTCGGCTTCAGGCCATGGGTCGCGCCCTACAGGGCGAACGGCACGCCGCTCCACGTGCTGGGCTTCCTCGGCGCCTATGCCCGCACGGTGACGCGCAACGCCGCCATGCTGGACGCCCTGGCGGCGACCGGCGTGCCCCTCGTCGGCCTCGATCCGCCGATGACGCTCGCCTATCGCGCCGAGTACGGCCACGTGCTCCGCGAGCGCGCGCCGCGCGTTCAGCTCCTTCAGGAATGGCTGGCGGCCCGGCTCGACGACCTGCCGCGCTATCCCGCCGACGGGGAGGCGCACCTGCTGCCCCACTGCACGGAGAAGGCGACCGCCCTGACCACCCTCGCGCAGTGGGGCGCGGTGTTCGAGCGCTTCGGCCTCGCCCTGCGGATCGTGCCGGTCGGCTGCTGCGGCATGGCCGGCAACTTCGGCCACGAGGCGGAGCACTTCGAGCTGTCGCGGACGATCTTCACGGACGGCTGGGCGCGGCAGGTCAACGGGGGCGAGCCCAACCTGATGGCGACCGGCTTCTCGTGCCGGGCGCAGGCGGAGCGGTTCGGCGGCCGCAAGCTGCCCCACCCGGTGCAGGTGCTGCTGGGCGCGATGAGGGGCCGGACGGCGGGCGCGGCCGACGAGCGGCTGCTGGCCTCGGTCGAGTAGCGGCGACGCCGGGGCGGAGGTCGGCTCGCCGACCTCCGTCGGTGAACCTTTCGATGGCCAGCGCGCCCGTGCCGTCCGGGCGGGCGCTGGCCACGCGCGTCCGAGTGGTCCCGAAACTGCCTCGCGCGCCGGGACGCGGCAGGTCATCCAGCGTGACCCCGACGGCCACCATCGAACCGGAGCCCTCATGAACCCCAAGGTTGCCTTCGTCGCGACGGGCGGAACGATCGCGTCGCTCGGGCGCGACCCGCTCGACATCGTCGACTATGCCGCGACCGGCCGGCGGTTGAACGGCGCCGACATCCTCGCGCGCGTGCCGGAGACCGCCGCCGTCGCCGACGTGATCGCGGTCAACTTCCGGGCGGTCACCAGCGCCCACATCGCCTTCCCCGAATGGAAGGAGCTGGTGCTGCTGTGCGAGCGGCTCGTGGTCGAGCATCCCGACCTCGCCGGCATCGTGATCGGGCACGGCACGGCGACGCTGGAGGAGACCGCCTACGCGCTCCACCTCACGGCGAAGGTGTCGATCCCGATCGTGCTCGTCGGCTCGCAGCGCCCACTCGGCGCCCTGTCGAGCGACGCGCCGCTCAACCTCGTCAACGCCGTCCGCACGGCGGCGAGCCCCGCCTCGCGCGGGCGCGGCGTGCTGGTCATGCTCAACGACGAGATCCAGTCCGCCCGCGAGGTCACGAAGACGGCGACCGCGCGCCTGCAGACGTTCCGCTCGCCGGACTTCGGCATCCTCGGCCACGTCGACGGGGCGGAGGTCGTGTACTACCGCAGCGCCACGCGCCGCCACGCGCCCGACACCGCCTTCGACATCCGCCGGTTCGACGCCCTGCCGCGCGTCGACATCGCCTACGCCTACGTCGGTTGCGACGGCACGGCGGTGCGGGCGTTCCTGGCCGTCGGCGCGCGGGGCATCGTGTCCGCCGGCTTCGCCCCGGCGGTGACGCCGCCGGCGGAAGCGGAGGCGCTGCGCGCCGCCGTGCGGGGCGGGGCGATCGTCGTGCAGGCGACCCGCGCCGGCAGCGGGCGCACGGCGAACTTGACGGGCCTGCGGGATGCCGGTCTCATCGCCTCGGACAACCTGAACCCGCAGAAGAGCCGCATCCTGCTCGCCCTCGCCCTGACGCTCACCCGCGACGCGGCGCGGATCGACGGGTTCTTCCGGGAATATTGAGAGACGCGAAACGGCGAGGGAGACGCCATGAGCCGCCCCATGACCCGCGATGAAACCATCGCCTACAACGCCGGCGTGCACGCGGTGCTCGCCCTCGCCGTGCAGGCCGCCGGCGCGATCGAATCGCTCCTCGTCACCAAGCCGACACGCTACAACTTCGCGCACGGTGCCCTGCTCGCCCTGGCCGGCGAGGGCCTGGCCCTGGTGAAGGACGTGCCCGCGCTCGATGAGGTGATCGTCCGCGCGAAAGGATCGCCGCTTCCGTCGGCGTAGGCGCCGAGCCGGCCGTCGAAGGCGGCGCCCGGCGTCATGACGGTGCAACACGAATCATCCTATGATGCAATCCATGAGTATCCTCGTCAGATCCGGGCTCGCCGCGCTTTGCGCCCTCGTGCCCGCCGCCGCCAGCGGCCAGTCGGCCACCAACATCATCGCCTTGCGCGGGCTGGCAACGGTCGCCGCGCTGCCCGGCACGCCGGAGGGCAAGGCCGCTCTGACGGCGAACCTCGAGGTGAGCGGCGACATCCAGACGGGCACGCTCGCCCAGCCGCTCCTCCTGCCCTTCGCCGCGCAGCAGCAGCAGGCACTCCGCGACAGCTTCATCACCGACGGCAACGCCGCCGACCTCGCCGACGGGCTGGGGACGACGCTGGCCGGCGCCTATCAGGGCAAGGCCCGATACGGCGATCCCACGACCTTCACCAGCGTGTCGCAGTCCCTCGCCGACCTGATCGGCTACACCAACAACGTCATCAAGTCGGACTCGAACGCCGGCAAGTATTTCTTCGCCAACGCGACGAGGGACGGCAAGGCGCGTGTGTCGGAGAACGCCACGGCGATCCTCGCGGCCATCGGCGGCACCACGGACGTGTTCGGCCAAGCCTACGGGCGCCCGGCCGGCAGCCAGGGCGCCGACGCCTACGGCAACTCCCGCCCGTTCCAGACCGCGGCGCGCTTCCTCGCGTACCGGGCCGACGATTACTTCGGCCACCCTTCCGACAGCCTCGACTGGCTGCGCGGACCCAACCAGAACCTGATGGACAGCCCCGCCTATCCCAGCGGCCACACGACCTACGGCTACACGGAGGCGGTTCTGCTCGCCGTGCTGGTGCCGGAGCGCTACCAGCAGATGGTGGCGCGCGCCGCCGAGTACGGCAACGACCGGGTCATCGTCGGCGCGCACTACGCGATGGACATCATCGGCGGCAGGGCCACGGCGCTCCACGCCCTCGCGCACCTCCTCGCCAACGATTCCAACTACGTGGGGCAGATCCGCAGGAACCCCGCCGTGCTCAACCAGGCGAGCGGTCCCGCCGACAAGTCCGTCGCCATCACCGACTACCCGGCGGCGGTGGCGGCGGCGCGGAGCGACCTCGACGCCTTCCTCAAGGACGCCTGCGGCGGGGCGATCGCCGCCTGCGCCGCCGCCGACACCGGCCGGTTCCGCAACCCCGTCGCCAACGAGGCCCTGGTGAAGGCCACCCAGACCTACGGCCTGCCGGCCGTGCACCCGAACACGGCCGCCGCGGCGGAGGATGTCGGCACACTCGCGCCCGAAGCCGGCACCCTGCTCACGGTGGCCTTCCCATCCATGTCCCTGGCGGAGGCGGACGCCATCCTGACGGAGACCGAAGGGCCGGGCGGCGGCTTCCTGGACGACGGCTCCCCGTTCGGCATCTATTCCCGGATCGACCTTTACGCGGCGGCGGGTAAGGCGGCGGCGTTCGTCGCCGGACGGCAGGCCCGGTCGGCGCGCTGACCGTTCCCTTCACTCGACGGCGAGCTCGCGCGGGCGGTCGGTGATCGCGACGCGCGGCACCAGCAGCGCGAAGAGCAGCGTCAGCGCCGCGATGGCGAAGACGGCCCAGAAGGTGCCGTGCAGCGCGTGCTGCAGCGTGATCCGGATGCCCTCGCCCGAGGCGCCGAGGCTGCGGGGATCGTCGAGCAGGCGGCGAAGCTGGTCGGAGCTGACGACCGCGTCGCGGCCGGGATGGGCGAGGTGGCCGTTGAGCACCGCGCCGAGCACGGTGGCGCCGAGCGTCGAGCCGAGGTTGCGCGCGAAGATGTTCGAGGCGGTCGCCGCGCCGCGCTGCGCCCAGGCCACGCAGTCCTGGATGATGACGATGGCGGTGGACGACAGGAACCCCATGCCGAGGCCGACCACGATCGAGCCGCCGGCCGCCACGGCGGGCGACGTTCCCTTGCCCAGCGCGACGAAGGCGGCGGCGCCGAGCGGCAGCAGCGCGGCGCCGAGCAGCAGGGTCGGCCGCAGGCCGAAACGCACGAAATTGCGCGCGGCGGTCGTCGCCCCGATCGGCCAGCCGAGCACCATGAGGGTCAGCGTGAAGCCGGCGACGAGCGGCGTCTGCCGCAGCACGCCCTGGACGTACATCGGCAGGAAGGCGGTGAGCCCGATGATCGTCATGCCCGACAGCAGCGTCGCCGCGTTGGCGGTGGCGATCGGCCGCTTCGCCCACAGCGCGAAGTCGAGCATCGGGTCGGCGGCGCGGCGCTCCTGCAGCACGAACAGCACGGCGGCGACGGCGAAGGCCAGGGCGGGCGCGAGCGCGGCGGAGGCCGTGCCGCCGGACAGCGTCAGGGCCACCATCAGCGAGGCGATCGCCACGGTGAAGAGCGTCGCGCCGATGGCGTCGATCCGGCGCGGGCGCGACTCGACGCGCTCGTGCAGGAACAGCACGAACAGGGTCGCGGCGAGCGCGCCGACCGGCAGGTTGATCCAGAAGATCCAGGACCAGCCGAGGTGCCCGACGATGAGGCCGCCGGCGAGCGGCCCGACGACCGACGAGATGCCCCACACGCTCGCGAGATAGCCCTGGATGCGGCCGCGCTCGCGGGCGGGGTAAAGGTCGCCGACGACCGTCAGGCAGACCGGCTGGATGGCGCCCGCGCCCACCCCCTGCACGAGCCGGAACAGGATCAGCGAGGGCATCGACCAGGCGAAGCCGCAGAGCAGCGAGCCGACGAGGAACACCGCGATGCCGAACAGCAGCACCGGCCGCCGGCCGTACAGGTCGGACAGCTTGCCGAACATGACGGTCGTGGCGGTCTGGGTCAGCAGGAAGGCGGCGAACACCCAGGCGTAAAGGTGGAGGTCGCCGAGCCGCCCTGCGATCTGCGGCATGGCGGTGGAGACGATGGTGGCCTCGATCGCGATCATGAACAACGCCGCCATGACCGCCGCCAGGACCAGCGAGCGGCGCGTGCCGGCCGGGGCCGGGCCAGCCGCGCCAGCGCCCGGGGCGGGAACCTCCGCGAGGGTCGCCTCGGTGACGATCGTCTCGACGGCTTGCGTCTCGGCGGCTTGCGTCTCGGTGGGGACCGTTTCGGTGGCGGGTGTGCTGGATATGACGGGCATGGGATACGGTCTACAGTCTCCGTCCGGCCGAGACCAGAGCGCCGTGAACGCGGGTGGGTTGCGGAGCGGGCTTGGCCGTCCCCGAGGGTTCCAGACCCGACACACCGCGCCGATGGAGGACACGATGCAGGACCTGCTGTCACGGACCGATGCCCTCGGCGCGCTGCTGGTCGCGCGCAAGCAAACCGTGGCGGTGGCGGAATCCTCCGCCGGCGGCCTGGCGTCGGCCGCGCTCCTCGCCCGGCCGGGCGCCAGCGCCTACTTCCTCGGTGGCGGCGTGATCTACACCGGCGCGGCCCGCTCGGCGCTGCTCGCCGTCACGGGGGCGGACATGGCGGGGCTGCGGCCGGCCTCGGAACCCTACGCCCTGCTGCTCGCCCGCACGGTGCGCGATCGCCTCGGCGCGACCTGGGGCTTGGCGGAGACCGGCGCGGCCGGCCCGGACGGCAACCGCTACGGCGACCCCGCCGGCCACACCTGCGTCGCGGTGGTCGGCCCGGTCGAGCGGACCGCCACGGTGGCGACCGGGCACGCGGATCGCGCCGCCAACATGCGCGCCTTCGCGGCGGCGCTGCTCGACCTGCTGGGCGACGCGCTGCGGTCCTAGGTCTTTCTCATGAGCGCGCCGCCTTCACGTCGGCGGCGCTCACCGCGTCGCCGTAGCCGTTGCCGAAATGCGTCCGGACGTAGTTGACAACCACCGCCACCTGCTCGTCGCTCATGCGCCGCCCCACCGCCGGCATGCCGCGCAGCCCTTGCACGACCACGAGGATGGGATAGCCGGCCGCCGCCAGCTTGCCGTTGTTCGCGAGCGAGGGGTAGGCGCCCGCACCGACGGCGCCCCGGCCGTCCGCCATGTGGCAGCCCCCGCACACGTTGGCGTAGAGGCTTTCGCCCGTGCGCTCGGCGAAGACGCGGCCCGGACTGAGCGTGCCTTCGGCCGACGGCGGCGCGGCCTGCTCGTCGCCGAAGGCCGCGACGAGGAGCGTGGACGCCAAGATGGACGCCGAAGCGGCGGCGGCGAGCGCTGTGAACCGGGCGCGAGTGGCCGTGGGGACGCGGGGAAACGCGATCATGGCCCACCATAGCACCGGATCGCATCGTGGACGCGGTGCGACACCTTCGGTGCGATACCGGCCTACGTTTGCCGCCGTATCGGGTCGGGCGTAAGCTATCGTTACCTTGTTTCTCCCGAGCTGCTTCGATCGAGACGGCCGCGATCCTTGAATCCTGACGCATGACGCAGCTGACGCGAGAATGTGTGCGCCCGCACGAAACGGAACGGGGCCGCGTCCATGATGGGGTCCGACACCCTAGCTCCCGACCACGCGCGCGTGCAGCCGGCCGATCGCGTCGAGCGCCGACAGGATCGCGCCTTCCTGCCACGCCGGCAGGTAGGAGGCGTGTTCGCCGGCGAGCACCACGCGCCCGTCGATCGCGCACAGGTTCGCGTAGTGCTCGGCGCGCGCGCCCTCCGACCAGGCGGCGGCGCAGCCGAGCGTGAACGGCACCCGGTGCCACGCGATCGCGACGCCGTTGTCGAACGCCTCGCGATACTGCGGGTGGATGGCGGCGCCGAGCGCGACGGCGCGCGCCACCCGCTCGGCCGGCGGCATGGCGGCGAACTCGTAGGAGTTCGCGCCCTCGAACAGGTAGGCGCCGAGCAGCACGCCGGGTCCGCCGGCGTTGAAGCCGTGGTTGGGATAGGCGATCTGGCCGATCGGCAGGTCGGTGTAGCTGATGCCGCCGTAGATCGCCTCGTCCTCCTCCCAGAAGCGGCGCTTGAACTGCAGGCCGACCTTCAGCGAGGACAGGTAGGGCACGGCGTCGATGGCCGCCTTCATCGCCGGACCGACGTCGAGGGGGATCTGGTTGAGGATCGAGAGGGGGATCGTGCACACGCACCAGTCCGCCTTCGCCCGGCGTTCCGGGGCGTCGCCGGCGTCCCGGTAGGTGACGCTCACGCCGGACGCGTCCTGCCGGATCGCCGTCACCTTGGCGTCGTAGCGGATCAGCGGCCCGAGCGCGCGGCCGAAGGCACGGCCGATCGCGTCCATGCCGCCGACCGGCTGGAACAGGGTCGTCTGGAAGTCGAGCTCGGCGAAGTTGCGGAGGTAGCGCCAAAGCCGGGCGTTGAGGACATCCGACAGGCCGACGGGGGTGCTGGGCGCCGGCACGGCGCTCAAACCCCCGCCGGGCGGCTTGGCGAAGCCGCGCACGTCGGAAGCGAGCAGGCTCTCGCGATAGGAATAGGTCGCGTCCAGCGCGCCCCAGTCCCGCAGGGCTTCGAGCAGGATCGCCTTGTCCTGGCCGGTGACGACGTCGTCGAGCCGGCCGGCGTTCGTCGCCTTGGCCAGCAGGTCCGCCACGTGGCCCCGCACATCCGCCTGGACCTCGCGGATCGGCTGCGGCTTGCCCCCGAAAGCCTTCGTGTTGTGGAGGAGCGCGTTGTGGTTGAGCTGGATGAAAGGCTCCAGCGCGACGCCCAGGCGCTTGCAGTAGTCCAGCACGGCGCGGTGGTGGTAGGGGATGCGCCACGGGCCCGGATTGAAGTACAATCCGGGCGCGAAGGCGCAGGACTGCCGGGCGCCGCCGAGCTCGGTGTAGCCGTCGCCGCCGCGCAGCGTCCAGTTCCGCCCGCCGGGCCGGGCGTTGTACTCCAATACGGTGACGGCGTAGCCGGCGTCGCGCAGTTCGAGCGCCGCCGTCATCCCGGCGAGCCCGGCCCCCAGCACCAGCACGCTCGTGCCCTTGGGATCGCCGGCGAGCTTGATCGGCCCGCGATAGTCGGACGCCGCCGCGAAGCCGAGGCTCGTCATGGCCTGGAGCATGGCCGCGCCGCCGGCGGTCGTGCCGATCAGCGCGAGGAGGTCGCGCCGGGTTGCCGTTCCGCCTTCGGGCATGACGTCCTCCGCCGACCGACCTTCGTCATAGCCGAGACGACCCTCTTGCCAACGTGCCGGGACGCCGCAGCGCGCGGCGTCGACGCATCGCCGGGGACCATGGGCGGCGGTGTCGGCCGGACCGGACGGCGGGCTATCCGGCGCGCTCTGGCATGTCGCCTGCGAGCGCGGGTGATCAGGGCGGCTCTGGAGCGCGCCGGATACCTATACCGTGAGGTCGAATCGTTAAAGGCAGGTTAACCACGGGACGACGGGGCGCGGGGCGATCGCCGTCGCCGCGCCGCCGGGGGCGTCGGCAAGGCGCGCCTTGAATTCATTCGGCGTTCACGGCGACAGGTGCTTTGATGATCGTGGAAGCCGTCCGCTCCAGCGGAAGCTAGACGATCGAAGCGGGCCGGTGATCCGCTTCGATGACCGACAAGGACCCCTTTAATGCGCCTGATTCGATCCGTTGCCCTGTCCTTGTCGCTCGGGGCTTGCGCCCTGTCCGCTCTGAGCGTGTCCGCGCGGGCGCAGATCGTGGTCACCGTCATCGAGCCGCCACCGCCTCTCCCGGTCTACATCCAGCCTGCGATCCCGCAGCCCGGCTTCATCTGGACGCCCGGCTACTGGGACTACGACAACGGCTTCGGCTATTACTGGGTGCCGGGCACATGGGTCGAGGCACCCCGCCCCGGGCTTCTCTGGACGCCCGGCTACTGGGGCTTCGAGCGCGGGATCTACGGCTTCCATCGTGGCTACTGGGGCGAGCAGGTCGGGTTCTACGGCGGCGTGGTCTACGGCTACGGCTACGGCGGCGCGGGCTACGACGGAGGCCGCTGGACCAATGGCCAGTTCTTCTACAATCGCACGGTCAACAACATCTCGAACGTCACGATCACCAACGTCTACAGCAACCCGGTCGGCGGCAACGCCGGCGGCGGGGGTGTGAGCTTCAACGGCGGGCAAGGCGGCCTCACCGCGCAGCCGAGCGCGCAGCAGCAGACCCTCGCCGCCCAGCCGCACGTGCAGCCGACGGCGGTCCAGCAGCAGCACGCGCAACTCGCCGCGCGCGATCCCGCCCTGCGCGAGGCGCAGAACAAGGGCCTGCCGCCGGTCGCCGCCACGTCCCGACCCGAGCAGTTCACCGGCGCCGGGGTCGTCGCGGCCAGGACGGCCGGCACCCGCCCGGCCGGCCAGCCGATCCCGCAAGGCAAGGCCGCTCCCGCCGGCCAGCCGGCCCCGCAGGGCACGGTCCGCCCGACCGGCGTCGCGGCGGAGCGAGCCCCGCCCGTTCCTGGCGCTACGCCCGGTGCAGCGCAGCCGAACGCCGCGATCGGACGGGCGGCACCGAACAACCAACCGATCGCGGCGAGGCCGGCCGCCACGCCCCGGCCAACCGGTCCGGCGGCGGGAACGGCCCCGGCGGCCGCCAAGCGGGTGGAGCCGGCGACAAGGGCCGAGCCTGGCCACAACGTGGCGCCGCGCCAGCAGGAAAGGGCCGCGCCGCGTC
>CAXTIU010000008.1:45168-176370 GCA_964244495.1 uncultured Beijerinckiaceae bacterium
CCCAGCAGCAAGCCGCGCCGCGTCCCCAGCAGCAAGCCGCGCCGCGTCCCCAGCAGCAAGCCGCGCCGCGTCCCCAGCAACAGGCCGCGCCGCGTCCCCAGCAACAGGCCGCGCCGCGCCCGCAGCAAGGCGGTGGCCAACCGCATCGTCCGGGTGAACCCGGCGCACCCCGCTAGCGCTTTCCCGTGCCTCGACCGCCAGCCGACGCCGCGACATCCGCTCGCGCGCGGCGTCAGTCGGTCGGGAGCCGGTAGGCCATGCGCACCACCCCCCAGTGCCGGTTGCCGGCATAAACCGGCGCATCGAATTCCATGAACATCTCGAATCCATCGCCCATGTTGCGGGCGTAGCTTTGTACGAGGAACGGCCTGAGACTGCGCGACGCCGTCAAGGCGACCCGCTCGTCGCAGATGCGTCGCGCCCGGGAATGGCGGAGGTTCCAGGCCGCGTCGCGGCCGCGGCGCGGCTGCGAGTAGCGCCGGTTGTGGACCGCGGTGAAGGCGTTGCGATCCTGGAGGAGGCAGAACTCGGGCGTGGGCGATCCCTCGATCTCGCGCTCGAACCGTTGTTGCAGCAGTCCTTCCAGCGTTTCGCACGCCTTGTTGCGGAACTCCGGCGGGTCGGCCTCGCCGACGGCGACGTAGTCGTCGTCGAACAAAGCCGCGGTGCTCAGCGCGCCTGAGCCGAGCGCGTCCTCCAGGATGCCCTCGACCTCGCCGGCGACACGCTGCACGCGCTCGACATAGGGGCGGTGAAGGAGGCGCAAGCGCGCCAGCTCGGCTTCGATGCTGGCCCTCGACGCCGGCGTCGCCTCGACGAGCACGGCCTCGAAGCCGGATGTCGTCGGCGTCAGGAGCCTAGCCGCCAAGGTGCCGAACGTCCGCGTGCTGATCTCGACCGTTTCGCCGAGCATCGTTTCCGGCAGCTCGGGCGGCGTCGCGATCTGCAACCCGGTCGGCGACAGGTCCAGGACCTTCACCGGGAAGGTTCGGCCGCCGCGCCGCAGCAGGCCATCGAGGACGATCGGCCAACGCTCGAAGTCGGATTCGGCCTCACCGTCGCCCTGGCGCAGCACGACCGTCGCCTGTTCGGTCAGACGCGCGAAGGCTTGGCGCGCCCGCGCCGCCGCCTGTTCGGCGGCCGATGTCATGGCGCGCACCGAACCGCCGAGCGTCCGCATGCGGCCGGCGCTCCCCCGCACCTTCTGCGCCAAGGTGGCGACGCTTTCCGACCCGACGCCGAGCACCCGCGTCTGCTCGCCCTGCGCGAGGATCGCGCCGCGCACCGCCGTGAACACTCCTTCGAGGCTGCCGATGGTGAGCTCGAAATTCCTGACCTCGGCGGTGTTGAGCGTCGCGCGCGAGCGGATGCGCTTGACGGAGGTGACGATCTCGTCGGTGGCGCGTTGGGTCTGCTGCGACAGCGCCTTCACCTCGCCGGCGACGACGCGGAAGCCGGCGCCGGCCGCACCCGCCCTGGCGGCCTCGATGGTCGCGTTGAGGGCGAGCAGGTTGACCTGCGTGGCGATGGCCGCGATCGTCCTCACGTCACGCTCGATGTCGGCGATGGACGCGGTCAGCTCCTCGACGCTGGCCAGCGCTGAGCGCGAACGGGCCTGGGCCTGGTCGACGGCTTCGGCGGCCGTGGCCAGGCGTTCCTCGATCAGGTCGCTCTGGCTCTGCAGGTTGCACAGGGAGGCGACGAACTGGTCGGCGCGGGTCCGCATCATTTCCGCCGACGTGTCGAACTCGCCGGAGAAGGCCGCCATCTCGTCGACCACCGCGATGGCCTCGCGCAGGATGGTGGCGAGCGACAGGTTGGTCTCGGTCGCCTTGCCGATGCCGGCGAAAAGGTCCGTTTCCGCGGCCCGTCGCGTTTCCATCGTGTCGCGAACCACCGGTTCGGCGGCGACCGGCAAAGGGGCGGCGTCAGCCTGCGCGACGACCGGGAGCTTGCGAAACGTCCTCCACGTTAGCATGCCGCTTCTTTGACCAAACAAATGATCGCTTCAGGAAACACGCCGCGGTTAAGCCCGCGTGAAGATTTCCGGCCGGCATCGCCCGGTCGACGCGTCCGATCGTCGACCGAGCCGGTGCGCATCCTCCCGGGTGACCGTGTCGGACGACGAAGGGGCGCGGTGAGCGGGTGACCGCCTTCGACGGCGCCGTCGCTGCGTCAGGTGATGGGCGCCGGATTGAACAGGGTCAGGTCGTTGAAGAGGCCCCAGCGATCCGACCAGGGCCGCTTGCGGCCGCTCGCCACGTCGAGGATGAGATGGAACAGCTCCCAACCGACCTCGGCGACCGTCGCCTGTCCCGTGGCGATGCGCCCGGCGTCGAGGTCGATGAGGTCCGACCAGCGCTCGGCGAGCTCGGTTCGCGTCGCGACCTTGATCACGGGTGCCTCCGCCAGACCGTAGGGTGTGCCGCGTCCGGTGGAGAAGACCTGCAGCGTCATGCCCGACGCGAGCTGCAGCGTGCCGCAGACGAAGTCGCTCGCCGGCGTCGCCGCGAAGATCAGGCCCTTCCCGCGGACCCGCTCGCCGGGCGCGAGCACGCCGCTGATGGCGCTCGACCCGGACTTGGCCACGGACCCGAGCGCCTTCTCGACGATGTTGTTGAGGCCGCCCTTCTTGTTGCCGGGCGTCGGGTTGGCCTGCCGGTCCGCCTCGCCCTTGGCGAGATACTCGTCGTACCAGGCCATCTCCCGGATCAGGGCCTTCGCGACCTCCGCGTCGCTGGCTCGCGGCGTCAGCAGGTGGATCGCGTCGCGGACCTCCGTCACCTCGGAGAACAGCACCGTCCCTCCGCAGCGCACGACGAGGTCGGCGGCGAAGCCCAGCGCCGGGTTGGCGGTGACGCCGGAGAAGGCGTCGCTGCCGCCGCATTGCAGGCCGACGACGAGGTCGGAGGCCGGGCATGTCTCGCGGGTGCGCCGGTTCAGGACGACGAGGCGGCTTTCCGCCATCGCCATGATGCTTTCCATCATCATCGCGAAGCCGCGATGGCGCTCGTCCTGGAGGCGGACGACACCCTCCTGTCCCTCCGGCAGCAGCCGCTCGGACACGAGCTTCTCGCAGCCGAGCCCGACGACCATGACCTCGCCGCCGAAGTTCGGGTTGCGGGCAAGGCTCTGGAGCGTGCGGATCGGGATGACCGCCTCCGGCGCGTTGATGGCGACCCCGCAGCCGTAGGCGTGCGTCAGGCCGACGACGTCGTCGACGTTGGGGTAGCGGGGGAGAAGCTCCTGCCTGATCCGCCGGATCGCCACGTCGAGGGTGCCGGCGACGCATTGCACGCTGATGGAGATGGCGAGGATGTTCTTCGTGCCCACCGTGCCGTCCGGGTTGCGGTAGCCCTCGAAGGTGTAGCCGGCGAGCGGCGGGAGCGGGGCCGGCACGCGCGTGGCGAGGTCGAGCCGGTCGAGGTCGGGCGCGGTCGGCGTCGCGACGCGGGACTCCTCGACCCAGGCGCCGCGCGGGATGGCCCGCGTCGCGAGACCCACGATCTCCCCGTAGCGGCGCACCGCGTCCCCTTCGGCCAAGTCGTGCAACGCCACCTTGTGCCCCTGCGGTACGTGCTCCCGAAGGGTCAGTCCGTCGGGGAAGACGGTGCCGGCGGGCAAGCCGAAGTCGTTGACCACGATGGCGACGTTGTCGCTCGGGTGTAGTTGGATGGTGCGGGGCGCGTCGCCCTTTCCCCTCGGCCCGCTGCTGATCGCGGTCTCCGCCCGCATCGACACCTCCTGTGGCGTGGTCGTCCTACGCCGCGAATCCCGGGCGGGCGCCCCGTCGAAGATCCGCCCGCCGGCTCCCGTTCACGCCGGCGCGCGGAAGCGGGCGACGAGCGCCTCCGAGCCGCGGGCGAGCAGTCCCATGTCCGAGCCGACCGCGGTGAAGCGCGTGCCGGCGGCGATGTAGCGTTGCGCCAGCGGCTCGTTGGCGGTCAGGACGCCCGCGTGCTTGCCCGACGCACGGATGCGCCCGATCGCGTCCTCGATCGTTCGGACGATCTCGGGATGGTTCTGCTGGCCGAGGTAGCCGAGACTGGTGGAAAGGTCGCCGGGACCGATGAACACGCCGTCGACGCCGGCGACCGCGGCGATCGCCTCCAGGTTGTCGAGGGCGCGCCGCGACTCGACCTGGACCGCCACGAAGATCTCGGCCTCGCAGCGGGCATGGTAGTCCGGGACGCGTCCGAACCGGGCGGCACGTGGCGCCTGCGAGAACCCGCGCACGCCGCGCGGCGCGTACCGGGTCGCGGCGACGGCGCGGCGCGCCTGGTCGGCGTCGTCGATGTTGGGGATCATCAAGGATTGACCGCCGGTGTCGAGGATCCGCTTGATGGTGACCGGATCATCGCTCGGCACGCGCACCATGGCGTGAACGCCGCTCTCGCCCACCGACTGGAGCTGAGCGTAGACGTCGCGCAGGTCGTTGGCGGAGTGCTCCATGTCGATGAGCAGCCAGTCGAACCCCGAGCCGGCCACGATCTCGGTCGAGATCGGGCTGGCCAGGCTGCACCACAGGCCGATCTGCTGACGGCCGTCACGCAGGGCGGCCTTGAAGCCGTTGGTCAGGATGTCCATCGTGGTGCCTCCATCGTCATGTCTCGATCGTCGTGCCTTCCCTGCGGCGGTCAGCGGACGAGGCAAGGGCGCTTGTTGTCGAAGGTCCATCCGGGCACCAGGGCCTGCATCGCCGCCGCGTCGTCGCGGGCGCCGAGGCCGTGGCGCTCGTAGAGGGCGTGGGCGGCCTCGACCTCCGCCCAGTCGAGATCGATGCCGAGGCCCGGACGCTCCGGAACCCGCACGAGCCCTTTCACGATGCGCGGCGGCTCGCGCGTCAGCCGCTGCCCGTCCTGCCAGATCCAGTGCGTGTCGATCGCCGTGACGCGGCCCGGCGCGGCCGCCGCCACGTGCGTGAACATCGCCAGCGACACGTCGAAGTGATTGTTGGAGTGCGACCCCCAGGTGAGCCCGTGATCGCGGCAAAGCTGGGCGACCCGCACCGAGCCGGCCATCGTCCAGAAGTGCGGATCGGCGAGCGGGATGTCGACGGAGCCGAGCTGGATGGCGTGGTTCATCTGCCGCCAGTCGGTGGCGATCATGTTGGTGGCGGTCGGCAGCCCGGTGGCGCGCCGGAACTCGGCCATGATCTCGCGGCCGGAGAAGCCGTCCTCGGCGCCGCATGGGTCCTCGGCGTAGGCGAGCACGTCGCCGCGCCCCTTGCACAGGTCGATCGCCTCCCTCAGCGACCAGGCGCCGTTCGGGTCGAGGGTGACGCGGGCGTCCGGGAAGCGCCCGGCGACGGCGGTGACCGCCGCCATCTCCTCCTCCCCCGCGAGCACGCCGCCTTTGAGCTTGAAGTCGTTGAAGCCATAAGCCTCGTGGGCGGCCTCGGCGAGCCGCGCGATCGAGGCGGGGGTCAGCGCTTCCTCGTCGCGCAGGCGCAGCCAGCCGTCGCGGGCCGAGGGTTCGCGGTAGGGCAGGCCGGTGCGTCGGCGATCGCCGACGTAGAAGAGGTAGCCCAGCATCTCGACGGCGTCGCGCTGCTGGCCTTCCCCCAGCAGCGCCGCCACCGGCACGTCGAGGAACTGTCCGAGCAGGTCGAGGAAGGCGGATTCAATCGCCGTGACGGCGTGGATGGTGACGCGCAGGTCGAAGGTCTGGAAGCCCCGCCCCGCCGCGTCGCGATCGGCGAAGCGGGCGCGCATCGCGTTCAAGGCCGCCTGCCAGGCCCCGAGCGGCCGGCCGATCACGAGGTCGACGGCGTCCTCCAGGGTTCGGCGGATGCGCTCCCCGCCCGGCACCTCCCCGACGCCGGTGGCGCCGGCGCTGTCGGTGAGGACGACGAGGTTGCGGGTGAAGAACGGTCCGTGCGCGCCGCTGAGGTTGAGGAGCATGCTGTCGCGGCCGGCCACGGGCACCACCCGCATCGCCGTGACCGTGGGGCCGCGCGAAAGGCCTTGCGACGCGCCTGCGACACTACCCTCGGCCTGCATCCCCTTCCTCCCCGATGGTCGGCTACGACCTCGCGCCGTGCCGTTAAACTCTACGCGGACCCGCCGAGCCGTGTCCAAGCCAAACGCGGTCCGCCGCCGCCCGACCGAGGCGCAGCGTTTCCGCGACGATCGCGAGGACACTGAGGGCTTCGATCGGCTGCGGCGTCAAGCCAGCTCGACACGGCGGATCTCGCCGACGACACCGAGGTAGCAAACGACCGCCACGAGGGCGTTCACCCCGATGAAGACGAGGGCACCGTTGAACGACCCGGTCCGCTGCACGATGTAGCCGATCGCGATCGGCGTGGTGATGCCGGCCGTGTTGCCGAACATGTTGAACAAGGCGCCGCTGAGACCGCCGCTGTCGCGGGGCGAGGTGTCGGACACCACGGCCCAGCCGAGCGCCCCGACGCCCTTCCCGAAGAAGGCCAGCGCCATGAGCCCCACGACGACCATCGGGGCCTGGACGTAGTTGCAGCCCACGATGCACATGGAGAGCAGCATGCCGCCCACGATCGGGATCTTGCGCGATGCCGTCAACGAGTGCCCGCGTTTGAGCAGGAGGTCGGAGATCCAGCCGCCCAGGATGCCGCCGACGAAGCCGCACAAGGCCGGCAGGACGGCGACGAAGCCGGCCTGAAGGATGGACATCCCGCGCTCCTTCACGAGGTAGACCGGGAACCATGTCAGGAAGAAGTAGGTGAGCGTCGTGATGCAGTATTGGCCGACGTAGATGCCGAGGAGCATGCGATCGCGGAGCAACTGGCGGATCACGCGTCCGGCGTCGCCCTTCGCCGAGGGCGCCCGACCGTTCATGTCGAGCAGGGCGCCGCCGGCCGTGATGTAGTCGAGCTCGGACGTGTTCATCGCGGGATGCTCTGCCGGCGCGTGGATGACGTGCGTCCAGACCAGGGCGAAGGCGATGCCGAGCGCTCCCATCAGGGTGAAGACGTTGTGCCAGCCGAAGCGATGCACGACCCACCCCATCAGCGGCGTGAACAGCACCGTCGCGAAATACTGCGAGGAATTGAAGAAGGCGGAGGCCGTGCCGCGTTCGCTCGCCGGAAACCAGGCGGCGGTGATGCGGGCGTTGGCCGGGAAGACCGGCGCTTCGGCGACGCCGACGCAGAGCCGGAGCGAGAACAGCACGGCCACCGCGGCGAACCCCGTCAGGAAGCCGACGGCGCCCTGCAGGAACGTGAAAACCGACCAAAGAAAGATCGCGGCGGCGTAGACCCACTTCGTCCCGTAGCGATCGAGGAGCCATCCGCCTGGGAGTTGCACGATGACGTAGGACCAGGCGAGGGCCGAGAAGATGTAACCCAACGTCACCGCGTCCAGGCCGAGATCCTTCGCCATCGACGGTCCCGCGATCGAGAGCGTCGCCCGGTCGGCGTAGTTGATGGTTGTCGCGATGAAAAGCATCGTCACGACGAGAACGCGCACGCGGCTGCGTCGCGTGGCGGCTGCGATCACATCGACGCTCATCGTCGACCTCCCTCCTGCGGAGCCGTCCCGCTTCCGACGGGGCGGCCGACGACCGTTCTCCGGGATCACGAGGGATCTCGGGCGGCCTTTGACCGGATCGATTAGACAGTGCGGGGGCGAAACATTCAATGCGAAGGCCGAATGGACCCGATCAGGCCCGGATCGGGGGGGGGGGGGGGCTCGAGCGATGGCGTCATACGGAACCATCGCGGCGCATGAGCGCGACACCCGTCGCCGCCCGCGCGTCGGAGGTCGCTCATGACCGCCGACGCGCGATCGTTGCGTCCGCTACTCGCCGAAGCCGCAGCCGAGGCACGGCGGGCAGACTTGCTGGTAGGCGAGGGTCGGAACCTGCTCCGTGCGCTGGTAGGTTTGATAGGTGGTGACCGGAACCTGCACCGCCGTGGTCACCGGTCGATACGACGTGACCGGGACGTAACGTGTCCGCTCCACGGTGCGGTAGCCGTGGACCGGCACCGTGTAGCTGCGCGTCACAGGCTGGTAGACGGTCGTCGGGACGTAGGTCGGCGACCCGTAGGCCGGGCCGGGGCCGCCGTAGCCGCCGCCGAAACCCGCGCCCAGGCCGGTGCCCAGGCCGGTGCCGAAGAAACCGCCGCCGCCCAGCAGACCGCCGTCGCCCGCGCCGCCGGCATAGCCTGAACCGCCGCCGTAGGCGCCGTCACCGTAGCCCGCGCCACCCGCGAAGCGCGCGCCGCCGCCGTAGCCGACGCCGTAGGATCGGCCGGCCGCGCCCCGTCCGAAACCGGAGCGGGGCCCATCCATGCCGGGCGCCCCCCTGGGCATCATCGAAGCCCGGTGACCGGACGAACCGCCCGGCTTGGACGGGCCGCCGGCGATCGCTCCCGCCGTCGGAATAGTGAGAACGCATAGGCCTGCGACAAGCGTCGCGGCGACATGTACGGAATCGATACGCATCAAGAACACCCCGTCTCTCCTCGAACACCGCGCGCGCCTTTGTGGAGGCTTCCTGTCTCGAAGCGAGATGCCTGCGAGCGGTCATGCGCTATCGTGCAAGGCGCGCTCCATGAGACACGTGGATGGGCGCCGGGGAGAGAGCCGGCGGGCGGACCGTGATCGCCGCGTTGAACGCCCATCAAGCGCGCTCGTATGCTTCCCTCACCACTGCGCAGCGGATTGACACCGAACGCGACGGTTCCCGCTTATGCGGGCTCGCCGGAAGGGGCGGAGGATGGGGTTGAACCGGATGCCGATGAAACGTGGGCGGACCGATGTCGGCGCCATCGCGCGCGAGATCCTCGACGTGTGGGGGACGGGCCATCACCTCGCCCCCTTCTCGGATCGCTACGACGGCTTCGACGTCGCCGACGCCTACCGCGTCGCCGCCGAGGTGCACCGGCGTCGCGAAACCGATGGATACACGACCATCGGACGCAAGATCGGCTTCACCAACCGCCACATCTGGCGTGAGCCTCCCATGTGGGGCTTCATGTATGACCGCACCGTCCACGACCTCGGGCACAACGCCGGCGTGGTCCCCCTGACCGGCTTCGCCGAGCCGAGGATCGAACCGGAGATCGTGTTCGGGCTCGCGGCCGCTCCGACGCCCGCCATGGACGAACGCGCGCTCGTCGGCTGCATCGAATGGGTCGCGCACGGCTTCGAGGTCGTGCAATCGATCTTCCCCGGTTGGCGCTTCACCGTCGCCGACGCCATCGCCGCCGGCGGCTTGCACGGCGAATTGCTGATCGGGACGCGGCACCCTCTCAACGGATCCACGCGAGGGTGGGAACGCGCGCTCGCCGCGTTCGAGATCGAACTCTTCCGAAACGACCGACTGGCGGAGCGCGGCCACGCGAAGAACGTCCTGGACGGACCGGTGCTGGCGCTCGCGCACCTCGTCGGGATGCTCGCCTCCGATCCGCTTCATCGGCCGCTCGCGCCCGGCGACATCGTCAGCACCGGTACGTTGACGAACGCGCTACCGATCGTCGTCGACGATGAATGGTCGACCGCGTTCACGGGCATCGCGCTCGATGGCCTCCGCGTCCGGTTCGCCGCGGGCCTCGATCCGCATCAAGGACGCGGTCCGGTGCCGTAGGCAGGGCTCGGGTTGGCGGACGCGTCGGGATCGTCGGGGGAAGCGCCCGCCGCGTCGTCGAACACCTCGAGGATCGTCGCGCCGCGCCGGTCCCGCAGATCGCGGGCCTGGAGCATCGCGGCGGCGCGCGTGGGCTTGGGGTCGCTCGTGAACGCGCGGCCGACCGCGAAGGCGTAGCGGATCCTCCATTCGCCGGGCCGGTCGTCCGTCTCGCCAACGTCGCCGGGCCGCGTCGGAACAGGCGAGGTTCCAAGTGCCGGCTGAGGAGCCTCGGCCGCCCGCGCGACGATCGGCTTGGGCCTGATCAGCAGCAGCAGGGCGCGCAGGCCGAGGCAGGCCAGCACGATCGCCGGAAAGACGAGAGGCAGCAGGCCGACGAGGAAAGCCTCGCTGGTGGCGAGAAGCTTGAAGTAGGTGGCGACGAAGATCGTCGCGCCGATCAGCCCGAGCGTGCCGAGCCAGGTCGCGCCCATGACCCACGGCGGCTCGCCGCCGTGGCGGCGCAGGTAGACCAGGATGGCGATCGCGGCGAACGCCTGCAGGAAGATGATGCCGAACGAGCCGAAGCCGATCAGCACGGGCACGCCGGCCTTGAACGGATCGAGCCCGCTCAGCGCGAAAGGCGCGACCGCCGCCACGCTCATCGCCGACACGGCCGCGCTGGCGCGCGAGGGGGCGCCGTGGCGCGGGTGCGCTTCGCCGAACCAGGGCGGCAGCAGCCACTCGCGGCCGAGCGCGAAGATGTAGCGCGAAGCGGCGTTGTGGATGGCGAGGTAAGAGGCCAGCAGCGAGAGGCACACCAGCAGGCCCATGACGTCGGTGAGCCCCTCGCCGCCGTAGCGGGTGAACACGTTGAACATCAGCTCGCCGCCCTCCTTGTCGGCGCGGGCGGCGATGGCGTCGGGTTCGATGGCACCGACCGTGACCCAGGCGGTGAACAGGTAGAAGACGGCGATGGTGATCACGGCCGTGTAGGTGGCGATCGGGATGGAGCGCTTGGGGTCGGCGGCTTCCTCGCCGTACAATGCGGCCGACTCGAAGCCGAGGAAGCAGGTGAAGGCGACCATCAGGCTGACGCCGAGCCCCGGCGTGAACACGAGGTGGGGCGCCATGGCCTGCGCCGGCAAAGCGGATGCGAACCCTTTCGCGGCGATCACGGCGCCGTCGAAGATCGCGAGGATCACGACCTCGCCGATCATCAGCGCGCCGAGGATCAGGGAGGAGAAATCGATCGATCGGTAGCCCAGCACCGCCACCAGCACGATGCCCAGGCCCGCGTAGACCGGCCAGGGCACGTGCACGCCGGCCTGCGTGAGCACGAGGTCGGTGAAATAGCCGAAGAAGGCGGCGAGGCCGAAGGTGAAGGCGAGATAGGCGATCAAAGCGGTATAGGCGGAGCCGATGCCGGCGGCGGTGCCCAGCCCTTCCGTGACGTAGGTGTAGAAGGCGCCGGTGTTGACGATGCGCCGGCTCATCGCGGCGTAGCCGACCGCGAAGAACAGCAGGGTGAGGCCGGCGATGACGAAGGCGCCCGGCGTCCCCGCGCCGTTGCCCCGCCCGAGCGCGATGGGCAGGTTGCCGATCATCGAGGCGAGCGGCGCCGCGGCGGCGATGACGAGGAAGACGATGCGCGAGGTGGAGAGCGAGGCGCGCTTGCCTTGTCTGAAGTCGGTCGGCATCGAAGCGGGTCACCTATGCGACGAAGGATTCGTGTCAGACGAAGAACTCGTGTGCGACGTAGAACTTGGCCGCCGCGAGCGGCGCAGCACGCGCCTAGCGGCAATCCCCCGCTTCGCACAAGGCCGACCCGGCCCAATCTCGTCCGCGTCGACGTTTCCGCAACATCCCGGATGCCGGATCAGGCCATGAGGACGTTTGTGGTCCTCCTCGACTTCCGAACGGGTCGGGGCACCGGCGATCCCGGACCGCCACAAATACGTCAGCTTCCCGTCACAAGGATGGGCAGGCGTGCGGTGCCGCGCGGGTCGTCTCGCCGCCATCGACGATGCCGGACCCTCGTCCTTCTCGAAGCCGTGATCCTTGGCATCGCATCGGCACGTCCGGGAGCCGCCGCGCCTTCATCGGGCCGATGCTCTAGGAGATGCCGATCGTGACCTTCCCACCCTCGCGCATCGTCTGCCTGACGGAAGAAACGGTCGAAACGCTCTATGCCCTGGGCGAGGAGGATCGGATCGTGGGCGTGTCCGGCTACGCGGTCAGGCCAGCGCGGGTGCGCCGGGAGAAGCCGCGCGTCTCGGCGTTCACGTCCGCCGACCTGCCCAAGATCCTGGCGCTGGCGCCCGATCTCGTCTTCACCTTCTCCGATCTGCAGGCCGACATCGCCGCGGGCCTAATCCGCGAAGGCGTCGCCGTCCACGCCTTCAATCAGCGCACCGTGGCCGGCATCCTCGCCATGGTCAGGATGGTCGGGGCGATCGTCGGCGTCCCGGATCGCGCCGACGCGCTCGCGCGTGGTTACGAGCGACGGCTCGACGACGTTCGCGTCGCCTTCCGCTCCCGTTCCGGTCCGAAGGTGTTCTTCGAGGAGTGGGACGAGCCTTTGATCACCGGCATCGGCTGGGTGTCCGAACTCGTCGGGATCGCCGGCGCCACCGACGTTTTCGGCCACCTCGGATGCCGCCAGGCCGCCAGGGACCGCATCGTCGCGCCCGAAGCCGTCATCGCCGCCGCGCCCGACGTCATCATCGCCTCCTGGTGCGGGAAGAAGGTGAGGCCGGAGCGCATCGCCGCGCGCGCGGGTTGGGCGTCGATCCCCGCCGTCCGCGACGGCCGCATCGTGGAGATCAAATCGCCGCTAATCCTCCAGCCCGGCCCCGCGGCCCTGACCGACGGCTTGGACGCGATCGTCGCCGCGATCCGTTGAGGAGAGTGGGCGTCCTCACCGACGGCGGCGAAACGGGCGGTGCGACCCTCGACTGATCATGGGACGGGGATCATGGGACGGGTGCACGCGAGACCGGTTGACGCTGATCGGCGCAACCCTTTAGCGTTGCCCTCGATGGTTCCCTTCGGGGATCAAAAGGGAACGCGGTGCGGGCGACGACGCCCCAAGCCGCGGCTGCCCCCGCAACTGTGAGCGGCGAGCCCGTTGCCACGCGCGACCACTGGGTAACCGGGAAGGTCGGCGACGGGCGGCGACCCGCGAGCCAGGAGACCTGCCATCGCCCAGGGTCTGCGCAGCCGCAACGGGCGGGGTGTCCCGTTGTGCGATGTCCGTGACGAGCGGGCTTCGTTGGTCGCGAAGACAGCCCGAAGACAAGGGACTGCCGTGTCCGCCATCGTTCGACCCGTTCCCCGCACCGGAAGCTTGCGACGCCGCGTCGCCGGCATCTACGCCATCCTCGCCGTCTTCAACGTCGGCGCGTGGCTGTGGGCCTTCGCCGCCTTCCACGGGCAACCGCTGCTGCTCGGCACCGGCCTGATCGCGTGGAGCTTCGGCTTGCGCCACGCGGTCGACGCCGACCATATCGCCGCGATCGACAACGTGACCCGCAAGCTGATGCAGGACGGGCGGCGGCCGGTGACGGTCGGCTTCTTCTTCGCCCTCGGCCATTCCGCCGTGGTCGTGCTGGTGGCGGCGGCGGTGGCGGCGACGGCTGCCGCGCTGCAAAGCCGGTTCGAAGGCTGGAGAGCGATCGGCGGCATCGTCTCGACGAGCGTGTCCGCCTTGTTCCTCTTCCTGATCGCGGGCATGAACATCGTCATCCTGCGCGGCGTATGGGCCACCTTCAACCGGGTGCGACGGGGCGAACCCTACGTGGAGGCGGACCTCGACCTCCTGCTGAACGGCCGCGGCCTGCTGGCGCGCCTGTTCCGGCCGCTGTTCCGCCTGGTGGCGAACCCGCTTTGGATGCTGCCGCTCGGCTTCCTGTTCGGGCTCGGCTTCGACACGGCGACCGAGGTCAGCCTGCTCGGCATCTCCGCCAGCCAGGCCTCGCAGGGCCTGTCGATCTGGATCGTGCTGGTCTTCCCCGTCCTGTTCGCCGCCGGCATGTCGCTGGTCGACACCACCGACGGCATCCTCATGCTGGGCGCCTACGAGTGGGCCTTCGTCCGCCCGGTCCGCAAGCTGTACTACAACCTCACCATCACCCTCGTCGCGGTGGTGGTGGCGCTGCTGATCGGCGGCATCGAGGCGCTGGGGCTGTTCGGCGGCCAGCTGAAGTTGACGGGCGGTTTCTGGGACGCGATCGGCACGCTGAACGGCAACTTCAACAATCTCGGCTTCGTCATCATCGGCGTCTTCGTCATGGCATGGGCGGCGTCGGCCCTGATCTACAAGGTCATGCGGTACGACCAGCTCGACGTCGCCGTTGGCGCGCCAGGGCCAACCCTGTAGCCGCCACGATCCCTTCACGCGCCGATCCGTCCCCGCACCGGCGACGGGATCGCGAGGCGGAGCCGTCCAAACGGCGTCGCGGCTTAGTCCGGGATCTCGTGCAAGCCTCGCGGCTCGCGCTGCGCCTGGCCGTTGCGCCCGTGGCGGAAGGCGGAAAGGCGCGGGTAGGTCGCGAGGCGGGCGCGCATGAGCGAACCGAGCGGGCGATGCGCCTCCAGGCTGTGCGCCGGGCGAAACGACATCATGTCGTCCATGAAGGCCTGCCGCGCCGCGCCGTAGGCGTCCTGCGGCGGCAGCACGATGCGCGCGACGGCGACGTAGGGGCTTTCCGTCTCCGACCACACCACCGACGCGTCCTCGACGGGCATGGTGCCCAAGTCGGTGCAGAGCTGCACCCTCAGCTCGAACTCGGCGCCCTGGCCGCGCAGGAACTCCACGACCGAGTGCCGGAACACGTCCGGGTCGGCGTGGGTGTCGAGCTTGGTGTCGGCCAGCGCGACCAGCGCCGGCGTGACGGGCGTGACGGCGACCTTGGCGATGTAGTCGCCGTAGCGCATCGCCGCTTGGCTGTAGTAGGTGTCGGCGAGCGGCGGGATCGGCGGATGGCCGAAGAAGTCCAGCGTGCCGCTGGCGCCGCCGATCGCCGCGTTCGCCAGCCTCGCCGCACTCGACACCGTCGCCTTGAAGCCCTCGGACCTCGACGTCGCCTTCTCGAGACCCTTCATGCTCTTGAAGAAGCCGGCCGCGTCCGGCTGCGGGAAGGCGGGCCCCGACGCCAGCACGAAGTCCTGGGTGTCGTCGAGATGTCCGGGCAGCTTCGTCCCTTTCGCGCCGAACACCTTGATCGCCATGCCACGGTGCGTCGAGACCGCGTCCGACAGCAGTTCACCTGGGCCCACCGCCATGCGCACGGCGACCGGGTACGTGGTCGGTTCGGCGAAAAGGCCTTGGCTGAGCGGCTCCGGCAGGCCGCCGAGGACGCGCATCTCCCCCTTGAGCAGCCCGTGGCTCTTGGCGTGCGAGGCGCGTACCGCGTGCTTGTAGCGCTCCGCGGTGATCTCGCTCTCCCGGGTCATGGAAGCGATGATCGCCTCGATCGTGTCGTTCTCGCCGTCCTGCACATGCTCGACGCCGGCGACGTAGCGCACGTAGTTGCGGTTCGTTTCCATGAATGGTCTTCCAACCTTGGCTTTCGTCGCTCGGCGCGACGCTGGTCCGCCAGCATCGCGGCCACAACGACGACGGCGACGTTGTGTTCCTGCCCGGATAGACGTCCATCGGTCGATCCATTCGGGCCCGATCGGCTTCGAGGATCGAAGGGTCCGGGAACTTGCGCCGGCTTCAGGTCGGGACGGACTCCGACGTCGTTGCCGGCTCCCTCGGGAAACCGAGGGCGCGGATCTCGTTCGTCAACTGCTTCATGCTCGTCTCGTCCTTCTTCAGCACGCGGTGCGCCTCGGCGAGCTGTCGGTACTCCGCCGCGGAGATGTCGCGCGCGCTGAGGACCACGACCGGGATGTTCGCGCAGCCGGGTATCGCGCGAAGGCGATGGAGGAAGGCGAAGCCGTCCATCATCGGCATGGTCAGGTCGAGCAGGATCAACTGCGGTGGCGCCTGCGCCACCCGTTCCAGCGCGTCGGCGCCGTTGCCGGCCTCCCGCACCGCCCACGCGTTGCGTTCCAGCACGGTCCGAAGCCGAAGGCGCGTGTCGGGATCATCATCGACCACCAGGACATCGCCGCCCGAGCCGCCGCCCAGGTCACCGCCGATCTCGCGAAACCGCTCCATCACCGTCTTGAGCCGCACCCAGTCGATCGGCTTCATCACCGCGTCGGCCGCTCCCAGCGCCATGCTCAGCCCGGGCTCCGCGACGAAGCTGACCATCACCACCGGTATGTCGGCGGTTTCAGCCGTCGCCTTGAGGGCGTTCAGGACCGACCAGCCGTCCTGGTCCGGCAGCATCACGTCGAGGAGGATCACGCGGGGTTTCAGCGCGCGCGCCAGCGCGAGGCCGCTGCGGCCGTCGCCGGCGGATCGGGCGGCGAAGTTCTGCTTGCCCAGGAAGCGGCTCAGCAGTTCCCGCTGCGAGGCGTCGTCGTCGATGACGAGCACGAGGTCGCGGGCCGTGTCGATCCCACCGCCTTCGAGGTCCTGCCCCTCGGCCTTGTCCGTGTCGCGAACCGGCGCGACGACCGGCACCCGCAGCGTGAAGCACGTGCCCTGTCCCTCCCGGCTCGTCGCGGTGATGTCGCCCCCGAGCAACCGGCTGAAGGCGCGGCTCAGCGCGAGGCCGAGCCCCGTGCCGCCGAACTTGCGGGTCGTCGTCTCGTCGGCCTGGGTGAAGCGCTCGAAGAGCCTCTCCAGCTGCTCGGGCGTCATGCCGATGCCCGTGTCCTCCACCGCGATGGAGAGCCAGTCGCCGTCGGAGCCCCGCTCCCGCGCGACGCGCAGGACGATCTGTCCGTTCTCGGTGAACTTGCAGGCGTTGCTCAGAAGGTTGAACAAGCATTGCCGCAGCTTGACCGGGTCCGAATGGATGGTGCCGAGGTCGTCGGCCAGCGTGAGCACGAGCGTGTTCGACTTGGTGCGGACGAGCGTCTCGATGGTGGCGGCCGCGTCGCGCACGAAGGCTTCCACGTCGAGGTCCTCGGCGGCGATCTCCATCTTGCTGGCTTCGACCTTGCTGAGATCGAGGACGTCGTTGATGAGGCTGAGCAGATGCTTGGCGTTCGCCTTGATCTTCGCCAGGTCGCTCAGCATGCCCGGCTCGTCGAGCTCCCCGATCTCCTCTTCCAGAAGCTCGGTGTAGCCGATCACCGCCGAGAGCGGCGTCCGCAGCTCGTGGCTCATGTTGGCGAGGAAGGCGCTCTTCGCCCTGTTGGCCGCCTCGGCGGCGTTGCGCGCCGCCTCCGCCTCCTCCCTGCGCTGGTTCAGCTCCACGGTCATCAGCGTCTGCACGGCTTCGGCCTGCTTGCGCGCGTCGATGTCGGACACGGCGACGACCGCGCCGGTCAGGACGCCCGCCGTGTTGCGCGTGCCCGTGGCGATCAGGTCGATCCAGATCTTGGAGCCGTCACGGCGCTGGTAGCGGACTTCCAGCGACGCCTCCTTCGCCCCGCCCTTGATCACCCGGGCCAAGGGGTACTCGTGCGCCTCGACCTGGCGTCCGTCGGCGTGAAAGGCCGTCCAGGCGCCGTACTCTTCGATGGACTTCGAGCGTCCGCTCGCCACGCCGACGATGTCGTCCATCCGCTTGTTGCGACCGACGATGCGGCCCGACGGCGCTTCGGCGAACATGATGCCGACCGGCACCGTGTCGAGGATCGTGCGCAGGTCCGTCTCGCTCTTGCCGAGACGCGTGGACGCCGTCTCGTTGTCGAAGATGACCTTGCGCAGCGCGACGCACACTTCCACCATCGCGCCACCGACGAGCAGGTACTCGACGATGGCGACCCACTGCGGCACGGTCAGCTGCCACCACGAAGGGCCGGGATGGACGAAGAAGCAGCCGGCCAGCAGCGCCGACATCCCGATGCCGAGCAGGCCCGGCCCCTGGCCGAGCGCGACGCTGAGCAGGAACACGACCGGCAGGTAGAGGAGGAAGGGTGCGGTATCGAGCGGCACCAGCAGCCGGAACACTGTGACGAAAGCGAGCGAGCCGACGACGACGCCGTAGCGGGTCCAGACCGTGGGCGCGCTCCGCGCCAGGACCTTGAGGAACTCTTTCACGGGGTCTGGCTCCGGGTGCTTGCTCGGCCGAGCACGGTCCACATCCTCTTGCCCGACCTCGGCTTGAGGGTCCAACTCTCGCTGCGCTCGCCCCTGCGAAGCCGGATCGCGTCGCGGCCCGGCGCCCACCGTCAAGCTTGCGCAACGCTCCCGCATGACCCATAGCGCTCACGCGTCCGCGACGCACGGAGCGCGAAGCCTCGGGCGAAGATCCCAATGACCCGTGCCGCCCCATGAAGCAAGCCGATCCGACGCAGTCCGTCCCCGAGCGATCCCCCGATGCGGAGCGGCACGATCCCGCGCCGGACGCGAGGCCGTCCCGCGATCCGGCGCGCCTCGCCGCCGCCGGGGTCCTCGCCTGCCCCTTCGACGGCGTCGAGCTGCTGAGCGCCGAGGGTCGCGTCCGCGCCATCAACGCCCGAGGCGTCGAACTCTACGCACTCGCCACGCCCGGCGACGCGTCGGGGGCCGATTTCATCGCCCGCTTCCCTCCAGACACCCGCGAAGCGATGCGCGATATACTTCGAGCGGCCCATGCGGGAACGCCGTCGCGCACGGAGGTTCGTTGCGTCCTGCCCGGCCCCGAGCCCGGTGGCGGGCCACGCTGGTTGGAGATCACCGTGCGGTCCGTCCAGCTCGCCGAGGGCGAACCCCTTTCCCTCGTCGCCACGTCGCGCGATGTCACCGACGCCGTCGAGGCGAGATCGTCGCCGCGCGAGGATTGGCGAACGGCGCGGCGCATCCTGCACGCCACGCCCAACATGCTGTGGACGGCGCGGCCGGACGGCGAACTGGACTGGGTCAACGAGCCGATGCTCGCCTTCACGGGTTCCTCGCTCGCCGAGCTTGCCGGTCGGCCCTGGACCGCCATGGTCCATCCCGACGACGCGGCAAACGTCGGCGAGCGCTGGTCGCGTGCGGTGCGCGCGGGGGCGCGGCTCGACGTCGAGGCACGGGTCCGCGGCGCCGACGGGTCCACGCGATGGCAGCTCGTCGGCGCGGCGCCGGTGCGTTCAGGCGCCGGCGCGATGACGGGCTGGGTCGGCACCTTCACCGACATCGAGGCGCAGAAGGCCGCCGCCGAGGCGCTGGCGCGCGACAACGAACAGCTGGAACAGGACGTCTTCACCCAGCTGCACGAGTTGAAGCGCAGCCAGTCGCGGCTCCAGGCCTATTTCGATGCCTGCCCCGAGACCTTGACGCTGATGCGGTTGTCCAAGGACGGCGGCCTCACCTACGAGGACCTCAATCCCGCCGCCGTCGCGCTGGAAGGTTTGGCGCGCTCCGCCGTCGTCGGCCGCCGCCCGGTCGACATCGTCGGCGCGGAGCTGGCCGCCGAGATGGAGGCGCGCGTCAAGCGTTGCCTGCAGACGGGGCGGGCGACCAGCCACGTCGTCGAACGGCATCGGGCGGATGGCGCGACCCTTCACATCCAGGTCGTGGGTGCCCCGCTCGAATATTTCGACGAGGAGGAGGGTCTGGTCCTCTTCTGCGGCCGCGACATCACCGAGCAGCGCCGCGTCGAGGACGCGTTGCGCCAGTCGCAGAAGATGGAGGCGGTTGGCCAGCTCACCGGCGGCCTCGCCCACGATTTCAACAACCTCCTGACCGGCATCACCGGCAGCCTCGACCTTCTCCAGGCCCGCGTCGCGACCGGGCGATACGATGCCGTCGGTCGCTACGTCACGGCGGCGCAATCGGCCGCCGGCCGCGCAGCGGCGCTGACGCACCGGCTGCTGGCCTTCTCGCGCCGGCAGACGCTCGACCCCAAGCCCATCGACGCCAACGTCCTCGTCGCCGGCATGGAGGACCTCGTCAAGCGCACCGTCGGACCGGCCATCGCCGTCGACGTCGTCGCGGCGAACGACCTTTGGACCGTCCTCGTCGATCCGAGCCAGCTGGAGAACGCGCTGCTGAACCTCTGCATCAACGCGCGCGACGCCATGCCGGATGGCGGCCGCATCGTCATCGAGACGAGCAACAGTTCCCTCCGCGAGCGCGACGCCAGCGACGCCGCCGGCGGCGACCTGCCCGGCGGCGACTACGTCACCGTCAGCGTCATCGACGACGGCGTCGGCATGACGCCGCAGGTGGTCGAACGCATCTTCGATCCCTTCTTCACCACCAAGCCGATCGGCATGGGGACCGGCCTCGGCCTTTCCATGATCTACGGCTTCGCGCGGCAGTCAGGCGGCCAAGTCCGCGTTCAATCCACGGTCGGCGCCGGCACGGCCATGCGTGTTTTGCTGCCCCGTCACCTCGGCGAGGCGGAGGATGTGGAGGCGGCGAGCGACCTTTCGGCCGCGCCGCGCTCGGGCGCGGGCGAGACCGTCCTGATCGTCGACGACGAGCCGACGATCCGCATGCTGGTGAGCGAGGTGCTGGAGGACCTGGGCTACGTCGCGCTCCAGGCGGTGGACGGCCAGGCCGGTCTCAAGCTGCTGCAATCGAAGGAGCGGATCGACCTCCTCGTGACCGATGTCGGCCTGCCCGGCGGCATGAACGGCCGCCAGGTCGCCGAGTCCGGCCGCGCGCTGCGCCCGGATCTCAAGGTGCTCTTCATCACCGGCTATGCCGAGAACGCGGTCCTCAACCAGGGCCACCTGGAACGCGGCATGCAGGTCCTCACCAAACCCTTCGCGATGGAAGCGCTGGCCAGCCGCATCAAGAGCCTGATCGAGGCTTGAGGGTGCGGGTCGGTCGCCCGCGCCTCGTCAGCCGCCGATGCCCTGGCGGCGCTGCAGCGCCTCGTCGACCTGGACCAGCAGGCGGCCGAAATCGACCGGCTTCGGGTGGTACTCGTCGCACCCCGCCTCCAACGCCTTCGCCCGGTCCCCGCTCATCGCGTGCGCGGTGAGCGCGATGATGGGCAGCGCGTTCGCCCGCGCGCGCAAGGTGCGGGCGACCGTCCAGCCGTCCATGATCGGCAGGTCCATGTCGAGCAGCATCAGGTCGGGCGATTCCGCCGACGCCTGGTCGAGGGCCTGCTGACCGTCGTGCGCGAGAACGACCTCGAACCCGCGCCGGCGGAGGCGCCGCGCCAGGAAGTCCCAAAGCTCTTCGTGATCCTCGACGAGGAGGAGTTTCGGCATGGTTCCGTCCAGGGTCGGCCGCTTCCGGGATCGCGTCGCGCGACAGGACCTCGCCTTACGGCCGGGGCTCGAAAGCCGCAACACACTTAGGCTTACCAAGATCCTGATCTTACCAAGATCCTGATCTCGCGGTGGCAAGCGTCGGGCGGTGCCGTCGAGTCCCGAAAGGGTCGGTCACCCCCGGCCACGCCTTCTCGTCGCCGCGGACACGGCCTCCGGCTCGCCGGGCGCGGTCTCCACGGCAGGATCGAGCACCGCGATGACCGGGGCGCCGCGCGGGTCGCGTCGCGTCACGATGGCCCCGCGCTCCTCCAGATAGGCCAGCATGCGGCGCGCGCGCCCGGCCGAGCTGGTGCCGTAGGCTGCGGCGAGCGAGGCGTCGGACGGGCAGGGCGCGCCGGCGATCGCGGCGCGCACCACGAGGAGGTAGAGGCCGGCGAGGTCGTCGGGCAGGCCCGCCGCCACCTCCCGCGCGCGCTCCCATGCCGGTCCGGCGGGCGCGTCGCCGCCGCTCTCGGCCCGCGCGACCGCCAGCCGCCGCCGGAACGCCGCCAGGCCCATGACCTCGCCCCCGATCCGCCGGATGCGGCAGCGAACGGTGAAGTCCTGGTAAAGGGTGGCCGGCGTGCGCGTCGCCGCGTCGGCATCGGCCAGCACCGAGGCGAGGATCGAGGCCAGCGCCGCCTCGCGCTCGATGGGATCGAAGGGCTCCTCGTCCGGCACGACCTCGCCGGGCTCGGGCTGATGGGCCGGCGAGCGGTAGCTGGCGAGCTGAACGAGGACGTCCCGCGTGGTCGGGCGCGACTTCGGGCGGGCGGCGGCGGGCGGGCGCGCCGGGTCGTCCACCGGGGCGACGAGGATCAGCGACCGGCTGTCGACCGTCGGCTGCGGCGGCGGCACCAGGGCGAGCGGGGTGGCGCGGCTCCCCGTGAGCGTCGGGCCGATCGCGATCGGCAGCGGGCGTTTGGACAGGGCCGGCCCCAGCGCCACGAAGTGCCCGCGCGGCAGGTCGCGGAACATCTCCGCCTGGCGGCGCTCCAGCCCGAGCAGGTCGGCGGCGCGCGCCATGTCGATGTCGAGGAAGGTGCGGCCCATGAGGAAGTTGGAAGCCTCCGCCGCCACGTTCTTGGCGAGCTTGGCCAGGCGCTGCGTCGCGATGATGCCGGCGAGCCCCCGCTTGCGGCCGCGGCACATCAGGTTGGTCATCGCGCCCAGCGACAGGCGGCGCGCCTCGTCCGACACCTCGCCGGCGACGGCGGGGGCGAACAACTGCGCCTCGTCCACCACGACGAGCATCGGATGCCATTGCGCCCGGTCCGCGTCGAACAGGCCCCCGAGGAAGGCGGCGGCGGCCCGCATCTGGTCCTCCGCGTCGAGCCCCTCCAGCGACAGGACCACGGAAACGCGGTGCGCGCGCACCCGCGCGGCGATGCGCTGCAACTCCACGTCGTCGTGGTCCGCCTCGACCACCACGTGACCGTAGCGCTCGGCGAGCGTCACGAAGTCGCCTTCGGGATCGATCACCGCCTGCTGCACCAGCCCGGCGCTCTGCTCCAGCAGCCGGCGCAGCAGGTGCGACTTGCCGGAGCCGGAATTCCCCTGGACGAGGAGGCGGGTGGCGAGCAGCTCGACGAGGTCGAGCGTGCCCGCGCCGTCGCCCGCGAGCCCCAGGTCGATCGCGAAACTCATGTGGCACCTTCCATCGGCGCCATCCTACCACGCCGACCGTCCCCGGTGCGGCCGTGCCCGCTCCCGTCCACAACCTACGGCATGGATCCGCCCCGGAACTCGATGAGCCGGCCGCTGCGGCGGCCCGACAATCTCGTTCGCCCACACATTCTCGCGTCAGCTGCGTCATGCGTCAGGAGCCCGAAGGCACCCCGACAGGCCCGGTCGACACCCTCGGCGCCAACCAGGTAACGATACCTTAAGTCGGACCCGTCGACGCCGCAAGCCGGCCGCGCGACCCCGGCGCCTCAGACCGTCAGCGTTCCGGCCTTCGCGGCTGCGTAGCGGTCGTTGATGCGCGACCAGTCCAGCACGTTCCACCAGGCGTTCAGGTAGTCCGGGCGGCGGTTCTGATACTTGAGATAGTAGGCGTGCTCCCAGACGTCGTTGCCGAACACGAGCGCCTGGCCGTCCGCGATCGGCGAGTCCTGGTTCGGCTTCGAGATCAAGGTCAGCTTGCCGCCGCGATCCGCCACCACCATGGCCCAGCCCGAGCCGAACACCCTCGTTCCGGCCGCGTTGAACGCCGCCTTGAAGGCGTCGAAGGAGCCGAAGTCGCGGGTGATCGCCGCGGCGATGTCCCCGGTGGGCTCGCCGCCTTTGCCGCCCATCACCTGCCAGAACATCGTGTGGTTGGCGTGCCCGCCGGCGTTGTTGCGCACGAGGGCGCGAACCGGCTCCGGCAGGTCGGACAGGTGCAGCAGCAGGGTCGGCAGCGACATCGCCCGCAGGTCGGCATGATCCTTGAGGGCGGCGTTCAGGTTGCTCACGTAGGCCGCGTGATGCTTGTCGTGGTGCAGCTGCATCGTCGCCATGTCGATCGAAGGCTGGTTGGCATCGTAGGCGTAGGGAAGCGGCGGCACGACGAAGGGGTACTTGAGGTCGGCGTGGAGATCGATCGGGGCGGTCGATCCCGCCTGCGCCCGCGCCCGCTCGATCGATGCGCCCACCGACAGCGCGCCGGCCCCGAGCAGGAACGTGCGGCGGAGAAAGCCAGTCATGATGCGAGCCTCGGCGTCTTGAGCGGCTGCAGCCATAGCACCTCGCCGGTCGGGCGCAAACGCGGGCGAAGGACGGCCCGTCCTCGGGTCCGCGCCGCCGGCGCATGCCGGACGACGCGTCCCGCCGGCACCGAACCATGCACCGCCCTCGCTCGCGATCCTGCGCGACGCGTCGACGGGCCGCCGGCGGACGTGACGATCGGCTCGAAGTACCGTGGCGGGAGTCTTGAGGACGTTACGTCAGCGTCTATCAAAGGTTATTAACCCTGTTCACGCCACGTCTTCACCGTCTATTTACTAACATTTGCAACAAAGGCCTCGTTCGATTTTTGGTGAACGAAGTGTTGTTGCGAGGCGGTCAGTGACGTTCGACATCGTGAACCTTCGCAGGCGGTCGCTCCTGATGCTGGCGGTGACGCTCGCCGGCCCGCTCGCCGGCTGCGGCCTGCGGCCCGAGCCGCTGACGCCGCTGCAGATCGCGAGCTACGCCGCCGACAAGAAGGCGCGCTTCGTGCGGGATCAGGAGCCGATCGTCCATCCGATCAGCCTCGACGAGGCGATCGCCCGCGGGCTGCGCTACAACCTCGACTACCGGGTGGAGGCGTTCCAGACCGCGCTGCGCGCCCGCGACCTCGACGTGGCCGACTTCCACCTGCTGCCCAACGCCGTCGCCGATTCCAACTTCCTCGGCCGCAACAACAACCTCGCCGCCTACTCGCAATCGGTGACGACCGGCCAGACCACGCTCGAACCCTCGATCTCGACGCCGCGCAACGACCTCATCTCCGACCTGACGATCAGCTACAACACGCTCGACTTCGGCCTGTCCTACATCCGCGCGCGGCAGGCGGCGGACGAGGTGCTGATCGCGGAGGAGACCAAGCGCAAGGTCACCAACCGCATCGTGCAGGACGTGCGCACCGCCTACTGGCGCGCCTACAGCAGCCAGCGCCTCGGCCAGCGCCTGCACGAGCTCGAGGGCCGGGTGCGCCGCGCCATCGGCGACAGCCGGACGCTCGCGGCGGGGGCCGACAGCGCGCCGCTCGCCGCCCTCACCTACGAGCGCGAGCTGATCGAGATCAAGCGCCAGGCGCAGGCGATCGAGGGCGAGATGGGGGTCGCCAAGGCGCAGCTCGCCGCCCTGATGAACGTGCCGCCCGGCGTCGACTTCGCGCTGTCGGGCCGCAACGGCGCGCCGCGCTCGCCGGTGTTCCGCGAGGATTTCCAGGCGCTCGTCGATATCGCCCTCGTCAACCGGCCGGAGCTGCGCGAGACGCAGTACCGCTCGCGCATCAATGCCAAGGAGGCGACCGCCGCCCTGCTCCAGATGCTGCCGAGCGCGCAGGGCTACTTCGGCGGCAACAACGACACCAGCAAGTACCTCTTCCACGCGAGCTGGCTCGCCTACGGCGCCCACGCCAGCTGGAACCTGCTGAACGTCTTCAAGTATCCGGCCCTCGTCAACCAGGTGGACGCGCAGGAGGCGCTGCTCGACGCCAAGGCGCTCGCCCTCACCATGGCCATCATCACGCAGGTGGAGGTGAGCCGCGTCCGCCTCCTGGAGGCGGAGCAGGAGCTGGGGATCTCCCGCGAGGTCCTCGACGTGCAGGGGCGCCTGCTGCACCAGATCAAGGCGCAGGCGGCGACCGAGACGGCGAGCGAGCAGACGCTGATCCGCGAGGAGATGAACACGCTCGTCGCCGAGTCGCGCAAGGACATCGCCTACGCCGCCTACGAGAACGCCTACGGCCTCGTGTTCGAGGCGCTCGGCCTCGACCCCTTCGACAAGCGCATCACCGAGGCCACCCGCGTCGAGGAGATCGCCGCCGTCGTGAAGGAGAACTGGGTGGACGGCGGCAAGCGCGTGGCGCTGGCCGAGCTGGGGCTGCGCCGATGAACGCCCGCGTGATCCTCGCCCTGATCGCGGGAGGGCTGGCGCCGACGCCAGCCAGCGCCGGCGAGCCGGTCCGCGCGGTGGTGCGCTCCGCGGGCGACGTGACGGTCGGGTCCGACGCCGGCTCCCGCATCATCAGTATGCCGCTGCGCGAGGGCGACGCCTTCCGCCGCGACGACGTGCTGGTCGCCTTCGACTGCGCCCGGACCCGTGCCGAGTGGAAGTCGGCGCAGGCCGAGTGGCGCGGCCATCAGCTCGCCTACCAGAACGACCTCGGCCTGCAGAAGTACCACGCGGCCGGCAACAACGACGTGCTGATCGCCAAGGCTCAGATGGACAAGGCGGCGGCGAGCGTCGAGGGCTGGGCGGCCCGCGTCGACCAGTGCGAGATCCGCGCGCCGTTCGACGGCCGCGTCGCCGACGTGTTCGCCCACGTCTTCGACCTGCCGGGCCCCACCGCCCCGATCCTGCGGATCGTCGACCCCGCCCACCTCGAGGTCGAGATGATCGTGCCCTCGCGCGCCGCCGCCCGCGTCAAGGCCGGCGACGGCTTCGCCCTCGGCGTGGAGGAAACGGGGGAGGTGGTGCGCGGCCACGTCGTGCGCGTCGGCGCCGCCGTCGACCCGGTCAGCCAGACGCTCAAGGTGGTCGGCGCGCTCGATGCCGCCGACGGGACCGTGCTGCCCGGCATGAGCGGCAAGGCCGATTTCGGGACGGGGTTCTGAGGTGGCGTCGGGCGTGGAGCGTGGCATGAGCCCGGGGACCGTTCGCGCGGTGGAGGATGTCCGGTCGCCGTCCGCCGGGACGGCGTCGGAGCGCGGGGCGCTGGACCCCGAACTCGCCGCGCTGCGGGTGCTGCTGGGCGTCGAGCGCGACGCCCGGCGCGCCGACGGCGTCGCGGCCCTGCACTACCTCGCGGCGAACGAGACGCGCAAGCTGGTGCGCGGCCGGCAGTTCTTCGTCCTCGCCGCCGAGGACGGCGCTTGGCGCGTGGCGGCGGTGTCGAGCGTCACCACGCTCGATCGCGAGGCGCCCTTCGTCCAGTGGATCGAGGCGCTGCTCGCGGCCAAGTTCGCCACGCTCCCGAGCGCGGCGGGCGTGCTCGACCTGTCCGACGAGGCGGCGACGGCGGGCGACCACGCCGAGCACTACCCGTTCCCGCACCTGCTGGTGCTGCCGATGGCGGACAGGGCCGCGCACGGCGCGCCGCTCGGCCTGCTCGTCGCCGCCCGCGAGTCGCCCTGGGACGAGGAGGGCCTGCGCGTCGGCGAGCGGCTCGCCGAGTGCTACGCCCACGCCTGGTCGGCGTTCCGGCCGAGGCCCTCGCCGCTCCGCCGCCTGCGCAGGCCCGGCGCGATGGCGGGGCTCGCGCTGCTCGCCCTGGTGGGGCTCGGCCTCACGCCGGCGCATCTCACCGCGCTCGCGCCCTTCGAGATCGTGCCCGACCGGCCCTTCGTCGTCGCGGCCTCGAGCGACGGCGCGATCGAGGGCGTCGCCGTCGAGCCCAACACCGTCGTCCAGGCCGGGCAGGTGCTCTACACCTGCGTGTCGACCGTGCTGCGCGACAACTGGGCGGTCGCCGAGCGCGCGGTCGCCGTCGCGGAGGCCAAGTGGAAGCAGTACCGGCAGGGCGCCTTCGCCGACCCGCAGGCCAAGCGCGAACTCGCCGCCGCCGAGGCGGAGTACCAGCTGAAGCTCGCCGAGCGCGACTACGCCAAGGACCTCCTCGACAAGAGCGTGACGCGCGCCCCGCGCGCCGGCATCGTCCTCTTCAACGACGCCAACGACCTCGTCGGCCGCCCGGTCGCGATCGGCCAGCGCATCATGGAGATCGCCGACCGCGCGCACGTGCTCGCCCGCATCAACGTGCCGGTCGACGACAGCATCGTCCTCGCAGAGGACGCGCGCGTGAAACTCTTCCTCGACAGCGACCCGCTGCACGCCGTCGAGGCGAGGGTGACGCACGCCAGCCACGGCGCCCGCGCCATCGAGGGGAACGCGCTCGCCTACCGGGTCGACGCGGGTCTCGCCCCCGAGGCCGCCGTGCCGCGCCTGGGCGTGCGCGGCACCGCCGAGATCTACGGGCCGCGCTCCAGCCTGCTGCTCGTCCTGTTCCGTCGCCCGCTCGGCTACCTGCGGCAGCACTATGGGTTCTGACGCCCGCCCGATGCTCCGGCTGCGGCAGGACCTGCGGCTTTATCCCGGTCCCAGCATCGGTCCCGCGCCGAGCTGGACGCTCTACGATCCCGTGCGCCACCAGTACGTCCAGCTCGACGCGACCGCCTTCGCGGTGGTGGCGGCGTGGGCGAAGCCGTCGACGGTCGACACGTTGTTCGCCGCCCTCGAGGCGGGCGCCGAGCCGGTCGGGCGCGCCGACGTCGCCGGCTTCGTCGCCTTCGCCGAGCGTAACGAGCTGGTGGAGGACGCCGCCGGCGGCTGGGCGGCGCACGGCGCGCGCGCCCGCGCCGCCCGCTCGTCGCCGCTGATGTGGCTCGTCCACAACTACTTGTTCATCAAGATCCCGGTGGTGCGTCCGCGGCGCTTCTTCGAGCGCACGGGTTTCCTCGTCGCGCCGCTGTTCACCCGCGCCTTCCTGCGCGCCACGCTCGTCGCGGCGGTCGCCGCCCTCTACCTCGTGTCGCGGCAGTGGGACGCCTTCCTCGGCACGTTCCCCGGCTTCCTGTCCCTCGACGGCGCGCTCGTCTACGGCCTCACCCTGTTCGCGGTGAAGGCGTTGCACGAGCTCGGCCACGCCTACACCGCCGCGCGCCACCGCTGCCGCGTGTCGTCGATCGGCGTCGCCTTCATGGTGATGGTGCCGATGCTGTACTGCGACGTGACCGACAGCTGGCGGCTCGCCGACCGGCGCCGGCGCATGGCGATCGACGCGGCCGGGATCGCCACCGAGCTGGTGCTCGCCGTCTACGCGGCGCTGGCCTGGGTGCTGCTGCCGGACGGCCCGGCGCGCACCGCCGCCTTCCTGGTCGCGACCGCCAGCATCCTCAGCTCGCTCGCGATCAACCTCAACCCGTTCATGCGCTTCGACGGCTACCTCATGCTGGCCGACGCCCTCAACGTGCCGAACCTGCAGTCGCGCGCCTTCGCGCTGCTGCGCTGGCGGCTGCGCGAGCTGCTCTTCGCGCTGCGCGAGCCGAAGCCGGACGCGCTCGGCCCGTTGAAGCGGCGGTTGGTGCTGGCCTACGCCGCCGCCATCGTCGCCTATCGCGCGGTCGTCTACGCCGGCATCGCGCTCGTCGTCTACCACGCCTTCTTCAAGGTGCTCGGCATCGCCCTGTTCGCCGTCGAGATCGGCTGGTTCCTCGTGGCGCCGGTGTGGCGCGAGGTGCGGGCGTGGTGGGGCCAAAGGAGGAGGATCGCGATGACCCGCCGCTCGCTCGTCACGGGAGCGGCCGCCTCGCTGCTCCTCCTCATGCTCGTCGTCCCGTTCCGCACGCGGGTGATGGTCCCGGCGGTGATGGAGCCGGCGTTCTACGCCCGCGTGTACCCGACCGGGCCGGGCATGATCCGATCCGTGGCGGTGCGCCGGGGCGACGCGGTCGAGCCCGGGCAGGCCATCGCCGTGCTCGTGTCGCCGCAGCTCGACAAGGAGGAACGGCTCGCCCGCATCCGGCTCGCCCTGGTCGAGGCGCGGCTCGGGCGCGGCGCCAGCCTCGCCGCCGACAAGGCCGAGACCCTGTCGCTCGACATGGAGCGCCGCCTCCTGCTCGACCGGCTGGATGGGCTGGACAGCGAGCGGCGCGAGCTGGTCCTGCGAAGCCCGATCGCCGGCATCGTCCGCGACCTCGATCCCGACCTCGATCCAGGCCGCTGGGTCGGGCGGGACGCGGAGATCGCGCTGGTGACGGCGCCCGGCGCGGCGGTGGTGCGCGGCTACGTCGGCGAGCGCGGCGTCGAGCGGATCGCGCCCGGTTCGACCGGCACGTTCTACGCCGACGGCGGCCTCGCGCGCGGAATCCCGGCCCGCGTCGCCGCCATCGCCTACGCGGCGGCGGCCCGCGTCGACATTCCCGTCCTGTCATCGCTCGCCGGCGGCCCGATCGCGGCGCGCGAGGGGGCCGACCACGCGGCGATCCCGGACACCGCGGTCTATCCCGCCACCTTCGACATCGATCACGGCGCCGCGCGCTCCACCGTGCGCGGCACCGTGGTCGTCGACGGCGCCCGTCAGAGCGTGGCCGCCGCCGTCGTCCAGAGCGTCGGGCGGGTCCTGGTCAGGGAAAGCGGCTTCTGAACCGGGGCAAGCACGCGAGATCCTTCCTTCATCATCCTTCGACACGTTTCCTCCTCGCCCCCGCACCGTCCGAGATCCCCATGTCCGACCGCTTCCGGCCCAAAGACTTTTGGCGCAAGAGCTTCAGGCCCGGTCGCGCCCCGGCCATCGACGCGTCGCCGTCCAAGGCGATGGACGTGCTGTCGGCGGGACGGGCGGTCCTCGCCCTGGAGAAGCGGATCGCCTTCGACGGCGCGGCGGCGGTGACGGCGGCGCGGACGTTGCACCCGGCCAGCGGCGCCGAGGCGATCGACCATCGCGCTGAGGCATTCGATCCCCTCGCGCGTCCGAGCCTTCTCGACGCCGCGCGCCCCTCGGCGCCGCAGGCGAAATCGGTCGTCTTCATCGAGTCCGACGTGCCGGACATCGCGACCCTGATCAAGGACGTCGACCATTCCGCCTCCATCGTCCTGCTGGACGCCGGCCAAGACGGGGTTGAGGCCATCGCGACCTACCTCGCCGCCCACGAGGGCGTGCGGGACGTGTACATCTTCTCGCATGGCAGCGAGGGCAGCCTCAGCCTCGGCACCGCCGACCTCGACGCCGCCACGATGGGGGGGCGCTACGCCGCCGACCTCGCCACCATCAAGGCCTCCCTCGGCCCGAACGCCAACATCCTCGTCTACGGCTGCGACTTCGCGGCCGGTGTCGACGGGAACGATGCCGCCCACCTCCTCGCCAGCCTCACCGGCGCCGCCGTCGCCGCCTCGACGAACCTGACCGGCGGCACGGCGGAGGGCGGCGACTTCGTGCTGGAGGACCGGGTCGGCGCGGTGGACGCCCCCGACATCCTCAAGCCCATGATCGCGAGCGACTACGACGGCCTGCTCGCCGCGCCGACCACGGTCTTCGCCACCAGCGGTTCCGGCGCCTACCACGCGAACCTGGAGTTCCTGACCTTCGCCAACACGACGCTGGCGACGACCGGCATCGTCAACGGCGCCACGGCCTCCTACACGACGGCGGAGGGCGACACCGTCACGCTCACCTTCTCCAACGTCACCAATCCAACCGCCGCCGCGACCTTCAAGCCGGCGGCGCTGTCAGCCTACGCGCCCTCGCGGTTCTATCGCGGCTACAACAACACCGCGTCCACGAGCGACATGCTCTACGGCGGCTACAACGGGACGTCCTCGTTCACCGTCACCTTCACCGCGAAGGACGCGAACGGCAACGCCTACACGCCCAGCGTCGCCTTCGCCGACGGCGAGGTGACGGAAAGCACCGGCGAATCCTACGTCGTGACGACGAACGGCGGCGCGTTCCAGACCGTCGAATCGATCGGCTCGACGAACTACACCCTGGCGGGCGCGGGAACGCAGACCATCACCTTGAGCAACGACGCCGCCGGCGTGCCGCTGCTCGTCACCGCCGGCGCGTCCGCGCTCAACATCGCGGTACAGGTCGCCGGCGGCAAGGAAGGCTTCGCGCTCGCCCTGGTCGAGCCGACGCTGACCCTCGACGCCAACAATTCGAGCGGATCGACCGGCGACAACTACGTGACGACCTTCACCGAGAAGGGGGCGGGCGTCGCCATCGCCGACACCGACACGACCGCCGTCGAGCCCGGCGTCACCAACGCCGCCAGCGCCCAGGTCGTGCTGACAAACGCGCAGGCCGGCGACCTCCTCAGCGTCGGCACGCTGCCGAGCGGCATCACCGGCTCGGTCGACACCAGCGTCGCCGGCCGGATCACGGTCGACCTCACCGGCGGCGCGTCGCTGGCGAGTTATGACTCCGCCATACGGGCGATCAGCTTCTCCAACACGTCGAGCGACCCCTCGACGGTCGACCGCACCATCGACGTCACCTACAACGACGGCAACCAGAACTCGAACACCGCCGTCTCCACCATCCACGTCACGGCGGTCAACGACCCGCCGGTCGAGGCGGTGCCCGGCCCGCAGACGACGGGCAAGGACACGGCGCTGGCGATCTCCGGCCTGTCGGTGTCCGACGCCGACGCCAACGGCGGCACGGAGACGACCACCTTGTCGGTCGCCGACGGCACGGTGTCGCTCGGCTCGACGACGGGCCTGACCTTCTCGACCGGCACCGGCGCCAACGACACGAGCGAAACCTTCACCGGCACGCTGAGCGCCATCGACAACGCGCTGGCCACGCTCACCTACCGGCCGAACGCCGGCTTCATCGGCTCGGACAGCCTGAGCTTCGCGACGGACGACAACGGCAACACGGGGACCGGCGGGGCCAAGACCACGACAGCGACGCTCGGCATCACGGTCGACAACGTCAACCCGACCGCGACGGGAACGATCGCGAACCAGGAATTCGCCGACGGCCAGGCCGGCGTGTCGATCGCCACGTCGCAGGCCTTCTCCGACAGCCTGGGCCTGGCGCTGACATATAGCGCGACCGGACTGCCGAGCGGTCTCGCCATCGATGCGACGACCGGCGCGATCACCGGCACGATCGACCACGACGCCTCCAAAAACGCCCCCGCGACCACCGGCTCCGGCGCGACGCTCGACGGCACGTACACCGTCGTCGAGACGGCGTCCGACGGGCAGGGCGGCAGCACCACCCAGACCTTCACCATCGACGCGACGAACCAGGCGCCGGTCGTCGGCACGGCGACGGCCGCCCAGGCGAACAGCGACGGCGACACGGTCGCCGCCGTCGACGCCGCCGCCGCCTTCTCCGACCCGAACGGCGATCCGCTGACCTACGCGGCGTCCGGCCTGCCGTCCGGCCTGTCGATCTCGGCGGCCGGCGTGATCTCCGGTACGGTGGCCGGCAACGCCGCGCCCGGCACCGACGCGGTGACGGTGACCGCCACCGACGACAAGGGCGCGGCGACGAGCGAGATGTTCAACTGGGTGGTGCGGGACGTGCCGCCGGCGACGAGCGGCACCCTGGCGAGCCGGGCCTACGCCGACAGCCAGTCTGGCGTGGCGATCACGACGGCGCAGGGCTTCACGGACAGCAACGGCAACGCGCTGAGCTACAGCGCCAATGGCCTGCCGGCCGGTCTCTCGATTGATCCGAACACCGGCGTCATCACCGGCCAGCTCGGCCACGACGCCTCGAGGGACGCGCCGGTGACGGCGGGGTCGGGCGCCACGCTGGACGGCACCTATACGATCAGCGTCACCGCCGCCGACGGGCTCGGGGGTGCGGCCACGCAGTCCTTCACCATCGACGCGACGAACCGGGCGCCGGTGGTGGGCACGGCAACGGCCAACCAGCACGGGTTCGACGGCAACACCGCCTCGCTCGACGCGTCGGCCGCCTTCAGCGACCCCAACACCGGCGACGCCCTGACCTATGCCGCGAGCGGCCTGCCGACCGGCCTCGCCATCGACGCGTCGACCGGCCTCATCTCCGGCACGATCGACAAGGGCGCGTCGCGCGACGGGCCTTACGCGGTGACCGTCACCGCCACCGACGACAAGGGCGCGGCGACGGCTGAAACCTTCACCTGGACCGTGGACGACGTCGCGCCGGTCGCGACCCCGCCGCTTGCCGACCGCGCCGTCCCCGACGGGTCGAGCCTCGATATCACCACCGCCAACGGCTTCACCAACCCGAACGACCTGCCGCTGACCTACGCGGCGACCGGCCTGCCGAGCGGCCTCGCCATCGATCCCGGCACCGGCGTCATCTCCGGCACGCTCGATCACGATGCCTCGATCATGGCCGCCGGCGGCAACTACACGGTCGCGGTCACCGTCGACGACGGGCAGGGCGGCCAAGCCACCAACACCTTCCACCTGACCGCGACCAACCAGGCGCCGGTGGTCGGCGCGGTGAGCGCGAACCAGGCGTCGTCCGACGGCGAGAGCGTGCCGACGGTGGATGCGAGCGCGGCCTTCTCCGATCCCAACGGCGATCCCCTGACCTACACGGCGAGCGGCCTGCCGGCCGGCCTCGCGATCGATCCCGTCACCGGCAAGATCACCGGCACAATCGCCGCCGATGCCGCGCCGGGCGCCTACGCCGTCACGGTGCTGGCGACCGACGACAAGGGCGCCGCCACGCCGGAAACCTTCAAATGGCAGGTCGACGACGCGCCGCCGACCACCACCGGCGGCATCGGCGGCGTCGGCGCGGCCGACGGGCAGGCCGGCCTCGCCATCGCCACGAGCGGCGCCTTCGCCGACCCGAACGGCCTGCCGCTGACCTACACCGCCCAAGGCCTGCCGGCCGGCCTCGCGATCGATGTCAGGACCGGGGCGATCACCGGCACGCTCGACCACGACGCCTCCGAAGACGCGCCGGTGACGACCGGCTCCGGCGCCACCCTGGAGGGCACCTACACGATCGGCGTCACCGCCAGCGACGGGCAGGGCGGGTCCGCCACCCAGACGTTCACCTTCGATGCCACCAACCAGGCGCCGGTCGTCGGCCTCGCCACGGCGGACCAGCGCGGCACCGCCGGCAACCGCGCCACCGCGAACGCGGCCACCGCCTTCTCCGATCCCAACGGCGGCGACATCCTCACCTATGCGGCCAGCAACCTGCCGCAGGGCCTGACGATCGATCCCGCCACGGGGCTGATCTCCGGCACGCTCGCGCCCGCCGCCGCGTCGGGCACGCCCTACCTCGTCGCCGTCACCGCCACCGACGACAAGGGCGCGGCGACCACCGAGCGGTTCCAGTGGACGGTGGACCCGGTGCCGCCCAGCGGTGCCGCGCCGATCCCCGACCTGGCGACCACCGACGGCAGCCCCGTCTCAATCGCCACGGCGAGCCACTTCGCCGATCCCGACGACGCGGCGCTGACCTACGCGGCGTCGGGCCTGCCGGCCGGCCTCACCATCGATCCGACCACAGGCCTCATCGGCGGCACGCTCGACCACGACGCCTCGAAGGCGGCGCCGGCGACGACCGGCACGGGCGCGACGCTTGAGGGCACCTACACGATCGATGTCAGCGCCAGCGACGGGCAGGGCGGGTCGGCCACCCAGACCTTCACCATCGACGCGGCCAACCAGGCGCCGGTCGTCACCGCGCGGACGGGGGACCAGACCGGGGCGACGGGCCAGGCGATCCCCGCCATCGACGCGGCGCAAGCCTTCGCCGATCCCAACGGCGACCCGCTCACCTTTGCCGCCGGCGGCCTGCCCGCCGGCCTCGCCATCGATGCCGTCACCGGCCGGATCACCGGCACGATCGCCGCCGACGCCAGCGGCACCTACGCCGTCACGGTGGTGGCGACCGACGACAAGGGCGCGGCGACGAGCGAGACCTTCGCCTACGGCGTGGGCGACACGCCGCCCGCCGCGACCGGCGGCGTCGCCAGCGAGACCTACGCCGACGGCACCGCCGGCATCGCGGTCGCGACGGCGGGCGGGTTCGCGAGCCCCAACGGCCTGCCGCTGACCTACACCGCGACCGGCCTGCCCCAAGGCTTGACGATCGATCCCACCACCGGCCTCGTCACCGGCACGCTCGACCACGACGCCTCGCTGAACGCGCCTGTCACGTCCGGGGCCGGCGCCACGCTCGACGGCACCTACACGGTCACCGTGACCGCCAGCGACGGGCAGGGCGGCGCCGCGGCGCGAGCCTTCACGATCGACGCCACGAACGCCGCTCCCGTGGTTCGCGCGACGAGCGCCGACCAGCATTCGTTCGACGGCAACGCGGCCTCGCTCGACGCCTCGACCGCCTTCGTCGACCCCAACACCGGCGACACCCTGAGCTACGCCGCCACCGGACTGCCCGCCGGACTCGGCATCGACCCGGCGACCGGCCTCATCTCCGGCACGATCGCCGCCGACGCGTCGAGGGCCGGCCCCTACGCCGTCACGGTGACGGCGACCGACGACAAGGGCGCGGCGACGTCCGAAACCTTCGCCTGGGCGGTCGACGACATCGTGCCGGTCGCCACGCCGCCCCTCGCCGATCGAGCGGCGGACGACGGCGCGACCGTCCGGCTGACGACCGCCAACGGCTTCACCAACCCGAACGACCTGCCGCTGACCTACACGGCGACCGGCCTGCCGAGCGGCCTCGCCATCGATCCCGCCACCGGCCTCATCGCCGGCACGCTCGACCACGACGCCTCGATCATGGCCGCGAACGGCGTCTACACGATCGCGGTCACGGCGAACGACGGCCAGGGCGGCAGCGCGACCAACACCTTCCACCTCACCGCGACCAACCAGGCCCCCGTGCTCGGCACGCCCACCGCCGGCCAGGTGTCGACCGATGGCCAGACCATCACGGCGGTCGACACCTCCAAGGCGTTCTCCGACCCCAACGGCGATCCGTTGACCTTCGCCGTCTCGGACCTGCCGGCCGGGCTGTCGATCGATCCCGCGACCGGGCTCGTCACCGGCACGATCGCCGGCAACCTGGCGCCGGGCAGCACGCTGGTCACCGTCACGGCCACCGACGACAAGGGGGCTTCCGGCGCGGAAACGTTCTCCTGGAGCATCGATGACGTGCCGCCCGCCCCCAGCGGCGCGCTCGCCGACCGGACCTACGCCGACGGGACGGCCGGCGTCGCCATCGACACGGCCGACGGTTTCACCAGCCCCAACGGCCTGCCATTGACCTTCGGCGCCACGGGATTGCCGAAAGGCCTCGCCATCGATCCGTCGACCGGCGTCATCGGCGGCACCCTCGACCACGACGCGTCGGCCAACGCTCCCGTGACGACCGGCGCCGGCGCGACGCTGGACGGCACCTACGAGGTCGTGGTGACCGCCGGCGACGGACAGGGCGGCCTGGCGGCGCAAGCCTTCACCATCGACGCCACCAACCAGGCGCCCATCATCGCGGCCCAAACGGCCGACCAGCGGAACGCGGACGGCGATGTCGTCTCGCTCGCGGCGGCGAACGCCTTCGCCGACCCCAACCGCGGCGACACGCTGACCTTCGCCGCGAGCGGGCTGCCCGAGGGGCTCTCGATCGATCCGGCCACGGGCCTGATCAGCGGCACGATCGCACCATCGGCATCCGGGATCACCACGGCCGCGGTCACCGCGACCGACGAGAAGGGAGCCGCCGCGACGGACACCTTCACCTGGACCGTGTACGACCTTCCGCCCACCGCCGGCGCGGCCCTCGCGCCGGTCGCCGGCGCCGACGGCGGCCCCGTCGCGCCCATCGACGTCGCGTCCCACTTCGGCGATCCCGGCGGCCTGCCGTTGACCTACCGTGCCAGCGGCCTGCCAGCCGGCCTGGGGATCGACCCGATCACGGGAGTCATCACCGGCATCCTCGACCACGACGCCTCGAAGGATGCGCCGGTCACGTCGGGGAGCGGCGCGACCTTGGAGGGCACCTACACCGTCGTCGTCACCGCGTCCGACGGGCAGGGCGGCGTCGCCAGCCAATCCTTCACGGTGGAGGCCACCAACCAGCCTCCCGCCGTCGTCGCGCCGAGCGTCGACCAACACGCGGTCGATGGCGACGCCGTGGCGCTCGACGCCGCGCCGGCCTTCGCCGATCCCAACGGCGACCCGCTCCGCTACGCCGCCGCGAACCTGCCGCCCGGCCTGTCGATCGACGCCGCGACCGGGCGCGTCACGGGGACGATCGGCGCGCGGGCCTCCGCGTCCGGACCCTACGCCGTCACGATCACCGCCACCGACGACAAGGGCGCGGCTGCGGCCGAAACCTTCGCCTGGGCGGTCGACGACCTTCCGCCGACCGCCGGCGCACCGATCGCCACCACGTCCGTGCCGGACGGCCAGCCCGTCGCCCTCATCGACGCGGGTTCGCACTTCGCCGATGCCAACGGCCTGCCGCTGACCTACAGCGCGACGGGCCTGCCGGCCGGCCTCTCCATCGATCCGGCGAACGGCGTCATCTCCGGGACGCTCGACCACGACGCATCGAAGAACGCGCCCGTCACGTCGGGCTCGGGCGCCACGCTCGATGGCACCTACACCGTCGTCGTCGCCGCGTCCGACGGGCAGGGCGGCGTCGCCAGCCAGTCCTTCACGATCGACGCCACCAACCAGGCGCCCCTGGTCGGCACCAGGACGCCCGACCAGCGTTCCCTCGACGGCGCGAGCGTGGCCCTCGCCACGTCGCCAGCCTTCCTCGACCCCGACGGCGACCCGCTGACCTACGCGGCGGTCGGCCTGCCGAGGGGGCTCGCCATCGATCCGGCGACCGGACGGATCACCGGCACGATCGATCCGAGGGCATCGGTCTACGGCCCCTTCGCCGTGACGGTCACGGCGACCGACGACAAGGGCGCGAGCGCCAGCGAAACCTTCGTGTGGCGGGTCGACGACGTTCCTCCGAGCCTCGGAGCGCCGATCGCCGCCGTGGCGGGCTTCGACGGCGGCGCGGTCGCCCCGATCGACGCCGGCTCGCACTTCTCCGATCCGAACGGCCTGCCGCTGACCTACGCGGCCACCGGCCTGCCGGCCGGCCTGTCGATCGACCCGGTCACCGGGGTCGTCTCCGGCACCCTCGATCACGACGCCTCGAAGGACGCGCCGGCCACCGCCGGGTCGGGCGCCACGCTCACCGGCACCTACGAGGTTGTCGTCACCGCCTCCGACCGGCAGGGCGGGTCCGCGAGCCAGGGCTTCGCGATCACCGCCGCCAACCGTCCCCCGGTCACGGTGGGGCAGATCCCGGACCAAGCGGGGCGCGCCGGCCAGACCATCGCCCCGCTCGCGCCCGACGTCCGCGATCCCGACGGCGACCCGCTCGTCTTCTCCGCCGTCGGGCTGCCCCCGGGCCTCGCGATCGATCCCGCGACCGGCACGATCGCCGGCACGATCGCGCCAGGCATCGTCGCGCCGACCGCCTACAAGGTCACGATCACCGCCACCGACGACAAGGGCGCGAGCACCCGCGAAACCTTCACCTTCGCCGTCGACGTGACGCGACCGGCGGTGCTGCCGCTGGAATCGCTCGTGACGGCCGATGCCTTCATCCCGCTGGCAAGCGCCGTCGGCGACACTTTGATCCAAGGGGCTTCGGGCGCCGTAGACGCTTCGGGGGTCCAAGACATCGTGGGCGCGGCGGGCGCCGCCGATCGCGGTCCCGGCGGCGTCGCGGCGACGCCGATCCTCGACGCCGTCAACCAGACCTCTGGGGACCAGGAACAATCCGTCATCGTCCGGGCCGACGGGATCGTCATATCCACCGTCAACGGCATCAGCCCGTTGGATGGACTCCAGGACCTCGCGACGCCGGGTGCCGGCATCGTCAGGGCCGGCGCGGGGACCAACGAACGCGGCGACCGCTTCGACAGGACCCGGTCCGCCCTCGGCCGCGATCTCGGGGATTTGATGATGTCGGCCGACTTCCTCGGCGCATCGCTCGTCGAAAGGGGCGGCGACGGCGCCGGACCCGCGATCAACGTCGAGACCGTGCTGCGTGGGCGCGTCCTCACCGTCGCCTTCGACAACGCGTCCGCGACGGCGTGCGTGGTGCCGGTCGCCCGCTACGACGTGACCCGCGCCGACGGGTCGCCGTTGCCGGCCTGGCTGCACGCCGATCCGCGGGGGCTTGTGACGGGGAGCGTGCCGGGCGGCGTCGAGGCGATCGACCTGAGGATCACGTCCACGCTGCGCAACGGCGTCGTCGGCGAGCGCACGGTGACGATCCGCACCGGGAGCGGCGCCATCCACGCGCGGCCCGCACCGGCCTCGCCGCATCGCGCCGGCCGATCGCTGGCCGACATGGTCGCCGCCGCCCGGCCGGTGCCGGTCGTTCGTCAGGGACTCGCGCGTTTCCTCGACTGAGGCGGCGACCGCGCCGCGCCTAGGGCGAGATCCTGTTCAGGACCGTCGAGAGATCGCGGATGGAGTAGGGCTTCTGCAGGAGTTCGAAGCCATGGTGGTGGTCGTTCGCCAGCACCTCGCTGTAGCCGCTGGTGAGAATGACCGGGAGCCCGGCGTAAAGGCGGCGGACCTCGCGGCCGAACTCGACGCCGTTCATGCCGGGCATGACCACGTCGGAGAACACCGCCTGGAAGCGCGTCCCATCGCTCGACAGGATCTTCAGCGCCTCGTCGGCGCTCGCCGCCCAGGTCGTCTCGTAGCCGAGATCCTGTAGCAGCTGCGTCGAGAAGGTGCCGACGTCGACGTTGTCCTCGACGACGAGGACGCGACGGCCGCCGCCGGCGTCTGCGGCGGTCGTCCGCGCCTCGGCGGGATGGGCCGCCTCCAGGCGGTCGGCGGCGACGTGGGGGAGGTGCAGCGTGAACGTCGTGCCCCGCCCGACCTCGCTCGCGACATCAACGTGGCCCCCCGACTGCTTGACGAAGCCGAAGACCTGGCTGAGACCGAGGCCGGTCCCTTTGCCGATCCCCTTGGTCGTGAAGAAGGGCTCGAAGATGCGGTCGAGATGGTCGACCGGGATGCCGCAGCCTGTGTCGGCGACGTGGATGGACACGACGGGCACGGGTCGTCCACCGAGCGTCGGCGGCGGCAGGACGGCGTCGCGGGTCACGCTCATCAGGAACGCGCCTTCCCCGTCCATCGCGTCGCGGGCGTTGACCGCCAGGTTCACCAGCGCCGTGTCGAACTGGCTGGCGTCCGCCTCGATGAAGCAGGGGTGGGCCGGGTCCTCGCGCTCGATCCTGATGCGCGCGCCGACGATGGTGACGAGCATGTCGGAGACCATCCGCATGCGTTCGCCGACGTCGAACACCTCGGGTCGCAGCGATTGCCGCCGCGCGAAGGCGAGGAGCTGGCCGGTCAGCTTCGCCGCGCGGTCGACGGTATCGGAGATCGCCTCGACGTAGCGCATGCGTCGCGGCTCGGCGAGGTCCGGCCGCCGGAGCAACTCCGTCGAGGACTTGATGATGGTGAGGAGGTTGTTGAAGTCGTGGGCGACGCCGCCGGTCAGCTGCCCGATCGCCTCCATCTTCTGCGCCTGCCGGAGCGCCTCCTCGGCGCGCTCGCGCTGCAGGCTCTCCGATCGCAGCCGCGCGTTGGCGTCCGAGAGTTCGCGAAGGTGCAGCTTCTGCTCGGTCAGGTTGGTGAGGACGCCGCAGAGGATCGGCTGTCGCTCGTCGCGGTCGAGCAGGCTCAGCGACAGGTAGACCGGCTGCGGCCCGTTGCCGATGCAGACCGAGAATTCGCCGCGCGCCGTTCCGTGCGACGCCTCCGCCATCAGGGCGGCGAGCCTAGCCCGGTCGTCTTCGCTCAGGAAGTCGCCGAGCATCCGGCCGATCAGGTGTTCCTGGGGGATGTCGAACAGCTCGGCCAGCTGGCGATTGCAGTAGAGGAGGCGCCCGTCGGCCGTGGAGGTGAAGGCCCCCTCCTGCATCTGCTCGATCAGGACACGGTAGGGTTGGTCGGCATTCTCCAGCGTGTAGATCTGCCGCTCGTTGTCGGACCCCTGGACGACGACGGCGTCGAAGTCGCCGCGGCGGATGGCCTCCAGCGTGTCCTCGCTTTCCTCCAGCCGCAGTTCCAGCTCGCGGACGCGGGCGTTGGCGGCCGCGAGCGCGGCGGCGTGGTCGGTCATGGCGCGGCCGAGCCGGGCAGGTCGAGGCCGCGAAGCAGCCGCGCCTCGTTCGTCAGGTCGCCGATGATCCGCCGCAACGGTTCCGGCATGACCTTCACCAGGGTCGGCGCCGCCACCACCTGGTACGCCTCCGCGAGGTGTGGCTGCTGGTAGATGTCGATGACCTCCAGGTCGAAGTTGCCCGTGAGATAGGCATCGCAGACGCGCCGGAGGTTGTCGATCGTCCGCCGCGACCGCGGCGAGGTCCCGGCGATGAACAGGCACAGCCGGTAGCGGCCAGACGGCGCGATCTCGTCGCCACCGATCAAGCGCTCGCGGCCTTCGATCGGATATCCAGGCCGACGAGCACCTTCTCGGTGTCGGACAAGTCCCCGATGATGCGCTTCAGCGGCGCCGGCAGTCGGCGCACCAGCGTCGGCACGGCGAGGATCTGGTCGCCGGCGGCCAGCCTCGGATTCTGCAGGAGGTCGATCACTTCGATGTCGTAGCGACCGGCGAGGTGCTCCTCGCAGACGCGCTTCAGGTTGGCCGTCGCGCGCAGCGACTTGGCGGTCTGCCCCGCCACGTAGAGCCGGAGGTGGTAGTGACCCCCATCGGCCTCGGCCACGGCCCCGCCTGCACCATCGGCCGCATCGTTCATTCGGCTGCTCCACGGCGCGCGGACAGCGCTTCGCGCTCGATCGCGGCGCGCAGCTCCCGCGTGTCTTCCTCGCCGAGCAGGATTCGTTCCTCGTCGCGATGGGCTTCGAGGTCGGCGCGCAGTTCCTCGATCTGCCGTTCGATGCTTCCGCGCCGCCGGACCACCTCGCGCCGGCGCCGCTCGGTGTCGTGCCTGCGGCGGAGCAGGGAGGCCTGTTCCTCGGCTTCCTGGACGATCCGCGCCGTGCCGGTCAGCACGCCGGCCGTGCCGATGTAGGGCTCGCTCAGCCTGATGCCGTTCGCCGTGATCTGGTATTCGCGGATCTGGTTCGAGTGGCTCATGCCGCGCGCCTTGATGACGTAGAGCGTCCGCGTCCGCTCGCCATTGGCTTCGACGTCGAGGAGCTTGATCCACACGTCCATCAATGACGACAGCCCGAGGTCGTTGCCTTGGTCGAAGAGGCTTTCCCGGCGCAGCGACGTGAAGACGGCGGTGATGGTGCGGCTCTTCAGCATGTCGACCATCCGCAGCAGCGTCGCCTGGACCTCGCGCGCCGGCCCTTCCAGGGCAGAGACCGGGTCGACCACGACGACGCGGGGCTCGTGGCGCAGGATGTCGCGGTGCATGCCGGCGAGGTGCGTTTCCAGGCCGAACAGGGTCGGGCGCGCGGCCTGGAAAACCAGCAGTCCCGCGTCGACGTGCGGCTGGAGGTCCACGCCGAACGACTGCGCGTTGCGGATGATCTGATCCCCGCTTTCCTCGAAGACGAACGACAGGCATCGTTCGCCCCGCCGGCAGGCGGCGTCGACGACGTGTGCGGCGACCGTGGTCTTGCCGGTCCCGGCCACGCCCGACACCAGGATGCTCGATCCCTCGTAGAAGCCGCCGGGTCCGAGCATCGCGTCGAGGCCGGCGACGCCGGTCGGCACGACGATGCGCGAGGCCTTGTGGCTGAGGTCGGCGGAGGTGATCGGCAGGACGCTGATGCCCTGGTCGTCGACCAGGAACGGGTACTCGTTGGTGCCGTGCGCCGAGCCCCGGTACTTGACGACGCGCAGGCGCCGCGTGGTGATCTGGTCGATGACCCTGTTGTCGAGCAGCACGACGCAGTCGGACACGTATTCCTCGAGGCCCTGGCGGGTCAGCTGTCCCTCGCCGCGTTCGCCGGTGATCACCGCCGTGACGCCGCGATCCTTCAGCCAGCCGAACAGACGGCGCAGCTCGGCCCGCAGCAGGGCCGTGTTGTCGAGGCCGGAGAACAGGGTCTCGATCGTGTCGAGCACGATGCGCTTGGCTCCGACGCTATCGATGGCGTAGCCCAGCCGGATGAACAGGCCTTCGAGGTCGTACTCGCCGCTTTCCTCGATCTCGCTGCGTTCGACGCGCACGTGGTCGATGGCGAGCTTGCCCCTCCCGACGAGGTCGTCGAGGTCGTAGCCGAGCGAGGCGACGTTGGCGGCGAGGTCCTCGGCGCGCTCCTCGAAGGAGACGAAGACGCCGGGCTCGTCGTAGAGGGTCGCGCCGTTGACGAGGAAGGTGATGGCGAACAGCGTCTTGCCGCATCCCGCCGCGCCGCAGATCAGGCTGGGCCGGCCCATCGGCAGACCGCCGAAGGTGATGTCGTCGAACCCCCCGATCCCCGTCGGCGTCTTCGGGAGCGTCGCTGTCGCCGCCGCGATCTCGGGAGCCTTCGTCATCCGTGCCGATCCATACCCGCCCGCCATCGACCGGGCCTCGCTCGCGCGCGAGGCCCGGTCGCACCCTGCCTATCAAACAAGGTCGTCTTACGCGCGATCACGGCCAGGCGGAACCGGTTCCCCGGAAAAATCGCTGTCGATCGCTGGGGCGGATCGCTGGATGCCGGCCCCGCCCCGGCGGTCGAGGCTCTGTCCAAAGGCGCACGGTTGCGCGCGCGCGCGCGTGATACGAGCCCTGGACGCAACGCCGGCGGCGGTGCGCGAGGGAGCGGGGCATGGCGGCGCGGGACGCGATCGACGGGACGTTCGACTACATCGTCATCGGTGCCGGATCGGCGGGCTGCGTGCTCGCCAACCGACTGTCCGCCGACCCCGCGAAGCGCGTCCTGGTGCTGGAAGCCGGCGGCCAGGACAATTGGATCTGGTTCCACATCCCTGTCGGCTACCTCTTCGCGATCGGCAATCCGCGCGCCGACTGGCTGTTCAACACGGAAGTCGAGGCGGGCCTGAATGGCCGGGCGCTGGCCTACCCGCGCGGCAAGGTGATCGGCGGGTCGTCGTCCATCAACGCCATGGTCTACATGCGGGGACAGGCGGCCGACTACCAGGGCTGGCGGCAGCTCGGGCTGGAGGGCTGGGGGTGGGACGACGTGCTCCCCTTCTTCCTGAAGCACGAGGATCATGTCGCCGGAGCGAACGCCTTCCACGGCTCCGGCGGCGAGTGGCGCGTCGAGTTGCCCCGCATCCGCTGGGCGATCCTCGACGCGATCCGCGACGCGGCGGAGGTGGCCGGCATCAAGAAGATCCCCGACTTCAACACCGGCGACAACGAGGGTTCTTCCTACTTCCACGTCAATCAGCGCCGAGGTCGCCGGTGGAGCGCGGCGCGCGCCTTCCTGAAGCCGGTGCTGCACCGCCCGAACCTGCGGATGGAGACCGGCGTGCACGTCGAGCGCGTGCTGATCGAGGACGGCCGCGCGGTCGGCGTCGCTTTCGAGCGCGGCGGCGTCCACCATGTCGCCAAGGTCGAGGGCGAGGTCGTCCTGTCGGCCGGCGCGGTGGCTTCGCCCAAGCTGCTCGAATTGTCGGGCATCGGCGACGCCGCCCGCCTCGCGGCCCTCGGCATCGCGCCCGTCCACCACGCGCCGGGCGTCGGCGAGAACCTGCAGGACCACCTGCAACTGCGCCCGGTCTACAAGGTCCAGGGCGTCCCCACCTTGAACCTGACATACAAGAACCTGTTCAAGCGCGGCTGGATGGGCGTGGAATACGCCCTGTTCCGCACCGGCCCCCTCACGATGGCGCCGAGCCAGGTCGGCGTCTTCGCCAAGTCCTCGTCACGCTACGCGACCGCCAACCTCCAGTACCATTTCCAGCCGCTCTCGCTCGGCAAGTGGGGGGAGGGCCTGCACACGTTCGGCGCCTTCACCGCCAGCGTCTGCAACCTCCGGCCGTCGAGCCGGGGCAGCGTCCATGCCGCGAGCCGCGATCCCGTGGCGCCGCCGGCGATCCGCCCGAACTATCTCGCGACGGAGGAGGACCAGCAGGTCGCCGTCGACGCGATGAAGCTGACGCGCCGGATCATCGCCCAGGCGCCGCTCGCCCGCTACAGGCCCGAGGAACACCTGCCTGGGATGACGGTGAGCAGCGACGCGGACCTGCTCAGCGCGGCGCGCGACCTCGGCACGACCATCTTCCATCCTGTCGGCACGGCGCGCATGGGCGCCGACCACGATGTCGGTGCGGTGCTCGACGCGCGGCTGCGCGTGCGGGGCATCCGCGGATTGAGGGTGATCGACGCGTCCGCGATGCCGCGCATCACGTCGGGCAACACGAACTCACCGACGGTGATGATGGCGGAGAAGGGCGCCGCGATGATGCTGGAGGACGCGCGCGCCCATTGAAGGAAAGCCGGCGCGTCGCGTGGAGGCACGCGACGTTCATGGAAACACGGAGCGGGGCGTCGGGCATGCTGATGTTGTCGGCGAGCCCGTGCCGCGGGATCGACCAGGGCCGACGAGGACGGTTGTCGCCGCCCGTGCCGGGACGCCGCGAGGCCACGCACGCCGTAACAAAGACACAGGGCGGGTGATTTCCTCCTCTCCTCTTTCCGGGCGTTGCAGTGGCTCGGCAGCCGTGATCAAGCTGGCGCGCTCACCCCGCGAACCCCTCGCCGATGGCGTCACGCCGCACCAAGCGCCCGCTCCGACCCGCGTCCGACATCGGATGACGGAGCCGGTGCGACGCTTCCTGATCGCGTGGCTCGCCGTTCTCGGGCTCGTGGTCCAGCTTTCCGCCGCGGCGGCGTGCGCGCCGGCCCCGGCCGGCGCCTTTCCGATCTGCCACGCCGACGGCGCCGACCAAGCGGGTGGCGACCACGGGCCGCTCCATCACCACGACGAATGCCCGCTTTGCGCCGCGCATTGCCACGCGGCGGCCGTGCTGCCGCCCGCCGTCGGGACGGTGGCGCCCGTCGTCGTGGCCGGCGTCGATCCAAGACCCGCGCCGCCCCCGACCCGATCCGTCGCGCGGGTCTGCGCCGGCGCCTCGCCGCGCGGTCCCCCGCGCACCTGACCGGTTCGGCGAGCCGTCCCCCGGCGACGACGCTCGGGCGGCGGTGAGCCGACGCGCGTGGCCGTCGGACCAGGGTCTGGCTGGCTCCGCGCCATCCTCCCGCGCCATCCATCGATCCACGCGGCGCCGCCATGGCCGCGAGCCTGCGCCCGCATTCCCGTCAAGGACCCCATGTCTCGAAACCCGCCCGTCAGGGTGGCCAGCGCGCTCGCGCTCGCCGCCCTGGTCCCCTGCGCCTGCCCGGCGCAAGCCCACACCATCGTCGGCGACCGCGTGTTCCCGGCGACGCTCGCCATCGACGACCCCGGCGTCAACGACGAGCTGACGCTGCCGGTCTTCTCCTATCTCCCCGCCGCGAACCCGGACGGCACCGCCGGCCCGCAAACCTTCATGTTCAGTGGGGAGTACGACAAGACGATCACCGCCGACCTCCAGCTGTCGATCGCCTCCGATGGCTTGACGGTCCAGCGCAACCCGCGCGCCACCGGCTTCGCCAACATCGACGTGGGCGCGAAATACGTCTTCTTCCAGAGCCCGGCGCACGAGTTCATCGTCTCGGGCGGCGTCTCCGTCGACATCGGCGGCACCGGCAGCGGACCCAATTCGGCGATTCCAGCCGACCAGTTCACGACGCTGACGCCGACCCTCTACCTGGGCAAGGGCTTCGGCGACCTCGCGAGCGACTGGGCGCGCCCCTTCGCGGTCACGGGATCGGTGAGCTATTCCATCCCTACGGTCATCCACGACCCGCTCGACGGCAGCCAAGTGCCCAACGTCGTGACCTACGGCGGCACGATCCAGTACAGCCTGCTGTATCGCAATTCCTTCGTCGCCGAGGTTCCGAGCGCCTTTAACAGGCTGATCCCGGCGTTCGAGGCCGTCTTCAGCACGCCGGTGGCGAACACCGGGCCGTCGATCGACGGCGATTTCTCGGTGCACGACACGACCGGGATCGTCGGGCCCTCGCTGTACTACGTCGGCTCGACCTTCGAGGTCGGGGTGATGGCGCAGGTGCCGATCAACCGGGCGAGCGGCCTGCATCCCGGCGTGATGGCGATCCTCGACTTCTTCCTGGACGACATCGCCCCCGACACGCTCGGCAAGCCGCTGTTCGGCCCCCCGCAATCCCGTTTCGTCAACCGTTGAGGATCATCATGACCAACATCTCGAAGACCATCGCGCTGGTCACCGGCGTTTGCGCCTTCCCCACGGCGGTCTCGGCGCACGCCTTCCTCGAACACGCGAGCCCCGGTGTCGGCGGCACAGTGCACGGCGCGCCGGCCGAGCTCGACCTTTCCTTCACCCAGGACGTCGTGGTGGTGCTGTCGGGCGTCAGCGTCGCGTCGGTCGGCGGCGGCGCGGTCCCCGCCGCGAAGCCGACGGCCGATGGGGCGAGCCCGAGCCTGCTCCACGTGCGCCTCGGCCGACCGCTCGCGCCCGGCACCTACCTCGTGACGTGGCACGTCGTGTCGGTCGACACCCATCCCACGTCCGGCACCTACAAGTTCACCGTCGCGCCCTGAGCGGCGGCGGGGCCATGCTCAACGACCCCGTGCTCCTCCTTCTCGTCGCGTCGCGGTGGGTCCATTTCGTCGCGGTCTTCGTCGTGTTCGGCGCCTCGCTGTTCTGGATCACGGTCGGGTCCGGGCCGGTGCGGCGCGCGCTGCCCCGGACGTTTCGTCGGACGCTGTCGCTCCTCGCGATCGCGGCGCCGGTCGCGGCCGTGTCGGGCCTCGCTTGGCTCGCCGCGTCGATCGCCTACGCCGTGAGCGGCTTCGGCTCGCTCGTCGATCCCGACACGTTGCGCGGCTTCTTCCTCCAGCCGCCGTTCGGGCCGCCGTTCAGCCTCCGGCTCGCGCTGATGGCGGCCCTCGTCCTCGCCGCCTTCGTCCCGCTCGCGTCCCGCGTCCGCGTCGTGGCGCTGGTGCTGGTCGGGGGCGCCCTGCTGGCGAGCCAGGCCTGGACCGGGCACGCCGCCGAAGGAGGCCCATACGGCGCCGCGATGCTCGGCTCCTACGCCGTCCACGTCCTGGCGGCGGCGGCCTGGACGGGAGGACTGCCGGTGCTCGGCGCCGCGCTCGCTGAAGGGCGGCGCGAGGGTTATGCTCGCGCGATGACCGTCCAGCTCCTTTCACGCTACGCGACGATGGCGACGGTCGCCGTCGTGCTGATCCTCGCCAGCGGCACCGCCAACACGGCCTTCCACGTCGGCGGCGACGTCACCGGCCTGCGGTCCAGCGCCTACGGGCACGTCCTGCTCGCGAAGGTCGCGCTGGTCGCGGCGATGCTCGGGCTCGCGGCCCTCAACCGCTTCGCGTTTCTGCCGCGCCTGCGTCGCGATCCAACCCGGAGCGGCACGTGGGCGCGTGCCGTGCGGGTCAGCGTGGCGCTCGACACGGTTCTGGCCCTGCTCGTCCTGGGAGCGGCCGCCGTGCTCGGCGTCACGCCGCCGCCGCACTGAGGGGGAACATCGCATGAAGTGCCCGCCGCTCGTCTTCGCGCTCGCTTTCCTCCTGCCGGCCGTCGTCGCGCCGGCCCGCGCCCAGGATGCCGGAGGCACTGCCGGCGCCATCGAGATCCACGACCCGTGGCTGCGCGCCACGCCGAAGGGCGCGCCGGTGGTCGGCGGCTACGCCACCATCACCAACAGGGGCACATCGGTCGACCGGGTGATCGGCGCCCGCCTGCCGATCGCGGCGGATGCGGCGGTGCACGCGATGACGAGCGTCGACGGCGTCATGCACATGGCGGGTGTGGCCGGCGGCCTGCCGATCGCGCCCGGCGCCACGGTGACGCTCGCGCCGGACGGCACTCACCTGATGTTCACCCAGCCGACCGAACAGCTCCGCGAGGGCATGAGCGTGCGCGGCGCCATCCTGTTCGAGCGCGCCGGCGCCGTCCCCGTGACCTTCGTCGTCGGCGGGATGGCCGCCCGATTCGCGCCAAGCGACGTCAAGTCCGCGCCGGGCAAGGCCCGGCCTTGAGGGAAGCTCCCACGCCTTACCCTGCCTTGCCCGAGGTCCAAGCGGCCGGGAAGCCCCGGCGGCCTCGCCACCTCGGAGCCGCGCGCGCACCGGCTTCGGGGACCGCCGTTCCAAAGGCACGGGCTCGCCGCGCGACCGTTGCCGCGCGCACCCGCAAGGTCCCGCGACGATGGCGTGCGAGCCCCTCGATGCGGGCGAGGCTTGGGCGGATGCTTCGCACTTGACGACGTGGTGCCATCCTCCGAGAACGTTTACGTCGCGGAGACGGCCGCGTGCGTCGTGGAACCGTACGGCGCGTGGCCGTCGATGCGTCGGAGGCGGCTTCAGGTGCTCAGCGAGGGCGGAACGGTCACCGGCGCCGCCACGGCCGGAGGGACGGTAACGGGGCCGATCTCCGCCGAACACGCGCGCTTCATCGAGGGATCGTCCCTCCTCCTGGTGATGTCGAGCGCGCCCGACGCCGCCCCCGACGTGTCGCCGCGCGGGGACGCGCCGGGCTTCGTGCGGGTGGTCGGTCCCGATCGTCTCCAGTTGCCCGACCGCATCGGCAACAACCGCGTGGACACGATCGGCAACGTGCTGCGCGATCCCCGGATCGCGCTCGTTTTCCTCCGCGTGGGCGACGAGCGCACCCTGCAGGTCGGCGGCGCGGCCACGATCCTCACCGATCCCGCGCTGCTGGCGACGTTCGCCGTCAGGAACCGTCCGCCCCGCTCCGTGATGGAGGTGAGCGTCGCGTCAGCGACGTTCGGCCCGTCGCCGGCGATCGCCGCCGCCGACCTCTGGCTCGCCGAGCCGGCCGGCGCCGTCGCGACCTTCGCCTCGCTCGGCGAGGTCATGGCCGATCAGGTCGGCGGCATGACCAAGGACGAGGCGGAAGCCTGGATCGCGAATTCCTATGCCAACAAGCTGTATTGACGTGCCATGAACCCATCTCAACCGAACCAGCCCGCCACGGACCGGCACCTGCCCCTCGCCTCGATCGACGACCTACGGGGGGTCTACGGTCCCCCCAACCCAGCCGTGCTCGACAAGGTCCTGGCCCGCTTCGACAAGCACGCGACCGCCTTCGTGGAGGCGGCCCGGTTCGCGGCGGTGAACGTCCGCGGTCCCGACGGCGCCCCCGTGTCGGTGATGGCCGGTGGACCCGGGGGCTTCGCCCGCGTGCTCGACCCCGTCACGGTCGCGATCGACGTGCCGCGCGCGTGCTGGCCCGCCGACAGGCTGGGTTGCCCGACCACGGAGGATTTCGCGATGGGGACGCTCTTCGTCATCCCCGGCGTCAAGGAAACGCTGCGCCTGAAAGGCGTGGCGCGGGTCGCGCCCGAACCCGGCCGGGGCGAGGGCATCGTTCGCGTCACGCTGCGGCTCGAGGCCCTGTACTTCCATTGCGCCAAGGCCTTCATGCGCTCGCGCGTCTGGGAGCGGACGTAGGCCCCCGGGTGCGACGACCGCGTCCCATCGGTGTCGCAGGCGCGTCGCATGGCGACCCGCTCACCCCGCCGGGCCGGGGGACACGGACGCGAAAGCTGGGCGACGCTCCCAAGGATGGCGACGCGCTCATCTATTCCGCCGACCCGGCGGGCCCTGTGGTACGCGACCTGTGAAGCGGGGAGTGGGGGAGCGATGATCACGCCGGACACGCGGGCCTTCCTCGACCTGCTCGGGATCGACCACCCGGTCGTGCAGGCACCCATGGCGGGGGTGTCCTCCCCGGCCATGGCGGCGGCGGTCGCGAACGCGGGCGCACTCGGCTCGATCAGCGTCGGCGCGATCGATGCCGCCGGCGCCTCGCGGATGATCGACGCGGTGCGCGCCGCCACCAACCGGTCGTTCGCCGTCAACGTGTTCTGCCACCGGCCGGCCATCCCCGACGAAGCGCGTGAGGCGGCTTGGCTCGAACGGCTGCGCCCCGGCTTCGCGACATTCGAGGCGTCGCCGCCGACGCGCTTGACCGAGATCTACCGCAGCTTCGTCGCCGACGACGCGATGCTCGCCGTCCTGCTCCGCACCAAGCCGAAGGTCGTCAGCTTCCACTTCGGCGCGCCGCCGCCTGAGCGCGTCCGGGCGTTGCGCGAGGCCGGGATCGTCCTGCTCGCCTCGGCGACGAGCCTCGCGGAGGCGCGAATGCTGACGGACGCCGGCGTGCACGCGATCGTGGCGCATGGATACGAGGCGGGCGGGCATCGCGGCGTGTTCGATGCGGGCGCGGCCGACGATCGGCTCGGGACGATGGCGCTGACCCGGCTCCTCGTCCGCCGGATCGACCTCCCGGTCGTCGCCGCCGGCGGCATCATGGATGGCGCGGGGATCGCCGCGGCGCTGCGCCTCGGCGCCCTCGTCGCGACGCTGGTGGAGAAGATGCGGGCCGCCTGACGAGATCGAGGCGTCGGGCGGGGCCTCGGTTCGGGGGCCGCCACTTGCCCCGCAGCACGACGCCTGCCGAGGAGATGCGCTGGGGACCGTCACGTGCTTGCCGCGCGCGTCGACGTGGTCGAGGGCGCCGTCCTTCACCGCTAGGACCGTGGCGTCGTCGAGGCTGCCGACCTTCAGCCACCCGTGCGCCGCAGCGCCACCGCCGCGTCGAGGCGGCGATGACTCGCGTGAAGCGCACGCCGAGGCACGGCATCTTCGACATGGTCGTGACCTGGTCGAAGGCGGGACCGTTGATGCAGGGCTGATGCACGTCCGACGGGATCGTGTCCGGCATGGAGCCGCCGGCCAGCATGGCCCGGGCGGTCTCGAAGGCGAGGAACCCCTGCCGTGGCCGAGGCCGTTGGGGATATCCCGGACGAGCACGGCGGCGTTGCGCGCGACGCGTTGCGTCCCTCGGCTGGAGTCGAAGTTCGCGAGGTTGGTCCGGGCACGAAGCGAAGGACCTCGGTCCCTTGCGCGAGCGCCGGGGCGGCCAACTGCGGCGAGGCCAGCGCGGCACCGACGCCCGCTCCGGGAAAGCCCCTGCGATCGAGCATCCAAGCCTCCGTCGGGCGTGACCGCGCGCATGGTTCGCCATGGACCGGCGCGGCCGGCCGCCACGCCGTGCCCGATCGATCCTCCCGTTCCCCGTTCCGAGCCGGGGACGCGCCGCCGGCGTATCCGGGTTCATCCGGCGCGGCGTTCCCACATCGAAAGACACGACCGGCACGGCAGGGTAAACGCTCTGTCCACCTTTCCCCATTAACGTTACCAGGTCGGTGGCTGATACCGGCGTTGGACCGGAACGTGCGCAATGAGTTTGTCGGGAGCCCTGAGCATCGCGCAATCGGCGTTGGCCAACAACGCGGCGCAATCGGCGGTACTGTCCAAGAACATCGCCAACGTCAGCAACACCAACTACTCGCGCGAGACCGCCGGCGCGATCAGCCAGGTCAGCGGCGGCGTGCTGACCGGCCCGACGGAGCGGGCGACCGACAACGCGCTGCTGGTCAACCTCCTCGACGCGCAATCCGCCTCCTCGTCGGCGCAGTCGCTCAGCGACGGGCTGACGCAGATCGCCGACACGCTCGGCCTCGACTCCACCTCGTCGACGACAGGTACGAGCGCCACCGACACGTCGCCCGCCACCGCCATCGGCGCCCTGTCGACGGCGCTTCAGGCCTACGCGGCGCAGCCGGACGACGACAGCCTCGCCACCGCGGCCGTTTCGTCGGCCCAGACGCTCGCGACCAACCTCAACCAGGCCTCGGCCACCGTGCAGCAGGTGCGCGAGCAGGCCGACGGCGACATCGCCTCGTCGGTGTCGACGATCAACAGCCTGCTGTCGCAATTCACGGCCGTCAACAACGCGATCGTCGCCGGCACCGCCACCGGCACGGACGTTTCCGACGCGCAGGACACGCGCGACGGTATCCTGAAACAGCTCTCGAACGAGATCGGCATCACCACCATCCAGGGCAGCAACGGCGGCACGTCGATCTACACCGACAGCGGCGCCACCCTCTTCGAGACGACGCCGCGGACCGTATCCTTCACCCCCACGAGCGCGTTCACCGCCGGTACGGTGGGCAGTGCCGTGACGGTCGACGGGGTGCCGGTGACCGGCGCCTCCGCCGTGCTTCCCCTTCAGGGCGGCGCCATCGCCGGCCTGACGCAGCTGCGCGACACGGCCGCGCCGGCCTACCAGAATCAGCTCGACCAGATCGCCTCAGGGCTGATCGGCGCCTTCTCCGAGAGCGACCAGACCGGAGGCAGCGCCCCGACGCTACCGGGGCTGTTCACCACGCCCGGCGCGACCGGCCTGCCGGCGAGGGTCACGGGGCTCGCCGCCTCCATCACCGTCAACGCCAACGTCGACCCGACGCAGGGCGGCGTCGCCACGCGGCTGCGCGACGGCGGCATCAGCGATCCCACGAACCCGGCCTACACCTACAACACGACCGGCGACGCCGGTTTTTCCGAGCGGTTGACGGCGCTGAGCCAGGCGCTGTCGGGAACCCGCTCCTTCGACGCCACCTCCGGCGGCATCGCGTCCGGCAGCCTGCAGGCCTACGCCGCGTCGTCGGTGGGCGCCATCAGCGCGGCGCGCCAGGGCGCGACCACGACCGCGACGGACACGAGCGCCGACGTCACCGCGACGACCACCGCTCTGTCCAACGGCACCGGCGTCAACCTCGACGACGAGCTGTCGCGGCTGCTCGACATCGAGCACGCCTACCAGGCCTCCGCCCAGATCCTGAACACGGTGGGCACGCTTTACACCTCCCTCCTGCAAGCCTTCAACTAGGCGGCGGCCCCATGACCAGCATCTCCTCGCTGTCCCTGACCTCGCCGCTGCGGCAGTCGGTCCAGCAACTCCAGACCCAGCTGACGCAGGTGCAGACGGAGATTTCCTCCGGGGCGCCGGCCGACCTCGGCCTGACGCTCGGCGCGCAGACCGGCACCGTGCTCTCGCTCGAATCGGAGACGGACCAGCTCGACGGCTACACGACGACCAACGACGTGGCGTCCACCCGCCTCGGCGCCACCAACACCGCGCTCGACTCCCTCCTTTCCACCGCCCAGAGCATGTCCGCCGCCCTGGTGTCGGCCTCCAGCGCCGGAGGCTCGACCTCGACGCTCCAGGACACCGCCGGAGCCGCGCTGCAGTCCCTGTCCGCCGATCTCAACACGTCGGCCGGCGGCCAGTACGTCTTCGGCGGCATCAACACGGATCAAGCGCCGTCCACCGACTACACGGCTTCGCCGACCTCCGCCGCCAAGACCGCCGTCGACGCGGCCTTCCAGATCCAGTTCGGCACCGGCCAGACCGGCTCGGGCGCATCTGCGATCAGCGCCAGCGACCTCACCACGTTCCTCGACAGCCCGGCGTTCACGAGCATTTTCAGCGGCAACGGCGCCGGCACCTCGCAGACCGCCTCGTCGACGACCCTGCAGACCGCCATCGGCCCCTCGCGGACGATCTCGACCTCCGTCAGCGCCAAGGCTAGCGCCTTCAACGAGCTGTCCCAGGGCTACGCCATCCTGAACGAGTTCACCGGCGGATCGACGCTCGGCAGCGACGCCCAGGCCGCCGCCGTGTCCCGCGCCACGACGCTCATCAACGCCGGCATCGCCGACCTGACCGATGTCCAGAGCGGCGTCGGCGTCGCGCAGGCGGCGATCAGCGACGCGAACACGCAGATCTCCGCCCAGTCCACGCTCCTGAAGAGCAGTGTCGGCGACCTGACCAGCGTTGACACCTACGCCCTCTCCAGCCAGGTGACGACGCTGCAGAACCAGCTCGAGGCGTCCTACAGCCTGACGTCGCGGCTGCAGCAGCTCAGCCTCGTCAACTATCTCAGCTCGTCCGCGTGACGCGCCAGCCCTTCTCCGCGTCGGCTCGCGTCCGGCGCCGAGGTCCGCTTCGCGGTTCGACGCTTCGTTCCACCAACAGGTGACGGCATGTACCAGCACTCCTACGCCGAAGTCTTCGAAGACGATCAGACCGAGGCGCGACGCTGCGAGGCACAGGCGCTCGACCGCGTGGTGACGCTGCTGATGGCGGCCGACGCCGTTCCCTACCCCTCGCGCGAGGGTGTCGACGCGCTGTACTACACGCGCAAGCTGTGGACGCTGTTCATCACCGAACTCGCCGCGCCCGAGAACGCCCTGCCGAACGCCGTTCGCGCCAACCTCATCTCCATCGGCATCTGGATCATGAAGGAGGCGGATGCCATCCGGCTCGGCACGTCGAGAAACTACGCCGGCATCGCCGACGTCTGCGCCATCATCCGCGACGGATTGCACTGAGGCCCCATGCACATCACCCTTCGTCCCGGCGAGAAGCTTTACCTGAACGGCGCGGTGCTGCGCGTCGACCGCAAGACCTGCCTGGAGCTGATGAACGACGCGACCTTCCTGCTGGAAGCGCACGTCATGCACCCCGACAAGGCGACAACGCCGCTGCGGCAGCTGTATTTCGTCGTGCAGTCCATGCTGATGAGCCCCGGCGACATGGCGGCGGCGCAGGCGCTGTTCGAGGGTAGCCTGCGCCGCATGCGGGTGGCCTACACCCATCGCGGGATCCTCGACGCGCTGGCGCGGACCGAGGTCCTCGTCGCGTCGACGCGCTACTTCGAGGCGCTGAAGGGCCTGCGCGCGCTGTTTCCGACCGACGATGCCTTGACCGCCGGATCGACCGTGGCGGCGTTCGGCGCGGGGAAGACCGCCGTCGCGGATCTGGCCCTCGCCTCCTGACCGGCTCCGCTCGGCGGCGGGCGTCGAAGGGGCGTCAGCCCCGCGAAAGCCCGGTGGTCCACCTTCGCGGCGACGGCGGCACGCGGGACGCGCGCCCCCAAGCCCGAGGGCGACCATGACGAGCGTAACCTCCACGACGCCGACGACCACGCTGCCGACCACCACCGTGCCGACCACGGCGGCCGGCACCAGCTCGACGAGCACGGCGTCGGCGCAGGCCGCTGCGACCCTCGATTACAACAGCTTCCTGACCCTTCTCGTGACCGAGATCCAGAACCAGGACCCGACCAGCCCGAGCGACCCGACGCAGTTCCTCGGCCAGCTCGCTTCCTTCTCGGCGGTCGGCCAGACCATCCAGACCAACGCCAAGCTCGACCTGCTCCAGACGACCGCCGCCCTGTCGCAGGCCGACGCCACGATCGGCCACACCGTGACGTCCGCCGACGGCACGACCAGCGGCACCGTCAGCTCCGTCGCCATCGGCACCGACGGCGCCCTGACCGCCACGCTCGCCGGGGGCGGGACGCTCGCGCTCGGCACCGGCGTCAAGGTGAGCTAGGCCCGTGAACGAGGCCGACGCCCTTGACATCGTCCAGCATTGCATCTGGACGGTCATCGCCGTCGCCGGCCCGGTGGTGGGCGCCGCCATGCTGGTCGGCCTGGTGGTCGCGCTGTTCCAGGCGCTCACCCAGATCCAGGAACTCACCCTCACCTTCGTGCCGAAGATCATCACGGTGCTCGCCGTGACCGCCCTGACGGCCTCCTTCATCGGCGCGCAGATCTTCGCCTTCACGGCGGAAGTGTACGCCCACATCCAGAAGGGGTTCTAGGCTTTTTCGGCATCGGAGCGCGTCCACGACGCGCTCCGATGCCGTCCTCCCGTCGTCGCATCAGCTTGGCCGCGAACCGCGACGCACTTTTCCGGCGGACGCCCCCGTCCCGCACCATGCCCGCGCAAGCTTGGCGGCCCACCGTCCCATTGGCGAGTTGAGGTGGGACGGCGATGGCGGCGGCAGGGGCGGTGAGGGCGGGCGCGGCCCGGAGAGCGGCCAAGGGATCCACCATGGGGCCGCCCGCGACCGACACGGTCGAGCGCAAGGGCTCGCGAGACATCGGCTTCGCCGCCGGCATCCTCGCCATCCTCGCCGTCTTCTTCCTGCCGATCCCGTCCTTCCTGATCGACCTCGGCCTCGCCTTCTCCATCGCGCTCAGCGTCCTCATCCTGATGGTGGCGCTGTGGATCGGCAAGCCGCTCGACTTCTCCGCCTTCCCGACCGTGCTGCTGGTGGCGACCCTGCTGCGGCTGTCGCTCAACATCGCGACGACACGGCTCATCCTGTCGAACGGCCCCGAGGGCGTGACGGCGGCCGGCTACATCATCGGCGGCTTCTCGAAGCTCGTCATGAGCGGCGACTTCGTGATCGGCCTGATCGTCTTCTTCATCATCATCACGGTGAACTTCCTCGTCATCACCAAGGGCGCGACGCGCATCGCCGAGGTCGGCGCCCGCTTCACGCTGGACGCCATCCCCGGCAAGCAGATGGCGATCGACGCCGACCTCAACGCCGGCCTCATCAACGACAAGGAGGCGCAGGGCCGCCGCCGCGAGCTGGAGGAGGAATCCTCGTTCTTCGGCTCGATGGACGGCGCCTCGAAGTTCGTGCGCGGCGACGCCATCGCCGGCATCATCATCCTGGCCGTCAACATCTTCGGCGGCATCGTCATCGGCGTGACGCGCCACGGCATGACGCTCTCGGCCGCCGCCGACGTCTTCACCAAGCTGTCGGTCGGCGACGGCCTCGTGTCGCAGATCCCGGCGCTCATCATCTCGCTGTCGGCCGCGCTGCTGGTGTCCAAGGGCGGCACGCGGGGCTCCACCAACCAGGCGGTGCTCGACCAGCTCGCCAACTACCCGCGCGCCCTGTTCGTCTCCGCCATGTTGATGGGGCTGCTCGCGCTCATCCCCGGCCTGCCGGCGTTGCCCTTCGTGGCGCTCGGCGCGATGCTGGCCGGCACCGGCTACGTGATCCCCAAGCGCCGCGCCGAGGCGATGGCCGCCGCGCTGGCCGCCGCCGCCGTGGTCGAGCGCGACGCCAAGGCCGAGGCCAGCACCTCCATCAAGGAGTCGCTGAAGACGGTGGAGATCGAGCTCGTCATGGGCAAGCAGCTCAGCGGCAAGCTGATCACCGCGACCGGCGAGCTGGGGCACCGCGTCGCCAAGCTCCGCCGCAAGTTCGCCGGCCAGTACGGGATCGTGGTGCCGGAGATCAAGGTCACCGACAGCCTGATGCTGCCGCCCAAGACCTACCAGATCAAGATCCACGGCACCGTGGTCGCGCAGCAGGAGGCGCGGCTCGGCGAGGTGTTGGTGATCACCGGCGAGGGCCGGGTGCCGAACGTGCCGGGCGAGGCGCTGCGCGAGGCCGCCTTCGGCATGAAGGCGCTGTCCATCCCCGAAGCCTTCGCGGCGGAAGTCACCCGCGACGGCTTCAAGTGCGTCGACACGCTCTCCGTGCTGCTGACCCACCTCGGCGAGACGGTGCGCAACAACCTCGCCCAGCTGCTCTCCTACAAGGACCTCCGCGCGCTGCTCGACCGCATGGAGCCCGAGTACAAGCGCCTCGTCGACGAGATCTGCCCGGCGCACATCTCGCACTCCGGGCTGCAGGCGGTGCTCAAGCTCCTGCTCGCCGAGCGGGTCTCGATCCGCAACATGCACCTCATCCTGGAGGCGATCGCCGAGATCGTGCCGCACGTGCGCCGCTCCGAGCAGGTCGTCGAGCACGTCCGCATGCGCATCTCGCCCCAGATCTGCGGCGACTTGAGCGACGGCGGCGAGCTGAAGGTGCTCCGCCTCGGGCCGCGCTGGGACCTCGCCTTCGCGCAGAGCTTGAAGCGCGACGGCAAGAGCGACCAGACCGAGTTCGACCTCGACCCGCGCATGGTCGAGCAGTTCAGCACGGAAGCCTCCCCCGTCATCCGCGAGCGGATGGACCAGGGCCACAGCTTCGTGCTGCTGGCGACGCCGGAAACGCGCATCTACGTGCGCATGATCGTGGAGCGCATGTTCGCGACCCTGCCGGTGCTGTCCCACCTGGAGATCGCGCGAGGCGTGCAGATCAAGACGCTGGGCGCGTGCTCGTGACGGCCGGCGCAAGGGCATCCCGCCCGTGACGGCCATCGGGGCGCCCCGCCGGTGATCGCGCTCACGCCCACCCTCATCCTGAGCGCCTTCGTCGTGTTCTGCCGCATCGGCGGCTGCCTCCTCGTCGTGCCGGGCTTCTCCAGCCCCCGCGTCACGGTGCGCGCCCGGCTCTTCATCGCGGTGGCGGTCTCGCTCTCGCTGACGCCGCTGCTGCTCGCCGGCATCACGCCGGTCGTGGAGGGGGCGACGCCGGTCGCCCTGCTGGGCATCATCGCATCCGAGAGCCTGAAGGGCGTGCTGATCGGCCTGCTCGGGCGCTTCTTCTTCCTGGCGCTCGACACGATGACCACCGCCGTCTCGCTGTCGATTGGCCTGACCGCCACCTTCGGCAACCCCTCCGACGAGGATCAGACGCCCACAGTCGTCTCGCTCGTCTCGCTCGCCGCCGTGCTGCTGATCTTCGTCACCGACCTGCACTGGGAGATCTTCAAGGGGCTCACGGCGTCCTACGGCGTCCTGCCGGTCGCCCGGGCCTTCGATCCGCGCGTCGGGCTGGCCCAGCTCGCCGACGCCGCCGCCCGGACGTTCCTGTTCACGTTGCGGATCGCGGCGCCGTTCCTCGTCTTCTCCGTCATCGCCAATTTCGCGATCGGCCTCGTCAACAAGCTGGTGCCGCAGATCCCCGTCACCTTCCTCGCGCCGCCCTTCCTGCTCGCCGGCGGCCTGCTCATCCTGTACTTCGCGATCCGGCCGATGCTCGGCCTGTTCATCGACGTGTTCGGCGGCTGGTTGCGGACCGGCTGATGCGCGACGCGCGCGAGAAACTCGCGGGACTGAAGCGGATCGAGGCTGTGCAGGCCCAGATGGTCCGGCTCGGCGAGGCGCGGCTCGCGGCGGCGACGCGGGCGGCCCACGACCTCGCCGCCGACTCGGCACGGCTTCGCGACTATCTGTCGGGCGAGGGGGCGGACGGCGTCGCGCCGGCCATCCCGCTCGGCGCTCCGCTCGTCAAGGCCGCCTTGAAGACCAGCCTGGCGATCGAGCGCCGCCTCGCCGCCGCCGAGGGGGAGAGGCAGGCGCAGGCCCTTCGCCTGGAAGAGCTTCGCGCGCGCGCGCGCGCGGTCGAGCGCATGGGCGCCGAGGCGGCGGTGGCGGCGCGGCGCGTCGAGGAGGATCGCGCGCTCGCGCAGGCGCTGGAGGCGTGGCTTGCGCGAAGGGCATGACTGTCGCTAGGGCGGATGGAGTAGCCCTCGGAGCAGGTTTCGGATCAACTGTTCGTCATGTTCGATAGCCGACGATCGGTACTGCTCCGGATCGCGGCTGACCCAGCCTTCCGCGATCCGCAGGCCGTGGGACGAACCGTCGAGGCGAAGTCCGAAGATGCAGGATCCCGTCCAGCTCCGATGGAAGTACAGCCACCCCTCCTCGAAGAAGACGAACCATTTGTCGTCCATGTCCTCGGGGATGTGGCCTCGCCGCAGCCGGTCGCCATCGGCATCCGACAGGATGAGCGGAAGCTCGAAGGTTTCGTAGGTCGAGGGAAGGGGAAGCGCCTTCTACGAGTCGCGCGTCGCCGGATCGGTCATGACGGGCCTCCGTCAGGGTTCGCGGTCGGCCAATCATGCATGGGTCATCGATGGGTTCGTGAGCTGCGGCTGCCGGAGGCGCCGCACGGCGACAGCTTCCTTAGCCTTGCTCGGCGCAAGCCTGCGGCAAGGCTCCGCCCCCACACTCGAAGAGGCCACGGCATCCCGCGTGGCGAGGGAGAGCCCGCATGGCGATCGCGCCGCCATCCGACATCCTGCTCGACGCCGCGCGCGCCGCCGATCCCGTCAAGGTGCAAGCGGCGACCGCCCGGCTCGCCCAACTCGCCGCCGATCCCGCCGCCGCCAACGAGGGCTTCGCCAAGGCGCTCGCGAGCGCGAAAGCCGCCGTCGCGGGAGGCGGCGCGCCGGCCGCGAGCTCGACCCTGCTCGCCGCCACGCCGAGCGGCTCGGTCGGCCAGCGCGCGACGGTCGAGGCCAAGGGCAACGGGCCGAAGACCGACACCTACCAGAAGTTCGAGGCGGTGCTGCTCCAGCAGTTCGTCGAATCCATGCTGCCCAAGGACGAGGAGCTGTTCGGCGACAAGACGTCCGCCGGCGTCTACCGTTCGATGATGGCCGAGCAGTTCGCCACCCAGCTCGCCAGGAGCGGCGGCATCGGCATCGCCAAGGCGGTCGCCGCCGCCCACCCGGCACCCGCCCCGCCACCCGCGACCGAGCCCGCCGCCTAGGACACCCGCGTACCAGCAGGACCGTGAGACATGCACGCCCACCGCCCCGTCTTCCCCGTCGACCGAACCTTCGTCCCGCCGGAAACCTACGACGCGTTCTTCGCCGTCGTCGAACGGATCGAAGCCGTCCTCGCCGCCGAGACGGCCGCGCTCGCCGCGCAACGCCACCATCATCTCGCCGACCTCACCCGGCAGAAGCGGCAGGGCTTCCTCGAGCTCAACCGCATCGCCCGCCAGCTCGCCGCCGCCATCCCGAGCCAGGAGATCATCGCCCGCCTCGCCGCGTTCTCGACCGTGCTGGAAGCCAACGCGGCGATGCTCCGGACGCACATGCGCGCGGTCAAGGGCGTGACCGACATCATCGTCAAGGTCATGCGCGAGGCGGAGTCCGACGGCACCTATTCCCGCGCCCACGGCCGCGCGGACTACGGCCAGGCTTGATCGGAGTTCGGGTGAGAACGCCATGAAAGCCTTCCTCGTCGGGATCTGGGTGCTGATCGTCGCCCTGGGGACGAGCTACGCCGTCGCCACGCTCGCCGTACCGGGACGGGCGGGCGACGCGTCGGGCAAGGGTCCCGCCCTGCAGGTCGAGAAGACGCGGGTCATCAACGTGCCGGTGATCGCCGGCGGCGCGATCCGCGGCTTCATCGTCGCCCAGTTCAACTACACCATCGACGGCGCGAAGGCCAAGGCGCTCGGAATCTCGCCGGACGTGTTCGTGGCGGACGAAGCCTTCCGCACGCTCTACACGGACGACCACCTCGACTTCCTCCACCTGGAGAAATACGACATCGACGGCTTCACCAGGCACCTGGTCACCGCCACCAACCATCGGCTCGGCGTCGACCTCGTGCACGATGTCCTGGTGCAGGACTTCACCTTCATCTCCAAGGAGGAGAACGAGCGATGACGCGCCGCCCCGCCGAAGACGCCTTCATGATGCAGGGAAGCGGGCGGGACGGCGTGGCGGTCGGCCGCCTGACCGCGATCGGCCTCACCCTCGCCGGCATCGGCTGGGCGCTGCTGCTGGGGGAGGCCGCCGTCGCCGACATCCTGCCGGCCGGTGCGGGTCACGCGTTGATGGCCCGCGAGCCGACATTCCACGCGGACCTCCGCGAGATCGCCAAGTGCATCATCGCCAGCGGCTTCGCCCTCGCCATCGTCGGCGCCCTGCAGACCGGTTTCGGCGCCCTCAACCGCTTCTTCGAGGCGGTGCTGCTGCGCTCCGCGCAGCGCCAGAGCGCGCCGGTGGTCATGCGCGAGGAGCCGGCCGCGGCGCCCGCGCCCGAGCGCCCCTATCGCAAGATGCCGGACGGGTCGGTCGAGGTCGACACGATCCTGGGGACACGCCGCTTCAACAGCGTGGCGGAGGCGCGTGCCTTCATCTGAGGTCTTCGCCGCCTGCCGGTCACGGCCGTTCCGCTCCCTCGGAGCGCCGCGCCCGCCGGAACCCGGCCCTACTTGCCGGCCGCCAGCCGCACCCCGGCGTCGTGTCCGGCCTGCCAGACCAGGGTCGCCCGGTAGCATGTCCCGGTCGCGGGATCCTTCAGCAGGAAGATCCCCGGCAACGGCAGATCCTTGTCGAGCCGCAGCCGCGCGCCGTGCCGCGACTTGTCCCGGATGCGGCAATCCATCAGCACGCGCCCGCGCTCCTCGGCGAGGACAGCGTCGCGCAGGCGCGTCCGCATCCGTCCGTCCGCCCGGCGCTCGCCCTCGCCTGCCGGCGGTTCCGCGGGCGGCTTGGCGGTCACCTTCCTAGTCGCCTTGGCGGGTGCCCCGGCAGGGGCGCCGATGACGACGACGCTGTAGGTGAAGTCCTCGTCCGGACGCGCTCCGGGCTTGACCCGCCGCGCGGTCACGCTTCGCGCGGCGTCCGCCTCGCTCATCGCGGCAGGTCGCCGCGCCGCATCGCCGGGGCCAGCCGCGCGCCGGCCAGAGCCTTCGCGAGTTCGGCGGTCGCGGTCGCCTCGTCCTCGCGCGGTGTGTCGAACCACAGGGCGTTGAGGTCGATGATGCTGTCGTGGGCGCCGAGCACCAGCGTGAAGAAGGCGGTGACCGCGTCGCCCTGGAACTCCATGTCGAGGCTGATCGTCGGCGGGAAGGCCCAGCCGACGTCCACGGTGGCGGAACAGCCGAAGGTCAAAGCGCCTTCCCGGAAGAACAGCTCCGTCGACGATTCCACCAGATCGGCGATCGTCGCCCAATGGCGGCCGTGGACGTAGGCGATCATGTCGCCGGGCTCGATCAGGCGGATCTCGTCGACCACGTCGGCGAGGGCGTCGGCCAGGAGCCTCGCCCGCGCCAAGGCCGGCTCGGCGGATGTCTTGTTCATGTCAGACCCTTACGAAGGTAGGATCGCGCTTGGGGTTTCTTGCGCGACTGCAGGAAATGGATGAGTTCGGCAACGGCTTTGTAGAATTCGGCTGGGATCAGCTGCGACACTTGCACATGGTCGTACATGGACCTTGCGAGAGCCTTGTCCTCGATGACGGGAATGTCGTGACCTTCCGCGATCTCGCGGATCTTCAGCGCGATCAGGTCCTGGCCCTTGGCGAGGACGATCGGCGCGCCGCCCTCCTCGCGCACGTAGCGGATCGCGATCGCGTAATGCGTCGGGTTGGCGATGACGAGGGTCGCGCGCGGCACGTTGCCCATCATGCGCCGCCGCGAGCGGTCGAGCGCCAAGGATCGTCGCTTGGCCTTGAAGTAGGGATCGCCCTCCGCCTGCTTCAGCTCGTCCTTCACCTCCTGCTTCGTCATGCGCAGGTCGCGGCGCCACTTGTGCCGGGACCACAGGAGGTCGGCGGCCGACAGCAGGGCGAAGGCGACGAGCGCGCCGGCCAGCAACCGGCCGCCGAGCGCCAGCATCAGGGTGCCGAGGGTCGAGGGATCGACGTAAAGGGTCTCGATCAGCCTTTCGCTCTCACCGCGCAGGACGATGCCGGCGACGACGCTGACGATCGCGAGTTTGCCGAGGCTCTTGCCGAACTCGACCTGGCCGTCGCGACCGGCGATCCGTTTCAGGCCGGCCGCCGGGGAGAGTTTCGACCATTTCGGCCGTATCCGCTCACCCACCAGCCGGGGCATGCCTTGCGTGAGGCTGGCACCCAGCCCGGCCAGCATCAGCATGAGCAGGATCGGCAACAGGAAGGTGCCGGCCGCCCGCCCCACCCTCGAGAAGACGAAGACGGTGTCGGCGGTCGTGGCGAACGGCGAGCGCACGGGGCTGCCGAACAGCTCCGCGAGCGTGTCGGCGAGCGCCCCGACGCGATCGGCCACCACGAGGGAGGCGATCAGGAGCATCGCGGCCATGGAGCAGAAGACCGCCGCCTCCCGCGAGAGCGGGGTGTTGCCCTGCTCGAGCGCGTCGCGGATCTTCTTCTCCGAGCCGTCCTCGGTCTTCTCGCCGCCTCCGCTCGACTCTGGCATCGCCTAGCTTCCGTTCTGGGACGGCGGCCCCCGGCGAGCGGCCCTCGGGACCGGCGCCTGGAGGTGCGCGTGTCGGGCCGATGCTCTAGGGATCGGAGCGCAGCTCGACATCGCCGCGCTCCGCCATGGCGAGCAGCGTGTCGACGATCGCGCGGCGGGCGGCCGCGACCTCCTTGGCCGGCAGGTCGCCGGCGCCGGCCAGCTCGTTCTCGACGAGGCGGCGCGCGCGGGCGGTCAGCGACGACAGCACGTTGGCGCGGAACTCCGCGTTGGCGCTCGACAGGGCGACAACGATGCGGTCGCTCGGCACCTTCTCGAACAGCGCCTGGCGGCTCTTCGGCGGCAAGGTCACGAGGTCGTCGAAGGAGAACAGCTTGGCGCGCAGCGCCTCCGCGTCCTCCGGCCGCTCGGCCTGCAGCGCCTTCAACACGTCCTCGACGTGCTCGGGCGCCATCTTGTTGATGATGTTGGCGATCTTCGCCGTGGCTGCGCCGGCGGGGACCGGCGGCTCGAGGATCAGGTCCTGGTGGATCTGCGCCTCGATCACGCGGAGCGCCGCGTCGGCGACCGTGCCCAGCGTCAGCAGGCGGCGCGTCGCCTCGTTGCGGTTCTCTCGGGGGAGCACCTCCATGATCCCGGCGGCGGCACCGGGCGGCAGCTTCGACAGGGCGAGCGCCAGCACCTGCGGATGTTGGCGGCCGAGGTACGCGCCGAGCGCGGGAGCCGGCAGCGCCGCGATCTTCTCCCACATGCTGCTGTTCGAGCTGCCGAGCACGTCCGACATGATGTCGGCGACCTGCTCGGGCGGCAGCACGCCGGTCAGCAGGTCCTGGGCCCCGTCGACGGTGCCGCGCAGCTCCAGGCCGTTGGAGAACTCGCCGGCGAACTCCTCGACGAGGTCTTCCAGGACGTCGATGGGCACCGAGCCGAGCTGCGCGGCGGACCGGGTGATGAGCTTGAGTTCGGCCGGATCGAAGTGGCCGAGCAGGCGGCTGGCGAGGGGCTTGCCCATGACGAGGAGCAGGGCAGCCACCTTCTCCGCGCTCTTCAGCGGTCGATGGGTCTCGTAGGTCGCGTCGAGGGTCATGGCAAGATCATGGGATGGCTGCGATCAAGGGGCCGTTGGTCAGGACGCGCGGGAAGACCGGACGGGGTCAGAGCGGGTCCGGCTTGCCGATGATTTCCGTCAGCTTCACCCCGATCTTCGAGGGGTCGTCGTCGAGCGCCACCAGCTCGCCGCGCGCGATGATCCGTCCGTTGACGACCACGTCGACGGGATCGGCGATGTCGTGGTCGAGCGCGACCACGGCGCCGCGGCCGAGCTTCATGAGGTCGGCGATCGGCATGGAGGCCGAGCCGAGGAAGACCTGCACGGCCACGGGGATGCGCATGATGGCGTCGAGGTGGGACGGGACGCTCGCGTCGACGGCGGGGGACTGGGACATGGGTCAAGCCTCGGAGGGGTGTTGAAGCGGGGCGCGGGCGAGCGGGGTGGTCCCGGCCGTCGGCGATCGTCCGTCGGGCCGCGGCGCCTTGATGTCGGCTCGCTGCGGCGCCCCGTCGGCCTGCGGCGCTTTGGAGACGATCTCGTCGACGCGCAGCGAGTAGCGGCCTTCCGCCTGGCCGATCTCGCCCCGGTACAGCGTGCGCCCGTCGCCGACGAGAGCGGCGCGGGTACGGGCATCCGCCGGCATGGCGAGGATCTCCCCGATCTTCAGCTCCGACAGCGCGCGCAGCGTGAGCGGCTTGGCGTCGAGGTAGGCGGCGAGTTCCACCGGCGCTCGCCCGATCTCCCTGCGGAGGAGGTCCGACCAGACGGGATCGGAGGTGGCGGGGGATGGGCCGGCCTCCCCGACCGCGTCGCGGAAGCGCTCGACCGCTTCGGACGGCAGCGCGATGCGCAAGGTGCCGTGCAGGGCGAACACGCCGATCCTCAGGTCGACGATCCCGATGTCGGACGGACGCGGCCCGAAGACGTCGGCGGCAAGTCCCGCCTCGACACGCGCGGCCTTGAGCGTGCCGAAGCCGAACGAGGCCCATTCCGCCTGGATCGCGCTCGCCAGGAGGCTGAACAGGATCTGGGCGAACTGCCGGTCGATCGCCGTCGCTGGACGCCCGGCGCTCGGCGGCTCGTTGCCGCCGCCCCCGCACAGCAGCTCGACGAGCGCGTGGATCAAGGTCGCGTCGAGCGTCGCCACCACGGGGTGATCCAACGCCGGGCCTTCGAGCAGCGCGGCCGCGCCTTCGGGACGGTGCGAGGCGATGAATGCGGCCGCCGTCTCGCTCGCGAAGCCCGCCGCCGCGCCCTCGACGACCGTGCTGGCGCCGGCCATCGCCTGCAGGCTCTTGAGGAGCCGGGCGAGGACGCGCTCGACGGCGTCCCGGAGGGTCGGGGCGCCGTCGAGCGACGCGGCGCGGCCCGAAACGCCCTGGCGCGCCGAGCCCTGCTTGCCCCGCGCGGCGGTGGTGAAGGGGAACATGTCAGGCCGCCTGCTTCGCCGCTTCCGCCCCGCCCTTGCCGCCGCCCGACGTCTCGTTCTCGACATCGTCGATGGAGGGCCGGTCGTAGGCGGAGATCGTCTTGCGGCCGTGCTCCAGGGCGATGAGCGGCATCGCGCCGTTCATGAACGCGAGCAGCGACTGCTTGATGATGACGTAGAGGCGGTTGCGCTTCTCGCGCGTCACCTTGATCTTGTGGGCGAGCGGGCCGGCGATGCCGTAGGACATGAAGATGCCGGCGAAGGTGCCGACCAGCGCCGCGCCGATCAGCTCGCCGAGCAGCTCCGGCGACTGGTCGAGCGCGCCCATCGCCTTGATGATGCCGAGCACGGCGGCGACGATGCCGAGCGCCGGCAGCCCGTCGGACACGGAGGTGAGCGCCTGGTAGGCCTTCAGCTTGTCGCGCTTGATGGTCTCGATCTCCTCGTCCATCAGGCCCTCGATCTCGTGGGTGCGGGCGTTGCCGACGAGGATCAGGCGGACGTAGTCGCAGATGAAGACGGTCATGTCCTTGTCGGCCAGCACGGTCGGGAACCGCTTGAACAACTCCGACTCCTTGGGATTGTCGATCTGCTCCTCCAGCTCGTTGCGGGCGTTGCCGCGCAGCTCGCGCATCAGAACGTAGAGGAGGCCCAGCACGTCGAGGTAGTCGCGCTTCTTCGGGGAGGCGCCCTTGATCGCCTCCAGGATGCCGCGGCCGGTGTCCTTGATGGTGGCGAGCGGGTTGGCGACGATGAAGGTCCCGAGCGCCGAGCCGCCGATGATGATCAGCTCGTAGGGCTGCCAGATGACCGAGATGTGCCCGCCCGAGGCGGCGAACCCGCCGAGCATGCAGCCCAGGGCGACGGCCAGTCCGATGATGAAGCTCAACGCGTCTCTCCCTGAACGAGGGGCATTGAGACAGGTGATCCTTGCCCGAGGCTGGCGGACGGCCGGCACGGGGCCAAGCGCGGACGGCCAGCCTCGGGCAAGGCTGGTGGGGCAAGCTCGCGCCAGCCTGCCGAGGGACCGAAAGCCCGTGACGTCGACGACCGCCTCCTACCTCTCGATCGCCAACAACCTGTCCCGCTACCAGGGCGCGACGGAGGCCGACCCGACGGTCAAGAACGACACGGCCTACTACCTCGCCAACATCGGCAAGGTGAAAAGCATCGCCGACTTCGTGAACAACTACCGGCTGCTGTCCTACGCGCTGACCGCGTTCGGCCTGGGGAGCGAGACCAACGCCAAGGGGCTCATCACCAAGGTGCTGGAAGGCGGCGTGTCCGACAGCAAGTCGCTCGCCAACACGCTGACCGACCCGAGCTTCACCGCCTTCGCGACCGCCTTCGACTTCGTCGGAAAGGGGGTCGGCGCCGTCACCGCGTCGGCCGCCGCCACCACCGGCACCACCGCCCAATACGTCGAGCAGACACTCGAGACCACGCAGGGTCAGAGCAACGGGGGCGTCCAGCTCGCCCTGTACTTCGCCCGCGTCGCGCCCACGATCACCAGCACCTACGGCCTGCTGGCGGATACGAGCCTGCTCAAGGTGGTGCAAACCGCCTACGGCATCCAGCCCTCCGCCACCATCAACATCGACACGGAGGCGACGGCGCTGGGCAAGATAATCAACGTCGCCGACCTGAAGAACCCGGCGAAGCTCCAGCAGATCATCGAGCGCTTCACCGCCAACTACGACCTGCAGGGCAACAACACGTCGTCGAGCACGTCGGGCGTCGCGCAGATCTTCGCGTCCTCGACGACGAGCGGGTTCAGCTCCGACCTGCTGCTCTCCATCCAGGGCCTCAAGCTCGGGGGCAGCTGAGCCATGCGCGGCAACCTTTACGTCACCATGTCGGGCCAGATCGCGCTGGAGAAGCGCCTCGACACCGTGGCCGCCAACATCGCCAACATGAACACGGCCGGGTACCGGGCGCAGGGCGTCGCCTTCTCCTCGCTCCTGTCGTCCGTCGGCGAGCGTCCGGCCTCCTTCGTGACGACCGGGACGGACTTCATCTCGCGGGCGCAGGGCGCGACGACCAAGACCGACAACCCGCTCGACGTCGCGGTGCAGGGCGATGCCTGGTTCGCCGTGCAGACGCCGAACGGCATCGCCTACACCCGCGACGGCCGCATGCAGATGACGGCGAGCGGCGAGCTGCAGAGCCTCAATGGCTACCCCATGCTCGACGCCGGCGGCTCCAAGCTCCTGCTCGATTCCGCCGACGGGCCGCCGGCCATCGCCGCCGACGGCATGGTGACGCAGAACGGCCGGCAGGTCGGCGCGATCGGCCTCTTCACCATTCCCGACGACGCGGTGCTGACCCGCGCCGACAACTCCGCCGTGGTGCCCGACAAGCCGGCGACGGCGGTGCTCGACTTCTCGCGCACGGGCGTGGCGCAGGGCTTCTCGGAGGGGTCCAACATCAACCCCGTCCTCGAGATCTCCAAGCTCATCGCCATCCAGCGCGCCTACGATGGCCTCACCGGCGCCTCGCAGTCGAGCGAGAGCAGCCTGCAGGACGCCATCAAGACGCTCGGGTCGTCGTGAGGGCGCTCGATCGCCTCGCCGCCCTGGCCGCCCGCGCCGGCGCGCCCGGCGCGCTGCTCGACATCGCCGGGGCGGTCACAGCCGTCGCGCCGACGAGCTACAGGGTGCGCGGGCTCTCGCCCTTCTCGCAGCTCGGCGACTGCGTCTCGCTGCGTGACGGGCCGCATGGGGAACGGGTCCGCCACGGCGAGATCGTGCACGTCGACGCCGAGAGCGTGACCGTCAAGCCCTACGCGACGACCGGCGACGTGGCGCTCGGCGATCGCGCGACCTGGACGGAGCGTGTCTCGCTCGCGCCCGCCCCCTCCTGGAAGGGCCGGATCATCAACGCGCTGGGCGCGCCGGTCGACGGCGGCGGCGACCTGGAGACCGGCCCCGACCGCCGGTCGATCCAGGCCGATCCACCGCCGGCCTTGGTGCGCGGACGGGTCAAGGCGCCGGTGAAGAGCGGGGTGCGCGTCATCGACATCTTCACCCCGCTCTGCCACGGCCAGCGCATCGGCATCTTCGCCGGCTCGGGCGTCGGCAAGTCGACGCTGATGGGCATGCTGGCCGCCTGTCGCGGCTTCGACACGGTGGTCGTCGCCCTCGTCGGCGAGCGCGGCCGCGAGGTGCGCGAGTTCATCGAGGACGCGCTAGGGCCCAACCGGCCGCTCGCCGTCACCGTGGTGGCGACCGGCGACGAGAGCGCGATGATGCGCCTGATGGCCCCCCTCACCGCCACCGCCGTCGCCGAGTACTTCCGCGACCGGGGCGAGCGCGTGCTGCTGATGGTCGATTCCGTGACCCGCTACGCCCACGCCGCCCGCGACGTCGCGCTCGCCGCCGGCGAGCCGGCGGTGGCGCGCGGCTACGCGCCCTCCGTCTTCACCAGCCTGCCGCGCCTGTTGGAGCGGGCCGGCCCCGGCATCGAGGGCAAAGGCGTGTCCAGCGTCTCGCGCGACGGGGCGATGGCCGGTTCCATCACCGGCGTGTTCGCCGTGCTGGTCGACGGCGACGACCACAACGATCCCGTGGCCGACTGCATCCGGGGCACGCTCGACGGCCACATCGTGCTCGACCGCGCGGTGGCGGACGCCGCGCGCTACCCCGCCGTCGACGTGCTGGGCTCGATCTCGCGCCTCGCCACCCACGTCTGGACAAAGGACCAGCGCGCGCTGGTCGGCAAGCTCCGCACGATGATCGCCCGCTTCGAGGACACCCGCGACCTTCGCCTGATGGGCGGGCTGCAGCCCGGCGCCGACGCCGAGCTCGACCAGGCCGTGACGCTGACGCCGCGCATCTACGAGGCGCTGACCCAGGCCCCCGACGCCCCCGCGAGCACGGACGCCTTCCGCGAACTCGCCGAAGCCTTGAACAGGACGCGATCATGACGATGAAGATCTTGGGGTTCCTCACCGCCGACAAGGCGCTCGGCGTCGCCGGCGGCGGCCTCGCGCTCGCCTCCGCCTCGTTCGCCGTCTACATGAACCTGCACGGCCCGGCGTCGGGCTCGGCTGGCCACGACTTCACCGTCTTCGCCCAGCTCGCCCCCCGCGCCGTTCCCCGGACGGCGAAGTCGGAGCCGGGCCGCCCCGACCCCGACGAGGATCTCGACACCGCCGTGACGGCCTCCATCCCGCGCCGCGCCGCGATCTCGGCCGGTCCGGGAGGCGGGGGCCGCGACGCCGGCGGCGAGACCGCCACCCGGCCGGCCAACCCCGCCGTGACCCTGGAGACCGCCGCCGCCGACGGCGCGACGATCGCGGTGGACGGCGAGTCGCGCGTCGTGCACGTCGGCGACACCATCCCCGGCGCCGGACAGGTGCTGGCCATCCTGCCGGGCCCGCATCCCTCCGTGCGGACCTCGCAGGGGCTCATCGTGGCGCCCGGCGGCCGGTGAAGCGTCCGCCCTCACGGGTCATCACGCAGAGCCCCCGTCGAACCGACGCTTGAGGGCCGTCGTCCGACCGACGCACCGGGGGTTGCGTGAATTTCCTCATCGAGCGCACATTCTTGCGTCAGGTTGCGTCATGCGTCAGGACCCCGTGGATCATGACCAGCCCGATCGACGCCGATCGGCAGGTTAGAGGTAAAGATACCGTGAGTTCGTAGCGGCCGCAAGCCCTCGACGAGGCCGGCTCGAAGCTCGACATCGGTCCGGGGCGGCGTCAGCCGAATCTGGGATCGGTATCCCTAAGCGATCGGCGCCGGCGCGCCCGGTATGACGGGGGTGACAGCAACCCTCCGCCTTCGGGTCTGCCTGCGGCGTCCCGGGATGACGGAGTGGCGGCCGGGTCGTCCACGATGCCGCCCGATCCCACGGCTATGACGTGACGCGAGGCGCACGCGAGGATCGAGGACATGGCCATCGACGCCGCACGCTCCGGGACCTTCACCACCGGCACCCGCTCCGTGGTCCGGCTCGGCTTCGGCGCGATGCGGGTCACCGGCGCCGGCGTCTGGGGCGAGCCGGCCGACCGGGCCGAGGCGATCCGCACGCTGAAGCGGGTCCCGGACCTCGGCATCACCTTCGTCGACACGGCGGATTCCTACGGTCCGGAGGTGTCCGAGCGGCTGATCGGGGAGACGCTGCGTCCCTACGGCGACGTGCTGGTCGCGACCAAGGGCGGCCTGACCCGCACCGGCCCCGGCGTGTGGATCCCGGTGGGCCGGCCCGAGTACCTGATCCAGCAGGCGCTGATGAGCCGGCGGCGCCTCGGCGTGGACGCGATCGGCCTTTGGCAGCTGCGTCGCCTCGACCCGCACCTGCCGCGCGACGAGCAGTTCGGCGCCATCCGCCGGCTCCTCGACGATGGGGTGATCGCGCGGGCCGGCCTCAGCAACGTGGGCGTGGCCGACATCGAGGCGGCGCGGCAGGTCTTTCCCGTGGCCACGGTGCAGAACCGCTACAACCTCGTCGATCGCACGAGCGAGGACGTGCTCGACCACTGCGAGGCGGCCGGCATCGGCTTCATCCCCTGGTACCCGCTGGCGGCGGGCGACCTCGCCAGGCCGGGATCGCCGCTCGACGCGGTCGCGGCCAAGCACCGGGCGAGCCCGAGCCAGGTGGCGCTCGCCTGGATGCTGAAGCGCAGCCGAGCGATGCTGCCGATCCCCGGCACCGGCAACGTGGCGCACCTGGAGGACAACGTCGCGGCCGCCGACATCGACCTGTCGGACGAGGATTTCGCCGCGCTGGACCGGGAGGGCAGGGCGCGGTTCGCTCGGGCGTGACGATGCTGCCTAAAGGGCGACCGGCGCCGGAGACGGCGTGGGGGCCGGCGCCACCGCCGTCTCGCCGCCACGCAACGGCTCGTAATCCGCGCCGAAGATCGCGGCGATCAGCAGTTCGTCGGCGGCGCGACGCGAAGCGGCGCGGGCACGCGGCGACGAAGGCGGCGGCAAGTCGGGACCATGCTGTGACGTCGTCATGCTGCGCCTCCGGGTCGAACCGAAGATGACGCGCCTTGGTTAACGAAGTGCTAAAGCCGCGCCTCATCCCGCGTCGACGGCGCCCAGCTCTCCGAGTCTGCCCGGCCCCAGGGCGGCCTTCTCGGCCGGGTCCATCGCCTCGATCGCGGGGGAGAGCGCCTCCACCACCAGGGGATCGAGGTTCGCCACCGCGCCGGCGTTCGCCCGCAGCACGCCGATCATGCGCGGCGTCCAGAACGCCTCGATGTGGGAGGCGACCCCGGCCACCGCCTCGTCGCGCGGGTAGGAGCGGAAGAACTGGGCGATCTGGTTCGCCATCATCGTCAGCTTGTCGATCTCGTGCATCGCCATCGGAGTTACCTGTATCAAAGGGGCGAGATGTCATTCCGGGCGGAGCGAAGCTGCGATCCGGAGCCGGTGTCCTCCACTGAGAGCAGGAAGGACACCGGTTCCAGGTTCGCCTTCGGCGCCCGGAATGACGCAACTACTCCGCCGCCTCCAGCCGCGCGGCGACGCGGGTGAGCGACTCGTCCTCCTCGTAGAACTTCGCCTGCCAGTCCGATACGCGGTTGGTCTTGCGGACCTGCACGGCGGTCACCTTGTACTCGGGGCAATTGGTGGCCCAGTCCGAGTAGTCGGTGGTGATGACGTTGGCGCCGGTCTTGGCGTGGTGGAACGTCGTGTAGACGACGCCGGGCTGCATGCGCTCCGACACCTTGCACTTGAGCGCGATGTCGCCCGAGCGGCTTTCCAGCGCGACGAGGTCGCCGTCCCTGATGCCGCGCTGCTCCGCGTCGAAGGGGTGGATCTCCAGCAAATCCTCCTCGTGCCACATCGAGTTGGACGTGCGCCGCGTCTGCGCGCCGACGTTGTATTGCGACAGGATGCGCCCGGTCGTCAGGATCAGCGGGAAGCGCGGTCCGGTCCGCTCCTCCGTGGGATGGAACTCGGTGATCATGAACTTGCCGCGGCCGATCACGAAGCGGCCGATGTGCATCGTCGGCGTGCCTTCCGGCGCCGCCTCGTTGCACGGCCACTGGATCGAGCCGAGCTCGTCGAGCTTGGCGAAGCTGACGCCGGCGAAGGACGGCGTGGTGGCGGCGATCTCGTCCATGATCTCGGAGGGATGGCGATAGTCCATCTTGTAGCCGAGCGCCTCGGACAGCAGCATCGTGCCCTCCCAGTCGCCGTAGCCGCCGAGCGGCGCCATCACCTTGCGGACGCGGCTGATCCGGCGCTCGGCGTTGGTGAAGGTGCCGTCCTTCTCCAGGAACGACGCGCCGGGCAGGAACACGTGGGCGTATTTCGCCGTCTCGTTCAGGAAGATGTCCTGGACGACCACGCATTCCATGTTGCGCAGGCCGCCGGTCACGTGGTGCGTGTCGGGATCGGATTGCGCGATGTCCTCGCCCTGGACGTACAGACCCTTGAACAGGCCGTCGACCGCCTCGTCCAGCATGTTGGTGATGCGAAGGCCGGGCTCGCGGTCGAGCTGGACGCCCCACATTTCCTCGTAGAGTTCGCGCGTCGCGTCGTCGGACACGTGGCGGTAGCCGGGGTACTCGTGCGGGAACGAGCCCATGTCGCAGGAGCCCTGGACGTTGTTCTGGCCGCGCAGCGGGTTCACGCCCACGCCCTCGCGCCCGATGTTGCCGGTCGCCATGGCGAGGTTCGCCATGCCCATCACCATCGTCGAGCCCTGGCTGTGCTCGGTGACGCCGAGGCCGTAGAAGATCGCGGCGTTGCCGCCGGTGGCGTAGAGCCGGGCGGCGGCGCGCAGGTCGGCCGCCGGAACGCCGATGATGTCTTCCTGGGCCTCCGGCGAATGGCGGACATCGGCGACGAAGCGCGCCCAGGACTCGAAGTCGCGCACGTCGCAGCGCTCGCGCACGAAGGCCTCGTCGATCAGCCCCTCGGTGACGACGACGTGCGCCATGGCGTTGATGAAGCCGACGTTGGTGCCGGGCTTGAGCGGCAGGTGGTAATCGGCCTTGACGTGCGCCGACTTGACGAGGTCGATCCTGCGGGGATCGGCGACGATCAGCTTGGCGCCGGCGCGCAGCCGCTTCTTCATGCGCGAGCCGAACACGGGGTGGCCGTCGGTCGGGTTGGCACCGATCACCAGCATCACGTCGCATTGCTCGACGGAGCGGAAATCCTGCGTGCCGGCGGACTCGCCGATGGTGGTCTTCAGGCCGTAGCCGGTTGGCGAGTGGCAGACACGGGCGCAGGTGTCGACGTTGTTGTTGCCGAAGGCGGCGCGCACCAGCTTCTGGACGAGGTAGGTTTCCTCGTTGGTGCAGCGCGACGAGGTGATGCCGCCGATCGCGTTGCGGCCGTACTTCCCCTGGATGCGCTTGAACTCGGACGCGGCGTGGCCGATCGCCTCCTCCCAGGAGACTTCCCGCCACGGGTCGGTGATCGCCGCGCGGATCATCGGCTTCGTCACGCGGTCCTTGTGGGTCGCGTAGCCGTAGGCGAAGCGGCCCTTGACGCAGCTGTGGCCGTCGTTGGCCTTGCCGGATTTCGCCGGCACCATGCGCACGACCGTGTCGCCCTGCATCTCCGCCTTGAACGTGCAGCCGACGCCGCAATAGGCGCAGGTGGTCAGCACCGAGTGCTCCGGCTTGCCCATGGCGATGACGGACTTCTCGTTGAGGGTCGCGGTCGGGCAGGCCTGGACGCAGGCACCGCACGAGACGCATTCCGAGTCGAAGAAGTCCGTGCCGCCGGCCGACACCTTGCTATCGAAGCCGCGCCCCTCGATGGTGAGGGCGAAGGTGCCCTGCACCTCCTCGCAGGCGCGCACGCAGCGGTTGCAGACGATGCACTTGGCGGACTCGAAGGTGAAGTACGGGTTCGACGCGTCGGTGGGCGCGTCGAGGTGGTTCTCGCCTGCGTATCCGTAGCGGACCTCGCGCAGGCCGACCGCGCCGGCCTGGTCCTGCAGCTCGCAGTCGCCGTTGGCCGAGCAGGTCAGACAGTTCAGCGGGTGGTCGGAGATGTACAGCTCCATCACCCCTTTACGGAGCTTCGCCAGCCGCTCGTTCTGGGTGTGGACGACCATGCCGTCCTCGGCCGGCGTGGTGCAGGAGGCCGGCGTGCCGCGCCGCCCCTCGATCTCGACGAGGCACAGGCGGCAGGAACCGAAGGCTTCCAACTGGTCGGTGGCGCAGAGGCGCGGGATCTTCGTGCCCATCGACGCGGCGGCGGCCATGACGGACGTGCCTTTGGGCACGCTCACCGCCGCGCCGTCGATCGTCAGGGTCACGGTCTCGGCGGCCGGGCGGATCGGCGTGCCGGAGTTGAACTCGGCGATGAGGGCCATGGGAACGCTCCTACTCGGCGGCGATGCGCTGGGGCACCGGCACGAAATCTTCCGGGAAATGGGTCATCGCGCTCTTCACCGGCACGGGCGTCAGGCCGCCCATCGCGCAGAGCGAGCCGTCGGTCATCGTCACGCAGAGGTCGGCGACGAGGTCGAGGTTCCGGGCGACATCGGTGCCGGCGATGATCTTCGCCATCGTCTCCACGCCGCGCACCGCGCCGATGCGGCAGGGCGTGCACTTGCCGCAGCTCTCCGTGGCGCAGAACTCGAAAGCGAACTTCGCCTGCTGCGCCATGTCGACCGTCTCGTCGAAGACGACGACGCCGCCGTGGCCGATCAGCCCGCCGGCGGCGGCGAAGGCCTCGTAGTCCATCGGCGTGTCGAACAGCGCCGGCGGGAAGTAGGCGCCGAGCGGGCCGCCGACCATCGCCGCGCGGATGCGCCGCCCGTTGCCGGAGCCGCCGCCGAAGTCGTTCACCACCTCGCCGAGCGTGACCCCGAAGCCGAGCTCGATCAGTCCGCTCCGCTGGACGTTGCCGGAGAGCTGGACGCAGAGCGTGCCGCGCGAGCGGCCCATCCCGTAGTCGGCGTAGGCCCGCGCGCCGTGCGTCATGATCCAAGGCACGGAGCACAGCGAGATCACGTTGTTGACGACGGTGGGCTTGCCGAACAGGCCCTGCAGCGCCGGCAGCGGCGGCTTGGCGCGCACCACGCCGCGCCGCCCTTCCAGGCTTTCCAGCAGCGCGGTTTCCTCGCCGCAGATGTAGGCGCCTGCCCCTAGCCTGGCGTGCAGCCGGAAGGCGCGGCCGGAGCCGAGCACCGAGTCGCCGAGAGCGCCGTCGGCGGTGGCGACCGCGATGGCCTTCTCCATCGTCTTGAAGGCGTGAGGGTACTCGGAGCGGATGTAGACGTAGCCCTCGGTGGCTCCGACCGCCAAGGCGGCGATGGTCATGCCCTCGATGAGGCAGAAGGGATCGCCCTCCATCATCATGCGGTCGGCGAAGGTGCCGCTGTCGCCCTCGTCGGCGTTGCAGACGATGTACTTCTGGTCGGCGGTTCCATCGGCTTTCTTGGCCTTGCGGACGGTGGTCCACTTGACGCCGGTCGGGAAGCCGGCGCCGCCGCGCCCGCGCAGGCCGGACTCGGTGACCTGCTCGGTGATCGCCTCGGCGCTCATGGCGATGGCGTTCGCCAGGCCGACGAAGCCGCCGTGCGCGCGGTAGTCGGCGATGTCGAGCGGATCGATGATGCCGCAGCGCTCGTAGGTGAGGCGCGTCTGCCGGGCGAGGAAGGGGATCGCCTCCGGACGGCCGAGGCGCAGCCGGTGCGCGCCGCCCTCCAGCAGGCCGGCGGCGAGCAGGCCGTGCACGTCGCCGGGCTTCACCGGCCCGTAGGCGATGCGGCCCTCGGGTGTGACGACCTCGACCATCGGCTCCAGCCAGAACAGGCCGCGCGAGCCGTTGCGGACGATCTCGACGTCGGCGCCCGACGCGGCGAGTGCCTTGGCGACCTTGTCGGCGCCGACGGCGAGCGCGCCGGCGTCGCGGGGGACGTAGACGCGGGTGGTCACGCCCGCGCCTCCGCGATCAGGCCGTCGAGGGACGCGATGTCGAGGTTGCCGACCGGCTCCTCGTCGATCAGCACCGCCGGCGCGCAGGTGCACAGGCCCAGGCAATACACCGGCTCGATCGTGATCGCGCCGTCGCTGGTGGTGCCGTGCCAGTCGATGCCGAGCTTGCGCGTCAGCGCCTCGTGCACCGCGAGCGCCCCACGCGACTGGCAAGCCTCGGCGCGGCACACCTTGATGGTGCGGCGGCCCGGCGGGTGGTCGCGGAAGTCATGGTAGAAGGAGAGGGTGCCGTGGACCTCGGCCTTCGACAGGTTGAGTGCCTCGGCGAGCACCGGCACGATGGCCTTGTCGACGTAGCCGAAGCGTCCCATCAAGGCGTGCAGGATCGGCAGCGTCGCGCCTTTCTCGCGCGCGCGGGCCGTGACGAGGTCGGTCGCTGCCGCCAAGTCCCAGGTCTGATACTCGGACACGTTTCCATCCCACCAAGCTTTTATAAGGTGCCCAGATCATCCTTGCGGTCGGGCAAATCAAGGGGTCCGCCCCGTGCTGCGATAGAACACGTCTATCAAACCAGCCGAAATCACGCAGTTTTGGACGATATCCGTCGAACGGCCAGGCGCTCGGCCTCGCGCACGAGGGCGTTGGCGAGGGGGCTGATCGCGAAGCGCTGGGGCACCACGAGACCGACCAGGTGCGTGACATCCGGCCCGACGATGGGGATCGCCCGCACGTTCGACGGAAGGCCGACGGTCTCGCCCAGTCCGGCCGGCACGATGGACGACCAGCGGCCGGTCGCCACATGGGCCACGAGCGCGGTCACGGAATTGGATTGCAGGGCGGCCTCCGGCTCGGCACCGCTGTCGCGCAGCATCTGGTCGATGATCCGCCGGTTCTGCATGTCGGGCGTCATCAGGCAGAGGGGCAACCCGCCGAGGTCGCGCCAGTTGACCGGTCCCCGTTGGCCGAACGGGCCGGCGGCGGGTGTCAGCAGCACGTACGACTCGCGGTAGAGCGGCACGGTCTTCACGTCGCCGAGCGGCTCGTTGGCGAGGTAGGTGATGCCGCCGTCGACGTCGAGGTTGGCGAGGCGCTCGAGGATCGCGCCCGACGAGGCCGACTCGATCGAGAAGCGCACGGCGGGATGGTGGTCACGGAACGGGGTGGTCAGGGCCGGCACCATCGTCAGCGCGGTCGGGATCACGGCGAGCTTGAGGTGCCCAGACAAGCCCCGCTTGAGGGCGTCGAGGTCCTGGCGCATCGCCTGCGCGTCGCCGACGATGCGCCGCGCCCACGACAGCACGTGCTCGCCCTCCGGCGTGAAACCCTGGTAGCGGGACGAGCGGCGCACGATCACGACGCCGAGCGTTTCCTCCAGCTGCTTCAGGCCGGCCGACATGGTCGGCTGGGTGACGCCGCACGCCTCCGCCGCCCGGCCGAAGTGCTGCTCGCGGGCGAGCGCGATGACGTAGGCGAGCTTGTCGATCACGCGTCGCCCTTCCGAGCTTCAGTCGAGCGCCATCCTCAGTCGAGGTCCCGGCCCCTCGTTTCCGGCATCAGGAACGCCGCCACCGCGCCGACGGCGCTGATCGCCACGAGGTAGTAGGCCGGCGCCAGCTTGTCGCCGGTGAGCGCGATGAGCTTGTTGACGACGTAGTTGGTGGTGCCGCCGAAGATCGTGACGCTGAAGGCGTAGACGATGGAGAGGCCGGCCGAGCGCACCGCGCGGGGCAGCGACTCCGGGATGCCGACGATCACCGCCGCCGCGTTGAGCGAGGAGAGCGCGGCGAGCAGGAAGGTGATCGCGTAGACGTTGCCGGCGCTCGGCGCGTGGACGAGGACGGCGAAGGCCGGCACCGCGAGCACCACGATCGCCACGCGCGGCCACACCATGACCGGGCGGCGGCCGACGCGGTCGACGAGCCAGCCGCCGAACAGCGGGAAGACGACGGAGGCGGCGCCGAGCGCGATCGTGCTGCCGGTGGAGGCGGCGAGCGACAGGCCGAGCGTCGCCTTGGCGTAGGTCGGCATGTTGGTGCCCACGAAGTTCGACACGGTGGCCGCCATGATGACGAGGAAGTTGAGGGTGAGCATCCGGCCGTGGTCGCGCCCCAGGCGGCGCAGCACGTCGAGCGTCGAGGCGGCCGCGCCGGCGTCCGACCCCTCGCCGGCGGTCTCCGGCAGGTGGTTGCGGATGACGAGGCCCACCGGCACGATGGCGACGCCGAGCAGGAAGGGCACGCGCCAGCCCCATTCCTGCATCGAATGGTCGCTGAGCGTCTTGGCGAGCGCGAAGCCGACGATGCCGGCGAACAGCGAGGCGATGCCCTGGCTGGCGATCTGCCAGGAGGCGATGAAGCCGCGGTGCGCCGGCGGCGCCGCCTCCAGCAGGTAGGCGGTGGACGGCCCCACCTCGCCGCCGAGCGCGAACCCCTGGATCAGGCGCCCCGCGATGACGATCACCTGCGCCCACGCGCCGATGATCGCGTAGCCGGGCGTCGCCGCCAGCATCAGCATGCCGGCCGCCATCATCGCGATGGTGAGGATCATCGCCGGCTTGCGCCCGGCGCGGTCGGCGAAGGCGCCGATGACGATCCCGCCGACAGGCCGCGTGACGAAGCCGATGCCGAAGATGGCGAGCGACGACAGCAGGCTGGCGAGGGGATCCTTGGCGGGGAAGAAGGTTTCGCCGATGCTGGTGGCGAAGAAGGCGTAGGTGGTGAAGTCGTAGAACTCCAGCGCGTTGCCGAGGATCACGGCGGCGACGGCGCGCCGCTCCAGCGGCGGGTGGTCGACGGGCAGGGTGGCGGTGGTCATGTCATCCTTCGGGCCGGGGCGCCTTGCCCTTCTCCCGCTGGCGGGACAAGGTGGCCTCGCGAAGCGAGGTCGGATGAGGGCTCTCCGTATGCGCGGCGACGTCCCTCATCCGTCACCACTTCGTGGAGACACCTTCTCCCGCGAGCGGGAGAAGGGCAAGCCGGGCTCGTCACCGAGAAAGCCATGAGCAGCACCGACGACATCCCGCCCGACAGCAAGCTCACCCGCTCCAAGCGCCGCTGGGCGGAGGAGGGCCGCTTCCTCACCGGGCAGCACGTCCGGTCCGAGTCCGAGCGGCTGCCGCCCGGCCAGCACCTCGTGCGCGACTGGCCGGTGCTCGACCTGGGCGTCACCCCCGACGTGCCGCGCGAGCGCTGGACGCTCGACGTCGACGGCGCCGTCGCCAACACGCTCCACTGGGACTGGGCGGCGTTCCAGGCGCGCAAGCAGGACACGCGCGTCACCGACATGCACTGCGTGACGACCTGGTCGCGCTACGACAACCGCTGGCAGGGGCTCGCCACCCGCACGCTGCTCGACTTGGTGGACCCCCGCGAGGATGCCCGCTTCGTGGTGCTGTCGTCGTCGGACGGCTACACCACCAACCTGCCGCTCGACGATTTCGCCGCGTCCGACGCGATGCTCGTCCACAGCTGGGAAGGCAGGCCGCTCACCCGCGACCACGGCGGCCCGGTGCGCCTGATCGTGCCCCACCTTTACCTCTGGAAATCCGCCAAGTGGCTGAAGCGGATCACCTTCAAGACGGCGGACGAACCGGGCTTTTGGGAGGCGCGCGGCTACCACGATCGCGGCGATCCCTGGACCGAGCAGCGCTACAGTGACGATTGAGGCGTTGGCCAAGCCCCCGACGACCCCCGACGCCCTCGACATCGCCCGGCGCCTGCTGCGCTGCCCCTCGGTGACGCCGGCCGACGGCGGCGCGCTCGATGTCCTGCAGGCGGTTCTCGACGCCCACGGCTTCGCCACGCATCGCGTGCCGTTCGCCGAGCCGGGCACCGCGACGATCGACAACCTTTACGCCCGCATCGGCACCGGCGCCCCTTACCTGCTGTTCGCCGGGCATACGGACGTCGTGCCGCCCGGCGACGTCGCGGCGTGGCGGCACGATCCCTTCGCCGGCACGTTGGACGGCGGCGTGTTGCACGGGCGCGGCGCCCAGGACATGAAGGGCGGCATCGCCGCCTTCGCGGCGGCGGCATTGGCCACCATCGCCGAGAACGGGCTGCCGCGAGGCTCGATCGGCTTCCTCGTCACCGGCGACGAGGAGGGGCCGGCGGTCAACGGCACGGTCAAGCTGCTGCGGTGGGCGCACGAGCGCGGCGAGCGCTTCGACCACTGCATCGTCGGCGAGCCGACAAGCCGGGCGCGGCCCGGCGACACGATCAAGATCGGCCGGCGTGGCTCGCTCAACGGGCGGGTCACGGCCAGGGGACGCCAAGGCCACGTGGCCTATCCGGCGAAGGCCGACAATCCCATCCCGGCGCTGCTCCGCGTGCTCGACGCGCTCGCCGCGCCGCTCGATCGCGGCACGGACCATTTCGAGGCGTCGAACCTCGTCGTCACAACGGTCGACGTCGGCAACGTCGCGACCAACGTCATTCCGGCGGTCGCCACCGCCGCCTTCAACGTCCGCTTCAACGACGCGTGGACCGCCGAAACCCTCGCCGCCGCGCTGGAAGCGCGGGTGGAAGGTGCCGCGCGCGGGGCGGATGTCGCGCTCGCCATCCTGCCCGGCGACGCGCCGTCCTTCTTGACGTCGCGCTTGCCGTTCACCGACCTCGTCGTGGCGGCGGTCGAGGCGGAGATGGGCGGGCCACCGACGCTGTCGACCGGCGGCGGCACGTCGGACGCGCGGTTCATCCAGCGCTACTGTCCGACGATCGAACTCGGTCTCGTCGGCGACCGGATGCACATGGTCGACGAGAGCGTGCCGCTCGCCGACCTGTCGCGACTTACGGCGATCTACCGCCAAATCCTCGCGGCGTATTTCACGGCCGGGGCACGCGCCGCCCGGCCATGACGCGGGCCGCTCTCGCGGCTCAGTTGCGGTCGCTACGGCCGCCGACGCTGCCGCCGCTCGCCGTGGCCTTGTTGTTGGGAGCGGTCGGCTTGCCCGGGTGCGGGGCGGCCTTCATCATGGCGTTCGACCTTTGCGACGCCCTCGCGGCCGCCGCGGCGCCGGTCTCGCCGCCGGACGTGGTCTGCGCGCACACCTGCGTCACGGCGAAAACGGCGAGCGCCGAGGCGAGGGCGGATTTCACGGGGGGCATCACGTTTCCTCGGATCTGCCTGAGGTCGAGTCAACAAGCGTGAGGCCACGAGGGTTCCTCGCGACCGGGTCGCGCTCGGCCCGATCCTTATCCTTTCGGCACCAGCGCCGCCGTGCCCATGACGGTGCGCGGCAGGTCGATGCGCTCCAGCACGCCGGCCACGCTGTAGCCCTCCTGCCGGTAGGTTCGCAGCGGCTTGGCGCGCAGGCTCTTCGACAGCTTCTGGCCCGTGCCGTCGATCAGCAGGCCGTGGTGGTGATAGTCGGGCGCGGGAAGGTCGAGCAGCGCCTGAAGAAGGCGGTGAAGGGTCGTCGCCATGAACAGGTCCTCGCCGCGCACGATGTCGGTCACGCCTTGCGCGGCATCGTCGACGACGACCGCGATGTGGTAGCTCGTCCCGATGTCCTTGCGCGCCAGCACCGCGTCGCCCCAAAGCGTCGGATCGGCTCGCTCCTGCCGGCGTTCCGCGCCGCCACGGTACTCCGTCCAAGTCAGGAGAGGGTCGGTCAGGATGGATTTGGTGAGGAGGGAGTTGGCCGGGAAAGGTGCGGCTGGGCCGGGACGGCCGCCTCCGGTTTCCGAAGTGCCCGGCCTCCGCGATGCGGCGACCGCCTTGTCCATGTCGAGCCTGATGCTCGCCCGCTCGCCCGATTCCAGACGCCGGCGACGCTGGCCGGGCGACAGGTGCTTGCACGTGCCGGGGTACAGCGGCGTGCCGTCGGGATCGACCGGCCAACTGGACTTGCCCGCCACCGCCGCCATGATGTCCCCCCGCGAGCAGAAGCAGGGGTAAGCGAGACCACGGCGTTCCAGACGCTGCATCGCGCCGGCGTAATCGGCGAAATGGTCGGACTGGCGACGGACCGGCGTCTCCCACGCGAGGCCGAGCCACGCGAGATCCTCGCGGATCGCCGTCTCGAACTCGGGCCGGCAACGCGCGGTGTCGATGTTCTCCATCCGCAGCAGCATCCGGCCGCCGGTCTCTCGCGCGACGAGCCCGTTCATCAGCGCCGAATAGGCGTGACCAAGGTGCAGGTGACCGTTCGGCGAGGGAGCGAAGCGGACGACGGTGCGATGGGCGGATGAGGTCATGAATCTACCGGGGGAGATCGCCAGGACACGATGCGCCAGAACCTGTAGGACGGATGAAGGGATCGGCGCCACGGGATCGGGAACAAGCGATCGGATGCCGGACGGGTCGTCCGACGTCGCCCGTGAACATTAGCCCTGGTCCGGCCGTTTTCAATCAGACCAAACCGCCTGCGTCGCGCGACGCCATTATCTCGCGACCGGCTCGATTGTGACGAGTTTCCGACCGGCTCGAAAGGGAAAAACGCCGCTGCTCATATCCGCCGCACCTCCGGGATCGCCGGGCCAGCTTCTGCACGATCAGGACGTTTTCGAGGCGGCGCTCGGCCGCCTCGCGGAACGTGATGCCGCGTTCGTCGCCACCATCGTGGGCGGGCGCGGGCCTCCGCGCCTGCGCCGCCGCGATCCGGGCTTCGCGGGCCTTGCCTGGACGATCGTCGGCCAGCAGGTTTCCACGGCCAGCGCCGCCGCGATCTACGGGCGCCTCGAGGCTCGGCTCGGGCGCGTCGACGCCGCGAGCCTCGCCCGTGCGAGCGATGAGGCCTTGAAGGGGTGCGGGCTGTCGGCCGGGAAGTTGCGGACGCTGCGCGCCGTGGCGACCGCCTGCGTCGATGGCGCGCTCGACTTCGCCGCGTTGGCGGCGGCCGAGGCGGAGGTGGCGCACGCGGCCCTCGTCGCCATCCACGGGATCGGTCCCTGGACGGCGGACGTCTTCCTGCTGTTCTGCCTCGGGCACGCCGACGCGTGGCCCGCCGGCGACCTCGCCTTGCAGGAGGCGGTCCGCCTGGCGCTGGCGCTGCCGGCACGGCCGAGCGCCAGGGAACTCGTCGCGCTGGCGGAACGCTGGCGTCCGCACCGGGGGGTCGCGGCCCATTGCCTTTGGGCCTATTACAACGCCGAGAAGGCGCGCGCCGCGTCGACCAAAGCCGCGACGGCGCCCCGTCGGGCCAAGCGCGAGAATGGACGGGACACCTGATGGCGGAAGGCGAAGGGAAGAGCTTGGCGGGACAGGGCTTGGACGCTCAACGGCTGGGCGCCAGGAGCGGCACGGCCAAGCAGCTCGTCGTGCTGCTGCACGGCTACGGTGCCGATGGCCGGGACCTCATCGCGCTCGGCCAGCAGTGGCAGGCGCTGCTGCCCGACGCCGCCTTCGCCGCGCCCAACGCGCCCGAACCATGCGGTCAGGCGCCGATGGGGCGCCAATGGTTCCCCTTGACCTCGCGCGATCCCGACGAGCGCTGGACCGGCGCGAACAGGGCGGCGCCGACCCTCGACGCCTTCCTCGACGCCGAGCTGGCGCGCCACGCTCTCGACGCCGGCAAGCTGGCCCTGGTCGGCTTCAGCCAGGGCACGATGATGGCGCTCCACGTCGGGCTGCGCCGCCGCCGCGCGCCGGCCGGCATCGTCGGCTTCTCCGGCCTGCTCGTCGGCCCCGAGCATCTTCGGGTCACGGATGCTCCGCCGATCCTGCTGACGCACGGCAGCGAGGACGACGTCATCCCCGCCGACGCGATGTTCGTCGCCGCCGAGGAGCTGGCGGCGGCCGGCGCGCCCTGCCAATGGCACCTGTCGGCGGGGGTCGCGCACGGGATCGACGGCGCCGCCCTGAGCCATGCCGGGTTGTTCCTCGGGCGGTGCTTCGGGGTGAAAGGGCCGGGTGGCCCGGTGCCGCCGCCGCAGCCGGCGAGACGCTAGTCAGGCGCTCGCCGGCGGCGCGTCGTCGGACGGCGGGAGCGGACGCGGCCGGCCAGCCTCGTCGATCGCCACCGAGACGAAGGTGCCCTCGACGATCCGCCGCGCGTCGCCGCCGTTACGCCGCGCCCAGCCTTCCAGGCGAAGGCGCATCGACGTGCGTCCGACGGAGACGACCCGGCCGAAGACGCGGAAGTCCTCGCCGGCCCTGAGCGGCACCAGGAAGCGCACCGCCTCCAGGGCGACCGTCGTGCAACGCCCCTTGGAACGATCGGCGGCGAGCAGCCCCGCCGCCTTGTCCAGCTCGCCGAGGATCCAGCCCCCGAAGATGCTGCCGTTGGCGTTGAGGTCCCCCGGCATCGTGAAGGTGCGGATGAGGGGCACGTCGTTCAGGTCCAACTCGCGCTCCAACTCGCGCTCCAAGTCGCGTCCCAAGTCGCGTTCCAAGTCACGCTCCATGCCGAGGTCCATGCCGCGCTTCATGCCGAGGGCCGTTGCCGCGGCCGGACGACGCCGGCGGCGCCCAACATGGGCGGATCTCCAGGCCGGCGGCAAGCCCGACCGTCCGCCCGCCCGCGCGGCGTTCTTGCAAAGACCGGCGATCGAAGCGAAACATCCGCCGACGCGGTTTCCCCGTCGCACCGGACCAAGCGCCGCCCATGTCCCTCGCCGAATCTGAACCCTTGCCGGATCGTCGCGACAAGGCGCGCCTCGGCTCCGACCTGCCCGCCCCAGCGGCGGCGGCCGATCCCGTCGTCTCGGGCAAGGCCTCCGAGGCGGCGGCGCGGCCCCTCGTGCTCCTCGCCGTGACGCTCCTGGTCGGGATCGGCGCCGGGTTCGGCGGCATGCTGCTGGCGATGCTGCTCCACCTCCTGCAGCACCTCGCCTACGGCTACAGCCTCCATGCCATCATCAGCCCGGTGTCCTTCCTGGAGGGCGTGAGCGCGGCCCCGCCGCCGCGCAGGGTCGCCGTCCTCGCCGGCTGCGGCCTCATCGCCGGCCTGGGATGGTGGGCGGTCTACGCGGTCGGCCGGCCCCTCGTCAGCATCAAGCAGGCGGTGAAGTCGCAGGATGCGTCGATGCCGCTGGCCACAATTGGGCACGCCTTGCTGCAGATCATCACCGTCGCGCTCGGTTCGCCGCTCGGCCGCGAGGTCGCGCCGCGCGAGATCGGCGCCTTGTTCGCCACCTTCCTGTCCCGCCGCGCCGGCCTGGGCGCGGCGGACACCAGGATCATGATCGCCTGCGGGGCCGGGGCCGGCCTCGCCAGCGTCTACAACGTGCCGCTCGGCGGGGCGGTGTTCACGCTCGAAGTGCTGCTGCAGACCTTCAGCCTGTCGGCGGCGGCGCCGGCCATCGCGACCTCCGTCATCGCGGCGCTGGTCGCCTGGATCGGGCTCGGCGACGAATCGCAGTACCGGCTGCCGCAACAGCACTGGGAGATCAGCGCCGGCCTCGTCTGCTTCTCGGTGTGGGCCGGCCCGCTGTTCGGGCTCGGCGGCACCTGGTACGCGCGGCTCGCGGTGGCGGCGCGCGCCCGGGCGCCGCGCGACTGGCGACTCGTCCCCTGGTGCCTCCTCGTGTTCGTGGCGCTCGGCGGGGCGGCCACCGTCTATCCGCAGCTGCTCGGCAACGGCAAGGGGCCGATGCAGCTCGGCCTCGACAGCGCCGTCGGCCTCAAGCTCGCGGCCGTCCTGCTCGTGCTGAAGCTCGCGGCGACGACCGCCTGCCTGCGGGGCGGCGCGGAGGGCGGGATGCTCACGCCGGGGATGACGATCGGTGCCCTGCTCGCGATCGTGCTCGGCGCGGGATGGAGCCTCCTCTGGCCGGGAACGCCGTCCGGCGCCTTCGCGATCGTGGGCGCGACCGCCTTCCTCGCCTCCTCGATGACGATGCCGCTCACCGCCGTCGCCCTGATCGTGGAGTTCACCCGCGTGGACCATGACTTCCTGGTGCCCATCCTCATCGCGGTCGGCGGCGCGATGGCGACCAAGCAGTGGAAGCGGGGATGACGGGCCGCTCGTCAGCGGGGGCGCGCGGCGCGGACGCGGACCGGCTGCCGACGAAGCGTTCCTTCCTGAGCGAACAGGGCGGCGAGGGAGAGTGTCAGGACGAAGGCGGTGATCATGATCGTATCCTCGGGAGCGGGAAACCGCTCGTGGATCGAAGCTATGCACGATCGCCCGTGATCCAACCGAAGCATGGCGGCCCCGGCGAAGTCGGTTGGCTCGACCTCGTCGCCGGCGACGTCGTTTGAAAAAATGTCCGCGCCCACACATTCTCGCGTCAGCTGCGTCATGCGTCAGCCGCGTCGTCGCGCAGCCCGAGCCCGCGATAAAGCCGGACGTGCTCCGTGCGGTCGCGGGTGAAGCCGTGGCAGGCCAGCGCGAGGGCGAAGGCGCGCTGCGACCCCGCCGGTTCGCCGGCCGCCTCGGCCCAGCGGCGCCAGGCGGTGTAGAGCGCGGCGGCGGTGGCGCTGCGCGGCGTGTGCGGCGTCGCGCGCAGGCAGCGCTCGCTCAGGAACTGCGCGACCAGGTCCTGCGCGTCGAGCGCGTCGTCCGTCGCCTCCCGTACGGCCGACGACGACCCGAGCCCCTGCGCCCGCCAAGCGAGGCAGCCGTCGATCATCCAGCGCAGGATCGCCGGACCTTCCGCGCGCAGCTTGGCGTCCAGGTCGCGGTCCGGCCGCGCCGGCCGATGGCGGAACGGCACGACGCGCAGGCGTCGCCGCATCGCCTCGTCGACGCCCGACAGGGCCGGGGGCTGGTTGCCCAGGACGAGGAGCTTCGCCGTCGGCCGGGAAACGTGGGGCCGCACACCCGGCCGGGTGACGCCGGGGGCGGCCGGAACGGCCACCGCGTCGCCGCCGGTCAGCAGCTTGAGGCGCCGCTCGCTCCAGCCGCCCTCGGACTCCGCGACGCCGACGAGGCGCACGCCGCGCAGCGCCGCGTGGGCCGCGCCGTGCCTCGCGATGTCGGTCGAGACCAGCGTGGCGAGCGGCGCCGGCCGCGCGTAGTCGCCGAGCACCCAGAGGAGCGTGTTGAGGAACACCGACTTGCCATTGCCGCCGGTGCCCCAGCCGTAGACCAGCGCGTGCTCGGCGACCGAGCCGGTCAGCGCGGTGCCGCAGAAGCGCTGGATGAAGCCGATCAGCGCCTCGTCGCCGCCGAACGCCTCGGCGAGGAAGCGGCGCCACAGCGGGCAGGCGTCCTCGTTCGGCGCGGCCGGCGCCACGGCGGTGGATTGGGTGAGGCCGTCGGCCGGGTCGGCCGGCAGCGCCGCCCCGGTGCGCAGGTCGATCGCCCCGGCCGGCGTGCCGAGCAGGAACGGGTCGGCGTTCCACGCCTCCGCGGTGACGGCCAGCGCCGGCTCGCCGCGCGCGAAGCATTCCGCGCCGGCGGCGAAGGCGATGCTCCCGGTGGCGCGGCGGGTGAGCCCATCGGGGTCGGTCCCGCGCTCGCGGGCGACCGCGCGGATCAGGGCGAGCACCGCGCCGGTGCGGTCGCGCCGCCACAGCGCCCCGTCCCACACGAACCAGGCCCGCGCGTCGTGGCAGTAGCGCAGGCGCCCGGCGTGCGCCTCGGCCAGGGCGCGCGCCACGCCGTCGGCCGTGGCCGCCTGCCACGCGTGGCGGCCGGTGGAGTCGTCGGTGATCGGGGTCATGGCGCACTATCGGCCAAAGCGCCGATTAAGGCAATTCTACCGAAGAGGTCGCATCTTACATGCGAGCGGCACGGCGGCTACACGTCGAGGTTCGCCACGCTCAGCGCGTTGTCCTGGATGAACTCGCGGCGGGGCTCGACCACGTCGCCCATCAGCTTGACGAAGATGTCGTCCGCCTCCGGACCCTCGTTGATCTTGACCTGGAGCAGCGAGCGGGCGTCGCGGTCGAGCGTCGTCTCCCACAGCTGGTCGGCGTTCATCTCGCCGAGCCCCTTGTAGCGCTGCATCTGCGAGATGCCCTTGGAGCCGGCCGCCATCACCGCGTCGAGCAACTCGCCGGGGCCGGACACCTGGCGCTCGTCGCCCTTGCGCACGAACAGGGCCGGCTTGGCGTAAACCTCGTCGAGCGAGCCGGCGTGCTCGCTGAGCCGGCGCGCCTCGGCGGAGGCGAGCAGGCCGTGGTCGAGGATCGCCGCCTGGGTGACGCCGCGCACGTCGCGGGTCATCACGTAGCCGTCGTCCTCGACGCGGCCGGTCCAGCCCCGCTCGGTGTCGTCGGAGCGGGCGTCGAGCCGGCGGGCGAGGATGTCGGCGATCGCCTCCGCCTCGCCCACGTCGCCCACCGGCGACAGGGCGCCTGCGATGGAGGCCTGCTCGATGATGCCGCGATCGTAGCGGGAATGCAGCCCGCTCAGGAGCTGACGGACCACGCGCGCCTCCTCGACGAGGCCGCGCAGGTCGCCGCCGGCGCGCTCCTCGCCGGTGGCGAGGCGCAGCACCGCGCCGTCGAGCCCGTGGCCGATCAGGTAGTCCTCGCGCGCGCGCTCGTCCTTCAGGTACTGCTCGGAGGCGCCGCGCTTCACCTTATAGAGCGGCGGCTGCGCGATGTAGACGTGGCCTCGGTCGATCAGCTCCCGCATCTGCCGGAAGAAGAACGTCAGCAGCAGGGTGCGGATGTGCGAGCCGTCGACGTCGGCGTCGGTCATGATGATGATCTTGTGGTAGCGCAGCTTGTCGGCGTTGAAGTCGTCGCGGCCGATGCCGGTGCCGAGCGCGGTGATCAGCGTGCCGATCTCCTGGGAGCCGAGCATGCGGTCGAAGCGCGCCCGCTCCACGTTGAGGATCTTGCCCTTGAGCGGCAGGATCGCCTGGTACTCGCGGTTGCGCCCCTGCTTGGCGGAGCCGCCGGCCGAATCGCCCTCAACCAGGAAGATCTCGGCCTTGGCGGGATCGCGCTCCTGGCAGTCCGCGAGCTTGCCCGGCAGGTTGGCGACGTCGAGCGCGCCCTTGCGGCGCGTCAGCTCGCGGGCCTTGCGGGCCGCCTCGCGGGCCTGGGCCGCCTCGATCACCTTGGCGGTGACGGTGCGGGCGTCCTGCGGGTGCTCCTCCAGCCAGGAGCCGAGCATGTCGTTGACGAGGCTCTCGACCACCGGGCGCACCTCGGAGGACACGAGCTTGTCCTTGGTCTGCGACGAGAACTTCGGGTCCGGCACCTTGACGGAGAGCACGCAGGTGAGCCCCTCGCGGCAGTCGTCGCCGCTGAGGTCGACCTTCTCGCGCTTGAGCAGGCCGGAGCGGTCGGCGTAGCCGGTCATCTGCCGGGTCAGCGCGCCACGGAAGCCGGCGAGATGGGTGCCGCCGTCGCGCTGGGGGATGTTGTTGGTGAAGGCCAGCACGTTCTCGTGGTACGAATCGTTCCACCACAGCGCGACCTCGACGGTGATGCGGTCGCGCTCGCCCTTCATCAAGATCGGCTTGCCGATGAGCGGCGCCTTGGCGCGGTCGAGGTAGCGCACGAAGGCTTCCAGCCCGCCGTCGTAGTACAGCTCCTCCACTTTCGGCTCGGCGCCGCGCGCGTCGGTGAGGATGATGCGCACGCCCGAGTTCAGGAAGGCGAGTTCGCGCAGCCGGTGCTCGATGGTGCCGAACGTGTAGTCCGTCTTGGTGAAGGTTTCCGGCGAGGCGAGGAAGGTCACCTCCGTGCCGCGCTTGCGCTTGCCCTCGATGAGGGGGGCCGGGCCGTTGACGCGCAGGTGGTCGACGACGTCGCCGTGCTCGAACAGCACCTCGTGCTCCTTGCCGTCGCGCCAGATCCGCAGCTTGAGCCAGGTGGACAGAGCGTTGACGACGGAAACGCCGACGCCGTGCAGGCCGCCCGACACCTTGTAGGAGTTCTGGTCGAACTTACCCCCGGCGTGCAGCTGGGTCATGATGACCTCGGCGGCCGACACGCCCTCCTCGCCGTGGATGCCGGTGGGGATGCCGCGCCCGTCGTCGGTCACGGTGACGGAATTGTCGGGGTTCAGCGTGACGGTGACGCGGGTGGCGTGGCCGGCGAGCGCCTCGTCGATGGCGTTGTCCACGACCTCGTAGACCATGTGGTGCAGGCCGGAACCGTCGTCGGTGTCCCCGATGTACATGCCGGGGCGCTTGCGGACGGCGTCGAGGCCCCGGAGCACCTTGATCGAATCGGCGCCGTAGCTCTCGATCTCGGGTCCGAGGGCGTCGTGAGGGGAGGACTCTTCCATGCGGTGCGAAGGCTTTCCTGGAGGGGCATCGCTTGGCGGCGCGAACGGCCGCGGGCACGCCATCCTTATAGCCGTAAACGGCAGGAAACGCATGGCCTTAAAGCGTGCGGCGCACCGATTGTCGTCGCGCCGCGCCCGCGTCGGACGAGCCCGGCCGGCGTTGCCCCTACCTGACCAGGGCGACCGCCGACACGCCCTCGATGATCGGGGCCGTCACCGTCCCGACGATCTGCAGGACCTTCTGCAGGTCGCTGAAGGGTGAGTTGGAGACGTAGACGATGTCCTTGTCGTGCACGGCGAACTTGCGGGCGAGGAACAGCCCGGTGGGATCGCGCAGGTTGACGATGTAGACGACCGGCACGAGGTTCAGCGCCGCCTGCTGCGGCGTCAGGCCGGGGAAGTCGCGGACCACCGCCACCGGCTCGTAGCGCATCACGAAGACGCCTTCGGGGTCCGCCCGCTCGTCGATCAGGCCGGCCGCGTTGCCGACCGCCTCCTCCAGCGAGATGCCGACCGCGTCGAAATTGACGACCGCGTTGCGCCCCGTCGCGCCGACGGCGGTGAAGGTCAGGGGGTAGCGGATCACCGTCAGCGTGTCGCCGGGACGGGCGAAGATGTTCTCCCTGGGTTGGGCGAGCAGCGTCTGCAGCGGCATGCGCACCGTGCGGCCGCCCCGGCTCAGCTCGAGGAAGGTTTCCTGGGCCGGGACGTTGATGCCCCCGGCGGTCGCGACGACGTCGAGGATGCGGTCGCCCCGCGTCGACAAGGGGACGCGCATGCCCTTGATCGCCTCGCCGGTGACCGTGACGCTGTTGGCGATGTTCTCGCTCAAGGTGACGATGGCCTGCGGCTCGATCGCCTTGCCGGTCAACCTGTCGACGATGGACTTCTCGATCTCGGGCGTGGTCTGTCCCACCACGTTGACGCGGCCGGCGTAGGGAACGGTGATCGACCCGTCGCGCTGGACCGTCTGGGGCGGGATCTGCGCCGAATGCGAACCCGTCGTGTTCGCCGTGGAGACCGGCTGCGAGAACAGGCCGCCCCCCGCCGCCTCGAACACGGTGACCTCCAGCGTGTCGCCGACGCCGACGCGCTGCACGACGGCTCCGCGATAGTCGCCGAACTTGCCGTAGAGGCTCGGGCCGGGGAAGCCCGAAAGCTTCTCGATCGCGAAATCCGAGAGCGGGACGAGGAGATAGGGCGAATCCGCCTGCGAGCCGACGTTGACGACGGCTTGCCGCGACGGTCCGGACGAGGGGACCGTCGAGCAGGCACTCAGCACGGCGACGCACCCGGCGGCGCAAGCAAGGCGCGCCGCAACGGATGTCGAGCGGAGTTTGGACGCCAAGAATGCCAAATCGAGTCCCATCGCTGTGGCCGGCACCCTAGGCGATGGCGCGCCGCCGTACCACCGCTCCGGCCCTCTATTGACGGCCTGTGATGCGACGGACACACCTTCGCTGGAGGGCGCCCGACCCGACCGGCGGCGGAGGGGCTGGAACCCGCGCGACGCCGCCCCGACGCCGGATGGGGCGGGAAATCACCGGTCATCAACCGTTTTCATCGGGGAATCGATGTTCCGGTCGCCGCGATGCTTGACGGAGGCGCGGCCATCGGGTTCGTCTTCCTGCTCAGCGGAGCGGGGCCTTTCCTGGCGGCCGGATCGCCGAGGATCGGGAGGGACGAATGAAGGAAGCAACCAAGAAGCCGGCGGCCAAGGCGGCGGCGAAAGAGGCGCCCAAGGTGACGGAAGCGCCCAAGACCGAAGCGAAGAAGGCCGCTCCCGCCAAGGCCGCATCCGCCAAGAGTGCCGCCCCCAAGACCGCGGCCCCCAAGAGTGCCGCCCCCAAGAGCGCGGCTCCCAAGAGCGCACCCGCGAAGAGGGACGGCAAGAAGGAAGGGCAAAGCGCCTTCGCCAAGCCCCTGAAGCCCTCCAAGGAGCTTTCGGCCGTGGTCGGCCACGACCCTCTGCCGCGCACGGAGGTCGTCAAGAAGGTGTGGGAATACATCAAGAAGCACGACCTGCAGAACGCGCAGAACAAGCGCGAGATCGTCGCCGACGACAACCTCAAGGCGGTGTTCGGCCGTGACAAGGTGACGATGTTCGAGATGAACAAGATCCTGGCCGGCCACCTGAGCTAGCGCCGTCGAACGCGCGGGATAGCCCCGGACGCCTGGCGCGCGTCGCCCGCCGCCCCTCGACATACCGTCGGTGGGGCGATGGGCGCCCCGCCGCCAGGGAGCGCCCGGCGCCTTTCGCTCGACTGACCGGGCGTCGTACGGCCACGTCGCCGCGTCAGCCTATCCCGGGAGCCACGGCGCAGGGTCCGGTCTGCTTCAGCTCACGGCGGACCCCGGACGCGCGTCGGACACGCCGCGCGCCGCCGCGCCTTTTGCCGGATGGCTCGACAGCGAGGCTCCCGCGTCGGACGGCAGGAGCCAGAACGCGAACACGGACGCGGCCGACACCAGCCCGACCACCGCGAAAGCCCACTGGAAGTCCGACAGGACCAGCGCGCCGCCGTGGCGGGCGCGCGCCACCTGGATGACGCCGGCGCCGAGCGCCACGCCGACCGACAGGGCGAGCTGCTGGGCGACCGAGGCGAAGCTGACCGCGCGGCTCATGCGGTCGGCCTCGATGTCGGCGTAGGCGATGGCGTTGATGGCGGTGAACTCCAGCGAGCGGAAGTAACCGCCGACGAGCAGGACCGCGAGGATCAGCACGGTGGGTGTCGCCGGCGAGAAGAGCCCGTTGACGCCGATGAAGGCCGCGCCGATCAGGCAATTCACCACCAGGACGCGCCGGAAGCCGAAGGCGTCGAGGATCGGGGACGCCGTCGCTTTCATCGCCATGGAGCCGACCGCCGCCACGAAGGTGGTGAGGCCCGAACGAAGCGGGCTCATGCCGAAGCCGATCTGCAGCATGAGCGGCAGCACCAGCGGAACCGCGCCCACCCCGATGCGGAACAGCGAGCCGCCGCTGACGCTGCAGCGGAAGGTCCGCACCTTCAGCAGCGTGAGGTCGATGATCGGGTGGGGCGCGCGGCGCGCGTGGACCACGTAGGCGACGAGGGCCGCCGCGCCGACACCCATCAGCGCCATGACCTGCCAGACCGGCAGGAAGCCCCGCCCCAGGATGGTGAGGCCGAACACCAGGCTCGACAGCCCGATGCCGGATAGGAGGAAGCCGGCGACATCGAGGGGGCGCACGTGCGGATCGCGGACGTTCTCGATGTACAGGGAGACGAGCGTGACGCCGAGGATGCCGATGGGCACGTTGATCCAGAAGATGTAGCGCCAGTGGAGGTAGGTCGTGATGAAACCGCCCACCGGCGGCCCGAGCATCGGGCCGAGCAGGGCGGGGATGGTGAGGTAGGCCAAGGCCCTGACCATGTCGCGGCGGTCCACGGAGCGCAGGAGCAGCAGGCGGCCGACCGGCACCATCATCGCGCCGCCGGTCCCCTGCACGACGCGGGCGAGGATGAACCCGGCGAGCGAGTCCGAGAAGCCGCAGAGGATCGACCCCATCGTGAACACGACGATGGCCGCGCGAAACACGATCTTGGTGCCGAAGCGGTCCGCCACCCAGCCGCTCGCCGGGATGAACACGGCCAGCGCGAGGAGGTAGGAGGTGAGGGCGAGCTTCAGCGCGATCGGGTCCTGGTGGAGGTCGAGCGCGATGGCCGGCAGCGCGGTCGAGAGGACGGTGCCGTCGAGGTTTTCCATCAGCAGGGCGCAGGCGACGATGAGGGCGGTGAGGGCGTAACGCGGCAAGGACTCGCGATCTCCTGGCTTCGTGGTCTCCCGAGCCGCCCGCGGGCGCGTCGGCCGGCCTCCTCGGCGAAAGGGGTCCGGCGGCCCTAAAGCGAGCCGACGGGCCGGGAACAACGGCCGGGAACGGCGCGATAGGACGCCCGCCGCGCTTCTTTGTCCAACGGATTTGGTCCGTCGAGGCCGCCGGCGCGAAGCGTCGACCCCTCGCGCGATCCCCCCGGCATCGCGCCTCGCCGATCGGGAGGTCCGTCGCGGTCGAAACCCGGGACGGCGGCACGCCGAGCCTAGGCGCGCCGTCATCGCCATGCTAACAGCCGCTGCCAACCGTCGGCCGTGGAGCGCTCCCGCTCCGGCCCGTTCCCGGAGTTGGCACCATGGCCCCGCGTCCGCCGATCGAGATGGCGCTCACCTTCGACGACGTGCTGCTGAAGCCGGGCCATTCCCAGTTCACACCCAACATGGTCGACCTGCGCACGCGCCTGACCGCCGACATCACCCTCAACATCCCCATCATCTCCTCGGCGATGGACACCGTCACGGAGTCGCGCCTCGCCATCGCCATGGCGCAGGCCGGCGGGCTCGGCGTCATCCACCGCAACCTGGAGCCGGAGGCGCAGGCGGAGGAGGTCCGCAAGGTCAAGCGCTACGAGAGCGGCATGGTGGTGAACCCCATCACCGTCTTCCCCGACGAGACCCTCGCCGACGCGCAGGCGCTGATGGCGCGCCACGGCGTGTCCGGCTTCCCCGTCGTCGAGCGCGGCGGCGTGCCCGGCCAGCCGATGCGCCTCGTCGGCATCCTCACCAACCGCGACATGCGGTTCGCCGACTCCCCCGAGCAGCGGGTGAGCGAGCTGATGACGGCGGACGTGATCACCGTGCGCGAGGGCGTGCCGCAGGTCGAGGCGCGCCGGCTGCTTCACCACCACCGCCTGGAGAAGCTGGTGGTGGTGGACGAGGACGGGCGCTGCGTCGGCCTGCTCACCGTGAAGGACATCGAGAAGGCGACGCTCTATCCCAACGCCTGCAAGGACGCCGACGGGCGCCTGCGCGTCGCCGCCGCCTCGACGGTCGGCGACAAGGGCTTCGAGCGCGCGCTGATGCTGATCGACGCCGGCGTCGACTGCGTGGTGGTCGACACGGCGCACGGCCATTCGCAGTCGGTGCTCGACCAGGTGACCCGCGTCAAGCGCGCCTCCAACAAGGTGGCCATCATCGCCGGCAACGTCGCCACCGGCGAGGCGACCCGCGCGCTGATCGACGCCGGCGCCGACGCGATCAAGGTCGGCATCGGGCCGGGCTCGATCTGCACCACCCGCGTGGTGGCCGGCGTCGGCGTGCCCCAGCTCACCGCCATCATGGACAGCGCGGCGGCGGCCGGCGACGTGCCGGTGATCGCGGATGGCGGCATCAAGTTCTCCGGCGACCTCGCCAAGGCGATCGCCGGCGGCGCGCAATGCGCGATGATCGGCTCGCTGCTCGCCGGCACCGACGAGAGCCCCGGCGAGGTCTACCTGTACCAGGGCCGCTCGTTCAAATCGTACCGGGGCATGGGCAGCGTCGGGGCGATGTCGCGCGGCTCCGCCGACCGCTACTTCCAGCAGGACATCAAGGACGCGTTGAAGCTGGTGCCGGAGGGCATCGAGGGCCAGGTGCCCTACCGCGGCCCGGCCGGCGCGATCCTTCACCAACTCGCCGGCGGCCTGCGCGCCGCGATGGGCTACGTCGGCGCGCCGACGATCGAGGCGTTCCAGGGTCGCGCCCAGTTCGTGCGGATCTCGTCCGCCGGCTTCCGCGAGAGCCACGTCCACGATGTCGCGATCACGCGGGAAAGCCCCAACTACCCCATGGGGGTGTGAGGGGCGCCTCCCCACGAGCCGGATCGCCGGGCGAGGTCCTCGGCGTAGAGGGCCAGCAAGTCGTCGATGTGGGTCGACAGCGACCGGATGTTGGGAGGACGGCTCCAGAAGTCGGCCAGCAGCACTTCGCCGTCCACGATCCTGCGCAGGGCCTCCGTGAAGGAGGGGATCGAGCCCGCCTCGAAGACGAAGGCGTCGTTGGCGCCGATCTCGCGCGCGCCGCCGAGGTCGGAGACGAGGATCGGGATGCCCGCCGCGACGTACTCGATCGCGACCTGGGGGAGGTTGTCCTCCCATAGGGACGGGATGATGCCCAGCGACACGTCGCCCAGCAGGATCGGAAGCCGCTGGGCATCGTACCCGTTGTGCAGGGAAACGGCGTGGAGCGTCCTCGCCAACCGGCCGACCATGGCGGTGACGGGGTCCTTGTCTTGGATCCGCATGGCGACCTTGAGGGCGACCCGTTTGGCGAGACGATCCGGCAACGCCCTCAGGGCGCGCATGAGGAAGTGAAATCCCTTGTCGCGCCGCGCGTAGCCGAAATAGGCGACGTGCACGATGTCGCCGACCCGCATCCGCCGCTCGCCCGCCATGGCGCCGACCTTCGGGCTCCCGATGTAGGACACGTGGACGTTGGCGGCATCCAGGCCGTGCTCGACGAGGACGGTCTTCGTCCGTTCCGAGACGGCAAGCACCCTGTCGAAGACGTGTGCCGCCATCGCCGCGTTCGCGTGCCGGTAGGCGCGGAAGTCCTCGCCGAGGCCCTCCCGCAAGATCAGCGTCTTGCCGGGATCGAAATGGCGCCAGTCATCCAGGTCGAGCTTCCTGCGCCGCGTCAGATACGAAGCGAGGAGCTTCGGCCATTTCGCCAGATCGTGCTCCAGCCAGTACGAGGCTTGAACGCGCTTGTGGTACTCGGCATCGCGATACTGGATGCACGAGACGCACGCCCTGCCGTGGCGATAGTCGGTGCAGTTGACCGCATCGTCCTTCCACAGGTTCACCTGCGGACAGACCAGGTTATAGTTGTGCGCCGAGAAATAGATCGCCGCCTCGGGAAAAACCTCCCTTAGCCGGTAGAAAAAACTGATCGTCAGTCCCTCCATGTTGTGGAAATGGAAGACGTCGATGGCGCCAAAGGTCTTGCGCAGCAGGCTCGGCACCTCGTCGAGGCGCTTGTCATGCAAGTAGATCTCGGGCGAGAAGAAGCTCTTGTAATGCGGTGCAACGACCGGCGAGTTGATGATGTTGACGATGACGTAGCCGGTCTTTCGCTTGATCTGCAACGTCACCTTGTCGGTATACGGCGAATACGAGGTGCCGGAACTCAGCGCGATGACATCCACGCCTTTCTGTTGAAATCCCTTGACGGTGCCGCGAAGATAAAAACCGACACCACCCGCTCCAGACACCTCGTCGGTCGGCTGCGCAAAGTTATATTGAAGTATTCTCAAGATATAGACCTGTTGCCTGGGTGTCGTCTAGACGTGGTTGGGCGTGCCCCGCGGGCGAGGGCGACCTATCTAGCGGCTCGACATCGAATGTAAAGACGACGTGCCGTCTTTCCCGCTGAGCCGTCCTCGACCCGCGATCGCCCGCCCGGCCGAGCCGCCCGTTCCCGCCGGCGACCGTCCCGAGGGCAGGATCAAAGCCTTCGTCTTCGGGTCCGTCGTTCAAATTCCGCCGACATGCGCCGATCGCCTGTATCACGAGCGAGTAACAGACCGTTCACGATGAGTTCGAGCTGCCGTTGGGTCAGTATCAAGGCTTATTGAAAGGGTTATGCTTTTATATACGCTTCCGGCGGCAGTTGGAACGTCAAGGATACCGTCCTGGCGGATCATGCTATGCTTCATTTGACCGACGCGTCGCGCGGCGATCAGGCCATCGAGCCGACGTTCTCGAAGGCGATCGTTCCGATGTTCCAACCCATCTACGCGCTGGGCGAAGGCCATGTCGTCGGCTTCGAAGCCCTGGCGAGACTCGCCGACGGCGATGCCCTCGTCACGCCGGCGGGCTTCGTCCCATCCCTGGACGCCGAGGGGCTGCTTCAGCTGTTCCGCGTCATGCTGACCCGCAGCACGGCCTTTCTGCAGGCGCTCGACCCGCGAGGGCGCCTGTACGTCACGGTCAACGTCAACGCCTCGCTCATCCAGCAGCACAGCTTCGTCGACCTCGTCGGCTTCATCCTGGACGACCATGGGTTTCAGCCGGAGCGGCTGGTCCTCGAGATCCTGGAAAGCGAGGCGATCGACGACGTCGAGGCGATGGCGACGTCGATCCGTCGACTGCAGTCCCTCGGCATCGTCGTCGCCCTCGACGACATCGGCAGCGCCTACGCCGCGCTGACCCACGTCAAGGACCTGCCGGTCGACATGGTCAAGCTCGACCGGAGCTTCTCGCGCCGCCTCGCCAGCCGGCCGAGGGATCTCCACTTCGTCGCCAGCATGGTGAGCCTGGCGAGGCGGTTGGGGCGCACGCTCGTCGTGGAGGGAGCGGAAACGCCCGAGGTCGTCGATGCCTTGCGGATGATCGGGGTGGCCTACGCGCAGGGCTACGCGCTGGGTCGGCCGATGCCGGCAGCGGCCGTGCCGCTCTGGCTGGCCACGTCGGAGATCCGTCCCGCCGCCCACGGTCCGTGCACGCTCCTCGGCGCCTACGCCTCCCACCTCACCCTCGCCGAGACGTGCCACATGCTCGCCGTTCAGCCGCTGCCCGTCCGTTGGCGGGAGGGCGCCGACGACCCCCACCGCTGCGGCATCGGCCGCTACTTCGACAGAGCCGGCCTGCACGACACGGCGATGGGCAAGGCGCACAAACGCTTTCACCAGACACTCGGCACCGACGGGATCGTCGGGCTGGCCGGGGGGGCTGCGGCCGAGATGGGACAGGCGCTCCTCCTCGCGCTGGGCGCGGCGGTCGTCGATGCCGGCGATGGCGGGTCCGTCGAGGACCGCTCGTCCACCGATGAACCGGTTCGCGGCGATATCGAGACGGTGGGAGCCCTGGCATGACCCATTCCGATCGGCCGAACGCTTCACCCTCCGTCCTCGAACGCATCCAACGATGGACGCGTCCCGCCCCGGGCGTCGCGGAAGGGGAGGGTCGCTCCGCCCGGGCGCGCCGGGAGGCGCGGGCACGCGACGTGGTTCTGTCCGGCCCCGACGCGCGCCCGGATGTCGGCACGCGGCTCGCGACGTGGCTGCGAACACTGGATCGCAGGGCGCGCTTGATCGGCGCCGCGAGCGTTCTGTGTGTGGTCACCATGTGGTGCACCCTCGGCGTCGTCTTGAACGCGTCCCACCACCAGCAGTGGGACGACGCGTCGGCCTACGCCGACAACATCGCCAAACTGCTCGCCGCCGACCTCGAGACGAACTTCGCCCTGTGCGACCAGTCCCTCCAGGCGCTCATGTCCAACATCTCGAACCCGGCCCTGATGGGCTTGCCGCCGGCGCTGCGATACCAGGCGATGTTCAACAGCTCGTTCAACCTTCCGATCTTCGGTTCCCTCGTCGTGACCGACAAGGACGGCATCATCCGCGAGCACGCCAACGCCCCCGTCACGCGCCGGATCGACGTCGCCGATCGCGATTACTTCAAGGTCCAGCGCGACCGCCGGGACGCCGGCATCTTCGTCGACCATCCCTTCATCAGCCGGATCACCGGCGAGTGGATGGTCGTCGTCAGCCGCCGCATCGACGTGGACGGGCGGTTCGACGGCGTGGTGGCGGGTGGCCTGAAGCTCGAGTTCCTCAAACGACTCTTGTCGAAGGTCCGGCTCCCTGCCGGCAGCACCCTCGTGCTGCGCTACGAGGATGGCACCGTGATGATGAGCAACGCGCCCGGCGCCCTGGCCTGGACTCCGGCGTTCATCAAGCGCGTCGCCGCGTCGGAGGAGGCCAGCTTGGCGACGGATCCCAGCGATGGCGTGCAACGCCTGGTGATGGAGCGGAAAGTCTCGGGGCTGCCGCTCTACGAGTCCGTCAGCCTGCCGGTCGCGGTCTTGATGCAGCCGTACTGGCGCCGTGCCCGGTTGGCTTCCGCCGTCCTCCTCTTGAACACCATCATCATCTTCGCGCTCGGCGTCACCCTGCTGCGCGAACTTTCGAGGCGCAACGCGGCCGAAGTCCTCCTGCAGCGGCTCGCCACGATCGATGGCCTGACCGGCCTGCGCAACAGGCGGTGCTTCGACGAGATGCTGGAGATCGAGGTCCGGCGCGGCGCGCGCGGCGGCCGGCCTTTGGCGCTGCTGATGATCGATGTCGACCACTTCAAGGCCTACAACGACAGTTACGGCCATTCGGCCGGCGACGCGGCGCTCCGTGCGGTCGCCGCCATCCTGTCGGGCGAACCGCTGCGCTCGTCCGACATCGTGGCGCGGGTGGGCGGCGAGGAGTTCGCCGTGCTGGCCGCCGATACCGACCTTGCCGGCGGGGCCCGCCTCGCGGAGCGGATCCGCTGCGCCGTCCGCGAGCGCCGCCTGCCGCACGTCGGCAGCCGCATGGGGCTCGTCACCGTCAGCATCGGCGTGGCCTGCCTGCGGGACGAGGGCGCGGCCGACGCGGCTTCAGCAGGGGCCTCGACCGACTGGGCGAAATCCCTCTTCGACGAGGCCGATGCCGCGCTCTACCGGGCGAAGCGCGGCGGTCGCGATAGGGCGGAGGTTTCGCCATCCCGGATCGGGCGGCTCGTCGCCGAGGGCGAAGACCGGCTGACCGCCTGACGCGCGTGGGGTCGTCGCGGCGGTCTCGAAACACGAAAGCCGCCACCCGGATGGGCAGCGGCCAGACGCAGCAACGCGGCGATCAGTGCAGGATCGGGTCCTGGCGGAGCTTGGCGATCTCGTCCTTGAGGATCAGCTTCCTCCGCTTCATCTCCGCGACCTTGGCCTCGTCGGCGGCCGGGTGGAGACGCTCCTTCTCGATCTCCCGATCGAGGCTGTGGTGGCGGCGCTCTAACTCCGTGAGGTGGTTCTGCAGCGACATGGTCGTCCTTTCGTTGCGTTTGGACGACGCCAGTCTGACACGGCGGCGAGGGCCGGCAAGCGGTATCCCGGCCGAGCCGCGGGCGAGGTCACCCCATCGCCTCCAGCTCGGCGATCATCCCCTCGATCACGCCGAGCCCGATCTGCCAGAAGCCGGGATCGGTGGCGTCCAGCCCGAAGGGCGCGAGCAGCTCGGAATGGTGCTTGGTGCCGCCCGCCGACAGCATCGCGAGGTAGCGCTCGGCGAAGCCCTCCCGCGCCCGCTCGAAGACGCCGTAAAGGGAATTCACGAGGCAATCGCCGAAGGCGTAGGCGTAGACGTAGAACGGCGAGTGGACGAAGTGCGGAACGTACGCCCAGTAGGTCTCGTAGCCCGGCATGAGGGTGATCGCCGGGCCGAGGCTCTCGCCTTGCACGCTCATCCAGATGTCGCCGATGGCGTCGGCCGTCAGCTCGCCCTCGCGGCGGGCGAGGTGCAGCCGCCGCTCGAACGTGTAGAAGGCGACCTGCCGCACCACCGTGTTGATCATGTCCTCGACCTTGGCCGCCAGCATCGCGCGGCGCTCCGCCGCCGTGCCGGTCCTGGCGAGCAGGGCGCGGAAGGTCAGCATCTCGCCGAACACCGACGCCGTCTCGGCCAGCGTGAGGGGAGTCGGCGCCATCAGCGCGCCCTGCGGACCCGCCAGCACCTGGTGGACGCCGTGGCCGAGCTCGTGGGCCAACGTCATCACGTCGCGCGGCTTGCCCTGGTAGTTCAGCAGCACGTAGGGGTGGGCGGACGGCACGGTCGGGTGCGCGAAGGCGCCCGGCGCCTTGCCCGGTCGCACCGGCGCGTCGATCCAGCGCTCGTCGAAGAAGCGGGCGGCGATGTCGGCCATGGCGGGCGAGAAGCCGGCGTAGGCGTCGAGCACGGTCGCCCGCGCCTCGCTCCATGGCACGCCGCGGCTCGGCGCGTCGGGCAGCGGCGCGTTTCGGTCCCAGTGCGGCATCGCCTCGACGCCGAACCAGCGGGCCTTGAGCCTGTAGTAGCGGTGCGACAGGCGCGGGTAGGCGTCCCGCACGGCCGACACCAGCGCGTCGACGACCGGGGGCTCGACGCGGTTCGACAGGTGGCGCGCGTCGGCGACGTCGGTGAAGCCGCGCCAGCGGTCGGCGATCTCCTTGTCCTTGGCGAGCGTGTTGGTGATCAGCGCGAAGGTCCGCAGGTTCGCCTTCAGGCCTGTCGCGAGCGCCTCGGCGGCGGTTTGCCGCTTGCCTCCGTCGCGGTCCTGCAGCAGCGACAGGACAGGCTCGATCGACAGCGCCTCGCCATCGATCGTGAAGCGCATCGTCGCCATCGTCTCGTCGAACAACCGGTTCCAGGCCGACGCGCCGGTCGCCGCCTTCTCCAGGAACAGCTGCTCCAGCCTGTCGTCGAGCTGGTAGGGCTTGTCCTTGCGGACGTCGTCGAGCCATGGGCGGTAGTGGGCGAGTTCGCCGGCCGCCGCCGCGTCGAGCACGGCGTCGTCCATGCGGTTCAACTCCAGGGGGAAGAACAGCAGGTCCGTCGAGGCCCGGGTGACCTTGTCCCGCGCATCGCCGTAGAACTTCGCGCGCGCGGGGTCGGTGGTGTCGCCGGCGTAGACGAGGCCGGCGTAGCTCATGATGCGCCCGAGCCGGTCGTCGATCGCCTCGTAGCGCTCCACCGCCGCGAGCAGGCCGCCCGCGCGGGCGAGGGCGTCGAGCCCGCCTTTGAAGTCGGCGGCGAAGGTGGCGCACTCCCCCGCCACGCGGGCAAGGTCGTCGGCGAAGGCTGGCGAGTCCATCGCGGGGTAAAGGTCGGCGAGGTTCCATTCCGGCAGGTCGCCGAGGTTCGCGTCGGTGCGTGCCGCGGCGACCGCCGAGGGAGTTTGAGGGGTCATTCTGCGGTCCTCGAAGGCTGGAAACACGTCCTAGCGGCGCGCCGGAAGGCGATCAAGGCAGCGCCGTGTCACGCGCGGCCTTTCGCGGCTGCGATGGCGGCCGCAGCGGCGTTCGGGTCGAGATCGTCCGAGAGAAGGGCGTCGAGGGTGAAGGGGCGAGCGGTCGGGATCGTCGACGCGACGCCTTATCTCCGCGAGCAGGCGGGTGGCGAGCTTCGCGCCCCGCCGCCAAACCTCCGTCTCATCCAGCAGCTGCCGCATGCCGGGTGAGAAAGCATCCACGGCGGAGTCGCGAAACGTCAGGGTTTCGGACCGCCAAGGCGGGACGGCGACCGACCGGTGACAGGCCATCGATCTTGATCAGATGCTCGATCATCCGTTTCAGGTTGGCTCTCACATCGCGGAGGTCGCGCCTGCCCAGGTCCTCGATCTCCACGGCCACCTTGGCGACGTCCACGTCCTCGCCGACCACGCTGGCGGGCAGGTGGCGCAGCGCGGCCGCCTGTTCCTGGGTCCAAGCGAAGAAATCGTCATCGTAGGCCGCCATCTTCGGTGAGCGGGTCATGGCGTCCCGCGGTGCTTGACGGGGCGGCTCGCCGGGCGGTCTGGAGCCTAGGCGCGATCGCGAGTGGCGTCGATGCGCAGCTGTCGACGGGAAGCGGCCGAAATTGCCCCGACCTCCCATATCGACTATGACCACGCGCCCCATCCAGCCAGGGCCGCCCCCGTGGACACCCGTATCATGGACACCCGTATCGCGCGCCGGTTCGCCAAGCTGAAAGGGGAGGGCCGCGCCGGCCTCGTCACCTTCACCATGGCCGGCGACCCGGACGGGGCGACCTCGCTCGCGCTCTTGAAGGCGCTGCCGGCCGCCGGCGCCGACCTGATCGAGTTCGGCATGCCGTTCACCGACCCGATGGCGGACGGCCCGGCGATCCAGGCGGCCGGCCTGCGCGCGCTCAACTCCGGCACGACGCTCGCCGCGACGCTGGCGCTGGTCGCCGAGTTCCGCCGCGCCGACGCCGACACGCCGGTCATCCTGATGGGCTACTACAATCCCATCTACATCCACGGCGTCGACCGCTTCCTGCGCGACGCGAGGGCGGCGGGCGTCGACGGCCTGATCGTCGTCGACCTGCCCCCGGAGGAGGATGCGGAACTGTGCCTGCCGGCGCGCGCCGGCGGGCTCGACTTCATCCGCCTGGCGACGCCGACGACGGATGCCGGGCGGCTGCCGGCCGTCCTCGCCAACACGTCGGGCTTCCTGTACTACGTGTCGATCGCCGGCATCACCGGCACGGCCACCCCGACGGCCGGCTCCGTGGCGAGCGCGGTCGCGCGGTTCAAGGCGAGGACGGACCTTCCCGTCGCCGTCGGCTTCGGCGTCAACACGCCGGAGAACGCCGCCGCCATCGCCGCCTCCGCCGACGCGGTCGTGGTCGGATCGGCGATCGTCAAGGTTCTATGCGGCTCGCTCGACGGGGAGGGGAGAGCGACGGCCGGGACGGTGGACGCCGTCGCCCGCTTCGTCGGGGCGTTGGCGGCGGGTGTGCGGAGCGCCCCCCACCTCGATGCGCGAGGGCCGGTCGAGGAACAGGTTTGAGACCGTGACGCGTCAAAGGACATAGCCATGAACTGGATCTCCAACGTCGTTCCCCCGAAGATCCGCTCGTTCCTGCGCCGGGAAACGCCGGAGAACCTGTGGGTCAAGTGTCCCGACAGCGGCGAACTGGTGTTCCACAAGGACCTGGAGAACAACCTGCAGGTCGTCCCCGGCTCCGGCTTCCACATGCGCATGCCGGTCAAGCAGCGCCTCGACACGCTGTTCGACGACGCGCGCTACGAGGATATCCCCACGCCCGAGGTGCCGCAGGACCCGCTGAAGTTCCGCGACGTGAAGCGCTACACCGACCGCCTCAAGGAATACCGCGCCAAGACCGGCTCGCCCGACGCGATCCGCCTGGCCGCCGGCACGATCGAAGGCGTCGAGGTGGTGGTCGCCGTGCAGAACTTCGAGTTCGCCGGCGGCTCGCTCGGCATGGCGGCGGGCGAGGCCATCATCACCGGCATGACGGCGGCGATCGACCGGCACACGCCCTTCATCATCTTCACGGCGTCGGGCGGCGCGCGCATGCAGGAGGGCATGTTCTCGCTGATGCAGATGCCGCGCACCACGCTGCTGGTGCAGCGCCTGCGCGCTGCCAAGCTGCCCTACATCGTGGTGCTGACCAACCCGACGACGGGGGGCGTCACAGCCTCGTACGCGATGCTGGGCGACGTCCACATCGCCGAACCGGGCGCGGTGATCGGCTTCGCCGGGGCGCGGGTCATCGAGCAGACGATCCGCGAGCGCTTGCCGGCCGGGTTCCAAAGGGCCGAGTACCTGCAGCAGCACGGCATGATCGACATGGTTGTGCCGCGCAAGGAGCTACGGGCGACGCTCGGCCGGCTCTGCTCGCTGTTCATGAACAAGACCCTTGCGCCGGCCACGATCGTGGACGAGACGCCGGTCCACGCGGACGCCGCGTGAAGGACAGGGTCACCGGCGGGTCGGACGCCATCCTCGATCGGCTGGGCGCGCTCCACCCGAAGAAGATCGACCTGTCGCTCGGGCGGATCGAAGCCCTGCTCGAACGCCTCGGGCGGCCGCAGGACCGGCTGCCGCCGGTCGTTCACGTCGCCGGGACCAACGGCAAGGGATCGACGATCGCCTTCATGCGCGCGATCCTGGAGGCGGCCGGCCGCCGGGTCCACGTCTACACCTCGCCCCACCTCGTCCGCTTCCACGAGCGCATCCGTCTCGGCCACGCGGGCGGCGGCCGCCTCGTCGACGAGGCGCGGCTTGCGGCGACTTTGGAAGCGTGCGAGCGCGTCAACGACGGCGCCGCGATCACCCTGTTCGAGATGACGACGGCGGCGGCGGTCGCGCTGTTCGCCGAGGCGCCGGCCGACGTGCTGTTGCTGGAGGTCGGCCTCGGCGGCCGGTACGACGCCACCAACGTCGTCGCCCGCCCCCTCGCCTGCGCCGTCGCGCCGGTCTCGATGGATCACGTCGAGTTCCTCGGCGACACGGTCGAGAAGATCGCCCGCGAGAAGGCCGGCATCTTCAAGCGAGGCTGCCCGGCCCTGGTCGGGGTGCAATCGCCCGCCGCGTTGGACGTGCTGGAGCGCGAGGCGCGGCGCGTCGGCGCGCCCTTCCTCGCCGCCGGCCGGGACTTCTCCGCCCGCGAGGAGCACGGCCGTCTGCTGTTCGAGGACGACGACGGGCTGATCGACCTGCCGCTGCCGCGCCTCGTCGGGCGCCACCAGCACGCCAACGCCGCGCTGGCGATCGCCACCCTGCGTCGCGCCCTGGGCGCCGCGCTCGATCCCGCCGCGATCGAACGGGGCCTGCAGACGGTGGAATGGCCGGCGCGGCTGCAGCGCCTGTCGAAGGGCGCCGTGGCGTCGCTGGCGCCCGCCGGCGCCGACCTGTGGCTCGACGGCGGCCACAACGAGGATGGCGGCCGCGCGCTGGGGCAGGCGATGGCCGATCTGGAGGACAAGGCGCCGCGCCCGCTCGTGGTGATCTGCGGGACGCTGGCGAGCAAGGACACGGCCGCCTTCCTGCGCGGCTTCACCGGGCTGGCGCAGGAGGTGCTGGCGGTGCCGACCAGCGACGAGGCCGGCCGGCCGGCCGGCGACGTCGCCGCCTGCGCGCTGCAGGTCGGGCTGCCGGCCGCCGCCTGCCAGGGCGTCGAGCAGGCGCTCGCCTTCCTGCGCGCGCGGACCTGGGCCACGCCGCCCCGTATCCTCATCGCCGGCTCGCTCTACCTCGCCGGAGCGGTCCTGAGCGCGAACGGGACGCCGCCGGCGTGACATCGGCGCTGAACCCGTAGCTCACGATCCCCCTTTACAGATATAAAGATATCTTTATATCTGCTGTCATGATCCAGGCGGTGGAAGCGCGTGCCCCCTTCGACGACGTTCTCGGCGCCCTTGCGGCGGCCGGCGAGCCGACGCGGCTGCGCCTCCTCGCCCTGCTGTGCGACGCCGAGCTCACCGTCAGCGAACTGGTCGCCATCCTCGGTCAGTCGCAGCCGCGCATCTCCCGCCACCTCAAGCTGCTCGTCGAGTCCGGCCTCGTCGAGCGTCATCGCGAGGGCGCCTGGGTGTTCCTGCTCGTGGCGCAGGCCGGCGCCGGCGCGCGCCTCGCGCGGGAGATCGTCGACGCCGTCGCGGCGGACGACCCGGTGCTGCTCGCCGACCGCGCGCGGCTCGAAGAGGTGCGCCGCGCCCGCGCCAGGCAGGCCGCCGCCTATTTCGAGACCCACGCCGCCGATTGGGACCGGCTGCGCGCCATGCACGTCGCCGAGGAAACGGTGGAGGCGGCGATCCGCCAGGCGGTGGGCGACCGGCCGCTCGGAAGCCTGCTCGACGTCGGCACCGGGACCGGCCGTATGCTGGAGCTGCTGGCGCCGCAGGCCGGGCGGGCGCTCGGCATCGACCAGTCGCCGCAGATGTTGCGGATGGCGCGCGCCAGGCTGGAGCGGACGGGGCTGCGCAACGCGCAGCTGCGCCAGGGCGACATCTTCGCCCTGCCGGCGGAGCGTGACGCCTACGACCTCGTCGTGCTGCATCAGGTGCTGCATTACCTGGACGATCCCGCCCGCGCTCTCCGCGAGGTCGCCCGCACGCTGCGGTCGGGCGGGCGGCTGCTCGTCGTCGATTTCGCGCCGCACGGCGACGAGGGGTTGCGCGCGGTCCACGCCCACCGGCGCCTCGGCTTCTCCCGCGAGGAGATCGCGAGCCTGATGCTTGACGCCGGTCTCGACGTGACGCTCAGCCGCGACTTGGCACCTGACAATTTGGCGCCGAACGGCGGCGGGTCCCTCACGGTATCCCTTTGGATGGGGCGCGACCGCCGCGTCCAGTCCGACCTGCTCCCCCTCGCCCTGAAAGAGATCGCGTGACCCACCAGCCCGCCTCGATGCCGCGGCTCAGCCGGGGCAACCGCCCGCGCTTCAACGTTTCGTTCGAGTTCTTCCCGCCCAAGACGGAGGAGATGAACGCGACGCTGTGGGCCTCGATCCACCGGCTCGCGCCGCTCAACCCGGACTTCGTCTCCGTGACCTACGGAGCCGGCGGCGCGACCCGCGACCGCACCCACGACACGCTCGCCCGCATCGTGGAGGAAACGTCGATCCGCCCGGCCGCCCACTTGACCTGCGTCGGCTCGACCCGCGCCGAGGTCGACGCGGTCGCCCGCGACTATTGGAGCGCTGGCGTGCGCCACATCGTGGCCCTGCGCGGCGACCCGCAGGACGGGCCGGGGTCGTCCTACCTGGCGCACGAGGAGGGCTACCAGACCTCCACCGAACTCGTGGCCGGCCTGAAGCGGCTCGGCGACTTCGAGATCTCGGTGTCCGCCTACCCGGAGGGGCACCCCGAGAGCGGGTCGCTCGACCACGACATCGACGTGCTGAAGGCCAAGATCGACGCCGGCGCGACGCGGGCGATCACCCAGTTCTTCTTCGACAACGACATCTACATGCGCTTCATGGACAAGGTGCGGGCCAAGGGCGTCGAGATCCCGGTGGTGCCGGGCATCGTGCCGGTGCAGAGCTTCAAGCAGACGGCGAACTTCGCCAAGCGCGCCGGCGCGACCGTGCCGGCCTGGCTCGCCGACCGCTTCGAGGGCCTCGACGACGATCCGCAGACACGCCGTCTGATCGCCGCCACCGTGGCGGCGGAGCAAGTGCTCGACCTCGTCGATCGCGGCATCTACTCCTTCCACTTCTACACGATGAACCGCGCCGACCTCGTCTACGCGATCTGCCACCTGCTGGGCATGCGCCCGGCGCTGCGCGAACAGAAGGCCGCTTGATGACCCTGGCCAAGAATGGCGACGAGATCCGTCACGCGCTGACCGAGGCCGCGCGGCAGAAAATCCTCGTGCTCGACGGCGCCATGGGCACGATGATCCAGGGGCATCGCTTCAGCGAGGCGCAGTTCCGGGGCGAGCGCTTCGCCGACTGGCCGAGCGACCTGCGCGGCAACAACGACCTGCTGGTGCTGACCCAGCCCCAAGCCATCGAGGACATCCACTACGCCTACGCGGCGGCCGGCGCCGACCTCGTCGCCACCAACACCTTCAACTCCACGTCCATCTCCCAGGCCGATTACGGCATGGAGAGCCTCGTCCCGGAGCTGAACCGCGAGGCGGCGCGCCTGTGCCGCGCCGCCTGCGACCGCGCCGAGCGCGAGGACGGCCGCCGCCGCTTCGTGGTGGGGTCGCTCGGGCCGACCAACCGGACCGCGTCCATCTCGCCCGACGTCAACAACCCCGGCTTCCGCGCGGTCTCCTTCGACCAGCTGCACGACGCCTACGCCGAGGCCACGCGCGCGCTCATCGAGGGCGGCGCCGACCTCCTCATCATCGAGACGATCTTCGACACGCTGAACGCCAAGGCGGCCTATGCCGGTGTCGAGACGGTGTTCGGCGAGCTCGGCGTCACCCTGCCGGTGATGGTGTCCGGCACCATCACGGACCTGTCCGGCCGCACCCTGTCCGGCCAGACGCCCACCGCGTTCTGGCACGCGATGGCGCACGCCTCCCCCTTCTCGATCGGCCTCAACTGCGCGCTCGGCGCCCGCGAGATGCGCGCCCACCTGGCCGAGCTGTCGCGCGTCGCCGACACGTTGATCTGCGCCTACCCCAACGCCGGCCTGCCCAACGAATTCGGCCTCTACGACGAGAGCCCGGAATACATGGCCGGGCTGGTCAAGGAGTTCGCGCAGAGCGGGCTCGTCAACGTCCTGGGCGGCTGCTGCGGCACCACGCCGGACCACATCCGCGCCATCGCGGAAGCCGTCAAGGACATCCCGCCCCGCGCGGTGCCGACGATCGAGCCCAAGCTGCGGCTGTCCGGCCTGGAGCCGTTCGTGCTGACGCCCGACATCCGCTTCGTCAACATCGGCGAGCGCACCAACGTCACCGGCTCGGCCCGCTTCCGCAAGCTCGTCAAGGAGGGCGACTTCGCCGCCGCGCTCGACGTCGCCCGCGACCAAGTGGCGAACGGCGCGCAGATCATCGACATCAACATGGACGAAGGCCTGCTCGACTCGCAGACCGCGATGATCGACTACCTCAACCTGATCGCCGCCGAGCCGGACATCGCCCGCGTGCCGGTAATGGTCGACAGTTCCAAGTTCGCGATCATCGAGGCCGGCCTGAAGTGCGTGCAGGGCAAGGCGGTGGTGAACTCGATCTCCATGAAGGAGGGCGAGGCGAAGTTCATCAGTGACGCCCGCACCGTGCGCCGCTACGGCGCGGCGGTGGTGGTGATGGCCTTCGACGAGCAGGGCCAGGCCGACACGCGGGCGCGCAAGGTCGCCATCTGCTCGCGCGCCTACGAGATCCTCACCGAACAGGTCGGCTTCCCGCCCCAGGACATCATTTTCGATCCCAACATCTTCGCGGTCGCGACCGGCATCGAGGAGCACAACAACTACGGCGTCGACTTCATCGAGGCCGTGCGCGACATCCGCAGCCTCATGCCGCTCGTCCACATTTCCGGCGGCGTGTCCAACCTGTCCTTCTCGTTCCGCGGCAACGAGCGGGTGCGCGAGGCGATGCACTCCGTGTTCCTGTACCACGCGATCGCGGCCGGCATGGACATGGGCATCGTGAATGCCGGCCAGCTCGCCGTCTACGCCGACATCGATCCCGCTCTGCGCGAGGCCTGCGAGGACGTGGTGCTGAACCGTCGCGAGGATTCGACCGAGCGCCTGCTGGCGCTCGCCGAGACCTTCAAGGGCAAGGGCACCGAGCGGGCGGAGGTGACGCTGGCCTGGCGCGGCGAGCCGGTCGCCAAGCGGCTGGAGCACGCGCTCGTCAACGGCATCACCGAGTTCATCGAAGAGGACACGGAGGAGGCGCGCGTCGCCTCCAGCCGCCCGCTCGACGTCATCGAGGGGCCGCTGATGGCCGGGATGAACGTCGTCGGCGACCTGTTCGGCTCGGGCAAGATGTTCCTGCCGCAGGTGGTCAAGTCCGCCCGCGTGATGAAGAAGGCGGTCGCCTACCTCGAACCCTACATGGAGGAGGAGAAGCGTCGCAACGCCGCCGCCGGCGGTCCGGCCGCCAAAAGGGGCGCCGGTAAGATCCTCATGGCGACCGTGAAGGGCGACGTCCACGACATCGGCAAGAACATCGTCGGCGTCGTGCTCGCCTGCAACAATTACGAGATCATCGACCTCGGCGTGATGGTACCGGCCAAGAAGATCCTGGACGCGGCGCGCGAGCACCAGGTCGATGCCATCGGGCTCTCCGGGCTCATCACGCCCTCGTTGGAGGAGATGAGCTTCGTCGCCGCCGAGATGGAGCGCGAAGGCTTCGACATGCCGCTGCTGATCGGCGGCGCCACCACCAGCCGCGTCCACACGGCGGTGAAGATCCACCCGCACTACAGCCGGGGGCAGGCGGTCTACGTGCTCGACGCGAGCCGCGCCGTCGGCGTGGTGCAATCGCTGCTCGCCCCGGCGACGCGCGAGGCGACCATCGAAGGCATCCGCGCCGAGTACCAGAAGGTGGCCGACACTCATGCCAGGGGCGAGCGCGACAAGCTGCGCCTGCCGCTCGCCAAGGCGCGCGCCAACGCGCCGAAGATCGACTGGGCCGGCTACGAGCCGCCGAAGCCGCTGTTCACCGGCACCCGAGTCTACACCAACGTCGACGTCGGCGACCTCGTGCCCTACATCGACTGGACGCCGTTCTTCCAGGCCTGGGAGATCAAGGGCCGCTACCCCGCGCTGCTCGACGACCCTGAAAAGGGCGAGGTCGCGCGCGCGCTGTTCGACGACGCGCAGGCCATGCTGGCGAAGATCGTCGCCGAGCGTTGGTTCGACCCGAAAGCGGTGATCGGCTTCTGGCCGGCCAACGCCGTCGGCGATGACATCCGCCTCTACAAGGGCGAGTCGCGTTCGCAGGAACTCGCCACCTTCTTCACCCTGCGTCAGCAGCTCCAGAAGCGCGACGGCCGGCCCAACGTCGCCCTGTCGGACTACGTCGCGCCGACGGAGACCGGCAAGGCGGATTACGTCGGCGGCTTCGTCGTCACCGCCGGCGCCAAGGAGGAGAGGATCGCCGAGCGCTTCGCCCGCGCCAACGACGATTACGCCTCCATCATGGTCAAGGCGCTCGCCGACCGGATCGCGGAAGCCTTCGCCGAGCGGATGCACGAACGCGTGCGCCGCGAGTTCTGGGCCTACGAGACCGGCCCCGCCGCCGCGCCGGACGAGCTGCTGGCGGAAACCTACCGGGGCATCCGCCCGGCGCCGGGCTACCCCTCGCAGCCCGACCACACCGAGAAGGTCACGCTGTTCGACCTGCTGGGGGCGGAGCGGCGCATCGGCGTCAGGCTGACCGAGAGCTACGCCATGTGGCCCGGCTCGTCCGTCAGCGGCCTCTACCTCGCCCATCCCGACGCCGCCTACTTCGGGGTCGCCAAGATCGAGCGCGACCAGGTCGAGGATTACGCCCGGCGCAAGGGCATGGAGCTGGCCGACGCCGAGCGGTGGCTGGCGCCGATCCTCAACTACGATCCGGTGGCGACGCGGATGGCGGAGGCGGCGGAGTAATCCTTGAAGGCACGGCGTCGGGGCAACCCACCGGGGCGAGGCCGTCAGCGGCGCGGGCTCGGCGGAGCCGGCGGTGCCGCGCACCGTCCTGGGCAGCCTTGCCCCAGCGGGTTCGGGTCGGCCGCTGCGTTCAAGGATGGGTATGGCTTGGACCAGCCGCCGTGCATGGTTTCCGCAAGCAATCCGATCCTGTTCTGCTTATCTCTTACTTGCAACTATATACTAGATCTAATAATACTGCACGTCATCATAACTACGTCATTAAACTTTCCGGGGGTTTCAGTGTCAATGATGACAATCGTCTGATAACTGAAGCCAAAATAGGGGCTGTAGGATGGTAAAGATGCAGATATGAAGCTACATCCGTTTATAGCGAGCCTTGAAACTTTCCCTACTTTGAACCCGGCACTCTCTAGGGTAGCTCTGACGTCACTGAAGCTTGCAGGAAGGCGAAAATACCTCATCACTATGTCGCTTGCATCAATCTCTCTATGCTTCCCACCTGTCTTGATCATCTGCCTCATGCGGTCGTCGAGCTCTTTTCGTAGCGAGACGCTGACGTTCTGTTCCGCTGGTGATCCTTGCTGGCCTAAACCAGCGAAAATCCTTCGAGCGGCATCGCGGCAGCTCTGAAGTGCTGCCTTTAGTAGGAGAGCTGCCATCGGTCCTCTCACCCCGCCATCTCCCGCACCAGCTCCGCCTCGGCCTCCGCCAAGATCTGCTCGCGTCCCTCCCCGTCGATCCGCTCGCGCCCCGCCTCCACCATGATCGGCACCGCCAGCGGCGAGATGCGGTCGAGGTCCTTGTGCAGGATGCGCCCCTCGACCCGCGCCAACATCGCCGCCAGTCGGACGATGTCGAGCAGGCCGGTGGAGGCGTCGAGGCGGGCGGCTTGGAGGAGGATGTGGTCGGGCTCGTGGCGGCGCAGCACGTCGTAGATGAGGTCGGTCGACACCGTCATCTGCCGCGCGTTCTTCTCCTTGCCCGGATAGTGCCGCTCGATCAGGCCGGACACGATGGCGTTCTGGCGGAAGGTGCGTTTCATCAGGTGCGACTCGCCGAGCCATTCCTCCAAATCGTCGCCGAGCATGTCCTGGGCGAACAGGTCATCCAGCGACACCAGCCCGCCGGTCACGCGCGCGCCGATGTCGGTCGCCGCCCAAACCGCCATCGCGTAATCGTTGGCGACGAAGCCGAGCGGCTTCAAATACGCGCGCTCCATGCGACGCGTCAGCAGCATGCCGAGCGTCTGGTGGGCGAGGCGGCCCTCGAAGGGGTAGCACACGAGGTAGTGCCGCTTGGCGCGCGGGAACGTCTCCACCAGGAGGTCGCCGGGCGGGGGCAGGGCGGAGCGCTCCCGTTGGAGGTCGAGCCACTCGGCGACCTGCATCGGCATGGAGGCCCAACGGGTGGGGTCCGACAGGATCTCCCGCACCCCCGCGGCGAGGTAGGTCGAGAGTGGGAACTTGCTGCCGGCGTAGGAGGGGACCCGAGGCGTCTCGGAGCGCGAGCGCGCCACCAGCGCCTCGTTCTCGACGATGCCCTGCAGGGCCAGCACCTCGCCGCCGAACAGGAAGGTGTCGCCCGGCACCAGGCTCTCCAAAAAGCCCTCCTCGACCTCGCCGAGCACGCGGCCGCCGGAGCGCAGCGGCCCGGTATAGCGCCCGCCTCCGGCCTCGCCGGGCTTGGCGGCTTGCCCGCGCACGAGGCGCACCTTGAGGGAGGACGCCTCCACGATGGTGCCGACGTTCATCCGGTAGGTCTGCGCCACCCGCCCGTTGGCGATCCGCCAGGCCCCGTCCCGCCCGTCGGTGCCCTTCACCTGCTTGATCTTGGCGAAGCGCTCGTAGCCGGCGAGCGCGTAGCCCCCGTGCGCGACGAAGGCCAGCGCGCGGTCGAACGTGTCGCGGTCGACGTGGGCGTAGGGCTCGGCCGAGGTGACCTCGGCGTAAAGGTCGTCGGCGCGGAACGGCGCGGCGCAGGCCATGCCGAGGATGTGCTGGCATAGCACGTCGAGCGCGCCGGAGCGGGCCACCGCCGTGTCCTGTGCGCCGGCGGCGGCCGCCTCCACCGCCGCGCGGCACTCCAGCACCTCGAAACGGTTGGAGGGGACCAGCACCGCCACCGACGGCTCGTCGAGCCGGTGGTTGGCCCGGCCGATCCGCTGGGTGAGCCGGCTCGCCCCCTTCGGCGCGCCGATGTTCACCACCAGGTCCACGTCGCCCCAGTCGATGCCGAGGTCGAGGGTGGAGGTGCACACCACCGCTTTCAGGCGGCCGGCCGCCATCGCTTCCTCGACGCGGCGGCGCTGGCTGGCGTCGAGCGAGCCGTGGTGCAGGGCGATGGCGAGCCCGTCCTCGTTGAGGTCCCACAGCGCCTGGAAGATGAATTCCGCCTGTGCGCGGGTGTTGACGAAGACCAGCGTCATGCCGGCCCGCCGGATGCGGGCGTACACCTCGTTCAGCGCGTGGCGGGCGGAGTGGCCGGCCCAGGGCATCCGGCTCTCCGTGTCGAGGATGGTGAGGTCGGCCATCGCGCCAGGCGGGGCCAGCACCAGGTGCGCCTCGCGCCGCTCGCCCGATGCGCCCCCGCTGTTCTGGGCGACCAGCCAGCGTTGCAGCTCTGCGGGATCGCGCACGGTGGCCGACAGGCCGGTGGTCCGCATCGCGGGGGCGATCGCCCGCAGCCGGGCGAGGTCGAGGGCGAGCAGGTCGCCGCGCTTCGACGCGGTGATGGCGTGCAACTCGTCGAAGACGACCCGGCGCAGGTCGGCGAACAGGTGGGCGGCGTCGGGCGAGGCCAGCAGAAGGGCGAGCTGCTCGGGCGTGGTCAGCAGGATGTCCGGCGGGTTGACACGCTGCCGCTTGCGCTTGGCGGCGGAGGTGTCGCCGGTGCGCGTCTCGATGCGGATGCCGAGCGACAAGTCGGCGACGGGGCGGCCGAGGTTGCGCTCGACGTCGATGGCGAGCGCCTTGAGCGGCGAGATGTAGAGCGTGTGGAGACGGGTGCGGTTGGCCGGCCGCGCGAGGTCGACCAGCGAGGGCAGGAAGCCGGCCAGCGTCTTGCCGGCGCCGGTGGGGGCGATCAGCAGCGCGTCGGCGCCCCGCTCGGCGGCGGCGAGCAGGTCGAGCTGGTGCTGGCGCGGCGCCCAGCCCCTCGCCGCGAACCAGCCGGCGAAGCGCGCCGGCAGCGGGGCAGGAGGCGCCGCCAGCGGTGAATGAGGCGCCGCCAGCGGCGGATGAGGCGCCGCCAGCGGAGAATGGGGCTTCGTGGCGCGCGGCGGCTGGGTCGGCGCCCTCGGATGCGTCACGGTCGAACCGCCACCACGACCAGCCCCGGCACCGGCGCGTCGCGCTCGCGGCGCACGCTGCGGGGCGCGCACGTCACCATCCGCAGGCCGGCGGTGGCGAGCGTGCGGGCGACGTAGGACGGCGTGTGGCGGAAGCGCATGTCGATCCCGACATGGTAGCCCGCCGCCGTTTCGTCATCTCCCGTGTCGCCGGTCTGAACCGTGAAGGCGAGCGCGCCCGCCGGCCCGAGCACGCGGGCGATGGCGTCGAGTGCGGGACGCAGGTCGCCGCAATAGGCGAACACGTCGGCGGCGACGACCGTGTCGACGCCGCCGGCCGCCGCCCCGTCGAGGAAGTCCTGCAGGGGCCCGACCTCGAGCCGGTCGTAGAGCGGCGCGTCGCCCACCCGCTTGCTTCCCGCGACCGCGACCATGCCCGGCGAAAGGTCGACGCCGGCGAGGCGCGTCGCGTGCGGCCTGAGCGCGGCGCCGCACAGGCCGGTGCCGCAGCCGAGGTCCAGGGCGCGGCCGAAGCGGGCGTGGCCGGCGTCCCGCAGCGCCGCGACGAGGGCGGCCGGGCCGTCGTAACCCAGCGCGCCGGTGAGGTGGGCGTCGTAGCGCGGGGCATAGGCGTCGAACAGCGCCGCCACGTAGGCGGGAGGTGCGCCGGCCGGACCACTGGTCGCCAGCCCGGACGACCCCGGCGTCAGGCTCGCGCCGTGCCGGTCGGCTGGGTCGAGCGCCAGCGCCCGCGCGGTGGCCGCCGCCGCCCGTTCCCCGTCGCCGCCCGCCCGATAGATGGCGGCGAGCGCCGCCCACGCGCCCACCCAGTCCGGCGCGAGGGTCAGCGCCTGCTCGGTCATTTCCGCCGCCTCGCCCAGCGCGCCGTCGGCGAACGCCGCCTGGCCGCGCCGGAACCGGCTGTCGGCCAAAGGGTCGCGGATCCGGGGATCGTGGGTTCGGGGATCGGCGGGGTTCGCGGTCATCTCGCTCAATTCTTGGGCTCCACGATCACGCCGAGGTCGCGCCGAAGTGACCGCCGAGGGGCCGCGCGCCGAGGCCCGCTTCACCATATGCGCTTCACGCTAGTCGTACGACTAGGACGATCGGGATCGAAAAGGCCGACAAGGCATTATCCGATCGAGACCTTACAAGGAGATACAGATGTCCAGCATGTTCAGGAAGACGATGGTCGCCGGTGCGGCGGCCTTGACGATCGCGGCCGGTGTCGTGGCGGTGCCGGGCGTAGCCGACGCGCGCGGTGGCGGTGGCGGGCACGGCGGCGGCTTTGGCGGCGGCCATGGCGGCGGCTTTGGCGGCGGTCGTGGCTTCGGTGGACGCGGCTACGGCTACGGCTATGGTCGCGGATACGGCCGTGGCTTCGGTTATGGCCTGGGCGGCTTCGGCCTCGGCCTGGCGGCAGGCAGCCTCTACGGCGCCTATGGCTATCCCTGCGGTTATGGTTACGGCTATGGTTACGGCGGATGTGGTTACGGCGGTTACGGTGGCTACGGCTACGGTTATTGAGCGACGCACGAGCCGCACGAAGGAGGGCTCCGCGCAAGCGGGGCCTTTCTCGTTTCCGGCACAGGCGGGACCGCGCTCGAAATTCTCGCATTGGGGGTTGACAAAGTCGCAACCTTTTTCGGGCTGGCGCATTCTTCAGCCAGCGCACTACGGTGCGACATGATTTCGGCGCGATGCGCCATCCGGCAAAAGGACCTTCGCCATGGTCACGACGCAGAAGAGGCTCCGCCGCACCGTCGCGAAGTTGTCGATCGCCGCCGCCCTCGCCGCATCATTCGGGGCAGCCGTCGTTGCGGCGCCGTTCGTCCTCGTGCCCAAGACCACGTTGATCCATAGTCAAGCGTCTGACCTCGCTCCGCTGGCGCGTGGCCCCTCGATGCAACTCGCGAAGGCCGGTCCAGGCGCATCCGAGGATTGCGTGCGCGTGACCAGCATGACCGGTCCAGACGGTAAGCAGTACCCGACGATGGGTGTCGTCTGTGGTGGCGGTGAGTAAGTTTCGTCGTTGAGGCGTCTTGCACGAGGTTGCCGGGCGATCCAGCTGCGCGATGGACATTGACGGTTCGTTGATCCTCTCCTCCGAAGGGCTTTACTGCCCGTCGGGGGGCTTTTTCATTGATCCGGTGCGCCCGGTGCCCCGCGCTTTGATCACCCATGGCCACGCCGATCACGCGCGCGCCGGGCACGGCACCGTGCTGGCGACGGCCGACACGCTGGCGATCATGGCGGTGCGCTACGGCGCCCACTTCGCTGAAACGCGTCAGGCGGTCGAGCCCGGCGAGAGCGTCACGCTCGGTGCGGTGAGCGCGAGCTTCCACCCAGCCGGCCACGTGCTCGGCTCCGCCCAGATCAGGATGGCGTTCCCGCGCCTAACCGTGGTGGTCTCCGGCGACTACAAGCGCGAGGCGGATCCCACCTGCGCCCCCTTCGAGGTCGTGCCCTGCGACGTGTTCGTCACCGAGGCGACCTTCGGCTTGCCGGTGTTCCGGCACTCGCGCACCGAGGGGGAGGTCGCCAAGCTGCTCGCCTCCCGCGACCTGTTCCCCGAGCGCGCGCACTTGGTTGGGGCCTACAGTCTCGGCAAGGCGCAGCGCGTGATGGCGCTGCTGCGCCAGGCCGGCTACGAGCGGCCGATCTACATCCACGGCGCGGTGGAGAAGCTCACCACCTTCTACCAGGAGCGCGGCGCGCCGCTCGGCGAGGTCCGCAAGGTCGCCGCCAAGGACCGCCCGAAGCTCGGCGGCGAGATCGTGATCTGCCCGCCCAGCGCGCTGCAGGACCTGTGGGCGCGCAAGTTCCCCGATCCCGTCGTGTGCTTCGCGTCGGGCTGGATGCGGGTGCGCGCCCGCGCCCGGCAGAAGGGCATCGAGCTGCCGCTGGTCGTCTCCGACCACGCCGACTGGGAGGCGCTCTGCACCACGGTCGCCGAGACCGGCTGCTCCAAGCTGCTCGTCACCCACGGTGAGGCGGACGCGCTCGTGTACTGGGCGCGCGGTCAGGGCATCGAGGCGGAGCCGCTGCATATCCTCGGTTACGGGGACGAGGACGACGAGGTGGCCGAGGCGGTGATCGAGGACGCCGTGGCCGAGTAGGACGTTCCCGATGCCGCGCAGCGCACCTGCGTCGAGGGTCGAACGGAACCGGCCATGGCACAACGCCAGCCGGTGATCCCGCTGACGTCTGCCTCGAAGGTGACGCTCCTGCCATTTGCCACCTGCCGTTGCAGGATGCGAAATCAGAGGAGGAGCAGCGCGTGCTTTTCGTTGCGACGGCGACGTTGCAGGGAAACTGCCTAGCCGCTGCTCCCCGGGTCATGGCGCCGTCGAGCGATTTTCGAGAGGCGCCTTCGCTGACGACAGGCCGTCAGGATCATCGAGCGTCCTGCGATGCGGCCGCCCACGGCTCGGGAAACCCGCTCATCGCAGCGCCGCCGCCACCGCCCTGCCGCACGCTTCCGTCGACGCCTGCCCGCCGAGGTCGCGGGTGCGCGAGCCCGCGTCGGCCAGCGCCTGCTCGATGGCCTTGACCACCGCGTCCGCCGCTTCGCTCTCGCCGAGGTGCTCCAGCATCATCGCGCCGGCCCAGATCTGGCCGATCGGGTTGGCGATCCCCTTGCCGGCGATGTCGGGCGCCGAGCCGTGCACCGGTTCGAACAGCGAGGGGTAGCGCCGCTCGGGGTCGATGTTGCCGGCCGGCGCGATGCCGATCGTGCCGGTGCAGGCCGGCCCGAGATCCGACAGGATGTCGCCGAACAGGTTGGAGCCCACCACCACGTCGAAGCGGTCCGGGTTCAGCACGAAATGCGCGGTCAGGATGTCGATGTGGTACTTGTCCCAGCGCACGTCGGGGTATTCCTTCGCCATCGCCACCACGCGCTCGTCCCAGTACGGCATGGAGATCGAGATGCCGTTGGACTTGGTGGCCGACGTGAGGTGCTTCTTCGGCCGGCTCCGCGCCAGCTCGAAGGCGTGGCGCAACACCCGGTCGACGCCGTGGCGCGTCATCACCGTCTCCTGCACCACGAACTCGCGGTCCGTGCCCTCGAACATCTTGCCGCCCACGGCGGAATACTCGCCCTCCGTGTTCTCGCGCACCACCACGAAGTCGATTGAGCCGGGCTCGCGCCCGGCCAGCGGTGAGCGCACGCCCGGCATCAGCTTCACCGGACGCAGGTTGACGTACTGGTCGAATTCGCGGCGGAACTTCACCAGAGAGCCCCACAGCGAGACGTGGTCCGGCACCGTATCCGGCCAGCCGACCGCGCCGAAGAAGATGGCGTCGTGGCCGCCGATCCTCTCCTTCCAGTCGTCCGGCATCATCGTGCCGTGCTTCGTGTAGTAATCGCAGCAGGCGAAGTCGAAATCATCGAAGGTCAGCTTGAAGCCGTACTTGTCGGCGGCAGCGTTCACCACGCGACACCCCTCCGGCATCACCTCGGTGCCGATGCCGTCGCCGGGTATGGCGGCGATGCGGTAGAAGCGATTGGTCGACATGGCGGGTTCCGTCCCTTCTTTTATCATATGTTGGTGGACCTAGGGCCGCGCCGGCCCAGTTCAATGGCGGTTCGTTGGAAGGGCATCCATGATGGACAACGTGAGCACGATCGGTCCGGCCCCGCTGATGCCTGGCTTCACCCTGCACGACATCGCCGCACCCGGCGGCGTGACGATCCGGGCGGCGGTCGGCGGAAGCGGCCCGCCGCTGCTGCTGCTGCACGGCCATCCGCAGACCCACGTCACCTGGCGCAAGGTGGCGCCGAGGCTGGCCGAGCGCTTCACGGTGGTCGCCCCGGACCTGCGCGGCTACGGCGACAGCGGCAAGCCGAACGGCGGCGAGGGCCACGCCGCCTACGCCAAGCGCGCGATGGCCGCCGACCAGGTCGCGGTGATGGAGGCCTTCGGCCACGCCCGCTTCGCGCTGGTCGGCCACGACCGGGGCGGCCGGGTCGCCCACCGCCTCGCGCTCGACCACCCGGAGCGCGTCAGCCGCGTGGCCGTGCTCGACATCGCGCCCACCGCCACCATGTACGCGCGCACCGACAAGGCCTTCGCCACACGCTACTTCTGGTGGTTCTTCCTGATCCAGCCGGCGCCCCTGCCGGAGACGCTGATCGGCGCCGACCCCGAATACTTCCTGCGCACCCACATCGATGGACAGAGCAAGACGCCGGGCGCGACCGAGCCGGCCGCCTTCGCCGAGTACCTGCGCTGCTACACGCCGGCGGCGATCCACGCGATCTGCGAGGATTATCGCGCCGCCGCCACCATCGACCTGGAGCACGACGCGGCGGATGGCGACGCGCGGGTGGGCGTGCCGCTGCTGGCGCTATGGGGCGCCAAGGGCACGGTCGGCGCGCTCTACGACGTGCTCGCCACCTGGCGCGAGAAGGCGACGGACGTGGGCGGCGGCGCGCTCCCCTGCGGCCACACCCTGCAGGAGGAACGGCCGGACGACCTCCTGGCCGCATTGCTGCCGTTCCTGGATGGGGAACTCAACCCGCCCTGATGAAATCGACGAACGCCCGCAGCGGCGCCGGCGGCAGGCGCCGGCCGGGGTAGTACAGGAACGGGCCGGAAAAGCGCTGCCACCAGTCCTCCAGCACGGGTTCGAGCATGCCGCTTACGAGGTGTGGGCGCAGCCAGTCCTCGAACAGGTGGATGACGCCGGTGCCGGCGATCGCCGCGTCGACCGCGAGGTCGGTTGCCGCGCCGACCAGCACGAGCAGCGGACCGGACGGTTCGACCCGCGCGACCGCGCCGTCGCGCTCGAACTCCCACGGGGTTGTCGTCGCGCCCGACGCGAAGCGGCCGCGCAGGCAAGCGTGGCCGAGCAGGTCGCGCGGATGTGCCGGCCGGCCGCGCCGTTCGAGGTAGGCCGGCGCGGCGGCGGTGGCGAAACGCTGCACGCGCGGGCCGATCGGCACCGCGATCATGTCGCCCTCCAGCCGGTCGTCGTAGCGGATGCCGGCGTCGCAGCCGGCGGCGAGCACGTCGACGAAGCCGTCGTCGGCGATCACCTCCAGGGCGATATCCGGGTAAGCGGCGAGGAAGCGGGGCACGATCGCCGGCAGCACGAGGCGCGCGGCGCTGACCGGCACGTTGAGGCGCAGCGTGCCGGCCGGGCGGTCGCGGTAGCCGTTCACCACGTCGAGCGCCGCGTCCACCTCGGCGAGGGCCGGGCCGAGCCGCTCCAGCAGCCGTGCGCCGGCCTCGGTGGGCACCACGGAGCGCGTGGTGCGGTTCAGCAGCCGCACGCCGAGCCGGCCCTCCAGCCGGCGCACCGCCTCGCTCAGCCCGGACGCGCTACCCCCGTTCGCCCGCGCGCCGCCGCGGAAACTCTTCGCGCGCGCCACGGCGAGGAAGGCGTTCAGGTCCGCGATATCCGCCGTCATCGTTCGCCACGCCGTACAGCTTGTGCCGGTTTTACCCGGTTATCGCCCGAGCCCGCAACCGCTAGGGATGTGCCGATCCCCAAGGAGACCGACCATGCCCCCCATCGACGCGTCAGGCACCTTTTCGTTCGGCCACCGCGCCGTGCATCGTCTCGGCTACGGCGCCATGCAGCTCGCCGGGCCGGGCGTGTTCGGTCCGCCCAAAGACCATGACGCGGCGCTCGCGGTGCTGCGCGAGGCGGTGGCGAGCGGCGTGAACCACATCGACACCAGTGACTTCTACGGCCCGCACGTCACCAACCACCTCATCCGCGAGGCGCTGCACCCCTATCCCGACGGCCTCGTCATCGTCACCAAGATCGGCGCCGTGCGCGGCGAGGACAAGTCTTGGAACCCGGCCTTCTCGCGCGAGGCGCTGACGAAGGCGGTGCACGACAACCTGCGCCACCTCCGCCTCGACGTGCTCGACGTCGTCAACCTGCGCGTCCTGTTCGCCCACGGGCTCGCGGAGGGGTCGATCGAGGCGCCCCTCACCGTGCTCGCCAACCTCCAGCGGCAGGGGCTTGTGCGCCACGTCGGGCTGAGCAACGTTACGCCAGCGCAGATCGCGGAGGGGCGCCGGATCTGCGAGATCGTCTGCGTGCAGAACCAGTACAACGTCGCGCACCGGGCGGACGACCCCGTGATCGACGAGCTGGCCGCCGCCGGCATCGCCTACGTGCCGTTCTTCCCGCTCGGCGGGTTCAACCCGCTGCAGTCGGCGACCTTGTCCACTGTGGCGGCGCGCGTGGGCGCCACGCCGATGCAGGTCGCGCTGGCTTGGCTGCTGCGCCGCGCGCCCAACATCCTGCTCATTCCGGGCACGTCGTCGCTCGCGCACCTGCGGGAGAACCTCGCCGCCGCCGCGCTCGACGTGCCGCCGGACGCGATGGCCGCGCTCAACACCCTGGCGGCGGACGCGCGCGCCGCCTGAGACCGGGCGCCACGTCCTCACGGGGTGTAGTAGCCGGGCTGGTCGATGTCGGCGAGCAGGTCCGGCCCCGTCGGCGTCCAGTCGAGTAGCGCCCGCGTGCGCTCGCTCGATGCCGGCATGTCCGCGCCTGCGAAGTCGGCGAACCAGCCGAAATGCTCGCGGCCCCGCGACTCGACCGGCAGGCCGAGCCGGCGGCCGATCACGGCGGCGATCGCCTTGAACGGTACGCCCTCGTCCGCCACCGCGTGGTAGGCCGGCTCGCTCGCGCCCCGCTCGATCACCAGCCGGTAGAGGCGCCCGGCGTCCGACCGGTGCACGCCGGGCCAGCGGTTCGCGCCCTCGCCAAGGTAGGCCGACACGCCCTTTTCCCGGGCCAGGCCGATCAGGATCGGGATGAAGCCGTGATCGCCGAGGCCGTGCACCGACGGCGACAACCTGACGGTCATGGCACGCACCCCGCGCGCCGCGAGCCCGCGCGCGGCGGCTTCGGACCTGCGGGGGAAGGACGGAAGGAAGGGGGCCACGTCCGCCTCGGTCGCGAACCGACCGGGTGCCAGCAACGCGATGCCGGAGGTGACGAGGAGGGGGCGGCTCGATCCCTCAAGGGCCCTTCCCAGCACCTCGATCGCGCGCCCGTCCTGCTCGGCACTGGCGGCGAATTTCGAGAAATCGTGGTCGAACGCGAGGTGGACCACCGCGTCCGCCGCCGCCGCCGCGGCGCGCAACGCGTCGTGGTCGTCGAGCGTGGCGTGCAGAACCATCGCCCCCGTGGCGGCGAGTGCCACCGCCTTGTCGTCGGACCGGGCGAGGCCGGTCACCTGGTGGCCGGCGCCGACCAGTTCCTCGACCACGGCGGAGCCGACCCATCCAGTGGCACCTGTCACGAATACCCGCATGTCCCAAGCCTCCAAGGGTCCTATGCCCCCTTGTCGGCAAGCCGCCTCAGCCGGTAAAGATGGGACATTATCCCGGTATAAACGCTAGCAGGGTGTGCAGCCGTGGCCGACAACGGTTCGCTCGGCGCCTATCTCAGGACCCGGCGCACGAAACTCGATCCCAAGCCATTCGGCGTGTCCGGCGACCGCCGGCGGACGACGGGGTTGCGCCGCGAGGAGGTGGCGCAGCGCGCCAACATCAGCGCGACTTGGTACACCTGGCTGGAGCAGGGCCGCGGCGGACGGCCCTCGGCGGACGTGCTGGACCGGATCGCCCGCGCGCTGACCCTGACGGAGGTGGAGCGCGAGCACCTGTTCCTGCTCGGCCTCGGCCGCCCGCCGGACGTCCGGTACCGGGGCGGCGACGCGATCACGCCGCGACTGCAGCGGCTGCTCGACGCGCTGACCCACAGCCCGGCGATCGTCAGGACGGCGACGTGGGACGTCGTCGCCTGGAACCGCGCGGCCGCCGCCGTGCTCACCGACTACGGCGCCATGCCGCCCGACCGGCGCAACATCCTGCGCATGATCTTCAGCGATCCCCGCATCCGCGCCGCCCAGCGGGAATGGGAGGCCGTGGCCCGTTTCGTCGTGGGCACTTTCCGGATCGATGCGGCCCGCGCCGGCGCCGAGGTCGCGCCGCTCGTCGACGAGCTGTGCCGGTCGAGCCCCGAGTTCGCGTCCCTGTGGCGCGACAATGACGTGCGGACGCACGGCGACGGTGTGAAACACCTGCGCCACCCGCAGCTGGGACCCCTCACGCTGGAATATTCCGCGTTCGCCGTCGACGCCCGGCCCGATCTCGGCTTGATCGTCTACAACCCGGCCACGCCGGCAGACCGGGCGCTCATCGCCTCCCTGCTCGAAGGAAGACCGGCCATCGCGGCGGAGTGATGCGGGACGCCGGTCGATCGGGCGGCATTGCCGGTGGGCCGTCACCTGTCCATGGTGGCGCATGGAACCCGTCCTGTCCCACCTGCTGTCGATCGCCGCCACGTTCCTGCTGGCCGGGCTGGTCAAGGGCGTGATCGGCCTCGGCCTGCCGACGGTGGCGATGGGCCTGCTCGGCCTCGTGATGCCGCCGGCGCAGGCGGCGGCGCTCCTGCTCGTACCATCGCTGGTGACGAACTTGTGGCAGCTGCTCGGCGGCCGGCGCTTCGGGGCGCTGCTGGTGCGGCTGCGGGGCATGATGCTCGGCATCGGCCTGGGTACCTGGGCGGGCTCGGGCCTGATCGCCGGAGGGGCCACCCGTTTCGCGACGCCGGCGCTGGGGGCGGCGTTGATGGCCTACGCCGCCGTCGGGTTGACGAGGCCGGACCTGCGCGTGCCGGTCCGGGCCGAGCCCTGGGCGGGACCGCTGGTGGGTGCCGTGACGGGGTTGGTGACCGGCGCCACGGGCGTGTTCGTCATTCCCGCCGTGCCTTATTTAGGGGCGCTGGCGTTGGAGCGGGACGACTTGATCCAGGCGTTGGGCTTGTCGTTCACCGCGTCCACGCTAGCCCTCGCCGCGGGGCTTGCCTGGCACGGGGCGTTACCGGCCGGCGTGGCCGGCGCCTCGGTGCTCGCGCTGGCGCCGGCGCTCGCGGGGATGGCGCTCGGCGGGTGGTTGCGGGCGCGGGTGCGGCCCGCCACGTTCCGGCTCTGCTTCCTGCTGGGCCTGCTGGTGCTCGGGGGCGAACTGGTTTGGCGGAACTGAGCGTGGCAGGCATGTCCCGCCGCTGCGAGGCGACGCGCCCGGAGCGTCGCCCCTCGCTTCCTCCGGCACCGCGCTCGCCGCCGCGCCGGCGGTGCCCGATAGACCGCTCCATGAACAAGGCCACATGAACAAGGCCACATGAACAAGACCACCCCATGAACCGCTTCGCTCTGCTGCTCGACCGCCTGAGCTACGAACCCGGCCGCAACAACAAGCTGCGGGTGCTCGCCGACTACTTCCGCACCGTGCCGGACCCGGAGCGCGGCTACGCGCTCGCCGCCCTGACCGGGGCGCTCTCCTTCCCCCACGCCAAGCCCAACCTCGTGCGCTCCCTCATAAGCGCCCGCGTCGACCCCTACCTGTTCGGCCTGTCCTACGATTACGTCGGCGACCTGTCGGAGGCGGTGGCGCTGCTGTGGCCGGCGCCGCCGCCCTCGCGCGGAGGGCTGGGCCACAACGCGCCGCCGCTCCACCTGTCCGACGTCGTCGAGGCGTTGGGCACGTCCGGCAAGCTCGACCTGCCGCGCCTCCTCGCCGGCTGGCTCGACGCGCTCGACGAGAACGGCCGCTGGGCGCTGCTCAAGCTCATCACCGGCTCGCTGCGCATCGGCGTCTCCGCCCGGCTCGCCAAGACGGCGGTGGCGGAACTGGGCGGCAAGGCGCCCAACGAGATCGAGGAGGTGTGGCACGGGCTGCGCCCGCCCTACCTCGACCTGTTCGCCTGGGTCGAGGGCCGCGCCGACAAGCCCGACGCCACCGACCCCGCGCCGTTCCGCCCGGCCATGCTCGCCCATCCGCTGGAGGAGCGCGACGTCGCCGCGCTCGACCCCATGGACTACCGCGCGGAATGGAAGTGGGACGGGATCCGCGTGCAGGCGACCCGGGGCGTCGAGGCGAACGGGTCGGGCGCGGTGCGGATCTACTCGCGCACCGGCGAGGAGCTGTCCGAGGCCTTCCCCGACCTCGCGGAGATGCTGGCGGCCCTGCCGCACGACCGCTTCTCGCTGGACGGCGAGTTGCTGATCGTCCGCGACCGCCTCGTGCAGCCCTTCGGCGTGCTGCAGCAGCGGCTCAACCGTCGCACCGTGTCGCTGAAGCTGATCGCCGACTACCCCACCCATATCCGCGCCTACGACCTGCTGTCGCTGGGTGGCGCGGACCTGCGTCCGCTGCCTTTCGACGAGCGCCGTCGGCACCTGGCCTCGTTCGTGGAGGCCTGCGCCCACGAGAAGCTCGACCTGTCGCCGCTCGTCGCCTTCGCCGACTGGGACGACCTTGCCCGCGCCCGCCGCGACCCTGGGGCTTACGGGGCTGGGCCGGACGCGGAAGCGATCGAGGGGCTGATGCTGAAGCGCGCCGATTCGATCTACGTGCCGGGCCGTCCCAAGGGGCCGTGGTACAAGTGGAAGCGACAGCCCTACACGGTGGACGCGGTAATGATGTACGCCCAGCGCGGTCACGGCAAGCGCTCGTCCTTCTACTCCGATTACACCTTCGGGGTGTGGCGCACGGAAGCGGGCGGCGAGGCGCTGATCCCGGTCGGCAAGGCGTATTCCGGCTTCACCGACGAGGAGCTGGCCCGCCTCGACAAGTTCGTGCGCAACAACACGGTCAACCGCTTCGGCCCGGTGCGCGAGGTGGTGCACGACCGCGACGTCGGCTTGGTGCTGGAGATCGCCTTCGACGGGCTGAACCGCTCCACCCGCCACAAGTCCGGGGTGGCGATGCGCTTCCCCCGCGTCGCCCGCATCCGCTGGGACAAGCCGGCGCGCGAGGCCGACCGCATCGAGACGCTGGAGGCGCTGCTCCGGGTGCCGGCCTAACCGGCCGGCGCGAGCGGCTCGGGGTGCTGGCGAATGGCGGTGGCCGACACCTCGATGCCGTGGTTGACCGCGATGCGCCCCGCTTCCGTCGTCGCCTCGATGCCATGGGCGCGCAGGAAGCGATAGAAGGCGCCGTCCAACGTGTCGATCGGGCGCTCGTGCGCGGCGACGACGTGGCCGACGAGGGCCACGGTGTTGCCGAAGCGCGCGCGCACGGCGGCGCCGAGCAAAAAGTCGACCGCCCAGCCGCTGATCCCCTCGCCGAACACCCAGCCGCAGTCGCGCAGCGCGCGGCGCGACAGCACCGGCATCATGATCTCGACGCTCGTCAGCGGCGTCAGGCCGGCGCCGGCCTGCGGCTGCTTGAGCACCGCGAAGGCGCAAGCGGAGCCCGCCGTGAGCGAGGCCTGCGCGAGGTCGAGGCCGTGCGCCGTCACGGTGGCGAACAGCCGCTCGATATCGGCGCCGCTCAGCCTCACGTCGTCGTCGAGGAACAGCACGTGGTCGTAGCCGAGCAGCAGCTCGGGGGCGTCGCGGAGCAGCTTGCGGATCGCGGTGGTCTTGGTGCCGCGCTGCACGGCGATCGCGTCGAAGTCGGCGTCGTAGCCGGCCTCGTGGGGGTCGGAGCCGTCCGGGACGGGGGGCGCCGTGTAGTCGTTGAGCAGCACGTCGAAGCGGCGCGCCGGGTCCTTGTACGGGTTGGCGAAGGCGCGGCCGCCCTGGATGAAGAGGAGGAAGCGCCGCCGTCGCGCCGGCCGGCGGAGGACCGCGAGGTCGATGGCGGCGAAGAAGGCGTCGGCGCGGGCCTTGTAGGCCTGCTCGTCCCCGGTGATCGGCCGGGCGGGGTCGGCCATCAGCTCGAAGGCGAACTCCGCCTTGTCCGGCCGGTAGAAGGCGACGACGCGCTTGAAGAAGGCGGTGTCGAAGCCGACCGAGGGGTCGCGATCGGCGGCGAACCCCCGGCGGGAGAAGTCGACGAGCGGGTTGCCGCCGGCTGGGGCCGTCGCGCGATAGTGGGCGGGGTCGAACAGGGGCGAGGGCGGCAGGCACCAGAGGGCCGGCCGACGGAGGTACGCGGCCAAGCCGGCGATGCCTCGGGTCTTGGCGAACAGGGGATCGTAGAACGGGTGGGGGCGGTTGCCCCTCGCCTCGCCGACCAGCAGGTAGTGGCCCAGCGCCAGCGGCAGGTGATAGCGCGCCCCGAGATAGCGGTTGGCATAGGCCGAATGCATGAACAAGCCGCTGCGCAGGATCGTGACGAAATCGGGGAAGAAGGTGCGCAAGGGGTTCGCTGCGGGTGGCCGTGTCATCGCTCGACACGTCGTGGTTTCGCATCGGAAGGCCTGCTTAGGCGGCCGGCGGGTCCCGCGTCAAACGTGTGTGGACGCCCCTTTTGGTGCAAGAGGTTTCTGCAGGTCCGAGCATGTGGTCAGGTGCTGTCGTGTGTCCGGCATCATGATGCGGCCGTTCACCTGCCGCGAGGCCGTATCGAGATCCGCGGACCGGGTCCACTCCGTCGTGGCGCACGTGAGGTGCTCCGTTTGACGCTGATGTTCCCGACGCTGTCTCATTGACCGTTTGCCGCTACCCGTTCGATCAACCTTCCCACATCACCGACGCTTCCGAACGCGGCTGCCGCTCAGGCGGCGACCGCTCCCGAAACCTTGTCAACACCACCCTTGGCCAGCAAGGCCCAGGCAACCCGTGCGATCCTGTTGGCCAGGGCGACGGCAACCACCAAGCGCGGCTTCCGGGCCAGCATGGCGGCGAGCCAGGAGCCCCGCGACGTGCCCTCGCGCAAGGCCCATCTCACCACGGTCACCACCCCGCAGATCAACAGCCGTTTCCGCAGCCTGCGCCAGCAACTCATCCCCGAGCCGCGGCCCATCTCGGCGGGCAGCCTCTCCCAGGGCAGGCCCGAGCGCAGAACGAACGGGATCCGGTCAGGGCCGCCTAGCTGTCGTTACCAAGGAGGTTATTCAGCCTTTGCCGAGGAGATTGTTGGT